>NZ_JABBFX010000002.1 GCF_012927085.1 Ramlibacter agri | reverse complement strand
AAGGGGATGCCGGCCTTCTTGGCCGCCTTCGCCGCCAGGATCTCGCCGTCGGCGTGCTGCATCCCGGTCAGGCCGGTCGGGGCGATCGCCACCGGCATGGCGACCTCCTGGCCGACCATGGTGGTGCGGGTGCTGCGGCCCTCCATGTTCACGGCCACCCGCTGGCGCAGCAGGATCTTCTCGAAGTCGGCTTCGTTGGCGCGGTAGGTGCTCTCCGTCCAGGAGCCGGAATCCGCGTAGTCATAGAACATGCGCGGCACGCGCTTCTGCGCCAGGACCCGCAGGTCCTCGATGTTGGTAATCACTGGCAAGTCTGTCTCCTCGGCTTGGACGGAATCGTAGCTGTTACGAGTTCACCGAATCCCTAAGCTGCCGCAGGGGGCTTTCTTAAGCAAACTGACGGGTAAATACCTAGGAATCCTGCTCAGCGGTTCCAATCGTTGCTCATCCCTAGCGCGTCCGCGCTGTCTTTGCAGTGTGTTGCTGCAACAAATATCAGCCAAATTCTTAACACCTTTAGGGGTTTGGCCTGACTTTCTGTTGTAACACTTGCTAGGTGATTGTAATATCCGCTTACATCTAGCTCGTCCATTTGGAGCTTTGCAGCCATGAAAGTCACGCTCAGACCCTTCCTTCTGTTCGCCGCCACGCTCATGGCAGCGCTCCCGGGCTTTGCCCAAAGCCCGGCCGTCACGTCCAATTTGACGGCACAACGCGTGGAGATCGCCAACGGCAAGGCCGTGCTGTCCCCCGCCGAAAAAGCCAAGCCCGGCGACATGGTCGAGTACAGCGGCACTTACCGCAATGCCGGTACCGGTTCCGTGGACAAGCTGGTGGCCACGATTCCCGTGCCCGCCGGCACCACCTTCGTCGCCGGCAGCGCCGAGCCCGCGAAGGCCCAGGCCTCGACCGACGGCACGCGCTTCGCGCCCATGCCCCTGATGCGCACCGTGCGCCTGCCTGACGGCACCTCGCGCCAGGAGCCCGTGCCGCTCGCCGATTACCGCTACGTGCGCTGGGAGGTCGGCACGCTGGCCGCCCACGCCGACACCGTCGTGAAGCTGCGCGTCCAGATCGACGCGGCTGGTGGCGCCGTCGCCGCCAGCAAGCCCTGAAGTTTCCAACTGCGCTAAGACAAAGAAAGAGGGACTCATCATGAATGTCGCGCTTCCGAGCCCACGCCCCTGGCTGTGGGACTACGTATCCCGCGGTCTCGCGGGCCTGTTCGTCGCCATGCTGATGCTCGTCGTCGGCGCGCCAGCACACGCGGCTCCGCCGCCGGCTGGTACTTCCATCAGCAACCAGGCGTCGGCCACGTACTCCGACGGTTCCGGCGTGGGCCGGACGGTCACCTCGAACCTGGTGCAAACCACGGTCACGCAGGTGTACGCCTTGACCCTGACCCAGAACGGCGCGCAGAGCGCCACGCCGGGCAGCATCGTGTACTACCCGCATACCCTGACCAACACGGGTAACGGCACGGACACCTTCAACCTGGCTGCCTCCAGCGGCACGACCGCGTTCACGATGTCGAGCGTGCTGATCTACGCCGACAACGGCAGCGGCCAGATCACCGGCTCCCCGATCACGAGCAGCGGCGCGCTGGCTTCAGGCGCCACGTTCAAGTTCATCGTGGCAGCCACTGTGCCCGCCACGGCGACGGCTCCGCAGACCAACGCGGTCACGGTGACCGCCACCAGCGGCGTGGGGACCAGCCCGCCGTCGGCGAGCAACACCGATACGACCACCGTGACGGCGAACGCCGTGGTGACGCTGACCAAGTCGATCAGCGCACCGAGCGGCGCGCCCGGCAGCGGTCCCTACACCTATCGCCTGACCTATACCAACACCGGTAACAGCGACGCGACGGCCGTGGTCATCAACGACGCGATCCCGACGGGCATGACCTACGTGCCTGCTTCCGGCCGCTGGAGCGTGACCGGGAGCTCGGTCGCGCTGAGCGACTCGGGCGCCGTCTCGGGCACCTCGCCGAACACGCTGACTTCGACCTTCACGGCGGGCGCCTTCACGGTGAACATCGCCAAGGTCACGGCCGGCCAGTCCGGCTGGGTCGAGTTCTCGGTGAACGTGGGCGCTGTCGCCCCGGGCGTGATCTCCAACACCGGCACGGTGCAGTACTACAACGGCAGCGCAACGGCGAACGGCAGTTCCAACCGCGTCGACTTCACGGTCACGCAGACGGCTGGCGTCACGCTGACGCCCCCGGCGGCAGTCGCCTCCGCGGCGGCCGGTTCGACGGTGAGCTTCACCAACGTGGTGACGAACACCGGCAACGGCACCGACACCTTCAACATCACGCTGGCCGCGAGCAACACCTTCCCGTCGGGCACGACCTTCGCGCTGTACAAGTCGGACGGCAGCACGCCCCTGGTCGACACCAACGGCGACGGCACGATCGACACCGGCCCGCTGGCTGCCGGTGCGACCTACAACGTGATCCTGAAGGCCACGCTGCCGCCCAGCGCGACCGGCGCCGGTCCGTTCGCGATCGCCAAGACCGCCACTTCTGTGCGCGACAACACGAAGACGTCCACCGGGACCGACACGCTGACGGCCATCACGCCCGCCGCCGTGGACCTGATGAACGACGCCACGCACGGTAACGGCCCCGGCCCGGAAGCTGCGGCAGTCGTGAAGAACGCCACCAACCCCGGCACCGTGACCACCTTCACCCTGCAAGTGAAGAACACCGGCCCGACGGCTGACACGTTCGACATGCTGGCCAGCAACACGACGACCTTCCCCGGCGCCCTGCCTTCGGGCTGGTCCGTGGTGTTCAAGGCGGACGCCAGCGCCGGCGCCTGCACGACCACCGGCGCTTCGCTGACCAACACGGGCACCATCAACGCCGCCGCGACGACCACCGTCTGCGCGGTGGTGACCGTGCCGGCCGGCTACCCGGCGGGCGACGTGGCGGTGTACTTCCGTGCGAAGTCGCCCAGCTCCAACGCGGCCGACGTGCTGTATGACGCGGTGACCGTGAACGCGGTGCGTTCCCTGAGCCTGACGCCCAACGGCGCCGGCCAGACCTACCCGGGCGGTTCCTACGTCTACAAGCACACGCTGACCAACAACGGCAACGTGGTGGAAGCCGGCACGACGACGGTGTTCAGCACGCTGGCGCCGGTGCAGGCCAACAACACCTCCGGCTGGTCGTCGACGCTGTACTTCGACTCCAACGGCAACGGCACGCTGGACGCCACCGACACGCTGGTGACCGGCAACCTGAACGCGGTGCTGCCCGCGGGTGGCCTGGCCATCGGCCAGTCCGTCACGCTGTTCGAGAAGGTGATCGCCCCCAGCGGCGCGACCCCCGGCTCGATCAACGCGACCACCATCACGATCAACACCACGAACGGCACCTACACGAGCACCGTGCCTGCCGCGACGGTGGCGACCGACAGCACCACGGTGATTGCCGGCAACCTGACCCTGGTCAAGGAGCAACAGCTCGACGCAACCTGCGCCGGCACCACCACGGGCACCTGGACCCAGGGCAACCTGAGCGCCGCGCCCGGCACCTGCGTGATGTACCGCATCACCGTGACCAACGTCGGCGCCGCTGACGCCACGGGCGTGGTCATCTCCGACGCGACGCCGACCTACACGACGATCAGCACCGTAGCTGCCACGGCTTCGCCTGGCCAGGTGACCGGCCCGGCCCTGAACGCCTCCGGCACGATCACCGCGTACATCGGCACGGGCGCGAACTCCGCCACCCCGGTCGGCGGCACGCTCGCGGCCGGCGCGTCGGCCACCGTGACCTTCGGCGTGAAGATCACCCCCTGATGCAGTGAAGGCCAGGGGGCGGAGGAGGGGTGACCTTCCTCCGCCCCTTGTCCAAACAGCCCAAGATGTCCCGGCGCCTGCTTCAACAACTCCTCGTCTGCTGGGCCCTGTTGCTCGGTTGCATGCAGGGGCAGGCGGCACCGGCGGCTGGCTCGGTCATCAGCAACACCGCGCTGGCCACCTTCGTCGACTCCACCAGCGGACTGTCGGCGAGGCTGAGTTCCAATACCGTCAATACCCGAGTCACCGTACTCGAGGCGCTCACGCTGAGCGCCAGCCAGAATCTCATGGTGGGAACGGGAGCCCCGTTCGCTGCCAGCCATACCCTCGTCAACACCGGCAACACCGACACGACCTACCTGCTGACGGTAGCGGTCGCCACCGGTAGCGCGTTCACGCCGCTCAACCTGCAGGTCGTGCAGGACGTCAACGGCAACGGCCGCGCCGACTCCGGCGAACCGGTCATCGGCGCCACCGGCATCACCCTGCCCATGGGCACCAGCGTGAACCTGCTGGTGACGGGCACCGTGCCGCCCACGGCGGGCGCCGCCCAGGCGGCCTCGGTGGTGCTGAGCGCAGTGAGCCAGGTGCAGGGCGCCCGCGCCACCAACACCGACACGTTCACGCTGACCAGCGGCGCCGCCGTGCAGGCCCTGCTGTCCGCCTCGGTGGCCGCGGCCACGCCGTCGTCCCCGATCGACTGGACGGCCGTGGCGATCAACAACGGCAATACGGCCGCAGGCGCCGTGGCGATTACGATCGACGGCACGCCGGCCACCGGCTTCGTGCTGCGGGCCGCGGTGCCCGCCAACACTGCCTTCACCTCGGTCACCGGCTCCACCAACGTCGGCGCGCGCACGCTCTATCACCTGGTGGGCAATGCCACCAACAACTACGCGAGCACGGCGGCGTCCGGCGCCAGCGTCGACGGCGTGGCCTGGATGCTCGCCAGCCTGCCCGCGGGCGGCAGCCTGCAGGGCCAGTTCCGGGTGACGGCCAACGCCAACGCTGCCGGCAGCATCGTGAACACGGCCTATGCCGACTGGGCGGACACGACTGCGGTGCAGCTCGCCACCAGCAATCGCGTGGTGCTGCCCCTGCCGAACCGCGCGGCGGAGATCTCCTTCTATTCCAGCAGCGCCTATGCGGCGCACGCCTCCCAGAACCAGCCGGGCAAGCCGCTGTTCGTGCAGCTGGATGCGGCCGTCTGCAATGCCGATGCGGCGCGCGCGGACACCGTGCCGGTGACGCTCACCAGCCAGCTGACCGGCGACGTGGAAGTCTTCACCGCCACCGAGACCGGCCCCAACACGGGCCTGTTCCGGATCCTGCCCAACGTGCCGACCGCGAACGCGGCGAGCCACATCGTGTCTTCCGGCGACGGCATCATGGAAGTGCTGCGCAACGACCTGGTCACGGCCAGCGTCACCAGCTGCGGCGGCGTGTCGGCGACGGCCACGACCACGCTGCTGATCGACCCGAGCGGCGTCGTGTACGACAGCCGCAGCAACCTGCCGCTGAGCGGCGCCACCGTGCAGCTGATCGACGTCACCGGCAATGGCAACGGCGGCCGCGCCGGTTCGCCCGCCGACGTGCTGGAGATGGACGGCACGACCAAGGCAGCGTCGTCCGTCGTGACGAGCGCCGACGGCGTCTTCGCCTTCCCGCTGGTGCAGCCCAGCACCTACAAGCTGCTGGTGACGCCGCCGAACGGCTTCCAGTTCCCTTCGGCGCTGCCCATCGCGCTGCAGCCGGCCGGCCGCGTGATCGACCAGGTCGGCTCGTATGGCGGGAGCTTCACTGCCGCCCTGGGCCCGGTGCGCTTCGACGTCCCGCTGGACACCGGCGACGAAGGCGGCATGTTCCTGCAGAAGACGGCGAGCAAGGCCACGGCCGAAATCGGCGACTTCGTCGACTACACGGTGACGGTGAAGAACGTGCTGCAGGTGCCGCTGCTGAACGTCGTCGTGCGCGACGCGCTGCCGCGCGGCTTTGCGTACGTGAAAGGCAGCGCGCGCCTCGACGGCGCGGCGCTCGCCGACCCGGCTGGCGGCACTGGCCCGCAGCTGACCTTCGCCATCGGCAAGATCGTCAATGGCGTCCAGCGCACGCTGACCTATCGCGTGCGCGTCGGCGTCGGCAGCCAGGGCGGCGACGGCATCAACACGGCGCAGGCCGAAGGCGGCTCGATCTTCTCCAACCACGGCAGCGCGCGCGTGCAGGTGGTCGGCGGCGTGTTCTCCAACGACGCCTACCTGATCGGCAAGGTCTATGCCGACTGCCGCGGCGACGGCGTGCAGGCGGACGGCGCCCCCGGCATCCCCGGCGTGCGCATCCTGCTGGAAGACGGCACCTATGCGGTGACCGACGAAGAGGGCAAGTACAGCCTCTACGGCCTCACGCCGCGCACGCACGTTGCCAAGGTGGACCTCACCACCCTGCCCGCGGGCAGCAGCCTGCGCGTGCTGTCCAACCGCAATGCCTTCGATGCCGGCAGCCGTTTCGTCGACCTGAAGAACGGCGAACTCCACAAGGCGGATTTCGCCGTGGCCGGTTGCGACGAAGGCCTGCGCGAGCAGATCGCGGCGCGCCGCAAGGCCCTGGCCAACCCCGCGGAAATGGTGCAGGCGGCCAGCACGATGCTCGCCGCCACGCCGACGGCGTCCGCCACCG
Source organism: Ramlibacter agri (assembly GCF_012927085.1). Classification (NCBI taxonomy): domain Bacteria; kingdom Pseudomonadati; phylum Pseudomonadota; class Betaproteobacteria; order Burkholderiales; family Comamonadaceae; genus Ramlibacter; species Ramlibacter agri. The sequence goes on along the minus strand of NZ_JABBFX010000002.1, from coordinate 1,267,711 downwards.
ACGCCCGCACCTTGCCGGCCAGCGGCGCGCTGGCGCTGCCCGGCGGCGCCCGCAACGCGGCCGCCAACGGCACGGCGCCCACGCTGGGCGCGGTGGGCGACACGGGCGGCTCCGTCGCCGCCATGCAGCAGGGGCTGCCCAAGTCGGTGTTCCGTCCGGTCGACACCGTGCCAGGGCAGGCGCCGGCGCCGGCTGCGGTGCCGGCGGCGGAAACGCAGGCGGTCCCCGAACTGGAAGACCTGCTGCCGCAGGTGACGGCCGACACGGGCTTCATCGGCCTGGAAGAGGGCCAGGTGCTGCCGACGGCGCAGACGCGCGTGCGCGTGAAGGGCCCGCTGGGCGCCACCTTCGAACTGCAGGTGAACGGCCAGGTCGTGCCCACGACCCAGGTCGGCAAGCGCAGCAGCCTGCCGCCGAACAAGGTCACCGGCTGGGAATACATCGGCGTCGACCTCCATCCCGGCCGCAACACGCTGGAAGTGCAGGTGAAGGACCCGTTCGGCAACGTGCGCGGCAAGGCACAGGTCACCGTGCTCGCCCCGGGCCCGCTGGCCACGGTGCGCATCGACGTGCCGAAGCAGCCGGTGGCCGATCCCAACACGCCGATCGCCGTGGCGATCGCGCTGGAGGACGCCGCCGGCCTGCCGGCGACGGCGCGCGCCGAAGTCACGCTCCTGGCCAGCGCCGGTGAATGGCAGGTGGCCGACGTCAACCCGACCCAGGCCGGCACCCAGGTGCTGCTGGAAGGCGGCAGCGGCCGCTACCTGCTGGTACCGCCGGCCCAGCCGGGCAAGGTGACGCTGACGGTGCAGGCCGGCATGGTCAAGTCCACCGCCGAAGTCGAATTCGTGCCGCTGCTGCGCCCGATGATCGCCGCCGGTGTCGTCGAAGGCACCATCAACCTGCGCAACCTGAACCCCGCGGCGCTGCAGCCCGCCAGCAGCGGCGACGTGTTCGAGCGCGAGATCCAGAGCGCCTCGCACAGCTTCGACAACGGCAAGGGCCAAGCGGGCGCGCGCGCCGCCATGTTCCTCAAGGGCAAGGTGCTCGGCTCCAGCCTGCTGACCGTCGCCTATGACTCGGACAAGCCGTCCGATACCCGGCTGCTGCGCGACATCCAGCCGAACCAGTTCTATCCGGTCTATGGCGATTCGTCCGCGCGCGGTTTCGACGGCCAGTCCACCGGCAAGCTGTACGTGCTGCTGCAGAACGGCACCAACTTCGCGCTGCTGGGCGACTTCACGTCCCAGAGCGAGAACACCGCGCGCCAGCTGACGCAGTACTCGCGCTCCCTGAGCGGCGCCAAGGGCCGCTGGAGCAACGGCACGGTGGGCGTCGAGGCTTTCGGCAGCCGCACCGGCGCGACCCAGGTGGTGCAGGAGTTCCGCGGCAACGGCACCTCGGGCCCGTTCCAGCTGAACGCCAACGGCGTCGTCAACAGCGAACAGGTGCACGTGATCATCCGCAGCCGTGACCAGCCCGCGCTGGTGCTGAAGGACACGGCGCTCACAGCCTTCACCGACTACAGCATCGAGCCCCTGACGGGGCTGCTGCTGCTGAAGGACGCGGTGCCCAGCGTCGACGCCGACCTGAACCCGGTGTTCGTGCGCGTGAGCTACGACGTGGACAACGGCGGCCCGAAGCACGACGTGGCGGGCGTCGAGGCCAACGTGCAGGTCCTGCCCGGCACGACGGTGGGCGCGGTCGTCGTCGCCGACGAGGACCCGGCCAACCGCCAGCGCCTGCAGGGCCTGACCCTGACCAGCAAGCTGGGCGAGAAGACCGTGCTGACGGCCGAAGCCGCGCGCAGCCGCACCGACCTGCAGGGCGACGGCAAGGGCGAGCGCTTCGAGTTCCGCCACGAAGGCACGGAAGTGCAGGCGCGGGTCTGGGGCGCGCATACCGACGGCGGCTTCTACAACCCGAACAGCCCGCAATCGGCCGGCCAGTCCCAGTACGGCGCGAAGGCGGGCTACGTCATCGATCCCGCCACGCGCGTCGTCGGCGAGGCGCTGCGCACCACCAACAGCCTGACCGGCGCGGAGCAGACCGGCGCCGAACTGCGGCTGGAGCGCAGCCTGCCCGGCAACGCGCGCATCGAGGTCGGCGTGCGTTACAGCAAGGCCAACGCAGCGGCCACCGGCACCTCGGTCGCCGCCCCGGGCACCGAGTCGCTGACCGCCACGACCTCCACCGCGGCGACCTCGACTTCCACGGCGGAAACGGGCTACACCAGCGCGCGCGTCAAGCTGACGGTGCCGGTGCCGGGCGTGCCCTCGGCGGACGTCTACGCGCTGGCGGAGCAGGCCATCGACGGCAGCGGCGGCCGCGAGACCGGCGTCGGCGCCAATTACCAGCTGAACCCCGCCACCAAGCTGTACGCCCGGCACGACTTCATCAACAGCCTGAACGGCCCGTACACGCTGAACGCGGAAGTTTCGCGCTACACCACGGTGGCCGGCGTCACGACCACGCTGCCGGGCAACACGCAGGTGTTCAACGAATACCGCATGGGCGACGCCATCGACGGCCGCACCAGCGAGGCGGCGCTCGGCTTGCGCAACACGGTGCGGGTGGCTGAAGGCATGAACGTGACTGCGGCGCTGCAGCGGATCAAGCCGATCACCGGCCCGACCACCGACGAGTCCAGCGCGGTGTCCCTCGGCGTCGAATACACTGCGGCCGCCGACTGGAAGGCTTCCAGTCAGGCGCAGTGGCAGATGTCGGCCAGTTCGCGCAGCTGGCTCCTGGGAGGCGCCGTGGTGAACCGGCTCGACCGGGAGTGGACCCTGTTGAACCGTTTCCTCTATAACGACCAGACCAATATCGGCACCACCAGCAGCAGCGGTGAGCGGACCATCGTGAAGGCGCAGTCCGGCGTGGCCTACCGCCCCGTCGACGACGACACCTGGAACGCCCTGGCGCGTGTCGAGTACGACCGCGACCACGACACCACGGCGGTGCATGCCACCGACCAGGGCGCCTGGATCCTGTCGACGCACCTGAACGTGCAGCCGCGCCGCGACTGGGTGGTGAACGGCCGCTACGCGGCCAAGCTGGCCCGCGACCGCGCCAGCGGCCTGGACAGCAAGTCCTTCACGCAGCTGGTGGGCGCGCGCTCGGTCTGGGACCTGAACGAGCGCTGGGACTTCGGCGTGCAGGCCTACACCATGTGGGGCAACGACGTCCGCGAATCCGCCATCGGCCTGGAGATCGGCTACCTGGTGTGGAAGAACCTGTGGCTGTCCGCCGGCTACAACATCATGGGCTTCTCGGCGCGCGACCTCGCCGGTGACGCCACGACGCAGAAGGGCGCTTACCTGCGCATGCGCTTCAAGTTCGACGAGACGCTGCTCCAGAACGATGCCGACGCCTCGCCCAAGGCGCAGCCGGCGGCGGGAGGCAAGTCTTGATGCGCCTGCTGGCTCTCTGGCGGCGCTTCCTGTTCGCCTGCGTGGCTGGGTGGCTGCTCGCCGCCGCGGTCCCCGGCACGGCGCTGGCCGCGAGCTGCGCGCCGGCGACCACGCAAGGCACGGCGCCTGCCGATTTCCGCACCTACTGCTGGCTGGACTTCTCGACCTACGTCGACACGACGGCCCGCACCACCGCCGGCCAGACCTTCAGCTTCGGCCTGCCGGACGGCACGAACGTGAGCATGAACCTGAGGGTCACCACGTTCTCGGGCACCAACGCCAACACCGCGCTGATCCCCACGGCGGTCCCGTCCTGGACCGGCTCGGCCTTCGGCAACGTCGCCTTCAACGGCATCCCGAACAAGCCGATCCTGTACACGGGCACCGACGGCAGCACCGTGACGTTCACGATCCGCAACATCACGGTGACGCCGCCCACGGGCGGCTCCGCCAACTACTCGATCATCGTCGGCGACGGCGAGTCCACCAACGCAGGCGAGACGCTTTCGTTCACCACCAACGGCGGCAACTGGTCGCAGGTGGCGCAGATCGCGAATGGCGGCACGACCTATCCCACGGTGTCCGGGCTCAACAGCAAGACCGTCAGCGAAACCGGCGTCGCCGGCACGGTGGGCAGCTACGTCTTCCGCACCGACACCAACCCGACGCAGGTCACCGCCACCATGAAGGCCAGCGGCCTGCAGGGCGTGATCGTGGGCCTGCGCTATGCGTCGATCTCGGCGGTCTCGCAGATCACCAACCAGCGCTACAACGCGGCCGACCAGTTCGTCTACTCGCTGGGCACCACCACCGGCACCAAGCTGGCGACCGGCACCACCACCGGCACCGCGACATCCGGCTTCGCGGCGGCCACGGTCCCCACGGTGGCCGCCAGTTATCCATTCGTCGTCTCACAGGCCATGGCGCCGGGGAGCGTAGGCACCCTGGCGAACTACACGACGACGCTGACCTGTACCAACTCGAACTCCGGCTCGGCCACCACGATGCCGACGAACCTGGCGATCAGCAGCAGCAGCGGCTCGTACACCTTCAACAGCCTCGCCTACGGCGACGCGGTGTTGTGTACCTTCACCAACACGCCGATCTTCAACACGATCACCGGAACGGTCTATTCCGACGCGAACCACAACGGCGCGCAGGACGGCGCCGAAGCCGGGCCGGGCGTGACGGGCTTCTACGCGAAGGTGGCGCAGGTCTCGGGCGGCGCCTGCACGAACCCGGCGCTGAACGCGGTGGCCGTGGACGCGACCACCGGCGCCTACACGCTGCCCAACCTGCCACAGGGCACGTACTGCGTGATCCTGGACAACAACTCCACGCTGACCGACATCACGCCCACGCTTCCCACGGGCTGGCTGGGGATGCAGAACGCGAGCGGGCTGTTGCAGGTGAACGTGGCGGCCGGGTCGCCGGCGCCGCCGCCGCAGGTGTTCGGCGTCTACAACGGTTCGAAACTCACCGGCACCGTGTTCGCGGACACGGGCGTCGGCTCCGGGAACGCGAACAACGGCACGAAGGACGGCACCGAACCCGGCCTCGCCAGCGTCACGGTGACCCTGGCCAACGGAGCGACGACCGTGGCGACCACGAGCACCGCGGGCGACGGCAGCTTCACGCTGTGGGTGCCGTCCACCATCACCGCGGCGCTGACGCTCACGCCGACGGTGCTGACGAACTACCAGAACTCCGGCGGCAACGTCGGCACCACGGGCGGCAGCTACGCGCGCCCGAAACTGACCTACACGCCGGTGGCCGGCAGCTCGTACACCGGCGTCGCCTTCGGCATGGTGCCGCCGGAAAGCTTCGCGCCCAACGGCGCGCAGACCGCCCAGCCCGGCACCGTCGTCTTCTACGCGCACACCTTCCAGGCCGGCAGCGGCGGCCAGGCCACCTTCACCGTGACGAACGCGCCCAGCCCCGCGGGGACGGTGTGGAGCACGGTGCTGTACCAGGACGCCAACTGCAGCGGCGCACTGGAGTCGACCGAGATCGTCGTGACCAGCGCCATCACGATGACGGCGGGACAGCAGGTCTGCCTGGTGCTGAAGCAGTTCGTGCCTTCGGGCATCGCCTACGGCGCCCTGAACACGGCGACGATCACGGCGAACTTCGTCTACACGGGCTCGTCGCCGGCACTGACCTCCGTGCTGACGGTGACGGACACCACCACCGGCGGCGAGCCGTCCGCGCTGTCGCTGAAGAAGATGGTGAGCAACGTCACGCGCGGCGGCAGCGGCTCCACGTCGGTCAGCGCCAGCCCCGGCGAGGTGCTGCAGTACACGCTGACCGCGCAGAACCTCAGCGCCTACCCGGTGTCCACGCTGGTGATCAACGACGCGACCCCGGCCTTCACCACCTTCGTTTCAACGGTCTGCCCGGGCGCCTTCCCGAGCGGCATCACCGGCTGCACCATCGCCACGCAGCCCGCGGCCGGCAACGCCGGCAGCCTGCAATGGACCTTCACCGGCACGCTGAACCCGGGGCTGTCGCTGGTGGTGACCTACAACGTCAAGCTGACCGAGTAGCGCTTGACGCGTGTCAACGCGGGCAGGGGCGAAATGGGGACTAATGCTCCCCATGTCGCCCATCGAACTTTTCCGCAATGACCACCACGCCTGCCTCATGTTCACCGACCTGGTGGACGAGGACGGGCAGGCCGTGCAGGCCAACCAGTTCCTGATCGTCGACCACGGCGTGGGCGCCATCCTCGACCCGGGTGGCAACCTCGCCTTCAACGAACTGTTCCTGGCGCTCTCGCGCTGGTTCCCGCCGCAGAACCTGAGCTACCTGCTGGCCTCGCACGCCGACCCGGACATCATCGCGTCGCTGGATCGCTGGCTCACTTCGACCAAGGCGCAGCTGGTGATCTCGCGCATCTGGGAGCGCTTCGCGCCGCACTTCACCAAGGTCGGCAAGACGGAGAACCGCGTGATCGGCGTGCCCGATGCCGGTGGCCGCCTGCCCCTGGGCCGCAGCGAACTGCTGATGGTGCCCGCGCACTTCCTGCACTCGGAGGGCAACTTCCAGTTCTACGACCCGGTCAGTCGTATCCTCTTCACGGGCGACCTGGGCGTGTCGATGACCAGCGGCGAGGAGGCGCGCACGGCGGTGCGCGACCTGCGCCCGCACATCCCGCGCATGGAGGGCTTCCACCGGCGCTACATGGTGTCGAACAAGGTGCTGCGCCTGTGGGCGCGCATGGCGCGCCAATTGGACGTGAAGATGATCGTGCCGCAGCACGGCGCGCCGATCGAGGGCAAGCAGGCCATCGCCGACTTCTACGACTGGGTCGAGACGCTGATGTGCGGCATCGACCTGTTCGACGACCGCGCCTACCAGCTGCCGACGGCGCGCATCGACGCGGTCACCAGGAAGCTGCAGCCGCAGTTGCGCGTGGCGTGAAGACTGAACTTCCGGACGCAAAGGGCGCAAAGGTTTCGCAAAAATCGCAAAAGGACATCCAATTGGATTGGGCTTCTTTTGCGAGCTTTTGCGTACTTTTGCGCCCTCTGCGTCCGGCAGTCCGCCTTTTTTGAACGGGCTACGCGCCCAGCCGCGCCTGGTGCCGCGCGATCTGCGCGCGCACCTGCGCCGGCGCGGTGCCGCCCAGCGTGTTGCGCGCGTTGAGCGAGCCGCGCAGCGACAGCACGTCGTACACGTCCTTCTCGATCGCCGGGTTGAACTGCTGCAGCACTGCCAGCGGCAGCTCGGACAAGTCGCACTTGTGTGACAGCGCCGCCTTCACCGCATGCGCCACCACCTCGTGCGCGTCGCGGAAGGGCAGGCCCTTCTTCTGCACCAGGTAGTCGGCCAGGTCGGTGGCGGTGGCGTAGCCGCGCATGGCGGCGCGCTCCATCGCTTCCGGCACCACGGTGATGCCGCCGGCCATCTCGGCGAAGATGCGCAGCGTGTCCTTCAGCGTGTCGACCGTGTCGAACAGCGGCTCCTTGTCTTCCTGGTTGTCCTTGTTGTAGGCGAGCGGCTGGCCCTTCATCAGCGTGATCAGGCCCATCAGGTGGCCCACCACCCGGCCGGTCTTGCCGCGCGCGAGCTCCGGCACGTCCGGGTTCTTCTTCTGCGGCATGATCGACGAGCCGGTCGTGAAGCGGTCGGCGATGCGGATGAAGCCGAAGTTCTGGCTCATCCAGAGCACCAGCTCCTCGCTGAAGCGGCTCACGTGCACCATCAGCAGCGAGGCGGCCGCGGTGAATTCGATGGCGAAGTCGCGGTCGCTCACGGCATCCAGCGAGTTCTGGCACACGCCTTCCATGCCCAGTTGCTGCGCGACGAACTCGCGGTCCAGCGGGTAGGTGGTGCCGGCCAGCGCCGCGGCGCCCAGCGGCAGCTGGTTCACGCGCTTGCGCACGTCCAGCATGCGCGCGTGGTCGCGCGAGAACATCTCCACGTAGGCCAGCATGTGGTGGCCGAAGCTCACGGGCTGCGCCACCTGCAGGTGGGTGAAGCCGGGCAGCACCACTTCGACGTTGTCCTCGGCGATCTTCAGCAGCGCCTTCTGCAGCTCGTTCAGCAGGTCGGCGACCAGGTCGATCTCGCCGCGCAGCCACAGGCGCACGTCGGTGGCGACCTGGTCGTTGCGGCTGCGGCCGGTGTGCAGTCGCTTGCCGGCGTCGCCCACCAATTGGGTGAGGCGCGCCTCGATGTTCAGGTGCACGTCCTCCAGCTCCAGCTTCCACTGGAAGGCGCCCGACTCGATCTCGCCGCGGATCTGCGCCATGCCCTTGCGGATGGACTCCAGGTCCTGAGGCGAGATCACCTGCTGCTTCGCCAGCATGGCGGCGTGGGCCAGCGAGCCTTCGATGTCCGCCTGCCACAGGCGCTTGTCGAAGAAGACGCTGGCCGTGTAGCGGGCAACAAGGTCGCTCATGGGTTCGCTGAACAGGGCGGACCACGCCTCGGACTTGTGATCGAGTTGGCTCATAGGGGCTGGGGAAAGGCCGGGAATTTGCGGGAAGACGGGTGGCGTTCACCATAATCCGGGAAAACCTAGCCCCCGGCCAGATGAACGACTCGCAACTATTATCGGCTTTCCAGGAACTGAACCGCCCGCCGTCCCGCCTGCGGCCCGAGCCCGTGCTGGTGTTCGACGCCTGCCAGCTGGGGGTGGTGCTGCGCGCCTTGCTGTTCGTCGAGGCGGTGATGGCCGTGGGCGCCATGTTCGGCGGCGGCGGCCTGGTGGGCTGGGTCGAACGCATGGCCTTCCTGAGCGGCGCGGCGATGCCCGCCACCCTGGGCTGGCTGGTGGCCGCCTGCAGCCTGAAGAAGGTGCTGGCCCGCCTGGCGGCGCCGGCGCAGCAGGCGTGCGGGGTCGCCCTGGGCGCGATCTCGGGCCTGTACGGCTGCGCCCTGCTGGTCCTGGTCACGCGGGAGCCGCTGCCCTGGTTTGCCGCGGCCGCTACGGGCGCGCTGCTGTCGGCGGTGATGGTGGCCGCCCTGGTGCTGCGGGCCAAGGGCCGCATGCCGGCGGACACGACCGCCCGTTTGGCGGAGTTGCAGGCCCGCATCCGTCCCCATTTCCTGTTCAACAGCCTGAACAGCGCCATTGCGCTGGTGCGCGAGGACCCGCGCAAGGCCGAAACGCTGCTGGAGGACCTGAGCGAACTGTTCCGGCACGCCCTGGTGGACCAGGGCGGCCCGGTCACCCTGGCGGAGGAGGTCGTCATCGCCCGCCGCTACCTGGACATCGAGCAGGTCCGCTTCGGCGACCGGCTGCAGGTGGAGTGGGCCATCGACCCGCGGGCGGGCAGCGCCAAAGTGCCTGCTTTGTTTCTGCAGCCGTTAGTGGAAAATGCGGTCAAACACGGAGTGGAGCCCAGTCCGACGGGGGCCCAGGTCAAAGTCACGACCCAGCGCCGTGGCAGCATGGTCGTCATCAAGGTGACGAACACGGTGCCGGCGGGGCAGGGCAAGCCTGGGAACGGCGTGGCGCTGGGGAATGTGCGCGACCGCCTGCGGCTGATGCACGATGTGCAGGCGCAGTTCCAGACGGCGCTGATCGACGGGCTGTACCAGGTGCGGATGGAAGTACCCGGATGAACATGGTAGAGGGGGAAGCAACATGGCATTGAGAGTGCTGCTGGTCGATGACGAGCCGCTGGCGCGGTCTCGCCTGCGCACCTTGCTGGCCGACTGCAAGGCGCCGACGGCCGAAGTGGCCGCCGAGGCGGGCAACGCGGCCCAGGCCATGGAGCACCTGCGGCGGCAAAGCTTCGATACAGTGTTGCTTGACATCCACATGCCCGGCGCCGACGGCTTGGCCCTGGCCGGCGTGCTGCGCTCGCTGCCGGAGTCGCCGGCCGTGGTGTTCGTCACCGCCTATGCGGAGCACGCCGTCGCCGCCTTCGAGCTGGAAGCGGTGGACTACCTGACCAAGCCGGTCCGGCTGGAAAGGCTGCAGACGGCCCTGGCCAAGGTGGAACGCACCGTGCAGGCCCGCGCCGGCGGCCACGAGCAGGAACAGGAAGTGCTGGTGATCCAGGACCGCGGGCGCACCGAGCGGGTGCCGGTCACGGAGGTGCTCTATTTCAAGGCCGAATTGAAGTACATCACCGTGCGCACGGCCGCCAGGAGCTATATTCTGGACGGTTCGCTCAGCGACCTGGAGGAACGCCACGGCGCGCAGTTCCTGCGGGTCCACCGCAATGCGCTGGTGTCACGCCGCGCCGTGCGGGCCCTGGAAAAACATTTCGACCCCGAAGAGGGCGAGGGCTGGGCGGTTCGCCTGAACGGCATCGAGGAGTCGCTGGCGGTTTCGCGCCGGCAGCTCAGTGCGGTGCGGGAGGCGCTGGCCAGCTAGAGAGGAACGGGGGCTCGGGAGTTGTTGCTGCTTGGGTTCCGATCCTGATTCCACCGAAGACGAACCGCCGCGCGTGCTGCTGCACATGCCGGTGGACGTCCGCAATGCGGCGCTCGTCGTCCTGACGGCGCTGGCCATCCTGGCCGTGCTGCGCTGGGCCAGCGCGTTCTTCATCCCGTTGATGCTGGGCATCGTCTTCAGCTATGCGCTGTCGCCCATCGTCGACGGGCTGCAACGCTGGCGGGTGCCGCGCGCGCTGAGCGCGGCGGTGCTGATCCTCGCCATCCTGGGCGGCGCTGGCGGCACGGCCTATTCGCTGTCGGACGACGCCAGCGACCTCATCGCCTCGCTGCCGCAGGCCGCGCGGAAGCTGCGGGACAGCGTCACCAGCGGCCGGACGGCCAAGGCCACGCCGCTGGACACCGTGCAGCAGGCCGCGGCCGAACTGCAGAAGGCCGCCGAGGAAGCCGGCGGCGGCAGCGCCGCGCCGCCGCCGCGCAACGTGGCGCGCGTCATCGTGGAGAAGCCGCGTTTCGACCTGCGCGAGTACCTCTGGAGCGGCACGCTGGGCCTGGTGACGGGCCTGGCGCAGGCGGTGCTGGTCACCTTCCTCACTTATTTCATGCTGGTCTCGGGCGACACCTTCCGCCGCAAGCTGGTGAAGATCGCCGGCCCCGGGCTGGCCGAAAAGAAGCTGACCGTGCAGGCGCTGGACGAGATCAACGGGCAGATGCAGCGCTACCTGCTGGTGCAGCTGCTGGCGAGCGTGGGCAAGGGCCTGGTCGTGGGCATCGCCTTCGCGCTGCTGGGCCTGAACCATGCGGCGGTGTGGGGCGTGGCGGCAGGCGTGCTGAACCTGGTGCCCTACATCGGCCCGGTGGCCATCAGCGGCGGCGCGGCGCTGGTGGCTTTCCTGCAATTCGGCGACGTGCGCTCCGCCTTGCTGGTGGGCGGCGTGGCCACCGTCATCGCCGTCATCGTCGGCTACCTGCTGGTGCCCTGGGCCACCAGCAAGGCCAACAGCATGAACGCGGTGGCCGTGTTCATCGGCGTGCTGGCCTGGGGCTGGCTGTGGGGCGTGTGGGGGCTGCTGCTAGGCATCCCCATCCTGATGGCGATCAAGGCAGTGTGCGACCGCGTCGATCACCTGAAGCCGGTGGGGGAGTTGCTGGGGGACTGAAGGCGGACAGCCGGACTTCCGGACGCAAAGGGCGCGAAAGCACGCAAAGGACGCAAAAGAACATCCATGATTTTTTTGCGTCCTCTGCGGAACCTTTGCGTCTTTTGCGTCCGGCAGTTCTGTCTGTCGAATTTCAGCCCGTATTCCGCAAGCCCGCCGCGATCCCGTTGATCGCCATGTGGATGCCGCGCCGTTCGCGCTCGTCGGCCTGGCCTTGGCGCCAGCGGCGCACCAGCTCCACCTGCAGGTGGTGCAGCGGGTCGATGTAGGGGAAGCGGTGCTTGATCGAGCGCGCGAGGGCGGGGTTGCCGGCGAGGCGCTGGCGCTCGCCGGTGACCAGGATCAATGCATCCACGGTGCGTTGCCACTCCGCCTCGATGGCGCCGAAGATGCGCTTGCGCAGGCGCGCGTCGGGAACGAGTTCCGCATACCGTGACGCCAGCGCGAGGTCGCTCTTGGCCAGCACCATGTCCATGTTGGACAGCAAGGTGCGGAAGAACGGCCAGTGCCGGTACATCTTCTGCAGCAAGGCCACCGCCTCCTTGCGGTCGCCGCTGGCGACGAAGGATTCCACCGCGGACCCGAAGCCGAACCAGCCCGGCAAGGTCAGGCGGCACTGGCCCCAGCTGAAGCCCCAGGGAATCGCCCGCAGGTCCTCGATGCGTTGCGAGGCCTTGCGCGACGCGGGCCGCGAGCCGATGTTCAGCTCCGCGATCTCGCGGATCGGCGTGGCGCTGAAGAAGTAGTCGACGAAGCCGGGCGTCTCGTACACGAGGCCGCGATAGGCCTTCATGCTTGCCTGCGACAGCGCCTCGGCCGCCTGCAGGAAGGACTTGGGCGCCGGCTTGGTGGGCTGCAGCAAGGTGGCTTCCAGGGTGGCGGCCACCAGGGTCTCCAGGTTGCGCCGGCCGATCTCGGGGTTGGCGTACTTGGAGGCGATCACCTCGCCTTGCTCGGTCAGCCGGATCTGGCCGCGCACCGTGCCGGGTGGCTGCGCCAGGATGGCCTGGTAGCTCGGGCCGCCGCCGCGGCCCACGGTGCCGCCACGGCCGTGGAACAGCCGCAGCTGGATGTTGTGCGAGTTGGCCAGCTGCTCGAACAGTTCCACCAGCGCGATCTCGGCCCGGTACAGCTCCCAGTTGCTGGTGAAGATGCCGCCGTCCTTGTTGCTGTCGCTGTAGCCCAGCATGATGTCCTGCTCCGAGCCGGAGCGCTGCAGCAGCTTCGCGATGCCGGGCAGCGCGTAGAACTCGCGCATGATCGGCGCGGCATTGCGCAGGTCCTCGATGGTCTCGAACAGCGGCACCACGATCAGGTCGGCGATCGCGCCATCGTCGATGGTCCCGCGCATCAGGCCCACTTCCTTCTGCAGGAGCAAGACCTCCAGCAGGTCGCTCACCGTCTCGGTGTGGCTGATGATGTAGTGCCGGATCGCCTGCGGGCCCAGGCGCGCGCGCAGCGCCTGCGCCATCTCGAAGATGGCGAGCTCCTTGCGCGCCAGCTCGCTGTATTCGGCGCCGAGCACCTTCAGCGCGCGGGCGTCCGCCAGCAGCCGCAGCAGCAGCTCGCGCCGCGCCGGTTCCGGCAGCTTCGCGTAGTCGGGCGCGATGCGCGCCACGCGCAGCAGCTCCGCGACCACGGCCTCGTGCTGGTCCGAGCTTTGCCGCAGGTCCACGGTGGCCAGGTGGAAGCCGAACACTTCCACCGCACGGATCAAGGGATGCAGCCGCTGCTGCACCAGCGCCGCGCCGTGGCTGGCCAGCAGCGAGTCGCGCAGGATGCGCAGGTCGCCCAGGAATTCCTCCGCGCTCGGGTAAGGCTGCTGCGGCGGCAGCACGTGGCGCGCCGCGTCGCCGCCGGTGAAGTCCTTCAAGGTGGCGGACAGGCGCGAATACATCCAGTTCACTGCGCGCCGATACGGTTCGTCGAGCCGGTGTTCGTTGGTATCGGGCGAGCTCTCCGCCAGCGCCTTCATCGCCGGCGTCACCGGCACCAGGGTGGCCGATTGCGACAGTTCGGTGCCCAGCCAGAACAGCTCGGTGAGGTAGTGGCGCAGCGCCACTTCGCACTGGCGGCGCAACGCATAGTCCAGGGTCTGGGCGCTCACGTTGGGGTTGCCGTCGCGGTCGCCGCCTATCCATTGCCCCATGCGCAGGAAGCTGGCCACCGGATGGTGCTGGCCCAGTTCCTCTTCCAGCTGGTGATAGAGCTTCGGGATCTCGCGCAGGAAGGTGGCTTCGTAGTAGGAGAGGGCGGTCTCCACTTCGTCGGCCACCGTCAGCTTGGTGAAGCGCAGCAGGCGCGTCTGCCACAGCTGCATTACGCGGGCGCGGATCTGCGCCTCGTTGTTGGCGAGTTCGCGCGGCGCCAGCGCGTCGCGGGGCAGGGCGCGCGCCTTGATCTCGTCGCGTTCCGTCAGCAGCCGCGCGATGTCGCGCTCGGCATCGAGGATGCTCTTGCGCTGCACCTCGGTCGGGTGCGCCGTGAGCACGGGCGACAGGTAGCTGTGGGCCAGGGTCTGCGAGACGGTGCGCGCGTTGATGCCGGCCCAGCGCAGGCGGGCCAGCGCCACTTCGATGCTGCCTTCCTGCGTGTCGCCGGCGCGCTCGTGCACCTGGCGGCGGCGGATGTGGTGGCGGTCCTCGGCCAGGTTGGCCAGGTGGCTGAAGTAGGTGAAGGCGCGGATCACGCGCATGGCCTCGTCCCCCGACAGCGACTTCAGCAGCGACTTCAGCGCGCGGTCGGCCTCCTGGTCGGCGTCGCGCCGGAACGCCACGCTCAACTTGCGGATGCGCTCCACCAGGTCGAACACCTCGGGGCCTTCCTGCTCGCGGATGACGCCGCCGAGGATGCGGCCCAGCAGCCGGATGTCCTCCAGCAATGGGCGTTCGTTGTCCTTGGCGCGCCGCACCGGCGGCTGCGTCGTCGCAGCAGGCATTCGTGGCTCCTGTGGGGGGATGCGGCTGATGCTAGCATCGACCATCCCCTCCCGATTACAAGCAGGTTACGGCCATGGGCCTCTTCACCATCGCAACGCGCGAAAGCCGCCTGGCCCTCTGGCAGGCCGAACACGTCAAGGGCCTGCTCGAACAGCGCGGCCACCAGGTGGCGCTGCTGGGCATGACGACCCGGGGCGACCAGATCCTCGATCGCACGCTGTCGAAGGTCGGCGGCAAGGGCCTTTTCGTCAAGGAACTCGAGACGGCGCTCGAGGAAGGCCGCGCCGATCTCGCCGTGCACTCACTGAAGGACGTGCCGATGGAACTGCCCGAGGGTTTCGCGCTGGCCTGCGTCATGGAGCGCGAGGACCCGCGCGATGCCTTCGTCTCCAACCAGTACGCGCGGCTCGCCGACCTGCCGCAGGGCGCCAAAGTCGGCACCTCCGCCCTGCGCCGCCTGGTGCTGCTGCGCGCGCTGCGGCCGGACCTGCAGATCGAGCCGCTGCGCGGCAACGTCGAGACGCGGCTGCGCAAGCTGGACGAAGGCAACTACGACGCCATCGTCCTGGCCAGGGCCGGCCTCAAGCGACTCGGCCTGGACCACCGCATCCGCCAGGTCTTCGAGCCCTCGGAGATGTTGCCGTCCGCCGGGCAGGGCGCGCTGGGCATTGAGGTGCGCTCCGGGCGCCGCGACGTCATCGAGGCGCTGGCGCCGCTGGAGCATCACGCCACCTGGTTGTGCGTGGCGGCCGAACGGGCCGTGAGCCGCGCCATGGGTGGCAGCTGCTCGATGCCGCTGGCCGCCCACGCCCGTTTCGATGGCGAATACCTGCAGCTCGAAGCGGCCTGGGGCGACCCCGAGCAGGCGGGCAAGCTCGTGCGCGTGCGTTCCGCCGACGTGATCGCGGACCTGGAGCAGGCGGCGGCGCTGGGTACGGCGGTCGCGGCCAAGTTGCGCGCCGCCGGCGCGCACTGACACCCGTCCATGCGCATCGTCGTCACCCGGCCGGCGCAGGAGGCGGCGCGCTGGGTGCAACAACTGCGCGCGTGCGGCCATGAGGCCGTCGCGCTGCCGCTGATGGCCATCCACCCTGCGCCCGATCCGCAAGCGCTGGACGCGGCGCGCGCGGCGCTGGCGCAGTACGCGGCCGTGATGTTCGTCAGCGGCAATGCGGTGCAGGGCCTGCTGGCCGAGGGCATGGCCTGGCCGCGCGGCGTGCGCGCCTGGGCGCCCGGGCCGGCCACGCGCGAGCTGCTGCTGCGCTCCGGCGTGCCCTTCGACGCGATCGATGCGCCGGCCGAGGACGCGCCCCAATTCGATTCCGAAAGCCTCTGGGATCGCGTGCAAGGCCAGTTGCAACGCAGCCAGCGCCTGCTGCTGGTGCGCGGCGCGGGCGCCGATGGGCGATCGCGCGGCCGCGACTGGTTGGCGCAGCAGCTGGCCGCCGCCGGCGTGCAGGTCGACGAGGTCGCGGCCTATGCGCGCGGCCTGCCGGCCTGGTCCGTGGCCGAGCAGGATGTGGCGCGCCAGGCTTCTGGTGACGGCTCGCTGTGGCTGTTCAGCAGCTCGGAAGCGGCGGCCAACCTGGGCGAGCTGCTGCCCGCGCAGGACTGGGCGGCCGCGCGCGCGCTGGTCACGCACCCGCGCATCGCGGCGGCCGTGCGCGTGCTGGGTTTTGGTTACGTGCAGGAAAGCCGGCCCGCACTCGCCGAGGTGATGGCCTCGATAGAATCGAGCCGATGAGTTCGACGCCCGAGATGCCTCCGCCCGAGCTGCCGCCCGCGCTGCCCGTGGCGGCCAGGGTCGGCGCCGCCCCCGCCAGTGCCGCGAGCCCCTTCACGCGCGCGGCGCTGGTCGTGCTGGTGCTGCTGGCCGGCATCGCGCTGCTTTCCAGTTTCCTGCTGTGGCAGAAGCTGGCCAACATCCAGGAGCAGCTCGCCCGCCAGAGCGCCGACACTGGCGCCAACGCGATCGAGGCGCGCGCGCTGGCCCGCCAGGCGCAGGACATCGCCCGCGACACCGCCGCCCGCCAGGTGGTGCTCGATTCGCGCGTGAGCGAGGTCGCCCTGCAGCGCACGCAGCTGGAAGAGCTGATGCAGAGCCTGTCGCGTTCGCGCGACGAGAACCTGGTGGTGGACATCGAATCGGCCCTGCGGCTGGCGCAGCAGCAGGCCCAGCTGACCGGCAGCGTCGAACCGCTGCTGGGCGCGCTGCAGACCGCCGACGCGCGCCTGATGCGGGCCGCCCAGCCGCGCCTGGCGCGCCTGCAGGCCGCGATCGGCCGCGACATCACGCGCCTGCGCGCCGCCAGCGTCACCGACGTGCCCGGCGTGCTGGCCCGCATCGACGAACTGGTGCGCCAGGTGGACGACCTGCCGCTCGCCAACGCCGTGCCGGCCCTGCCGGCTGCCGACAATGCCAAGCGCAAGCCGCCCGCGCCGCCGCCGGCGTCGGCCGCCGCGCAATGGTGGGTGCGCTGGCGCGACAACGTGCTGGAAGAGGCGCGCGGCCTGGTGCGCGTGAGCCGCATCGACCAGCCGGACGCGATGCTGCTGGCGCCGGAGCAGGGCTTCTTCCTGCGCGAGAACCTCAAGCTGAAATTGCTGAACGCGCGGCTGTCGCTGCTGGCGCGGCAGAACGAAGCGGCGCGCGCGGACATCGCCGCCGCCAACGCGGCGCTGTTCCGCTTCTTCGACCCGGCCTCGCGCCGCACCCAGGCGGCGGCCACGCAGCTGCAGCAGGTGCAGGCGGGCGTGCGCACGGCCGAAGTGCCGCGCATCGACGAAACCCTGGCAGCGCTGGCCACCGCCGCGGCCGGCAAGTAGGGGCAGCCGCATGCGCGCCACGCTCTGGCTGCTGGCCCTCTTCGGCATTGCCGTCGCCGGCGCCCTGTTCGCCGGCAACAACCAGGGCACGGTCACCGTGTTCTGGCCGCCCTACCGGGTCGATGTCTCGCTGAATCTCGTGGTGCTGCTGCTGGTGGCGGCCTTCGTGTTCGTGCACGCGGCGCTGCGCGCGCTGGCCGCCCTGTTCGACTTGCCGCGCCAGGCGTTGCGCTGGCGCACGCAGCAGAAGGAGCGCAGCATGCACGCGGCGCTGCTGGACGCGCTGTCGCACATGCTGGCGGGGCGCTTCATCCGCGCGCGCAAGTCGGCCGAGGCGGTGCTGCAGCAGGAAGACGCGCTCGAAGTGGCGGGACAGAAATCGGCCAACGCGGGACAGCTGCGGGCCATCGCCCACCTGCTGGCGGCCGAAAGCGCCCATGCGCTGCAGGACCGCGCCGGCCGCGAGGAACACCTGAAGCTGGCGCTGGAACAGGCCGCTGCGCGCGAAGCGCAGGAGACGCGCGAAGGCGCGCTGGTGCGCGCGGCGCGCTGGTCGCTGGACGACCGCGAGCCCGACGCCGCGATGCAATGGCTGAAAGACCTGCCCGTGGGCGCGGCGCGCCGCACGCTGTCGCTGCGGACCCGGCTCAAGGCTTCGCGCCAGGCCGGCCAGACGCGCGAGGCGATGGAGACCGCGCGCCTGCTGGCCAAGCACCATGCCTTCTCGCCGGTGGCCGCGCGCAGCATCGTGCGCGGGCTGGCCATCGACCTGCTGAACGGCGCCTACGACGTCGCGCAGTTGCAGCGAGCCTTCGCTTCGCTGGAAGCAAGCGAGCGCACGATTCCCGAAGTGGCGATCCATGCCTCGCAGCGGCTGCTGGCGCTGCGCGGCGACCCGGAGCAGGCGCGCGACTGGCTGCTGCCCGTGTGGGAAGCGCAGGGCGCGCTGGGCGAGGCCCTGCAGGTCAAGCTGGCGTGCGCGCTGGAAGAGGCGCTCGATTCGCTGGATGGCACCTGGCTGGCCCGCATCGAGAGCGCGCAGAAGTCGAATCCGCGTGATGCCACGCTGCAATACCTGGCCGGCATGGCCTGCATGAAGCGCCAGCTGTGGGGCAAGGCGCAGCAGCTGCTGACGCAAGCCGCCCTGGGCCTGCAGGACCCGGGTCTGCACCGCAATGCCTGGCGTGCCCTGGCCGAACTCGCGGAACAGCGCGAAGACGGCCAGGCGGCGGCGCTGGCGTGGAAGCGGGCGGCGGGGGAGTAGGCTCTCCGCTGCGCACCTGCCATGACGTTGCAGCATCGCGCGGTGCGCAGCGAGCTGCACACCCCGCATGAGGTCACGAGGTCAAAAGCTCGCTCTCCGCGACGAAATCACGCAGCGCCTGCAAAGCCGCGTCGACCCACGGCCGCAGTTCGGCGCCGTCCGGGAAGTCGCGCAGCACGCGGCAATGCGCGGCCAGCCGGTTGGCGCCGACCAGCCCCGCGGAGCGGCCGATCTCGAAGGCGATGAGCCGGGCGCGCTTCCTTTCATATGGCTGCAGGTGCGGCCACTGCCGCTGCCACGCTTCTTGCGCGACCTGCAGGTCGAACAGCAGTTCGGCGGTCTGTTCGATGAAGGACACGCGCGCCTCGAGGTAGCCCCGGTCGTCGCCCATGAAGAAGGCCTGGACGGCATTCGCGTCGAAGTCCAGGTTGTCACGCAGGCGGGCAGGGCCCAGCCTGCCGTGTTGCACAGCGGTCATCGGTCGGTCCTTGGTGGGAGTGGGAGGGACCGGGCGGTGCTGCATGCCCGGCAGGAGTCTTCCCTGGATGGACCCGGAAGGAACGGCTGGGGTTCCGGCACTTTCCTTGACCAGGCGCAAAGTGCCGATCGCGGCGAAAAGCAGACCTGAAAAGAAAAAAGCCCCGGCCGGCAGGCTGGGGCTTTCTCCGGGGCAGCGCGCCTTAGAAGGGCAACTGCAGGTTGCGCAGGTCGCGGCGGGTTTCCACCAGCACCAGCGGGCCTTCGTCGGCCACCACCGCCGGCGGGCGCTCGCGCGGCACGTGCACCGGCTTCGGCTCGGCGGCGATCGCGGCCTGGGCGGCGGCGATCTTGTCCGCATCCGACAGCACCCACTGCAGGCCCGAGCCTTCCGCGACGTTCTGCAGGTCGGCGACGGGCAGCTGGAAGGACTGCACGCGCGGCATCTTGTTGCGGCTGGCGGCGGCGCTGGGAGCTTCTTGCTTTGCTTCCTTGCGCACCTCGGTGTGCACGGCATGGTGCTCCTCGGGCCGCTGGGCGTGGCCCGCGAACACTTCCTGCTCGGCGGCCGAGACTTCGGCGCCCACCGGCACGTCGGCCGCCGGACGCTCACTGCGCTCGCCACGTTCGCGGCGGTCACGGCCGTAGCGGTCGCGGGAGCGGCGGTCGCCGCGCTCGCGCCGGGCTTCGCCGTCGGCGCCTTCCGGGGCCGGGCGGCTGTCGTCGAAGTGCGTGTGCGACTCCAGTACCGGGTTCGCACCCGGGGGCACGATGGCTTCGGGAGATTCCGTCACCGCGCCGACGGAACCGGCGGCGCCGGCCAGCGCATCGGCCTCGATCGTGCTGCCGTCCTGCGGCTGGCCTTCGCGCGGGCCGCGTTCGCGGCGTTCGCCACGTTCACGCCGGCCATCGCGGCGGTCGCTGCGCTCGCCACGGGGCTGGCGCTCGCCTTGCTGGTCGGGCGCGACGTCCTCGGCGCCGGATTCCGGCGGCGGCTGGTCGCCACGGGCCTCGGCATCCTCGCGCGCCATGCGGCGCTGGCGGGCCTCGAAGCGGTCGCGGCTCTCGCGCGGCTCGCGCTCGAGGTCGTGGCCTTCGCGCGGCTCGCGGGGTTCACGCTGCTCGCGGGCTTCGCGCGGTTCACGCTGTTCACGGCCTTCGCGCGGTTCGCGTTGCTCGCGTGCTTCGCGCGGCTCACGGCCTTCACGCGGCTCGCGTGCCTCACGACCCTCACGTGCCTCGCGCGGTTCACGCTGCTCGCGGCCTTCACGGGCCTCGCGGCCTTCGCGTTGTTCGCGGCCACCTTCACGGCCGCCGCGCTGCTCGCGAGCTTCCCGCGGCTCGCGCTGCTCGCCGCCTTCGCGCTGGCCGCGGCCTTCGCCACGCTCACCGCGTTCGCCCCGTTCGCGACGGCCTTCGCCTTGCTGGCGGCCGCCTTCCGGCCGCTGGCCGGCGGCTTCGGCGCCTTCGCGCTCGCGGCGCGGCTCGCCTTCGCGGCGGCCTTCGCCACGACGCTCGTCGCGGCCACCGCGACCCCCGCGGCCTTCGCCACGGCGGCCACCATCGCGGCGCTCGCCGCGGCCTTCGCCGCGCTTCTCTTCACGCTTGGCTTCCTGGGCCGGAGCCGGCGCGGGCGCCGGTTCGGCCGCGGGCGTCACGCCCAGCAGGCCCTTCAGCCAGGAGAAGAAGCCGGTCTCGGCGGCCTTCGCCACAGGGGCGGGTGCGGCGGTCGGCGCGGGCACCGGCGCGGCCTTGGCCACGGGCGCCTGCACCGGCGGCTTGGCCACCGGCATCGGCGCCGGCGCATCCGGCAGCACGCCCTTGATCACCGGCTCCTGCTTGTTCACGCGCTCGTGCGAGCGGCGCGTGATCGCGGTGGGGTCCTCGATCTCCTCGGCCATGTGGTAGCTGGCCTTCAGGTTGTCGAGGCGCGGGTCGTCGTGCTTCATCCGCTCGAGGCGGTAGTTGGGGGTCTCCAGCGTCTTGTTGGGGACCATCAGCACGCTGACGCGCTGCTTCAGCTCGATCTTGGCGATCTCGGTGCGCTTCTCGTTCAGCAGGAAGGAAGCCACTTCCACCGGCACCTGCACGTGCACCGCCGCGGTCGAATCCTTCATGGACTCTTCCTGGATGATGCGCAGGATCTGCAGCGCCGAGCTTTCCGTGTCGCGGATGTGGCCGTGGCCGCCGCAGCGCGGACAGGGGATGGACGCGCCTTCGGAGAGGGCCGGGCGCAGGCGCTGGCGGCTCATTTCCATCAGGCCGAACTTGGAGATCGAGCCGAACTGCACGCGGGCGCGGTCCTGCCGCAGGGCGTCGCGCAGGCGGTTCTCCACCTCGCGGCGGTTCTTCGACTCTTCCATGTCGATGAAGTCGATGACGATCAGGCCGCCCAGGTCGCGCAGGCGCATCTGGCGCGCCACTTCGTCGGCGGCTTCCAGGTTGGTGCGGGTGGCGGTTTCCTCGATGTCGCCGCCCTTGATGGCGCGCGCCGAGTTGACGTCGATGGACACCAGCGCTTCGGTGTGGTCGATGACGATCACGCCGCCGCTGGGCAGCTTCACCTCGCGGGCGTAGGCCGACTCGATCTGGTGCTCGATCTGGAAGCGGCTGAACAGCGCTGCGTCGTCGCGGTAGCGCTTCACGCGCTGCGCATGTTCCGGCATCACGTGCGCCATGAACTGGTGCGCCTGCTCGTAGATGTCGTCGGTGTCGATCAGGATGTCGCCGATGTCGTGATTGAAGTAGTCACGGATCGCGCGGATCACCAGGCTCGACTCCTGGTAGATCAGGAAGGCGCCCTTGCCGCCCTTGCTGGCGCCTTCGATGGCGGTCCACAGCTTCAGCAGGTAGTTCAGGTCCCACTGCAGTTCCGGGGCGCTGCGGCCGATGCCGGCCGTGCGGGCGATGATGGACATCCCGTTGGGATAGTCCAACTGGTCCATGTTCTCCTTCAGCTCCTGCCGGTCTTCGCCCTCGATCCGGCGGCTGACGCCGCCGCCGCGCGGGTTGTTCGGCATCAGCACGACGTAGCGGCCGGCCAGCGAGATGAAGGTGGTGAGCGCCGCGCCCTTGTTGCCGCGCTCCTCTTTTTCCACCTGGACCAGCAGTTCCTGGCCTTCCTTGATGACGTCGTTGATCCGCGCTTGCGAGACCGGGACGCCGGCGGCGAAGTACTGCTTGGAGATTTCTTTGAACGGCAGGAAGCCGTGGCGGTCTTCGCCGTAGTCGACGAAGCACGCCTCGAGCGAGGGCTCGACCCGCGTCACGACCGCCTTGTAGATGTTGCCCTTGCGCTGTTCGCGCCCTTCGATCTCGATTTCGTAGTCGAGCAGTTTCTGCCCGTCCACGATGGCCAACCGGCGTTCTTCCGCCTGGGTGGCGTTGATCAGCATCCGCTTCATAGCGTTGTCCCTGTCCTTAAACTTTCAACGCGCCGTGAGAGGCGCGGTCTTCAATGCCGGACTAGGTGCTTCGAAACGGAGGGAATTGCCGGAGTGCGGACAGGCGTGCGCGAGCTTTCTAGCTCAGCAACCGTCGCAAGGGCACAGGGATGGGGGCGAGCTTGCGGCGGCGGCCCGCGGCAAAGGCCGCGGACGGGGGAAGGCCGGCAAGGGGCCATGGAGCCTGCATGGCGGGCGCCGGCAAGAGCCAACGCCAGAAAGCCAGGAGGAGCACCATCAGCACTGTTGTTCTCGCTTTGATCCGTCCTCCAGCGTGATGGACGCTGGGGGACATTTATTCCGTTCAGTGTTTCGAAACAGCCGCGCCCAGGGCCGGCAACGCGTGCGCCACGACAGGCTCTGGCCTGGAGTCTGCGCACTGCGATGCCGGTGGCATCGACCTTCCAGCGTCGCCGGTTGCTGGGGCTGGAATAAACTGCCAGCCAAATCAACCACTTACAGCGTCACGCTAGTGAAACAGATTATAGGGGGCAGTCCGCCCCCTGCAAGCGCGGAAGTCAAATTCCTGACCGTGGGCGACGAGTCCGCCGGGCAGCGCCTGGACAATTTCCTCATTCGCGTCCTGAAGGGCGTGCCCAAGACCCATGTGTACCGGATCATCCGCAGCGGCGAGGTGCGGGTGAACAAGGGCCGGGCGGCTGCCGACACCCGGGTCGAGACCGGCGACGTCGTCCGCTTGCCGCCGGTGCGGCTGTCCGAAAGGGCGGCCGAAAAGCTGGAAAAACCGGCGCCCCCCCGGGAATTCCCTGTGTTGTTCGAAGACGACCACCTGCTGGCCATCGACAAGCCGGCCGGCGTGGCCGTGCATGGCGGCAGCGGGGTGAGTTTCGGTGTCATCGAACAGCTGCGCCAGGCGCGACCGCAGGCGAAATTCCTGGAACTGGTGCATCGGCTGGACCGGGAGACCTCGGGCATCCTGCTGGTGGCCAAGAGGCGCTCGGCCCTGACCCATCTGCAGGACCAGTTCCGCGGCCGCGAGACCGGCAAGACCTACCTGGCCCTGGTCGGCGGCGCCTGGCCGGCGTCGAAGAAGGTCATCGACCAGCCCCTGCACAAGTACCTGCTGGCCGACGGCGAGCGGCGGGTCAAGGTGGTCGGCAAGGACGACCCGGACGGCATGCGCTCGGTGACGCTGGTGAAGATCCAGGAGACGCTGCGCGACTACAGCCTGCTGGAAGTGACCATCAAGACCGGCCGCACCCACCAGATCCGCGTCCACCTCGCCAGCGCCGGCCACCCGATCGCCGGCGACGACAAGTACGGCGACTTCGACCGCAACAAGGCCTTGCAGAAGGTTGGCCTCAAGCGCATGTTCCTGCACGCGTGGCGGTTACAGTTCGACCACCCCGCCAGCGGCGAGCGCATCGCCCTGCAATCCCCGTTGCCCGCCGAACTGCAGAAATTCCTGAGCCATGTCCGACCTGCGCCCGCGCCAGTTTGACCTGATCGCCTTCGACTGGGATGGCACGCTCTTCGATTCCACGAAGATCATCGTGCGCTGCATCCAGCAGGCCGTCGCCGACGTCGGCGGTACGGTGCCCAGCGACCAGGACGCCGCCTATGTCATCGGCATGGGCCTCATCGAGGCGCTGGCGCACGCCGCGCCGGACGTGCCGCGCGACCGCTATCCCGAGCTGGGCGCGAACTACCGCCGCCATTACCTGGCGCACCAGGAAGACCTGAGCCTGTTCGATGGCGTGCTGCCCATGCTGCAGGCCCTGCGCGGGCGCCACCATTGGCTGGTCGTGGCCACTGGCAAGTCGCGCCGCGGGCTCAACGAGGTGCTGGGCACCTCGCAGCTGCAGGGCGTGTTCGACGGCTCGCGCACCGCCGACGAGACCGCCGGCAAGCCCGACCCGCGCATGCTGCAGGAGCTGATGCGCGAGTTCGGCACCGAGCCGGAGCGCACGCTGATGATCGGCGACACCACCCACGACCTGCAGATGGCGCTGAACGCCGGCTGCGCCAGCATCGGCGTGAGCTATGGCGCGCACTCCATCGACGGCTTCGAGGCGCTGGCGCCGCGCTCCATCGTGCATTCGGTGGCGGAGCTGCACGCCTGGCTGCTGGAACACGCCTGATGGAAGAAGTGCCGGTGCCCCTGTGCAACTCCGCCGACCTGCAGGACGGCGGGCTGGCCGTGCCTTTCGACGTCGTCTACGGCGGCCAGACCTGCCGCGCCTTCGCCGTGCGCTGGAAAGGCCAGGTGCATGCCTACCTCAATCGCTGCGCGCACGTGGCGATGGAGATGGACTGGCAGCCGAACCGCTTCTTCGACGACAGCGGCGAGTGGCTCCTGTGCGGCACCCACGGCGCCGCCTACCGGCCCGACACCGGCGCCTGTGCCGGCGGCCCCTGCCGCGGCGGCCTGGTGCGCATCGAGCTCTCCGAGGGGGACGGCGTCGTGCGCTGGCATACTGCCTTCAACTTGAAACCTGTCGAGTTCTGAAATGAGCGAACCTGGCTACCCGGAAGACACCCAACCCGCCGCACCGGCCCCCGCGCCCGCCGCGGCCGCGCCCGCCCCTGCCAAGGGCGCGGAGCCGCCCGGTTGGGAGCGCGCCACGATGGAGAAGCTGCTGTTCGCCACGCTGGAGGAGCAGCGCACCGCGCGCCGCTGGCGCGCCTTCGTGCGGCTGGCCTGGCTGGTCTTCTTCATCTTCCTGATCTGGACGCTCACCTATCGCGGCGCACCCAGTTCGGACAAGTCGACGGCGCACACCGCGGTGATCGAGATCGAGGGCGAGATCGGGCCCAAGCAGGAGGCCAGCGCCGAATTCATCCTCGCTGCGGCCAAGGCGGCCTTCGAGGACTCCGGTTCGCAGGCCGTGGTGCTCCTGATCAACTCGCCGGGCGGCAGCCCCGTGCAGGCCGGCATGATCAACGACGAACTGCGGCGGCTGAAGGCCAAGTACAAGAAGCCGCTGTACGCCGTGGTGGAAGAGTCTTGCGCCTCCGCGGCCTACTACATCGCCGTGTCGGCCGACCGCATCTTCGTGGACAAGGCCAGCATCGTCGGCAGCATCGGCGTGCTGATGGAAGGCTTCGGCTTCGTCGGCCTGATGGACAAGCTGGGCGTCGAACGCCGCCTGCTCACCGCCGGCGAGAACAAGGGCTTCCTCGATCCCTTCAGCCCGCAGACCGAGCGCCATCGCGAACATGCGCAGGAAATGCTGAACCAGGTGCACCGCCAGTTCATCGACGTCGTGAAGACCGGCCGCGGCAAGCGCCTGAAGGAGACGCCGGAGCTGTTCAGCGGCCTGTTCTGGACCGGCCAGCAAGCCGTGGAACTGGGCCTGGCCGACCAGCTGGGGAGCCTGGACTACGTCGCCCGCGAGGTCGTCCATGCCGAAGACCTGGTGGACTACACCCGCCGCGAGAATGTGGCGGAGCGGCTGGCCAAGAAGTTCGGCGCTTCGATTGGCGAAGGTGCCGTGCACGCGTTGAGCATCGTTCCGTCTCTTCGCTGAACGCTTGCCGGCGTGGCGATGCTGGGGTCGCTGCGCGAACCCAGCCTACATGCCGATGATGAAAACAGCGGGAGTGTCGTTGCTGACCGGCACGGCCTGCTGTTTCCAAGCCGCGACCGCCGCACTCCGGCATTGCGCTGAAGGCAGGGTCAGCCCACTGGCAAACGCAATGCGCGTCGCAGGCTTCAAGGCTTGCAGCATCCCCTGCCACACCGCCTGGTTGCGATAGGGCGTCTCGATGAAGATCTGCGACTGGCCGGTCCGCAGGGCCAGCGCTTCCAGTTCCTTCAGCCGCTGCGCCCTTGCAGCGGCGTCCTGCGGCAGGTAGCCGACAAAAGCGAAGTTCTGGCCGTTGAGACCGCTGGCAGCCAGCGCCAGCAGCAGCGACACCGGCCCCACCAGCGGCACCACCTGCAAGCCCAGGTCATGTGCGGCTCGCACGACCGAAGATCCGGGGTCCGCAATCGCCGGCATGCCCGCTTCGCTCAGCAAGCCGATGTCGTGCCCCTCGCGCGCCGCCGCGAGCCAGGGCTTGGCGTCGAACGAGGCCGGTCCGTGGTCGCCCTTCTTGTGCACCTCGCGCGGCAACTCCTGGATCACCTGCTGCTGCAAGGGCAGGGCGAGCGGCTTCACCTCGCCCACGCGCTTGAGGAAGGCGCGCGTCGTCTTGGCGTTCTCGCAGATCCAGTGCGTCAGCGACGCGGCAACGGCGATCGTGCCTTCCGGCAGCACCGAGACCAGCGGCACCGCCTCGGCGCAGCCGAAATCCAGCGGCGCCGGAACCAGGTAGAGCCGGCCCATCAGAACGGCCGCAGGCCTGCCGCACGCAACATGCGGCAGGTGCGGATGAGGGGCAGGCCGACCAGCGCCGTCGGATCGTCGCTGTCGATGGAATCCAGCAGTGCGATGCCCAGCGCTTCGCTCTTGGCGCTGCCCGCGCAGTCGTAGGGCTGCTCGGCGCGCAGGTAGGCCTCGATCTCGGAAGTCTCCAGCGCGCGGAAACGCACCCGCACCGGCGCCAGGTCCTGCTGCGCGAAGCCGGTTTCCTCGCACATCACGGCCAGTGCCGTATGGAAGACCACGGTGCGCCCGCTCATGCGCGAGAGCTGCGTCAGCGCATTCGCATGGTTGCCCGGCTTGCCCAGCGCTTCGCCATCCAGGTCCGCGACCTGGTCGGAGCCGATCACGACCGCGCCCGGATGACGCTTCGCCACCGCGGCGCATTTGGCCTCGGCGAGGCGCCGGGCCAGGGCTTCGGGCTGCTCGCCCGGAAGCGGCGTTTCGTCGACGTGGGGCGGCTCCACGGAGAAGGGCAGGCGCAGGCGGGACAGCAGTTCGCGGCGGTAGACGGAAGTGGAGCCAAGCACCAGCGGGCGCGTGGCTGAGTTACGGAGCGGCGTCGACATGGCCCGCATTCTCTTACACTGGATTCATGGCCAAGGACTTCGACCCGCAGCGCCTCGACGTGCGCCGCTTCGCCGAGGAAGGCGCCGAACTCGCCGCTGACGACCCCCTCACACGTTACCCGCGCCTGCTGGCCGAAACCAGCGGCGCCGGCGCCGAGCGCCACGTGCGCTGGAAGGCACGCGGCGAAATGCACAACGCCAACCACGTGCAGCCCGAGATCTGGGTGCACCTGGCGGCGGACGCCACCCTCCCGCTCATCTGCCAGCGCTGCCTGACCCCGGTGGACGTGCCGCTGGACGTGGACCGCTCCTTCCGTTTCGTCGCCGACGAGGCCACCGCCGCCGCGGAGGACGATGAAGCCGAGGAAGACCTGCTGGCGCTCAGCCGCAGCTTCAACCTGGCGGAACTGGTGGAGGACGAACTGCTGATGGAAACGCCGGTGGCGCCGCGGCACGAGGTCTGCCCGCAGCCCGTGAAAATGACCGCGGTCGATCCCGCGTTCGAAGCGGCGGGCGCCGAGAAAGAGAACCCGTTCGCTGTGCTGGGACGGCTCAAGACGGGCGGCAAAGGCTAGGAACACGGCTTTGGGCTATAATCGTGGGCTTCGCGCCAGATGGGCGGGGTATGCTTTGCGGCATGCACCCGAAAATGCCGTCTCGCGTTTCGTCCAACCCATCAACCCCTGGCTGCCTTTGCAAGGTTGCCGGCTGAATCCAGGAGCCCGACATGGCTGTCCAGCAAAACAAGAAGTCGCCTTCCAAGCGCGGCATGCACCGTTCGCACAACGCGCTGAACGTGCCCGGCATCGCCGTGGAGCCGACCACCGGCGAAACCCACCTGCGCCACCACATCAGCCCCACGGGCTTCTATCGCGGCCGCAAGGTCGTGAAGACCAAGAACGACGCCTGATCGTCTTGCATGGCACGAGGCCCGGCTGCGCCGACGCGCGTCCGGGCCTTTGTCTTGTCGGGCCCCTGAATCAGTGCATTTTGGCTCTACAGTGCAGGCCATGACGACGACCTTAGCAGTCGATTGCATGGGCGGCGACCACGGCCCCCGCGTGACGCTCGCCGCCTGCCGGCATTTTCTCGAGGCGCATCCCGAGGCCCAGCTGCTGCTGGTCGGCCAGCCGGATGCGCTCGCCAGCTTCCAGCATCCGCGCGCGCGCGTCGTGCCGGCCACCGAGGTGGTGGCCATGGACGATGCCGTCGAAGTGGCGCTGCGCAAGAAGAAGGATTCTTCGCTGCGCGTGGCCATCCAGCAGGTGAAGACCGGCGACGCGCAGGCCGCTGTTTCGGCCGGCAACACCGGCGCCCTGATGGCCGTGGCGCGCTACGTGCTCAAGACGCTGGACGGCATCGACCGCCCGGCGATCGCTTCCCCCCTGCCCAACGCCAAGGGCGGCTCCACGACCGTGCTGGATCTCGGCGCCAACGTGGACTGCACCGAGCAGCACCTGCTGCAGTTCGCGGTGATGGGCTCCGCCCTGGTGTCCGCGCTGAGCGGCAGCGACAGCCCTTCGGTGGGCTTGCTGAATATCGGCGAGGAAGTGATCAAGGGCAGCGAGGTGATCAAGAAGGCCAGCGAGCTGCTGCGCACGGCGGGCGCTACCGGCGACCTCAACTTCTTCGGCAACGTCGAAGGCAACGACATCTTCAAGGGCACCACCGACATCGTCGTGTGCGACGGCTTCGTCGGCAACGTGGCCCTCAAGAGCAGCGAAGGTGTGGCCTCGCTGATCGTCGGTTTCCTCAAGGAGGAAGCCAGGCGCAACATCTTCACGACGATGGCGGCGATGGCTGCCTACCCGGTGCTGGCGGCGCTGAAGAAGCGCATCGACCACCGCCGCTACAACGGTGCCGCGCTGCTGGGTTTGCGCGGCCTGGTGTTCAAGAGCCACGGCTCGGCCGACGAACTCGGTTTCGAGCATGCGCTCAACCGCGCTTATGATGCGGCCCGGAACAACCTGCTGGACCGCGTCCAGGCCCGCATCGCCCATGCGCGTCCCCTGTTGTCGGGACCCGAAGGCGATGCCCAGCCGCTCGAAGCGGCGACCACTTAGAGAACGATGAGCAGATACTCCCGGATCACGGGCACTGGCAGCTTCCTGCCCCCCAGGCGCGTGACCAACGCCGATCTCGCCGCCCAACTTGCTGCCAATGGCGTCGAGACTTCCGACGACTGGATCGTGGAGCGCACGGGCATCCGTGCGCGCCACTTTGCCGAGGCCGACGTCACCAGCAGCGACCTGGGCGCCGAAGCCGCGCGCCGCGCGCTGCAGGCCGCCGGCCGCGACGCCGCCGAGATCGACCTGATCATCGTCGCCACGTCCACGCCGGACATGGTGTTCCCCTCGGCTGCCGCCATCCTGCAGCACAAGCTGGGCGTCGCCGGCTGCCCCGCCTTCGACGTGCAGGCGGTCTGCAGCGGCTTCGTCTATGCGCTGACGGTGGCCGACGCGATGATCCGCACCGGTTCGGCGAGCAAGGCGCTGGTGATCGGCTCCGAAGTCTTCTCGCGCATCCTCGATTTCAAGGACCGCACCACCTGCGTGCTGTTCGGCGACGGCGCCGGCGCCGTGGTGCTGGAAGCCTCCGAGACGCCGGGCATCCTGGCGTCCGACCTGCATGCGGACGGCAAGCACGTCGGCATCCTCTGCGTGCCGGGCAACGTGTCCGGCGGCGAGGTCACGGGCCGCGCCTTCCTGCACATGGATGGCCAGGCCGTGTTCAGGCTGGCCGTGGGCGTGCTGGAAAAGGCTGCCCGCGCCGTGCTGGAGAAGTCCGGCAAGACGGAAGCGGACATCGACTGGCTGATCCCGCACCAGGCCAACATCCGCATCATGCAGGGCACGGCGAAGAAGCTGAAGCTGCCCATGGACAAGCTGGTCGTGACGGTGGACGAGCACGGCAACACCTCGGCGGCCTCCATCCCGCTGGCGCTGGACGCCGCCGTGCGTTCCGGCAAGGTCAAGAAGGGTGACACCCTCATGCTCGAAGGCGTGGGCGGCGGCTTCACCTGGGGCGCAGTCCTCGTCGATTTCTGAAGGCCGCGCGCGGCCTCCTACCCATACAAGGGACGACACGCATGAAACCGTTCGCTTTCGTCTTTCCGGGCCAGGGCTCGCAGGCCGTCGGCATGCTCGACGCCTGGGGCGACCACCCCACCGTGACGCAGACGCTGCAGGAAGCCTCGCAGGCCCTGGGCGAAGACATCGGCCGCCTGATCAAGGAAGGCCCGAAAGAGGCGCTGGCCCTCACCACCAACACCCAGCCGGTGATGCTGGTGGCTGGCATCGCGGCCTATCGCGCCTGGCGCGCCGAAGGCGGCGCCGAGCCTTCCATCGTCGCCGGCCATTCGCTGGGCGAGTACACCGCGCTGGTCGCGGCCGGTTCGCTGGCGCTGGCCGATGCGGCGCCGCTGGTGCGCTTCCGCGCCCAGGCCATGCAGGAAGCCGTGCCCGTGGGCGTCGGCGCCATGGCCGCCATCCTGGGCATGGATGCCCAGCGCGTGATCGAAGGCTGCGCCGAAGCGGCCCGCAGCTTCGGCGCCAACAGCGGTGAAGTGGTGGAAGCGGTGAACTTCAACGACCCCGCGCAGACCGTCATCGCCGGCAGCAAGGCCGGCGTCGAGAAGGCCTGTGAAATGCTCAAGGGCATGGGCGCCAAGCGCGCGCTGCCGCTGCCGGTCAGTGCGCCGTTCCATTCCAGCCTGATGAAGCCGGCCGCCGAGAAGCTCAAGGAGCGCCTGGCCGCCACCCGCCTGGAAACGCCGACGATCCCGGTGGTGAACAACATCGAGGTGAAGGTCGAGACCGACCCGGACCGCATCCGCGCCGCCCTGTACGAGCAGGCCTTCGGCCCGGTGCGCTGGGTGGAGTGCGTGCGTGCCATCCATGGCCGCGGCGTCGACACCGTCATCGAATGCGGCCCCGGCAAGGTGCTGGCCGGCATGGCCAAGCGCATCGACCCGGCGATCCAGTCGGCAGCGCTGTACGACCCGGCCACGCTGGCCGAGGTGAAGGGGCTGCTGCAATGAGCGCGCACGTGGACATCAAAGGCCAGGTCGCCCTGGTGACCGGCGCTTCGCGCGGCATCGGCGCGGCCATTGCCCTGGAACTGGCCCAGCGTGGCATGAAGGTGGTCGGCACGGCCACCAGCGACGACGGCGCCGCCAGGATCAGCGAAGCGCTGGCGCAGTACCAAGGCTGCAAGGGCGCGAAGCTGGACGTCAACGACGCCAAGGCCGGCGAGGCCCTGGTGGACGCCATCGCCAAGGAACACGGCGGGCTGCACGTGCTGGTGAACAACGCCGGCATCACCCGCGACACCCTGGCCATGCGCATGAAGGACGAGGACTGGGACGCGGTCACCGACACCAACCTGAAGGCGGTGTTCCGGATGAGCCGTGCCGTCATGCGCACGATGATGAAGCAGCGCTACGGCCGCATCCTCAGCATCACCAGCGTGGTGGGCGCCTCCGGCAATCCGGGGCAGGCCAACTACGCGGCCGCCAAGGCGGGCGTGGCCGGCATGACGCGAGCGCTTGCTCGCGAGCTGGGCAGCCGGGGCATCACGGTCAATTGCGTGGCGCCGGGCTTCATCGAGACCGACATGACGGCGGCGCTGCCGGAAGAACAACAAAAAGCCCTGCTGGGCCAGATCCCGCTGGGCCATCTCGGCAAGCCGGCGGACGTCGCCCACGCCGTGGCCTGGCTGGCTTCGCCGCAGGCCGGCTACGTGACGGGACAGGAAATCCACGTCAACGGCGGAATGTACATGGGTTGAGGCCAGACACGGCCTACCCAGCCGGAACGTCCGCGCGGCTTAAAATCGCGGATTCAATCACAACCCTTAGAGGGAACCCATGAGCGATATCGAAGCACGTGTCAAGAAAATCATCGCCGAACAACTCGGCGTGGAAGAGTCCCAGGTCACCAACGAAAAAGCCTTCGTGGCCGACCTCGGCGCCGACTCTCTGGACACGGTGGAACTGGTCATGGCCCTCGAGGACGAGTTCGGCATCGAGATCCCGGACGAAGACGCCGAGAAGATCACGACCGTGCAGAACGCGATCGACTACGCCAGCCAGCACCAGAAGGCCTGAGAGAGCATGAGCATGCGCCGCCGCGTCGTCGTGACCGGCCTGGGCTGCGTCAGCCCGGTGGGGAACACCGTCGCCGAGTCCTGGGCCAACCTGCTGGCCGGGAATTCCGGCATCGACCTGGTGAAGTCCTTTGATGCCTCCACCCTGTCGGTGCGGTTTGCCGGCGAGGTGAAGGGCTTCAGGATCGAGGACTACATCCCCGAGAAGGAGGCGCGGCACATGGACCGCTTCATCCACCTGGGGCTGGCTGCCGCCTGCCAGGCGGTGGAGGATTCCGGCCTGCCGACCGGTGAAGCACTCGGCGACGAACTGGCCACGCGCATCGGCGTGAACATCGGCTCGGGCATCGGTGGCTTGCCGAACATCGAGCAGACCCACACGGAGCTGATGAACCGCGGCCCCCGCCGCATCTCTCCCTTCTTCGTGCCGGCCTCGATCATCAACATGATCTCGGGCCACGTGTCGATCAAGTACGGCTTCAAGGGCCCCAACATCGCGGTGGTGACGGCCTGCACGACCGGCCTGCACGCCGTGGGCACGTCCGCCCGCATGATCGAGAGCGGCGACGCCGACATCATGGTGGCCGGCGGCGCGGAAAGCTGCGTCTCGCTGCTGGGCATCGGCGGCTTTGCCGCGGCCCGGGCGCTGTCCACGCGCAACGACGACCCGAAGACGGCCTCCCGCCCCTGGGACAAGGACCGCGACGGCTTCGTGCTGGGCGAGGGCGGCGGCGTGCTGGTGCTCGAGGAATACGAGCATGCCAAGAAGCGCGGCGCCAGGATCTACGCCGAGGTCGCCGGCTTCGGCATGAGCGGTGACGCCTTCCACATGACCGCCCCCAACGTCGACGGCCCGCGCCGCTCGATGGTGATGGCGCTGCAGAACGCCGGCGTCAACGCCGACCAGGTGGACTACGTCAATGCGCACGGCACTTCCACGCCGCTGGGCGACATCAACGAGACGAACGCCATCAAGCTGGGGCTGGGCGAGCACGCGAAGAAGACGGTGGTGAACTCCACCAAGTCGATGACCGGCCACCTGCTGGGCGGCGCCGGCGGCATCGAATCGGTCTTCACCGTGCTGGCGGTGCACCACCAGAAGAGCCCGCCGACCATCAACATCTTCAACCAGGACCCCGAGTGCGACCTGGACTACTGCGCCAACACGGCGCGGGACCTGAAGATCGACGTGGCCGTGAAGAACAACTTCGGCTTCGGCGGCACCAACGGTACGCTGGTGTTCAAGCGCATCTGACCTGCCCCGCAAGCACGGGCCGACTGACCCTCGCATGCATGCCGCCCCATCGGTGAACTACCCGGTGGGGCGCAGCCGCTTCGCCGGCGCCCTGCTGGCCGGCGCCTGGCTGCTGGGGGCCTTGGCGCTCCTGGCCTGGACGCTGCAGGCGCAGGCCCCGGGCTGGCGCCAGCTGGCCGCCTCCTTGCTGCTGGCCGCCTGCGGCGCCGCGGCCCTGGCCGCCTGGTGGCAGTCCCCTGCCGGCTTCCTGGCCTGGGACGGCGCCGGCTGGCGCTGGACGGCCGCCGGCCAGCCGGACGAAGCCGGCCAGCCCGAACTCACCCTCGACCTGCAATCCCATCTCCTCCTGCGCTGGACTCCGGCGGCGGCGGGGCGCCGGCGCTGGTTGTGGGCAATGCGGGACGCGGCGCCGTCCCACTGGAATGCGCTGCGCCGTGCGATATATTCGCGCTCCAACACCGCGGCGGCCCAGGGGCCGGAGCCGCCGGTGGCAGAACGATGAACAAGACTCCCGCGGCCCCCGCACCTTCGTCCGCCGATACCGACCTGCAGCTGGTCGAGCGCACCGTCGCGGGCGACCAGAAGGC
Source organism: Ramlibacter agri (assembly GCF_012927085.1). NCBI lineage: Bacteria > Pseudomonadati > Pseudomonadota > Betaproteobacteria > Burkholderiales > Comamonadaceae > Ramlibacter > Ramlibacter agri. The sequence continues at coordinate 1,233,489 of NZ_JABBFX010000002.1, read as the reverse complement.
CTACGAGCTGCTGGTCGTGAAATACCAGCGCCGCATCGAGCGCCTGATCGGCCGCATGGTGCGCGACACCGACCTGGTCGAGGACATCGCCCAGGAAACCTTCATCCGCGCCTACCGCGCGCTCGCCCAGTTCCGCGGCGAGGCCCAGTTCTATACCTGGCTGTACCGGATCGCCGTCAATACTGCGAAAAAAGCTTTGGTCGACCTGAAGCGGGATCCCGTCGTCTCCGAGAGCGCCCTGAGGGGCGGCGATGATGACGAAGAAACTTCCGGCGTGGAGAACGAACTAACCTCCGCGGAAACACCGGAGACGGTGCTGGCCGCGAAGGAAATCGCTGCCACGGTGAACTCTGCCATGGAGGCCCTTCCCGACGAACTGCGCCAGGCGGTGACGCTGCGCGAGATCGAGGGACTGAGCTACGAAGAGATCGCCGAAGTGATGAATTGCCCGATCGGCACCGTGCGATCCCGGATCTTCCGGGCGCGCGAGGCGATTTCGGCCAAGGTGAAGCCCCTGCTGGAGAATCAGTCGGGAAAGCGGTGGTGAGATGGACGAATTGGAAAAACTGGATCGACGGGAACTGATTTCGGCGCTGGCCGACGGGCAGCTGCGCGGCGAAGGCTTCGCGCGCGGCGTGGCCGTGGCGACCAGCGGCGAGGGCCGTTCCACCTGGGAAGCGTATTGCGTGATCGGCGAGGTGCTGCGCACCGGGCAGTCGCACGCGGGCAGCGCGCCCGGGGACTTCCTGGCGAAACTGCAGGCGCGCCTGGGCGAGGAACCGGCGCGGCCGGCCGCGCCCGCGGAAACGAGCATCCGCGCCCGCGAGGACGCGGCGAACGACTGGCGCTGGAAGCTGGCGGCTGGCTTTGCCTCCGTGGCGGCCGTGGCCGCGATCGGCTGGAACGTGTGGGGCACCGCCGGCGGCAATGGCGCCGCGGGGCCGCAGCTGGCCGTCGCGCCGTCGCCTGCGTCCGGCGTGATCCCGGTGGCTGCCGCCGCCGACCCGCGCAGCGCCCCGATGATCCGCGACCCGCGCCTGGACCAGCTGCTGGCCGCCCACCGCCAGTTCGGTGGCGCCACCGCGCTGCAGACCTCCTCCGGCTTCCTGCGCAACGCCACCTTCGAGGGGCCGAACCGCTGATGAGCCGCACGGCCGTCCTGCCCTTTCGCGTCGCCCGCCTGCGCCTGGCCCATGGCCTGCTGGCGCTCTGCGCCTTCGGCGCCGTGGGGCTCGCGGCCCATGCGGCGCCGCCAGCTGCCCGCGAGGGCAAGGAGCGCACCGTCAACGAGTGGCTGCAGCGGATGCAGAAGGCGTCCTATAACCGCAGCTACATCGGCACCTTCGTCGTCTCCTCCAGCACCGGCGCCATGTCCAGTGCGCGCATCTGGCACGCCTGCGACGGCCAGCGCCAGGTGGAGCGGGTGGAGTCGCTGTCGGGCGCGCCGCGCCAGACCTTCCGCCGCGACGACGAAGTCCTGACCTTCGTGCCCGAGAGCCGCACGGTCCGCAGCGAGCAGCGCGAATCGCTCGGCCTGTTCCCCGAGCTGCAAGACCCGGCCGACACCACCATCGCACAGTTCTATGCCGCCCGCCGCGTCGGCAACGAACGCGTGGCCGGCTACGACGCCGACGTCGTGCAGCTGGCGCCCAAGGATTCGCTGCGTTTCGGCTACCGTATCTGGAGCGAGAAGAAGAGCGGTCTGGTGGTGAAGCTGCAGACGCTGGACGGCGACGGCAACGTGCTGGAGCAGGCCGCATTCTCCGAACTGCAGCTGGATGCGCCGGTGCGCATCAGCAAGCTGTCGCAGATGATGGCCGTGCCCGAGGGCTGGCGCGTCGAGAAGACGCAGGCGCAGAAGACCACGGCTGCGGCCGAGGGCTGGTCGCTCAAGGCCAGCGTGGCCGGCTTCCGGCCCCAGAGCTGCTACAAGCGGCCCGCCGAAGGCGTGCTGCAGTGGATCTTCTCCGACGGGCTCGCCTCGGTCTCTCTGTTCGTCGAAGCCTACGACCCGAGCCGCCACCAGCAGGAAGGCGTGTTCGCCAGCGGCGCGACCCACACGCTCACGCGCCGCGTGCAGGACTGGTGGGTGACCGCCGTGGGCGAGGTGCCCGCGCAGACGCTGAAGACCTTCGCGCTCAGCCTTGAACGCAAGCGCTGAGCGCTTCCCGGACGGGCGGCGCGGCAGATGCGCCATTCGCTGACGTTGAACCAAACCCAGCGGGCGTATTCTCAGCTATTACGTTTCCTGAGCGCTTCTGGAGAGGTCTTTATGTCCGCTATGGATTGGAAGAAGGTGCGCGGGCTCGCGCTGGCCGCCTCGCTGGCCGTGACCGGCGCGGCCACGCTGGTGCCCTTGCCGGCGCCCGCGCAGTCGGCCCCGCAACCGCGTTCGCTGCCCGATTTCACCGAGCTGGTGGAGCAGGTGAGCCCCGCCGTCGTCAACATCCGCACCCTCGAGCGAGGGCGCGCCGGCGCCAACGGCCAGATGGACGAGGAGATGCAGGACTTCTTCCGGCGCTTCTTCGGCGTCCCCGCGCCGCAGACTCCCAACAGCCCGCGCGGGCAGCGGCCCAACCCGCCCCGCGGCGACCGGGGTGATCGTGGTGGTGGCGGCGGCGGCGGTGGCGGTGGCGGTGGCGGTGGCGGCGGCGGCGGCGACAACGACGAGGAGCAGCCGCGCGGCGTCGGCTCCGGCTTCATCCTCACCGCCGACGGTTACGTGATGACGAACGCCCACGTGGTGGAGGGCGCCGACGAAGTGATGGTCACGCTCACCGACAAGCGCGAGTTCAAGGCCAAGATCATCGGCTCGGACAAGCGCAGCGACGTGGCGGTCGTGAAGATCGAAGCCACCGGCCTGCCGGCCGTGCGCTTCGGCGACGTCAGCAAGCTGAAGGTGGGCGAATGGGTGATGGCCATCGGCTCGCCCTTCGGCCTGGAGAACACCGTCACGGCGGGCATCGTCAGCGCCAAGGGGCGCGACACCGGCGACTACCTGCCCTTCATCCAGACCGACGTCGCGATCAACCCCGGCAACTCCGGCGGCCCGCTGATCAACATGCGTGGCGAGGTGGTCGGCATCAACAGCCAGATCTACTCGCGCTCGGGCGGCTTCATGGGCATCTCCTTCGCGATCCCGATCGACGAAGCCACCCGCGTCGCCGAGCAGCTGCGCGTGAGCGGCCGCGTGCAGCGCGGGCGCATCGGCGTGCAGATCGACCAGGTCTCGCGCGACGTCGCCGAATCGCTGGGCCTGGGCCGCCCGCAGGGCGCGCTGGTGCGCAGCGTCGAGACCGGCTCGCCGGCCGACAAGGCGGGCGTGGAAGCGGGCGACATCATCACCAAGTTCAACGGCCAGGTGATCGACCGCGCGACCGACCTGCCGCGCCTGGTGGGCAACACCAAGCCGGGCAGCCGCGCCAATCTCACGGTGTTCCGCCGCGGCGGCACCCACGACCTGAACGTGACGGTCGCCGAGTTCGAGGCCGACAAGCCCGCCATGCGGCCCGCGCGCGCGACGCCGGAGGACAAGCCCAAGGCTGCGTCGCCCGCGGCTGCCTCGCTGGGCCTGACCGTGAGCGAACTCACCGATGCGCAGAAGCGCGAGCTGCACGTGAAGGGCGGCGTGAAGGTCGACTCCGTCACCGAGAGCGCGCAGCGCGCCGGCATCCGCGAGGGCGACATCATCGTGGCGATCGGCAACACGGACATCAACAGCGTCAAGGAGTTCGACGCCGTGATCGCCCGCGTCGACAAGAGCAAGGCCATCCCGGTGCTGCTGCGCCGGGGCGAGCTGGCCACCTACCTGGTCATCCGGCCGGCCCGGGGTTAACCCGCAAGCGAAATCCGTAAAGCCCCAGGCCCCGAGTCGGGTTTGGGGCTTCGCTTTTGGGGCACTGGTCAAAAAAAGACAGGCGGCAGAAAAAAAGTGGTGAGCGGTTTCTCCCAGGCTGCTGGTTGGCAGGCGCTAACTTGAAGCCGTCCTTAACAACGCCAGCGGATAGAATCTGGGGCAAGACGCCGGTATTGAGGCATATCGAACTGGCCACTCACCACGATGCGAGATGGTTTTGGGCTATCCCCGGCACATCCACAAGCGGCCCACAACTTGTCCAAAAGAAGACAGGTCGATTTTGTTGAAAAGCTGTGGATAAGACACGCGTGGCCCGCCTGCAACGGCCCAGTTGGAGAGACCCGTCGGGTGTACGCCCGGGGCTTTTTGCCTACAATGAAGCTCCAACTATCGCAGTTGCCATAGATTGTTGGTTTAGGGCGCGTCACCTTCAGGGCGCGCCCTTTTTTCTTTGTGCGCGCCTTTTGAATCAATCACTTGAACGTTCCCGTTGATGAATCACATCAGAAACTTTTCGATCATCGCGCACATCGACCACGGCAAATCGACGCTCGCTGACCGCTTGATCCAGCGTTGCGGCGGACTCTCCGATCGCGAGATGGAAGAGCAGGTGCTCGACTCGATGGATCTCGAAAAGGAGCGTGGGATAACCATCAAGGCGCAGACCGCTGCGCTCACGTACAAGGCGCGCGATGGACAGGTCTACAACCTCAATCTGATCGACACGCCGGGCCACGTCGACTTCTCGTATGAAGTCTCGCGCTCGCTCTCCGCATGCGAAGGCGCATTGCTCGTCGTCGATGCGAGCCAGGGTGTCGAAGCGCAGACCGTGGCGAACTGCTACACCGCTCTCGAACTCGGCGTCGAAGTGGTGCCGGTCCTGAACAAGATGGACCTGCCGCAAGCCGACCCCGAGAACGCGAAGGCGGAAGTCGAGGACGTGATCGGCATCGACGCGAGCAACGCGATTCCGTGCTCGGCGAAGACCGGCATGGGCATCGACGAGATCCTCGAGGCGATCGTCGCGCGCATCCCCGCGCCCAAGGGCAATCCACAGGGGCCGCTGCGCGCGATGATCATCGACAGCTGGTTCGACAGCTACGTCGGCGTCGTGATGCTGGTGCGCGTCGTGGACGGCCGCCTCGCCAAGGGCGACCGCATCAAGCTGATGGCGACCGAAGCCACCTACGAGGCCAACCAGCTCGGCGTGTTCACGCCCTCGAACGTGCAGCGCGAGTCGCTGGAAGCGGGCGAGGTGGGCTACATCATCGCCGGCATCAAGGAACTGCAGGCCGCCAAGGTCGGCGACACGGTCACCATGATCAAGGCCGGCACCGGCGGCGCGGCCTTCACGGCAACCGAGCCGCTGCCCGGCTTCAAGGAAATCCAGCCGCAGGTGTTCGCCGGCCTCTACCCGGTGGAGGCGAACCAGTACGACTCGCTGCGCGACAGCCTGGAGAAGTTGAAGCTCAACGACGCGTCGCTGCACTACGAGCCGGAAGTGAGCCAGGCGCTCGGCTTCGGCTTCCGCTGCGGCTTCCTGGGCCTGCTGCACATGGACATCGTGCAGGAACGCCTGGAGCGCGAGTTCGACCAGGACCTGATCACCACCGCGCCCAGCGTGGTCTACCAGGTGCTGCGCGGCGACGGCGAAGTGCTGATGGTGGAGAACCCGTCCAAGATGCCGGACCAGGGGCAGATCCAGGAGATCCGCGAGCCGATCGTGACCGTGCACCTGTACATGCCGCAGGAATACGTGGGCGCGGTGATGACGCTGGCCAACCAGAAGCGCGGCGTGCAGTTGAACATGGCCTACCACGGCCGCCAGGTGATGCTCACGTACGAGCTGCCGCTGGGCGAGATCGTGCTGGACTTCTTCGACAAGCTGAAGTCGGTGAGCCGCGGCTACGCTTCCATGGACTACGAGTTCAAGGAATACCGCGCCTCCGACGTGGTGAAGGTCGACATCCTGCTCAACGGCGAGAAGGTCGACGCGCTGTCCATCATCGTGCACCGCAGCCAGTCGCAGTACCGGGGCCGGGCGGTCGCCGCCAAGATGCGGGAGATCATCAGCCGCCAGATGTTCGACGTGGCGATCCAGGCCGCCATCGGCGCCAACGTCATCGCCCGCGAGAACATCAAGGCGCTGCGCAAGAACGTGCTGGCAAAATGCTACGGCGGCGACATCACCCGCAAGCGCAAGCTTCTTGAAAAACAAAAAGCTGGCAAGAAACGCATGAAGCAGATCGGCTCGGTCGAAGTGCCTCAGGAAGCGTTCCTGGCCATCCTCCAAGTCGAAGAATAGAACATGCCTTTCCTCACTGCCGCCGTTCTGGCGGCCTTCGTCGGTTATGCCGGCGCCTGGTACTTCGAGATGATCGAAGGCAACTTCGCGCTGCTGCTGTTCCTGGCCACCATCGTCACCGGCCTGTACTGGCTGGCGGAACGCTTCTGGTACCTGCCGCGGCGCGAGCGCGCGGCGGCGCAGCTGGAAGCCAGCGCCGCCGAGCGCAACACGCGCCTGGCTTCGCAGGGCATCGCCCCGGTGGAACCGCAGGTCGCCGAGGCCAGGCAGAAGATCCTGGCGCAGCCCTGGTGGCTGGATTGGACCGCCGGCCTGTTCCCGGTGATCCTGTCCGTGTTCGTGCTGCGCTCCTTCGTGGTCGAACCGTTCAAGATCCCGTCCGGGTCGATGATGCCGACGCTGCTGGTCGGCGACCTGATCCTCGTGAACAAGTTCACCTATGGCCTGCGGCTGCCGGTGTTGAACACCAAGCTGACCGAAGGCACGCCGCCCAAGCGCGGCGACGTGATGGTGTTCCGCTACCCGCCCAAGCCGAGCCTGGACTACATCAAGCGCGTGGTGGGCGTGCCGGGCGACACCGTGGCTTACCTGAACAAGCGGCTGACCATCAACGGCCAGCCGGTGCCGGTGTCCAACCCGCGCGAGTTCCTGGATAGCGACACCATGCGCTACCTGAAGCAGTTCGACGAGCAGCTCGGGGAGCGCAAGCACAGCATGCTGAACGACGACGAGCGGCCCGCCTTCGTGCCCGGCGTCGAGGACTTTCCTTACCGGGACAATTGCAAGTACAGTGTCGAGGGGGTCGTCTGCAAGGTGCCGGAGGGGCACTACTTCATGATGGGCGACAACCGGGACAATTCGCTGGATTCGCGGTACTGGGGCTTCGTCCCCGACAAGAACATCGTCGGACGGGCGTTCTTCATCTGGATGAACTTCGGCGACCTGAAGCGCATTGGCTCGTTCAAATAATCAAGACACGTTGGAGAGGGTGAGCAATGGCAGGCAAAGCTAGGCAGAGGGGCATCTCCTTTTTTACGCTGATCTTCATCATCGCCGTGCTGGCGGGCGTGGGCCTGCTCGCGGCGCAGGCATTCCCGACGGTGGTGGAGTACCAGGCGGCGCTGAAGGCGATCAACAAGGCCAAGGAAGGCTCCACGGTCATCGAAGTGCGCAAGATCTTCGACAAGGCGGCGGACGTCGACAGCATCACGTCCATCAAGGGCGACGACCTGGAGATCACCAAGGTCGGCGACGAGATCCAGGTGTCCTTCGCCTACGACAAGGAATTCCACATGTTCGGCCCGGCCTACATGGTCCTGAAGTACCGGGGCACCTCGAAGCCCGGCCGCTGACCTTGCCCGAGCCCGATTCGCTGCCGGCGCTGCAGGGGCGCCTGCAGCACCAATTTTCCAACCCGCGGCTGCTGGCGCGGGCCCTGACCCACCGGAGCTTTTCGGCCGAGCACAACGAGCGGCTGGAGTTCCTGGGCGATTCCGTCCTCAACCTCGCGGTCGCTTCCCTGCTTTACGAAAGCCTGCAGTCGCTGCCCGAGGGCGACCTGAGCAAGGTGCGTGCTTCCCTGGTCAAGCAGGAGCCTCTGCACCAGCTGGCGCTGGGCCTGGGCCTGCCGCAGCTGCTGAAGCTGGGGGAGGGCGAAGCCAAGTCCGGCGGCTACAAGCGGCCGTCCATCCTGGCCGACGCCCTGGAGGCCATCATCGGCGCCGTCTACCTGGACGCGGGCTACGCCGCGGCCGAAGCGCTGGTGCGGCGCCTGTTCCAGGACGTCGAGCTGAAGCCCTCCATCGCCATCGCGGCCAAGGACGCCAAGACCGAGCTGCAGGAACTGCTGCAGGGCCACAAGATGCATCTGCCCGTCTATCGCGTGGTCGGCACGCTGGGCGCTGCCCACAAGCAGACATTCGACGTAGAGTGCGAGGTGGGCGAACTGGGGCTGGTCGAACGCGGCATCGGAGCCTCGCGCCGGGCCGGCGAACAGGCGGCCGCGGCGGCCATGCTGCTGGCATTGAAATCAAGGCTGAAATGAGCGAGCAAGGCGAAACAACGAGCGCCCCCGATAGCGCGGGCGCGGGGCAGCGCTGTGGCCTGGTGGCGATCGTCGGCAAGCCCAACGTGGGCAAGTCGACGCTGCTGAACGCCCTGGTGGGCCAGAAGATCAGCATCACTTCGCGCAAGGCGCAGACCACGCGCCACCGCATTACCGGCGTGCGCACGCAGGGCCAGACGCAGTACGTCTTCGTCGACACGCCCGGCTTCCAGACCAAGCACAGTTCGGCGCTGAACCGCTCCCTGAACAAGGCGGTGACCGGCGTGGTGGGCGACGTCGACGTGGTGCTGTTCGTCGTCGAGGCGGGCAACTTCACGCTGGCCGATGCCAAGGTGCTGGCGCTGCTGAAAGCGGGCATCCCGGCCATCCTGGTGGCGAACAAGCTGGACGAGGTGCACCGCCGCTCGGAGCTGGCGCCCTGGCTGCGCGACATGCAGGAGCGGCACCCGTTCGCCGAGTTCATGCCGATGTCGGCCAAGAACGGCAAGGACATCGAGCGCCTGCTGGAAGTCTGCTCCAGGTACCTGCCCGAGCAGCCCTGGTGGTACGGCGAGGACGAACTCACCGACCGCAGCGAGCGCTTCCTGGCCGGCGAGATGATCCGCGAGAAGCTGTTCCGCCTGACCGGCGAGGAGCTGCCCTACACCTCCACCGTCATCATCGACAAGTTCGAGGAAGAGCCCAGCCCCAAGTTCGGGCGCATGGTGCGCATCGCCGCGACCATCGTGGTGGAGCGTGACAGCCACAAGTCGATGATCATCGGCGAGGGTGGCGAAAAGCTGAAGCGCATCGGCACCGAGGCCCGCCAGGAGCTGGAAAGGCTGATGGAAGCCAAGGTGTTCCTGCAGACCTTCGTGAAGGTACGCACCGGCTGGGCGGACGACGAGGCCCGCGTGCGCAGCTTCGGCTACGAATGAAGCGCATCGCGGACGAACCCGCCTTCGTCCTGCACCGCTACGACTGGAGCGAGTCGAGCCTCATCCTCGACCTCTTCACGCGGCACTTCGGCCGCATCGCCGTGGTGGCCAGGGGCGTCAAGAAGCCCAGCTCCAGTTTCCGGCCCGTGCTGCTGCCCATGCAGCCGTTGCACGTGGCCTTCGGCGGCGACGCCGAGATCCGCACCCTGAAGTCGGCCGAGTGGCTGGGCGGGCAGGTCATGCCCTCCGGCGACCAGCTGCTGTCCGGTTACTACCTCAACGAGCTGCTGCTGCGCCTGCTGGCGCGTGACGACCCCCATCCGGCGCTGTTCGACGCCTACGCCGCCACCGTGCGGGTGCTGGCGGGCGAGGGCACGGAACACGCCCTGCAGCCGGCCCTGCGCGCCTTCGAACTGCTGCTGCTGCGCGAGATCGGCCTGCTGCCGACCCTGGACCTGCAGACGCTCACCCTGGCACCTCTAGCGGACGACCAGCGCTACAGCCTGAGGCCCGAAGGCGGCCTGGTGGAGAACTTCGACCCGGACAGCCGCGGCAGCCTCACCGGCGCCCAGTGGCGGGCCCTGCAGGCGGCCCTGGACGACCCGGCGCCCTTCAACGCGACCTTGCAGCTGGCCGCCCATGCCGGCGAGCTGAAGACGCAGCTGCGCGCGCTCCTCCACTACCATTGCGGCGTCGCCACGCTGCGCACCCGCCAGCTGATGATCGACCTCCAGGCCTTATGAAGCCAGCACGGCCGCCCGAAGGGCTTCGCGCCACAATGCGTAGCATTGAGGCCTCATGATGCTTACAGCGCTTTCCGTCAACGTCAACAAGGTCGCCCTGGTGCGCAACACGCGCCACCTGGGCATCCCCAGCGTCACGCGCGCCGCGCAGCTGTGCCTGGAGGCCGGCGCGCACGGCATCACCGTGCACCCGCGGCCCGACGCCCGCCACATCCGCGCCGATGACGTGCGCGAGCTGCACGTGCTGCTGAAAACCTCCTGGCCGCAGGCGGAGTTCAACATCGAGGGCAACCCCTTCCACAACCTGATGGACTTCGTGCGCGAGCTGAAGCCGCAGCAGGTGACCTTCGTGCCGGACAGCGAAGGCCAGTTCACCAGCGACCACGGCTGGAACCTGAAGCAGGACGCCGGGCGTGTGCGCCCCCTGATCGCCGAAGCCAGGGCCCTGGGCGTGCGCGTCAGCCTGTTCATGGACGCCGACCCCGAGCAGATGGCGCTGGCGAAGGCCGTCGGCGCTGACCGCATCGAGCTCTATACCGAACCCTATGCCGCAGCCTGGGGCACGCCGCGCCAGCAGGGCGAGCTGGATCGCTTCGCCGCCGCCGCCCGCGCCGCGCTGGCCGCGGGCCTGGGCGTGAACGCCGGCCACGACCTGAGCCGCGACAACCTGCCGGACTTCGTCCGCGCCGTGCCTGGCCTGCAGGAAGTCTCGATCGGCCACGCGCTGGTTGCCGATGCGCTGGAGCTGGGCTACGCCGAGACGGTGCGCCAGTACCTGCAAGCCATCGAGCGCGGCGCCGCCAAGTGATCTACGGCATCGGCACCGACATCTGCGACGTCCGCCGGATCAAGGAATCGCTGGCGAAGCACGGTGACCGCTTCGCGCAGAAGATCCTGAGCGAAGCGGAGCTCGCCACCTGGCGCGCCCGCAGCGCCCGCTGGCCCGAGCGCGGCGTGCGCTACCTGGCCACCCGTTTCTCGGCCAAGGAAGCTTTCAGCAAAGCCGTGGGACTGGGCATGCGCATGCCCATGACCTGGCGCAACTGCGAAGTGGGCAAGCTGGCGAGCGGCAAGCCCGTGATCGTGCTGCATGGCGCCCTGAAGGACTGGTGCGAGGCGCGCGGCCTCACGGCCATGGTGAGCGTCACCGACGAAACCGACTACGCGGCCAGCTTCGTGGTCGTCGAACAGAAAGAGAAACCATGAGCGAACACGCCCCCGTGATCATCGACGTCGCCGGCCTGGCGCTGAGCGCCGCCGACCGCCGCCGCCTGGCCCACCCGCTGGTGGGCGGCATGATCCTGTTCGGCCGCAACTGGCAGGACCGCGAACAATTGTCGGAACTGTGCGCCGAGATCAAGTCCATCCGCGGCGACCTGCTGATCTGCGTGGACCACGAAGGCGGCCGCGTGCAGCGCTTCCGCACCGACGGCTTCACCCACCTCGCGCCGATGCGCGCCTTCGGCGAGCAGTGGATGCGGGACGCGAAGGGCAGCGAAGGCAGCGGCGCGATGAACGCCATGGCTGCGGCCACCGCCGCCGGCTATGTGCTGGGCGCGGAGCTGCGCGCCTGCGGCGTGGACTTCAGCTTCACGCCGGTGCTGGACCTGGACTTCGGCGCCAGCTCCGTCATCGGCGACCGCTCCTTCCAGCGCGACTCGCGCGTGGTGACCGCGCTTTCCCGTTGCCTGATGCAGGGCCTGCTGCAGGCGGGCATGGCCAACTGCGGCAAGCATTTCCCCGGGCATGGCTACGTGCGCGCGGATTCGCACCTGGAGATTCCCGAGGACGATCGCGAACTGGAAGAGATACTGGGCGACGACGCCCGGCCCTACGAATGGCTGGCGACGGCGCTGACCAGCGTGATGCCGGCCCACGTGATCTATCCGCGGGTGGATGGCCGGCCAGCCGGCTTCTCGCATCGCTGGCTGAACGGCATCCTGCGCGAGCGCCTGCATTTCGACGGCGCGATCTTCAGCGACGACCTGAGCATGGCCGGCGCCCGCCAGGTCGACGGCCGCGAAGTGACTTACACCGAAGCTGCCGTCGTGGCGCTGGAAGCAGGTTGCGACATGGTGCTGCTGTGCAACGAGTCGGTGAACAGCCCGGGCGGCACGGCGATCGACGAGATGCTGGATGGCCTGGCGCAGGCGCAGGAAACCGGCGATTGGCAGCCCAGCGAGGTGAGCGAACAGAGGCGCCTGGCCCTGCTGCCGGTCACGCCGCCGTCTTCGTGGGACGCCTTGATGACGGAGCCGCGGTATATGCGGGCGCTGCAACTGCTGCCCTGAAGGAAGCCGGACTTCCGAACGCAAAGGGCGCAAAAGGGCGCAAAACGCGCAAAAAATTCAAAGCTGTTTTTTGCGTCCTTCGCGCCCTTTTGCGCCCTTTGCGTCCCGGAAGTTCGGAAGTTCGGAAGTTCGGAAGTTCCCCCTCAGCCTTCGCGGCGCAGCGCCGGGAACAGGATCACGTCGCGGATGCTGCTGCTGTCCGTCAGCAGCATCATCAGGCGGTCGATGCCGATGCCGCAGCCGCCGGCCGGCGGCATGCCGTATTCCAGCGCCCGGACGAAGTCGTGGTCGAAGAACATCGCTTCGTCGTCACCGGCGTCCTTGGCGCTCACCTGCGCCTGGAAGCGCGCGGCCTGGTCCTCGGCGTCGTTCAGCTCGGAGAAGCCGTTGCCGAACTCGCGGCCGGTGATGTACAGCTCGAAGCGCTCGGTGACTTCGGGGCGCTCATCGTTGGCGCGCGCCAGCGGCGAGATCTCGGTGGGGTGCTCCATGATGAAGGTCGGCTGCCACAGCTTCTCCTCCACCGTCTCCTCGAAGTACATCACCTGCAGCGAAGCCAGCGAGCGGCCGGACAGGCGATCCTTCTCCTCGGACTTCCCGAGCTTGCGCAGCTGCTGCACCAGCCAGTCGCGGTCGTCGACGTTCGCGCCGGCTTCGGTGTGCTTCAGGATCGCTTCGCGGATCGTCAGGCGCTCGAAGGGCTGCGCCAGGTCCACCGGCTTGCCGCCGTAAGTGAGCTGCAGCGTGCCCACGGCCTTCTGCGCGGCGTCGCGCACCAGCGCCTCGGTGAAGTCCATCAGGTCGCGGTAGTTCCAGTAGGCCGCGTAGAACTCCATCATCGTGAACTCGGGGTTGTGGCGCACCGAGATGCCTTCGTTGCGGAAGTTCCGGTTGATCTCGAACACCCGCTCGAAGCCGCCCACCAGCAGCCGCTTCAGGTAAAGCTCCGGCGCGATGCGCAGGTACATCTCCTGGTCCAGCGCGTTGTGGTGGGTGATGAAGGGCTTGGCGTTGGCGCCGCCGGGAATCGGGTGGAGCATGGGCGTCTCCACTTCCAGGAAGTTGTGCTGCACCATGAAGTCGCGGATGCCGGAGATCGCCTTGCTGCGCGCGATGAAGCGCTTGCGGGCTTCTTCGTCCGTCATCAGGTCGACGTAGCGCTGGCGGTACTTCTGCTCCTGGTCCTGCATGCCGTGGAACTTGTCCGGCATCGGGCGCAGGCTCTTCGTCAGCAGGCGGATCGACGTGGCGTGCAGCGACAGCTCGCCGGTGCGCGTCTTGAACATCTTGCCCTCGGCGCCGACGATGTCACCCAGGTCCCAGCGCTTGAAATCGGCATAGGCTTCCTCGCCCACCGCGTCGCGCGTCACGTAGATCTGGACGCGGCCGCTGGCGTCCTGCAGGGTGGCGAAGCTGGCCTTGCCCATCACGCGCTTGAGCATCATGCGACCGGCCACCTTGGCCACCATGCCCTCAGCTTCCAGCTGCTCGGCGGCCTTGGCGCCGTGGGCGCCGTGCAGCGCGGCGGCCTGGTCGCCCGGCTTGAAGTCGTTGGGGAAAGCCGGGCCCGCGCCCTGTTTGTGGGCCTCGCGCAGCGCTTTCAGCTTCTCGCGGCGTTCCGCAATGAGCTGGTTCTCGTCGGTGGGCGGGGTGGTTTGCTGTTCGGACATGCTGGGAGCCGGACGTGCCGGCGCGGGGTGGGCGGAACCCTCCATTGTAGTTTTTGCCCGGCGAGTCGCTCGCCGAGCTCGATAATCCCCACCCATGTTCCTCAAGGCCGGCCTTCTCTCCCTCTGCCTGCTGCTGGCGAGCCGCCTGCTGGGCCTGCTGCGCGAGACGACGCAGGCCGCGGCTTTCGGCGCCACGGGCCTGGGCGACGTCGCCGTCCTGATGCTGACCCTGCCGGACTGGCTGGTGGGCGTGTTCGCCAGCGGCGGCCTGGCCTACGTGCTGTTGCCGGCCTGGGCGACCCTGAACAAGGGCCAGATCGCCGCCAGCCAGCGCCGCGCCGGCCACGGCCTGGTGCTGGCGGGCTGCGTGGCGGCCACGTCCCTGGCGGCTGCCAACCGCCTGGCGGTCGACTGGCTGGCCGGCGGCCTGCCCAACGAGCTGCTGTCGCCCGCGGCGCGGGCCTTGCTGTGGAGCGCCGGCGCCGTGCCCTTCGCGCTGCTGGCGGCGCTGTGGGCGTCGCGGCTGCAGTTCGAACGCGACTTCCTCGGGCTTTATGCCGCCAACCTGGTGGTCAACGTCGTCCTGATCGCCACGCTGTACCTGGTCGCGCGCCATGTGAGCGGCGCGCCCCTGGTGGCGGTCGACCGGCTGGGTTGGGGCCTGATGGCCGCCATGCTGGCGCGGCTGGTATGGCTGTCCTGGCGCAACCGACGTTTCTCGCGCTCGATCCCGCAGGAGGAGGGCGCCGACCTGCCGCCTACGCCGATCTGGTTCTGGGCCATCGCCGCTGCCGGCCTGCCGCTGGCGCTGCCCTTCGCCGCCCGTTCGCTGGCCTCGGACCAGGGGCCAGGCGCGCTGGCCACGTTCAACTACGGCTGGAAGCTCGCGGAGCTGCCCCTGATGCTGGCGATCCAGCTGGTCGCCACGCTGGCTCTGGGCCCGATTGCGTCGGCGCTGGCGCGCGCGTCCTCGCGCGAACAGGCGGCCAGCGTCATCCGGCGCGGCTTCGCGCTGTCCTGGGTGCTCGCCTGCGCCTGCGCGGCGGGGCTCGTGGTGGCGGCGCCGGCCCTGGCCCGGCTGCTGTTCGGCTGGGGCCGCATGCAGCCCGAGGCCTTGCAGGACGTGGCGACCTGGGGCCGCATCGCCGCCTGGGGCCTGCTGCCGCAAGCCTTGACCGCGATCGCGCTGACCATCCTGGCCGCGCAGAAGCGCATGCGGGCCGCCGTCTTCGCCTATGGCTTCGCGCTGGCCCTGCTGCTGGCCTACGGGCCGCACGAAGGCGGCCTGCTCATGGCCTGGCTCAACGTGCTGTTCACCGGCATCTGCCTCGTCACGCTGGGCGCCGTCGGTGGCGGCCTGCGGCTGTGGCTGCCCTGGCGCGCGCTGGTCGTCGGCGGCGTATGCCTGCTGGCGGTCTACATCCTGTTCCAGATCCTTGGCGTGCCGGAGCAACTGCCCTGGCAACTCGTTGCCGGTGTCGTTGCCGGCGTCGCGGTGCTGGCCGTCAGCTACGCCCTGAGCCCGGACCTGCGCGCATCCCTGCGGCGATAATTCCGCCACATGCTCGAGCTGATCCAGATCACCAACGATCCGGCGTTTGCGCAACGCTGCGACGCGTTGGGCGGCTTCCGGCTGTTCGTCGACCTCGAGCGCACAGGCAAGGCCGAGCGCCAGGCCGGCCGCAACACCTTCATCAGCACGCATGGCCTGGAAGACGTGGGCCGCGTGAAGCGCACCTTGCGTGCCTCGCGCCTGATGGCGCGCGTGAATCCCCTGCATGCCGGCAGCGCCGCCGAAGTGGCCGGCGTGCTGGCGCAGGGCGCCGATTGCGTCATGCTGCCGATGTTCACGCAGGCGGCGGAGCTGGCCGAATTCATCCGGATCGTCGATGGCCGCGCGCCAGTAGTGGCGCTGCTGGAGACCGCCGGTGCTCTTGCGACCGTCGAAGACTGGGCCGGCCTGGCTGGCCTGCAGGAGGTCTATGTCGGCCTCAACGACCTGCACCTTTCGCTGGGCCAGCGCTTCATGTTCCAGCCGCTGGCCGAAGGCGCGGTGGAGCGCGTGGCTCGCATCGCGCAGGCGCGCGGCAAGCGCTTCGGCTTCGGCGGCATCGCGCGTGTGGACGAAGGCCTGCTGCCGGGGCGCGACGTGCTCGGCGAGCACCTGCGCCTGGGCTCCGGCGCCGTGATCCTCTCGCGCACCTTCCACGGTGGCAACGCGGAAGCGGTGTTCGAAGACGAAGTGGCCGCGCTGCGCAGCGCCGAGGCGCAGCTGGCGCTCCGCAGCCCGCAGCAGGTGCAGGCGGACGCCGAACGCGTCCGCGCCACCATCGCGCGCATCGCCACCGAGCTCGCCGCGCGCGCATGAAGCGGGCCATGGACGTCCTGCTGGCCGCAATCGCGCTGGTGCTGCTGTCGCCGGTGCTGCTGCTCGTGGCGCTGGCCGTGGCCCTGGAAAGCGGCTGGCCGGTGCTGTTCAAGCAGCAGCGGGTGGGGCAGGGCGAGCGCGAGTTCGGCATCTACAAGTTCCGCAGCATGGTCAAGAACGCGGCGGCGATCGGCCCGTACCACACGTCGGCGAACGACCCGCGCATCACCCGCGTGGGCCGCTTCATCCGCCGTACCAGCCTGGACGAACTGCCGCAACTGCTGAACGTGCTGAAGGGCGACATGAGCCTGGTCGGCCCGCGCCCGGACGTGCCAGCGCAGCGTGCCCTGTACACGCCGCAGGACTGGCGCCTGCGCTGCAGCGTGCGACCGGGCATCACCGGCCTGGCGCAGGCGCTGCTGCGCTCCGAGGCAACGACCGAGCAGCGGCGGGACCTCGACCTGCGTTACGTGCGCGAACACAGCGTCGGCATGGACCTGCGCATCATGGCGCTGACCGTGGGCCGGCTCGCCGGCAAGGGAAGCAACTAGCCATGTGCGGCATCTTCGGCTACTGGGACCGGCAGCGGCGCGCCCTCTCGCCCGAGGACCTGGCCGCCATGGGCGAGCGCCTGCGGCACCGCGGGCCGGACGACGCCGGCATCGCCTCGCAGCCGGGGCGCGGTGTCGCGGTCGGCAACCGGCGCCTGTCCATCATCGACCTCGCCGGCGGCCACCAGCCCTTCGTGTCCGACGACGGCCAGGTCGCCGTGGTGCAGAACGGCGAGATCTTCAACTACGTGGAACTGGCGGCCGAACTGCGCGCCCAGGGCGTGGCCCTGCACACGCATTCGGACACCGAGGTCATCCTGCGCCTGTACGAGCGGGAGGGCATCGCCTGCCTGCGCCGGCTGAACGGCATGTTCGCGATCGCGATCGACGATGCGCGGGAAGACGCGGTCTACCTGGCGCGCGATCGCATCGGCGTCAAGCCGCTGTACTTCCACGACGACGGCCGGCGCATGCTGTTCGCGTCCGAGCTGAAGGCGCTGCGCGCCGGCGGCCTGCAGCCGGCGCTGGACCTGGAAGCAGTCCACCACTACCTCACCTTCAACTACATTCCCGCGCCCTGGACCATCTGGCAGGGGGTGAAGCACGTCATGCCTGGCTGCTGGATGCGCTTCACGCGCAGCGGCGTGCACAGCGAGCGCTGGTGGGACCTGTCGGCGCAGCGCGAGCAGGACCACGACTTCGGTGCGTGGGCCGAGGAGTTCCTCGCCATCCTCGACGATGCGACCCGGATCCGCCTGCGCGCCGACGTGCCCTGGGGCGCCTTCCTTTCCGGCGGCGTCGATTCGAGCACCATCGTCGCCCTGATGGCGCGCCACGTGAAGGAGCCGGTCAAGACCTTCTGCATCGGCTTTGCCGACCCGCGCTTCGACGAGTCGCGCTATGCGGCGGAGGCGGCGGCGCGCTTCGGCTGCGCCCACACCATGGAAGTGGCGGAGCTGAACATGCTGGATCGCTGGCCGCAGGTGCTGTACCACCTGGACCAGCCGCATGGCGACGCTTCCTTCATGCCGACCTTGCGCGTGAGCGAGCTCGCAGCGAAGCACGTGAAGGTGGTGCTCACCGGCGACGGCGGCGACGAGCTGTTTGCCGGCTACGAGAAGTACGAGGATTTCTTCGCGCGCCCAGAGGCGGCCGCGATGGACGAAGAAGCCTTCCGCCGTGCCTATTTCGATTCCATCTCGCTGTTCGCGCCGCAGGACAAGCAGTCGCTGTACCGGCCCGAGGTGGCGGCGCAGCTGGCCGGCATCGACAGCTACACCGTCGCGGCGCGGCCCTGGTTCGAGCAGGCGGCGCATTACGACCGCGTGAACCAGGCGCTGTACCTGGACATGCAGCTGCTGCTTTCGGGCAACAACCTGGTCAAGCCGGACCGCATGGGCATGGCGGTGTCGATCGAGGCGCGCACGCCCTTCCTCGACTGGCGGATGATGGAGTTCGCCTTCCGCGCCCGCGGCGCCACCAAGCTGGCGGCCGATGGCGACAAGAAGCACTGGTACAAGAAGGCCGTGGAGCCGCTGATCGGCCACGACCTCGCCTACCGGAAGAAGCAGATGTTCACGGTGCCGGTGGGCGAGTGGTTCCGCAAGGAGAGCTATCCCTGGCTGGCCGGCCTGCTGCAAGGCAGCCCGCTGCTGCAGCGCCTGTTCCGCCCGGCCGCCGTGCAGGGCCTGCTGGAGCGGCATCGCGAAGGCAAGGCCAACCACACCCGCGAGTTGCGCGCCCTGGCGGCCCTGGCCTTGTGGGATCACGGCGAAGGGGGTGCCGGATAATCGGCCGCATGCCGGTCCCCAAGATCCTGTTCGTTGCCTATGGCGGAGCCCACATCCAGATGGTGCTTCCCGTGGCGCGGGCGCTGGGGGAATCGGGGCTGGCCCAGCCGGTGATCCTGGGGCTCACCACCGCGGCGGCCGCCGTGCGCGAGGCCGGCCTGCCGCTGCTGCAATTCAAGGATTTCCTGGCGCCCGCGGACCACGAGGCGCGCCGCTGGGGCGAGCAGCTGCTGGGGCAGACCGCGAACGCCGCCATCGAGCGCGAGGAATCGATCGCCTACCTGGGGCTGTCCTTCGCCGAACTGGTCGCGCAGCACGGCGAGGCCGGGGCCTTGCGCGAATACGCCGAGAAAGGGCGCCACAGCTTCCTGCCCGTGGGCGTGCTGCGGCGCGTCCTGCAGGAGGTGCAGCCCGAGCTGCTGGTGAGCACGGCCTCGCCGCGCGCCGAACAGGCGGCTTTCCTGGCGGCGCGGGAGCTGGGCATCCCTTCGCTGTGCCTCATCGATTCCTTCATCGAGCGCGACGCGGCCGCGCGCTTTGCCGCGCCCGGCTATGCCGATGCGATCTGCGTGCTGAACGAGCACGTGAAGAAGGTGCTGGTGGAATGCGGCGCAGCGCCGGAAGCCGTGCACTGCACGGGCAACCCCGCCTTCGACGTGCTGCGCCAACCCGCGAGCCGGTCTGCCGGCCGGGCTCTGCGCGAGAAGATGGGCTGGGGTGGCAAGCGCGTGGTGCTGTACCCGGTGCAGGAATTCCCGGCCTACCACCCGGTCGCAGGCGCCTGGGGCGGCACCGACCTGCCCGGGCAACTGCGCGCGGCCTTGCTGGCGTGGGCAGCGCCGCAGGAGGATGTGGTGGTCTGCATCCGGCCGCGGCCGGGTGACGCCTCGCACCGGCTGGAGGACCAGCCGCGCCTGCAACTCACCGGCGGGCCCGACTGGCCCTTGCCGCCCCTGCTGAACGCGGTGGACCTGGTGGTGACGGTGAATTCGACGGTAGGCATCGAAGGCGGCCTGGCCGGTGCGCGCGTCATCCGCGTCCTGGGGACGCCCTGGGACGCGGAGACGCCCTGGGAGCGTTTCGGCCTGGCCGACGGCGCGGTGGATTTGCCGCGGCTGGCGCCGGCGCTGGACGCCGTGAGCCGCCTGCCGCGGCGGGACGCGACTGGCGACGCGCCGCTGGCGACCGCGGCGGTGCTGGGAGTGGTGCGGGACATGCTGCGCGCGCAGCGCGCGGGAGGACAGTAGGACATGGGCAAGGCAAAGGCATTGGTGACGGGGGGCGATGGCTTCATCGGCTCGCACCTGGTGGAACTGCTGGTGGCGTCGGGCTACGACGTGACGGCGCTGGCGGTCTACAACTCGAACAACGACTGGGGCTGGCTGGAGACGGTCGATTGCCGCGACCGCATCCGCGTGGTCAGCGGCGACGTGCGCGACCCGCACTTCTGCCGCACCCTGGTCGCGGGGCAGGACATCGTCTTCAACCTGGCGGCGCTGATCGCGATTCCCTATTCCTACGTCGCGCCGGACAGCTACGTCGACACCAACGTCAAGGGCACGCTGAACCTGTGCCAGGCGGCGAAGGAGCACGGCGTGAAGCGCTTCATCCAGACCTCCACCTCCGAGGTCTATGGCAGCGCCCTCTACGTTCCCATCGACGAGAAGCATCCGTTGCAGCCGCAGTCGCCGTACAGCGCCAGCAAGATCGGCTCCGACGCGATGGCGATGAGCTTCCACTACGCCTTCGGCCTGCCGGTGACGGTGGCGCGGCCGTTCAACACCTACGGGCCGCGCCAGAGCGCGCGGGCCGTGATCCCGACCATCATCACGCAGATCGCCGCCGGCCGCACCCGCATCGAGCTGGGCGACACGCGGCCCACGCGCGACTTCAACTACGTCGAGGACACCTGCCGCGGCCTGCTGCTGCTGGCCGAATGCGAGGCGGCCATCGGCAAGACGGTGAACATCGGTTCCAACTACGAGATTTCCGTTGGCGACACGCTGGAGACCATCCGTCGGCTGATGGGTTCCGAGGTGGAATTCGTATGCGATCCTGCCCGCCTGCGGCCCGAGAACTCCGAGGTCCAGCGCCTCTGGTGCGACAACACGCTGATCCGCAGCCTCACGGGCTTCGAGCCGCGGTACACGCTGGAACAGGGGCTGGCGCGCAGCATCGAATGGTTCCGCCAGCCTGCCAACCTCACGCGCTACAAGGCTGATCTCTACAATGTCTGAGCTCCGGGCGCCGCTGCGGGAACTGCTTGCCTTCGTGCGCGAGCTCTATGGCGCCGCCGGTCCCATTCCCCTGCACGCGCCGGTGTTCGCCGGCAACGAGAAGCGCTACCTGGCAGAGTGCATCGACACGACCTTCGTGTCCTCGGTCGGGCCTTTCGTGGACTGCTTCGAGCAGATGATGCAGGACATCACCGGCGCGAAGTACGCCGTCGCCACCATGAACGGCACCGCGGCGCTGCACATGGCGCTGATCCTGGCCGGCGTGACGGACGGCGACGAGGTGATCACGCAGCCGCTGTCCTTCGTCGCGACCTGCAACGCGCTGGCCTACCAGCGGGCGCAGCCGGTGTTCGTCGACATCGATCCCGACACCTTGAGCCTGTCGCCCGCGGCGCTGAAGGAATTTCTGGAAAGCCGTTGCGAGCGCGTGGCCGGCGCCTGCCGCCACCGCGAGACCGGCCGCCGCATCGCCGCCGTCGTGCCCATGCACACCTTCGGCCTGCCGGGCCGCGCGCAGGAACTGGCCGAGATCTGCGAACGCTGGCACCTGGTGCTGGTCGAGGATGCCGCCGAGTCGCTGGGCTCCACCATTGGCGGCCGCCACACCGGCACCTTCGGAAAGCTCGGCACCTTCAGCTTCAACGGCAACAAGACGGTCACCAGCGGCGGCGGCGGCGCGGTGGTCACCGACGACCCGGCGCTGGCACGGCGCGCCAAGCACCTCACCACCACCGCGAAGGTGCCGCACCGCTGGGATTTCTTCCACGACGAGGTCGGCTTCAACTACCGGCTGCCCAACCTCAATGCGGCGGTCGCGTGCGCGCAGCTGGAGCAGCTGGAAGGCTTCCTGGCGAACAAGCGCGCGACGGCGCAGGCCTATGCGGCGCGCTGCGCGCAGCTGGGGATTCCGTTCGCGCAGGAGCTTGCGGGCACCCGTTCCAATTTCTGGCTCAATGCGATCCTGGTCGACGACGCCGCGGAACGCGACGCCTTCCTGCAGGCCGCCAACGACGGCGGCATCCAGGCGCGGCCGGTCTGGCAGCTGATGCCGGAGCTGCCGGCTTTCGCCTCGGCGACCTGCGGGCCGCTGGACCACGCGCGCGCGGCCGCCGCGCGCATCGTCAACCTTCCCAGCAGCGTGCGGCCATGAAGATCGTTCTGGTGGGAGGCGGCGGACATTGCCTGGCTTGCGCGGACGTCATCGCGGCCGCCGGGCGCGAGGCCGCCGGCGTGCTCGATGCGCGCGAGGGCACGGCGCCCGCGGGCCTGGCCTGGCTGGGCGACGACCGCTGGATGGCATCGCCCGAAGCCGCGGCCATGGAATTCATCGTCACGGTGGGCCAGACCGGCAGCGCCGACCTGCGGCGCCGCCTGTTCGAGCGCATCCTGGCCGCTGGCCGGCCGCTCGCCACCGTCCGTTCGCCGCATGCCGTGATCGGGCGCGAGGCGCAGCTGGGCGCGGGCAGCATCGCCATGCACCGCGCCGTGCTGAACGCGAATGCGCGCGTGGGGCGCAACTGCATCGTGAACACCGGCGCGATCGTGGAACACGACGCGGTGGTGGCGGACCACTGCCACGTCTCCACCGGCGCCATCCTCAATGGCGGCGTGATCGTGGAAGAGGGCGTGCTGGTGGGCAGCGGCGCGGTGGTGCTGCAAGGTCTGCGCATCGGCGCCGGCGCGATCATCGGGGCCGGCGCGGTCGTCACGCACGACCTGCCGGCCGGAACCTGGGTCGGCGTGCCCGCAAGGAGGCAGGCATGACGCCCTGGGACCAGAAAGTTTTCGTGATCGGCGAGGCCGGGGTCAACCACAACGGCGATCTCGGCATGGCGCTGCGCCTGGTCGACGCCGCCGCCGATGCCGGCTGCGACGCGGTCAAGTTCCAGACCTTCCGGGCCGAGGCGCTCGTGACCCGCGCGGCGCGGATGGCCGATTACCAGCAGGCGAACACCGGCCGCGCCGAGACCCAGTTCGAGATGTTGCAGCGCCTGGAGCTGAGCCAGGAAGCGCATCACAAGCTGCTCGCGCATGCGGCCAGGCGCGGCATCCTGCTGTTCTCCACCGCCTTCGACCTGGACAGCGTGGAGTTCCTGGCGAGCCTGAAGCTGCCGCTGTGGAAGATCCCGTCCGGCGAGATCACGAACCTGCCTTACCTGGAGCGCATCGGCCGCCAGCGCCAGCCCGTGATCCTGTCCACCGGCATGGCGAACCTGGCCGAAGCGGCGCAGGCGCTGGACGTGCTGCTGGCCCAGGGCTGCAGCCGCGAGCAGGTCTGCGTGCTCCACTGCAACACCGAATACCCGACGCCCTTCGGGGACGTGAACCTGCGCGCCATGGCGCGCATGGGCGAGGCGCTGGGCACGGCCTATGGCTACTCGGACCACACGAGCGGCATCGCCATCGCCTGCGGCGCCGTGGCCTTGGGCGCGCGCTGCATCGAAAAGCATTTCACGCTGGATCGCAACTTGCCGGGCCCGGACCACGTGGCGAGCCTGGAGCCGGCGGAACTGGCCGCGATGGTCGCCGGCATCCGCGCGGTGGAAGCCGGCCTGGGTGACGGCATCAAGAGGCCTTCGCCCAGCGAGGCCAAGAACGTGGCGGTGGCCCGCAAGTCCATCGTCGCGGCGCGCGCGATCGCCGCGGGCGAACTGCTGGACGAACAGAACCTGACGGTGAAGCGGCCGGGCACTGGCATTTCGCCGATGCGCTGGCATGAAGTCGTGGGACGCCGCGCGCAACGCGACTACGCGGCCGACGAACCGATCGAGCCCGGCGCATGATCGTGTCCATCCACCAGCCCGGTTACTTTCCGTGGCTTGGGCTGCTGCACAAGATCGCCGGCAGCGACACGCTGGTCGTCATGGACGAAGTGCAGCTGAGCGACAGCCTGTACCAGCACCGCAACCTGTTCCTCACGGCGCAGGGCGAGGCGAAGTACCTGTCCATTCCGTTCGTGCGCAAAGGCTACCTGCAGCGGCGCTTTCGCGACATCGAACTGGCCGACCCCGCCTGGGCCCGCAAGCACCGGGATTTCCTGCAGGCCAATTACCGGCGCCACCCGGCCTATGGCGAAGTGATGCCCAAGGTCGAAGCCTTCCTGGCGATGCCCCATGCGACACTGTTCGACGTGGTGTTCGCTTCGATGCGGCTGGCGCTGGAGTGGCTGGAGATCCCGACCCGCCTGGTGCTGCAAAGCAGCCTGGACTACGACCGCGCCGCGAAGCGCGGCGAGCTCGTCGTCGCCCTGGCGCAAGCCGCCGGCGCGAGCTGCTATCTCTCCGGCACCGGGGCCCAGGCCTACCAGGACGAGTCCGCTTTCGGCTCCATGGCCCTGCGCTACGATCGCTTCGTGCATCCCGAGTACCCCCAGAAGAACGCTGCCACCTTCGTGCCCGGCCTGTCCTGCCTGGACCTGCTGTTCAACGTCGGTTGCGAGCGTGCGCGCAGTTTTCTCGGCGTGGAGGAAGCGGCGTGAAGAAGATCCTGGCCATCACCGGCATCCGGTCCGACTACGACCTCATGAGCGCGCTGTACCGGCGGCTGCAGGCCGATCCGCAGGCAGATCTGCGCCTGCTGGTCGGCGGCGCGCATCTCTCGCGCACCTACGGGCACAGCATCGACCAGATCCGCGCCGATGGCCTGCAGGTGCTGCTGGCCGTCGAAAGCCTGATCGATTCGGACACGCCGTCCTCGCGGCTGAAGTCCGCGAGCATCCTGCTGCAAGGCGCCATCGATGCCGTCGCGTCCTGGCAGCCCGATGCCATCGTCTACGCCGGTGACCGCGAGGAAGTGTGGATAGGCGCGATGCTGGGCGCCTACCTCGAGATCCCGACCGTCCATTTCTACGGCGGCGACCACACGATGAGCGGCTACGTGGACAACCCGGTGCGGCACGCGGCCTCCAAGCTCTCCACCTACCACCTGGTGGCCGTCGAGGCCCATCGCCAGCGCCTGCTGCGCCTGGGCGAGCCCGACGAGCGCATCCGCGTGGTCGGCAACCTGTCGCTGGACAATTTCCGTGCCCACCGCGCGATCCCGCGCGAACAATTGCAGCAGCGCCTCGGCCTGCCGGCGGCGCTGGGCGACTACGCGCTGGTCATGTTCCACCCGGACCCGGTGGAGCGAGACATCGCGCCGCAAGTTCTGGGACGCATGCTCGACGCACTGGCGGCACACGGCCTCGGCGCGGTGGTCGGCTACCCCAATTCGGATCCGGCCAATCGCGGCCTGGTCGAGGCCATCGAGCAGCGGCGCGACCAGCCGCGCTTCTTCGCCTACCGCAACCTCGAGCGCGACGATTTCCTGTCGGTCTACAAGAACGCCCGCCTCATCATCGGCAATTCGTCCTCGGGCATCCTGGAGGCGGCCAGCGTGCCGCTGGCGGCGGTCGACGTGGGCGTGCGCCAGCGGGGCCGCCTCGCCGGTGCCAACGTCGTCTTCTGCGATGCCGATCGCGCCGCGATCGATGCCGCGATTGCGCGCGTGCTGTCGCCGGCGTTCGGTGCGATCGTCGCCCAGGTCGTGAACCCCTATGGCAGCGGCGATGCCAGCGAGCGCGCCGCGCAATTCCTGTTGCACACCGACCTGCGCGCGCTGCGCCCCAAGACCGAAGACCCGCTAGTCGCGGGCGGAAGGAATCCATGAGCGCCGCCGCCCACAACGCCCAGGTCTGGGAGAACCTC
Source organism: Ramlibacter agri (assembly GCF_012927085.1). Classification (NCBI taxonomy): domain Bacteria; kingdom Pseudomonadati; phylum Pseudomonadota; class Betaproteobacteria; order Burkholderiales; family Comamonadaceae; genus Ramlibacter; species Ramlibacter agri. The sequence continues at coordinate 1,208,011 of NZ_JABBFX010000002.1, read as the reverse complement.
TACGCCACGGGCCGCAACGACCTGCGCTACCCGAACGAGATGCTGGTGCGGCTGGCCGCCGGCCTGCTGCCTTCGTCGCAGCCGGTGCGCGTGCTCGATTACGGCTGCGGCACCGGCGCCAACACGGCACACCTGGCGAGCCTGGGCCATGAAATGCATGGCACCGAGGTCTCGGCCAGCGCGCTGGAGATCGCGCGCGCCCGCCTGCAAGCCGCGGGGCGCGAGGCGGCGCTGCGACTCGTCACGCCGGGCGCGCCGCTGCCCTTTGACCATGGCTTCTTCGATGCGGTGATCGCCTGGCAGGTCATCTACTACAACGACCGCCAGGGCTGGGCCGGCGCGGTCTCCGAGATCGAGCGGGTGCTGCGTCCCGGCGGGATCGTGCTGGTGGCGACGGCCGCGCCCGGGGACGTGTCCCAGCGCGAAGCGCAGCCGCTCGGCAACTCCATGTACCGCTCCGAGGTCACCGGCCAGGCCGGCTGCACGCTCACCATTCCCGAGCGTGAAGAACTCGACGCGCTGTTCCCCGGACGCACGCTGGACGTGGGCGAGTACCTGTTCCGTTTCGGCCCCCGGCAGGCGCATCACTGGATCATCAGCTACCGGACGCCGACATGACGACACGAACCCTGGTGGTCGCCCCCCATCCCGACGACGAGATCCTCGGTTGCGGCGGCACGCTGCTGCGCCGGCGCGCCGAAGGCGGCGAGGTCGACTGGCTGCTGGTGACCGGCATGTCCGTGGCTGCCGGCTGGCCCGCCGAGCGCGTGCGCCAGCGCGATGAAGAGATCGCGCGCGCTGCTTCGATGGTGGGCTTTCGCAAGGTGGTGCAGCTGGGCCTGCCGCCCACGCGGCTCGATGCCGCGCCGCTGGGCGACCTGGTGGGCCGCATCGGCGACGTCATCCGCGACTGCCAGCCCGACGAGATCTTCGTGCCTTCGCCGGCCGACGTGCATTCCGACCATCGCGTCGTGTTCGACGCGGTCAGCAGCTGCACCAAGTGGTTCCGCTACCCGTCGGTGCGCCGCGTGCTCGCCTACGAGGCGCTTTCCGAGACCGACTTTGCCCTGCATCCCGACATCGCCTTCCGCCCCAACGTTTTCGTCGACATCTCGGGCCAGCTCGAACGCAAGCTGGAGATCCTGCGCGTCTACGCTTCCGAATTCGCGCCGCATCCCTTCCCGCGCAGCGAGGAAGCCGTGCGGGCGCTCGCCCTGCTGCGCGGCGCCGCGTCCGGCTTCGCCGCGGCCGAGGCTTTCCAGCTGCTGCGTGAGCGCAGCTGAGGGGCAGACGTGAACGACTGGCGCCAGACCCTGCTCGAACCCGAGCGCACGGTGCGCGAAGCGATCGCCTGCATCGACCGCAGCGCCTTGCAGATCGCGCTGGTCGTGGGGCCGCAGCAGCGCCTGCTGGGGACCGTCACGGACGGCGACGTGCGCCGCGCCATCCTGCGCGGCTCCTCGCTGGACGCGCCGGTGAGCGAAGTGATGAACAAGGCACCCACCGTGGCGCAAGCCGGCGAGGACCTGCGCACGCGGCTGCCGGAGTTCCGCACGCGGCAGATCCATCGCATCCCGATCGTGGATGCGGCGGGCAGCGTCGTCGGCCTGCAGCTGCTGGAGGAGCTGGCGGCGCCGCAGCAGCGTGACAACTGCGTCGTGTTGATGGCCGGCGGCCTGGGCGCGCGGCTGCGCCCGCTGACCGACGAATGTCCCAAGCCCATGCTGCGCATCGGCGAGCGGCCGATCCTGGAAACCATCCTGCTCGGTTTCATCGAGCAGGGCTTCCACGACTTCTACATCTCCATCAACTACATGGGCGAGATGGTCCGCTCGCATTTCGGCGACGGTTCGCGCTGGGGCGTGCGCATCCGTTATCTCGAGGAAGACCAGCGCCTGGGCACGGCCGGTGCGCTGTCGCTGCTGCCCGCGCGGCCGCAGCTGCCTTTCTTCGTGATGAACGGCGACATCCTCGCCAAGGTCAACTACCAGGCGATGCTGGACTTCCACGCCCATGCCGGCGCGTCGGCTTCGGTGGGCGTGCGCCAGATCACGCACGCCATCCCCTACGGCGTGGTGCGGCTGGACGGCCACAAGCTGGTCGACATCGTGGAGAAGCCGCAGGAGAAGCTGTTCGTCAGCGCCGGCATCTACCTGCTGGCGCCGCAGGTGCTGGACCTGGTGCCGGGCGGCAGCTACTTCGACATGCCGACCTTGCTGCAGGCCCTGGTGGGGCGCGGCGAGCTCACCGCGGGCTTCCCCATCCACGAGTACTGGCTCGACATCGGGCGCATGGAGGACTATGCGCGGGCGCACGAGGATTTCGGGATGACCTTCCAGTGATCGCGGGACGCTCGGTCCTGGCCTTGATCCCGGCGCGCGGCGGCTCCAAGCGGCTCCCGCGCAAGAACCTGCTGCCCTTGGGCGGCGTGCCGCTCATTGGCTGGTCGATTCGCAACGCGTTGGCGCTGCCCGAAGTCGACCAGGTGCTGGTGTCCACCGACGATGCGGAGATCGCCGACACGGCGCGCGAGCTCGGTGCCGACGTGCCCTGGCTGCGGCCGGCCGAACTGGCGACCGACACGGCCTCGTCCAACGACGCCATCCTGCACGCGCTGGACCAGTGCGCCGCCGCGGGCCGCCCGCACGACGTGCTGCTGCTGCTGCAACCCACCTCGCCTTTCCGCGACCCCGCGCAACTGGCCGAGGCGCTGGCGCTCTGCGCAAGCTTGAATGGCGCGCCGGTGGTCGGCTTCGCGCCGGCGCGCTCGAACCCGGCCTGGTGCTTCACTCGCCAGGCGGACGGCAAGGTGCGCCCCGTGCTGGACGCCGACGGTACGCGAAAGCGCTCGCAGGACCTGCCCGAAGTGCTGGAGATCAGCGGCAACTTCTACGCGATCGGCGTCGACGTGTTCCGCCGCGAGCGCAGCTTCTTCACGCCCGAAACGCGGGCGCTGGTAAGCGAACAGCGCGAGCTTGCGCTGGACATCGACGACGCCTTCGACTGGCTGGTGGCGGAGGCGGTCGCGGCGCGCCGGCCGGCGCCATGAAGGCGCCCTGGACCTGGCGCAGCCCGGTGCCCGCGTTGCTGGCCGTCGACCTGGCGCTGGTGGCGCTGGCCTGGTGGCTGGCCTTCTGGCTGCGCTTCAACCTCGACGTGCCGCCGGAGTTCGCCGCGCTGGGCCTGCGCTCCACGCCGCTGGCGCTGGTCGCCTATGGCGTGGTGCTGCTCGCATTGCGCGTGCATCGCCACGTCTGGAAGTACACGAGCCTGCCGGAACTGCGGCGCCTCGCGGCCGCGGTGGGCCTGGGCGCGGCGCTCACGGCGGTCAGCGTGCTGATGGTGCGGCTGCCGCAGTTTCCGCGTTCCGTGCTGCTGCTGCATCCGGTGCTCGTGGTGCTGTTGCTGGGCGCGGTGCGGGCCGGCTGGCGCTCGCTGGTGGAGCGTACCGAGCGGCTGGCCGGCGGCGCGCGGCCGCTGCTGGTGCTCGGCTCGCTGCAGGACGCGGCCGGCGCCTTGCGCGCGCTCAAGGGCTCGTCCAACTGGCTGCCGGTCGGCATCCTCACGCCGCTCGCCAGCGAGCGCTGGCGCTCGCTGCAGGACATCGCCGTGGTCGGGACCCTCTCCGAGCTGGCGCAGGCGGCCACGCGCTCCGGCGTGCACACGGCGCTGGTGGCCAGCCCGGTCGGCTCGGACGCGCGCCGCCAGGCACTGCAGCTGGCCGCCGAAGCACGCATCACCTTGCTCACCTTGCCGCGGCCCGACGAGTTCCTGCGGGCCGAAGGCTCCGCGGGGCTGCGCAAGATCCAGCTGGAAGACCTGCTGGGGCGGGCGCCGGTGGCGCTGGATGCCGAGAACCTGGCCGAGATGTTCTCGGGCCACGTGGTGGCGATCACCGGCGCGGGTGGCTCGATCGGTTCCGAGCTGTGCCGCCAGGTCGCGCGGCTGGGCGTCGGGCGGCTCGTGTGCATCGACATCTCCGAGTACGCCATCTACCAGCTGGAACAGGAGCTGCGCCAGGCCCATCCGCAGATGCAGGGCGTCTACTACACGGCCAACATCCGCGACGAGGCGCGGCTGCGCGCGATCCTCGACCAGCACCGGCCGGCCGTGGTGTTCCACGCCGCGGCCTACAAGCACGTGCCGCTGATGGAGGAGCACAACGAGGTGGAGGCGCTGCGCACCAACGTGCTGGGCACGCTGAACGTCGCGCGTGCGGCCGCCGCCTGCGGCGCCCGGCGCTTCGTGATGATCTCCACCGACAAGGCCGTGAACCCCACCAACGTGATGGGCGCCAGCAAGCGGCTCGCCGAGATGGTGGTGCAGGCCGTGGCCGCGCGCGAGCCGCGCACGGATTTCGTGTCGGTGCGCTTCGGCAACGTGCTGGGCTCCAGCGGCTCGGTGGTGCCGCTGTTCAACGCGCAGATCGCGCGCGGCGGGCCGGTGACCGTCACCCACCCGGACATCGTGCGCTACTTCATGACCATTCCGGAGGCCGCGCAGCTGGTGCTGCAGGCCGGCCTGATGGGCCGCTCGGGCCAGATCTTCGTGCTGGACATGGGCGACGCGGTGAAGATCGTCGAACTCGCGCGCATGCTTATCCGCCTGCACGGCAAGACGGAGGAAGAGGTTCCCATCAGCTACATCGGGCTGCGGCCCGGCGAGAAGCTGTTCGAGGAACTGCTGGCCAACGACGAGACGACGGAACCGACGCCGCACGCGAAGCTGCGCATCGCGAAGACCAACGGGGCTCTGCTTGGGGTCGAAGAAATCGTCCGGTGGGTCGACCAGGCGGGACCGCAGCCCGATGCGCGCGCGCTGCGCGACTGGCTGCAGGCTCAGGTGCCGGAGTACAAGCCGCGCTAGCGGCTGGCGCCGCTCAGGTGGTGATGCCGGTGCGGGTGAGCACGTCGCTCACCAGCTCCAGCCGGACCAGCGGGTTGTCCAGCTCCATCAGGCGCTGTTTCAGGCCCACGGGCAAGGGCAGCAGCTCGCACCAGCGGTTGGCCACCCAGCCGCAGTCGTCCAGCTTGAAAGGCGGCTGCAGCGGCATGGGGCCGGGCTGGTCGGCCTTCAGCTGCAGCGACTGGATCAGGCGGTTCAGCGCGTCGCTGGTGGGCTGCAGGTCCTCGGGGATGGGCACCGCCATGTCTGGCGCCATGCCCTCGACGTCGGCGACCCAGAGGCCGTGCTTCAACTGGTCGCTGGAGGTGATGCGGAAACGCTGCGCGCCGGTGGCGCGCACCAGCATCAGGCCGGCCTGCGGTTGCTCGAAGTCGAGGATGGTGGCCAGGGTGCCGACCGGCGCGAAGCTTTCGCTGGCGCCCGGCGTGCGCACCTCGTTGCCCTGCGTCAGCGACACCACGCCGAACGGCGCGCCGGCCTTGCGGCACTTGGCGATCATGTCCAGGTAGCGGACCTCGAAGATGCGCAGCGACAGCAGCCCGTCCGGGTAGAGCACGGCGCTCAGAGGAAACAGGGGCAGGGACTGCAGGGTAAGGGCGGCGGGCACAGCGGTTCCAGTGGCTGCCGCTATCATCCCACGACCCAGCTGAACCTGTGGCCATGCTGTTCAAAATCATCAGTTTCCTGCTCGACGTTATTGGCGGCCTCCTCGGAGGCGCCTGCCTGCTGCGGCTGTACATGCAGTACCAGCGCATTCCCTTCGGCAACCCGGTGGGGAGGTTCGTGTTCGCGCTCACGGACTGGCTCATCCTGCCCTTGCGCAAAGTGCTGCCCAAGACGCGCTGGATCGACCTGTCCAGCCTGCTGGCCGCCTACCTGATCGAGCTGGCGCAGTTCGGCATCCTGTGGGCGATGGGCTATGGCCGCCCGTCCGCGATCCCGGTGGAGGCGCTGTTCGGCCTGGTCCGGCTGGCGATCTCGGGAATGATCGGGCTGGTGATCGTCTATGCGATCCTGTCCTGGGTGCAGGCCGACTCGCCGATCGTCGACGTCATCGACCGCCTGTGCGCGCCCTTGCTGCGGCCCTTCCGCCGCCTGATCCCGCTGGTGGGCGGCTTCGACCTGTCACCGCTGGCGCTGCTGGTGGTGCTGCAGATCTGCACTTTCCTGCTGGCGGGGCTGCAGGACGCGGTGCTGCGCTGATCGCGATCGCCGCGGGGACTTCCGGAACGCAAAGGTCGCAAAAGCGCAAAGGACGCAAAAGACTCCTTTGAATCTTTTGCGTCCTTTGCGGATCCTTTGCGTCTTTTGCGTCTTTTGCGTCTTTTGCGTCCGGAAGTTCGGAAGTCCCTATTCCACCGCGTCCGCCGGCTGCCGTTGCAGCATCGCCAGCACGTTGGCCACAGTCTTGCGGAGTTCGCGGCGGTCGCAGATGAAGTCGACCGCGCCCTTTTCCTGCAGGAACTCGGCGCGCTGGAAGCCTTCGGGCAGTTTCACGCGCACGGTGGATTCGATCACGCGCGGGCCGGCGAAGCCGATCAGCGCCTTCGGTTCGGCGATCACCACGTCGCCCACGAAGGCGAAACCGGCGCTCACGCCGCCCATGGTGGGATCGGTCAGCACGCTGATGTAAGGCAGGCCCTTCTTGGCCAGCTTGGTCAGCGCCGAATTGGTCTTGGCCATCTGCATCAGCGACAGCAGGCCTTCCTGCATGCGCGCGCCGCCGGTGGCGGTGAAGCAGAGGAAGGGCACCTTCTGCTCGATGGCCGTCTCGACGCCGCGCACGAAGCGCTCGCCGACCACGCTGCCCATCGAGCCGCCCATGAAGTCGAACTCGAAGGCCGCCGCCACCAGGCTGATGCTGTGCACCGCGCCGCCCATCACGACTAGCGCGTCGGTCTCGCCGGTGTTTTCCAGCGCTTCCTTCAGCCGCTCGGGGTAGCGGCGGCTGTCCTTGAACTTCAGCGCGTCGACCGGCAGCACTTCCTGGCCGATCTCGTAGCGGCCTTCGGGGTCGAGGAAGGAGTTCAGGCGCGCGCGGGCGCCGATGCGGTGGTGGTGGCCGCAGGTGGGGCAGACGTTCTGGTTCTGCTCCAGGTCGGTCTTGTACAGGACCGTCTCGCAGCTCGGGCACTTGATCCACAGGCCTTCCGGCACGCTGCGGCGTTCATTGGGATCCGTATGCTGGATCTTGGGCGGCAGCAGTTTTTCCAACCAGCTCATCGTCTCTCCTGGGTTTCCGTTCAGAGGGGACAGAGCAGGCGCTTCGCTCCCCTGGTCTGTCCCCTGGACATTATCTATCGTCCAGCGCCTGCCGGACTTCGCGCAGGAAAGCGCCGAGCGCTGTAAGCACCCGCTCACGCGGTTCATCTTCCACGACCTGGATGACCTTGGTGCCGATGATCACCGCGTCAGCCACCCGGCCGATGCTTTTCGCGGTGGCAGCGTCGCGGATGCCGAAACCGACGCCGACGGGAATCTTCACGTGCTGGCGGATCCGGGGCAGGGCCTGTTCGACCGCGGAGGTGTCGAGGTTGCCGGCGCCGGTGATGCCCTTCAGTGAAACGTAGTACACGTAGCCGCTGGCGATGCGCGCCACCTGCTGGATGCGTTCGCTGGTGCTGGTCGGGGCCAGCAGGAAGATCAGGTCCAGGCCGTTGGCCTTCAGCTCCGCGGCGAAGGCTTCGCATTCCTCCGGCGGGTAGTCAACCACCAGCACGCCGTCGACGCCCGACCCGGCGGCGTCGCGGACGAAGGCATTGCGGCCGTGCGTCAGGTCGTAGCGCTCGATCGGGTTGGCATATCCCATCAGCACCACGGGCGTCTTGTCGTCGCCCTGGCGGAAGGTCTTCACCATCTCCAGCACGTGTGCCATGCCGATGCCGAAGGTCAGCGCCTTCTCGCCGGCGCGCTGGATCACCGGGCCGTCGGCCATCGGGTCGGAGAAGGGCACGCCCAGCTCGATCACGTCGGCGCCCGCGGCCACCATGCCGTGCATCAGCTCCGGCGTGATGTCGGCAAAGGGGAAGCCGGCCGTGATGTAGGGGATGAGGGCCTTGCGCTTTTCATTCGCGAGGCGCTCGAAGGTGGCGGGGATGCGGCTCATTGCTTGGGCCCTCCCTTCAGCGTGAGGCCACGCATGGAAGGCCGGTCGTAGAAGTCCACGCCGGCGAGGTCGGCCACCGTGCCGATGTCCTTGTCGCCGCGGCCGGACAGGTTCACCAGGATGCTCTGCTCGGGCTTCATCGTCTTCGCCAGCTTCATCGCGTAGGCGATGGCGTGGCTGGATTCCAGCGCCGGGATGATGCCTTCGGTGCGGCACAGGTAGTGGAAGGCTTCCAGCGCCTCGGCGTCGGTGATGCCCACGTATTCGGCACGGCCGATGTCCTTGAGCCACGCGTGCTCGGGGCCCACGCCGGGGTAGTCGAGGCCCGCGCTCACGCTGTGCGTCTCGATGATCTGGCCGTTGGCGTCCTGCAGGATGTAGGTGCGGTTGCCGTGCAGCACGCCGGGCGAGCCGCGTTGCAGCGAGGCCGAGTGCTTGCCGCTGTCCAGCCCTTCGCCCGCCGCTTCCACGCCGACCAGGCGCGTGTTCTCGAACGGGATGTACGGGTAGAAGATGCCCATGGCGTTGCTGCCGCCGCCGACGCAGGCGACCACCGCATCGGGCTGGCGGCCGTTGTTGAGGCCGGGCATCTGCTCGATCGACTCGGTGCCGATCACGCTCTGGAAATCGCGCACCATCATCGGGTAGGGGTGCGGTCCCGCCACCGTGCCGATGATGTAGAACGTGTTCTCGACGTTGGTGACCCAGTCGCGCATCGCCTCGTTCAGCGCGTCCTTCAGCGTCTTGCTGCCGCTTTCCACCGGCACCACGCGGGCGCCCAGCAGGTTCATGCGGTAGACGTTGGGGCTCTGGCGCTTGACGTCGTTGCTGCCCATGTAGACCACGCATTCCAGGCCGTAGCGGGCGCAGATGGTGGCCGTGGCCACGCCGTGCTGGCCGGCGCCGGTTTCGGCGATCACGCGCGGCTTGCCCATGCGCCTGGCGAGCATGGCCTGGCCGATCACGTTGTTGATCTTGTGGGCGCCGGTGTGGTTCAGGTCTTCGCGCTTCAGGAAGATCTGCGCGCCGCCCTGTTCGCGACTCATGCGCTGCGCGTGGTAGATGGGCGAGGGCCGGCCCACGAAGTGCTTGAGCTCGTACTCGAACTCGCGCAGGAACTCGGGGTCGTCCTTGAACTTCGCGTAGGCGTCGCGCAGCTCGCGGATGGCGTGGGTCAGCGTTTCGCTGGCGAAGGTGCCGCCGTAGATGCCGAAGTGGCCGGCGGCGTCAGGTTGCTGGTAAGAGGGCATGGGGAGACTCTGCAAGAAGCTGGTCGGCGGCACGCACGGCCGCGACGAACCGATGGATCTTCTCCGGGTCCTTCACACCTTTCGATGCTTCGACGCCGGAACTCACATCAACGGCCAGCGTCCGGAAACGCGGCCGTACTTGCACGATGCCATCGCCCACGTTTGCAGGTGTGAGCCCACCAGACAAAACGGCGTGACAGTTGACGCTTGGTGGAAGCCGTGACCAATGGAATGCTTTCCCGCCCCCGCCGTAGCCCTCGACGTGGGCGTCGAGCAGCAGGGCCTGGGCCTGTGGGTGTTCGGAGGCGAATTTTAGCAAGTCGAAGGGCGAGGCCTCGTCCAGCGGGATGCGGGCGGCGCGCAGGTAGGGCCGGCCGGCGCTCAGGCAGTCCGGCTCGCTTTCGTCGCCATGGAATTGCAGGGTGGCGGTGGGCACCTGGTCGACGGCGGCCTTGATCGCGTCCAGCGACGCGTTGACGAACAGCAGCACCGGCGTGACGAACGGCGGCAGCCGGCGCGCCAGTTCGCCCGCGCGCTGCGGCGTGACGTAGCGGGGGCTCTTGGGGTACAGCACCAGGCCGATGGCATCGGCGCCGGCTTCGACGGCTGCGTCCACGTCCTGTTCGCGCGTCAGGCCGCAGATCTTGATGCGGGTGCGTGGATGGGCAAGGGTCATGGCAACCAATGATAGGCGGGCACTTCCTTCGGCAGGCCCCAATGGTCTTCGTAGACCGGGCCCAGGAAGTACAGCCCGTCCGGGGAGAAGGTGGGGGCGGCGGCGTCGCGGCTCTTCGCTGCCAGCACTTCCCTCATCCAGCCCGGCGGCTGCAGGCCCTGGCCCACGACCAGCAGGCAGCCCATGAGGTTGCGGATCATGTGGTGCAGGAAGGCGTTGGCCTCGAACTCGAAGCGCCAGTACGGCCCGTTGCGGCTGATCTTCACGGGCTGCAGCGTCTTCACCGGGCTCTTCGCCTGGCAGGCGGAGGCGCGGAAGGAGGTGAAGTCGTGTTCGCCGACCAGGTGCGCGGCCGCTTCCTGCATCGCCTCCAGGTCCAGCGGCCGGAACACCCAGCCGGTCCGTCCGGCTTCGACGCTGGGGCGCACCGGCGACTCCAGCAGCACGTAGGCATAGCGCCGCGCCTTGGCACTGGCGCGCGAGTGGAAGGCGTCGGGCACGGGCCTGGCCCATTGCACGGCGATGTCGGGCGGCAGGAAAGTGTTGGTGCCGCGCACCCAGGAGAACTCGGCCCGCTGCACCTCGGTGTCGAAGTGCACCACCTGCATGAGGCCGTGCACGCCGGCATCGGTGCGGCCGGCGCAGATGGTGTTGACGGGGCGGGCGGCGAACCGCGCCAGGGCGGACTCGAGGTGGTCCTGCACGGTGCGGCCCGACGGCTGGCTTTGCCAGCCGTCGTAGGCTTGTCCGTTGTAGCTGATGCCGAGAGCCAGCCTCATGGTGATGCCGCGTCCTCGCGCGGTGCGCAGCGGAGCTGCGCACCCTAAGTGAACTCAGCCGATCTCGGCGAGCAGCTTCTGCGCCCGCGACTTCAGGTCACCCGAGGCTTCGGCCAGCACTTCCTCGGCCAGGCTGCGGGCGCCGTCGGCGTCGCCGATGGCGTTGAACTCTTCGGCCAGGGCCAGCTTGGTCGCCAGCGGGCTGTCCGCGGCGCCGACGTCGGGCGAGCCACCCAGGTCCATGACGGGCAGCGGCTCCAGCGCCGGCATGGCCGGGGCTGCAGCAGGCGGCGCCTTGGGTGCGGCGGCCGCCGGCGCGGGGGCCGGTGCCGGTGCGGAACCGGGCAGGTCCAGCGACAGCGAGCCGAGGTCGAACTCCATCAGGCCGTCGGCCGGCGCAGGGGCCGGAGCGGCCTTGGGCGCGGGCGCCGGAGCCGGCGAGGGCTCGAAGTTCAGGCTGTTCTCGTCCAGCGTGAGGCCGGGGGCGTCGAGCCGGACCGGTTCCAGAGCGGGCGCCGGCGCCGCGGGCGGCATGCCGAAGTCCATTTCCAGCGGCGGCACTTCCGCCGGCGCGGGCGCCGGGGCAGGGCGCGCCACCAGCGCGGGGGCGGCGGCTACGGGTGCAGGTGCGGGCGCCGCCGGCTCGTCACCGAGGGAAAAATCCAGGTCGAGGTCCAGGTCGCCCGCCGGCGCCGCGGCTTGCGGCGCGGGTGCGGCGGAGATGGGCTGGGTCGAACCGAAGGCAGCGGCGCCGGCCGTGGCCGCCGCAGCAGCCGCGGCTGCACCGGCGCCAGGCTCGCCGCCCGGGCGGTACATCGGGTTGGACGCATCCAGCTCGCGGCCCAGTTCGGTGATGTGGTCCCACTCGGGACCGGTGCCGTGCGTGAGGTTGTAGGCCTCGGCGGCAACGGTCTCGAAGGCCTTGGCGTCGCGGCGCTTGGCGTAGATCTCCAGCAGCTTGGCATGGATCGCCACGCGCTGCGGGTTGATGCGCAGGGCTTCCTTGAGGATTTCCTCGGCCTGCAGGTCGCGGCCGTAGGCGAGGTACACGTCCGCTTCGGCCACCGGGTCGACGTCGCCGGCCGCGTCGAGCTGGCTGGGCGAGTAGACCATCGAGGAGCCGGTCGGGTTGTTGGCCTCGGCCGTGTCGATGCGCTGGCCACCGCTGGCGCCGAAGAAGGAATCGGGCTGCAGGCGGCTTTCCAGGAAGGAACTGTCGACCGCGGCCGTCTTGCGCTTCTGGCGCATCTTGTAGAAGCCCAGGCCCAGCAGGACGGCCAGCAGGCCGACGCCCAGCGCGGGCACCAGCGGGTTGTCCAGCACGTCCTCGAGGAAGCTGGGTTCCGGTGGCGGGGGCGGCGACGGGGCCTTCTTGGCCACGGGCTTCGGCGCGGGAGCCGGGGCCGGGGCAGGCGCCGCAGCGACGGGGGTGGCTTCGCCGGCAGCCGGTGCGCTGGCGGCTGCAACCGGAGCGCTGGCGGCGGAAGTAGCGGGAGCGCTGGGCGCCGAGGCGGCGGAGGTCACGGCCGCAGCGGCAGGCGCGGGAGCCGGAGCAGCGGCCGGCGCGGACGCAGGCGCTGCCGGCGTCACGGCCGCCGCGGAGGCGACGGAAGCGGGCTTGGCCGGCGTGGCGGCAGCGGCGACCGACGCGGGATGGGCAGCAGGCGTCGCGGCGGCAAGCACGGGCGCCGAAGCGGCACGGCCGGCCGGCGTGGTCGCGCCAGGAGCGGAAGCCGGACGCGCGTTGGTGGCGACACCCGCGGGCACGGTGACGCCGGGACCCGACTTCGCGCCGGCGCCACCGGGCGCAGCGCCCGGGGTGGTGCCGGTCAGGCGGTTCAGGTCCTGGATGTTCTTGTTCAGCTCGGCGACGCGGTTGGAAGCGTCCTGCGCGGCGCGTTCCTTGGCGATGCGGTCGGCGCTGCCCTTGCCTGCGACGGCGCCCTTGGACAGCGTCAGCTTGTCGGGCGAGCCGGTCTGGGCTTTCTTGTCCTCGACCTGCGCCTGCACGCGGCCGGAGGCTTCGCGCTGCGCGGCGGGGGTCTTCGCCGCCGGCAGGCCTTCGGCCAGGCGGTGGCGGAACTCGTTGAAGTCGCGGCTCTGCGCCACCAGGGTCTGGTGGGCGTCCGTCGGCTGCACCTGGCTGGCCTGCTCGTTGCTGGGCATGTCCAGCACGGCGCCGGCCTTCAGGCGGTTGACGTTGCCATCGACGAAGGCGTCCGGGTTGGAGCGCAGCAGCGCCACCAGCATCTGGTCCAGCGAGATGCTCGCGGGCTTGTTGGCCGAGGCGATCTTGCCGGCGGTGTCGCCAGCCTGCACGGTGACCTTCTTGCCTTCGCCGCCGCCACCACCGGTGGAGGGTGCGGGCGTGGTGGCCGCGCGCGGCGCCGGTGCTGGGCTGGGCGTGCTGGAAGCGGTGCCGGTGCCGGCGCGCGGCGCGGGCGCGGCCGGAGCGGGCCGAGCAGCGGGCGGCAGCGGCGTGCCGGCGGCCGGGGCGGTGCCGCGCGAAGGCGCGGGCGCCACCTGGGCCTGCAACGGCGCAGCGGGCTGGCGCTGGCTCGGCGGATCCAGCAGCAGCGTGAAATCACGCTGGATGCGGCCGGAGGACCAGCTCGCTTCCAGGATCACGTCCACGAAGGGATCCGTGGTCGGGCGGTCGCCCGCCAGGCGCAGGAAGTAGCTGCCGTTGGGACGGCGCTGCAAGGTGATGTTTACGCCCTGCAGCGACGGGCTCAAGTCCACGCCTCGGGACTGGAACACTGTCACCGGCGCGATGTTCGCCTTCAGCGACGACACTTCCTCCGCCGTGATCTCCGGCAGGTCGATGTCGGCGCGCAGGGGTTCTCCCAGCGCGGATTGCACGGTGACGCGGCCCAACGCCAGGGCGAGGGCATCGGGCGCGAAAGTCAGGGTGAGTGCTGCCGCGAGGGCCAGCGCGGACAGCCGAGCCTTGGGCATGCTCATCATTTTTGGCGTCCCCACTGCTCGTTCTGCAGGCAGTCTTGTTCTCTTCATTCGGCTGGTCGCCTCGAGGGCTAAATTCGAAAAAGTACCTTAGCAGCAATGTCTTAGACTGACAAGCTGAGACACCTCTTAATGTCCGTGGAACGCTGTGACACTTCGTACACGGCAGTAGGCTGTTGGCGCGGAACAACGCGCCGTAACGCCGTGATACAGGTGGCCTGCCAGCAAAAAAGCGGTCCGCGGACCGCTTTTTCGTGAGGCCGGAAGCGCCCTGTTACGCGTCCAGCAGGATGCGCAGCATGCGGCGCAGCGGCTCCGCCGCGCCCCACAGCAGCTGGTCGCCGATGGTGAAGGCGCCGACGTAGTCCGGGCCCATCGCCAGCTTGCGCACGCGGCCCACCGGGATGTCCAGCGTGCCGGTGACGGCCACCGGCGTCAGGCCCTGCATGGTGGCTTCGCGGGTGTTCGGGACGACCTTCGCCCAGGGGTTGTCGGCGGCGATCATGGCCTCGATGTCGGCCACCGGCACGTCCTTCTTCAGCTTGAAGGTCAGGGCCTGCGAGTGGCAGCGCATGGCGCCCACGCGCACGCAGAAGCCGTCCACCGGGACCGCCCGGGTGCCGAAGCCTTCGCCCTGGCCCAGGATCTTGTTGGTCTCGGCGCCGGCCTTCCACTCTTCGCGGGAGACACCGTTGCCCAGGTCCTTGTCGATCCAGGGGATCAGCGAGCCACCCAGCGGCACGCCGAAGTTCGCGGTCTCTTCGCCGGTCATGGACTGCTGGCGCGCCAGCACCTTGCGGTCGATCTCCAGGATGGCCGACTTGGGGTCGTCGAGCAGGCCGCGCACCTCGGCATTGAGAGTGCCGAATTGCGTGAGCAGTTCACGCATGTGTTGCGCGCCGCCGCCGGAAGCGGCCTGGTAGGTCATGCTGGTCATCCACTCGACCAGGCCGGCCTTGTACAGCGCGCCCACGCCCATCAGCATGCAGCTGACGGTGCAGTTGCCGCCGATCCAGTTGCGGCCGCCCTTGGCGAGGGCGTTCTTGATCACCGGCAGGTTGACCGGGTCGAGGATGATGACGGCGTCGTCCTTCATGCGCAGCGTGGAGGCCGCGTCGATCCAGTGGCCGTTCCAGCCGGCCGCGCGCAGCTTGGGGAACACCTCGGTGGTGTAGTCGCCGCCCTGGGCCGTGATGACGATGTCGCACTTCTTCAGTGCGTCGATGTCGAAGGCGTCCTTGAGCGTGCTCTCGTTCTTCGCCTGGGCGGGCGCCTTGCCGCCGGCATTGGAAGTGGAGAAGAAGACCGGCTCGATCAGGCCGAAGTCGCCTTCGGCCTGCATCCGGTCCATGAGGACCGAGCCGACCATGCCGCGCCAGCCGACGAGGCCGACCAGCGGTTGTTGTCCGTTCGAGAGTTTCATCGCGTCGCGCCTTTCAGTTTTGAAAACTTTCCTTTGCTCCCGGCTCGTCGAGCCGGGAGAAGGCGCGCGACGAACCGGAGCTAGCTAGCTCTTAATGGTCTTCTTCGTGGTGATCGCGGCCACGACGGCGTCGCCCATCTGCTGGGTGCCGACTTTCGTGGTGCCTTCGGAATGGATGTCCGCCGTCCGCAGCCCTTGCGACAGCACGTCCTTGACCGCAGACTCGATACGGTCGGCGGCCTGGGGCTGGTTGAGGGAGAAGCGGAGCATCATGGCGGCAGACAGTATTGTAGCCAAAGGATTCGCAATCCCCTTGCCGGCGATGTCGGGCGCGCTGCCGTGGGACGGCTCGTACAGGCCCTGGCTGGTGGCGTTCATGCTGCCGGAGGGCAGCATGCCGATGGAGCCGGTCAGCATGGATGCCTCATCGGACAGGATGTCGCCGAACATGTTGCCGGTGACGATGACGTCGAAGGACTTGGGCTGCTTCACCAGCTGCATGGCGGCGTTGTCCACGTACATGTGGTCCAGCTTCACGTCCGGGTAGTGCTGGCCCACTTCCGTGACCACGTCCTTCCAGAACTGGAAGGTCTCCAGCACGTTGGCCTTGTCGACCGAGGTCACCTTCTTGCTGCGCTTGCGCGCGGCCTGGAAGGCGACGTGAGCGATGCGCTCGATCTCCGGGCGCGAGTAGCGCATGGTGTCGAAGGCCTCCTCGGCGCCGGGGAAGTGACCGTCGACGGCCGTGCGGCGGCCGCGCGGCTGGCCGAAGTAGATGTCGCCGGTCAGCTCGCGGATGATCAGGATGTCCAGGCCGGCGACCAGTTCCGGCTTCAGGCTGGAAGCGTGGGTCAGCTGCTCGTAGCAGATGGCCGGACGGAAATTGGCGAACAGGCCCAGGTTCTTGCGCAGGCCCAGGATGGCCTGCTCGGGGCGGAACTGGCGTTCCAGCTTGTCGTACTTCCAGTCGCCGACGGCGCCGAACAGCACGGCGTCGGCTTCCTTGGCGAGCTTCAGCGTGGCTTCGGGCAGCGGGTGGCCATGCTTGTCATAGGCGACGCCGCCGACGTCGGCGGTTTCCATCTCGAACTTCAGGTCCAGGACGTTCAGGACCTTGACCGCCTCGGTGACGATCTCCTTGCCGATGCCATCGCCGGGCAGGACTGCGATTTTCATGGGTGTTCTTTCTTGAAGACGGGATCGGACTTCCGAGCGCAAAGGGCGCAAAAACTACGCAAAGGTCGCAAAAGAAGAAAACGACTTTTGTTGAGTCCTTTTGCGACCTTTGTGAAACCTTTGCGTCTTTTGCGTCCGGAAGTCCCGGTATTTAAAGCGTATGCGCCAGCCAGGGCTTGGTCGCCAGGCGCTCGGCTTCGTATTGCTTGATGGTGTCGGCGTGGCGCAGGGTCAGGCCGATGTCGTCGAAGCCATTGAGCAGGCAGTACTTGCGGAATGGCTGCACGTCGAAGGCGATCTCCTCGCCCTGCGCCTTCACGATCACCTGGCGCTCCAGGTCCACCGTCAGCTCGTAGCCGGGGAAGGCCGCCACCTCGTCGAACAGCTGGGCCACCGTGGCTTCGGGCAGCACGATGGGCAGCAGGCCGTTCTTGAAGGTGTTGTTGAAGAAGATGTCGGCGAAGCTGGGCGCGATCAGCGCGCGGAACCCGTACTGCTGCAGGGCCCAGGGCGCGTGTTCGCGCGAGGAGCCGCAGCCGAAGTTCTTGCGCGCGATCAGGATCGACGCGCCCTTGTAGCGCGGCTGGTTCAGCACGAAGTCCGGGTTGGGCTTGCGGTCGGCCAGGACCGAGTCCGGCTCGCCGTGGTCCAGGAAGCGCCACTCGTCGAACAGGTTGTCGCCGAAGCCGGACTTGGTGATCCGCTTCAGGAACTGCTTGGGAATGATCGCGTCCGTGTCGACGTTTTCGCGATCCATCGGGGCAACGAGGCCCTTATGAACAGTGAACTTATCCATGATTATTTTTTGGCGGCGCTCTCGAGCTTTTCGCCTGCCTTCTGCACGTCCTGGCCGAAGCCGCGGACGGTGTTGCAGCCGGCGAGAAGAAAAGCGGCGGCAAGCAGGACAGCGATCGATTTCATGAGAGCACTCCTAAAGTGGTGTGGGTTCAGGCAAAAGCCCGGATGTCGACGAAATGCCCGTGCACGGCGGCGGCGGCGGCCATGGCGGGGCTCACGAGGTGGGTGCGGCCGCCGGCGCCCTGGCGGCCTTCGAAGTTGCGGTTGCTGGTGGAGGCGCAGCGCTCGCCCGGCTCCAGCCGGTCGGCGTTCATGGCCAGGCACATGGAGCAGCCCGGCTCGCGCCATTCGAAGCCCGCAGCCTGGAAGATCTTGTCCAGGCCTTCGCGCTCCGCCTGTTCCTTGACGACGCCCGAGCCCGGCACCACCAGCGCCGCCTTGACGTTGGAGGCGACCTTGCGGCCCAGTTTCTTCACCACGGCGGCGGCGTCGCGCAGGTCCTCGATGCGGCTGTTGGTGCAGGAGCCGATGAACACCTTGTCGACGAAGATGTCGTTCATCGGCTTGCCCGGTTGCAGGCCCATGTAGGTCAGCGCGCGCTCCATGGCGTTGCGCTTGTTCGGGTCTTTTTCCTTGTCCGGGTCCGGCACGCGGCCGTCGACGGTGGTCACCATCTCCGGCGAGGTGCCCCAAGTGACCTGCGGCACGATCTGTGAGGCATCCAGCTTGACCACGGCGTCGAACTTGGCGTCCGCGTCGGAGAACAGCGTGCGCCAGTAAGTGACGGCCTGGTCCCACTCCACGCCGTTGGGCGCGAGCGGCTTGCCCTTGACGTAGGCGAAGGTGGTCTCGTCCGGGGCCACCAGGCCGGCGCGCGCGCCCGCCTCGATGGCCATGTTGCAGACGGTCATGCGGCCTTCCATCGTCAGGCCGCGGATCGCGGAGCCGGCGAACTCGATGGTGTAGCCGGTGCCGCCGGCGGTGCCGATCTTGCCGATGATGGCCAGCACGATGTCCTTGGCGGTGATGCCGGGAGCGAGCTTGCCGTCCACCTGCACCAGCAGGTTCTTCGCCTTCCGCTGCAGCAGCGTCTGGGTGGCCAGCACGTGCTCCACTTCGGAGGTGCCGATGCCGTGCGCCAGCGCGCCGAAAGCGCCGTGGGTGGAGGTGTGCGAGTCGCCGCAGACGACCGTCATGCCGGGCAGGGTCGCGCCTTCCTCGGGGCCGATGACGTGGACGATGCCCTGGCGCTTGTTCAGGAACGGGAAGTAGGCGCCGGCGCCGAACTCCGCGATGTTCTTGTCCAGCGTCGTGACCTGCTGCTTGGAGATCGGGTCCTCGATGCCGTCGTAGCCGCGCTCCCAGCCGGTGGTGGGCGTGTTGTGGTCGGCGGTGGCGACCACGGAACTGATGCGCCAGACCTTGCGGCCGGCCTCGCGCAGGCCTTCGAAGGCCTGCGGGCTGGTCACTTCGTGCACCAGGTGGCGGTCGATGTAGAGGACGGCGGTGCCGTCTTCCTCGGAGCGGACGACGTGCTCGTCCCAGATCTTGTCGTACAGGGTGCGTCCCATGGGGGCTTTCCTTTGGAGAGAAATTCTATGCGGCGAGAGGCTGCTGCTCCTGCGCGCGGGCCCGCAGGTGGTCGACCAGCAGGCGCGCCGTGAGCGGCAGGGTGGAGAAATCGCGGGCCACGAGGCGGATGTCGCGCCGGGCCCAGTCGTCGGTGAGGGCGACGCATTCGAGCTCGCCCGCCCCGTTCATGAGGGTGAAGGCGCGGCGCGGCATCACGCCGACGCCGAGGCCGTTCTGGATCATCCGGCCCATGGCGTCGAGGCCGGTGACGTGGATGCGCAGGCGGATCGTGCGGCCGGCGGCCGCGGCGGCCTCGCGCATCGCGAGGTAGATCGAGCTGTTGGAGTGCAGGCCCACGTGGTCGAAGTCCAGCGTGTCCTCGAAGGCGACCGCCTTCTTCCTTGCCAGCACATGCTGGCGCGGCACGATCAGCACCAGTTCGTCCTGCCGGTAGGGCAAGGTCTGCAGTTCGTGGCCGTTGTTGCCGCTCGTGACGTTACAGATGCCCAGGTCGGCCGCGCCTTCCTGCACGGCGCGGACCACCTCGGTGCTGAGGTGCTCCTCGAGGTCGATCTTGACCTGCGGGTGCGCCTGGCTGAACGAGCCCAGGTCCTCCGGCAGGAACTGCACGATCGCCGAGATGTTGGCGTGGATGCGCACGTGCCCCTTGACGCCGTCGGCGTACTCGGAGAGCTCCGCCTGCATCTTCTCCAGGCTGAACAGCACCGAGCGGGCGTGGTGCAGCAGGCTTTCGCCGGCCGGCGTGAGCTTGACGCCGCGCGTGTGGCGATAGAGCAGGGGCGTTTCCAGCGTCGCTTCCAGGTCCGACAGGCGCTTGCTCACCGCCGAGGCGGCGATGAATTCGCGTTCGGCGGCGCGGCCGATGGAGCCGAGCTCGCAGACAGCGACGAAAAGCTGCAGCGAGGTCAGGTCGATCCGGCGGGCGAAGGAGCGTTCGGAGGGGCGCATGGCGGCTCGGGCATCGCCGTGGGCGATGGCGAACCGCGATTTTCGCAGGAAATGAATGCCCCGCCATCGCGATCCACGATGGCGGCCTTCTTGGAGGGCAGCTATTTCCGCTTCGTGGCGCCGCTCTTCGGGCGCACGCGCGGCTTGGGGGCCTGCTTCGGCCGCACCACGTCCCGGTTCGCCAGGGCGCAGGAGTTGATCGAGCGCAGCTGGCACAGGCAGGAGGACGACACGCTCAGGCGGTTGTCGGAATTGCCGCCGACGAAGCCCAGCGGCGCGTAATGGTGCTGGGTGCCGGCCGGCGGCTCCGATTGCCATTCGACGTCGCCGCTGCTCGCCACGGTGTGCGGCCACTCGATGCTGCCGGTGGCCACCCGCGCCGGGATCAGCCAGTAGTCGCCGCTGCGGTAGCTGCCTCCGGCCGTGAACTGCACCTGGATGCCGTCTTCCAGCGTGATCCAGTTCGGCTGGGTGTCGCTCGCCTCCAGCAGCGGCACCGCGCCTTGGTCCAGCGTGATGTCGTCGGTTTCCGCCTGGTCCCAGCGGCGCACCTTGGCATGCGTCATCGAGGCGGTCAGCGCGATCGACCCGTCCGCCGGGATGCTCGCCGGGTCGACGCTGAGCCGGTCGCCATCCACCTTGACCAGCTTCACCAGCAGCCCCGGCTCGCCGGAGAAGTCGTTCGAATCGGCCGCCAGCTCGACCCAGGTGCCGGCGGTGAAGCCCCGGCTGCTGGCGACGAGCAGGTCGTTGCCCTCGGTGCCCAGCCAGCGGGTGGCGACGCTGCCGTTGTCGCGCGACCACTTGAAGGTGGGTGAAACGCCGGCGGCGCTGCCGCGATGGATTTCGACCCGATAGAGCTGGTTCTCGGCGCCGCGGTACAGGGCGTCGGGCGCGATCGAGCACGGGTCCTTGATCTGCTGGCCCGGGTCGAGCCGGGCGACCATGTGGGCATCGCTGAGGCCCGTGAGTGCATCGAGTCCGGCGGTGCAATCGTTGCCGCTCTGGCCATTGGCTTGCGAGAGTCCGTTCAGGTCCTGCTGCAACTGGTCGAGGCGTGCCTGCAGCACGGCCCGTTCGTCGTCGGTGAGGTTGGGATCCTGCAGCTTCTGCTGCGCCGCGTCGCGCTCGTCGCCCAAGGTCTTGAGGAGCGTGTCGCGGGCGAGCGCGCGCACCTGCCAGACGACCTGCGCGCGCGAGCAGGTGTCCGGCCCGCCCAGCGCCGGCTCGCGGATGCTGTCGTCCTCGATCGCGCTCACGTGGCGTTCCCAGACGTCGAGGTAAAGCCAGAAATCCTCGCCGCTTTGCGAGGCCAGCCGCTGCAGCAGCGGGTCGTCGTCGGCCGCGGTGAAGTCCGGCTGCGCGGCGTAGTCGCAGTCGCTGTCGTTCTCCACCAGGATGCCGTCGACGTAGTAGCGGCCGGCGCCTATCGTCAGGTGCGGATGGCTGGCGTCGGTGGTGTCCAGCGCCAGCTGGAAGCCCAGGTTGTCGGCCGGCCCGCCGCAGGGGCCGATGAGGTCGCGCGCCAGCGTGCGGATCACGTGCAGCAGGATCGCGCCCTGTTCGTTCGGATCGGCGTCCAGCGTGACACGGCCCTGCTGCAGCAGCACCTGGCTGAAGTGCTTGCTCGGATCGAAGCCGATGCGTGAGAAGTCGCCCTTCATGTCGCGGTCCCTTTCGGTGTCTGGTGTGCGTCAGTTCGCGAAGAACAGGCCGACGTCCATGCCCGCCGGCGTGTATTCCGCGAGCCGCGCCCGCAGGTTGGCCGCGCGCTGCGGCTGGAAGAGGTCGTGGTAGGCCCCCATCTCGGATTCGTCGTCGGCGCCGCGCACGATCTCGATGGCGCAGTCCGCGCCGAGCTGCGCATAGGCCGGCGCGCCGTAGCGGCGCGCGGTGTACTGCGGCGTGACGCGCAGGCTCTCGTTGGCGATCTCCGCCTGCTGCTTGGCCGCGTCGTCGGTGATGCGTTCCTTGACCGCGGCGATGACGCCATCCGGCTGGCAGCGGTAGCGGCGCGGCGTGCGGCATTCCACCGGCACGTAGCAGAAGCGCATGCAGCCGACCTGCCGGCGCGCGACGTTCACGCAGCCGCTGAAGACGCTGTTTTCACCGAGCGCCATCGCGTGCACGTCGACGATGCCGAACACGGTGCAGCGCGCGATGGCCAGCGTGACGTGCGCCCAAGCGCCGCCGGCGGCCGCGATGGCCTGCCGGTCGTCCGCGGTGGCGTCGAGGATGCTGTCGGTGATGCACAGCGGGATCGGGTCGAGCGCGACCTCGTCCTCCTGCACCTGGATCGCGCCGATGATGCTGTGCTCGATGGTCACGCGCGCGCGCACGCCGGACAGCTCCAGGCTGGGCTCCGAGGGGCGCTTGGGTTCGCAATCGCAATCGATCGCCCAGCCGGGCACCAGCGTGCAGTGGCGGATCGCCAGTTCGGCGCCGCAGACGCTGGCCGGCGCGCCGTCCTCGCCGGCCCCGACCACGCTGATCGGTCGGCCCGTGACGATCAGGCCGTCGAAGGCCATGCGGCTGGCGTTGCCCAGCGTGACGCTCAGGGCGTCGGGCAGGTCGGTCTGCCAGTCGATCAGCCGCAGCACCGGCCGCACGCGGACGCCCGCGCGGATCTGCAAGGTCTGCGAGTCGGCCAGCGCAACCTGCAGCGGTTCGACGTAGACGCCGCTGCTGGTGATTTCGATGACCGCATGCATCGGGTTGTCCGCCCGCCAGCGGGCCAGGGCATCCTCGATGCGCTTGCAGTCTTCGTCATCGCCGACGCGATAGAGCGTGAACGCTTCCGCCGGGTCGAGCAGCGGCCGCTCGTACTCGCCGCCGCCGATATCCGCCGGGAAACCGTACTGGTAGCTGACCCGCACGCCGCGCTTGGGCAGTTGCCCGGGCGGGAAGGCGAGCCGGCCCAGTACCGGGTCGACGGCGATCTTGCCGCGCGGCGGCACGTAGACCCAGCCGCTCAGGTCCGCCGGCAGGATCTGCGCCACGGGGACGACCTCGCCCGGCGGCGCGCCGCCCCAGCCGTCGGTGCGGATCGCGAGGCTGAGGCCTGCGCCGTAGAAGTCGCGCGGGCTGCTGTCGAAGGCCAGCCGCCGGATCGCCGCCGGCAGGTTCATCTCGCCGGCAATGTGCGAAGGATCGGTCTCCGGTTGCGGCTTGACGAACAGCGGCGCATCCTGGCCCAGCACGCTGAAGGTGAAGCACTGCGGCCCCACGTCCTCGATGCAACAAGCCGGCGTGTCGGTGACCGGGTGGCTGCCCAGCCGCCAGGCGAACACGCCGACGCTCGGAATGTTGCTGCGGCCGATGGTGTGCATCGAGTTGATGCGGCGCACGTCGACGCAGTGGGTGACGCTGTCGAAAGGCCCGTCCAGGCGGTCCAGCGCATCGACCTCGCGCAGGTCCACCAGCAGATGCCGGTCCAGGTGCGGGTGGTCGATGTTCTGCGCCCAGGCCAGCAGCCGGAAAGACTCCACCGCGCGCCCCGGCCAGCCGGCGATGTCGTGCGCCAGCTGCTCCAGCAGCGCCAGCGTGCCCTTGCGGCGGCGTGTGCGGATCAGGTTGGCGATCTCGCGCCGCGGCACCAGCGCGCGGGCCTCGCGGCATCCGCTCGCATCGGCCGGCGGTCCGGCGTCTGCCACGGGGCGGTAGCCGACGAGGTCGCCGAGATAGGGCACGGCCCAATCGGCGGCCGTCTCGATGAACTCGTTCTCATAGAGCTGCGCGATGTCGTCCTCGACGAGGTTCACCTGTTCGGCGATCACCTGCAGCAGCGCCTTCAGCGGGTAGCCGCGCTCCGCGTCGCGCAGCCGGTGGATGGCCGGCAGCAGCGCATAGAGCCGGTCGTTGCGCGGATCGTTGGTGGCGTTCATGGCACCTGGTTCAGGATGAGGGTGTCGGGGACTTCGGGCGTGAAGGCGACGATCTCCGCGGGCCGCAGCGCGCCCTGGTCCAGCCCGCCGGCAAACGCGGCCACGCTGGGTGGCATCCGGTCGACGAGGTTCTGCGGCTGCGCCTGCGCGATGATGTCGGCGATGGTGGCGAGGATGTCGTCCTGCGTCAGCAGCTCGCGGGTGCGGTGCACCGTGCCGTCGGCATCGGTGCTGGTCGTCCACACGCGCTCGGGTACGGCGCCGAAGCTGTCGACGTCCACCCAGGCGACGCCGCGCACGCCCTGGATCGCGGCGATCACCTCGCTGAGCAGGGCCCACTGGCCCAGCCTGCGGCGGTCGAAGCCGAAGGCGTCGAGCAGGGCAGCGCGCGCCGTAGCCACGACGTCGTCCCAGACGTAGTCCGGCAGCAGTTTGATGCGCGCGCTCAGCACCAGCGCCTGGCGCTCGCGCAGGTCCACCCGCAGCGGCAGGTCGGCGTCGCCCTGCTCGCGCAAGGCTTTCAGCAGGTTCTGGTACAGGTCGGAGCTGGCGTCGATGGGCACGTCGCCGGTGCCGGCGATCGTCAGGTACACGAGCTCGTGCCGGCCGTCGCTGGTGCGCTGCGCCAGGGCTTTCGCTATGCCGGCGAAGCGGCGGGTGAAGTCCTCGTAGTCCTGCACCGAGACCAGCCGGTCCAGCGGCATCACCGACAGCGGCGCGTTCTCGCGCGCGAGGTCGCGGCTTTCCTTGTCGGCCCCGCCCGCAGCGCGCAGCGGGTTGAGCACTTCCTTCACGCCGAGCGGCCGCGACTGCAGCACGGTGATCTGGCCGGCATCGACGTTGCCGCCGGCGCCGATGCCGCTGCGGTACACCGCCTGCACGTTCTCCACGCCGGTGGCAAGCCGGGCGCCGTGCGCGCCGTTGCCGAACACCACCGTCGTGCCGGCGTCGTCGTCGGTCAGCGTGACAAAGCCGCGGCTCTTGGGGCCCAGCGCCGCGAGCGAGTCCGACTCGTGCCACTCGATGCCGTCGACATACACATGCAGCGTGCTTGCCGCGCCGGCGGCCGTGGGCGCGGCGACGAAGGTCAGTGGCGGCTGCTTGAGCGCAAAAGACTGCAGCGCCTGCGCGCCATTGCCGCTGCCCATCGTCTCCTTGCGCGTGGCGCCCTGCGTGGCCTTGACGACGTTGCCGTAGATCTTCAAGGTGTCGCGCTTGTACTGGTGCGCCGGCGGCGTCGCGAGCACCAGCGTCGTGTGGATGGTGTCGCCGGGCAAGGTGGGATCGACGCCGTGGCTGAGGCCCGAGATCATCTGCAGCTCGGACACCGTCACACCATCGACCCCAGCTATGTCGGCGCGCTCGCCGGACAGGATGACCCAGCGGCCCGAGACGAGCTCCTTGTACAGGCGGTCGAGCGTGATCTGCTGCGACGCGATCGGCGCCGTCAGCGGATCCTCGAGCAGCGTGAGCGGCTCGCTCTGCACATAGAGCTTGGTCTTGCGCAGGCCCGTGAGGAACGTATTCGTGCCGGCATTGCGCCAGGCGCCCTCGGCGGGCAGCACGAAGCCGAGCTCGGTGGACTGGCCGCTGAGGCCATAGGCCGAGCGCGGCGTAGTGCTGGCCGTGGCCACGCGCAG
Source organism: Ramlibacter agri (assembly GCF_012927085.1). Lineage (NCBI taxonomy): Bacteria > Pseudomonadati > Pseudomonadota > Betaproteobacteria > Burkholderiales > Comamonadaceae > Ramlibacter > Ramlibacter agri. Next base: position 1,182,869 of record NZ_JABBFX010000002.1, on the reverse strand, counting down.
CACGAGCCGTGCGCCCGAAACTTCCGCGACCGCATAGCTGCCTTCGACGATGGCTTCGTTGGCCTGGTCGAGGAAGGCGTTCTGGCTGGTCTCGTCGCTGTCCATCGTCCAGTCGGTCCAGGCGTTCTGCGGGTTCAGGATGCCGGCGGGGGTGTAGGTCGGCAGCCTGGCGGCCGTCGCGCCGAACAGCGAAGCGCGCGCGCGCAGCACGTGCACCGCCTTCAGCGGGGCCTGCGCCGGATTGAGCCGCGCTCCCGACCAGGCGGTGTAGTAGCTGGACGCCAGGTGCGGGACAAAGCTCACCAGCAACTGCGTGCTGACGTCGGCATAGGGCCGCAGTACCTTTGCCGCCGCGCCCAGGCCCTCGCCGCCGAGGATCAGCGGCGCGCCTGTGGGCGAGAAGGCCTGCTGCAGGCTGCGCGGCAGCGCGACGCTGTTGCGCACCTGCGGAACGGGCGGCTGCAGCAGCTTCTGGACGAACTCCGCCGGGTTCGTGACCGGCAGGTTGACGGACTGCCCGAGCGCCGTCAGCGCCGCGACGATGTCGGCCAGCAAGGTGGCGATGATGGCCTGCACCGCGGCCGACAGCGTGCCGTCGGCCGCCCACTCGATCTCCTGCGGCCAGGTGACCGGCAGCGGCAAGGTCGGCATCGCCAGCCAGGCGGCGTCCAGAATCTCCTTGGCGCGCGCGAACGAGCGGCGCTCGGAACCGGGGCTGTTCGCGTCGACGACCAGCGCCAGCGCCTGCACCGCCTTCATCAGCGCCGGCACGCAGGCCACGACCCCGGGAGGAACGGGACGCAAGGTCACCTGCGTGCGCTGGTCGGCGACCTGCGTGTCGATGGAAGCGACGCTGCGCAGCACGGCGGGCGAACCGTCGGCGCTGAACAGGAGCAGCAGCTTGTCGCCGGGCCGCAGGTTGGTCGCGGTCCCCGCGACCTGCAAGGTGACTATGGCCAGCGCGTTCTGCAGCGTGATGTTCGGCGGCTGCGACATGCGCACCTGCAGGTTGTTCCACTCGGAGGCGGCCAGCAGCGGCTCGAAGGTCTCGAAGGTCTGCGGTTGCTCGCCGGGGTTGGGCACGCTTTGCGCCGCCGTGCCGACCGGCAAGGTGACCGGCGCGACCTGCTTGTCGTCGATGGTGTAGGCGAGGAACACCGAGGCCGCCACGCCGGGCCGCGGCGTGTAGCCCACCAGCCGCGACAGCTCCAGCACCGAACGCCGCTCGGTGGCGGTGCGCAGGTAATTCTCGTTGGCGATGCGTTCCTGGTAGAAGCCCAGCACGTCGCCGACGGTGGCCCAGGCATCCAGCAGCGCGATCGACGGGTCGGCAGGGTCGCGGGTGGTGAGGCCTTGCAAGGGGCGGAAGTCCGCCAGCGTCTGGCCGTCGCTGCCCACGCCTTGCACGACCATCGTCGATAGCCGTGCCTGCATGGACTGCATGAACTCCGCATGCGTGCCGACGCGATAGCGCAGCGCCGGCAGCCCCGGGCGATTGCATTCGTCGGCCGGCGTCCTCGCCTGCACGCCTTCGCAGCAGCCGCAGGGTTGGGTCAGGCATCCGCAGGCTGGTTTCATGGCGCCCTCCTAGCGGCCCCCGGCGACGCGGATGGACAGCTGTCCGCGCTCCGGATGGTCGGGGTCGTTCTCGAGCTGCGCGATCTCGTTGGCGGCCAGCGGCAGCACGCCGTCGTCGATCTCGTGCCGGGCCGGCTCGAAGCAGCGGTGGAATGCGGTCACCTGCACGCACTGCACGCCGGGGACGGCCTGCGCGGCGGCGATGACCTGGCTCAGGAACACCGACTCGCCGAAGCTCAGGGCGTCGGGATGGAAGAAGGCGCGCTGGCCGCCCGGCAGCAGGCCGGTGCCGAAGCGTGCCAGCAGCGCCGCCTTGACATGGCCACGCTCGTAGCCGGGCAGGGCGCAGACGTCCAGCGAGAGCGTCAAGGGCACCCGGACCCCGGGCAGGATGTGCAGGTCGTGCCCCATGCGGCGATAGCGATACAGCTGCCCGGCGACGGCCTGCAGCAGCTCGGGGCTGGACGGCGCGCCGCCCAGGGGATCGAGCGCGACATCGGCCTCGTACCAGCTGCCGGTCCACGCGAGCTGCGCCGCGGCCCGCTGCAGCAGCGGGTTGCGGCCGGCGATCTCGGCATAGTCGGCGGCCGTGATCGCGCGCTCGATCTGCTGGCGGAAGGCGAGCGGCGCGAACATCCGGGCATCGTCTATGGGTTCGGGCGCGATACCTCCGAAGGCGGGCAAGGGGTTGCGCACGGTCACCGTGACGCCGCTGACACTGAAGTCGCTGAGCACCAGCACCGAGATCGCCTCCGCGCCCACGTTGCCGGCGGTGCCGCCGCCGATGCGGTAGCTGGCGCTGAAGCTGCTGTCTACTGTCGGCGCGCGCCCGAGCTCGCCGTCGCCGAAGCGCAGGTGGGCCACGCCCTCGTTGTCGATCTCGGCCACGCAGTCGCGGTCATCGGCAACGCTGGCGAGCAGGTCGGCCTGCGGCGTCCAGGCCTGGCCATCGCTGTCGATGAGGGCGAGCGCCGGCACCGCCGCGCGCGGGTCCTGCGTGAGACTCTGTGCCGCGGCGCCGGGTGGCTGCGGCAGCGGCTGCGCGAACAGCAGCGGCGCTTGCGCCAGCGTCGGGCGATAGCGCCCCGCCTGCGTGCTGACGTCGCGCGGCTGGCCTTCGCAGTCGCAGCAGCCTGCGTCGGTGACGCCGGGCACCGGCGGCAGTGGCTCGGGCGGGAGCGTGCGACCGTGGTCGACCAGCAGGATGTTGCCGCGCGCCACCGAGATGCCGACCAGGTAAGCACAGTCCGGCGCGGCGCCCAGTGTCGACAGGCACAGGGGGAAAGGCAGGGCGTCGTCCACCGCCCAGGCGATCTCGACGACAGGCGTGGCCACGGAATCCGCGCCTTCCTGCACCACCTGCGGGTACAGCGAATCCTCCGAGGCTTCGACGCTGGTGAGCCGGACGGCCCAGCGGCGCGACGGGTCGGCATCGTCCGGGTTGCCGGTCTTCGCGCCGATCACTTCTTCGAACACCAGCACGTCGCCCACCTGCAGCGCGAGGGCGCGCGTGAGCGTCCCCTCGGCATCGCCGTCGCCACCTGTGACGATCCATTGATCGAGCAGCGTCGCGCTGGTCGCGCCAGCCAGCAGGCAGCATTCGCGCCGGCCCCAGGTGTAGAAGGCGATGCTGTTGTGGGCCGGCAGCAGCATCAGCGTGCCTGGCGGCTGCGAAGGCAGGGGCTCGAAGAACTCGTAGCTGCCAGCAGGCAGGCGGTCGACCGCCTCGATCGCCATCATCGGTTGCCGCAGCGAGTCCGGCACGTTGAGGCCGGTGATGAAGGCCGTCTGCGCCGAGGGCAGTTCGAGCTGGCCCGAGACCTGCAGTTGCACCCAGGCCCGCGCATTGCAGCCTTCGTGCATGCGGTAGTCCACCAGCCGCGCGTGCCGGCGCATCGAGATCCTCTGGCGCGCCGTGCCGATGTAGGCCTCGGTGGCGACGGCGTCCTGGTAGTAGCTGAGGTAGTCGCCAACATAGGCCAGGATCTCCACCAAGGTCACGCCGAGATCGGGCACGTGGCGCTCGGTCCAGCCTGGCATCGTCACGGCGAGCCGGTCGAACAGCAGCTGGCGGAAGCTCGCGTAGTCCTTGGCGAGGTAGTTGGCCTGGGGCTCGTCCAGCTCCGGCTGCGGACAGGCGCAGGAGCCCTTGCAGTCGACCTCCGCCGGACAGCAGACCTTGAAATGGAAGTCCGCGCTGGCGTAGCGCGGGTCGATGTTCGCCACCCCGACCAGGCTGAGCGTGTAGGTGGAGAAATCGCCCGTGCGGTCCAGCGTGATGACGAGGTAGTCGTCGCGCCCGGGATCGTCGGCCACCTGCGGGTCGACGTCCAGGATGCGCAGCCCGGTGATGCGATCGCCGCCGGCCAGCGCCAGGTATTGCTCCAGGCCCGGCTGGTTCACCTGCAGTTCGGGCGGCAGCTTGCCGAGGAACCAGGCGTACAGCGTCGGCGCATCGTGGTCGCCGACTTCGACGTAGTCGAGGCCGTTGCGTCCCGGCGTGCGGCGCACCGCGTCGCGGCGGGGGTCGACCAGGCAGGCAAGGTCCATGGCTGCTCCTCGCGGCTAGACCGGCCGGGCGAAGGTCGCGCTGCGCTCTTCGCCGGTTTCGGTGACCAGGTAGGTGAGGGAGATGCTCAGCGTCGCGTCGTCCGCCGTGACCTCGAGGTCGGTGACCTGGATCACGTCGCCCAGCCAGCGTTGCAGCGCCGCCTGCAGCGTGAATTGCACGGTGGCCGCCAGCTCCGGGCTGTTGGGGCCGAACACCAGCTGCAGCAGGCCGCTGCCGAAGTCGGGCCGGTTGACGCGCTCGCCCGGGTTGGTGAACACGAGCTGCTCGATCATGTCGCGGACGTGGTCGTCGCGATCGGCCAGCGCGGTGCGGCCGCGACTGTCGAAGTGGAAGGGGTAGTCGATGTCCATGGCGGGCTCACAGGGCGATGACGCGCGGCTGCACCGTGCTGACGATGGGCGGCCCTTGCGGGATCTGCTCGGGGCTCTGGCACAGGCCCGGGCCGACGCCCGGCGCCGGAATGACCATCGCCGGCTGGCCCATCACCAGCACGCGGGCCGAGGGCATCAGCCACTTGACCGTCACGCAGGGCTGCGGCTTCGGGCCGGGGATGGTGAAGGGGCAGCCGGCGACCATGATCTGCGCCGTCATCGTCGCCACCGGCTGGCCCATGACCAGCACGCGCGGCTGCGTCGGCACGATGGTGGCGGGCGCCGCGTGCGTGCACTGGCAGACGGCGTTGGCGTGCAGGAGGAGTCCGGGCATGGCGGCGTCTCCTCAGGTGATGGTCAGGGCACCGACGTTGAAGTCGATGCTGGGGCCGATCATCGTGATCATCGCGCCCTTGCCGTTCGAGATGTAGATGCCCGAATCGTTGACGACGATCATCGCGCCCGTCGTGCTTTTCAGGATGATGCCGCCGGTGACGGGCGAGGGCGGCATGTCGCTGATCATCAGCGTGTGCTGCAGCAGCGACTGGAAGCAGATGTTGGGGTCGGCGGGGTTGCCCAGCAGCGCGAGCGGCGGGATGTCGCTGGGCAGGCCCCAGCGGCATCCCATCCACACCGGCTTGTTGGAGTCGCCGTGCTCGAACATGATCCAGACGCCCGCGCCCGGCGGCGGCACCATGTACACGCCCATCGGCGGCCCGCTCGGCCCGGCCAGCGGCACGCTGGGTTCGGCCCAGGTGGTGGGGATGAAGCTGTGCACGTCGGGCACCATCACCTGCAGGCGGCCGCGCAGCATCGGGTCGACGTTGAGCGTCACCGTGGCCTGGTAGATGCCGTAGTACTTGTCGTCCTGGCTGCTGCTGTCGCTCATACCGGCACCTTGGGCGTGTTGGAGATGAGGCCATCGCGACTGAGCTGGAAGCTCTGCTTGTACTGGCCGCGCTGGATGTTGTGGGTGACGCTGTCGACGTAGTACAGGCCGTCGTAGGCCAGGCCGGCGCCGCGCACGCCGACCAGCAGCTTGGAGCGCAGCACCTGGCCATAGCGCAGTACGTCGAGCGAGCCGCTCACGGTGATCGCGTTGGCCGCGCCCTTGAGCAGTTCGCCCACCACGTCGTTCAGCACCTCGGGCACCGACTTGTCGGCCACGTTCTTCGCGAAGCGCACCTTGGAGGGCAGGGTGGGCCGCGCGCCCAGCGGCGGCTGGAAGATGCTGATGTTGGGGATCGGAATGGGCAGCGGGATCTTGTGCGTGATGGGGTCCATCACCGTCACGATCATCACTTCCTTGGCCAGGCCGTCCAGCGAGAAGCTCATGGACTCCACGTTGGTCTGCGCGTCCATGTTGATCGACAGCGCCGGCTGCGGCACCGGGATGCGGATGTTGGGGCCGCAATAGGCGATGCTGGCGCCCGGCGCCGGCCCGGGCTCCACGTAGAACACGTAGCCGTTGGCGTTGGCGATCTTCTTGATCAACTGCAGGTCGGTGCCGGTCTGCGTCTTCCAGCCCTCGGTGGGCGGCGTGATGTAGGTGAAGATCGGCGGCAGCACCAGCGGCACCACGCCGAAGGCCGCGTAGGGCGCGAGCACCTCGTACAGGGTCAGCGTGTCGTCGAGCGCGATGAAGGGCCGCTTGATCTCGATGATGTCCATCAGCACGCTCAGGTCCTCGCCGGTGATGGTGAGCGTCGACTGCCCGGGTTCGCTGCTGGGCGACATCTCCTGCCGCGTGACGATGCCGTCGAGGATGACGTTGGGGAAGCCGCCCAGGGTCACGATCAGCAGCACGCGCGTGGAGATGGGGTCGAAGTAGCCGGCCGGCAGCAGCGTCGTCTGCAGCGGCGAGTTCTTGCCCACGGCGAAGGTGAGCTGGAAACCCGTCTTGTCCTTGCCCGAAGTCACCTGCACGGTGCGCAGCGCATCGACGACCGCCTTCGGCGCCGGCACCGGCACGGCCGGCCCGATCATCAAGGTGAGGTGGATGCCTTGCAGCATGGCGTCTTAGGTCAGCGAGGGCCCGGGGATGCCTTCGGGCAGCGTGATGCGCAGCCGCCGGCCGGCTACCTCGGTCAGCGCATCGGGACGCATCGCGTCGTTGGCGTCGCAGATGCGCCAGAAGGCCTCGGGATCGCCCACTTCCGCGGCGGCGATGCGATCCAGGCGCTCGCCATCGGCGACCAGGTGCATGCGCAGCAGCGCGAAGCTGGAAGAGGGCGGCAGGAAGCGGCGGCGCAGGTAGATGCGCTGCTCGCCATCGGCCAGGACCAGCGTGACCAACTCGATCCCGGAATAGCGACTGGTCGGCGGAAAGTTGAAGGTGGTGGCCATCGCTTGCGTCCTCAGGGAATGCCGTTGATCCCGAGCAGGGCGAAGCTGCCGCCGGGCGCGCCTTGCGCCAGCTGCTCCTTCGCCTGCAGGTAGCTCATGAACAGCCCGCCGCCCTTGGCCTCGAAGCCCAGGTCGTCGACGGTCAGCACGCGCAGGCCCAGGCTCACCTTGGCGCGGATCGGGTTCAGCGCGGCGTCGAAGGCTTCCTCGGTGATCGACAGCTCGGTGATGCGCACCGGCGCGATCCGCTTGGGGCCGAACACGAACAGCGGCAGCGGCGCCTGCGCCGGCGCGATCTCGATGGAGCCGCCCGAGGCTTCGCTGTTCACCGACTGCAGGTGCGCGCTGCTCGGGTAGACGAGGGTCTCGATGGCGGCCAGCTGCGGATGCAGCCCCGACTGCAAGGCCTGCGAGTCGCCGCCTTCCAGCGAGTCGGTGGCGTCGATCTCCGCTTCCACCTTGATCGTCTCCACCGGCGGCCCCTTGAGCCGCAGCGCCTCGAGGTGGTCGCCGGTGTCGGCGCTCGCGGCCTTGATCTGCAGGCTGCGCGTCAAGGTGTCGGGGTTGTATTGCAGCGCGATGATCTTCAGCACCGCGCCGGTGGTCGGGTCCACCAGCACGAGGCCGCCGCGCAGCAGCCGGGGGGTGTTGGGGGGGAAGCTGCTCATTTGGCCTTGTCCTTCTTCTTTTTCGGCAGCAGGTCCAGGAGGTTCGGCGAGGTGATGATGTGCGCGCCGACCTCCTGGTTCGACTGCTCGATCGGGGTCGGGTCGTTGCGCTCGTGGTAGGCCTGGATGCTGTTGGTGACTTCCTTGTTGGCGAGCGCACCGGCGCCGAGGTCGATGGGGCCCAGCTTCAGTTCGTCGGGGATGCCCAGCCCCTTGTATTTCAGGTAGGCCGAGTCCCATTGCTCGACGACGTTGCCGGTGGTGCCCGGCGACACGCCGTGGAAGGTGCTGGGCGCGAGGAGGCCGGCGTTGTCCATCAGGTGGCGCGGCGTGGTGATGACTGGCGGCGCCACCAGCCAGGGCGTGACCGGCGCCGGGTCGGTGATGCGGGGCGCCAGCGGCCCGCCGGGCAGCACGCCGGTGCTGCCCAGGCCGGGTGCCGGCACGACGACCACGCCCGGCGTCCCGCTTGGCAACTGCGGCGGCGTCAGGTCGAACTGCAGGCCGAGATTCAGCTTGGGCTTGTAGCCGCCGTCCGCCACCGGTCCCATCAGCGAAATGCCGGCGCGCCGGTTGTTGCCGGCGGGGCCGAAGTGCTTGCTCTGGCCGTGCGCGAACACGAACACCTTGGAGCCCGCCGGCAGCAGCGACTCCAGCAGGTGCTTGACGGCGACGGCGCGGTGCGCGGACAGGTTCAGGTTGTAGCCGGCCGGCCCTTCCAGGCTGGCGTAGCCGTGCACGTGCACGTAGATCGCCTGCTTCTGCTTCGCGGCGAGGTCGCCGATGGCCTTCTCGTCGCCGCCGTCGAGCGCCGCATCGTCCTGCTCGAACAGCACCTTGCCGTCTTCGGCGCCCCAGTTGTCCGGGTCCCGGATGAAGTCTTCTTCCGGCGGCGAGGCGCCGATGCCGGCCTTCTGGTCCTTGGGCTGGCACTGCACGCCGGCTCCCTGGCTCGCCTGCTGCTGCACGTGGCCCAGTTCGTGGGTCAGCAACTGCAGGCCGGCCGGCGTGCCCGGCGCGAAGTTGCCCGCGCCGAAGTAGATGTCCTGGCCCTGGGCGAAGGCGCTCGCGCCCACGGCGTCGGCCTGGTGCGCGGCGTCGGCATCGGCGTGCAGTCGCACGTTGCTGAAGTCGCCGCCGCCGGCCAGCCACTGGGCGCCTTGCTGCGTGGCATCGCGCTCGGCGGCCGGCTGCTGCGTGCGTGCCGGCGAGGCGTCGCCGGCCCGGCGGCTGCGGAGGAACTGCTGCACCCGGCTCATGGCGCGCCCTCCTCGCCCTTGGGGTTGACCTGCTTCAGCGTCGGGTCGGGCAGGGCCTTCACCTTGGCGCGGTCCACGGCGTCGGCGGTATTGAGCTTGCCGGCGTCGAGGAAGGTGACGTCGCCGAACTCGATGTCGTCCACTTCGCCGGACTTGACCTTCACCCGCACCACGAACTCGAACTTCGCGAGCCCGGTGACGGTGATCCTGATGTCGTTGAAGTTGATCTCGCCGGTCTTGCCGGTCTGCTCGCCCACCTTGAAGCCGGCGCCCTTGGCGTGGACGCGCGGGATGTTCACAGCCAGCTCCTTGCCCACGACCTGGCTCGGGATGTCGACGGTGTTGTCCTTGGAGTCCGCGGCGCTGAGCTCGATGTAGTTGTCGCCTTCGCCCAGCTTGCCGTCGCCGTCGAGGTCGTAGCCCATGCGGCCTTCGCCCAGCGTCAGGTGGCCGCCGGCGGTGAGGTTGTTCAGCTTGGAGAGGTCGCCCGGGGGACCGCTCTTGGCGTCCTTCGCTGCACCGGTGTCGGTGAGCATGGTCTCCAGCATCTCCTGGAAGTCGATCTTGCCGTACTTGCCCAGTTCCGGATGCATGCCGCCCGTCTTGGGCACGGTGACGATGTCGTAGAGGGAACCGTAGTTGCCCAGCGTGAGCTTCGCCTCCTCGGGCTTGTCGCCCTGTTCCAGGTTCACCGCGAAGGGATGCACGTTCTCGAAGTTCAGCACACCGCCCGACACCGGCAGGTGCAGCCACGCGTTCGGCCCGGTGTTCTCGTACTCGATGTCGAACTGGCCGCTCATCTTGCCCAGCGGGTCGCCGGCCATGAACTTCGGGCCCGGGTCGTGCGCGGACACGGCCTTGCTCTTCTCGGTGCGATCGACCGAGATCACCACCTCCAGGCCCTTGCCGAGGAGCAGCTTCTTCGCGCGGGCGACGATCAGCTCCACGCCCTTGTCGGTGCCCATGCCCTTGAGCCCCATGCTGAAATCCTGCAGCTCCGCCAGCGGGATGTAGACCGCGGTGCCGCCGCGCGTGATCTTGAGCTGCTGGGCCAGGATGGACTGGATGGGCACCACCGCCGCGCCATTGGGCAGCAGCTGCGGCTGGATGTTCTTGATGTCGATGCGGCCGAAGGAGCCGCCGTCGTAGTAGGTCGAGACCTTGGTGGTGTTGCCGTCCTCGTCGGTCAGCGTGAGGTTGGGATTGATCAGGCCGATGCGATTGAGGATGAACTTGCCGTCGATGGCGGTGCGCTCCACCGGCGCGTAGCTGCCATCAGCCTTCTTCACCTTGCCGAGCGACACGGTCTTCAGCTGGATGTCGTCGCCGTAGATGGCGTCGCCGTCGACGTCGGTCGCGAAGGAGGTGACAGTCGTCTTCTTGCCGAAGGTCTTGATGATGTCGCCCGACAACCCGGTCGCGGTGAAGGCCTGCTTGGACTTGTCCTTGTCGCGGGCGGTGAGCTCGAAGCTCAGTTTCGTCAGCCTGGACTTCTGGTCGTGCGTCAGCTTGGAAACCTGGAAGCGGCCGATGGTCGCGCCCCAGCCGCGGATGCCCTGCGTGACTTCGCCTTCCTCACCCTTGTCGTTCACGGCCTTGGCCTTGCCGTGGTAGTCGAAGCTGCCGGCCTTGATGCCGGTGAATTCCAGGTTCTCGAGGCTCAGGTCCTTCAGCTGCTGCGTGTCCTTGCCGTCCTCGTCCTTCACGGTCTCGAAGTTGGCGTGCACCTTGTCCAGGGTGATCTTCTCGACGTTGGCCGAATCCAGCACGAGGCTCTTGCCGTCGTCGCTGGTGTAGGTGGTCTTGCCCAGGTAGGCCGCATCGACCTGCAGCCCGGTGAGTTCGATGTAGTCCTTGCCGAAGGTGACGGCGCCGACCACCTGCCCGGTGCCGAAGGTGGTGTCCAGCGACTTGTCCTTCAGGTAGCCGCCGGTCTTCTCGATGACGCCCAGGCTCATCACCCGCATGTCCGGGCCGACAAAGCTGGTGCCCATGTCTACGCCCTTGAGGGCGAAGCCGGCCTTCAGGCCGTCCTTGAAGCGCTCGAAGTGCACCGCGGCGTCGAACTTCTTGACGTCGATGTCGCCGGCGGTGAGGCCGCCGCCGCGGGACCAGTCCAGGTCCTTGATGCTGAAGTCCTGCAGGTACAGCGGGCGGAAGTCCTTCATCGTCGCGGCATCGGTCGCCGGGTCGAAGGGCTTGATCTCCACCTTCACCTTGTCGTCCTGGTAGATCAGGTGTTCCGCCTGGATGGTGTCGATGTGGAAGTCCTTGACCTTCACCTTCTGCAGCTGGGTCTTCTTCGCCGGCGTGCCGTCGGCGGCGGGCTTGGCGTCCTTGTCCGGGACCTGCTCGGTGGCGATGTCCGCGGTGACGCGCAGGTTGGCCAGGGTCGCGGGCTTGTCGGCCTTCACGCGGCCCTTCTCGCCCACCGCCCAGTCGATGCCCTTGACCGAGAGGCTGCCCAGGTGCACGTCCTTCAGCGCGTAGTTGCCGCCCTTGATGCCGATCTTCCCGGACAGGTGGTTCAGGTCGAAGCGCGCCCAGCCATCCGGCCCGCGCAGCGAGAAGGCGTTGGCGTTCAGGTCGCCGATGGTTGCCTGGAGCTCGCCTTCCTTCAGGAAGTCCAACTGCAGCTTCTTGCCGCTGATGCGCCCGTCGGCATGGCGGACCATGCCGTCGGCGAGCGCCGCGGACATGTCGACATCGCTGATCTTGTCGATGCCGGCCGAGCCGAGGATGGACGTCTTGCCCCCGTCCTCCGGAAAATCGATGGAGACGCCCTGCGCCCACACGCCTTCGACGGAGCCGGACTTGATGCGCACCTCGATCTGGTCCGGGATGCTGGCGTAGCTGAGGCCGTCGGCGCGGATCGCACCGACGTGGAGGTCCGTGATCTCGGCATGCGCGAAGCGGAAATCCTGCGGGAACTTGCCTTCGCCTTCGACCTTGGGCTTCTTGTCCAGCCGCACCTTGCCGCTCAGGCTCACGTCCTCGATGCTGCTCTTGCCGGTGGAACCCACCTGGAAGCCGACGCCGGCCTCGTCGGTGGTGAACAGCATCTGCGCGAGCGTGAGGGAGGCGATGCCGAACTGGTCGAGGTCGATGAAGGCCGAGTCCCCGACGCGCTGCGCGTGCAGGTTCAGCTTCGTCTCCCCGAGCTCGAAGTCGCCCTTGCCGACGTAGCTGCTGTCAGCCTGGTCGTCCTTGGCATTGGCGCCGCTGACCTTCAGGCGGCGCAGCACGCGGTTGTCCGGCCCCGTGCCCTGGACCCGCACGCCGCGCTTGAGGATGCGGTCGACGTCCAGGCCGGAGCCGAGCATGTCGGTCACCACGTCGCCGGCGCCGGTCACCTTGACGCCGAAGTCGTCCAGCTCGGCGCTCGACGCGCCGTATTGCGCCAGGCCGAGGGCGATCGCGGTGTCGGATTCGGCGACCGCGTCCTTGGCCGCCTCGATGTCTTCCGGCGTCTTGGCCGCTTCGAGGCGGCGGTAGGCCGCGACGCGCGCGTCCTGCAAGGCCTGCAGTTCGGCGATCTTGCCGGCGAGCTTGGTGACCTCAGCCTCGATCACCGGCTTCTGCTTGTCGTCGGCCAGCTTCGCCTTTTCCTGCAGGCCCGCGAGACGCTGGTTCAGGAGGCCGATGCGCGGCGCGACGCCCAGGCCTTCCACCGTCAGCTTCTTCAGGCCCGCCTCGAGCACGTCGCCGCGGTCCTTCATCCTGGCGTAGGCGCCGGTCAAGGTCGCTTTCTCGAACAGCAGGCCGTGGTACTTGCTGCGCACGCCGGAAACGGTGAGTTCGTCGACCTTGCCGTCGGCGTCCTGCAGGTTCTTCTTCCATTCTCCCCACTTCAGCAGGCCGCCGGCGGGCAGGGCGCCCACGCCCAGGCCGCGCGCGACGACCTCGTCGATGTCGATCCCCTTGTCGGGAAGCTGCACGCCGGCCAGCCGCACGGCTTCGGCGCCCACGCCGATGCGGCCGGTGGCGACGTCGACATCGATCTTCGCGTGCGTGAGGTCGATGGACTGGGCGACCAGGCTGGCCTTCGCGCGCAGCTGTTCGCGCAAGACCCGGAACTCTTCCAGCTGCGGGCCGCTGAGCGCCGACACGCCGTGGCGCAGCATCAGCTCGTAGCGTTCGGCCAGGCCGCGCAGCGTGTGCAGGCTGTCGAGGAGCGGGGCGACTTCCTCCTTGGCCTTCAGCGGCTCGAGGTCCTTGATCTTCTGGTCGATGTCTTCCACGGTCTGCAGGCCGCCGCCGAAGGAGATCCTGCCGGTGTGCACGGTGTCGATCTCGAGCGACACCGTGCCGTCCTGGCCGCTCAGCGGCGCGGCGGGACGCTCGCCCGCGCCCGAGCGGCGCGACAGCTCCGCCGCCGTCGCCGTCGGCAGCGCGACCATCTGCGTCAGCACGGCGCTGCCGCCTTCGCCATGGATGCCCGAGAGGTGGATGGGCTCCTCGCTGGTCACGGTACCGCGCACGTCCGAGGCGTCGACCGAGCCGATGTCGATGAAGGCGCCGCCCTTGTCCTCGAAATCCAGCGCATTCAGGCGCTTCTGCAAGCTCGCCTGCTGCTCCGCGGAGAGGCCGCCGGCCAGGATCTGCTGCTGGATCTGCAGGTACTCCTGTTCGTCCTTCTCCACCTGCTGCTGCTGGCCCACGAGCACGGCCTGGCGGGCCTTCAGCTTGGCGACCGCCTCGCCGGCCTGCGGCTGGCCCTCCAGCGCCTTCAGGCGCTGGGCGATGGAGGCCAGCTCCGCGCGCAGGCGGGTGGCCTTGTTCAAGCCAAGGCGCACGGCGAAGTCGCGCACGCCGACGTGGCCCACATGCTGGCCGCCACTGGTGGTGATGCTGTCGACGTCCAGGCTGTCGAAGCTGAAGTCGATGGCCTTGGTGCGGGTCGCGACGTCGCCGGCAAACTTCTCCGCGGGATTGGACTCCAGGCCCTCGCTGACCCAGCCGGCGATCTTCTTGTACAGGTAGATCGGCAATGCCAGCAGCACGAACATGGCCAGCAGCGGCACCACCAGCAGCGGGAAGGGCACGGAGCGTCCCTGGCGTTCCTTGGTGCCGCCGGTGACCGTGTCGATGGTGCCGGCCGCCAGCCGCAGCATGCTGACGGCGAGCCGGGTCACCGTGATCATGCTGTTGCTCTTGGCGATCAGCACGTCGTTGGCTTCCACCGATTGCAGCGAGACGTGCGCCTGCGTCGGCTGGCCCAGGTCTTCCTGGTCGTAGGCCGCGTGGATGTGCAAGCCCTTGAGGTTGATCGCGCCCGATTGCAGCGTGGTACTGGCGAGCTGCACGTTCGCCGAGTCGATCAGCAGCTCCGGCAGGATCAGTTCCGCCGACTTCATGTCGGTGCCGACCAGCAAGGTGAGCTTGTTGGCGTCCGGCCCGGGCGGCGTCGCGCTGGCGCCCTGCTTCTTCGGGTCGCCCAGGCGGGCGCCGCCGAGGTCGCCGCCCTTGAAGCTCTGGACGTCGTTCAGGTCGACCTTGAGGCCGATCTTGTTCTCGATGAAGAGGACGTCCAGGTTCCACAGCGTGACCAGGCCGGACCACAAGGTGCGCAGGTCCGAAAAGATGCCTTCCTCGTACCAGCGCGTGCCCTGCAGGATGTCCGCCTTGTATTCGGGCCGCTTCTGCGGGTCCCACAGGCGGTACTTCTCGACCAGCGGCTGCAGCTTCGGCTTCTCGATCGCCTTGAATTCCTGCGAGCGCTCGAAGGCGAAGCGGTGCTCGGTCATCGCGATGGCCATGCGCACCAGGTCGCCCAGCAGCGCGGCGTTCGGCTCCGTCCAGGTCGCCGACTCGGCCAGCTGCCCCAGCACCGATCCGCGGTCGGTACCGGCCTTGTCGCCGATATAGAGATTGAGGTCCCGCGACTGCCGCATGGACTCGCTCATCTCGCCCTGGATGCGCTCCCACTCCGTGGCGTTGTCGCGCACGAAAGCCTCGCGCTCGTCGGCCGGCAGCGCCTTCACGCACAGGTAGGCGAGGTAGGCTTCCTTGTCGGTGACCATCCAGTCGGTGAAGCTGCGGCTAACCAGCTCGCGTGCATGCGCCTGCGCACGCGCCGGGTCGCGGGCCAGCATGATCTTGACCGTGCTGATGCGGTTTTCCTCGGCGAAGAGGAAGCTGTCCTTCAGGTCCCCGAACAGGCGGTCGATGTAGCCCAGGCCATCGAGCTCGTGGATGATGGAGGCGCGCAGCAACTCGTCGCCCGGCGTTTCCTTGCCCTTCTCCAGCGAGGAGCCGCCCAGCAGCACCAGCTCCTTGTAAAGCTCCGTGGCCTCCTTCTTGTTCTCCTTGAAGTCGGTGAGCAGCGCAGCCAGCGTGGTCTTGGCGCCCGGGTCTTTTTCGAGCTTTGCTTCGTAGAGCTGCGAGGCGTTGAAGAACAGCCTGGTCTCGCCGTTCTCCTTGACTTCCTCCACGCCAAGGCCGCCTGCGTCGTCCGGCTTCAAGGCCTGGTACTTCGCCTTCATCTCGTCCAGCTCGCGCTGGCTTTCGGCGACGCGGATCTCCAGGCCGGGATAGCGCTGGTCGTCGGGCAGGTTCTCCAGCAGCCGCAGGTACCACTTGCCGCTGTCGCGCAGGCGGAACTTGTACTGCTGCGCCAGCGGCATCAGCTTGAGCAGCTTGTACGCGAACAGCGCCTCGTAATCGCGGATGGCCCAATCGAAGAGGCCATAGGACAACAGGCTTTCGACCAGTTTCTCGTTCTTGTACGGCAGGCGCGAGCGCACCAGCGCGATGAGCGTCGCCGAATGGCTTGGCTTGTCGAAGTAGCTGTCGGCGGGCAGCAGGTCCAGCAGCTGGTCGACCAGCGTCTCCAGCTCCATCTGCTCGGCGACGTAGAGGAACAGCGACTCGTTCCCGCGCGCGCCATCCAGCAGGTCCAGCGCCTGGATGGCGAGCTGGCCGGCGGGCTGCTGGTCACTGTTGTCCGAGGACGGCGGCGCCAGCAGGCTGCGCACCTGCTGCAGGAGTGTGTTGGCCGCCGGGTCTGTCTTGTGCGCGAGGATGGCCCTGCGCTTCTCCGCCAGCGCCGCCTCGCTGGCGGCGGCTTCGGTGGCGTCCTTCTGGATGCGCCGCAGTTCCTCGGCCGAGGGCTGCGGCGCCGAGATGATGCGCTTGATCGCCGGCCCGTTGTCCGATTCGAGCAGTTCCTGCCGTTGCTTGTCCTGCAGGTGCCGCAGCGTCCAGGCGGCCGCTTCGGTCTCCTCGGTCGACATGCCGGAGATGGGCAGGGCGCGGAACACCTTGAGGTCCACCGCATCCTGCAGGCGGTTGTCGTCGAGCGTGTGGTAGTAGCACACCAGCACCGAGCGGCGGTTCTGGTACACGTGCGGCGGGTTGATGTTGTCGGCCAGGCCGTAGCGATCGCCTTCGTCCAGGCTGCGCACGATCGCGCTGGCGACGGCAAAGGGCACGCTGTCCAGGATGCGCAGCACGTCGAAGACGTCGCCATCCGAGATCCACAGGCCGGCCAGCGACTTGCGGATTTCCGAGATCTCGCGCGAGCGGCTCTCGGCCACCACGCTGGTGCTCACCAGCTGGATCGAATCGTCCACCGTGACTGGCGGCGCTTCTTCGCCGCTGTCCGCGGCCGGTGCCAGGCCCAGGGGCTGCTGCGGGCGTCGCAGCGCCCGCTTTTGCGCGAAGGCCTGCCCCAGTTCGGCGGCCTCGCGTTCCGCTTCCTCCACCCGGACCGCTCCGCCCAGCCCGCGCTGGGCGGCGTGCACCGCCTCGTGCGCCAGCAGGTAGCGGCCCTGCGGGTCCTGCGGCCGGAAGCGGGCCGGGTGCAGGTAGATGGTCGCGCCTTCCTGCAGGCCGCTGGCGCCGGCGGCATTGACGCGTGCCTCGGCGCCCGCGTTCACCTCGATGCGAATGCGCGCGGGGTCCAGCCCGAGCCGCGGGGCCAGTTCGTCCAGCAGCAGGCGCGTGACGAGCATGCGGGCCAGGTCGGCATCGGCAATGTTCCGGCCGGGCGGGCGCGGGTCGAGCGCGGTGAAGGGCAGGCCGCCGTGGGGGAAGGGCGCGTTGGCGGCGCTCTCGCGTTCCTCGGCCTGCAGCGCTGCTTCCTGGGCCTGCTGCCGCACCGCGACCGGCACCGGCCGCAGCACCGGCGCCGGCTTGGCCGGGGCAAGCGCGCGCTGGCTCATGGGGCGCCCCGCAAGGTCGCGAACAGGCTGCGTGCCAGTTCGCGGCCCACGCGCGCGGGCTGCGGCGGCCCGGCCAGGCGCAATGCCGGCGCAGCGGCCACGCGCTGGGCCCCGGCCTGCCAGGGGCCCGGGCGTGCCGCGAGGCGGGTGAGCTCGCGTTCCATCGCCCGCTGCACCAGCGCGCCCTGCGCCGGCGTGAAGCCCAGGCCCTCGAGCACCAGGCGCTCGATGTGCAGGGCGACGGGGCGTTCGGCCTTCACCGGAATTCCGCCTCGTTGACCGGCTTGTCCAGCTTGCGCAGCTCGTTGCGCACCGCCGCCAGCAGCATGGCCTGGCTGACGGCGGAGCCGCGCTGCGCCGCCATGAAGGCGGCGTTCAGCGCGATGCTGTGGATGTTGCCGCCCGACACGTTGAATCGCGCGAGCCGCGCCGTGTCCACGTCCTCCTGCGGCACTTCGGGCGGCAGCGCCTTCTGCCACATCTGCCGGCGCTCGGTGGGGCCCGGGAAGGGGAAGTTGACGATGAAGCGCAGCCGCCGCATGAAGGCCGGGTCCAGCGCGCTCTTCATGTTGGTGGCCAGGATGGCCAGGCCGCTGAACGCCTCCATGCGTTGCAGCAGGTAGTTGATCTCGATGTTGGCGTAGCGGTCGTGGCTGTCCTTCACCTCGCTGCGCTTGCCGAACAGCGCATCGGCTTCGTCGAAGAACAGGATCGCGCCGCCCTGTTCGGCGGCGTCGAACAGCTTGCGCAGGTTCTTCTCGGTCTCGCCGATGTACTTGCTGACCACAGCGGACAGGTCGATGCGGTACAGGTGCAGCTGCAGCTCGTTGGCAATGACCTCCGCGGCCATGGTCTTGCCGGTGCCGCTCTCGCCGGCGAACAGCGCGTTGATGCCCAGGCCGCGCGTCATGCGCCGCCCGTAGCCCCATTCCTCGTAGACCCGGTAGCGCTCGCGCACCTGGGCGGCGATCTGCCGCAACAGGCGCAGGGATTCGTCGGACAGCACCAGCTCGTCCCAGGTGGCCTTGGGCTCGATGCGTTGCGCGAGCTGGTCGAGGCTGGGCTGCGCCAGCGCCCGGCAGCTGGCCCACACCGTGGCGGCGGGGCTCACGCCAGGCGCCGGCGTGGCGGCCTGCGCGGCGGTTACGCGGATCTCGTCGAGGTCCAGGTCGAACTGGCCGGCCAGCAGCCGCGCCGTCGCTTCCGCCTCGTCGTCGGCCAGCGTGCCGTGCAAGGCTTCGCGCCAGGCATCGTGTTGCTCCACGCCGGTCGGCTTGTCGACCTC
Organism: Ramlibacter agri; assembly: GCF_012927085.1. Lineage (NCBI taxonomy): Bacteria > Pseudomonadati > Pseudomonadota > Betaproteobacteria > Burkholderiales > Comamonadaceae > Ramlibacter > Ramlibacter agri. Next base: position 1,164,625 of record NZ_JABBFX010000002.1, on the reverse strand, counting down.
GATCTCCAGGCTGGCGGCGGCGGCGCGCGTCGGGGCTTCGCGCCGGCCGGCGAACCCCAGTCCGAGTTCGCGGCCCACGAAGGTCTCGAAAGCCAGGGCGGGCTCGGAGCGGCCGCCATCGATCTGCTCCGCGTCGATGTAGAGAGCGACGGGCAACAGCACGCATTCGCGCTGCCACAGGCGTGCGAGCGTCTCCAGCTCTGCGCGCTGCGTCGGGAGCGCGTCTGCGTTCAGGCGAAAGAGCTGGCGATCGAGCGCGCTGCAGACCTGGCGGGCGACAGCGAACTTGCTGCGGGCGTCCGGGCCCAGCAACTGCACCAGCGGCACCGTGGATTCGCTGGCGGTGATGCCCAGCCGGCGCAGGATCTCGTCGGCGGTGGCCTGCTGCGAGGCCGCGAGCACGGGCGGCGGTCCACTGGCCGGCTTCATCAGTGCCGCCAGCCGCTCGTCGAGCACGTTGAGGCCCTTGAGGTAGTTGACGATGCGCTCGTCGGCACGCAGCGCACTCGCAGTCAGCGGCGTGGCGCCCGCTTGCGTGATTTCCAGCAGGCGCGCGTAGCGCAGGGGACGTTGGGGCGACAGGGCGTCCCAGGCGCGCTCGTCCAGCGCCTCGAAGGCCTGCAGCGCCAGCGCGAACGTGGGCGCGCTGCGCGATGGGTGTCCTTGCGCGGCGGCAAGGAGCGGGGCCAGCGCCGGATCGAACTCCGGGGCGGCGCATAGCAGCAATGTGTCGCGCTCGAAGGCGGTCAGCCGGAAGCGCTGCGCAAGCAGCACCAGCGCGGGCGGCGGGTCACTGGCGGCTGCGGTTTCGCGGTCCTCGGCGGCCTGCTTCAGCACGTCGGCCTGCGACTGGCCGGACAGCAAAGCCACGGGCTCGACGCCCGCCGCGGCGGCCGCCGCCGCGGCGGGCGTCCGCGGCGGGAACCAGGAGCGCGGGCCCGTGGCCGCAGGCGCTGCGGCGGCGACGGGTACCACCGCCATGGGAGCCGGCGCAGCCGCCGGTGCGGGGGCAAGCTGCTGCAGCCGCATGCGCAGCCACTTCAGCGAGGCCGCCAGGTAGCGGTTGTTGTCTTCGACCCAGGTTTCGGCGCTCATGTCACATGCACCGTTTGCTGCGTGTCGAACTCGAAGCTCGGTGGCGAACCCGTGTAGACGGCCGGCAGGCTGTCGATGCCTTCGACGCGCAGGCGCAGCACGTAGTCGCCTGCCACCACGCCCGGCACGGCGAAGGTCAGCGTCGTCGGCAGCGCCGGATTGACCGGGGTGTTGACCGTCGCCGGCAGCACCTCGGTATCCCCGAACAGCAGCCGCACGGAAGACTCCTGCGAGGTCCGCAGGCGTGGCGTGCAGGTCAGCGTGAGATTGAGCGTGCCGGCAGCGGCATTGAGCGGACTGACGGTGATCAGCGGCGACAGCGCCATCGGCACGCTGTTGGTCGTCCAGGAAGGCTGGCCGGGATCGCTGATCGTCAGCGACACCGCGTAGACGCCGACCGCCCAGTCCGCCATGCCGCTGGCAACCTCGGCGATGCTGGGCAGGTGCACGCCGAGTTGCTGGGCGTCGATGGGCAAAGGCGTCAGCGTCTGCACGACGGCCAGCCGCGATTGCTCGAATCGCACCGCCAGCGTGCTGTTGCTCAGGAGATTGGTGCCCGAGAGCAGCAGGTCCTCGCCCAGGCGCAGCGCGGGTTGCAAGGGCGTCGCCGCGGCCCGTGCGCCGATGAGGGTCGGAGCCGGCGCGCCATGCGCAGTCGCGCCGCGGTCGGCCGGGCCGCGCTTGATGACAGGCAATGCCGAGCGGGCCGGGCCCTGGGCCTGGATCAGGACGACGGAGACCAGGTAAGCCATCGAGGGCCGGTAGCGAGCCTGCATCGCGGTCCACAGCTTGGAGAGGTCCTCCGAGCCGAGGAACACCGGCGTCACCTTGATCATCTCCACCTGGTCGGCGAGGTCGACGGCCGACAGCGAGCCGAAGGGGCCGGGCAGCAGCGAGCCATCGACCGGCGGCGGCGAGCCGAGCGCCGTGCGCAGCTGCGCGCGCGTGAGGACCGAGGTCTCGTGCAGCACCTGCATCGCGTAGCCCAGGAGGACTTCGGCGTTCAGGTCCTGCGCCCCGTAGGCGGTCAGCAGGTAGTGCAGGTCCAGCGCCAGCGGCGCGTTGGTGAGGCGCTCGCCGGCGCGGTCGCGCGAAGGCAGGCCCACGTTGCGCCAGCCGCTGTTGGCGGTGACCTGGTAGAGGAACAGGTTGAGCTGGTTGTTCTCGGTGGTGCCGGTGGTGACGCGGTCCGGCGGCTGCGCGGTCACCGTGAAGCTGCCGACGGTGGACAGGTCGTGGTCCATCAGCCCGTCGTTGAGGAGGTCCTTCAACGAGGCCGTGACGGCGGCGATGGCGAGGGCACTGCTCATCGCGAGGCTCCGTTGCGGCGCCGCAGGTATTCGTCCAGCGACAGGCGCGGCGCGGCCGGTGCAGGGGCACGTGGTCGATCCGGCTGCGCGGCCGGGACTGCGCGCACTTCGACGCGGCCGATGGTGATCTGCACCGGAGCCGGTTGCGCGGAGGCCGGCGCCGGGTCGCGGCGGGCCGCCGGCGGCTGCGCGGCACGGGCCATCAGGACGGCGCGGGACGGCGTGGCGGACGTCGTACGTGCAGGCGCCTGCACGGTGGTGTGGTGGTGCACGTGCTGCACGGTCGACAGGATCGGCGCGGCGGGCTTCGCCGCAATGGCGGGGCGAACTGCGGCCTCGCTCGTCGTGGCGGGGAGGGCGGCCTGGGCTTTCCTGGTGACGGCTGTTTCCGTGCCGGGGGATGAAGTGCGCCGCGTGGGGACCTGGGCGGGCTCGCGCACGCGCTGCGGCTTGGACTGCGCGCGGCGAGACGGCTCCGTCGCTGCAGGCAGCGTGCGAGGGCCGGGTCGTGTCTCCAGTGAAGGCAGCCCCGGCCGATCCGGCGCCGGAGCGCGTGGCGAAGCGACGCGCTCGTGCTTTGCGGGAAGCAGTGGGGCCTCGGGAGGGACCGCAGGGCGATCGACGGCCCGCGCGACCGGCTGCGGCTCGACCCGCACGGCCTGCACCTGCGCGCGCGGTGCCTCGGCACCCACCAGCTGTTCCACCACTTCGACACCGCCCGCACCAGCCTGCCGCGGCTCGAACAGGAAACGCGGCCTGCGCTCCAGCACGGGCGCGCGCCCTTGCGCCCGATCGACCAGCCCGGCGAGGAAGGCGTTCATGCGGCCACCATCTCGAGATAGGCCTGCCGCCGCGTCGCGCTCAGCGCCAGGATGTCGCGCTCGCTCCAGCCGTAGGCGCTGGCCAGCTGGTGCACGTCGGCCAGCATGCGTTGCGCCCAGTCGTCGAGTTCGCTCCAGAAGTGCGACACGATGTCGAAGCGCAGCGACCAGGCGGCGCCGCAGGCGGGGCAGGCGAGACCCACCTGCACGTCCGCGTCCGGGTCCTGCGTGGCCATGCCGTCGGCGATGCGGTCGATGACGGCCTCGGGCAGCGCACCGGGGTCGACCGCGACGCCACCGCGCAAGGCGCTGCGCACGCAACGCCGCAGCAGGCGCATCGCCTCGTCGCCTGCATCCGCACGTTCGGCCGCGAGCTGCAGCAGGTCCTCGCTGGTGGGCAGGCGATATTCGACGTCGAAGTCCTGGTCCTGCAGGCGCAAGGCGGAGGCCGGTCCATCGTTCGAGCCGGCGACGATGTCGCCCACCCGGAAGTCCGACTCGAGCCGCTCGCCGCAACCCGGGCAATGGGCCGTGGTGTGCAGTTCGCCGCCGAACATCTCTTCGTGCAGCCGCAGCAGGGCGCGATCGCGCGCGCCGATCGGGGCCTGCGCCCAGGCCTGGCCGCCAGCCACGGGCGCGGCCAGCGCCAGCGCCTGCAGCGCGCGCTGCACCGGGTGCGCGCGCTGGTTGTCCTCCCAGAGCCGCAGCAGGTCGTCGGTGTTGGCAGCCATGGTCGTGCGGCCCGGGCGGGGCTCAGCTCGGGTCGGTGAAGGTGATCTCGCTGGGCTCGGTGGTTTCCGTGTCGCGCACCCAGCCTTCGTTTTCCAGCTTGATGTGCTGGATGGCGATCGCGTTCGCATTGGCGTCCAGGTCCGGCAGCGCCTGGAACTCCGAGACCCAGGCGCGGAACACCTTGTAGGCGATCGCGAGCTGGCCGGTCTCGTTGTAGACCTCGATGATCAGGTCCTTGCGGAAGTCCTTCAGCGAGGCCTCCGCGCCCGGCAGCGCGCCGAAGTTCCAGACCTTGTTGGCCCACTGCTCGAAGTCCTTGTCGTGCGTGACGCCGCGCTCCAGGGTGATCGCCTCGAACTCGGTGCGCCCCGGCGACTTGCGGCTGCTGCTGGGGTCGCCGCCGTCGCGGTGCTTCACCACCTCGGTGGTGCGCTTCAGCGCGCTGACCTTGCTGATGCCGGCGACATAGCGCCCGTCCCACTTGACCCGGAATTTGAAGTTCTTGTACGGATCGAAGCGCTGGGAGTTGACCGAAAACTGTGCCATTCGTGTTCTCCTTGCCCGCTCAGGTCGGGATGTTTCCGGCGATCTGCTGCAGCTTGATCACGACGAACTCGGCCGGCTTCAGCGGGGCGAAGCCGACGATGATGTTGACGATGCCCAGGTTGATGTCCGTCTGCGTCGTCGTCGTGCCGTCGCAGCGGACGAAGTAGGCGTCCTTGGCCGACGCGCCCTGGAAGGCGCCCTGGCGGAACAGGCCCTGCATGAAGGCGCCGACGTTGAGGCGAATCTGCGCCCACAGCGGTTCGTCGTTGGGTTCGAACACCACCCACTGCAGCCCGCGGTACAGGCTCTCCTCGAGGAACAGGGCCACCCGCCGCACCGCGATGTACTTCCACTCGCTGGCGATGGCATCGGCGCCCTTCAAGGTGCGGGCGCCCCACACCGTGGGTCCGGTGTTCGGGAAGTTGCGCAGGCAGTTCACGCCCAGCTGGTTGATCGCGCCGTTCTCGGGGTCGTTCAGCGGCACGGTGAGGCCGATCACGCCTGACAGCGTGGCCTCCATGCCGGCAGGCGATTTCCAGACGCCGCGGTTGGCGTCGGTGCGCGCCATCACGCCGGCGATGGCGCCGCCGGCGGCGAAGCTGTCGATGCGGTTGTCGCGCAGCGGGTTGCTGATGTTCAAGCGCGGGAAGAACATCGCGGCGTTCTCGCTGCGCGTGGCGACGTTGGCGATGGCGCCGGCGCCCGTGGCTGCCGAAGCATCGGCCCAGGCGGATGGCGCATCGACCACGACCAATGCGCGCCGGTCGTGCGCATACGAGATCACCGCATCCCAATCGGCCTTGGCGAGGTCGTTGAGGGACGTGTAGGGCGGGATCACCACCAAGTTGAACAGGTCGGCCTTCTCCAGCTGGTACAGGCCCTGCTTGTTGGTGCGCATGTTGGCGGCCGAATACAGCTCGTTGGCCGTGACCGCCGCGCCGTCGGGATTGGCGCCGACCGTCACCGCGGTGGCGCTCGGGTCGTCGAAGGGATCGGGCGCGTTCGGTACGGGCGCGCCGTTGGCGCTCGGCTGCGCACCGATCGTCGCCGGGCCTCGCAGCAGCTGGCTGGCCTGCGCCAGCACGGCGGTCGCGAAGCGCGGGTGCGTGCCGGTGATCGAGACATTGCGGTGCACCTCGGTGGTCCCGCTGCCGAGGTCCTTCACCGCCAGGTTGAACATCGTGTTGGCCGGGTTCGCGGCGACCACGTCGGGGTCGAGGTCGAGGTCGACCCGGATGCGCAGTTGCGCCGCCCAGCCGCCGGGCGAAGCCGCGGTGAAGGTCGCGGTGCCGCCCCCGGACAGCGGCACCGCCGCATTGCCCGTCAGCGCGCCGTTGTGGATGCGCACGATGATCGCGTCCGACCCGCCGTTCTGGAAGTACTGGTTGACGGCGAACGACATCGTGCTGTCGGCCCACAGGCCGCCGAACTGGCGCTCGTAGTCGGCGAAGCTGAAGATGCGCACCGGCGCATCGACCGGCCCGCGCATCGCCCGCCCGGCGAACGCGGTGATCGAGGTCGCCACGCCGGTGATGGTGCGCACGCCGCTGGGCAGCTCTTCGATGTAGACACCGGGGTAGGAGAGGGCAACGGGCATTCTGGGCTCCTTGGGTTCAGCGGTGGAAAGTGCGCGGGTCAGGGCGCAAGCCCGCGATAGATGGCGGTGCCGTCGGGCAGCACGGTGCGCTGCACGTCCCCGCGCTGCACCAGCGCCCGCAGCGCCGACTGCACGTCGGCCAGCGGAACTTCGACGCCCACCTGCGGCAGCCACCATTGCGCGATGCCGTGCTCGGTATCCGCCGCGTGGGGATGGTCATGGAGGTAGGCCCGGATCCCCGATGCCGCGCGCGCTCGTCTCGTGTTGGCCTCATGAAGCACGACCTCTCCAGCAAAAGTCCTGCGGGCCTGTTGCGAGAGTCGTGCCTGCCCGTGAGGACCGCGCAAGTGCTTGATTTGCAAGGAAGAGGGGCCGTGGGAATCCGCAAGGCGGGTTCCTGTCCACCCGGGTGGGCCACCCGGTGCGCGTGCCGCGACCCGCTCCGGATGGAGGGTGCTACAGGCGCGCCGCCGTGAAGTCGTCGCGCTCGATGCCGTGCTTCTTGAGCAGCTTGCCGAGCGCGCGCCGCTCCTTGCCTGCCAGGCGCGCGGCGTGCGTCACGTTGCCCGCGGCGACTTCCATCAGGCGCTCCAGGTAGGCGCGCTCGAAGCCGTGCACCGTGCGCTCGCGCGCTTCGTTGAAGGTGCGCAAGGGGTCGAGCGCGGCGGACGCCGTGCTGGCGGGCACCGCCACCGATGGCCCGGAGACGAGTTCGAGTGCCGGACCATCCGACAGCAGCAAGGCCCGCCGCACCCGGTTGTCGAGTTCACGCACGTTGCCGGGCCACGGATGGCTGGCGATCCATTCGATGCTGGCCGGCGAGAGCCGCCGCGGTGGCACGTGGTACTGCCGCGCGTGCCTCTCGATGAAATGCTCGGCCAGCAGCTGCGCATCGCCCGGCCGCTGCCGCAGGGGCGGCATCTCGAGCAGCATCACGTTGAGGCGGAACGCCAGGTCGTCGCGGAAGGCGCCGGATTCCAGCAGGCTGTCGAGGCGCGGACTGGCGGCGGCGATGACCCGCACGTCGCCGCGGCATTCGCGCGTGCCGCCGACGCGGCGGTAGCTGTAGTCCTGCAGGAAGCGCAGCAGCGACACCTGCGCGCGCGGCGGCAGCGAATCGAGCTCGTCGAGGAACAGCGTGCCGCCTTCGGCCGCGGCGATGAGGCCGGACCGCCCCTGGTGCGCATCGGTGAAGGCGCCGCGCTCGCAGCCGAAGAGTTCGCTCTCCATCAGCGCGTCCGGCACCGCGCCGCAATTGAGCGGGACGAAAGGCGCGTCGCGCCGGGCCGAGCGGTAGTGGATGGCGTGCGCGGCCAGTTCCTTGCCGGTGCCCGTCTCACCCTGGATGAGGACCGGGACGTCGTAGCGCGACATGCGATCGATGAGGTCCAGCGCGTGGAGAAACGCAGGCGCGCGGCCGATCAGCTGGTGCGAGCTGCCGCTCTCCATCACAGGGCCTCCGCTACAGCATTTGGCAGGCGAACCTCGCACCGGGTGCGAGCCGTTCCCGTTGACATGGCTGTTCCTGGTCTCTCTGCGCCGTTGTTGCAGCGCACCGCGACAACGTAAGGCACGGCGACTTACCGCGTCAACTATCCATTCGGTTGGTTGTGCAACAAATGGCTCAGGTCGAGCTGTGCGCAGGCACCGGGCGATGCCGTGTACCGCCAGGCTTACAGGTGCGCTGCGACGCCCAGTTCCTCCAGCGCGGCGGCGGCCAGCGCGCGGAAGCGCTCGCCGTTCATGCCCCAGGGATGGCGTTCGTAGTACAGCTCGCCGGCATGCGGCGCCTGCAGGAAGTCGTGATGCGGCGCGATGCGGAAGCGTTCCGTGTCCAGCGGGTACTGGCGCAGCGTCTGCTCCTGGCTGGCATGGCAGGCCAGGAGCGCGCGCTTGTGCACCTGTTCCTCGGGCGTGAGCCGCACCATCACCTCGTCGGGCGTCTCGTCACGCGCGGGCAGGAAGGCGCCGGCCCGCAGGCCTTCGGGGCCCCAGTGGTAGCCGGCCATCTCCACGACGGCAGGCGCCTCGGCGCTGCGCTTGCGCAGCAGCCGGCAGGCCGCGTGCACGCCGAAGGCGCAGGCGTCGTGGTCCGGATGGCCGCCCTCGTAGGCGTGGGTGAGCACGGCCTGCGCGCCGGTTTCCACGAACAGGTCTGCGAGCGAGTGGGCAAGCTGCGCGAGGCTCAGCGAGGCCTGCTGGTCCGGGATGCCCAGACACACGAGCTGCGAGGGTTCGATGCCGCACAGCGCCAGCGCGGCTTCGAGCTCGCGGTGGCGCAGCTTTGCATAGGACCCGAGATCCAGCCCGTTGCGCGCCGCGTCGCGGCCATCGCGCGGCGGGCCATCGGTCACGCAGGCGAAGCGCGCATCGCGCAGCCGCGCGAGCCGCGTTCCGACGCTCGCGCTCGCGTCGTCCGGATGCGCGACGACCAGCACGGTGCGCGGCGCCGGCGGCCAGGGGCGGCCGGCCGGCGCGCCCAGCGTCGCCAGCAGCGCGGCGCCGGCGGCGATGCTTCGCGGTTCGATGCCTTGCTCCTTCCGTGCGTGGCGAGGGCCAATATAGCCCGCCCGCGTTTCCGCGGGGGCGCCTCCCGGGTTTCGTGCTTAACATCGCGCCATGAACCGGACCGTGGCCTGGCTGATGCTGGCACTGGGCGCCTGCTGCGCTCACGCGCAGGAGCGCCGCAATGCGTTCGACGATCCTTTCCTGCAGGTGACGCAGGCGCTGCCCGGTTGCCCGGTGCCGCGCGGGCCCGGCTACACCGAGGATGAGGTGCGCAAGGAGGAGCACGTGCGCGCGCAGCACGGCACCTCGTGCTATCACTCCGGCCGCTGCCGGCTGCCCAACTCCTATCTCTACGACAAGGAGATCATCCCGCGCGTGCAGCAGTACATCCGCCGCGATGGCCGCTTCGACGACACCTCGGTGTGGATCCTCGGCGAGCGCCGCCTCGTCACGCTGATGGGATGCGTGAAGACCCAGGAGCAGGCCGAGCAGATGGAGAAGGCGGTGCTGCTGGTCGACGACGTGATGGGCGTGGTCAACTACCTGCAGGTCGGCGCAAGCGCAAAGCCCCGCTACCCGACGAAGTGACTTCCTCCAGCTTCTGCGCCACCCAGTAGCCGTAGTCCACCTGCACGTTCTCCTGCAGGTCCAGCAGGTCGCTGGCCTGGCTCTTGAGGAGCGCGGTGAACTGCTCGGTGATGTTGTACTGCTGTTCCAGCTGCTCCGACATCGTGTTGGCGCGCCCGAGCTGCCCGAATTCGGCCAGCCACGCGTTCCAGGCGTCCCACCACTCCTGCTGCAGGCGCTGCATGCGTCCGGCCACGGCAAGTTGCAGCTCCAGCAGTTCGGCCCCGGTGTCGGGCCGCAGCGCGAGCGGCAGCACCGCCGCAGTGGCCGCGCCGTTGCCGGCGCTGCGCGCGACTGCTTCGCCGAGCAGCGCGCTGAAGTTCCCGGCCTGCTGCATGGCCGCCGGCGCGGCGGGCAGGGCCTGGACGGCCAGGGCGCCTTTGCCCTGCGATGTGGTGAACTGCGGGCGTTGCTTGAGCATCTTCATCGCCAGGTCTCCTGCGTTCAGCCGCCCAGGCGTTCCAGCATGCCGTGGATGGCCTTGATCTGGATCGCGTCGCGCGAGTAGTAGTCGGGCGCCTGCGGGTCGCTGCCGCTGTAGCCCCACCAGTCCCAGCAGCCGTCGGGGTTCTGCGTCCTGCCGTCGTCGACGCCTTCCGCCTGCGGATAGAGCACGATGATGTTGTTGGCGTCGGCCAGCTCGTTGTAGCCGGTGGTGGTGAAGTAGCGGTTGCCGTAAGGCGGGTTGTTGCCCTGGTCCGGCCGGCCGTTGACGTAGTCCACGTAGGCATAGCCCTGCTTGCAGCCATGCAGCGCGATGTGCACGCGGGCCGGCGCACCTTCGGCCACCGCGCGCGGCACGTAGGCGTAGCCGTAGGGACTCATGCTGGCCCGCGGCTCGCCGGCGAAGAACTCGGTCTGGTCGAAGCGCACGAAGCTGCCGGTGAGCTGCGCCGAGGCCGGCTTCAGCCGGCCGTAGATGTGGTCCAGGATGGCGTGCGACTGCCAGAAGCTGCCCTGGTTGATGTAGGGCGGCTGGTTCAGCGGCAGCTGCGAGTCCTCCGGGTTGCGCGTGATGATGGCGTGGCCGGCCGGCTGCGTGTCGTCGTACAGGATGTCGCGCGCCCCGAGCAGCTCGTAGAAACGCCGCGTGCGCGCCACGACCATCGAGGCGACCACGCGGTCCTCGCTGCCGGTGAAGATGTAGATGCGCTGGTTGACGATGTGGTCGACGTCGTCGATCAGGCCTTGCGCCGCCGTGTCGCGGGCCAGCTGCGCGAGCCGCTCGGCATCGGGCGCCGTGCGCTCGGTCAGCGGGCTCATGCAGATGTAGAGCGCGCCTTGCGCGTAGGCGTCCTGGGCATAGATGGCGCCCTGGCGGTAGGCCTGCGCGCAGCGATAGGGGCCGCCGGCGATGATGCCCGCCCCGGCGAAGGAGGCGGAATGCGCCAGGTGCAGCTGCACCGTCATGAAGGCGCCGGAGGAAAGGCCCGAGACGGAGCTCTGGCCCTTCTTCACCTGGTACGCGCCGAGCTGGACGACGTCGTTGGCCATCGCATCCCCTTCCCTGGATTGTGCGGTGCAACAATCGTGAGGGAGGAGGGGGCGCGCTGTCAACGACGTCCGGCGGCTGCCTCAGCCCGCGGGAGTAAACGCGCGCAGGCGGTGCCCGTCCGGGTCCAGCGCGACGCAGGTGTAGCCGAAGTCCATGCGCGTGGGCGCCTGCGCGACCGGCACGCCCAGTTCGCGCCAGCGCGCGTGGAAGGCGTCGACTTCCTGGTCGCTGGGCAGCGCGATGCACAGCTCGGACGCGCCCGGCTCGGAGGTCGCCGCCGGCTGCACGCCGTCGCGCTTCCAGAGGCCCAGCATCAGCTGGTCGGTGAGCGCGAAGAGGGCGAAGGTGGGCGAGTTCTCCACCGGCTCGCGGCCGAGCAGGCGGGTGTAGAAGCGCGCGCTGGCCTCGGGTTGCGCGACGTAGAGCAGGACGAAGTGCTTGGGGTTCATGGGGGACTCCTTTCGTTGCAGGAGCCACCCATGCTAGGCAGGCGAGTGACAGGAACTGGCAGCAGCGATCAATCGAGCGTGACCTGGATGCCTTCGGAGGCCTGCCATTCCTTCAGCAGCTGCTGGCGCCGCCGTGGGTAGCGGTCGTCCAGCACCTCCAGCCCCGCGATGCGGTCGACGCGAAAGTGCCGGTAGTCCGCGCGGTGCTCGCACCAGGCGGCCACCACGCGCTTCTGCTGGAAGAAGCCCAGCGCGAAGGGCCAGATGACCCGCTGTGATTCCTCGCCCTTGGCGTCGCGGTAAGCGAGCCGCAGCTTGTGCTCGCGCCGGATCGCGCGGCGCACGTCGGCCAGTTCCGGTTCGGGGTCGCCCTGAGCCGTGCCGGGTACCAGCAGCGCGCTCGTCTCCAGCTCCAGCCGCAGCGCCGGCGGCAGCACGGCGTGGATCTTGGCCAGCGCGTTGCGGGCGGCCGCAGCCAGCTCCGGGTCGGTGTGGCGCGCGACCCAGCGCGAGCCGAGCACCAGCGCTTCGATCTCTTCCTCGGACAGCATCAGCGGCGGCAAGGTGAAGCCGGGCCGCAGCACGTATCCGACGCCGGCCTCGCCTTCGATCGCGGCGCCCTGCGCCTGCAGCGAGGCGATGTCGCGGTACAGCGTGCGCAGGCTCACGCCCAGCTCCTGGGACAGCGCGGCGCCGCTGGCGGGCGCGCGCTGCCGGCGCAGGACCTGCATCAGCTGCAGGAGGCGTTCGGCGCGGGACATGGGCGCAGCATAGCGCCGCGCAAAAGCAAAGGCCCGCCGAGGCGGGCCTTTGTGAATTGCGGCTCAGGGCCGCAATGGCAAGGGTGCAGGGATCAGCGCTGGCCGATCGCCTGCACGTCGCGGCGGGTGGCGCCGGTGTACAGCTGGCGGGGACGGCCGATCTTGTACTCGGGGTCGCTGATCATCTCGTTCAGCTGCGCGATCCAGCCCACGGTGCGGGCCAGCGCGAAGATGGCGGTGAACAGGGACACCGGGATGCCGATGGCGCGCTGCACGATGCCGGAGTAGAAGTCCACGTTCGGGTACAGCTTGCGGGAAACGAAGTATTCGTCTTCCAGCGCCACCTTCTCCAGGGCCATGGCCAGCTTGAACAGCGGGTCGTTGTGCAGGCCCAGCGCGTCCAGCACTTCGTGGCAGGTCTCGCGCATCAGCTTGGCGCGCGGGTCGTAGTTCTTGTACACGCGGTGGCCGAAGCCCATCAGCTTGACGTTGGAGTTCTTGTCCTTGACCTTGGCCACGAACTCGCCGATCTTGGCCACGCCGCCCATGCGCTGGATGTCTTCCAGCATGTTCAGCGCCGCTTCGTTGGCGCCGCCGTGGGCCGGGCCCCACAGGCAGGCCACGCCGGCCGCGATGGCCGCGAACGGGTTGGTGCCGGAGGAACCGCACAGGCGCACCGTGGAGGTGGAGGCGTTCTGCTCGTGGTCCGCGTGCAGGATGAAGATGCGGTCCATGGCGCGCACCAGCACGTCGTTGGGCTCGTACTCTTCGCAGGGCGTCGCGAACATCATGTGCATGAAGTTCGAGGTGTAGCCCAGCTTGTTCTTCGGGTACATGTAGGGCTGGCCCATGGAGTACTTGTACGCCATGGACACCAGCGTCGGCATCTTCGCGATCAGGCGGATCGCGGAGATCTCGCGGTGCTCGGGATTGTTGATGTCCGTGCTGTCGTGGTAGAAGGCCGACAGGGCGCCGACCAGGCCCGTCATGACGGCCATCGGGTGCGCGTCACGGCGGAAGCCGCGCAGGAAGAACTGCATCTGCTCGTTGACCATCGTGTGGTTGGTCACGCGGCCGACGAAGTCCTTCTTCTGGACGTCGTTGGGCAGTTCGCCGTACAGCAGCAGGTAGCAGGTCTCGAGGTAGTCGCACTGGGTGGCCAGCTGCTCGATGGGGTAGCCGCGGTACAGCAGTTCGCCCTTGTCGCCGTCGATGTAGGTGATGGCGGACTGGCACGAGCCGGTCGACATGAAGCCGGGGTCGTACGTGAACATGCCGGTCTGCGCATACAGCTTGCGGATGTCGATCACGTCGGGGCCGATGGTGCCCTGGTAGACAGGCATCTCGACGCTGGGGCTGCCGTTGCTGAAGGACAGCGTGGCCTTGTTGTCAGCGAGTTTCATGGGTTCTTCCTAACGTATGTCAATGCCCGGATTGGTTTGATGCCGCCTGGGGCACGCGCAGCATCTCCAGCACTTTCCTCACCTCGACCTGGTCCAGATCGCCGGCCGGTTCCTTGCGCCGCAGCAGCAGGTCCAGCAGGTCGTTGTCGGCCAGGTCCATCAAAGCGCCCATCGCCTCGGCCTGCTTCACAGTCAGGCTGGAGGCGTGTTTCTCGAAGAACCGCTCGATCAGCAGGTCGTTCTCCAGCAGCCCGCGGCGACAGCGCCAGCGCAGCTTGCTGAGGGACCTCTCGTCGAGTAGCGGTTCTTCCATTGTGTCTCTGTTCTTCAGACCGCGCGGCGGACCATCAATTCCTTGATCTTGCCGATCGCCATCGTGGGGTTCAGCCCCTTCGGGCAGACATCCACGCAGTTCATGATGGTGTGGCAGCGGAACAGGCGGTACGGGTCTTCCAGGTTGTCCAGCCGGTCGCCGGTGGCCGTGTCGCGGCTGTCGGCGATGAAGCGGTAGGCCTGCAGCAGGCCGGCGGGGCCCACGAACTTGTCGGGGTTCCACCAGAAGCTGGGGCAGCTGGTGGAGCAGCTGGCGCACAGGATGCACTCGTACAGGCCGTTGAGCTCTTCGCGTTCCTCGGGCGACTGCAGGCGCTCCTTCTCGGGCGGGATGCTGTCGTTGACGAGGTAGGGCTTGATCGAGTGGTACTGCTTGAAGAACTGCGTCATGTCCACGATCAGGTCGCGGATGACCGGCAGGCCCGGCAGCGGCTTCAGGACGATGGGGTCCTTCAGCGTGCGCAGGTTGGTGAGGCAGGCCAGGCCGTTCTTGCCGTTGATGTTCATGGCATCCGAGCCGCAGACGCCTTCGCGGCAGGAGCGGCGGAAGGCGATGGACGGGTCCACGGCCTTGAGCTTCATCAGGGCGTCGAGCAGCATGCGCTCGTTGCCCTCCAGCTCGATTTCCACCGTCTGCATGTAGGGCTTGGCGTCCTTGTCCGGGTCGTAGCGGTAAATCTGGAACGTGCGCTTTTGCATGGATGTGTCCGTATCTTGAATCTAGTCGCGGTCAGCAGGACTACGTAATCAGAAAGTCCGGACCTTGGGAGGCACGGTCTCGACGGTGAGCGGCTTCATCTGCACCGGCTTGTAGTCCAGGCGGCTGCCTTCGGCGTACCAGAGCGTGTGCTTCATCCACTCGGCGTCGTTGCGGCCCAGCGGGGCGACCGGGTCGTCCGCCGGACGCTCGTAGTCGTCCACCGTGTGGGCGCCGCGGCATTCCTTGCGGGCGGCCGCCGAGACCATGGTGGCCTGCGCCACTTCGATCAGGTTCTCGACTTCCAGCGCCTCGATGCGGGCGGTGTTGAAGACGGCCGACTTGTCCTTCAGCTCGATGCTGCCGATGCGCTCGCGGATGGCGGCGATCTTCTTCACGCCTTCGTCCATGCTCGCCTGGCTGCGGAACACGCCCGCGTGGGCCTGCATCGTCGCGCGGATGTCGTTGGCGACGTCCTGCGAGTATTCGCCCTTGGCGCGCGACTCCAGCTTGTTCAGGCGTTCCAGCGAGAAGTCGGCGGCGTTGGCCGGCAGCGGCTTGTGCGCCTTGGTCTTGCTCGCGTAGTCGACGATGTGGTTGCCGGCGGCCTTGCCGAACACCAGCAGGTCCAGCAGCGAGTTGGTGCCCAGGCGGTTGGCGCCGTGCACCGACACGCAGGAGCACTCGCCGACGGCGTACAGGCCGTTCAGCGGGTCGACGTGGCTGCCATTGCGCTGCAGGACCACCTGGCCGTGGATGTTGGTCGGGATGCCGCCCATCTGGTAGTGGATGGTGGGCACCACGGGAATGGGCTCGCGCGTGATGTCGACGTTGGCGAAGTTCACGCCGATTTCGTACACCGAGGGCAGGCGCTTGTGGATGGTCTCGGCACCGAGGTGGTCGAGCTTCAGCAGCACGTAGTCCTTGTTGGGACCGCAGCCGCGGCCTTCCTTGATCTCCTGGTCCATCGAACGGGAGACGAAGTCGCGCGGGGCCAGGTCCTTCAGCGTCGGGGCATAGCGCTCCATGAAGCGCTCGCCGTTGCTGTTCAACAGGATGGCGCCTTCGCCGCGGCAGCCTTCGGTCAGCAGCACGCCCGCGCCGGCCACGCCGGTGGGGTGGAACTGCCAGAACTCCATGTCCTGCAGCGGAATGCCGGCGCGCGCCGCCATGCCCATGCCGTCGCCCGTGTTGATGAAGGCGTTGGTCGAGGCCTGGAAAATGCGGCCCGCGCCGCCGGTGGCCAGCAGCACGGTCTTGGCGTGCAGCACGTGCAGGTCGCCGGTTTCCATTTCCAGCGCGGTCACGCCGACCACGTCGCCTTCGGCGTCGCGGATCAGGTCCAGTGCCATCCACTCGACGAAGAACGAGGTCTTCGCGCGGACGTTCTGCTGGTACAGCGTGTGCAGCATGGCGTGGCCGGTGCGGTCGGCCGCGGCGCAGGCGCGCTGCACCGGCTTCTCGCCGTAGTTGGCCGTGTGGCCGCCGAACGGACGCTGGTAGATCGTGCCGTCGGGGTTGCGGTCGAACGGCATGCCGAAGTGCTCGAGTTCGTACACGACCTTCGGCGCCTCGCGGCACATGAATTCGATCGCGTCCTGGTCACCCAGCCAGTCGCCGCCCTTGACGGTGTCGTAGAAGTGGTAGTGCCAGTTGTCCTCGGACATGTTGCCCAGCGACGCGCCGATGCCGCCTTGCGCGGCCACCGTGTGCGAACGGGTGGGGAACACCTTGGACAGCACGGCCACGTTCAGGCCCGCCAGGGAAAGTTGCAGGGAGGCGCGCATGCCGGAGCCGCCGGCGCCCACGATGACGACGTCGAACTTGCGCGTCGTGACGTTCTTGCTCGTATATGCCATGTTCGTTCAAACCCTCCAGAGGACCTGGATCGCCCAGCCCATGCAGCCCAGCAGCCACACGATGACCAGGAACTGCAGCACCAGCCGCGCGCCCACGGGCTTGACGTAGTCCATGAGCACGTCGCGCATGCCGACCCAGGCGTGGTACGCCAGGCCGAGGATGGTCGCGAAGGTGAGCATCTTCATCGGCTGGCTGGCAAAGATGCCCGCCCACTTTTCGTAGCCGATGGGCCCGCGGGAGAAGATCACCTGCAGCAGCACGACGAGGGTGAAGACCGCCATCAGGGCCGCGGTGACGCGCTGCGCGAGCCAGTCGCGGGTGCCGTAGTGGGCGCCGACGACTTCGCGCTTGGAACCGTAGTTCACTGCCATTTGTTTTTCCTTAGTAGACGCCAAAGAGCTTCAGGCCGAGGACGACCGTCAGCAGAAGGCTCAGCACCAGCGTGGTCTTGGCGGTGGTCGCGCCGACGGACTTGCTCACCGCCTTGTGGCTCACGTCCATCCACAGGTGGCGGAGACCGGCGATGAAGTGGTGCAGGAAGGCCCACAGCAGCGCCAGCGCCACCAGCTTGGCGACGATGCCCACCGCGCCGTTCGCGAAGGCGAAGCGGAAACGCGCGAACGAGATCTCCGACGACACCGAGGTGTCGAACATCCAGATGATGAAGGGCAGCAGCACGAACATCAGCACGCCGCTCACGCGGTGCAGGATGGAGACCCAGCCCGCGGCCGGCAGCCGGTAGCTGGGCAGGTCCGTCAGGGCGTTGATGTTGCGGAACTCGGGCCGCTTCTTGGCGAGCTCTGTCGTCGTCATTGCGTTTCTTTCAGGGAAGGCATGCGCTGGGAATGGGTGGAAGGGATGCGGGACAACCCTAAATTCTAGGGCAACGCAACAAGCTGCTACGGAAGGGCACTAACTCAGGTCGTTGCGGTAGTGGTGCGTGTCGGTGCGATAGAGGCCGCGGCGCAGCTCCATCGGTACGTCGTTATACGTATAGGAAAGGCGCTCGACCGAGAGGAGCGGGGCGCCTTGCGGCAGCGCAAGCAGGGCCGCCTGCGGCGCGTCCGCGGCGACGGCGCGGATCTTTTCCTCGGCGCGCACCATGCGCACGCCGAACTCGTGCTCGAACAGCACGTAGGTCGGGCCGACGTGGGTGGCGAGCTGGTCGGCGCTGAGGCCCTTGAAGTTGGCGCCCGGCAGCCAGAAGTCTTCCAGGATGGTGGGCACGCCGCCGAAGGCCAGCACGCGCCGCACCTGGATGACGGCGTCGCCGGTGCGCAGCTGCAGCGCCCGCGCGATCTCGGCGCTGGCGCGCACGCGCTTGCAGTCGAGGATGGAGCGGGTGGCCGGGCCTTCCTCCTCGCGGTCGCCGGCGTCCGGCATCAGCTTGAGGAAGCGGTAGCGCACGTGCTGTTCGGCGTGCGTGGAGACGAAGGTGCCCTTGCCCTGGCGGCGCACCACCAGGTTCTCGGCGGCGAGCTCGTCGATGGCCTTGCGCACCGTGCCCTGGCTCACGCGGAAGCGCGCGGCCAGCTCCATTTCGCTGGGGATTGCTTCGCCCGGCTTCCATTCGCCGGCCTGCAGGCTTTGCAGGATGAGGCCCTTGATCTGCTGGTAAAGCGGGCTGAACGCCGGTGTCCCCACCTCGGGGGCGGACGCGGCGTAGTCGGGCGGTGGCATCTGCGGGGCGGCCATTTGACTTTGCCGCAATCATATCTTATATAAGACATAAGACAAATTGACCCGGCCGGGGGCGTAGGGGTAAACTCGCGGGCTGTCCCGCAGGGCCAGGCGAGCTCGCCACCCGCCCCTCTCGACTTCGTATTCGCAACTTCCCTTCTCGGAGATTCCCCATGAGCAAGAAGCCCGTCCGCGTTGCCGTCACCGGTGCCGCAGGCCAGATCGGTTACGCCCTGCTGTTCCGCATCGCCTCCGGCGAGATGCTGGGCAAGGACCAGCCCGTCATCCTGCAACTGCTGGAGATCCCCGACGAGAAGGCCCAGAAGGCCCTCAAGGGCGTGATGATGGAGCTGGAAGACTGCGCCTTCCCGTTGCTGGCCGGCATGGAAGCCCACAGCGACCCGATGACCGCCTTCAAGGACACCGACTACGCGCTGCTGGTCGGCGCCCGTCCGCGCGGCCCCGGCATGGAGCGCAAGGACCTGCTGTCCGCCAACGCGCAGATCTTCACGGCCCAGGGCAAGGCGCTGGACAAGGTCGCTTCCCGCAATGTCAAGGTGCTGGTCGTCGGCAACCCCGCCAACACCAACGCCTACATCGCGATGAAGAGCGCGCCCAGCCTGCCGCGCGAGAACTTCACCGCCATGCTGCGCCTGGACCACAACCGCGCGCTCTCGCAAGTGGCCGCCAAGACCGGCACGCAAGTGAAGGACATCGAGAAGCTGACGGTGTGGGGCAACCACTCGCCCACCATGTACGCCGACTACCGCTTCGCCACTGTGAACGGCAAGGCCGTCAAGGACCTGATCAACGACCAGGAATGGAACAAGAACGTGTTCCTGCCCACCGTCGGCAAGCGCGGCGCCGCCATCATCGAAGCGCGCGGCCTGTCCTCCGCCGCATCGGCTGCCAACGCCGCCATCGACCACATGCACGACTGGGCCCTGGGCACCAACGGCAAGTGGGTCACCATGGGCATCCCGTCCAATGGCGACTACGGCATTCCGAAGGACACGATGTTCGGCTTCCCCGTCACCACCAAGGACGGCAAGTACGAGGTCGTGAAGGGCCTGGAGATCGACGCCTTCTCGCAAGAGCGCATCAACCTCACGCTGAACGAGCTGCAGGAAGAGCAGCAAGGCGTGGCCCACCTGCTGTAAGGCAAAGACAGCATGGCCGACTGGAACCCCGCGCTCTACAGCCGCTTCGAGGACGAACGCACGCGTCCGGCCCGTGAATTGCTGGCGCGGGTTCCGCTGGCCCATGCGAAACACGTGGTGGACCTGGGCTGCGGCCCGGGCAACTCCACGGAGCTGCTGGTGCAGCGCTTTCCGGATGCGGAAGTCGTCGGTGTCGACAACTCGCCCGCCATGGTGGAAAGCGCGTGCCAGCGCCTGCCCGGAACGCGCTTCGAGCTGGCCGACATCGGCAGCTGGCAGCCGGCGCAGGCCCCGGACCTGATCTACGCCAACGCGGCGCTGCAATGGGTGCCGGGCCACGAGGCCCTGTTCCCGCGCCTGTTCTCGCTGTTGGCGCCCGGCGGCGTGCTGGCCGTGCAGATGCCGGACAACTGGGACGAGCCCACCCACGCCGAGATGCGCAACGTGGCCTTGCTGCCGGCGTTCGCGTCCACCATCGGCGACCCGGGCAAGCTGCGCATCGGCCGCTTGCCCCTCACGACTTACTACGACCTGCTCGCGCCGCTGGCGCAGGAGGTCGACACCTGGCACACCATCTACCAGCACCGCATGGAAACGCCTGCGGCCATCGTGGAATGGGTCAGTGCCACCGGGCTGAAGCCCTTCGTCGCGCGGCTGGACGACCAGCAGCGCAAGGACTACCTGGCGGAGTACCAGCGGCGCATCGCCGCGGACTACCCCGTGCGCGCGGACGGCAAGCTCCTGCTGGCCTTCCCGCGGCTGTTCATCATCGCGAAGAGGGCGGCATGAGCCAACACCCGCGCGACGTCCTTCTTGGAGCCCAGGCCCGCACCGGCACGCTGCCGGTGTGCGACCACTACAGCGGCGTCGAAGCCCGCATGCGCAAGAGCCTGCAGTTGCAGGCGGAGCTGGCGCAGGAGTTCGGCTCGGTGGTGTTCGACGTCACGCTCGATTGCGAGGACGGCGCGCCGGTCGGCGGCGAGAAGGAGCACGCGGCGCTGGTCACCGAACTCGCGCTGGGCGCGGCGCCCGATGCGCGCGTCGCGGTGCGCGTGCACCCGGTCGACCATCCGGCTTTCGAGGACGACATCGCCACCATCGTCGGCCAGGCGGGCCACAAGCTGGTGCACGTGATGCTGCCCAAGGTGGAGACGGTGCAGGACGTCGAGCGCGCCGCCCGCGCGCTGGACGCCGCCGGCGCGAAGAACCTGGCGCTGCAAGGCCTGATCGAATCGCCCGCGGCCGTGCATCGCGCCTTCGACATCGCCGCGCACCCGCGCATGCAGTCCCTCAGCTTCGGGCTGATGGATTTCGTCTCCGCGCACGGCGGCGCCATCCCCAGCGCGGGAATGGGCGTGCAGGGCCAGTTCACGCACCCGCTGGTGGTGCGTGCCAAGCTCGAAATATCGTCCGCGTGCCATGCCCATGGCAAGGTGCCTTCGCATGGCGTCGTGACGGAATTCAAGGACCAGGCGGCTTTCCGCGCCGCGGCGTCGCGTGCGGCCAACGAGTTCGGTTACACGCGCATGTGGTCGATCCACCCCGACCAGATCAGGGCGATCGTCGAAGTGTTCGCTCCGACGGCAAACGAAATTCACAAGGCGTCACAACTCCTCGCGGCCGCGGAGGCCGCGGGCTGGGCACCGATCAGTTTCGACGGCAAACTCGAGGACCGGGCCAGCTACCGCTACTACTGGCAGGTGCTCGAAAGAGCGCATGCCACCGGGCGGCAGCTCCCGGATGATGCGCGCGGGTGGTTCGCCACCGCGCGTCCCTAAACGTCAATGGGAGACCATTCCATGAAGGTCCTGTTCGCCTCGTTCCTGATCGCCTCGCTGTCCGCCGCCGCCTTTGCGCAGGAGCCGGCGAAGCCCGCCGCCAAGCCCACCCGCGCCGAAACCAAGAAGGCGCTGGCCAAGCCAGCCGCGAGCCGCCGCCAGGCGATCGAGGAAAACACCCCGGTCGAAGAAAACGATCCGGCCGACAAGCTCAATGCCGCGGAACTGGATGTCGCCAAGCGTGTCTACACCGGCGAGATCAAGTGCGAGCTCGGCGCCCACGTCAAGGTCACGCCGCGCCGCCGCGAGGGCTACTTCCTCGTGTCCGCCGGCCTCAACCGCTTCGTGATGCACCCGGTCGAAAGCAAGACCGGCGCGATCCGCCTCGAGGACACGGTGCGCGGCGCCCTGTGGCTGCAGCTTGGCAACAAGTCCATGCTGATGAGCCAGAAGGAAGGCCGCCGCCTGGCCGACGAGTGCCAGAGCCCCGAACAGGTGAAGTTCGCGGAAGAAATGAAGACCCGGCCGCCGGTGAACCTGCTGGAGCCGGCGCCCAAGACCGCGCAATAGCGCGAGAGATTTGTACGGAGAGACCCCATGTTGCAAGCCTACGTTGACCACGTTGCCGAACGCGCCGCGCTCGGCATCCCCCCGCTGCCGCTGTCCGCGAAGCAGACCGCCGACCTGATCGAGCTGATCAAGTCGGCCCCGGCGAAGGAAGAAGCCTTCCTGCTGGACCTGCTGGCGAACCGCGTGCCGCCGGGCGTGGACGACGCGGCCAAGGTGAAGGCGAGCTTCCTCGCCGCCGTGGCGCATGGGGATTTCCAGGTCAACGCGATTTCCCGGGCCTTGGCCACCGAGCTGCTCGGCACCATGGTCGGCGGCTACAACGTCAAGCCCCTGATCGACCTGCTGGACGACGCGGAGGTGGCGCAGGTCGCCGCCGACGGCCTGAAGAAGACGCTGCTGATGTTCGATTACTTCCACGACGTCGCGGCCAAGGCGAAGGCCAACAACGCGTTCGCCAAGGAAGTGATCCAGTCCTGGGCCGACGCCGAGTGGTTCACCAGCCGCCAGGAAGTGCCGCAGAAGATCACCGTCACCGTCTTCAAGGTGCCCGGTGAAACCAACACCGACGACCTGTCGCCCGCCCCGGACGCCTGGTCGCGCCCCGACATCCCGCTGCATGCGCTGGCCATGCTGAAGAACACGCGCCCCGGCACGGCTTTCAAGCCGGAAGAAGACGGCAAGCGCGGCCCGATGAAGTTCGTCGAGGAACTCAAGGCCAAGGGCCACGTGGTCGCCTACGTGGGCGACGTGGTCGGCACCGGTTCTTCCCGCAAGTCCGCCACCAACAGCGTGGTCTGGATGACCGGCCAGGACATCCCCTTCGTGCCGAACAAGCGCTTCGGCGGCGTCACGCTGGGCGGCAAGATCGCCCCCATCTTCTTCAACACGCAGGAAGACTCCGGCTGCCTGCCGATCGAAGTGGACGTCGCCAAGCTGGAGATGGGCGACGTCATCGACATCTTCCCCTACGAGGGCACCATCGAGAAGGCCGGCGAGGTCGTCGAGCGCTTCGCGCTCAAGAGCGACGTGCTGCTGGACGAAGTGCGCGCCGGCGGCCGCATCAACCTGATCATCGGCCGCTCGCTGACCGCCAGCGCCCGCCAGTTCCTGGGCCTCGGCGCTTCCACCACCTTCCGCCTGCCCAAGGCGCCGGTCGACTCCGGCAAGGGCTTCACGCTGGCGCAGAAGATGGTGGGCCGCGCCTGCCACCTGCCGGCAGGCCAGGGCATCCGTCCCGGCACGTATTGCGAGCCGCGCATGACCACCGTCGGTTCTCAGGACACGACGGGTCCGATGACCCGCGACGAGCTGAAGGACCTGGCCTGCCTGGGCTTCAGCGCCGACATGGTGATGCAGTCCTTCTGCCACACCGCGGCCTACCCGAAGCCCGTGGACGTCAAGACGCACCGCGAGCTGCCCGCCTTCATCTCCAACCGCGGCGGCGTGGCCCTGCGTCCCGGTGACGGCGTCATCCACAGCTGGCTGAACCGCCTGCTGCTGCCCGATACCGTGGGCACCGGCGGCGACAGCCACACCCGCTTCCCGATCGGCATCAGCTTCCCGGCCGGCTCCGGCCTGGTGGCCTTCGCCGCCGCCACCGGCGTGATGCCGCTGGACATGCCCGAATCCGTGCTGGTGCGCTTCAAGGGCGAGATGCAGCCCGGCATCACGCTGCGCGACCTGGTGCATGCCATCCCCTACTACGGCATCAAGAAGGGCCTGCTGACGGTCGCCAAGGCCGGCAAGATCAACGAGTTCTCGGGCCGCATCCTGGAAATCGAAGGCCTGCCGAACCTGAAGGTGGAACAGGCTTTCGAGCTGTCCGACGCCTCCGCCGAGCGCTCCGCCGCCGGCTGCACGGTCAAGCTGAACAAGGAACCGGTCCTCGAGTACCTGCAGTCCAACGTGGTCCTGATGAAGAACATGATCGCGCAGGGCTACGCGGACAAGCGCACGCTGGAGCGCCGCATCCAGGCCGTCGAGGCCTGGATGGCCAACCCGGACCTGCTGGAAGCGGACAAGGACGCCGAGTACGCCCACGTGATCGAGATCGACCTGGCCGAGATCACCGAGCCGCTGCTGTGCTGCCCGAACGACCCGGACGACGTGAAGCCGCTGTCCGAAGTGCAGAACACCAAGATCGACGAAGCCTTCATCGGCTCGTGCATGACCAACATCGGCCACTTCCGCGCCGCTTCGCTGCTGCTCGAAGGCAAGCGCGACATCCCGGTCAAGCTGTGGGTCGCCCCGCCGACCAAGATGGACCAGGAGGAGCTGACCAAGGAAGGCCATTACGCCAACTTCGGCGGCGCCGGCGCGCGCACCGAAATGCCCGGCTGCTCGCTGTGCATGGGCAACCAGGCGCAGGTGCGGGAAGGCGCCACCGTCATCTCCACGTCGACCCGCAACTTCCCGAACCGCCTGGGCAAGAACACGCAGGTGTTCCTGGGCTCCGCGGAGCTGGCGGCCATCGCCTCCAAGCTGGGCCGCCTGCCGACGGTGGCGGAGTACCAGGCCGACATGGGTGTGATCAACGCCAATGGCGCCAAGGTCTACCGCTACATGAACTTCGACCAGATCCAGGAATACGCGGACGCGGCGAAGGAAGTGACGGTCTGAGGACCCCCGCTCCATGAAGAACGGCCCCGCGGGGCCGTTTTTTCATGGCGCGCCTCAGCGGGCGCGGGCGAATTCCGCCTTCAGCTGAGGCGACAGCGGGAATTTCAGGCCCGCAGCCGCAGCCGGATTCGGCTGGACGAACCATCGCTCGTAGATGGCCTCCAGCCGGCCCGAGCGCGCGAGTTCCGCGAGGGCTTCGTTGGCCACGCGCTGCAGCTGCGCGTCCTGCGGCATGGCGAGCGCGATGGTTTCCGTCGAGAGCGTGTCGGGCAACAGCGTGAACTTCCGCGCATCGGACTCGCGCGCCAGCGCGCCCAGCAGCAGGACCTCGTCGCGGGCCCAGGCATCGGCCTGGTGCAGGCGCAGCTGCGACAGGGCTGCTTCCGGGCTGACGACCGGGGCGACCTGCAGGCCCAGGCCCTGCTGCTTGTTGATAGCGTTCACCGCCGCTTCGGCCGTGGTCCGGCCCAGGAGCGCCACGGTGCGGCCCTTGAGAGCCTGCAGCGACTGCGGCCCGTCCTCGCTGCGCACCAGCAGCTTCACCGAGGAGAAGAAGATCGGGGAGGAAAAGGCCATCGTCACGCGGCGGGCGGGCGTGTCGGAGACGCCGGCGCACAGCAGGTCGACCGAATTGGCGGCCACCAGGCGCGCGACGGAATCCTGGTCCACGGGCACGAAACGGACTGGCAACTGCTGGACGCCCAGCTCGCGTTTCAGGCGCTCCACGACCGCGACGCACAGTTCGACCGCATAGCCGGATGGACCGCCCGCGGTCCGGAAGGAAAACGGCGCCGCGTTCTCGGCGTAGCCGAGGTTCACCTGCTGGCGTGCGGCGATGCGTTTCAGGACGTCCTGTGCCGCCAGCGGCAGGCAGGTGCACACGAGCGCGCAGGCCAACACCGCACGCAGCAGGGCAGGGGACATGATGAACTCCCTCGGCAGAGCTTCGGTGGGCCGAGGGTAGTCGACGGGTGATGGCCGGGAGCATTGGACCTTGGGCCAGCAGGAGGCTTTGCGCAGGCCGGCAGAACCAATCCGGATTTGCCGGGTCGCATGGTGCATCCCGTTGCGTAGTCGGGCGCCGGCCGGTCCTGTCCGACAGGTCCGACGCCCCCGGCAAGCCCGCGGCCAGCCTCCCCGGCCTGCTATCGAAAAAGCACAGCTCCGCGCGGCCGGGCCGCGAACCGCTAGCATCCCGCAACGCCCGAAAGCAAAACCTAGGACAACAATGTTCCGTTCCTTCTTCCTGTCGCGCCGCTGGCTTCCCTGGTCGGTGTTCGGCACGGCCCTGATCCTGTACGCCACCTGGTACCGCGTGCAGCTGGACGTCCGGATCAACGAGTGGTTCGGCACCTTCTACGACCTGCTGCAGAAGGCGCTCGACAAGCCGGGTTCCATCGACGCTTCGCAGTACTGGAAGCAGGTGGCCACCTTCCTGTCCATCGCCATGGTCTACGTGACGGTGGCCGTGGTGGTCGACTTCTTCGTCAAGCACTACGTGTTCCGCTGGCGCCAGGCGATGAACCAGTACTACATGGCCCACTGGGACACGCTGCGCACCGTCGAAGGGGCGGCGCAGCGCGTGCAGGAGGACACGATGCGCTTCGCCTCCATCATGCAAGGCCTGGGCGTGGACCTCATGCGCAGCCTGATGACCTTGGCTGCGTTCCTTCCGATCCTCTGGACGCTCTCGGACAAGATCACGTCGATCCCCATCCTCGGCGCCGTCCCGCACTCGCTGGTGTGGGTGTCGCTCGGCTGGGCAGCCCTCGGCACCGTGGTGCTGGCCTTCACCGGCATCCTGCTGCCCGGGCTGGAGTTCAACAACCAGCGCGTGGAAGCGGCCTACCGCAAGGAGCTGGTCTACGGCGAAGACGACGTGGCGCGCGCTACGCCCCCGGTGGCGCAGTCGCTGTTCCTGGGCGTGCGCCGCAACTACTTCCGCCTGTTCTTCCACTACCTCTACTTCGACGTGGTGAAGTGGTCCTACCTGCAGGCCAGCGTGCTGGTGCCGCTGGTGGCGATGGGGCCCACCGTCATCGCGGGTGTCATCACGCTGGGCGTCTACCAGCAGATCGCGCGTGCCTTCGACAAGGTGACCGAGTCCTTCCAGTACCTCGTGTACAGCTGGAGCACGATCGTGGAACTGATCTCCGTCTACAAGCGCCTGCGGGCCTTCGAGGCGCGCATCCACCAGCCGCCGGTGGCGCGGCCGGCCGAGGCGACGGTCTAAGCAGCCGAAGCCGCCAGGGCGCGCAGGGCCGCGCCCGTTTCCGGGTCCGCCGGGAAGAAGGTCTCCAGCGCCAGCTCCTGCAGGGTCACGTCCACCGGCGAGCCGAACACGGTGGTGGTGCTGATGAAGGACAGGATGGGGCCTTGCGGCGTGCGGAAGCGCAGCGGCATCGCCACGCCCAGCAGTTCGCCGGCCAGCCGGGTGTCGTCGGCGCCCGGAGGGACCGGATAGGACTCCAGCTCCTTCTGCAGCGCGATGAGGCCCGCGTCGCCGGTGGCAGCGACCTGCTGGCGCAGGCGCTCGAACAGGTGGTGCCGCCACTGGCCCAGGTTGACGATGCGCTTGGCCAGCCCGCGCGGGTGCAGGCTCAGGCGCAGCACGTTCACCGGCCCTTGCAGCAGGGCGGGGTCCTCGGCGGCCGCCAGCAGGTGCGGCACCATGGCGTTGTGGGCCACCAGGTTCCAGTGCCGGTCCACCGCCAGCGCGGGCCAGGGTTCGTGGCCGGACAGGATCAGCTGCACCGCCTCGCGGGCGGGCGCCAGGGCAGGGTCCGAGAGCGGCCGCTCGCGGTACATGGGCGCGTAGCCGGCCGCCACCAGCAGCGCATTGCGTTCGCGCAGCGGCACGTCCAGCCGCTCGGCCAGCCTCAGCACCATCTCGCGGCTGGGCACGGAGCGGCCGGTTTCCACGAAACTCAGGTGGCGGGTCGAGATGTCCGCCTCGCCGGCCAGGTCCAGCTGGCTCATGCGGCGGTGCTGGCGCCAGAAGCGCAGGTGCTCGCCGAAGGGCTTGCGCCGGGCAGGATCCAAATTCTGCATGGCGGGGATGTTAGGGCCTGCGCAGCCGCGCTTCCATGACCTCCCAGGTCATGGAACGCCCCGGGCCCGGCGGGGTTTGCCGCATCTTGTATGCTGGCTGCCCCGTTTCCCCGAATTTCCCGAAAGAGCCTTGCCATGACCCGCGTCTTCAATTTCAGCCCCGGTCCCGCCACCCTGCCCGAAGCGGTGCTGCGGCAGGCCGCCGAGGAAATGCTGGATTGGCACGGCTGCGGCATGTCCGTCATGGAGATGAGCCACCGCGGCAAGGAGTTCATGGGCATCTACGCCGAGGCCGAAGGCCTGCTGCGCGAGCTGATGGGCGTGCCCTCGAACTACAAGGTGCTGTTCATGCAGGGCGGCGCGATCGGCGAGAACGCCATCGTCCCGATGAACCTGATCGGCCGCAACGGCAAGGCCGACTACGCCATCACCGGCGACTGGTCGAAGAAGTCGCACAAGGAAGCCACGCGCTACGGCCAGGCCCAGGTCGCGGTGCAGGGCGACAACGTCTCCATTCCCAAGCAGTCCGCCTGGAAGCTGGACCCCGCCGCCAGCTACGTGCACATCTGTTCCAACGAAACCATCGGCGGCGTGCAGTACCACTGGACGCCCGACACCGGCCGCGTGCCGCTGGTGGCCGACATGTCCTCGGACATCCTGTCGCGCCCCATCGACGTCAGCAAGTACGGCCTGATCTACGCCGGCGCGCAGAAGAACATCGGCCCCTCGGGCCTGACCATCGTCGTCGTGCGCGACGACATGCTGGGCCACGCGCTGCCCATCACGCCCTCGGCCTTCAACTACCAGGTGCAGGGCGAGAACGACTCGATGTACAACACGCCGCCCACCTACGCGATCTACATCGTGGGCCTGGTGCTGAAGCACTTCAAGGCCAACGGCGGCATCGCGGCGGTCGAGGCGCACAACGCCCGCAAGGCGAAGATCCTGTACGACTTCCTGGACGCCAGCAGCTTCTTCCGCAACCCGGTGGCGAAGGAAGACCGCTCGCTGATGAACGTGCCCTTCAAGCTGAAGGACGAGACGCTGGACGAGGCCTTCCTCAAGGGCGCGGCCGCGGGCGGCATGATCCAGCTGAAGGGCCACCGCTCGGTCGGCGGCATGCGCGCCTCCATCTACAACGCCATGTCGATCGAGGGCGTGCAGGCCCTCGTGAAGTACATGCAGGACTTCGAGAGACAACATGCCTGACAGACCTTTCGGGATACTGGTTCTCAATTCCATATCCCGAAGCGGTCTCGACCGGCTGCCGCCCGGCAGCTTCGTCGTGGGCAAGGACATCGCGGAGCCGGACGCCATCCTGGTGCGCTCCGCCGACCTGCATGCGATGTCCATCCCTTCCTCCGTGCTGGCCATCGCGCGCGCCGGCGCCGGCACCAACAACATCCCGGTCAAGGACCTGAGCGCCCGCGGCGTGCCGGTGTTCAACGCGCCCGGCGGCAATGCCAACGCGGTCAAGGAACTGGTGCTCGCCGGCATGCTGATGGCGGCGCGCAACCTGGCGCCGGCGCAGCGCTTCGTCGCCGGCCTGCAGGGCGCGGGCGGCCCGCTCGAGAAAGCCATCGAGGACGGCAAGAAGGCCTTTGCCGGCGCCGAACTGGCCAACCAGACGCTAGGCGTCATCGGGCTGGGCAAGGTGGGCTGCCTCGTGGCCGACGCCGCCATCAAGCTGGGCATGCAGGTGCTGGGCTACGACCCGGAGATCACGGTCGACGCGGCCTGGAGCCTGCCTTCGCAGGTGAAGCGGGCCGCCAGCGTCAACGAGGTGCTGAAGAACGCCACTTTCGTTTCATTGCACGTGCCGCTGGTGCCGGCGACCCGCCACCTGGTGAACGCGGACAACCTGCGGCTGCTGAAGCCCGAATCCGTGCTGCTGAACTTTTCGCGCGAAGGCGTGGTCGACGACGGGGCGGCGCTGCAGGCGCTGGACGCGCAGCAGCTGGCCTGGTACGTCTGCGATTTCCCGCATCCAGGCATCCTGGCGCATGCGAAAGTGCTCGCTTTTCCGCACCTGGGCGCTTCCACGCGCGAGGCCGAAGACAACTGCGCCGCCATGGTGGCGGACCAGCTGCGCGAGTTCCTGGAGCACGGCACGATCCGCAACGCGGTCAACTTCCCGCAGGTGGAGATGGGGCGCGAGTCGCGCTGGCGCGTAGCCATTGCCAACGCCAACGTGCCCAACATGGTGGGCCAGATCTCCACTGCGCTGGCGCGTGCCGGCCTCAACATCCACAACATGGTCAACAAGTCGCGCGGCGACATGGCCTATACCCTGGTGGACGTGGACAGCGCGGTGAACGCGCAGCTGCTCGCGGAAATTCGCGCGATAGCAGGGGTGCTGTCTGTGCGCTATCTCCCGGCGTAAAGACCGACTGTCACGGGGCGTTGTTCCCCCGTCGCCGCAAGTGACGGCACAATCGGGCAAACGAACAACGCCGAGGCCCAGAATGTCACAAAACGCGTTCGACCACACCCTGCAGAACTTCCGTCCCGCCACCGGCAAATCCGGCAAGTTCTACTCCCTGCCCAAGCTGGCAGAGCAATTTCCCAAGATCAAGCGGCTGCCGGTTTCCATGCGCATCGTGCTGGAATCCGTGCTGCGCAACTGCGATGGCCAGAAGGTCACGGCCGAGCACGTGCAGCAGGTCGCCAACTGGTTCCCCAACGCCGACCGCACCACCGAGATCCCGTTCACGGTGGCGCGCGTGGTGCTGCAGGACTTCACCGGCGTGCCGCTGCTGGCCGACCTGGCCGCGATGCGCAGCGCCGCACAGCGGCTCGGCAAGAACGTCAACGCCATCGAACCGCTGGTGCCCGTGGACCTGGTCGTGGACCACTCGGTGATGGTGGACTACTACGGCACGCGCGACGCGCTGGACCTGAACATGAAGCTGGAGTTCCAGCGCAACCGCGAGCGCTACCAGTTCATGAAGTGGGGCATGCAGGCCTTCGACACCTTCGGCGTCGTGCCGCCCGGCTTCGGCATCGTGCACCAGGTCAACCTCGAGTACCTGGCACGCGGCGTGCACAAGACCGGCGACGACGTCTACTACTTCGACTCGCTGGTCGGCACCGACAGCCACACGACGATGATCAACGGCATCGGCGTGGTGGGTTGGGGCGTTGGCGGCATTGAGGGCGAAGCGGCCATGCTGGGCCAGCCGGTCTACTTCCTGACGCCGGACGTCGTCGGCTTCGAGTTCAAGGGCCGCCTGCGCGAAGGCTGCACCGCGACCGACCTGGTGCTGACGGTCACCGAGCTGCTGCGCAAGCACAAGGTGGTGGGCAAGTTCGTCGAGTTCTTCGGCGAGGGCACGCGCAGCCTGTCGGTGCCGGACCGGGCCACCATCGGCAACATGGCGCCCGAGTACGGCGCCACCATGGGCTTCTTCCCGGTGGACGAGAAGACCATCGAATACTTCGAGGGCACCGGCCGCAGCAAGGAAGAAGTGAAGGCGCTGGAAGCCTACTTCCGCGCGCAGCAGATGTTCGGCGTGCCGGCGGCCGGCGAGATCGACTACAGCTCGGTGGTAACGCTGGACCTGGGCACGGTGACGCCGAGCCTGTCGGGCCCGAAGCGCCCGCAGGACCGCATCGAGATCGGCAAGGTGGCCAGCACCTTCAAGTCGCTGTTCTCCAAGCCGGTGGCGGACAACGGCTTCAACCAGGCGCCCGAGCTGCTGCTGACGCGCCACCTGCTGGACGCGCCGGACCAGGAACACGGCACGCACACGCCGGACAGCCCGCCGACGCCGGTGGCGGCGCCCCGCTTCGAGATGGAGATGGAGGCCAACAAGCCGACCTTGACGGCCTCGCACGCGATGTCCGTGCCGCCGGTGGAAGTGGGCCCCATCACCATCGGCAACGGCGACGTGCTGATCGCCGCCATCACCAGCTGCACCAACACGTCCAACCCCGGCGTGATGCTGGCCGCGGGCCTGCTGGCGAAGAAGGCGGTGGAGAAGGGCCTGAGGGTCAAGCCGCACGTCAAGACCTCGCTGGCGCCCGGCTCGCGCATCGTCACCGAGTACCTCACCAAGTCGGGCCTGCTGCCTTACCTGGAGCAGCTGGGCTTCACGGTGGCCGGCTACGGCTGCACCACCTGCATCGGCAATGCTGGCGACCTGACGCCGGAGATCAACGAGGCGATCACCAAGAGCGATCTCGTGTGCGCCGCCGTGCTTTCGGGCAACCGCAACTTCGAGGCGCGCATCCACCCGAACCTGAAGGCCAACTTCCTCGCCAGCCCGCCGCTGGTGGTGGCCTACGCCATTGCCGGCACCGTGCTGAAGGACCTGATGACGGAGCCGGTCGGCCAGGGCGAGGACGGCAAGGACGTCTGGCTGGGCGACATCTGGCCGTCCAGCGACGAGATCCACAAGCTGATGAAGTACGCCATGAACGGCAAGGCCTTCGGCGCCAACTACAGCAAGGTGCAGTCGGACCCGGGCGCGCTGTGGGAGCAGATCCACGGGGTCAGCGGCGAGACCTACAGCTGGCCCAAGAGCACGTACATCGCCGAGCCGCCCTTCTTCGACGGCTTCGCGCTGGCGGAACCCGAGGCGGGCTCGGTGGAGATCCGCCAGGCGCGCGTGATGGCGATGTTCGGCGACTCCATCACCACCGACCACATCTCGCCGGCCGGCTCCATCAAGGAAAGCTCGCCCGCGGGCCGCTGGCTGATCGAGCACGGCGTGCTGAAGCCGGACTTCAACAGCTACGGCGCGCGGCGCGGCAACCATGAGGTGATGATGCGCGGCACCTTCGCCAACGTGCGCATCAAGAACCTGATGATCCCGGCGCGCGCCGACGGCTCGCGCGAGGAGGGCGGCGTCACGCTGTACCGCGACGCCCAGGGCAACACGGAGAAGATGTTCATCTACGACGCGGCGATGAAGTACATCGCCGAGGGCCGGCCCACGGTGGTGTTCGCCGGCGAGGAGTACGGCACGGGCTCGTCGCGTGACTGGGCGGCCAAGGGCACGCTGCTGCTGGGGATCAAGGCCGTGGTGGCGCGCAGCTTCGAGCGCATCCACCGCAGCAACCTGGTGGGCATGGGCGTGCTGCCGCTGCAGTTCCAGGGCAGCACCACCTGGCAATCGCTGCGCCTCGACGGCTCGGAACTGATAGCCGTCATTCCGGACCCGGACCTGCGGCCGCAAAGCGATGCGCAATTGATCGTGACGCGCGCCGACGGCAGCACCGAAGAACACACGGTGACACTGCGCATCGACACGCCGATCGAGGTCGAGTACTACCGCAACGGCGGCATCCTTCCGTTCGTGATGCGCCAGTTGCTGCAGGAGTGACGCGCGAGCTGCTGATCGCCGGCGGCGGCATCGGCGGGCTGGCGGCGGCGCTGGCGGCACGCCGGGCCGGCTGGGAGGCGCGCCTGTTCGAACAGGCGGCCGCGTTTTCCGAGGTGGGCGCCGGCATCCAGCTGGGGCCCAACGTCACGCGCATCCTGCGCGCCTGGGGCCTGCTGGACGGCCCGCTCGCGCAGCAGGTGTGGCAGCCGCCGCGGCTGCGCGTGCGCGATGCCGTGGGCGGTGGCGAACTCGCCGCCATGGAGCTGGCGGATTTCGAGGCGCGCTACGGCGCGCCTTACCTCACCGTGCACCGCGCCGACCTGCACGCGGCGCTGCTGGAGCGCGCGCAGCAGTCCGGCGTGCGCCTGCATGCGGGGCGCAAGGTGCTCGGCGCGAGCAGCGCCGAAGGCTGCGTGCGGCTGCGCGCCGAGGGCGGGCCGGAGGTGGAAGGCGATGCGCTGGCCGCCGCGGACGGTCTGTGGAGCCCGATCCGCGCCGTGGTGTGCGGAGATGCGCCGCCCGAGCGCACCGGGCATCTCGCCTACCGCGGCCTGGCGCATCGCGCCGGCTTGCCGGCGGAATTGCGCGGGCCCGAGGTGAGCGTGTGGCTGGCGCCCCGCATGCACCTGGTCGCGTACCCGGTGCGCGGCGGCGACTGGCTCAACGTGGTCTGCGTGGTGGAAGGCGAAGTGGTCGGCGACCCGCGCGACTGGAATCATGCCGCGGTGGCCGCCGAACTGCATGCCGCCACCGGCGCCATCAGCAGCGCGGCGCGAGCCCTCTTGCAGGCCGTGCCGCAATGGCGCTTGTGGGCGCTGCATGACCGCGCTCCGGTGGCGGGCGACGAGGCGCTGGCGCGCGGCCGCATCGCGTTGCTGGGCGATGCCGCGCATCCGATGCGGCCTTACCTCGCCCAGGGCGCGGGCATGGCGATCGAGGATGCCTGCGAGCTGGAGAAGCTGCTGGGCGTGGCCGACGAACGCGTGCTGGACGTGCCCACCCTGCTGCGCCGCTATGCGCTCAATCGCTGGGAGCGGGTGGCGCGGGTGCAGCAGGCGTCGCGCCGCAACGGCGCGATCTTCCACGCGGCAGGGCCGCTGCGCTGGGGCCGCAACCTGGCGCTGCGCGCGCGCGGGGCGGCGCTGATGGACCAGCCCTGGCTGTACGGCGGCGGGCCGGCCTAGTTGCGCATGGGCGCTTCTTCGTAGCTGCGCCCGGTGAACACGTAGCGCGTGTCGGTTGCCGTCACCACGCGGTCCTGGTCGTCCTGCATGGTGCCTTCGCGGTCAACCCGCAGGTCCGGGTAGCGCCCGGAGCCGGGCACCATCGAGATGCTGCCGCTGAAGCGGTAGGGCTCTTCCTCGCTGCCGGTCGCGCTTTCGTTGTCGCCGCCGGTCTGGACGTAGCCGAGGTCATGCCAGGCGCCGTTCGCGAAGGCCCAGACGCTCTTGCCGACCTGGGTGTCGCCCAGGCTTTCTCCCGCCTCGTCGACGAAGAAAGCCACGGCACCGTCGGGAAACTGCATCACCTGCAGGGGGCCGCGCGGCGCCGGGGCTTCGCCCCAGGCCCTCGCGTGCGCGAAGTCGCGGCTGGCGCCGGCCAGTTTCCAGCGGCCGTCGGACAGGCGGTAGACCGCGGCGCTGATGCTGGGCGCCTCGGCCCGGGCGAGCGCCGGCCGGCCGTCGGGGGCCAGCCGCTGGGTCTGCGTGAACACCACCAGCGCCGGATCGCCAGCCAGCAGGAAGCCCTGCTGGTGCCACAGGCTGGTGCTCTCGCGGGGCCCGGTGGGCAGCACCGTGGCGGCCGTGGACACGCCGAACAGGTCGCCAAAGGCGCGGGTGGGTTCGAAGGGGGCGGCGGCATCGACGCCGGGGATGTGCAGGGCGAGCCGCAGCACGGGCGAGCTGGGCGCGACCAGCGGCTGGTGGTTCCAGGTCCGGAAGCCGGCGGCCGCGAACGTGGCCAGCACGATGCCTCCCGTGATCCAACCTGATCGCCCCACTCGCACCGCCCCGACCTCCTGCTTTCGGGTAAATCCTACCTCAACCGTTCCAGAAGGCATACCAAAAAGGAGGTATCAAAGGTCCGTTCGCAGCTTCCAGATTTCCGGGAACAACACCACGTCCAACATTTTCCGCAGGTAGCTGACGCCGCCGGTGCCACCGGTGCCGCGCTTGAAGCCGATCACGCGCTCCACGGTCGTGACATGGCGGAAACGCCATAGGCGGAAGGCATCTTCGAGGTCCGTCAGCTCCTCGCCCAGCTGGTAGAGGTCCCAGTGCTGTTCCGGCTTGCGGTAGGCCACCAGCCAGGCCTGCTCCACGCCGTCGCTGGACTCGTAAGGCTGGGTCCAGTCGCGCTCCACGTGGTCGGCCGGCACCGGCAGGCCCCGGCGGGCCAGCAGCCGCAGACATTCGTCGTACAGCGACGGCAACTCGAAGGCCTGCTGCACCGCCGCCAGCCGCTCGGCGTGGTGTGCGTGCGGCTTCAGCATGGCGGCGTTCTTGTTTCCGAGGCGGAACTCGATGCAGCGGTATTGCCAGCTCTGGAAGCCGCTGGAGTTGGCCAGGTAGGGCCGGATGGCGCTGTACTCGGGCGGCGTCATCGTGGCCAGCACGTCCCAGGCGTGCACCAGCTGCTCCATGATGCGCGAGACGCGTGCCAGCATCTTGAAGGCCGGCGGCAGTTCGTCGCGGGCGATGCATGCGATGGCGGCCGACAGCTCGTGCAGCATCAGCTTCATCCACAGCTCGCTGGTCTGGTGCTGCACGATGAACAGCATCTCGTTGTGCTCGGGCGAGAGCGGCTTCTGCGCGTTGAGGATCGCGTCGAGCTGCAGGTAGTCGCCATAGCTCATGTCGCGGCTGAAATCCAGCTGCGCGCGCTCGGCGTGGACGATGTCTTCGGGTTTGGCTTGCTGCGTCATTTCAGGTCACCGCGTGCTGGCGGTTGAATTCCTCGCGGCCCCACTCGCCGCTTTCCAGCACCTGGCGCAGGTGCTCCACGGCGTTCCAGCAGTCCTCGAAGCCCAGGTACAGGGGCGTGAAGCCGAAACGCAGGATGTCGGGCCGGCCGGCGCGGAAGTCGCCGATGACGCCGCGCGCGATCAGCGCCTGCACGATGGCGTAGGCGCCGACATCCCGCGTCAGGCACACCTGCGAGCCGCGCAGCGCGTGCTCGCGCGGCGTCGCCAGGCCCAGGCCGTGGCCGGCGCAGCGCTCTTCCACCAGCGCGATGAAGCAGTCGGTGAGCGCGAGCGACTTGCGGCGCAAGGCCGCCATGCCGCCCAGCGGCTGCGCCGCCAGGAAGGTGTCGAGGCCGCATTCCAGCGCGGTGAGGCTCAGGATCGGCTGCGTGCCGCACAGGTAGCGGGCGATGCCCGGCGCCGGCTGGTAGTCCGGCGTGAAAGCAAAGGGCGCGGCGTGGCTCCACCAGCCGGAAAGCGGCTGCCAGAAGCGGTCGGCGTGGCGCGGGTGCACCCAGGCGAAGGCCGGCGCGCCGGGGCCGCCATTGAGGTACTTGTAGCCGCAGCCGATGGCGAAGTCGGCGCCCGCCGCGTGCAGGTCCACTTCCACTGCGCCGGCGCTGTGGCACAGGTCCCAGACGACCAGCGCGCCCGCTTCGTGCGCGCGTCGCGTGACCGCGGCCATGTCGTGCATGGCGCCGGTGCGGTAGTTGACGTGCGTGAGCATCAGCACCGCGGTGTCGGCGCCCAGCGCGCCGGCGATCTCCTCCGCGTCCAGCAAGCGCAGCTCCAGCCCGCGCTCCTTGCACAGGCCTTCGGCGATGTACAGGTCGGTGGGGAAGTTGGTGCGCTCGCTGATGACGACGCGGCGCTGCGGCTGGTCGGCGCGCACGATGGACAACGCGGCGCTCAGCACCTTGAACAGGTTGATCGAGGTGCTGTCGGTGCAGACCACCTCGCCGGCGCGCGCGCCCACCAGCTGTGCGACCTTGTCGCCGAGGCGGCGCGGCGCGTCGTACCAGCCGGCGCTGTTCCACGAGCGGATGAGGCCTTCGCCCCATTCCTGCTGCACGGCCTGCGCCACGCGGGCCGGCGTGGCCTTGGGGCAGGGCCCGAGCGAATTGCCATCGAGATAGATCACGCCTGCGGGCAGCGTGAAGAGGTCCCGCAGCGGGCGCAGCGGGTCCCGCGCGTCGAGCGCGCGGCAGTCTTGCAAGGTCGTCATGGTGGGGGAAGCGAGCGCAGCACGGCGCGCACGGGCGAGGCGTCGGCGGTCATCAGTTTCAGGGGCAGGGCGATCAGTTCGTAGTCGCCCTCGGGCACGTCGTCCAGCACCAGGTTCTCCAGCACGCGCAGGTTGCGGCGGCGGATCACCTGGTGGCTGTCCAGGGTCTTGCTTTCGGCGGGGTCGATGCTCGCCGTGTCGATGCCGACCAGGCGCACGCCGGCGTCGGCGAGGCGCTCGATCGTCTCGGGCGCATAGGCCGTCAGCATCGGGTCCCAGCGGTCCACCGGCATGCGCGCATAGGTGCGCACCAGCACGCGCGGCGGCAGGTCGTGCACGGCATGCGCGATGTGCTCCCAGGTCACGAGCGGTCCGCGGGCGATGGCGTGGATGACGCGGCAGCGGCCGAGGTAGGGCGCGAGGTCCACCAGGCCGATGGACGCGCCTTCCGGGTCGTAGTGCAGGGGCGCGTCGGCGTGGGCGCCGACGTGCGGCGACAAGGTCAGCGTGCTGACGTTGACCGGGCAGCCGGGGCCGAGCTTGGCGGCCCACTGCTGCTGGTAGGGCGTATCGCCCGGGAACACCGGCGTGCCCGGTGCGACCGGCTGCGAGATGTCCCAGAGGTTTTGCATGCGGCGCAGTGTGCGGCGCGTGCAAAAACCATGGTGTCGGTTAATTCCAACAGCGCCGAAAAATAGTTCAGGCTTAAAGGATCAGCGGAGGCAGGCCGTGCCGCGCCCGCGCTTTCTCGCAGCCATTGCTGCCCGGCTCGAGTTCGCGGCAGGGGTTGGGCCGCCACTCGTAGATGCCGCAGGAGGCGCGCTCGCCGATCTTGCCGGTCAGCGCCGCGCAGCGGATCGGCACGTGGTCGGTGCCGCGCATGCGCCAGGTGCTGCCGGTCACTTCGACGGCCACGCCGGACGGAACGCTGCCACCGTTGTCGTCGATTTCGTGGGCGGAGAAATCCACGCGGAAGGCGGCGCAGCAGGCGCCGCACGTCAGGCAGGGGTGCAGGGACTCAGCCACGGCCGTCAACCCCAGGCCGGGCCGGCGCGTTGCGGGATGGCTGTATGCAAATACAGTAAATCACTGGATCAGGAGGAAACATGGAACTGCAGATCGCGCGCCAGATTATCGACACCCTGGCGCAGGGCATCCATCCTGTCACCGGCGAAGCCATGCCGGAGGACAGCCCCTACAACGCGCCGCCGGTCATCCGCGCGCTGCACGCCGTGTCGCGGGCGCTGGAAGGCGCGTCCGCCGAACCGGCCGAGCCCACGCGCCTGCGCCGCACGCCGCCGCCGAACGCCGGCAAGGCATGGACGGCGCAGGAGGACGCGGCGCTGGAGCTTGCCTTCGACGCCGGCATCGCGCTGAAGCAGGTGGCGCAGGAACTGGGCCGCACGACCTTCGCGGTCGAACAGCGCCTGGTCAAGCTCGGCAAGGTCGGCGCGCCCGCAGGTGGCGGGCGCTATGGAGCTGTCACGCAGTAGGCGCGTCACTCGGGGAGGGAGAACGCAGAAGACGCAAAAGCTGGGCAGAAACACAGAACGACAACTGGATCCCTTCCGCGTCTTCTGCGTTCCATCCGGACGCGCGGCGTGTCAGCGCCGGCGCATCAGCTGCGTCCCGATCGCCAGGCCCACCGCGAAGAAGACGTACACGTTCGCGAGTTCGGGCTTGGCGAGGCGGTGCTCGAAGCCGGGCGTCAAGCGCTTGGGCGTGAGCTGGTAGTCGACGAAGCACGCGATGCCCGAGGCGGCGGCCGCCCCGGCGATGGCGGGCAGCCGCTGCTTGTGCTGCACGCCCCACAGCTTCGCGTGCAGCACGCCCCAGAAGATGGAGGCGCTGTGGTGCGTGAGGTAGCCGCCCAGCGTGTAGAGCACGCTGGGTTCGTCGCGGTGCAGCGCGCGGTCGCCGAAGAACCAGTGGCTCACCGCGTTGACCGGCGCGGCGGCGTGCCCGCGCCGGTGGCCGGCCCAGGCCAGCCAGGCGGACGAGAGCAAGGCAGCGATGCTGCCGGACACGGCGCCCTCGCGCAGGGCTTGTTTCCAGGTCGTCATGTCCCGCAGTCTAGGCAGCGCAGGCCGCCTTGGCGCATCGCCCTCTCAAGAGGTAACGAGGCCGGGGCCGACGCCGTGCCCGTGGCCGCGTGGCTAGACTACGCGCCGACATGCGCATCCTGCTCACCGGGGCCTCGGGTTTCATCGGCCAGGCCGTCGCGAAAGCGCTGGCCGGCTTCGACGCGGTGGTCCATGGCGATACCGCCGCGATGCTGCTGGCCGCATGAACGACGTCCTCGACGGCCTCATCATCGGCGGCGGTGCCGCCGGCCTCACGGCCGCCGTCTACCTGGGGCGCTACCGCCGGCGCGCGCTGGTGCTCGATGCCGGCGGCAGCCGGCTGGCGCGCATCCCGAAGTCGCGCAACGTGCCGGGTTTCCCGGACGGCATCGAAGGCCCCGTGCTGTGGCAGCGCATGCAGCAGCACGCCGCGAGCTTCGGCGTGGCTACCGAGCAGGTGCAGGTCGAAGCGCTGGAGCGCGGCGCCGATGGCGTGTTCACCGCACGCGCCGGCCAGCACATTTGGCGCGCCCGCTTCGTCATCCTCGCCACCGGCGCGTGCGACGTCGAGCCGCAGCTCGATGGCCTGGCCGACGCGCTGCGCGCCGGCCAGGTACGCTTCTGTCCGGTGTGCGACGGCTTCGAGACGCAGGGCCAGCGGGTGGCCGTGCTGGGCCGCGCGGGCCACGGCTTGCGCGAGTCGCTGTTCGTCGCGGGTTTCGGCAACCAGGTGACCTGGCTGGCGATGGCCACGCAGGAAGAGGTGGCGGCGCAGGACCTCGCGCGGCTGCGCGACGCCGGCGTCCGCATCGCCGAGAGCCCGCCGCGCCGCATAAGCTGCGGCACGGGCAGCGGCGTGCGCGTGGAGTTGCAGAACGGGCAGTTGCTGGACTTCGAAACGCTCTACCCCGCGCTGGGCATCACGCACCATTGCGAGCTGGCCACCGCGCTCGGCGCCCGCGCCCAGCCCGACGGCCAGCTGGAAGTGGATGCGCACCAGCAGACGACGGTGGACGGCCTTTACGCGGCCGGCGACGTGTCGGTGGACCTGAACCAGATCAGCGTCGCCACCGGCCATGCGGCCATCGCATCGACCGCGATCCATAACCGGCTCTAGCGCGGCAGGCGCTAGCATTCGTCCGTGGACAGCAATACCCCGACTCCCGGTGCCTTGCGCAAGGCGGCGGACCTCGGCCGGCCCGCCGGCGGCTGGCGCCTGCACCTGTACCAGGTGGTCTACGAATCCGACACGCCGGCCGGCCGTGCCTTCGACAAGCTGATCATCGCGGCCATCCTGGTCAGCGTGGCGGTGGTCGTCGCCGACAGCGTGCCCGCCTTGAGCCAGCGCTACCGCACGGCATTCGCCATCGCCGAATGGATCTTCACCGTGCTGTTCACGCTGGAGTACTGCGCGCGCCTCGTCTGCGTGGACCGGCCGGTGCGCTACGCCCGCAGCTTCTTCGGCGTGGTCGACCTGCTGTCGGTGCTGCCCACCTACCTGGCCTTCGTCTTCCCCAACGTGCACGCGCTGCTGAACGTGCGCATCCTGCGGCTGCTGCGCATCTTCCGGATCTTCAAGCTGACCGACTACGTCGTCGAATACCAGCTGCTGGCCGAAGCGCTGGCCGCCAGCCGGCGCAAGATCCTCGTGTTCCTGTCGGTGGTGCTGATGGTCGTGCTGATCCTGGGCACCCTGCTGTACGTGGTGGAAGGGCCGGAGCACGGCTTCAAGGACATCCCGACCTCGGTGTACTGGGCCATCACGACGATCACCACG
Source organism: Ramlibacter agri (assembly GCF_012927085.1). Taxonomy (NCBI): domain Bacteria; kingdom Pseudomonadati; phylum Pseudomonadota; class Betaproteobacteria; order Burkholderiales; family Comamonadaceae; genus Ramlibacter; species Ramlibacter agri. The sequence goes on along the minus strand of NZ_JABBFX010000002.1, from coordinate 1,124,176 downwards.
GTGGGCTTCGGGGACATCACGCCGCGGACGGACATCGGCCGCTTCATCGCCTCCGTGATGATGCTGCTCGGCTGGGGCACCTTGGCCGTGCCGACCGGCATCGTCACCGCGGAACTCGCCGCGCGCCGGCTGGCGGAAGGTCCGCCGCCGTCCCCGCGCACCTGCGCGGCTTGCGGTGCCGGTGGCCATGCCGCGAACGCGCGCTTCTGTGCCATGTGCGGCACGGTCTTGCCGCCGTCTTCGTAGGCTGGGTCGGCCACAGGCCACCCCAGCTGGCTACGCGATCTCCGCCCCGCGCTCTTGCAGCAACTCCCGCAGGATCGAGCGATGGCACCTCGCCTCGTTCTCGCAATAGCAACCCACCGAGAAGGCCCCGTGGCGCGACATCGCGGCCAGGAGGTCGAGCACGCGGCTGGGCTCGGGCTGCTTCATCTCGGCGACGTACTTGCGGCGGAAGGCCTGCCACTCCTTCTCGTCCTCGGCGGCGAGCGCCTGCGTCACCAGCTCGGCGCTGGGCGAGAGGCCGGGCAGCCAGACGTCGTAGAAGTCGCGGCTGGCGAACTCCGCCTTCGGCACGCCGCGCGGCGGCCGGCGGACGGTGCCGATGCGCAGGCCTTCCCCCGGTGCGCGCGGGGTGCCCAAGCGGACGATACGGACGGCCATGGCGCGCAAGCGTAGCAGGTTCCATACTGTGGGGTCCTGTGGCCGAGAGGAGTCGCCATGAAGGTCCTGATGTTCTACGAGCTGGCGGAAGACGGCCTGCCGCGCCTGCCGGCCAACATCGCCGCCCACCAGGCGCGCCTGCGCGAGTTCCATGGCCGTGGCGTGCTGCTGATGGCCGGGCCTTACGGCAGCCCGCCGGTGGGCGCCATGGGCGTGTTCACTTCACGCGCCGCGGCCGAGGAGTTCGCGCGCGACGACCCGTTCATGCTGAATGGCGTGGTCGGCAAGTGCAGCTTCCACGACTGGAACGAGGCGTTGGCTTGAGCGTCAGGGTGAGCGCGCTGGCTTGATGCCTGCCACCACCCGCGCATAGCGCTGCGCGCTCCAGTACGCCGAGGCCCAGTCGAACAGCACGACCAGGCGGTTGCGGAAACCGATCAGGAAGTAGATGTGGGCGAACAGCCAGAACAGCCAGGCGGAGACGCCGCTGAAGCGCACCGGCCCGACCGGCGTGGCCAGGTCCACCACGGCCGAATTGCGGCCGATGGTGGCGAGGTTGCCGTAGTCGCGATAGCGGAAGGCCTGCGTCGCTTCGCCGCGCAGCCGCCGCTCGATGTTGCCGGCCGCCGTGCGGCCCATCTGCTTGGCCGCCGGTGACACGCCCGGCACCGGCCTGGGCTCGCGCCCGGGCGCGTGGCTTTGCGCGGCGGCCAGGTCGCCGATCACGCTGATCTCCGGATGCCCGGGCAGGCTCAGGTCCGGCAGCACCACCACGCGGCCGGCGCGGTCGACCTGCGTGCCCGTCGCCTCGGCCAGCTGGCGGCCCAGCGGCGAGGCCGCGACACCAGCCGCCCACACGATGCAGCGCGCGGCGATGCGATAGGCCGGGGCATCGCCGGCCGGGTCCACGTCCAGCCCTTCGGCGTCGATGCCCGTCACGCGCGCGTTCACGTGCACTTCCACGCCCAGCCGTTCCAGCTGGTGCTGCGCGCTCGCGCTCAGCGACTCGGGCATGGCCTGCAGCACGCGCGGGCTGCCTTCCACCAGCACGATGCGGGCGCGCGCAGGATCGATGTGGCGGAACTCGCCCGGCAAGGTGTGCCGCGCGATCTCCGCCATCGTGCCCGCCATCTCCACGCCGGTCGGGCCGCCGCCGATGACGACGAAGGTGAGCCAGGCCTCGCGCCGCGCCGGATCGCTTTCCTTCTCGGCCGACTCGAAGGCGAGCAGCAGCCGGCGGCGGATCTCGAAGGCATCTTCCAGCGTCTTCAGGCCCGGTGCATGCGCGGACCATTCGTCGTGGCCGAAATAGCTGTGGGTGGCGCCGGCCGCGACGATGAGGTGGTCGTAGGGCAGCGCGCTGCCGTCGATGAGGCGGGCCTGCTTCTGCGCGGCATCGATGGCGCCCACTTCGCCGAGCAGGGAAGTGACGTTGGGCTGCTTGCGGAACAGGAAGCGCACGGGCGCCGCGATGGCGGGCGCCGAGAGGCCGGCGGTCGCCACCTGGTACAGGAGCGGCTGGAACAGGTGGTGGTTGGCGCGGTCCACCAGCGTGATGTCCACCGGCGCGTGGGCCAGGGCCCGCGCGGCCTCCAGGCCGCCGAAGCCGCAACCGACGATCAACACCTTGCTGCGGAGCCCTGGGTTCTCGTTCTTGGGCATGCGGGAATTATGCGGAAAGCCGCGCGTTGCCGCCGGGCACCGCACAATCCGGCGCATGTCGACTCCCTTGAGCCTCTCGGTCCTGGACCAGTCCGTCGCGCGCGCCGGCGTCCCGCAGGACCAGTCCATCCGTGACACCCTGGCGCTGGCACAGCATTGCGAAGCGCTCGGCTACCGCCGCTTCTGGCTCAGCGAGCACCACAGCCTGCCGTCGATCGTCGGCACCGCGCCCGAGGTGCTGATGGCGGCCATCGCCGCGCGCACGCAAAGCATCCGCATCGGCAGCGCCGGCGTGATGCTGCCGCACTATTCGGCCTTCAAGGTCGCGGAACAGTTCCGGGTGCTGGATGCGCTGGCGCCGGGCCGCATCGACCTCGGCGTCGGCCGTGCACCGGGCAGCGACTACCGCACCGCCCAGCTGCTGAACCCGGACCCGCGCGCGTCCGACAACTTCCCGCAGCAGGTGCAGGAGCTGCAGGCCTGGGTGAGCGGAGCCGAGTTGCCGGAAGGCCATCCGGGCCGCGGCATCCATGCGCATCCCATGGGCGCGACCGCGCCGCAACTGTGGATGCTGGGCAGCTCCGGCTATGGCGCGCAGCTGGCCGGCCACTTCGGCATGCCGTATGCGTTCGCGCACTTCATCACCGACGGCGAGGGCTGCGCGCAGGCGCTGGAGCTGTATCGCCACAGCTTCCAGCCCGGGCTGCTGGCGCAACCGGCGGCGACGATCTGCGTGTGGGCACTGGCCGCCGACAGCGAAGAGGAGGCCTGGCACCTGTTCGGCAGCCGCGAGCGTGCGCGCATCGACCGCAACAGCGGCCGCTACGGCCCGCTGCAGCCGCCGCAACTGGCGCAGCGCGCGTACAACGAGGGCGAACAGGCCTATCGCCAGCAGCTGCGGCGCAAGGCGATGGTCGGCACGGGCGCGCAGGTGGCGGCGCGGCTGCGCGCGCTGGCGCAGGAGCTGGAGGTGGACGAGGTCGTGGTGATCACCTGGACCTGGGATCCGGCGGCGCAGCGGCGGTCGTACGAATTGTTGGCGCGCGAATTCGCGCTCGCCTGATCAATCGTCGTCGATGCCCAAGGCCCACGCGATCACCTCGCGCAGTTCCTCGGTGGTCGCGCTCTTGGAGACGGCCGGGTGGTCGCCGAACACGGCGTCGAGTTCCATGCCTTCTTCCGGCGAGACCAGCGCGGTGAGGTAGACGAAGGGGATCTGGGCGGTCGCGATGTCCTGCGACAGCGCGAAAGCCACCTCGTCGCCGGTCATGCGCGGCATGCTGATGTCGCACAGGATGACGCCCGGCCGCAGTTCGCGCGCCAGGGTCACGGCCTGCGACGGGTCGCTCACACCGACCACGCGGAAGTCGCGGCCCAGCCGCCCGGCGATGGCCCAGGCGACCGCCTCGTCATCGTCGATGACGAGCACGCAGGGCTTGGCCCTTTCCGGATCCGGCAGGTCGCGCAGCATGGGAGTCAAGCGGGAATGATACGGGCTGGCGCCGCTTGCGGCCTATCCGCCATGATGGGGAATCGCACGAGGAGACACCCCATGTTCCCCACTTCCATTGCCGGCAGCCTGCCCAAGCCCGCCTGGCTGGCGGAAACCCACAAGCTCTGGCCGCGCTGGCGCGCCGAGGGCGAGGAGCTGCGCCAGGCCAAGGCCGACGCCACGCTGCTGTGGATCAAGGCGCAGGAGGATGCCGGGCTGGACATCGTCACCGACGGCGAACAGTCGCGCCAGCACTTCGTGCACGGTTTCCTGGAGCAGGTCGACGGCATCGACTTCGCTCACAAGGTCGAAATGGGCATCCGCAACGACCGCTACAAGGCGATGGTGCCGCAGGTGGTGGCGCCGCTGCGCCTGAAAGGCCGGGTGCACGCCTTCGAGGCGCAGCTGGCGCGCGCCCACACCAGCCGCAAGCTCAAGTTCACCTTGCCGGGGCCGATGACCATCGTCGACACGGTGGCCGACCGCTACTACGGCGATCGCGTGAAGCTGGCCTTTGCCTTCGCCGAACTGCTGAACCAGGAGGCGCTGGCCTTGCAGGCCGACGGCGTGGACGTGATCCAGTTCGACGAGCCGGCCTTCAACGTCTACATGAAGGAAGCGGCGCAGTGGGGCGTGCAGGCGCTGGAGCGCGCGGCCCAGGGCCTCACCTGCCTGACGGCCGTCCACATCTGCTACGGCTACGGCATCGACGCGAACATCGCCTGGAAGAACACGCTGGGCGAAGAGTGGCGGCAGTACGAGCAGGTGTTCCCGGCGCTGGCGCAAAGCGCGATCCGGCAGGTCAGCCTGGAGTGCTACCACTCGCACGTGCCGCCGGACCTGATGAAGCTGCTGGCCGGCAAGGACGTGCTCGTCGGCGTGATCGACGTGGCGAGCGACACCGTGGAGACGCCCGAGGAGGTTGCCGACACCATCGGCCGCGCGCTGCAGTTCGTCGCCCGCGAGCGCCTGTTCCCCTGCAGCAATTGCGGGCTGGCGCCCATGGACCGCGAAGTGGCGCAGCGCAAGCTGAAGGCGCTGGCGGAGGGCGCGGAACTGGCCCGAAGACGGTACGGCTGAGTACTTTCGGCACTCGGCGCAGGGTTTGTCCTCGCCGGATTGTCCGTCTGGTCCTACATGGCCATTCGGCAGAGCTTGGGTAGAACTGGGCCGTTCCCCAAGGAGCTCTGCGATGAACACGAGCCGCCTGGCCATTTTTTCCAGCCTCGCCCTCCTGGCCACGGTCCCCGCCGCGGCGCAAGGACCCCATGGCGATTACCGCAACCTCACCGCGGGCGGCCCCTTGCGCCCCGGCGTGTACGGCCGCATCGAGGTGCGCGGCCCGGTGCCGCCGCCGGTGATCTACGCCCAGCCCGTGCTGGCGGGCCGCGCCTTCATTCCGGCCAATGCGAAGACGGTCTTCCTCTACGTGCCGCCTGGGCAGGTGCGCAAGTGGAAGGACAACTGCGCCCGCTGGTCGGCCTGCGGCGAAGCCGTGCTGTTCGTGCGGGTCGATGACAGCCCGAGCCGCTGGGGCAACTGGCGCCAATGGCGCGATGAAGTAGCCGTGCATGGCATGGCCAACCGCCAGTGAATCGCCCGCTGTGCTGTAATGGCCCCGGCCGGCGCAAACGACTGTTCCCCACATGTCCTTGAACCCCTCCACCGCTGCGGCGGCAGCGGCCTGCGACCCTGCACGCCGGCCGCTGGCAGATCGCTACGCCGCCGTCCGCGAGCGCAGCATGGCCCTGGCCGCGCCGCTGTCCCCCGAGGACCAGTGCATCCAGTCCATGCCGGATGCCAGCCCGACCAAGTGGCACCTGGCGCACACCAGCTGGTTCTTCGAAGCCGTGGTGCTGCAGCCGCACGCGGCCGGCTACCGGCCCTTCGACGAGCGCTTCTTCTTCCTCTTCAACTCCTACTACGAGTCGCTGGGCCCGCGCCATCCGCGGCCGCAGCGCGGGCTGCTGACGCGCCCCGGGCTGGACGAGGTGCATCGCTATCGCGCGCACGTCGATGCCGCGATCGCGCAACTGATCGAACGCGCCGGCGCTGAACTCTGGGCTACGCTGCAGCCTTTGATGGAGCTCGGCCTGCAGCACGAGCAGCAGCACCAGGAGCTGATCCTCACCGACATCCTGCACGCGCTGTCCTGCAACCCGCTGTTGCCGGCCGCGCAGCCGCAAGCCGCGGCGCCGCTGCATCTTGCCGAGAGCGTGCCGGCGCTGGGCTGGCTGGAGCTGGCCGAGGGCGCGGTGGAGATCGGGCATGCGGGCGCGGACTTCGCCTTCGACAACGAGACGCCGCGCCATCGCGTGTGGCTGCAGCCCTGCCGCATCGCCGACCGCCTGGTGACTTGCGGCGAGTACGCGGAGTTCATCGCCGATGGCGGTTACCGGCAGCCGGGCCTGTGGCTGTCCGATGGCTGGGCGCAGGTGCAGGCGCAGGGCTGGCAGCACCCGGTCTACTGGCTCGCGCCGGACGACCCGCGCGCGCCGGCGCCGCACTGGCAGGTGTACGGCCTGCATGGCGTGCGGCCGCTCGACCCGGCCGCGCCGGTGGCGCAACTGAGCTTCTACGAGGCCGCCGCCTATGCGCAATGGGCCGGCGCCCGCCTGCCCACCGAAGCCGAGTGGGAAGCGGCCAGCGCGCTGCCCGGCATGCGCCAGGCGACCGGCCACGTGTGGCAGTGGACGCGCTCTTCCTACGACCCGTACCCGGGCTTCCAGCCCTGGAGCGGCGCCGTCGCCGAATACAACGGCAAGTTCATGGTGGGCCAGCTCGTGCTGCGCGGTGGCAGCGTGGCGACGCCGCCGGGCCATGCCCGCGCGACCTACCGCAATTTCTTCCCGCCGGCCGCGCGCTGGCAATTCACGGGCCTGCGCCTGGCCAGGGACGCTGCATGCTGATCTCCTCGTTCGTCCAACGCACCGGCGAAGCGCCGGTCGCGCCCACGCTGCGCCGCGCCGCCGACACGGCCTTCGGCCGCGACCTGGCGGGTGCGCTGGCGCACCGGCCCCGCACGATTTCGCCCAAGTACTTCTACGACGCGACCGGCTCGCACCTGTTCGACCGCATCTGCGAGTTGCCGGAGTACTACCCGACGCGCACCGAGTTGCGCATCCTGCAGCAGTGCGTGCCGGAGATCGCGCGGCTGGCCGGCCCGCGGGCGGAGATCGTGGAGTTCGGCGCCGGCTCGCTGCGCAAGGTGCGGCTGCTGCTGCAGGCCTTCGAGGCGCCGGCGCGCTACCTGCCCATCGACATCTCGGGCGAGCACCTGGCCGAGGCCGCCGTGCTGCTGCGCGCCGAATTCCCGAAGCTCGACGTGCAGCCGGTGGTGGCCGACTACACGCAGGGGCTGGCACTGCCCGCCTCGACGACGGGCCGGCGCATCGGTTTCTTCCCCGGTTCGACGCTGGGCAACTTCACGCCCGAAGAGGCGCTGGCCTTCCTGCAGGGCGCGGCCGAAGTGCTGCGCGGCGGCGCGCTGCTGCTGGGCGCGGACCTGGTGAAGGATCCGGGCGTATTGCACGCCGCCTACAACGACGCGCAGGGCGTGACGGCGGCCTTCAACCTGAACCTGCTGGCGCGCGCCAACCGCGAGCTCGGGGCCAGCTTCGACCTCGACCAGTTCGCGCACTACGCCTTCTACAACGCGCCGCAGCAACGCATCGAGATGCACCTGGTCAGCCGCGTGCGCCAGGCCGCCACGGTCTGCGGCGAGCGCTTCGAGTTCGACGAGGGCGAGAGCCTGCACACCGAGAACTCCTACAAGTTCACCATCGACGGCCTGCGCGAGCTGGCGCGCCGCGCCGGCTTCCGCCCGGGCCCGGTGTGGACCGATCCCGAACGCCTGTTCAGCGTGCACTGGCTGCACGCGCCCTGAACCGGAGAAAAGAGATGAAGGCAATGTGGAAAGGCAAGGTCATCGCCGAGAGCGACGACACCGTCGTGGTGGAAGGCAACCACTACTTCCCCGCGGCTGCGCTGAAGCGCGAGTACGTGAGCTTCAGCAACCACCACACGACCTGCCCGTGGAAGGGCGAGGCCAGCTACTACTCGCTGCTGGTCGATGGCGACCTGAACCAGGACGCGGTCTGGTACTACCCCGACCCGAAGCCGGAGGCGCAGATGGTGAAGGACCGCGTCGCGTTCTGGAAAGGTGTGCAGGTCGTCTAGCTGCAGGCCATGCTGCCGCAACCGGCGATGGCCTTCTCGGGCAGCGCATCCGGCGCCAGCACCTCGCCGCTTTCGATGTCGTAGCCGACGCCGCGCAGGTGCAGCGCCAGCGCCGCATCCATGGTCTGCGCATGGTGCGGGAACCAGACGGCGAGCTCCTGCACCATCTGGCGCACCGGCGCCAGGTCACCCGCCGCGGCGCGCACCGCGCCTTCGCGCAGCACCTGCAGCACCACCTTGTGCTGCATGCTGTGGCAGTTGCCGGTGGAAAAGCCGGTGGCCTTCATCCACTCGTCCTCGCGGCCGAAATGGTCCACGGTGTGGGCGACCAGCGCGTTCCACAACGCGGGCAGGGCGGCGTCGTCGCTGGCTTCGCAGAGCGCCAGCAGGTCCACGAATTCGCGGTGGGTGTCGTCCATGAAGGACAGGCCGAGTTCCAGGCCTTCGGTCCAGGTCAGTGCGGGCATCTTTGGTTCCTCTGCGCGCAGTCTCCGCACTTTGCCGCCGGAGGGTCTTGATGCAGGTCATGCTTTGGGCGCCCGCCGATTCGCTATGCTGGCGCGGTGCTACTCAGTCCCGCCTACAACGATCCCGGCCAGGTTCGCACGCTGCTGCGGCAGCAGGGCTATGCCGTGCTCTCGCCCGCCGGCGTCGCCGCCTGGAGCGGCTGCCCGCTGCCTGAACTCCAGCGCTTGTTCGATTCCTGGAACAGCCTGCCCCCCGACAACTACCTGAAGGACGGCGGCCACTACCGGCGCCGCCGCCATTCCTGCTACGTCGCCGGGGAAGGTCGTGTCGACCCGGTGCCGCATCGCGCGCACTGGCAGCCGGTGGAATACAACGCGCTGCATGGCGGCATGCAGCGCTGGTTCGAGCCGGTGGAACCGGCCGTGGCGGAGTCGGCCGGCTGGCAGTGCCTGCTGCGCGGCCTGGCGGCCACGGCGAGTGAACTGCGCGGGCCGCGGCCCTGGTCCATCGAGGCGCACCAGTTCCGCATCGACACCGAAGGCGGCATCGGCAGGCCGACGCCCGAAGGCGCGCACCGTGACGGCGTCGACCTGGTCGCCGTGTTCCTGGTGGGACGCGAGAACATCAAGGGCGGCGAGACGCGCGTGTTCCAGGCAGACGGCCCGAACGGCCAGCGCTTCACCTTGACCGAGCCCTGGAGCCTGCTGCTGCTGGACGACGAGCGCGTGATCCACGAGACCACGCCGATCCAGCCGGCCGGCGGGGCAGGGCACCGCGATACGCTGGTGCTGACCTGCCGCGCGGGCGGTTTCCAGGGCGACTGACAGCGTCAGTCGCGGACGTCGGCGACCGGCTTGCTGCCGAAGTCGGGGCGCGCCAGGTAAGCCAGCACGCGTGCCGCCGCGTCCTTGGGCGTGGCGAGCGCGCCCTTGTCCTTCATGCCCTGGAAGTTGGCGAGATTGGGGAAGTCGCGCGGCTCCGCGCTGCGCAGCTGCACCTGCATGTCGGTGTCGATCACGCCGGGCGCCAGTGAGCAGACGCGCGCGCCGTTGCGCTTCTGTTCTTCCTCCAGCGCGACGCAGCGGGTGAAGTGGTCCATGCCGGCCTTCGCCGCGCAGTAGGCGGCCTGCGAGGCCATGGCATTGCGGCCCATGCCCGAAGAAATGTTGAGGACCTTGCGCGCGGCGGACCAGCCCGCCGTGGCGCGCAGGAAGGCGCCCGTGAGCAGCATGGGCGCTTCCAGGCCCACCCGCAGCGCGTCCGCCAGGTCGGCCGCTGCGATGTCGCCCAGCGGCGCGATGCGCGGGATCAGCCCGGCGTTGTTGATCAGGGTGGCCGACGCGTAGCCTTCGCCCGCGCGCTCCTGCAGCCAGAACGCGAGGTTGGCCGCGGCCGTGTCGGCGCGCGCCAGGTCCTGCGCCCACTGCTCGCAGTGCAGGCCCGACGCCTTGGCCTGGGCCGCCAGGGCTTCGTTGGGCTTGCGCGAGATGCAAAGCAGGTCGTGGCCGGCGTCCAGCAGTTGCTGCGCCATGGCCAGGCCCATGCCGCGGGAAGCGCCGGTGAGGATGGTGAGGTGTCGGGTGCTCATCCCTCGATCCTAGCCTCTGCGGCCGCCGGCTCCTAGAACGGCGCCGCGCTCTCCAGCGCCAGCCGCTCGCCGCTGGCCGGATGCCGGAAGGCGAGGGCGCTGGCGTGCAGCAGCAGGCGCGCAGCGAGCGCCTGCACCTCCGGCGGCGCATAGAGCGGGTCGCCCAGGATCGGATGGCCGATGGCCTGCAGGTGCACCCGCAGCTGGTGGGTGCGGCCGGTGAGTGGCTCCAGGGCCACGCGGGTGCGGTCCGCCTCCTGCCCCAGCATGCGCCAACGGGTGCTGCTCGGGCGCCCCTGTTCCAGATCGACCTTCTGCAAGGGCCGGTTCGGCCAGTCGGCGCCCAGCGGCAGGTCGATTCGCCCCTCGCTGCCGACGGCTCCAAGCTGGCCGTGCACCACGGCCAGGTACTGCTTTTCCACCTCGCGCTGCTCGAAGGCGCGGCTCAGGAGCCGTTGCACGTGCAGCCCGCGCGCCATCAGGAACAGCCCGGAAGTGGCCATGTCCAGGCGGTGCACCACCCGGGCGTCGGGCCAGAGGGCCTGGGCGCGCGCGGACAGGCAGTCCTGCTTGTCCTCGCCCCGGCCCGGCACGGCCAGCAGGCCCGCGGGCTTGTCCAGGACCAGCAAATGCTCGTCGACATAGACCAGGCCTTCGCATAATTGCGGCATGTTCTCTTCCATCCCCTTCACGGCGCAGACCATCCTGCTGCTCATCGCCTCCAACGTCTTCATGACCATGGCCTGGTACGGGCACCTGAAATACCTGCACGACTCGCCCTGGCTCACCGCTGCCCTGGTGAGCTGGGGCATCGCCCTGTTCGAGTACCTGCTGCAGGTGCCGGGCAACCGGATCGGCGCGCAGCAGGCGAACATGAGTTTCGGCCAGCTCAAGATCATGCAGGAAGTGATCACGCTGGCCGTGTTCGCGCCGATCGCGGTCTACGTGCTGAAGCAGCCGCTGAAACTGGACTTCCTGTGGGCGGCCCTGTGCATGTGCGGCGCCGCGTATTTCATATTCCGCAATGGCTGACGGAGGCCGGCAGTTACACTCCACGCCGGCCCAGACATCTAGATCTCCCCCATGCTCTTCAAGAAACTGCTGCCGAAGGAGGGTAACTTCTTCGAAATGTTCAACCAGCATGCGGAGCGCATCGTGGAAGCCGCCCATGCGTTCTCGAACCTTGTGGCGAACTACGCCGACACGAACCTGCGCGAGCAGTACAACCGCGAGGTCGACCACGCCGAGCGCTCCGCCGACAAGGTGACGCAGGAAGTCAACCGCCTGATCCACTCCACCTTCATCACGCCGATCGACCGCGAGCAGATCCACACGCTGATCAACACGATGGACGACGTGGCCGACCTGATCCAGGATTCGGCCGAGACCATGGCGCTGTATGACGTGCGCCACATGACCGAGGAAATCACCCGCCTCACGGACGTCAGCGTCCGCTGCTGCGAGCGTGTGAAGGAAGCCGTGGCGCTCCTGAGCAAGCTGTCCGACAGCGACACCGCCGCGGCGGCGCTGAAGACCTGCGAGGAGATCGACAAGCTCGAATCGGACGCCGACCGCGTCATGCGCTCCGCCCTCAGCAAGCTGTTCCGCGAGGAGCCGGACGTGCGCGAGCTGATCAAGCTGAAGGCCATCTACGAGCTGCTGGAACGCATCACGGACAAGTGCGAAGACGTCGCCAACGTCGTCGAGGGCATCGTCCTCGAGAATTCCTGAGGCCTGGCGCATGGCCGTGACCCAAGCCAGTCTCTGGTTCGTCGTGCTGCTCGTGGTGGTGGCGCTGCTGTTCGACTTCATGAACGGTTTCCACGACGCCGCCAATTCCATCGCCACCGTCGTCTCCACCGGAGTGCTGAAGCCGGGGCAGGCGGTGGTGTTCGCCGCCTTCTTCAACGTGATGGCGATCTTCGTGTTTCACCTGAGCGTGGCGGCCACCGTCGGCAAGGGCATCGTCGACACGGGGGTGGTCGACGTGCACGTGGTGTTCGGGGCGCTGGCGGGAGCCATCGCCTGGAACTTCATCACCTGGTGGTACGGCATCCCCAGCAGCTCCTCGCACGCGCTGATCGGCGGCATCGCCGGTGCCGTGATCGTCAAGGCGGGCGCCGGCGCGCTGGTGGCCGAGGGCATCTGGAAGACGGTGATCTTCATCTTCGTCTCGCCGGTGCTGGGCTTCATCCTCGGCTCGCTGATGATGGTGGTGGTGTCCAACATCTTCCGGGCCAGCCGCCCGTCCAAGGTGGACAAGTGGTTCCGCCGGCTGCAGCTGGTTTCGGCCGGCGCCTACAGCCTGGGCCACGGCGGCAACGACTCGCAGAAGACCATCGGCATGATCTGGATGCTGCTGATCGCCACCGGCTACGTGGCCGCCGGCGACACGGCGCCGCCTATCTGGGTGATCGCCGCCTGCTACACCGCCATGGGCCTGGGCACCATGTTCGGCGGCTGGCGCATCGTCAAGACCATGGGCCAGAAGATCACCAAGCTGAAGCCGGTGGGCGGCTTCTGCGCCGAGACCGGTGGCGCGCTGACGCTGTTCCTGGCCACCGGGCTGGGCATCCCGGTGTCGACCACGCACACCATCACCGGCGCCATCGTCGGCGTCGGCTCCACGCACCGCATGAGCGCGGTGCGCTGGGGCGTGGCCGGCAACATCGTCTGGGCCTGGATCTTCACGATCCCGGCCAGCGCTTTCGTCGCGGCCATCGCCTACTGGGTGAGCCTGAAGATTTTCTGAAACCGGCCGGGGCGCGTTCAGTGCCCCGCCTTCCAGGTCATGCGCGCCTCCTGCCGCTGCCAGTCGTAGGCCCAGACCTGGGTGACGCGCCCGCCGGCGATCGCGACCAGCGCGAGCTGTTCACCGTGCGGCGCCAGCGTCAGGCGCGGCGGCTGCGCGTTGCCGCGGTCGTAGAGCGCGCCGTAGCCGCGCAGCAGCGGCAGCAGCTTGTGCTGGCCGAGCGCCTCGCCCTTGCGCGAGATCAGCAGCAGGCTGCCTTCGGAGGTCCACGCCACGTAGCGGTGCCCTACCGGGTCGAAGGCAAGCGCGTTGATGTCGATGTTGTTCAGCGAGCGCACGTCCAACCAGCGCTCGTTGCGCGTGTCGTAGCGGTACAGGAAGCCCTCGCCGCCCAGCGTGACGATCGTGAGCACGCCCAGTTGCGGGTCGAGCGCCAGGTCCATCGCCCACGAGAAGCTCGGGAAGTCGGGCGGCAAGGGGATGGCGCGCGCCGCCGTCTCGCCGCGCCGCAGCGCCTCCAGCCCGTCACCACGCAGGCGCCAGATGCGCTCGCCGTCCGGCGACAAGGCGACCTTTCCCTCCCCCAGGTACGGCCCGCCGCCCTCGACCGGCCCCGTCAGCGTCCACCTCACGGGTCGCAGGTCGCGGGCCAGCAGCGTGAATCCGAAGTTGCGCCGCGGCGCTTCCGGTTGTTCGCCGGCCAGCGTGAGCGGCGCCCGGGGCGGGTCGGGCTGGCGGAACTCGTTCTCGGCCGCCAGCGTATAGGCGCCGCGCACGCCGTCGATCCGTTCCACGCCGAACGCGGTGTTCAGTCCCGCCAGGAGCTGGCGAAAGTTCGCGTTGTCCACTTCGTAGGCGTAGGGCAGCTTCACGCCGAAGGCCGGGGTGCCGGGCGGCGCCTGCAGCGCGCCCTGGGCGGAATAGCTGGCGACCAGCACGCCGGCGAGCTCGGTGCCGGGCGTGGGCAGCACCTGCCAGAAGACCTTGTCGTAGCTCGTGAGCACCAGCAGTACGCGCTTGCCCGGCCGGTCGATCCGCACCGCGGTGCGCGGCGTCCCGGGTTCGTAGCCGGACACCAGGTACACCTCCGCGCCCTGGGCCAGTTCGCGTGGCGGCGGGGCATCGGACAGCGGCAGCGTGGGCACGGCCAGCGGCTCGCGCGACGCCCCGAATTCGACTTTGGGTTGCGCGAGCGCCCGTAGCGCCGCGGCCAGCGGCAGCATGAACAACAGGCGCCGCGGCGCTGAAGGGGAACGGACCATGCGACATACCTCCCTGCGCGGCACTCTAAACCAGACGGGTGTGGCGGAAGTGGAGGGGCAAAGAAGAAGCCCCCGGCAAGGCGCCGGGGGCTTCTCGCGCGGCGCGGTTTACTGGCCCGGCGAGCCGATCGACACGGCCTTGGACGGCTCGGACTTGCCGCCGTTGACGCCGACCACGGCCAGGACGTAGTTGGGCGTGGAGGTCGAAACGGTGTCCCACACCGCCGACGCCTTCGCGTTGCCGCCGGCGAAGACGGCGCCCGCGTGGTTGCTGGCGGCCACGAGGGTGGCATCGGCGCCCTTGGCCGTCGGGACCGCCACCAGCGTGCCGTCCCCCTGCGTGGCGTTGATCGTCGCGCCGTAGTTCATCGAAGCCACGACCTTGCCGTTGGCGTCGTAGACGATGACGGCGTCGCCCTTGCCCAGGCCGATCGGGTTCGCGGGATCGTTGTTGGCGTTCAGCATCGCGACCACCGGCACCGTGCCGGCCAGGCCCCAGGTCGCGCGGAAGGTGGCTTCGTCGGTGCCCGGCACGCCCGGAACGACGACCAGGTGCTCGCCCGGCGCCAGCATCGTGCCGGCCACGAAGCCCGCGCTGTTGTTGGCGTCGTTGACGTCGGCATGGTTGTCGCCCCACTTCCAGCCGGTCAGGTCGATCGCGGTGGGGCCGTAGTTATGGAGCTCGAAGAAGTCCTGGCCGCCGTCGGCATTGGAGTTCACCTCCGAGATCAGCACGGTCGGCGCCGGCGCCCCGGCGGCGGCAGTGGTGAAGCTTTGCGTCGTGCCGGCATAGGCGTTGCCGGACAGGTCGGTGATCACGCCGCTGGCCAGTTGCACCGTGTAGCGGGAGTTGTCCTGCAAGGCCGTCGCCAGGGTGATGCTCACGCGGCCGCCGTTGAACTTGACCTGCGTCGTATCGGCCGCCGACACATTGCGCACATCGGTGCCGTTGCTGATGACGATGTTGCCCGTGCCGGCCTGCACCACTTCGCTGAAGGACAGCGCGAGGTGGCTGCCGACGATGCCGGTGGCGCCATCGACCGGGGCCGTGGCCAGCAAGGTCGGGGCGGTCTTGTCGGCGGTGCCGATCGTCGTGAACGAGAAGGTCGTCGCATCGGACACGGCAGGGGTGGTGCCGCCCGCGACGGTCTTCACGACGCCGGCCGGGTACGTGATGTTGTAGGTGGTGTTGGGCACCAGGAAGAACTTCGGATGGATCTTCATCACGCTGCCGTTGAACGTCACCTGCGCGGTGTCGGCCACGGAAATCGTGCGCGTGTCGCCTGCGCCGTTGCTGAGGACGACGTTGCCCGCGCCAGCCGCCACCGCCTGGTCGAAGCTCAGGTACAGGTTGCTGCCGACGCCGACGTTGGCCTTGCCGGTGGTCGGCTTGAAGACGGTCAGGCCCGGCAGGCTCGCGCCCGCGGCCTGCTCGCCGACTGCATAGATGGTGCCGTCCGCGCCCATGGTCACGCCCTCGTTTTGGGCGGTGGCGCTCATGTACAGGCTGCTGACGACGCGGCCGCTGCGATCCGCCTTGACGATGCGCCCATCCGGCGCGCCGATGATGAGGACGTTGTCGTAGTCGGGCGCGCTGCTCGCCAGGATGTTCGACACCGAGAAAACATCGTTGAACGCGGACAGGCCGGTCTTGGCCGCATCGAACAGCACGGGCGGGTTGTCCGTCGTCGCCAGGATGGGCGTGCCGTCCGACGCCACTGCCGTGCCGCCCGCGAAATTGATCGCGGCCTGGAAGATGCTGGTCGGCTGCGACTGGCGCACGGCGATGTAGCCGCCCGTCCTGGCGTCGAAGGAAATGCCTTCGATGCCGACGTTGCCGACCGTCGTGCCCAGCTTGACGGCCTGCACGTCGGCCCGGCGCAGCGTGCCGCCGGCAACATAGGTGAACTGGCTCACCTGGCGCAGGCGCTCTTCGACCAGCACGAACTTGCCGCCGCCGGTGTAGGTGATGCCTTCGGTGTCGACGAAGTCGCCGGCATTGAGCGTCATCGAGTCGATGACATGGCCGTCGCTCCTGGCGACCTGGACGACCGCCGTGCCGCCGTCGCCGACGACGAACAGCGAATCGGTGTCCTTGTCGTACGCCACGCCGGAGGCTTCGGCGTTCAGCAGGTTGGTGCCGCTGGTGGCGTATTGCAGCGCGAAGCTGCCGACCTGCGTGTAGTTGTTCAGGTCGTAGGTGCTTTGCGGATCGGTGAATGCCAGCACGGGCAGCTTGCTGTCCGCCGGGTTGGTGCCGCTACCGCCGACGGTGCCGCCGCCGGTGCCGTCACTGCCGCCCCCGCCATCGTCGCCGCCGCCACAGGCGGCGAGGCTGGCAGCCAGGATCACGCAAAGCAGGAAGGAGTGAGGGCGGGAAGGGCGCATGGACGTCACGATGTTGTAGAGAAATGGAAGATCACGAAAGCCGCGACGCTATCGGCCTTCCATTTCAACTTCGTGACGCTGCTACTCGCTGATCTTCCGTCCTTCTTCCACCTGGTTCTGGAAGTAGCCCTGGAAGCTGATGGCGATGCTGGCCATGAGGACGATGGCGCCGATCATCAGCGCCAGCACGACCGCCCAGATCGTCGCCCAGTTCGTGCGGCCCGCGGCTGCGTCGGGCGCGGCCTGCGGGTTGAAGCGCGCGTTCCACTCCTCCGGCTTCTTCAGGCCATAGACGATGGCCGTCAGGCAGCAGCCGGCCACGGTGAAGCCCAGGATCGGGATCAGCACCCAGCTCAGGCCGTCGTCCTGGCCCAGCGACCACATGCGCAGCACGCCGTAGGCGCCGGCCAGCGTCGGCAGGGGCAGCAGCCAGCCGAGCCAGTCGCGCCAGCCGTGCAGGTAGAAACGATGCAGCCCCACCGGGCCGCCCAGGAAGGCCAGCCAGGCCGCGAAGGTCTTGCTTTTCATTCTTGCGGAGGCGTGCGGTCGCCCTGGCCGACGGACTTTTCCATCATCACGATGTCCAGCCACTTGCCGAACTTCCAGCCGCAGGAGGAGATGGTCCCCACGTGGCGGAAGCCCACTGCGCGGTGCACGCCGATGGAGCGCACGTTGCCGGAGTCGCCGATCACGGCGATGAGCTTGCGCACGCCGGCGGCCTCGGCCTGCTTTTCCAGTTCAGTCAGCAGCTTGTTGCCCAGGCGCTGGCCGGCGGCATCCGGGTGCAGGTAGATCGAGTCTTCGGCGGAAAAGCGGTAGGCGGGCCGCGGCTTGAACCACTGGCAGTAGGCGAAGCCGATCACCTTGCCGGCGTTCTCGGCCACCAGGTAGGGCAGGCCCTTGGCCAGCACGTCGGCGCGGCGGGCGGCCATCTCGGTTTCGGTGGGCGGCGTGGTCTCGAAAGTGCCGGTGCCATGGAGCACGTGGTGGCCGTAAATGGCGGCTATGGCAGGGACGTCCTGGTCCGAGCTGGCGCGGATGGTGAGCATAAGGTGAGAAAACGTTATAATCGTCGGCTTTTCAGCGTGTCGCTGGCCGGGTGGCCAGTCGCGTGTCTCAACGCCGGAAGAACAAATGCGCGTTCTGTGAACGTGCTTCATCCCCACCCGAAGGATAAATCATGGTCGTCATTCGACTCTCCCGCGGCGGTTCCAAGCACCGTCCTTTCTTCAACATCGTCGTCGCCGACAAGCGCGTGCGTCGCGACGGCCGCTTCATCGAGCGCCTGGGCTTCTACAACCCCCTGGCCAAGGACGGTGAAGAGAAACTGCGCATCGCGCAGGATCGCCTGACCTACTGGAAGGGCGTCGGCGCCCAGGCTTCCCCCACCGTGGAACGCCTGGTGAACTCCGCTCCCGCCGCCGGCGAAACCGCGCAGGCGTAAAAAGCATGGCTGCGCCCGGCCGCGCGGCAGCCCCCGCGCTGCCGGCAGGAATCGATGCCACGGAATTGCCCGCGGATGCCATCGAAATCGGGCGCATCGCCGATGCCTGGGGCATCAAGGGCTGGTTCAAGGTCCTGCCCCACAGCGCCGACCCGCAGGCGCTGTTTTCCTCCAAGCGCTGGTACCTGCAGCCGCCGGAAAGAGGCCCCAAGGCCTTCTCCGGCACGGTGCTGCTGAAGATCCGCGAAGCCAAGGACCACTCCGATTCCATCGTCGCCCGCTGCGACGAGGTGGATGACCGCGGTGGCGCCGAGGCGCTGAAGGGCGCGCGCGTGTTCGTGCCGCGCTCCTCCTTCCCCACCGCCTCCGACGACGAGTACTACTGGGTCGACCTGCTGGGCCTGGACGTCTTCAACCGCGAAGGCGTGCACCTGGGCAAGGTCAAGGACCTGCTTTCCACCGGCCCGCAGACGGTGCTGGTGCTGGAATACGAAGAGGACGGCAAGGCGCAGGAGCGCATGCTGCCTTTCGTCTCCGCCTACGTCGACGGCGTGGACCTCCCCGGCAAGCGCATCAACGTCGACTGGCAGCTGGATTACTAGCGCGGGCGCAACACCTGCCTCGACAGCTGCCGCCATCTTCGGCAGCATTCCCCGCAATGAATTACAACCCCGCGCTGGATGGCCTGCGGGCCGTGGCCGTCCTGGTGGTGATGCTGTTCCACGCCCGGGCGCCGCTGGCGCCGGCCGGCTACCTGGGCGTCGACGTGTTCTTCGTCCTGAGCGGCTTCCTCATCACCTCGCTGCTGCTGGCGGAAATGGATGCCAGTGGCCGCATCGACCTGGCGGGCTTCTGGCGCCGGCGCCTGCTGCGGCTCGCCCCGGCTTTGCTGGCGATGCTTGCGGCCTATGTGCTCATCGCGCCCTACCTCTGGCCGGAAGTCGCCGACCATGGAACGCAGGCGGCGCTGGCGGCCGTCTACCTCTCCGATTACGGCGTGGCGTTCTGGGGCACGCCGCACTTCCTGAGCCACACCTGGTCGCTGGCGGTGGAGATGCACTTCTACCTGCTCTGGCCGGTGCTGCTGTGGGCGGCCTGCCGGCGCTGGACGCGCGCTTCGCTGCCGGCCGTCCTGGCCTTCGCCTGGGTGCTTGCAACCCTCGTGCGCTGGGTCTGGCTGGTGCGCGGCCAGGACTGGATCGAGGTCTACTACCGCACCGACACGCGCCTGTCCGGCCTGCTGCTGGGGGCCTGCCTGGCCGCCGCGCTGCGCGACCCGCGCTGGCGCCTCGCGCTGCGCCGCTGGCTGCCCTGGGCCTTGTGGCTGCCGCTGCCGGCGCTGCTGCTCATCGCCCATTTCCATTGGGGCGACCTCTGGGTGCTGACCTGGGGCATGGGCCTGGTGGAGCTGGCCACCGCCGCGGTGATCTTCGGCGCGCGCGACCGCTCTTCCCAGCTGGCGAAGATGCTTTCGCGCCCGCTGCTGGCCTGGGTGGGGCGCATCTCCTACGGGCTGTACCTGTGGCACTATCCCGTGTTCTGCTGGCTGCGCGAAACGCGCCGCTGGGAAGACGTGCTCCTGGTGGGCATCCCGCTCAGCGTGGCGCTGGCCGCCGGCTCCTTCCATACCCTGGAGGCCTGGGCCACCCGCCGGCGCGCGGCCCGGGCGCCGGCGCTGGCGCGCTAGCCCTTCCTGGATTCCTGCATGCGCTTCGACGTCATCACGCTGTTCCCCGAGCTGTTCGCCCCCTTCCTCACGGCCGGCGTGACGCGCCGCGCCTACGAGACGAAGCAGGTCGACGTGCGCCTGTGGAACCTGCGCGATTTCGCCGAGGGCAATTACCGGCGCGTGGACGACCGGCCCTTCGGCGGCGGCCCCGGCATGGTGATGCTGGCCGAGCCGCTGGCGAAGTGCCTGGCGGCCATCAAGGCCGATCGCGATGACGACGCGCCGGTCGTGCTCTTTTCCCCGATCGGCCAGCGCCTGGACCACGGCCAGGTGGAACGCTGGTCCGCCAGCGAAGGCGCCGTCCTGCTGTGCGGCCGCTACGAAGGCATCGACCAGCGCTTCATCGATGCGCATGTCGACGTGCAGCTGAGCCTGGGCGACTTCGTGCTTTCGGGCGGCGAGATTGCCGCGATGGCGCTGCTGGACGCGGTGGCGCGGCTGCAGCCCGGCGTGCTGAACGACGCCGGCAGCCACCAGGAGGACAGCTTCAACCCCGCGCTGGACGGCCTGCTGGATTGCCCGCACTACACCCGGCCCGAGGAATGGGACGGCCGGAAGGTGCCGGAGGAACTGCTGTCCGGCCACCATGCCCGCATCGAGGCCTGGCGGCGCCAGCAGCGCCTGGCGCTGACGGCCCGCGAGCGGCCGGACCTGATCGCCGCGGCCCGCCAGGCCGGCCGGCTGACCCGGGCCGACGAGGCTTTCCTGGCCGGGTTATAATCTTCGGCTGTCCGATCCTCTGCCCGGCCGCTTCCGCCATTTCCGTGCGGCAGCCTTGCGTAGCTTGCGTAGCGCGGTCACGATCGACGAGGAAACCATGAACCTGATCCAGACCCTCGAGCAAGAGGAAATCGCCCGCCTGGGCAAGAACGTTCCCGAATTCGCCCCCGGCGACACCGTGATCGTTTCCGTGAACGTCGTCGAAGGCACCCGCAAGCGCGTGCAGGCCTACGAAGGCGTCGTGATCGCCAAGCGCAACCGCGGCCTGAACAGCGCGTTCACCGTGCGCAAGATCTCCAGCGGCGAAGGCGTCGAGCGGACCTTCCAGACCTACAGCCCGCTGATCGCCGGCGTCGAAGTCAAGCGCCGCGGCGACGTCCGCCGCGCCAAGCTGTACTACCTGCGCGAGCGTTCCGGCAAGTCGGCCCGCATCAAGGAAAAGCTGGCCCACCGCGTGAAGGACGTCGCCGCCGAATAAGCGGAGCGACACCTTCCGAACAAGCCGCCGCAAGCCCCGAGCTCGCGGCGGTTTTTCTTTTGCACCATGACATCCAACGCTTCCCACCTGCCCCCCGAAACTGCGCTGTCCAAGATCCCCGGCTTCGACCCGCGCCGGGCGCCGGTGGTCGGCATCGACAGCCAGCTGCCGGAAGTGCGGGCGGACCGCCTGCTGCCGGCCGCCCTGCGCGCCCGCTTCGCGGCGCCGCCGGCCTGGGAGCCGGAGATCGTCCTGGAGCGCCGCTTCACCGACCGCCAGCCGGCCCAGGCCTCGGTGCTGGTGCCCATCGTCACGCGCGAGCGCCCGATGGTGCTGCTGACGGAGCGCACGGCGCACCTCACCACGCATTCGGGCCAGGTGGCCTTCCCCGGCGGCAAGCGCGACGAGACCGACATCGACGCGGCCGACACGGCGCTGCGCGAGGCGCAGGAGGAGATCGGCCTGGCGCGCGAGGAGGCCGAGGTGCTGGGCATGTTGCCCACCTACACCACGGGCACGATGTTCATCGTCACGCCGGTGATCGCGCTGGTGCGCCCGGACTACCACGCGACGCTGAACGCGAACGAGGTTGCCGACGCCTTCGAGGTGCCGCTGGACTTCCTGATGAACCCGGCGCACCACCACCGCCACGCCATCGACATCGGCGGGGTGCGGCGCGAGTGGCTGTCGATGCCGTACTACGACGGCACCCGCGAGCGCTTCATCTGGGGCGCGACGGCGGCGATGCTGCGCAATTTCTACCGGTTCCTGGCTGCGTAAGGGCTTGTCATTGCGGCCTCGAGCCGCAATCCATGGCCCCGGGCAGGCCCGGGATGACATGCCTTTATGATCTCCCCATGAGTTTCTTCGCCATCCTGTTCGCGTTCTTGATCGAACAGGTGCGGCCGCTGGGCAGCCACAACCCGATCCACACCGGCCTGCGGGTGTGGGCGCGCTGGGTCAGCCGCAACTTCGACGCCGGCAAGCCGCACCACGGCTGGGTCGCGTGGTCGCTGGCCGTGGTCGGGCCCGCGCTGGTGGCGCTGGGCATCCACTGGCTGTTGATGGCCGCCATCGGCTGGCCGGCCGCGATGCTGTGGAACGTGGCCGTGCTTTACACGACGCTGGGCTTCCGCCAGTTCAGCCACCACTTCACCGAGATCCGCGACGCGCTCGATGCCGGCGACGAAACGCTGGCGCGCCAGCTGCTGGCGCAATGGCAGCGGGTGGATGCCAGCGAGCTTCCGCGCAGCGAAATCGTGCGGCACGTGATCGAGTATTCCGTGCTGGCCGCGCACCGCCATGTGTTCGGCGTGCTGGCCTGGTATTCGGTGCTGGCGGCCTTCGGCCTCGGGCCGGCGGGCGCGGTACTGTACCGCATGGGCGAATTCGTGGCGCGCTACTGGAAGTACCGCAACCGCATCCACGCGCAGCCGGCCAGCCAGGCGCTGCAGGATTCCGCGGGTCGGGCCTGGGGCGTGATCGACTGGGTGCCCGCGCGGCTGACCGCCATCGCCTTCGCAGTGGTCGGCAGCTTCGAGGAAGCCATCGACTGCTGGCGCAACTACGCGCAGCGCTTTCCCAACGACAACGACGGCGTGATCCTGGCCGCGACCTCCGGCGCCGTCAACGTGCGCCTGGGCGGCGAGGCCCTCAAGCCCGCTTTCGCGCCGAACAGCACGCAGCCTTTCGCCAGCACCGGCGGCCTGGGCCTGGAGCCGCCGCTGGACACCGCGTCGACGCCCGGCCGCGAAGCCGAGCCCCAGCACCTGCGCAGCATCGTGGGGCTGGTGTGGCGCTCGGTGGTGTTGTGGATGGTGTTGCTGGCGCTGTTGACGCTGGCGCGTTTGCTGGGCTAAGCCGCCGCCGGCACGCGGGCCAACTGCGCCTGCGTCCAGCGCACGATGTCATTGGCGCCCATCGCGCCGGCCTGCCGCGCGATTTCCTTGCCACCGGCGAACAGCGCCAGGGTCGGGATGCTGCGGATGTTGAGCCGCGCACCGAGGCCTTGCGCCTCGTCGGTATTGACCTTCACCACCTGCACCTTCGGCTCCAGCACGCTCGCGGCCTGCTCGAAGGCGGGCGCCATCATCCGGCACGGGCCGCACCACGGCGCCCAGAAATCCACCAGCACCGGCAGGTCGCCGCGCGTGATGTGGCGCTCGAAGTCGGTGGCGTTCAGGTTCTCCGGATGGCCGTTGAAAAGCGCCTGGTGGCAGCTGCCGCAATCGGGCGATTTGTCGAGGTCGGCGGACTGGATGCGGTTGGTGGTGTGGCAGTGCGGGCAGACGACGTGCAGCTGGCTCATGGTGGTCAAGTCTCCTGCCACCAAGATGAGGCCGAGGCGCCAGGTTCACAAGAGCCACGCCCCGGCTTTACCCATCCGCTTCAGTACTTTGGCTGAGACAGCTCTTCGAACAGCTGCCGGTAGATGCGGTAACGGTTGGGTTGGATGCGCTCCAAGCTCGGGTCGCCTTCCTCGGCCACGGCCGCACGCACGCCGCAGCTGGGCTCGTGCATGTGCGTGCAGTTGTAGAAGCGGCAATGCGCCACGTGCGGCTTCAGGTCGGGCATCAGCGCGGCGAGCTGGGTGGCTTCGATGTGGTGCAGGCCGAATTCCTGGAAGCCCGGCGAGTCGATGAGCGCCGTCGTGCGCTCGGGATCGACCCAGTACCACGTGGTGGCCGTGGTCGTGTGCTTGCCCGAGTTGAGCGCCTGCGAGATCTCGCCGGTGAGCACGCGCGCCTCGGGCACCAGCAGGTTGATCAGCGTGCTCTTGCCGGCGCCCGAGGGGCCCAGCACCAGCGTCGTCTTCGCCTGCAGGTGCTTGCGCAGGCTCTCGCGGTCCGCTTCCTTGGACACGCGCAGCGACAGCGGCAACACGCCGTAGCCCATGTGCTGGTAAGGCAGCAGCCGCCGCCAGGCGCGCTCGAAAGGCTCGACCAGGTCGCTCTTGTTCAGGGCCACCAGCGGCGTGATGTGCTGCGCTTCCGCGGCGATCAGCGCGCGCGCCAGTTGCGTCTCGGAGAACTCGGGCTCGGCCGCGATCAGCACCAGCACCGTGTCGAGGTTGGCGGCGAAGGACTTGGTGCGGATCTCGTCCTGCCGGTAGAACAGGTTGCGGCGCGGCTGCACCTTGCTCACCAGGCCTTCGTCGCCGGTGACGCGCCACTCCACGCGGTCGCCCACGACCGACTCGCTGCGCTTGCCGCGCGAATGGCAGATGCGGCGCGTGCCGTCCGCGGCCTCCACCAGGCAGTGGCGCCCGTGGCTGGCGACGACGAGCCCCGCCTGCGGCGGGCCCAGATCAGCCAAGATGGAACCTCATGCGAGCAGGGCGTCGGCGCGCGCGGCGCAGGCGAAATCGGTGTCGGAGATGCCCTGCACGTCGTGCGTGCTGAAGCGCACCACGCAGCGATTGAAGTGCACGGACAGGTCGGGGTGGTGGTCCGCCGCGTGGGCGATGAAGGCAAGCGCGTTCACGAAGGCGATGGTCTCGTAGTAGTTCGCGAAGGTGTAGGTGCGTTCGATGGCAACGTCGGCGCCGTCGCCACTGAGCTTCCAGCCCGGAAGCTCCGCGAGCCGCGTGACGATCTGCGTGGGCGTCAGCGCACGGCTCATGCCGCCGCCCCCAGCCGTGCGAGGCGTTCGGACGCCGGCGGATGCGAGTAGTAGAACTTCACGAACACCGGGTCGGGCGTCAGCGTGGAGGCGTTGTCCTCGTAGAGCTTCAGCAGCGCGTTGCCCAGGTCCTGGCCATTGGTCTGCTGCACGGCGAAGGCATCGGCTTCGAACTCGTGCCGGCGCGAGAACTGCGCCATCAACGGCGAGATGAAGTAGCTCACCAGCGGCACGGCCAGCAGGAACAGCAGCAGCGCCAGCGCGTCGTTGGGCGCGTTGAGGCTGGGCCGCACGCCGAGGCCCGTGTAGAACCAGAGCTGCGTCGCCAGCCAGCCGAGCAGCGCGAAGCCCGCCAGGCTGATCGCAAACATCGCCACGATGCGCTTGACGATGTGCTTGTGGCGGAAGTGGCCCAGTTCGTGCGCGAGCACGGCGTCCACTTCGCCCGGCGAGAGCTTGGCCAGCAGCGTGTCGTAGAACACCACGCGCTTGGCTGCGCCGAAGCCGGTGAAGTAGGCGTTGGCGTGGGCGCTGCGCTTGCTGCCGTCCATGACGAACAGGCCCTTGGCCGCGAAGCCGCAGCGCTGCATGAGGGCGGTCACGCGCGCCTTCAGCGCTTCGTCTTCCAGCGGCTGGAACTTGTTGAACAGCGGCGCGATGAAGGTGGGGTAGATCACCAGCAGCAGCAGGTTGAACCCCATCCAGACCGCCCAGGCCCACAGCCACCACCAGCTGCCGGCCGCGCCCATCAGCCACAGGATCAGCGCGGCGATCGGCAGGCCGATCAGCGCGCCCAGCACGATGCCCTTGATCGCATCGCCCAGCCACAGCTTCCACGTCATCTTGTTGAAGCCGAAATGCTCCTCGACGACGAAGGTGTGGTACAGCGAGAAGGGCAGTTCCAGCAGGCCGCCGATGGCGGCGAAGCAGGCCAGCAGCGCCAGCTGCTGCCACATGCCCGGGCCGAGCCAGGCGAGCAGCGCGTAGTTCAGGACGTCCAGGCCGCCCAGCAGGGTCCAGCCAAGCAGCACCGCGCTGGACCAGGCTATTTCGACCATGCCCAGGCGCGACTTGGCGACCGTGTAGTCGGCGGCCTTCTGGTGCGCTGCGAGCGACACGGTGCCGGCGAAAGCAGGCGGCACCTGCTCGCGGTTGCGGGCCACGTGGCGCAGCTGGCGGCTGGAGAGCCAGAACTTCACCACCAGGTTGGCCAGCAGGAAGGCGGCGAAGCCCAGCGTCAACGCTTCGGAAGGATTCATCCTCGAATGGTAGCCCTTCGGCGAAAATCGCTGCATGTCAGAACAAACCGTTCCCCTGGCCAAGAGCGACCAGAACCTCGTGTGGCTGGACTGCGAGATGACGGGGCTGGACCCCGAGCGCGACCGCCTGATCGAGATCGCGGTGGTGGTCACCGGCCCCAACCTGGAGCCGCGCATCGAAGGGCCCGTCCTCGCCATCCACCAGAGCGACGCCCAGCTGGACCTGATGGACAACTGGAACAAGGGCACGCACGGCAAGAGCGGCCTCACCGACCGGGTGCGCGCCAGCACCATGACCGAAGCCCAGGCCGAACAGCAGGTGCTGGCCTTCGTCCAGCAGTACGTGCCCAAGCAGTCCAGCCCCATGTGCGGCAACAGCATCAGCCAGGACCGCCGCTTCCTGGTGAAGTACATGCCCAAGCTGGAAGCCTGGTTCCACTACCGCAACCTGGACGTCAGCACCCTCAAGGAGCTGGCCAAGCGCTGGCGGCCCGAGGTCTATTCCTCGTTCAAGAAGCGGCAGCTGCACACGGCCCTGGCCGACGTCCATGAATCCATAGCCGAACTGGTGCACTACCGCGAGCATTTCCTGAAGGCGGAGCCCCCCTCCACCCCGTGATCTAGGGGCTTTGTGCGGGAAAACCCGAAACCTGCGATAATTCGACTTTCGCCGCATCGCCTTCTTGCACCGCTTCAAGAGAAGCACACGGGTTTCATCCGTGTAGTCGTTGGAATGGTTGATGTCTCCCAACCTTTCCAATGACGGCCGTCCCGCCTGGTGACGCGCCGGTGGATGATTCATGACCAACGAAACCTCTCAAACCGAGGTGGCCAACGGCTTTGCCGCGCTGGGCCTCGCCCCCGAACTCCTGGCCGCCGTGGCGGACCTGGGCTTCACCCAACCGACTTCCGTGCAGCAGCAGGCCATCGGCCTCGCGATGGCCGGTGAAGCGGGCTACAACGACCTGATGGTCTCCAGCCAGACCGGCAGCGGCAAGACCGCGGCCTTCCTGCTGCCCGTGCTGCACACGCTGATCGCGCAGAAGGCCGAAGAGGTCGCCGCCGAGAAGCAGGCTTACGAGCAGGCGCTCGCCTCCGGCGATGCGCCCGCGAAGAAGAAGCGCACCAACCCGCTGTCGGCTCGCAACTTCAAGGCCGCCGTGCCCGGCGCGCTGATCCTGTGCCCCACGCGCGAGCTGGCGCAGCAGGTGGCGCACGACGCCATCGACCTGGTGAAGCACACGCGCGGCCTGCGCATTGCCTGCGTGGTGGGCGGCATGCCTTACCAGATGCAGATCGCCCGCCTGCAGAACGCCGACCTCGTGGTCGCCACGCCCGGCCGCCTGCTGGACCTGCAGCGCTCGCTGCAGATCAAGCTGGACAAGGTGCAGTTCCTGGTCGTCGACGAAGCCGACCGCATGCTGGACCTGGGCTTCTCCGAAGACCTGGCCGAAGTGCACCAGCTGACGGCCAACCGCCACCAGACGATGATGTTCAGCGCCACGTTCGCGCCGCGCATCCAGCAACTGGCCACGCGCGTCATGCGCCAGCCGAAGCGCATCGAGGTCTCCTCGCCGCAGGAAAAGCACGCCAACATCGAGCAGAAGCTGTTCTGGGCCGACAACGCCTCGCACAAGCGCCAGCTGCTGGACCACTGGCTGCGCGACACCAAGATCGACCAGGCCATCGTGTTCGCTTCGACCAAGATCGAATGCGATGGGCTGGCCGAGGACCTGCAGCAGGCCGGCTTTGCCGCCGTTTCGCTGCACGGCGACCTGTCGCAAGGCCTGCGCAACCGCCGCCTGATGGCGCTGCGCCAGGGCCAGGTGCAATTCCTGGTGGCGACCGACGTGGCCGCGCGCGGCATCGACGTGCCGACGATCACGCACGTGTTCAACTATGGCCTGCCGATGAAGAGCGAGGACTACACGCACCGCATCGGCCGCACCGGCCGCGCGGGCCGCGACGGCCTCGCCGTGACTTTCGCCGAGTTCCGCGAGCGCCGCAAGATCGGCGACATCGAGCATTACAGCAAGCAGCGCTTCGACGCCGAGACCATTCCCGGCCTGGAGCCGAAGTCGCGCTTCGAACCGCGTCCGGCCCGCACGGGCTTCGGCGGCAAGCCGGGTCGCCCCGGCGAGCGCCGCGGCGGCGGCTTCGGTGACCGCAACGGCTACGGCAAGCACTCGGGCTTCGGCGCCAAGTCCTTCGGCCCGCGCGATGGCCGCGGTTTCGGCGGCCAGGCCGACGGCCGTGGCTTCAGCGGCCAGGGCGATGCCCGTGGCTTCGGTGGCCAGGGCGATGCCCGCGGCTTCGGTGGCCAGGCCGACCCGCGCGGCGCCGTTGGCGAGCGTGACCGCGGTTTCGGTTCGCGTGACCGCAGCTTCGGCTCCCGCGACGGCGGCCGCGGTCGGCCCTCGCGCTGATCTCCAGCTGACAGCAAAGCGGCCTCCGGGCCGCTTTTTTCTTGGCGGCACGCGAATTCCTGTACGCTCGTTCGCGTGACCCAGGCTGCCCCGTCAACGCCCCCGCATCCCCTGCTCATGGGCAGCAGCAACGCCGCCGGCGAAGCGGGGCGCCTGCTGCTCGCGACCGACTGGTCGGCCACGCCGCTGGGCCCCATGGATCGGTGGCCACAGGCGCTGCGCATCGCCGCCAGCATCTGCCTCAATTCGCGCTTCCCCATGTTCGTGTGGTGGGGCCCGGACGCGATCAACATCTACAACGACGCCTACATCCCCATGCTGGGCAAGCGGCATCCCGCGGCCTTCGGCAAGCCTGCCCACGACAGCTGGAGCGACATCTGGGCCGTCGTCGGGGCGCAGCACAAGGCCGTGATGGATACCGGCGAGCCCACCTGGAACGAGCGCGTGCTGCTCGTGATGGAGCGCAACGGCTTTCCCGAGGACACCTGGTTCACCTGGTCGTACAGCCCGATCCACGACGACGATGGCGGCATTGGCGGGATGTTCTGCGCCGTGACGGAGGAGACCGGCCGCGTGCTCGCCGAACGCGAACGCGACCGCCTCATGCGCGAGGCGCAGGACGCCGCGCGCACCCTGCGCACCTGGTTCGACAACGCGCCCGGCTTCGTCGGCCTGTTGCGTGGCCCGGACTTCGTCTTCGAGCTGGTGAACGAGGCCTACCGGCAACTGGTGGCGCATCGGAGGCTGGAAGGCCTGGCGCTGCTCGATGCCTTGCCCGAACTCACCAGCCAGGGCTATTTCGAACTGCTGCAGCAGGTCTACGAGTCCGGCGAGCCCTTCGTCGGCCGCGGCGCGCGCGTCGTCCTGCAGCAGGCGCCCGGCGCGGCGCCCGAAGAGCGCTTCGTCGACTTCCTCTACCAGCCGGTGCGCGATGGCAGCGGCGCGGTGGTCGGCATCTTCGTGCAGGGCCACGACGTCACCGACCAGGTGCAGGCGGCCGCGGCGCTGGAGGAGGCCAACCAGCGCAAGGACGAATTCCTGGCGACCCTGGCGCACGAGTTGCGCAACCCGCTGGCGCCGATCCGGCAGGCCGCGCGGCTCGCGCGCACCTCGCCCGACCCGCAGCAGCAGCAGTGGGCGCTGAACGTGGTGGAGCGCCAGGTGGGCCACATGGCGCTGCTGCTGGACGACCTGCTGGACGTGTCGCGCATCTCGCGCGGCAAGCTGGAACTGCGGCTCGCGGCGGTGGACCTGAAGGCTGTCGTCGATTCCGCCGTCGAAATGGCCGCGCCGCTGATCGAGTCCGGCGGCCACCGGCTGGACGTGCAGCTGCCGGACCATCCCGTGCAGTTGACGGTCGATCCGGTGCGGATTGCGCAGGTGCTGACCAACCTGCTGTCCAACGCCGCGAAGTACACGGACCCGGGCGGGCGCATCCGCCTGTCCGCCGAGGAAGACGGAGGCTGGCTGCGGCTGCGCGTGCGGGACAACGGCATCGGCCTGTCGCCCGAACACGTGGACGCGATCTTCGGCATGTTCTCGCAGGTCACGGCCGCGGCCGAACGCGCGCAGGGCGGCCTGGGCATCGGCCTCGCGCTGAGCCGCGGGCTGGCGGCCCTGCACGGCGGCAGCCTCGAAGCCCGCAGCGAAGGGCCGGGGCGGGGCTCGGAGTTCACGGTGTCGCTGCCGCTGCCGCTGCCGGCGCGCGCTTCCGAGCCTGCGGCGCCGGCCGGCGAAATGGCGCCGGCCGCCGCGAGCGACGCCGCGCACCCGCGCCGCATCCTGATCGCGGACGACAACGCCGACGCCCTCACCACCATGACGCTGCTGCTGGAGATGGAGGGCCACGAGGTGCATGGCGCGGCCGACGGCGAACAGGCGCTGGCCCGGGCCGAGGCGCTGCGGCCGGACATAGTCATCCTCGACATCGGCATGCCGCGCCTGAGCGGCCACGAGGTGGCGACGCGCATCCGCGCGACCGAGTGGGGCCAGCACGCGCGGCTGATCGCCCTCACGGGCTGGGGCCAGGCGCACGACCAGGAGCGGGCGCGCGCGGCGGGCTTCGACCACCATTGCACCAAGCCGGTGGACCTGGGCGAACTGCTGGCGCTGCTCGGCCCGCGGCCCTGAAAGCGCGCCTCAGGCGATGGCGCCGCGCCCGGTCTCGGGCCACATCCGGCGCAGGAACACCCAGGCCACGAGGCCCACGCTCATCATCAGCAGCGAGGACAGCGCGAGCGCCTGCGTCGAGTGCATCACCAGCGGCGCGATCGCGCCGGCCACGACGCCGTTGGCGGCCGAACCGACGCAGGCCTGCAGCGAGGACGCCATGCCGCGCCGCTGCGGATAGAGGTCCAGCACCAGCAGCGTGACCACCGGCACCATCAGCGCCCAGCCGAACGCGAACACCGCGATGGGCAGCAGCGCCCAGCTGGCGCGCGGCTCGAACAGGAAGTTGGCGATGACGTTGATGACGGAGATGGTCACCATCACCGCGAAGCCCCAGCGGATCTGCTGTTGCGGCTCGATCTTGCCGGCCAGCCGCCCGCTGGCGAAGGAGCCGGCCATGATGCCGCCGATGGACAGCAGGAAGAACCAGAAGAACTCGGTGGGCGCCAGGTGCAGGTGCTCGCCCAGGAAGGCCGGCGCCGACAGCACGTAGAGGAACATGCCGTTGAAGGGGATGCCGCTGGCCAGCGCCAGCAGCAGGAAGCGCGGGTTGGCGCCCAGCTGCCAGTAGCCGCGCAGCAGGTTGCGCAGGTTGAAGGGCTGGCGATGCGTAGGGTGCAGCGTCTCCGGCAGCAGCTTGTAGTTGGCGCTCCACAGCAGCACGCCCACGAGCACCAGGAACCAGAAGATCGAGTGCCAGCCCAGGTGCACCAGCAGCCAGCCGCCGACGATGGGCGCGACGGCCGGCGCCACGCCGAAGTAGATGGTGATCTGGCTCATCACCTTCTGCGCCTGGTCCGCCGGGAACATGTCGCGCACCACCGCGCGCGAAACCACGATGCCGGCGCCGGTGGACAGCCCCTGCAGCAGCCGGAAGAACACCAGCTGCGCGATGTTCTGCGACAGCGCGCAGCCGGCCGAGGCGAGCGTGAACACCGCGATGCCCCACAGCACCACGGGCCGGCGACCGAAGCTGTCCGCCAGCGCGCCGTGGATCAGGTTCATGAAGGCGAAGCCGAACAGGTAGGCCGACAGCGTCTGCTGCATCGCCGCCGGGCTGGCATCCAGCGCCTGGGCGATGCCGGAGAAGGCCGGGATGTAGGTGTCGATGGAGAACGGGCCCAGCATGCCCAGCAGGGCAAGCAGGGCGGCCAGCGCCCACCGGGGCGCGGTCCAGATTTCCTGGGCTTGGGGATTCATTGTTCTTCTGCGGGGAGCGTCGCCAGGCGTTTTACCAAAACGCCGCCCGCGAGGCCGAAAGAGTTCAGGTGGCGGAAGGCTTGTCGTCCTGCTCCGGCTGCAGCGGCCGCGAGCGCCGCTCCTCCCACTCGTGCAGCTGCTTAATGGCGCTGTCCGCGCCGTGGCCACTGTGGCCGCTCGGATGCGAGCTGCCCGTGTCCTCGTTTTCCGGTGAAGTTTCCTCGTTGTTCACGTTCCCGAGATTAACGGCCGAGCCAGTGCGGCCGCGTAGGACCCGCAGGAGCGCCGGCTGTAGGCGGCCGGCGCGTCAGGGCTTGGCCAGCATTTCCTTGGTGACCAGTACGACACCGCTCGGGCTGCGGTAGAAGCGCTGGCTGTCCGCCTCGGCGTCCTCGCCGATCACCGTGCCTTCGGCCAGCTCGACGCCGCGGTCGATGACCACCTTGGTCAGGCGGCAGCCGCGGTTGATGACGCAGTCCGGCATGATCACCGCTTCGTGGATGGTGCAGGACGACTGCACGCGCACGTTGGAGAACAGCACCGCGTGCCGGATGTTGGAGCCGACCACGACGCAGCCGCCGGAAATCAGCACGTTGGCCGTTTCGCCGTTCATGCCGCGCTCGTCCGGCACGAACTTCGCGGGCGGCAGCTGCTCCTGGTAAGTCCAGATCGGCCACTCGTTGTCGTACAGGTTCAGCTCCGGCATGTCGCCGGCCAGGTCCAGGTTGGCCGACCAGAAGGCGTCGACCGTGCCGACGTCGCGCCAGTACGGGTTCTCGCGGCTCGCGCGCGGCACGCTGGACAGGTTGAGCGGATGCGCGATGGCGCCGCCTTCCTTCACCACCAGCGGGATGATGTTCTTGCCGAAGTCGTGGTCGCCGTCGGCGCCCAGGTCGGCTTCCAGCAGCGAATACAGGTAGTCCGCATGGAACACGTAGATGCCCATGCTGGCGAGTGCGCGGTCCGGCTTGCCGGGCATCGGCGGCGGGTCGGCCGGCTTCTCCAGGAAGTCGGTGATGCGCCGGCCGCCGTCGACGTGCATCACGCCGAAGCCGGTGGCCTCCATGCGCGGCACCTCGATGCAGCCCACCGTGCACTTGGCGCCGCTGCGCACGTGGTCCAGCAGCATCAGCGAGTAGTCCTGCTTGTAGATGTGGTCGCCGGCCAGCACCAGGATGTACTCGGGGCCGTAGGCCTTCAGGATGTCCAGGTTCTGCGTGATCGCGTCGGCGGTGCCGCGGTACCAATAGGCCTCGTTCACGCGCTGCTGCGCCGGCAGCAGGTCGATGAACTCGTTGGCCTCGCCGCGCAGGAAGTTCCAGCCGCGCTGCAGGTGACGCAGCAGCGAGTGCGACTTGTACTGGGTGAGCACGCCGATGCGGCGGATGCCCGAGTTGATGCAGTTCGACAGCGCGAAGTCGATGATGCGGAACTTGCCGCCGAAGTACACGGCCGGCTTGGCGCGCCGGTCGGTCAGGTCCATCAGCCGCGAGCCGCGGCCGCCGGCCAGCACCAGCGCGATCGTGCGCTTGGGCAGCTGGCGGCTGAGGATCAAGCGGTCGGTCTGGGCGTCGTCCAGGGCGAGCCCTTCGACGGCGTCGAGCACGTGGTTCTGCTCCTTCATCTGGCACCCCCGGGTGGTCGTTGTCCGAATGCACTGTGGATTAACGCCGGGTTCGCCCCTGTAGGACCATTTCGATTTCCAGCCCGGCGGCCAGCGCCAGCCCCGCACGTCAACCCGACCTCGGCAGCGCTAACACGGCGTCCGTTTGAGGCGCCGGCGCGACGTGGCGGCCGCAGAACAGGGGCGCAGCTTGCCCACGGCCGGGCTGCGTGGCATTCTGCAACCGCCAGTCAGACGAATGGGTGCCACCACTGTGTTCCAGCGCTTCCACAAACTCCGTGTCCCCCACAAGCTCACGCTGCTGGTGGCCTTGCAGACCATCGCGCTGCTCCTGGCTTGCGGCTGGGGCCTGGCCGCGGTGCAGGCGCAGCCCGAGGCCTGGCAGC
This sequence comes from Ramlibacter agri, assembly GCF_012927085.1. Taxonomy (NCBI): domain Bacteria; kingdom Pseudomonadati; phylum Pseudomonadota; class Betaproteobacteria; order Burkholderiales; family Comamonadaceae; genus Ramlibacter; species Ramlibacter agri. The sequence continues at coordinate 1,090,666 of NZ_JABBFX010000002.1, read as the reverse complement.
AGCTGGCCGGGGTCTATGCCGTGCTGGCGCCAGTCGCCATCCTGCTGGCTGTCGCGATCGCGATTTCTACCCAGCGCGGGCTGCTGAACGCCCTGCGGCACGCCGCCTCGGCGGCCCGCAGCGTCGCCGACGGCGACCTCGGCATCGAGGTGCGTGGGGGCGGCCAGGGCGAGATGGGCAAGATGCTGCGCGCGCAGGGCGAGATGCTCGGCCACCTGCGCACGCTGGTCGGCGACGTGATGGTGTCCGCGCACACGGTGGCCGACACCAGCGCGCAGCTGGCGCAAGGCAGCCAGCACCTGTCGGAGCGCACCGAGGAACAGGCCAGCACGCTGGAGGAAACGGCCGGCGCGCTGCAGGAACTGACCTCCACGGTGGCGCGCAACGCGCAGGACGCGCAGAAGGCCGCGCAGCTGGCCAGCGGCGCCTCGGACGTGGCGCGCCGCGGTGGCGGCGTGGTGGGCGAGGTGGTGAGCACCATGGACGGCATTTCCGCCGCGTCGCGCCGCATCGCCGACATCACCAGCGTGATCGATGGCATCGCCTTCCAGACCAACATCCTCGCGCTCAACGCCGCGGTCGAAGCGGCGCGTGCCGGCGACCAGGGCCGCGGCTTCGCGGTGGTCGCCGCCGAAGTGCGCAGCCTGGCGCAACGCAGCGCCACGGCCGCGCGCGAGATCAAGGAGCTGATCGCCGACTCCACGCAGAAGGTGGAAGCCGGCACGGCGCGCGTAGCCGCCGCCGGCCGCACGATGCACGAAGTGGTGGCCGCGGTGGCGCAGGTGAACGAACTGGTCGCCGGCATCGCCACCGCGAGCACGCAGCAGAGTGCGGGCATCGAGCAGGTCGGCGCGGCCGTCAGCCGCATGGACCAGGCCGTGCAGCACAACGCTTCGCTGGTGGAAGAGGCCGCGGCCGCCGCCGAGGCGATGCGGCAACAGGCCGCCGTGCTGGTGCGCTCGGTCAGCCGCTTCCGGCTGGGCGGCGGGACCCAGCCCGCTGCGCTCAGCGGATCGTGAGCGGCTTGCCGCCGGCCTGCGCCTGCACTTCGCCGATCACCGCGGCCTGGCCGAAGCCGTGGCGGCGGAAGATGGCCAGCACCTGGTCGACGCTTTCCTTCGTGCAGGACACCAGCAGGCCGCCGCTGGTCTGCGGATCGGCCAGCAGCGCCTGGTCGGCGTCGGCGAAGCCAGCGGGCAACGCCACCTCCGCACCATAGCCGGCCCAATTACGGCCGGATGCGCCGGTGATGAAGCCAGCCTGCGCCAGTTCACGCACGCCTTCCAGCACGGGCACCTTGGCCCAGTCGATGACGGCCGCCAGCCTGGCGCCGCGCGCGAGTTCGAGGCCGTGGCCGGCGAGGCCGAAGCCGGTGACGTCGGTCAGCGCATGCACGCCGTCCAACGCGGCCAGCTCGGGGCCGGGCGTGTTCAGGCGCGTGGTGGTGGCGATCATGCGCTCGTAGCCGGCGGCATCGAGCTTTTCCTTCTTCAGCGCGGCGGAGAGCACGCCGACGCCCAGCGGCTTGCCCAGCACCAGCACGTCGCCGGCGCGCGCGTCGGCATTGCGCTTGACGCGCTTCGGATGCACCAGGCCCAGCGCCACCAGGCCGTAGATCGGCTCGACCGAATCGATGGTGTGGCCGCCGGCGATGGGAATGCCTGCCGCGCGGCAGACCGACTCGCCGCCTTCGAGGATGCGGCCGATGGTGGCGGTGCTCAGCACGCTGATCGGCATGCCGACCAGGGCCAGCGCCATGATCGGCGTGCCGCCCATGGCGTAGACGTCGGAGATCGCGTTGGTGGCGGCGATGCGGCCGAAGTCGAAGGCGTCGTCGACGATCGGCATGAAGAAGTCGGTGGTGGCGATCAGCGCCTGTTCGTCGTTCAGCTGGTAGACGGCGGCATCGTCGGCGGTCTCGATGCCCACCAGCAGCTGCGGCGGGATCGGCATCTTGTTCGTGCCGCGGAGGATCTCGGACAGCACGCCGGGGGCGATCTTGCAGCCGCAGCCGCCGCCATGCGACAGCGAGGTGAGGCGGGGTTCGGCGGCAGTGGGTTTCAGCGGTGCGTTCATGGGGCTTCCAGCAGGTCTTGGGCCAGGCGCAGCACGGCGCTGCGCTCGGCGGCGGGCGCGAACAGGGGCGCGCGCAGGGCGCATTGTGCAGCCAGCCGCGCGAGCAGGCCGGATGCGGGGTCTTGGCAGGCGCGCAGCAGCGCAGCCAGCGCCGGCGCGTCGCCGGCAGGGAAGTAGCCGGCGTAATCCGCGCCCAGCATGCCGACGTTGCCCGGCACGCGCGAGGCCAGCACCGGCGTGCCGCAGTTGACGGCCTCCAGGATCGCGTGGGCGCCGCCTTCCAGCGTGCTGGTGTGGACCAGCACGTGGGCGGCGCGGATGCGCTCCAGCGTCTGCGCATGCGGCAGCGCGCCGAGCCAGCGGTAGTGCGGGCAATCGCGCGCAGTGGCCGTCGCTTCGTCGCGCAGCGTCGCGTCGCCGCTGGCGTCGCCGATGTGGGTGAACGTGATGCCTTCGCTGGTGCGCAGCAGGTGCGCGGCGGCCCACAGCGTCTGCGGCGCCTTCACCGGTCGCAGGTGGCCCACCATCACGGCCTGCAGCGCGCCGCCGGGCTTGGCCAGGGGCGGCTGCGCGGGGCTCGACTGGTAGATGGTGCGGGCCTTGGAGCGCTGCGCGGGCGGCAGCGCCTCGGCCCCGCATTCCTGCAGCGCCACCAGCTGCTGCGCGAATTCGAGCGAGCGCTGCGCGTCGGCGTCGACCGCGATGTCCTGGTAGAGGTCGGTGCCGGTCAGCACCACGGCCAGCCCGCGCCCCGGATGGGCCTGGGCCCAGGCGCGGATCGCCGGTGCGCTGCGGCGCGCATGCAGGGCGATCATGGCGGCGTCGCCCGCGGCCGCCTCGTCGGGCCAGCGCTGCACGATGCGCACGGCACAGCCGTCGGCGAGGAAGCCGGCCCAGCGCTCCGCCGTGCGCGCATTGCCGTTGTTGGCGTTGGCCGCCGCCGGGCTTACGATCACGAGCGATGGAAGCGACATGGCGCGGTTATAGCGCGGATGGACCTTCGCCTGCCCAGGCCCTGCGCCGCGGCCTGGCGGCGGATGTGCGCGCGGCCTTGCTGGCCGCGCGCGAGCGTACTTTGGCATTGGCCGACGACTGGCAGGCGGCCCTGGGCCGCAGCTGGCCGGGCGTGCCTTACGCGGCGGAACGCAATCCGCCGCTGTGGGAGCTGGGCCACCTGGCCTGGTTCCAGGAATACTGGATCGCGCGCAACCGGCAGCGCGCGCTGGGCACGCGTTGCGATCCGGCGCATGCGCGCGCGCCTTCGCTGTTGCCGCGCGCGGACCAGTGGTACGACTCGAGCCGGGTGGCGCACCGCACCCGCTGGGAGCTGGCGCTGCCCGATGCCGCGGGGACGCGCGACTACCTCGCGCGCACGCTGGAGCGCACGCTGGCGCTGCTGTCCGACCTGCCGCCCGACGCCGGCGACGACGCGCTGTACTTCTATCGCCTGGTCACGCTGCACGAACTGATGCACGCCGAAGCCTTCCAGTACATGGCCGAAGGCCTGGGGCTGGCGGTGCGTGCGCCCGCGGTGCCGGACGTCGATGAGGCGGTGGAGCTGGCCGTGCCTGCGCAGAGCTTCCGGCTGGGCCCGGAGCAGGGCGGCTTCGCCTTCGACAACGAGCTGCAGCCGCAGGCGCTGGAGGTGGACGCCTTCCGCATCGATGCACAGCCCCTGAGCTGGGCCCGCTACCTGCCCTTCGTGGAGGCGGGCGGCTACGAGGACCTCGCCTGGTGGAGCGAGGAAGGGCGGCGCTGGCTGGCGGCGCAGCGCGTGCGCTTCCCGCTGTACCTGCGCTGGGGGCCATCCGGCTGGGAGCAGGCCGCGGGCGGACGCTGGCAGCGGCTGCGCCTGCAGCAGGCCGCGCAGCACCTGAGCGCGCACGAGGCCGAGGCCTGGTGCCGCTGGGCCGGCCGGCGCCTGCCGACCGAGCCCGAATGGGAATGCGCCGCGCGCCACCAGCCCGGCTTCCTGTGGGGCCAGGCCTGGGAGTGGACGGCCAGCGTGTTCGCGCCGCATCCGGGCTTCGCGCCACATCCTTATCGCGACTACTCGGCGCCGTGGTTCGGCACGCGGCGCGTGCTGCGCGGGGCCTGCCAGGCGACTTCAGCCTTCCTGGCGCATGCGTGCTATCGCAATTTCTTCGAGCCGCACCGGCGGGATGTCTACGCCGGCTTGCGGTCCTGCGCGCTGCCCTGAGAGCGCAGGTCGAGCGTCGGCGCCCGCAGCGCGGCCACCGCGCGGCCGCAAAAAGGGAAGGAGCCCGTTCAGGCTGCTTGCTGATGTGCCAGCTTCTTGTGCACGAGCTTGCGCAGGACGTAGCGCGCGAAGGGCGTGGAGCGGGCCAGCCAGTCCTGGCTGGCGACCCCTTCGACGTTGCCGTCGGTGCGCTGTCCTCCCGCATCGTCGCCCGCGCCGCAGGCCCGGGCCAGCTGCTCGAAGCCGGTCGTGCCGGGAACGAGCGGCGTGCGCACCAAGGCGGCGCGCTCGGCGAGGGCCAGCTGCTGCCAGTCGCGCAGGGACAGCGTCAACCCGCATTCGTCGAGCTTGAAGCGCACCGCGTAGGGCAGCCAGGCCAGGTCGCGGGCCGACGCCGAGTCGACGTCCAGGCAGGCGGTGGGGGACAGGTCGGGACTCAGGTCGAACTGCATGCGGACAGCATAGGCGCGCGCGTGAACGGCCGATGCCCATAATTCCGATCGGCCTGAGCAGAAAAAGCGATCAGGCCGCAGTGCTCATGCAGTGCTCCAGGAAAGCCTGGGCCGCCGCGCCCAGCCGCTTGGCCCGGTGCGTCACGATGGACAGCGGGCGCTGCGTGGGCGGCAGCGCCGTGGCGATCTCCGCCAGCCAACCCTCCTGCACGGCATCGCGCACCGCCAGCCGCGACAGGCAGCCGAGCCCCATGCCGGCGGCCACGGCGCGCTTCACCGCCTCGTTGCTGCCAAGCTCCAGTTCCACGTCGATCTGCGGCAGGTGCCGGATCAGCCAGCGGTCGGCCGCTTCGCGCGTGCCGGAGCCTTCTTCGCGCAGCACCCAGGTGGCCTGCTGCAGCTGGCGCGCGGTCACGCGCCGGCGCGCCAGCGGGTGGTCCGGCGCCGCCACGATCGCCAGTTCGTCGCTGCGCCAGCGGCGCACCGTCACTTCCGGGTGGGTGTGCGTGCCTTCGATGAAGCCAAGGTCCGCGGTGTACGAGGCGACGGCATCGAACACGTCGTGGGTGTTGGCGATCTTGAGCTTGACGTTGCTGCGCGCATGCGTCGCCTTCCAGCCGGCGATCAGCCCGGGCAGCAGGTATTCGCCGATGGTGTAGCTGGAGGCCAGGCGCAGGGGCGCCGCGTGTGCCGTGGTGAACAGCAGTTCGGTCTCCAGCGCTTCATCGAGGATGCCGGCCGCCTTGGGCAGCAGCGCGCGCCCGTTCTCGTTGATGACCAGCTTCTTGCCGACGCGGTCGAACAGCTGGACGCCCAGCACCGTCTCCAGCTCGCCCAAGGCATTGCTGGCCGCCGACTGCGAGCGCGAGATCTCGTCGGCGGCCGCGCGGGTAGTGCCCCCGCGCGCCACGGCGGCAAACACCTCCAGCTGGCGCAGGGTGAGCTTGAGTCGTTGATCGGTTTTTCGGGTCACTGCAAACGGAATTATGCGACTGGACTCTTTAGATCGTCCTTAGCATGAGCATATGCTCAAGTTCCTCTCTGGCGAGCCCCTGCACGATCCCACCCGGAGTTCGCTGGCCGGGACCGAGGTCAAGACCACCACCTGCTACATGTGCGCCTGCCGCTGCGGCATCCGCGTGCACCTGAAGGACGGCCAGGTCCGCTACATCGACGGCAATCCGGACCACCCGATCAACAAGGGCGTGATCTGCGCCAAGGGCAGCTCGGGGATCATGAAGCAGGTGTCGCCCGCCCGCCTGACGCAGCCGCTGCTGCGCAAGCAGGGCGCCGACCGTGGCGACGGCGAGTTCGAAACCATCTCCTGGGAGCGCGCCTACTCCATCCTGGAAGAGCGGCTCGGCCACCTGCGCGCGACCGACCCGAAGAAGTTCGCGCTCTTCACCGGCCGCGACCAGATGCAGGCGCTCACGGGCCTGTTCGCGCGCCAGTTCGGCACGCCCAACTACGCGGCGCACGGCGGCTTCTGCTCGGTGAACATGGCCGCCGGCATGATCTATTCGGTGGGCGGCAGCTTCTGGGAATTCGGCGGCCCCGACCTGGACCACGCGAAGCTGTTCGTGATGATCGGCACGGCGGAGGACCATCACAGCAACCCGATGAAGATGGCGCTGGGCAAGTTCAAGCGCGAGGGCGGCCGCTTCATTTCCATCAACCCGGTGCGCACCGGCTATTCGGCGATCGCCGACGAATGGATCCCGATCCGCCCCGGCACCGACGGCGCGCTGTTCATGGCCCTGCTGCACGAGCTGCTGCGCACGGACCTGGTCGACCACGTCTTCCTCAAGCGCTTCACCAACGCGCCGCAGCTGGTGGTGCTGGACGAAGGCGAGCGCGAAGGCCTGTTCGCCTTCGACCCGGCCAACGGCCCGCCCGGCGACGGCCGCCACCCGCACAACAAGCTGGCCTGGGACAAGGCGAGCGGGCGCGTGGTGCAGGCCTATCCGCAAGGCGTGGAAGAAGGCCGCGACCTTGCGCTGGAAGGGCACTACCAGCTGGAAGACGGCACGCGCGTGGCGCCGGCCTTCCAGCTGCTGCGGGATCGCGTTGCCAGCTGCACCGCCGAATGGGCGGAAGAGATCACCGGCATCCCGGCGGCGCGCATCAAGCTGCTGGCGCGCGAAATGGGCGAGACCGCCTTGCACCAGGCCTTCGAACTGCCGATTCCCTGGACCGACGCCTGGGGCAGGAAACACGCCACCACGCAGGGCCGGCCGGTCGCCTTCCACGCCATGCGCGGGCTGGCGGCGCACTCCAACGGCTTCCAGACGATCCGCGCGCTGGCCGTCCTCATGAGCGTGCTGGGCACCATTGACGCCCCGGGCGGCTTCCGCCACAAGGCGCCGTACCCGCGGCACATCGTGCCCAACTACCGCGCCTTCAACGACCCGGCCATGATCAAGCCGAACACGCCGCTCAACGCGGCGCCGCTCGGCTTCCCGGCCAACCCGGAAGAACTGGCGGTGCATGCCGACGGCTCGCCGCTGCGCATCGACCACGCCTTCAGCTGGGAGCATCCGCTGTCGGCGCACGGGCTGATGCACAACGTGATCACCAACGCGGAGCGCGGCGACCCGTACACCATCGACACATTGCTGATCTTCATGGCGAACATGGCGTGGAACTCCACCATGAACACCATGGAGGTGCGCCAGAAGCTGAACGCGAAGGACGCGAACGGCGAATACAAGATCCCCTTCCTGGTCGTCTGCGACGCCTTCCAGAGCGAGATGGTGGCCTTCGCCGACCTCGTGCTGCCGGACACCACGTACCTCGAGCGGCACGACGTCATGAGCATGCTGGACCGGCCGATCTCCGAGTTCGACGGGCCGGTGGATTCAGTGCGCATCCCCGTCGTCGAGCCCACCGGCCAGTGCAAGCCCTTCCAGGAAGTGCTGATCGAACTGGCCTCGCGCCTCAAGTTCCCGGCCTTCACCAACGAGGACGGCTCGCGCAGGTTCAAGGACTATCCGGACTTCGTCGTCAACTACCAGGCGCAGCCCGGCGTGGGCTTCCTCATGGGCTGGCGCGGCAAGGACGGCACGCAGCACCTGCGCGGCGAGCCGAACCCGAAGCAGTGGGAGATGTACGCGCAGAACAACTGCGTCTTCCAGTACCACATGCCGGAAGACCAGCAGTACATGCGCAACTGGAACCAGCCTTACCTGGACTTCGCCAAGGACAAGGGCTGGCGCCAGCGCAACGACCCGGTGCAGCTGGCGATCTACTCGGACACGCTGCAAAGTTTCCGCCTGGCCGCGCAAGGCAAGACGCAGGGGCGGCAACCGCCGGACCACCTGCGCGAGCGCATCGCCACCTATTTCGACCCGCTGCCTTTCTGGTACGCGCCGCTGGAAAACGAGTGCGTGGACACGGAGGAGTTTCCGCTGTCCGCCATCACGCAGCGCCCGATGGCGATGTACCACTCCTGGGACTCGCAGAACGCCTGGCTGCGCCAGATCCACAGCCACAACTACCTGCACGTGAACCCGGTGACGGCGCAGGCGGCCGGCGTGGCGGACGGCGGTTGGGCCTGGGTTACCAGCAAGTGGGGCCAGGTGCGTTGCATGGTGCGCTACAGCGACGCCGTGGAGCCGGGCACCGTCTGGACCTGGAACGCCATCGGCAAGGGCAAGGGCGCCTGGCAGCTGGACCCGCGGGCCGACGAGTCGCGCAAGGGCTTCCTGCTGAACCACCTGATCACCGAGGAACTGCCTTTCGGCGAAAAGCGCATCAGCAACTCGGACCCCGTCACCGGCCAGGCCGGCTGGTACGACGTGCGCGTCAAGCTGCGGCCGGCGGCGCCGGAGGAAGCCGGCGAGAGCTATCCGCAGGTCGCCGCCATGCCCGCCACGCCCGGCGTGCTGGGCGGTGCCAGGAAAGTCCTCAGCTATTTCGTGAACCGCAAATCATGAGCCAAGCCCCACAAGCCGAAACGCTGGCCAAGCAGCTGGCGCTGGTCATCGACCTGAACGTCTGCGTGGGCTGCCATGCCTGCGTGACCTCCTGCAAGGAATGGAACACCTCGGGCGCGGCCGGCCCGCTGGCCGACCTGAACGCCTACGGCGCCAAGCCCACCGGCACCTTCTTCAACCGGGTGCAGACCTACGAGGCCGACAGCTTCCCGAACACGCAGACCATCCACTTCCCCAAAAGCTGCGTGCATTGCGAGGATCCGCCCTGCGTGCCGGTGTGCCCCACCGGCGCCAGCTACAAGCGGGCGGAAGACGGCATCGTGCTGGTGGACTACGACAAGTGCATCGGCTGCAAGTACTGCAGCTGGGCCTGCCCCTATGGCGCCCGCGAGTTCGACGAGGAGCGCAAGGTCATGACCAAGTGCACGCTGTGCGTGGACCGGATCTATGACGAGCACCTGGCGCCGGCGGACCGCAAGCCGGCCTGCGTCAAGGCCTGCCCCACCGGCGCGCGCCTGTTCGGCGACATCAAGGACCCGGACTCGGAAGTGTCCCAGGCGATCCGCGAGCGCGGCGGCTACCAGCTGATGCCGGAGTGGGAGACGCAGCCGGCCAACCACTACCTGCCGCGCAAGGTGACGCAGTCCACCTGCGAGAGCACGCAAGGCGAATTCAGCCTGCGCGACTACCTTCGCAGCAAGGTCACGCCGTCACGGGCCAAGCAGGCCGCGCCGGCGGAGGAGGGCGCCGCATGAAGCCCGCCGCGTCCATCATCCTGTTCACCACGATCGCCGGCGTCGCGCAGGGCCTGGCGGTTGCGCTGGCCGTGGCCACCTTGCTCGGCGTCGCGCCCGCGGCGGGCCTGGCTTCGGCCATCCTGTGGGTCGCCACCGGCCTGCTGCTGGTCGCGCTGGCTGCGTCCTTCTTCCACCTGGGGCATCCGCTGCGCGCCTGGCGCGCCGCCCTGATGTGGCGCACCTCGTGGATGTCGCGCGAAGTGATCGTGCTGCCGGTGTTCATCTGCCTCACCGGCGCCTGGGCAGTCCTCGCGTCGAACGGCGCCGCGGCCAGGCCGGTGCTGGCCTGGCTCACGATCGCCTTCGCCTTCCTGCTGTGGTACTGCACGGCGATGATCTATGCGTGCATCCGCTTCATTCAGGAATGGGCGCATCCGCTGACCATCGTCAACTACATGCTGCTGGGCCTGTCCTCCGGCCTGGTCGCCACCTGCGCGCTGGCGGTGCTGGCCGGCGAGACGCGCTTCGCGGTGGGCGTCGTGCCTTGGGCCATCGCCTTCACGGCGGCCGCGTGGATCACGCGCGGCCTCGCGCTGCGCCGCAATGCGCGCCTGAAGCCGAAGTCCACCACGCAGTCGGCCACGGGCATCCAGGCGCAGCGCGTCGTGCAGAAGTCCATGGGCATGACCGGCGGCTCGTTCAACACGCGCGAGTTCTTCCACGGCGCCACTGCGAGCGTGGTGCGCAACACCAAGCGGATATTCCTGGTGTTCACCTTCGCCTTGCCAATCGTGGTGCTCGCCATCGGCATCGCGGCGAACGCGCCGGCCGTGTGCCTGCTCGCCTTCCCGCTGCAGTTCGCCGGCCTGCTGGCGGAGCGCTGGTTCTTCTTCGCCCAGGCGCGCCACCCGCAGAACCTCTACTACCAGGTCGTCTCGTGAACCTCAGGGCTGGGCCGGCACCGGCTTGCCCGCGGGGACGACGTGCACGAGCCTGGTCTTCAGGTTGGAAGTGGCCAGTGAGCCGGCCGCCACCAGGGTGACCTTGGCGCGGATCTTCAGCGCCGCGTGCAGGCGCTGCTCGATCTTTTCCTGCAGGCCGGCCCAGTCCCCTTCGACCACGTTCGCCGCCGCCTCCACCGCGATCTTCAGCGGCGGCACCACCCGCGGCGGCGGCGCGTCCAGCAGGATCTGCATCTGGCCGCTGATGGCCGGCGCGAGGCTCTCCACCACTTCCTTCACCGCGGTGGGGTAGACCTTCACGCCGCCGATGTTCATCAGGTCGTCGGCGCGGCCGACGAAGCTGAAGCGCGCGCCGAAATGCCCGCAGTGCGGGCATTCGCCCACGGCCAGGCGCAGCACGTCGCCGCTGGCATAGCGCAGGGCCGGGGCGGCTTCGTATTCGAGACCGGTGTGGATGGCCTCGCCGACGGCGCCGTCCACCAGCGGCAGCGGCTTGCGGGTTTCGGGGTCCACCAGGTCGTAGCGGAAGCAGTAGTCCTCGCCCCAGACGTGCTGGCCCATGTGCTCGGGGCCGCCGCAGTCGCAGGCCGCGTTGGTCCAGGCGCCGCCGCTCATGTCGTACAGCTTTGCGCCGGAGCCTTCCTGCAGCCGCTTGCGCATTTCGGGAATCGCCAGGCCCGGCTCGCCACCGCACATCACGCGCTGGATGCCGAAGGCGGACAGCGGCTTGCCCAGCTGCTGCGGCGCGCGGTCCACGAGGTGCGACAGCATGGACGGCGTGCAGAACAGCGCGCTCGGGCGGCACATCTCGATGTACTGCAAGGCCTTGGTGACGCCGGCCTCGGCGCCCAGCGGGATGGGCCGCGCGCCCATGGACTCCGCCGCCTGGATCATCGTCGTGCCGGCCACCCACATGCTCAGGCCGTAGAGGTGCAGCACGGTGTCACCCCGCTTGAGCCCGCAGAACTTGAACATGCGGGTCAGGGTCAGGAAGCTGAGCTCCAGGTCCTTCTTCGTGAACAGGTAGAAGGTGGGCAGCCCCGTCGTGCCGGAGGTGCCGGCAACGTGCAGCACGTCCTCCAGCTTCGCGCACAGGTGCATGCCGAAGGGATGGCCGTAGCGGGCGAGCGATTCGGCCTGCGATTCGCGATGCCACGCCTTGTTCATGAAGGCGGGCAGGGCCCGGAACTGGCCGAGGCTGCGGATCTCCCGCGGGTCGGAGATGCCGGCTGCGCGCATCTTCGCGCCGTAGTACTCGTTGGCGAAGCACCAGGCGAGCTGCGGGCCCAGCTTGCGCATGCGGTGCTCGTCCAGCGCGGCCATGTAGGCGGCGGCGTCGCGGCGGGCCATGGCGTCGGCGACCGCCGGGCCGGTGTGGAAGGGTTCGGTGTTCACTGCTGCTCCATCGTTCCTAAATATGGAATATGTATTCCCAAAAACGAAATGCATCCTAAGGGTCATCCCGAGCAAGCTCAATTCGGGGTTGACACGATCGCCGCGAATCTCCACGATCGCATTCCAATAAGAAGAAACTGTGTTCCGTATTTGAGAACCAAGGAGACGCCATGCAACGCCGAACCCTTCTTGCCTGCGCGGCCGTGCTGGCCGCCGCGCTCGGTCCGCCTCCAGTCCACGCCGCCTGGCCTGAACGGCCCCTGCGGATCATCGTGCCCTTCCCGCCCGGCGGCGGCGTGGACGTGCTGGCCCGGCTGGTCGGCGCCAAGCTCGGCCCGCTGCTGGGCCAGGCCGTGGTGGTGGACAACAAGCCGGGCGCGGACACGCAGATCGGCACCGGCGCCGTCGCCCAGGCCGCGCCCGACGGCTACACCATCGGCCTGCTGACCTCGGGCTTCTCGGTCAACAAGGCGCTGTACCCGAACCTGCCGTATGATGCCGCGAAGGACTTCACGCCGATCTCCGGGCTGGCGACCTCGCCCTTCTACGTGGTGGCCTGGCCGCAGCACGAGGCCAAGGACCTGCCTGCGCTGATCCGCTGGGGCAAGGAGCACCCCGGCAAGCTGAACTACTCCACCTCCAGCGCCGACGCCTTCCTGGCCGGCGAACTGCTCAAGAAGCTCGGCGGCATCGACTCGGTCCACGTCCGCTACAAGGGCACGCCGCCATCGATGATGGCCGTGATGACGGGCGAGGTGGCCTACTCCTTCTTCACGCTGACCGGCATCAAGCCGCAGGTGGACAGCGGCAAGCTGCGCATCGTCGGCGTTACCTCGCCGCAGCGCACGCCGCAGATGCCCCAGGTGCCCACCGTGGCGGAGCAGGGCATGCCCGGCTACGCCATCGTCGGCTGGTTCGGCTTCATCGGCCCCGCCGGCATGCCGGAAGCGGTGACGCAGAAGCTCAATGCCGCCATCCAGCAGATCATCCAGATGCCCGACGTGCGCAACACGATCGACTCGCTTGGCGCCACGCCGCTGAAGCAGACGCCCGAAGAGTTCAACGCCTTCCTGCAGGCCGAGTTCGCCAAGTACGGCACGCTGGTCAAGGAAAACCGCTTGCAAGTCGACTGAGGAATGCCATGAAGAAATTGCTCTCCCCGTTGCTCGCGCTGGCGCTCGCCGCGGCGGTCGCGCCCTCCGTCGCCCGCGCCGAAACCCAGGAGGTGCGGGTCGCCGAACAGTTCGGCCTCGTCTACCTGCCGCTGACCGTGATGCGTGACCGCAAGCTGCTGGAAAAGCGCGCGGCCGAAGCGGGCCTGAAGGACCTGCAGGTCAAGTGGAGCCGCTTCTCCGGCAGCGCCCAGATGACCGATGCCATCCTCTCCGGCAGCCTGGACTTCGCGAGCGGCGCCTATGCCAACTTCAGCGTGCTCTGGGACAAGACGCATGGCGCCGTCAAGGGCGTCACGCAGGTGGGCATCGGGCCGGTCTGGCTGATGTCCGTGGACCCGCGCATCAAGTCGATCAAGGACTACGGCCCCAAGGACCGCATCGCCCTGCCGGCCGTGAAGGTGTCGACCCAGGCGCTGATCCTGCAGATGCAGGCGGCCAGGGACTTCGGCCTGGACAGCTACGCAAGGCTTGATGCGAACACGGTCGCCATGGGCCACCCGGACGCGGTGGCGATGCTTTCCTCCGGCAAGACCGAGGTCAAGAGCCACTTCTCCGCGCCGCCCTACCAGGCGATGGAGCTGAAGAACGGCGCGCACAAGGTCCTGGACAGCTACGACGTGTTCGGCGGCCCGCACGGCTCGTCCATCGTGTTCGCGCCGGTGAAGTTCCACGACGCCAACCCGAAGACCTTCAAGGCCTTCGTGCAGGCCTACAACGACGCGATCGAGCTGATCAACACCAGGCCGGCCGAGGCCGCCGAGATCTACAAGCGCACCAGCAACGACAAGGAGAGCATCGAGGAGATCGTGCGGCAGCTGAAGGACCCGCAGGTGGTGAGCTTCAAGATGGAGCCGCTGAACCTGACCAAGATCTCGGACTTCATGTACGCCACCAAGCGGCTGCAGGCCAAGCCGGCGCGCTGGCAGGACGTGTTCTTCCCCGAACTGCAGGACTACGTGAAGGAGTGAAAGCCATGCAGCGCGATCTGCCCGCGGCCGCCACGCCGCTCCTGCAGGTGCAGGGCGTCACCCTGCAGTACCGCACCGGCCGCCACCTCGTGACGGCCACGCAGCGCGTGAGCTTCGAGGTGCACCGCGGCGACCGCTTCGTGCTGCTCGGCCCCTCGGGCTGCGGCAAGTCGACGCTGCTCAAGGCGGTCGGCGGCTTCATGGCGCCCGTGGAGGGCCAGATCCGGCTGGACGGCCGCGAGGTGCGCGGCGCCGGCCCCGACCGCATGATGGTGTTCCAGGAATTCGACCAGCTGCTGCCCTGGAAGACGGTGCGGCAGAACGTGATGTTCCCGCTGCTGGCATCGCGCCGGGTGGCCCGCGCCGAGGCGGCGGCCCGCGCCGTGAAGTACATCGCCAAGGTGGGGCTGGACCAGTTCGCCGACCTGCATCCGCACATGCTCTCGGGCGGCATGAAGCAGCGCGTGGCGATCGCGCGCGCCATGGCGATGGAGCCGGCCATGCTGCTGATGGACGAACCCTACGCCGCGCTGGACGCGCTCACCCGCCGCAAGATGCAGCGGGAGCTGCTGCGCCTGTGGGACGACACCCGCTTCACGGCGCTGTTCGTCACCCATTCCATCGAGGAGGCGATCATCGTCGGCACCCGCATCCTCGTGCTGTCGCCGCACCCCGGGCGGGTGCGCGCGGAACTCGATTCGGTCACCGAAGGCCCGGGCAGCCCCGGGTTCGGCGCGCTGCAGGCGCGCATCGAGGAGATGCTGTTCGCCCCCGGCCAGGCGGCCCAGGAGCCGGTCCATGCATGACATCCAGCCGGCGGCCGCGCGCCGCCCCGAATACGTCCTGCCCGAGGCGCCGCCGGCCGCCGCGGGCGAAGTCCAGCGCGAGCTCTCGCCCTGGGAGAAGTTCTGGGGCAATGCGCTGGCGCGCCGCCTCGTGGTGCTGGCCGTGCTGGCCATCGCCTGGGAAAGCTACAGCCGGGTGGTGCAGAACCCGCTGCTGTTTCCCACCTTCACGGACACCTGCGTCGCCTTCTGGCGCGGCATGGCCAGCGGCGAGCTGCCCCAGCGCATCGCCAACTCGCTGGGCGTGCTGGCCATGGGCTACGGCATCGGCCTGGCCGTGGCGGCGCTG
Organism: Ramlibacter agri; assembly: GCF_012927085.1. Taxonomy (NCBI): domain Bacteria; kingdom Pseudomonadati; phylum Pseudomonadota; class Betaproteobacteria; order Burkholderiales; family Comamonadaceae; genus Ramlibacter; species Ramlibacter agri. Next base: position 1,075,632 of record NZ_JABBFX010000002.1, on the reverse strand, counting down.
CTGACCACCTTCGCTGTCACCACGCGCATCGGCACCGACTTCCTGTCCACCGCCACGGCGATGCTCAACCCGCTGCCCGCCATCGCGCTGCTGCCGCTGGCGCTGCTGTGGTTCGGGCTCGGCACGCCCAGCACGCTGGTCGTGCTGCTGCACTCGGTGATCTGGCCAGTGGCGCTGAACACGCACTCGGGCTTCCTGTCGGTGAGCGATACCCTGCGCATGGCCGGCCAGAACTATGGGCTGCGCGGCGTGCGCTTCATCGTGCTGATCCTGGTGCCGGCGGCCTTCCCCTCCATCCTCACCGGCATGAAGATCGGCTGGGCCTTCGCCTGGCGCACGCTGATCGCCGCCGAACTGGTGTTCGGCAGCAATGGCGGCGGCGGCGGGCTGGGCTGGTACATCTTCGAGAACCGCAACCAGATGGAGACCGCCAACGTGTTCGCCGGCCTGCTGGCGGTGATCATCATCGGCCTGCTGGTCGAAAGCCTGGTGTTCCGCACCGTCGAAAACGCGACGGTGCGCAAGTGGGGGATGCAGCGCTAGGGAGGTTCCTAGCCGCGCGCGAGCTTGCCCGAGACGGTGTCGGCCGCCGCCATCACGTCGGCGGCGAGCCGCTTGATCAGCGTCGGCTTGATGCGCGCCGACGGGCCCGAGATGCCGATGGCGGCCAGCACGTTGCCCTCGGTGTTGAGGATGGGCGAGGCGACGCCCCACACCGTCTCGCGCCATTCGCCGCGGTTCACCGCATAGCCGGTGGTGCGGATGCGCTCGAGTTCGTGCAGGAATTCGGCCGGCTTGGTGATGGTCTTCTCGGTGTGGCGCGTCAGGCGGCGCGACAGCCCCTGCAGGTAGCCCTCGTCCTGCCAGGCCAGGATGGCCTTGCCGGTGGCCACGCAATAGGCGGGCGCGCGGCCGCCGATTTCCGAGTAGGCGCGCACGGGCTCGGGGCTGTCCAGCTTGTGGATGTAGACGACCTCGTCGCCATCGAGCACGGACAGGTGCACCGTCTCGCGCGTGTCCTTCAGCAACTGCTCCATCGCTTCGCGCGCCGCGCCCTTGATGGTCAGCCGCGCTTCCAGCGCCGTGCCCAGCTCCCACAGCTTCAGCGTCGCCTGGTAGGTGCCGCGCGCCTCGTTCTTCTGCACGTACCCGAGCTCCACGAGCGCCTGCAACAGCCGGTGCACGTTGCTCTTGCCCAGCTCCAGCCGGGTGGCGATCTCGGTCACGCCCAGCGCGCTGTCGCTGCGCGCCAGGTGTTCGAGCAGTTGGAGTCCCTTGACCAGTGTGTTGTTCATGTCGCGTCCCACCCCTCCGTCATGCGGGGCGGGACGATGATAGCAACCACCCTGGCCGCCCCTGCGGCTCAGGCCGCGGCAGGCTGCTTTTCCTTCGAGTCGCCCGTGAGCACGCCGTTGGCCTCCCGGATCGCCTTGCCCGTGGCCTTGGCCGCATCGGACTCGGCCCGCAGCCGGGCGATTTCTTCGGGGGACACGCGTTCGATGTTGGAGAAGTCCAGCTTCCAGGCCGCCGAGGCGCTCCAGCGCTGTGGCGACTGCACCGTCGTGCGCGGCGCGGGCGCCGTCTCCAGCACGCGCAGGGCGAGCTCCAGCGTGGCGGCCTGCGACTCGGGGTCCTTCGGCCTGCCGGCGGCATTGCCCAGGGGGAAATCGGAGAACAGGAAGCGCGGCACGCCCACGTGCTCCACGATGTCCTTGGCGCAGCCCATGATGACCGTGGGAATGCCGGCGGCCTCCAGTGCGCGCGCCGTCAGGCACATGGTCTGGTGGCAGATCGGGCAGTTCGGCACGAGCACGGCGACGTCGACGCCATCGGCCTTGCAGCGCTCCAGGATCATCGAGATGTCGATTTCCAGCGTGTGGCGCTGGCTGCGGTTGGTCGGCACGCCGTGGGCGTGCGCGGCCAGCTTGCCGATGCGGCCGGCGGCCGCCAGGCGGCGCAGCGCCGGTAGCGGGAACCAGCTGTTGCTGTCCTCCATGGAGGTGTGCTTGCGGTCGATGCCCACGTGCGAGACGCGCACGTCGTGGTCCCTGGACGTGTCCATGGTGTAGGGCACGTAGAACTTGGCGGCGGCGTTGTAGGGCGCGCCGGGGCCTTGCGGGCCCTTGTCCGGCTGGTAGGGCGACGCCGTCGTCAGCAGCGCCACGGTCGATTGCGACAGCGGCTTCTTCAGCGGCGTGAACGGCACCTCGAGGTAGTGGGCGTAGCGGTAGGGGTTGTTGTAGCCCAGGGCGAGGTACCAGTCGCGCGTGCGCTTCATGTAGGGCACGGGGCTGTCCTCGTCGGACGCGAATCCGAGCAGGGCATCCAGCTCGGACTGGGCAAGGGGCTTCTCGTCGGCGGCAGGGTTGATGTTGCTCATGGTCTCTTCGGGTCGAAAGGGTCGAGGGTGCGCGAATAGCCGGAGACGAAGGCCTTGGACTGGCCGGTCTCGGCGTCGAAGACGTGGCGGCTGGTGCGGCCGATGTTGCCGCCGTACAGGTGGATGCTGATGCTGACGCGGTCGTCGAAGGCATTGCGCACCAGGTGCACGTCGCCGTGGGTCGGCGACACGATCTCCACCTGGCCGGGTTCGAGGCGGCCTTCCGTGCCCAGCTTGCGCGGCGCGCCGGCGCCCAGCTCGTAGCGCTGGCCGAATTCGGCGCCGCGCAGCATGCCGATGACACCCCAGACCGTGTGGTCGTGGATCGGAGTCTTCTGCCCCGGGCCCCAGACGAAGCTCACCAGCGAAAAGCGGTCCTGCGGATCGGCGTAGAGCAGGTGCTGCTGGTAGAACTTCTCGTGCGGCTCGGCCATCGAGTCGGGCAGCCAGCCGTCGGTGGCGACGAGCTGGCGCATGCGCTCGGCCGCCTGTTCGGGCACCTTCTCGCCGCCCTTGGCGACGATGCGCTCGATGTCGCGGATGAATGCGCGCAGGGGTGCGAGGTCGTTCACTGCTTGCGTCCTCATGAGGCTGCCTTGGCGGCCAGGGTGCGGGCCCGGTGGGCCACGATGCGCTCTTTCAAGCCGGGGCGCGCCGCCGAGCGTACCAGCGCGGCGAGGTCGGCGTCCGAGCCGGCGTCGGCCGTCGCCGCGCGCAAGGCCGCGACCGTTGCGCGGTCCACCGCAGGCGCGGCGAGCCAGGGCGCGAGGCTGTCGGCGCCGGCTTCCGCGCCGGCGCTCGCCAGCCCGGTGCGCAGGGCCTGCGCCTGGTCCAGCGAACCGCCGTCGCAGGTGAGGCGGCGCGCTTCGTCGCGGCCCACGCGCACGGCCAGCCGGCGCGTGCCCAGTACAAGGCCGAAGCCCGCGCCCGGGAAACGGAAGGTGGCGTCGGGCGCGGCGAGGCGCACGTCGCAAGCGGCGAACAGGTCCGCGCCCGCGCCCCAGGTGCGGCCCTGCGCCAGCGCCACGGTGCGCACGGGGGCGCGCCAGACGGCGTCGAGCAGCAGTTCGATCTGGACGAAGCGCTGCAGCAGGTCGGCGTCGCTGGCGGTCTCGAGGTCCGACAGGTCGAAGCCGGTGCAAAAGTGGCGACCCTCGCCGCTGAACACGATGGTGTGCACGCGCGGGTCGGCCACCGCGTCCGCCACGTGTGCCGCCAGCGCGGCGACCAGCCGGGTGGAGAGCGCGTTGCCCTTCTCGGGCCGGTCCAGACGGATGCGCGCGATGCCTTCGCCCTGCGTCATGTCGTTTCCATCATCTTGTTGCGCAGCGCCTCGGTGTGTTCGCCCAGTGCCGGCAGCGAGTCGCGCAGGGGCACGGGCGCGCCGTCCAGCCGCACGGGGCAGGCGACCGTGCGCGTCGTCACGCCGCCCGGCAGGGTGATCTGCTGCACCAGCTCCAGGTGGCGCGCCTGCGGGTCCTGCAGCGCCTCGCCGTAGCCGTTGATGGGCGCGTGCGGAACGCCGGCCTCGGCGAAGCGCGCCAGCCAGTGCTGCACCGGCTGCTGCATGAAGCGCGGCTCGAGGATCGCCTTCAGTTCGGCCTGGTGCTGCGCCCGCGCGCTGGGCGTCGGGAAGCGCTGGTCCTGCGCGAGCTCGGGCAGGCCGACCACTTCGCACACCGACAGCCAGAGCTTGTTGTTGCCCGCGGCGATGACGAAGTGCCCGTCGGCGGCGCGGAAGGCCTCGTAGGGCGCGTTGCGCGGATGCGCGGAGCCGAGCTTGCGGGGGTTGTGGCCGGTACCGAAGTATTCGCTCGTCTGCAGCGCCGCGATGGCGAGCGTGGTGGAGAACATCGGCACGTCCACCTGGCCGCCGCGGCCGCCGGCGCGCACCTGCGCCAGCTTGGCGGCGATCGAGTAGGCGGCGTAGAGGCCGGCGGTGAAATCGGACACCGGCACGCCGCACTTGACCGGCGCGCCGTCCGCTTCGCCGGTCACGCTCATCACGCCGGCGGCGGCCTGCACGGTGACGTCGAAGCCGCCCTCGCCGCTGCGCGGCCCGCTCTGGCCGTAGGCCGAAATGGAGCAGTACACGAGCTTCGGGTGGTGCTCGCGGAACCAGGACCAGCCCAGGCCGAGACGCTCCATGACGCCGGGCCGGTTGTTTTCCACCAGCACGTCCGCCTGCAGCACCAGCGAGCGGGCGAACGCCAGGTCCGCCGGGTCCTTCAGGTTGAGCGCGACCGAGCGCTTGCCGCGGTTGAGCGAGGCGAAGTTCTCGCTGTAGCCCTGCGACAGCGGCGGCCACTGGCGCAGGCTGTCGCCCTCCAGCGGTTCGACCTTCACCACGTCGGCGCCGAAGTCGGCCAGCAGCATGCCGCAGAAGGGGCCGGCCGCCACCTGGCAGAACTCGACGACGGTGACGCCGTGGAGCGGGAGTTGCGGGGAGGACATCGAATGGTGTTCCAAAATATGGATTAAGTATTCTGTATTTGTGATTCTAGGGGCCGAGGCGCGCCAGCGCAAGCGCCGGCCCCGCAGCACTCAGTGGCCGGGCTCCAGCCCGACCGACTTGATGGTGTCGCCGTAGGAGTCCAGGTCGTGGCGGATCACCGCGGAGAACTTCTCCGAGTCGGCGTAGTTCGCCACCGCGCCCAGCGCCTCGAGCTTCTGGCGCATCTCCGCCGTGGTGAGGATCTTCGCCAGCGCCTTGTCCATCCGGCTTACCGCCGCGGCCGGCGTGCCCGCGGGCGCGACGATGCCCCACCAGCTGACGATGCTGAAGCCCTTCCAGGTCTCGCCGAGCGCCGGGATCTCGGGGAACGCGTTCACGCGCTGCGGCGCGGAGGTGCCCAGGATGCGCAGCTTGCCGGCGTCCACCAGCGGCCGCATCGCCAGGATCGTGTCGATGGTGTAAGTGAGCTCGCCGGCGGCCACCGCCGTCACGCTGGCCGCGCTTCCCTTGTAGGGGATGTGGCGGGCGTCGAGCTTCAGCGCGGCGCGCGTCTGCTCGCCGCTGAGGTAGCCGATGCTGCTGGCCGTGCCGTAGGTGAAGTTGGCGCCGGGCTTGCGGGACGCGTCGACCAGATCGGAGGCGGTCTTGTAGGGCGCCTGCGTGGCGACGGCCAGGTAGAAGGGGGTGGCGGCGACCAGGCTGACCGGCGCAAAGTCCTTGATCGGGTCGTACTGCGCCGTGGCGGCGTACAGCGTCTTGTTGATCGCCAGCGAGGGCGTCACCATGCCGATGGTGTAGCCGTCGGGCGCGGCCTTCGCCACCAGCGCGGTGCCGATCTGCGTGTCCGCGCCGGGCCGGTTGTCGATGACCACAGTCACGCCCAGTTCCTCGGACATCTTCTGCCCGATCAGGCGGCCCACCACGTCGGTGCCACCGCCGGGCGGGAAGGGGATGACGAGCCTGATGGGCTTGTCGGGCCAGGCGGCCAGCGCCTGGTGGGACACCGCCGCGAAGGCGAACGCGGCGAGGGTGGCGGCGATGCGGGTCATGGTGTGTTCCACAAATGAAAACGGAAATTCCATAATAGAACACGAATGGCGCGGCGTCGAGAAGGGCAGCCAAAGGTCTTTCCCGGGTTGACGGCGGCCGGCGCGGCTTCCTATACTGTCTCGCAAATACGGAATATGTGTTCCGTATTTGGGAACAACCTCGGCCTCACCCCATCCATACCCACGCCATGACCCGACCCTTCGAAGGCATCCGCATCCTGGACTTCACCCGTTTCCTGGCCGGCCCGTTCGGCTGCTACCAGCTGGCCCTGCAGGGCGCCGACGTGGTGAAGGTCGAATCCTTCGACGGCGACGACGCGCGCGTCTCCATCATCGACCCCAAGTCCCAGGTCGAGAAGATGGCCCCGTACTTCATGGCCGTGAACGCCAACAAGCGCAGCCTCACCGTGAACTTCCGTTCGCCCGAAGCCATCGAGGCCCTCAAGCGGATGGTCGCGCAGGTCGACGTGGTGTGGGAGAACTTCCGCCCCGGCGTGATGGAGGCCATGGGCCTGGGCTACGAGGCGCTGTCGGCCATCAACCCGCGCCTCATCTATTGCTCGGTCTCCGGCTTCGGCCACACCGGCCCCGAGGCCAGGCAGGCCTGCTTCGACGGCAAGATCCAGGCGATGTCCGGCATCATGAAGCTGACCGGCAAGGAAGAGGACGGCCCGATGCGCGCCGGTTTCGCCATCTGCGACGTCATGGCGGGCATGACCAGCGCCCTGGCCGTGTCCAGCGCGCTGTTCCAGCGCACGCACACCGGCAAGGGCCAGTTCGTCGACGTGGCGATGCTCGACTCGGCGCTGAACTACCTGGCGATCGAAGTGGCAGAGCACACGCTGACGGGCATCGTGCACAAGCAGCGCGGCAACATGACGATCAGCCGCAAGGTCACCGGCAACCGCTTCGACACCGGCGACGGCGCCATCGTGCTGGCCGCGCTCACCGAGAAGCAGTTCGCCGGCCTGCTGACCACCGTCGGCCGCGCGGACGCGCTGAAGGATCCGCGCTTCGCGGACTGGCTGACCCGCGCCGCCAACGAGCCGGCGCTGCGCGCCATCATCGAAGGCGGCCTGGCCAGCGCCGGCGCCCGCGAATGGGAGGACCGCCTGACGAAGGCCGACGTGCCCTGCGCCGCCGTGATCGGCATCGAGGAAGTCATCCGGCACCCGCAGCTGGAATCGCGCGATGTGCTGCAGAAGGTGGACACGCACCTCGGCGAGAAGGTGCTCGTGGGCTCCGGCTTCCGCCTCGCGCACGGCTCGCCCGCGATCGACCGGGCGCCGCCGCGGCTGGGCGAACACACGGCGGACGTGCTGCGCGACTTCGGCTTCAGCGAAGGCGAGATCGACAAGCTGCAATCGCACGAGGCTTTCGGCCGGGGTGTCGAAACCGCCGCCGCGCACTGAACGGCCATGACCGTCTACACCGCCACCCACTGGGGCATCTACGAAGTCGAGCAGGGCCCTTCCGGGCCGGTGCTCAAGGGCCACGCGAAGGACCCCGATCCTTCGCCGATCGGCCTGGCGATGGTGGACGCCGTGCGCGCGCGCAACCGCGTGATGCGGCCGGCGGTGCGGCGCAGCTGGGCCGAGAAAGGGCCTTGCGCGGCGCCTGAAAAGCGGGCGGCGGAGGCCTTCGTCGAAGTCCCCTGGGACGAGGCCCTGGACCTCGCCGCTGCCGCGACGAAGCAGCTGATCGCCGAGCATGGCAACGAGGCGGTGTTCGGCGGCAGCTACGGCTGGTCCAGCGCCGGCCGCTTCCACCATGCGCAGAGCCAGGTGCATCGCTACCTGAACTGCCTCGGCGGCTACGTGCGGCACAGCGAGTCCTACAGCCTCGGCGCGGCCAAGGTGGTGATGCCCCACATCCTGGGCAACATGGACAACCTGTTCGCGACCCACACCAGCTGGAACGTGCTGGAGCAGCACTGCAAGCTGTTCGTCGCCTTTGGCGGCTCGCCGGCGAAGAACGGCCAGGTGAATCCAGGCCTCGTGGGCCAGCACATGGTGCGCATCGGCCTGCAGAAGATGCAGCAGGCCGGCACGCGCTTCATCAACATCAGCCCCGAGAACACCAACCTGGAGACCGGCGGCGAGGTGGAGTGGATCCCGATCCGCCCCAACACCGACACGGCGATGCTGCTGGCCATCGCCCACACGCTCTACACCGAAGGCCTGCACGACAGCGGCTTCCTCGCCAGGTACAGCGTGGGTTTCGACCAGTTCCTGCCTTACCTGCTGGGCACCAGCGACGGCGTGGCCAAGACCGCCGAATGGGCGGAGCGCATCACCGGCGTGCCGGCGCAGCGCACCCGGCTGCTCGCACGCGAACTGGCCGGCACGCGTTCCGTCGTGACGATGACCTGGGCGCTGCAGCGCGCGCACCATGGCGAGCAGCCGCCCTGGGCGCTCATCACCGTGGCGGCCATGCTGGGGCAGATCGGCCTGCCCGGCGGCGGCTTCGGCTTCGGCTACGGTACGGCCAACGCGGTCGGCAACGTGAGCCCGCGCGTGTCCGGGCCCTCCTTCCCGCAGGGCCGCAACCCGGTCGATGCCTTCATTCCCTGCGCGCGCATCGCCGACATGCTGCTGCATCCCGGCGCGCCCTTCCGCTACAACGGCCGCGACCTCGTGTACCCCGACATCCAGCTGGTGTACTGGGCGGGCGGCAACCCCTTCCACCACCATCAGGACCTGAACAGACTGCTGCAGGCCTGGCGCAAGCCCAAGGCCGTCATCGCCAACGAGCAGTTCTGGACGCCGGCGGCCAAGGCGGCCGACATCGTCTTCCCGGTGAACACGACGCTGGAGCGCGAGGACATCGGCTATTCCGCGCACGAGCGCTACGTGGTCGCGATGCGCAAGGTGATGGAACCGGTGGGCGAATCGCGCAGCGACTACGACGTGTACTCGGCGCTGGCTGCGCGGCTGGGCGTGGAGGCGGCCTTTACCGACGGCCGGACCGAGGCGCAGTGGCAGCGCGAGATGTACGAGAACTTCCGCGCGAAGTACCCGCGGCTGGAATTCCCGGACTACGAAGGCTTCCTGCAGGCCGGCATGCTGGACCTGTTCCAGGGCGAGCCTTCGCACGTGATGCTGGCGGAATTCCGCGCCGACCCGGCCGGTTGCCCGCTGGAGACGAAGTCGGGCCGCATCGAGATCTTCTGCGAGACCATCGCCTCCTTCGGCTATGACGACTGCCCGGGCCATCCGACCTGGATGGAACCGGCCGAGTGGCTGGGCTCGCCCAAGGCGGAGCGCTTCCCGCTGCACATGGTGTCGGACCAGCCTTTCACCAAGCTGCACAGCCAGCTCGATCACAGCGCCTACAGCAAGGCCAACAAGATCCACGGGCGCGAACCGGTGCTGATCTCGCGCGAAGATGCGGGGGCGCGCGGCATCGAGGAGGGCGACGTGGTGCGCGTGTTCAACGACCGCGGCAGCTGCCTGGCCGGCGCGCGCGTCTCGCATCGCATTCGAGCCGGCGTGGTCAAGCTCTCCACCGGCGCCTGGTTCGATCCCTCGAGCTGGGGCGCGGACAAGACGCTGGAAAAGCACGGCAACCCGAACACGCTGACGCTGGACATCGGCGCCTCGAGCCTGTCGCAGGGTTGCGCGGCGCAGACCTGCCTGGTGCAGGTGGAGAAGTACGGCGGCGAACTGCCGGCGCTGACGGCGCACGAGCCGCCCCAGTTCGCGCGGCCCTGAACAAGGCAGGAAGGCGCCGGGGCGGGCCCGGCGCCTGCTCTCAATCCACGCGCAGGTTCAGCTTCTTGATCAGCTTCGCGTAGTAGTCCAGGTCGGCCGGGATCTCCTTCCTGAGTTCCTCGGTGCCGACGAAGGCGGGGTACTGGCTCACGGGCAGCAGCTTCGCCGCCGTGTCCGGCGCATTGGCCACCTTCTCCATCGCGGCCGCCACGCGCTTGATGATCGCAGGGTCGGTGCCGCCCGGCGCCATCAGGCCCACCCAGACCGCGTCGCTGATGTCCGGGTAGCCTTGTTCGGCGAAGGAGGGCACGTCCGGCAGTTCCGCCGTGAAGCGGCCGTTGCCCTTGCCGCGGGCGCCCAGGATCCGCATCTTGCCGGCCTTCACGTACTGCAGCGAGGAGGGATCGAACATCATGTCGACGCGCCCGCCCAGGATGTCCGTGGTGGCCTCCGACGAACCCTTGTAGTGCACGATCAGCAGCTTGGTGCCCAGCATCTCGGCGAGCAGCTCGCAGGCGATGTGCGAGCCGGAGCCCTGGCCGGCGGTGCCGCAGGTCACCGAATCCGGCTTCGCGGCGGCCAGCGCCTTGAGCTGCGCCATGTTGGAGGCGGGGAAGTCCTTGCGCGCGACCAGCAGCGTGAAGTTGGTCGAGAAGGCCGCGACCGGCGTCAGGTCCTTGCGCGGGTCGTAGTCGACCTTGCGCACCTGCGGCGTGAAGGACACCGAGGCGCGGTGTCCCAGCAGGAAGGTGTAGCCGTCCGGCTGCGCGTGCGCCACGGCGGCCGCGCCGATGGAGGCGCCGCCGCCGGGCTTGTTGTCGACGACGACGCTTTGCCCCAGCTCCCTGGACAGCCCATCGGCGATGAAGCGGCCGGCCGCGTCGGACGGGCCGCCGGCCGCGTAGGGCACCACCAGCCGGATGGTGTGGCTGGGCCATTTGTCCGCCGCCGCTGTGGCCATCGAGGCCACGGCCAGGCTGACCGCGAGCGCCACGCGGGCGCCAGGGTGGAAGGGTCGCATGCTTGTCTCCTGGTGGAAGCGCGGCTCAGGGCTGCGCGAATTCGGGCGGCTCGTAGGCGCGCATGGCGGGCACGGCGCCCCGGTACTTCTCCACCTGCACGAGGCAGGTCTGCGCGCTGCAGCCCTGCGACAGCCGCGAGGCGCCGGCGTCGCGGGTCAGCGTGTTGGGGTTGCCGTGGCGGTCGGGCAGGCTGGCGTCGCCGGCGCGCTCGGGGTCCCACCAGGCGCCGGTCGAGAGCTTGACGACGCCCGCCAGGATGCCGTCGCTGACCACGGCGCCGGCCAGGCAGGAGCCGCGGTCGTTGAACACGCGCACGATGTCGCCGTCGGCGATGCCGCGCGCCGCAGCGTCGGCAGTGGAGATCACGACCGGCTCGCGGCCGGCGATCTTCTTCGACCTGCTGTACGAGGAGAAGTCCAGCTGGCTGTGCAGCTTGGTCAGCGGCTGGTCGGACAGCATGTGCAGCGGGTACTGCTTCGCCTTCGCGGCGCCCAGCCACTCGGCCGGCTCGAACCACTTCGCGAAGCCGGGGCAGTCCTCGTAGCCGAAGGCGGCCACGCGCTCGCTGAACAACTCGATGCGCCCGCTGGGCGTCTTCAAGGGATGCGCCTGCGGGTCGGCGCGGAACTCGTGCAGCATCACGGCCGGCTTGGTGGACAGCGGCAGGCGCACGGCGCCGGCCTGCCAGAACGCGTCGTAGTCCGGCACCGCCTGGCCGCGCTCGCGCATCTTGTCGGCCCAGCTGCCGTAAATCTGCCGCAGCCATTGGGCCGAGGTGCGGCCCTCCGTGAACACCTCGGCGACACCCAGGCGCTGCGACAGGTCCGCGAAGATGTCGTAGTCGTCGCGCGCCTCGCCGGGAGCCTGCTCCAGCTTGCGCATGGCCACCAGCAGCGACTCACGCGAGGAGAAGCCGAGGTCGTCGCGCTCCAGCGTCGAGGTCGCCGGCAGCACGATGTCGGCCATCTTGGCGTGGAAGTTCCACACCTGTTCGTGGCAGATCACGACCTCGGGCCTGGCCCAGGCCTGCACCAGCCGGTGCAGGTCCTGGTGGTGGTGGAAAGGGTTGCCGCCGGCCCAGTACACCAGCCGGATGTCCGGATAGACGCGCGGGCTGCCGTTGTAGTCGAAGGTCTCGTTGGGGTGCAGCAGCAGGTCGGCGATGCGCGCGCAGGGGATGAAGGCACTCACTGCGTTGCGGCCCTGCGAAAACGTGGGTCCGGGAATCTTCTCGTAGGGGCTGCCCATGACGTTGGCCGGGCCGTAGCCGATGCCGAAGCCGCCGCCGGGCAGGCCGACCTGGCCGAGCAGCGCCGCCAGCGCGATGCAGGCCCAGAACGGCTGCTCGCCGTGGTCGGCGCGCTGCAGCGACCAGGACACGTTGACCAGGCTGCGGGTCGCGGCGAGCTCGCGCGCCAGGCTGGCGATGCGGGCCGCGGGCATGCCGGAAATGGCTTCGGCCCAGGCCGGGGTCTTCGCCACGCCGTCGCTGGCCCCCAGCACGTAGGGCTTCCACTTCTCGAGGCCGGTGGTGTACTTCTGCAGGAAGGCGTCGTCCTGCAGGTTGTGAACCAGGACCTCGTGGGCCAGTGCCAGCATCACCGCCGTGTCCGTGTTCGGGCGGATCGGCACCCATTCGACGCTGGCGTCGGGCAGCGGCAGGTCCGCGCGCACCGGGCCGATGTGCACGAACTTGCAGCCGTTGGCGCTCAGCGCCTCCAGCCCGCCCGGGGCGAAGTGCGTCATCGCGCCGCCGGCGTTCACCTGCGCGTTCTTGGTGACGACGCCGCCGAAGGTGACGAACAGGCGCGTATGGCGCGCCAGCACTTCCCAGCTGGTGTGCGAGTCCTTCAGCTCGTCGAGGTCGGCGACGATGTGCGGCGTCACGACGCGGCCGGCCCCGAGGCTGTAGGAATCCGTGTGCCGCACGTAGCCTCCCAGCGCGTTGAGGAAGCGGTGCACCTGGCTCTGCGCGTGGTGGAAGCGCCCGGCGCTGGACCAGCCGTATGAGCCGCCGAAGATGGCCTGGTTGCCGTGCGCGGCGGTGACCCGGCGCAGTTCGCCGGCGACGAGCTCCAGCGCCGTTTCCCAGCTGACTTCCACAAAGGGCTCTTCGCCGCGCCCGCTGCGCCGGCGGCCGTCCAGCCAGCCCTTGCGCACCGCCGGACGCTGGATGCGCAGCGGCGAGCGGTAGGCGTCCAGCATGGACAGGCCGATCGGCGACGGATCGCGGTCTTCGCGCCAGGGCGCCAGCGCGGGGGCGGGGCCGCCGCGGCTGATCTCGTAGGCGCCCCAGTGCGCCACGGCGAGGTCGCAGTCGACGGTGGTGAAGGGTTGGGCTGGTGCCGACATGTTATTCCAAAATGCAGAACGGCAATTCCGTATTTGGTCATCCTAGCGGCCAGCCCCGGACGGGTCAACCGGGCAACTGCGGACAGGCCCCGTTGACAGGCCCGTGGATGCCGATTTAAATTCTATTTTGAGAAATACGTGTTTCCATATATGGAACAACACTGGCTGCCGAGGAGAGCCCCATGAAGCAATTGCACATCGCCCGCCGCGCGCTGCTGGGCTGCGCGCTGGCCCTGGCCCTGCCGGCCATCGCCCAGACGTACCCGAGCAAGCCGATCCGCTTCGTCATTCCCTATCCGGCGGGCGGAACGTCCGACGTGGTGGGCCGCCTGCTCGCCAATGGCCTGGCGGAAAGGCTGAAGCAGCCCGTCGTCGTCGACAACCGCGCCGGCGCCGCCACCGTGATCGGCACCGACATCGTGGCCAAGAGCCCTGCGGACGGCTACACGCTGCTGCTCGCCTCGCCGGGGCTCGCGATCAACGCAGCCATGAAGAAGGGCATCCTGCCCTACGACACCGAAGCCGACCTCGAGGCGGTCTGCACCGTCGCCGAGCTGCAGATGGTGATCTATGCGTCCGCGTCCAGCGGCTTCAGGACGCTGGGCGAGCTGCTTGCCGCCGCCAAGGCCAGGCCCGGCGCCATCAGCTTCGGGACGGCCGGCGAAGGATCCACCGGCCACCTGGGCATGAAGCTGGTGGAGCAGGCCGCGGGCGTGAAGCTCACGCACATCCCCTTCCAGGGCTCGGCGCCTTCGATGAACGCACCGCTGGGCGGCCACGTGAACCTGATCGTCGACACCTCCTTCCTCGGCGCGCCGAACGTGGCGTCGGGAAAGATCAAGGGGCTCGCCGCGCTCGCGTCCCGGCGTTCGCCGCTGCTGCCCGAAGTGCCCACGGCCACGGAGCTCGGCGTCAAGGTCGATGCCTCGGCCTGGTACGCGATCTTCACGCGGCGCGGCACGCCGCCGGCCGTCGTCGAGAAGATCAACGCCGCCCTGCGCTCCGTGCTGCAGGACCCGAAGTCGCGCGAGATCCTGGACAAGAGCGGGTTCAGCGTCATTGCCGACAGCCCGGCGCAGTCGCAGGCCTTCTTCCAGGGCGAGCTGGCCAAGATGGCCGCCGCCGTGCGCGAATCGAATTGAGGCGGAGCAGCGCCATGACCGGTTCCTTCGACCTCCTCGTCATCGGTGGCGGCAGCGGCGGCGTGCGCGCCGCGCGCATGGCGGCGCAAGCCGGCGCCCGCGTCGTGCTGGTGGAAGGCGCGCCGCTGGGCGGCACCTGCGTCAACCTCGGCTGCATCCCGAAGAAGCTGTATGCCTACGCCGCCGAGTACGCCTCGCATTTCGAGCAGGCCCGCGGCTTCGGCTGGTGGGTGGACGGCGCCACCTTCAACTGGCACGCACTGCGGACCGCGCGCGCAGCGGAGATCGCGCGCCTGAACGGCGTGTACGAACGCATGCTGCTGGCCGCCGGCGTGCACATCGTCCGGGGCTGGGCCAGCTTCGAGGACCCGCACAGCGTGCGCGTGGCCTCGGCCGAGGGCGAGCAGGTGCTGCACGCCTCGAACATCCTCGTTGCGACCGGCAGCGAAGCGCAGGTCCCCGCCTACCCGGGACAGGAACATGCGCTCGTCTCCGATGCCATGTTCGACCTGCCGCAGCTGCCGCGCCGGCTGGCGGTAGTCGGCGGCGGCTACATCGCCTGCGAGTTCGCGTCGATCTTCCGTGGCTTCGGCTGCGAGGTCACCCAGCTCGTGCGGGCCGGCGGCGTGCTGCGCGGTTTCGACGAGGACGTGCGCGAAGTGCTGGCGCGGGAGATGCGCGCGCAAGGCGTGGACCAGCGCTTCGGCGTCCAGGTCGCGTCGATCGAACGCGCCAGGGGCGAGCTGCAGCTGCGGCTGGCCGACGGTGCGCTCGTCACGGCCGATGCCGTGCTGTCCGCCACCGGGCGCAAGCCGCGCACCGCCAGCCTGCGGCTGGAGCGCGCCGGGCTCAAGGCCACGCCCAATGGCGCGTTGGAGGTCGACGACGTGATGCGCACTTCGGTTCCGCACATTTTCGCCGTCGGCGACGTCACCGACCGCATGCAGCTCACGCCGGTGGCGCTCGGCGAGGCGATGGTCGTCGTCGACACGCTGTTCGGCCAGGGTCGGCGCCGCATGTCCTACGAGTACGTGCCCACGGCAGTCTTCACCCATCCCAACGTGGCGACCGTCGGTTACTCCGAGCACGAGGCGCGCTCGCGCTTCGGTGACGTGCGCGTCTTCCGCAGCGATTTCCGCGCGCTGAAGCACACGCTCTCGGGCAGCGCCGAGAAGACCATGATGAAGCTGCTGGTCGACGCGGCAACGGACCGCGTGGTCGGCCTGCACGTGGTCGGCGCCGAGGCCGGCGAGATCGTGCAGGGCTTCGCCGTCGCCATGAAGGCGGGGGCGACCAAGGAACTGTTCGACAGCACGGTCGGCATCCATCCGACGGCGGCGGAAGAATTCGTCACGATGCGCCAACAAGTCCAAGCATGAACGACCCCACCCAGGAAGAACACCGCGCCCGCATCGAGCTCGCAGCCGCCTACCGCGTCGCTGCTCGCCTGCGCTTCACCGACCACCTGGCCACGCACTTCTCCGTGCGCGTGCCGGGGCCCGACGAACACTTCCTGATCAACCCATACGGGCTCACCTTCGACGAGGTGCGCGCGTCCAACCTGGTCAAGGTCGATGTCGGCGGCGAGGTGGTGGACGACCCGACCGGCCTCGGCATCAACCGCGCCGGCTTCGTCATCCACAGCGCGTTGCACCGGGCCCGGCCGGACGTGCACTGCGTGCTGCACACCCACACGGCGGCCGGCATCGGCGTGGCGGCGCAGGAAGACGGGCTGCTGATGGCCTCGCAGCACGCGATGCTGTTCCACGGCCACCTGGCCTACCACGAGTACGAGGGCGTGGCCACGGACCTCGACGAGCAGCAACGCCTGGTGCGCGATCTCGGCGCCAACGACGCGATGATCCTGCGCAACCACGGGCTGCTGACCTGCGGGCCCACGGTCGCCCATGCCTTCACGCTGCTCTATTACCTGGAGCGCGCGTGCGCCGCGCAGATCGCGGCCCAGTCCGGCGGCGCGCGGCTGCACACCGTTCCGCCGGCCGTGGCGGAGAAGGTCGGCGCGGTGAGGGACAGCGCCCGCTGGCCGGACCTCGCGCAGCGCAACTGGGACGCCTTCGTGCGCGAGCAGGATCGCGTCGACGCCTCGTACAAGGCTTGAGCGGCGGCTCAGCCGCCGCGCAGCTGCGCGATCCAGGAGGCGTCCCGGGCCGAGGGCAGGGCATGCAGCACTTCGAGCAGCGCCTCGGACCGGCGCGCGCCCAGGCCGGCGCAGTTCGCATGGAACTTCTCCAGCAGGTGGGCCTCGCTCAAAGGCCTGTGCACGCTGCCGTACACGTCGTCGACGCGGCCTTCCCAGAGCACCGAGCCACCGGCGTCCAGGAAGCGCAGCGCGCCCATCACGTGGTGGGGGAACACGCCGTCCATCTCCGGACGGGGCACGAACTGCACCTTGCGCGCGAGTGCGCGGATGCCGTCGTCGAGCACGTAGTCCTGCTGGAAGTCGCGCAGGAACAGGTGCCCGGTGCCTGCCTTGGTCAGGGCCCGCGCGATGCAGTAGGGCGCGCTGATGAGGGCCATGAAGCGATCCGGCGGCGAGGCCTTCAGCTCCTGCGGCTGGAACAGCGTGGCGAAGCGGGACGTGACGCTGGATTCGATGCGCGCGATGGCGGCCAGCCGCTGCGCCAGCGCCGGCCGGGCCTGGTTGGCCAGTTCGACCAGGGGGTGGATGATGTATTCGAGCGGGTAGTACTTGAAGGACATCTCCTCGCAGATCCAGGGCTGGCCCTCGGCGCGCTGCAAGGCTTCGGCACGGTAGTTGTTGCCGGTGAAGGCTTCGAAGAAGCCCTGGCGCGTCTCCAGGACGGAGTCCGGACCCGTGAAGCCTTCGCGCGCCAGCAGCGCCGCGGCCAGGCCGGCTTGCGCGGCCCAGCCGGCCTGCGTGCGCTTGGTGGAGTTGTCGCCGCGCGAGATGCCGGCCAGGCCGGCCGCATAGCTGGCCGCGATCGCCAGCGCTTGGGCGGATTGCGCTTCGTCCAGCTGCAGCAGTTTCGCGGTGGCCGCCGCCGCTGCCAGGGTGCCCAGGATGGCCGTCGGGAAGAAGCCGTGGCTTCGCACCGCCGAGCCGCCCCATTCCGGCGCACAGGCCGCCCAGCCGATGCGGCCGCCGACCTCGTCGCCGGCGAGCACGGCCTCCAGGAAGGCGAGGCCGTTCGCATTCACCAGTTCGGACGCGGCGAGCGCCGCCGGGATGACGGCGGTCGAAAGATGCCCGACCGACGGCAGATGGGCGTCGTCGAAGTCGTAGCCATGGATCAGCGTTCCGTTGAGCATCGCCGCACCGGCCGGCGAGAGCCGTTCGGCGCGTCCGATGACGCTGCAAGCTCCGCTGCCGCCGAGGGCGGTGCTGGCCCGGACCGCGTCCGCTGCGAAGTCGTCGGCGGCCGACGCCGCGGCGCAGCCGACGCTGTCGACGATGGTCGCGAGCAGCGCGCGCCGCGTTGCTTCGCGCACCGATTCGAAGTTCGTCCGCACGACGAGCCTGGCAAGGTCTTGATGGAGGGCCATGGCACCGGATGCTATCGGCGCGATCCGGGGCTGTCAAAGAGTGTTCCACATATGCGAACACATATGCTTGATATTGGAACTCCCATTGACGCCGTAGCGGCGGCTCGCTAAATTGGCCTGCGCCTGTTCCAGGAGACCCGATGAAACCTGCAGCCTCCCTTCGTGTGGCCTTCGCCGGCCTGCTGCTGCTCTGCGCGGGCCTCTGCGCCCACGCCGAGGGCTATCCCGACAAGGCGGTGCGCGTGATCGTGCCTTTCCCGCCGGGCGGCGGCTCCGACATCGTCGCGCGCCTGCTGGGCCAGCGCCTGTCGGAGCTGTGGAAGGTGCCGGTGATGATCGACAACAAGCCGGGCGCGGACACGCAGATCGGCACCTCGCTGCTCGCGCGGGCCGCGCCGGACGGCTACACGCTAGGCGTCATCTCGCCGTCCTTCGCCACCAGCAAGGCGCTCTATGCGAACCTTCCGTACGACGTGGTGAAGGACTTCACGCCGGTCGGCATGGTCGCGAGCACGCCCGTGCTGGTCGCAGTGAACTCGGAGGTGCCGGCAGCGACGGTGAAGGAGCTGGCGGACCTGTCGCGGCGCAAGGCCGGCAAGCTCAACTACTCGGTCTCCAGCACCACCACGCTGCTGTTCGGGGAACTGTTCCGGGCCGCGGCCGGGGTCGATGCGCAAGCGGTCCCCTACAAGGGCAGCGGTCCCTCCGTCACCGCCACGGCCGCCGGCGAGACCGCGTTCACCGTGGACACTTACGGCGTGATGAAGCCGCTTGCGGACGCCAGGCGCATCCGCCTGATCGCGGTCGCCTCGAAGGAGCGCTTCTTCCCGGTGCCCGATGTCCCGACCTTGGACGAACTCGGCATCCCGGACGTGGCGCTGGATTCGTACTGGGGCGTGATCGCGCCGGCCGGCGTGCCACCCGCCGTGGTGGCGCGCCTGGGCGCCTCGCTCAAGGAAGTGCTGGCGATGCCCGACGTGCAGCAGCAGCTGAAGTCCGCGGGCAACGTGGCGGCCTATTCGACGTCCGAGGACTTCGGCCGCTTTCTCGCGGCGGAATTCGTCCGTTACGAACGCATCGCCAAGGCGCGCGGCATCAAGCCCGTGAATTGACGGCAACCAGGAAAGACAAGCGATGGACCTCCCTACCTTCGACAATGCGCAGGCCTGGACCGGCCGCGACATGGCGGCCCGCGATGACTGGATCCACACCCTGGCCGCCGGCGAGATCGCCGAAATCGACGCAGCCGTGCGGCACGCCGAAGCCAGCGGGCGCGACATCCTCGAATTGCGGCGCGAAGACTTCCCGCTGGACCGCCTGCTGCCCGTGCTCGCCGCGGTGCGGCGCGAGACGCTGGCCGGACGCGGCTTCTTCCTGATCCGTGGCATTCCGGTGGAGCGCTACACGTTGCGCCAATCCGCGATCGCGTACTGGGGCGTCGGCCTGTATCTGGGCGAAGGCGTCTCGCAGAACGCGAAAGGCCACGTGCTGGGCCACGTGGCGAATCTCGGGCTGGACTACGCGGACCCGCATGTGCGCGGCTACCAGACGACCGTGCGCCTGCCTTACCACTCGGACATGTCGGATCTCGTGCTGCTGCTGTGCCTGAAGGCCTCGCGCAGCGGCGGCTTGTCCTCCGTCGTGAGTTCGACGACGCTGTGGAACGAACTGGTGCGCGCGCGCCCCGACCACGCGCGCGCGTTGATGGAGCCGGTCTACTTCACGCGCTGGAACGAAATCCCCGAGGGCCGCGAAGCGCATGCGCGCGTGTTCCCGTTCGTGCCTTGCGAAGGCCGCATGATCGCGACCTACGTTCGCGCCGCCGTCGTCAAGGGCCAGAAATTGCCCGGCGTGCCGGCCCTGGCGCCGGCGCAGGTCGAGGCCATGGACTACCTCGATGCACTCGCGGCGGACCCTCGCCTGCATCTTGACATGGCCTTCCAGCCCGGCGACATCCAGGTGCTGTGCAACCATTTCACGCTGCACTCGCGCACCTCCTTCGAAGACTGGCCGGAACGCGAACGGCGCCGCCACCTGATGCGGCTCTGGCTGGCGTGTGACGATGGTCCCACGCTGCCTGCTTTCCTGACCCAGGACTACCAATGCGCGACCGCGGGTGGCCGCCCGAACGGCGTGCGCGTGCCGGGCGCCAGCCTGGTGGCGCCGATCGAGCCCTAGCGCGGCGCACGCGAACGCCCTAGCGCCGGTGCCGCCGCGCGGCGCGGCGCAGTTCGTCG
Organism: Ramlibacter agri; assembly: GCF_012927085.1. Lineage (NCBI taxonomy): Bacteria > Pseudomonadati > Pseudomonadota > Betaproteobacteria > Burkholderiales > Comamonadaceae > Ramlibacter > Ramlibacter agri. The sequence continues at coordinate 1,055,757 of NZ_JABBFX010000002.1, read as the reverse complement.
GCCAGGGCCTGCGCCTGCGGCGTCAGGGGCCGGCTGGCCGGCGTCAGCAGCGACAGGACCGTCGTCCCCGGCTTGGTGGCCAGGTTCACGCGCGCCAGCAGGCCGGGGCGGCAGAAGGGCGCCACCGCCTTCTCCGTCGCCAGCGCCAGGTAATCCGACTGCATCAGCAGGAAGAGCAATGCACTGAAGGAATCCCGCTGCACCGCGAAGCGCGGTGGCGGCAGCCTGGCTTTGCGGAAGGCCTCGACGAGGGCCGGCCCGAATTCGTGGCGGGTGCCGTGCACCCATTCGCAACCGGCCAGCTCGGAGATGTCGCGGGCCTTGGCGAGCGGATGGCCGTCGCGCGCCACGACCACGAAATCCGTGCTCAGGAGGCGCTCCGCCTCGACGCCGGCATCGGCCGCGGCCTGGCCCAGCGAAGCCACGGCGACGTCGAGCGCGCCTTCACGCAGCCGCACCATGAGGGCATGGACGGTGCCCCCACTGACTTCGACCTCGGTTTCGGGGTACTGCTTGCGGAACTTCTGGATGGCGGGCGCCATCAGCAGCGCCTCCGCCGTGGGGGACAGCCCCACGTGCACGGCCTCCGGCGCCTGCCCGACCAGCAGGTCGATCTCCTCGCGCGCCTTGCGCATCTCGCCGTCGGCCGCGCGAGCGCGGCGCAGCAGCACGCGGCCGGCTTCCGTCGGCTCCACGCCGCGCGTGGTCCGATGCAGCAAGGCCACGCCGAAGTCGCGCTCCAGCGCCTGCAGGTTCTTGCTGACCGCCCCCTGGGTCAGCTTGAGCCTGCGCGCGGCCGCGCGCACGCTGCCGGTGTCGGCCACGGCAATGAAGTCGCGCAGGTGGGCTTCGCGCATGATGACCTTTGGTAGACGCCTATACCGTTGGTGCATCTTACCGGCCCGCAGGCGCCTCGCTACATTGGTCCTGGCCAGGCGTCTACCTGTGCTAATCAACCTTGCGGAACCGGGACGAGCACCATGAATCGACTTGCAGCCCCCCATGCCTGGACCAGCGACGACCTGCGGCGCGATGCGTCGTGGATCCAGCCGCTGCCGGCGCAGGCCGTGGACGGCATCGAAGCCGCCTTGCAGCACGCCCGGCGCAGCGGCCTCGGCATGCTGCAGATGCGGCCGCAGGATTTTCCGCTGGGTGAAGCCGCGCTCGCCGCCATCCGCCAGGCCGTGTCGGCCACGCAGGCGGCCTACGGCCTGTGCCTGCTGAAGGGGCTGCCGGTCCACCGCTGGTCGCAGGAGGATGCGGAACTCGTGATCTGGGGCATCGGCCTGTACAGCGGCGTCGCGCGCACCCAAGGCAAGCAGAGCAACATCCTTTCGCACGTGCGGGACGAGCTGGGGGAGGGCGCCTACCGCGTGCGCGGCGGACGGGGCTACAACACCAACGCGGAGCTCGACTTCCATTGCGACTTCTGCGACCTGGTCGGCCTGCTGTGCATCAACAAGGCCATGAAGGGCGGTTCGAGCTACGTCGTCAGCTCGATGGCCATCCACGACGAGATCAAGCGCCGCCGTCCCGACCTGCTCGAGGTGCTGCTGCAGCCCTTCCACTACAGCTTCCAGGGCGCCCAGGCCCCCGGCGATGTCGAGTGGTTCCAGTGCCCGGTGTTCGGCTTCCGCGACGGTGTCTTCGCATCGCGCCACAACCGCAAGAACGTGGATGCCGCGCATCGCGATTTCGCCGAGCACATCGGCCAGCTCGACGCGGTGCAGCGCGAGGCGCTCGACCTGTACGAGGAGGTCGTGCGCGACCCGCGCCTGTGCTTCTCGATGGATCTCGAGCCCGGCGACATGCAACTGCTGAACAACCACCTGACCGTGCATTCGCGCACGGCCTTCGAGGACTGGCCCGAACCGCAGCGCCGCCGCCACCTGGTGCGCTTCTGGCTGAGCCTGCCGCAGGCGCAGGCGCTGCCCGCGGGCTGGTTGCCAGGCTACAAGTCGGTCGAAGCGGGCTCGGTACGGGGCGGCTTGCGCGGCAGCGCGATCACGCAGGAGTTCCTCGACTACGAGCAGCGCCAGGCCGCGCTGTGCGGCATGACGGTGCCGGCGGTGCTGCGCGCGGCCACGGCCTGATCGCTACGACAAGGCAGGAGACAAACATGACGTACAAGCACCTGCGCACCTTCTTCCTCGCGCTCGCCGCAGTGGCCGCGACGGGCCAGGCCTATGCGCTGCAGGCGTGGCCGGCGCGCCCGGTCACCATCGTCGTTCCCTACACGGCCGGGGGCGGCACCGATGCCGTCGCGCGGGTCCTCGCGCAGTTCCTGCAGAAGCACTGGAACCAGAGCGTGATCGTGGAGAACATCGCCGGCGCCGACGGCATCATCGGCACCGAGCGCGCGCTCGCGCGTCCGGCCGACGGCTACACGCTGGTGCTGCAACTGGGCACCATGCTGCTGTGGAAGCCGGCCGAGACCGGCGGCCGCGACCTGGTGAGCGAGATGAAGCTGCTGTCGCTGATCCAGAAGGCGCCGATGTCCTTCGCGGTGTCTTCCAAATTCCCGGGCAGCACCCTCGCCGACTACGTGCAGTACTGCAAGGCGCATCCCTGCGGCATCGGCTCGGCCACGCGCTACGCGCAGTTGATCGGGACGCACTTCGCCGACACTGCCGGCCTGAAGGACACCGTGCAGGTCAGCTACAAGGGCGGCAGCCAGATGACGACCGACCTGCTGGGCGGCCATCTGTCCATGGCGATCATCTCGGTGGCCTCGGGCGCGAAGTTCGTCGAGGCCGGGCAGATGAAGATGCTGGCCGTCAGTTCGGCCCAGCGCTTCCCGCAGGCGCCGGCCCTTCCCACGCTGGCCGAGTCCGGCTACCAGGTCTTCGGCGAATCCTGGTACGGGCTGATGACGAACAAGGAGGTGCCGGCGCCGGCGCTCGCCGCCATCGAGGCGGCCCTGGCTGCGGCGGGCCGCGACCCCGCGCTGCGCAGCTTCATCGAGCGCGCCGGTGGCGTGGCGGTCTTCAACTCGCCGGCGGAGTTCGAGGCGATCGCCGCGCGCGAGCGCGCCTACCTGGGGCCGCTGCTCGCGAAGTATCCGGCGATCAACTGAAGGAGTTCCGCGATGTCCAGAAGACAAGTGCTCGCTGCTGCCACGCTGCTCGTGGGAACCGCTTTCCTCTTACCGGCCGCCCTGGCGCAGGCGACTGCGCCGGCCTGGAAACCCGACCGCCCGGTCACCATCGTCGTGCCCTACAGCCCTGGGGGCGGCACGGACATCGCCACGCGCGCCGTAGCCAGCTGGCTGGGCCAGTACTGGCGCCAGCCGGTCACGGTGGAGAACCTGGCGGGCGCCGACGGCCTGATCGGCACGCGGCGCGTCATGGAGGCCAAGCCCGATGGCTCGACCTTGCTGACGCAGCAGAACGGCCTGCTGCTCACCAAGTTCACGCCGGGCTTCAAGGGCGCGGACCCGATGGTGCGGCTCGAGCCCGTGGTGCAGATGTCGGAATCGCCGAACACGCTGGTGGTCCGCAAGGGCATCACGGCGCAAAACTTCCCGCAGCTGTTCAAGCACTGCGCCGAGAACAAGTGCTCGTTCGCCACCGCATCGAACGCAGGGCGCCTGCAAGGCTACATGCTGCAGGCGGGGCACATGCCCAGCCTCGCCATCGTCGGCTACAAGGGCGCGTCGGGCCCGATCACCGATCTCGTCGCCGGCAACGTCGACATGGCGCTGCTGGGGGCGAGCACGGTCGCGGCCATGCACAAGGCGGGGAGCCTGCGTGTCTTCGCCACGCTCGGCGACCAGCGGCCGCCGGGCCTGCCCGACGTGCCGACCTCCAGGGAAGCCGGCCTGGCCGAGCTCTACTCGGTGAGCTGGTACGGCATGTTCGCGCCGAAGGGCACGCCGGGCGATATCGTCAACGGCATCGCGGACGCGGTGCGCCAGGCCCTCGCCGACCCGGCCGTCGGCAAGGCGATCGTCGCGGCCGGCGCGCAGCCGGTCGGCGGCACGCCGGAGCAGTTCCGCAAGCGGCTCGACGAAGAGACCGCGCGCTTCGCGCCGCTGGCCGAGCGCTACAAGTTCGAATAAGGGAGCTTCCCCATGCATGCAGCGCAGCAGCTCCGCACGCTTCTCTCCGGCCGTGACATGGTCGTCGCCCCGGGCGCCTACGACTGCATCTCGGCGCGCACCATCGAGCAGGCCGGCTTCCGCTGTGCCTACATGACCGGCTCCGGGACCGCCGCCGCGCGCGGGTTCCCCGACCTGGGCCTGCTGACGATGAGCGAGATGGTCGACAACGCGGCGGCGATCGCCCGCACCGTCGCCATCCCGCTGGTGGCCGACGCGGACACGGGCTACGGCAACGAGCTGAACGTGCACCGCACCGTGCGCGAATACGAGTCGCGCAATGTCGCGGGCATCCATATCGAGGACCAGGTGGCGCCCAAGCGCTGCGGCCACCTGGATGGCAAGGAGGTCGTCCCGCGGGCGGAGTTCATCACCAAGATCCGCGCCGCGGTGCAGGCCAGGACGCAGCCCGCCTTCCTGGTCATCGCTCGGACCGACGCGCGCGCCGTGCTCGGCTTCGACGAAGCCATAGAACGCGCCAACGCCGCCCTGGCGGCCGGCGCGGACATGGCCTTTGTCGAAGCCACCGAGAGCCTGGAGGAGATGGCGCAGGTTCCGCGCCGCGTCACCGGCCCCTGCCTGTTGAACATCGCCGCGGGCGGCCGGACGCCCCTGGTGCCGCTGGCCGATGCCGCGGAGATGGGCTACCGGCTCGCGATCCTGCCGGGGATGTTGATGCGCAATGCGGTGGCCGCCTTCGACGAAGTCCTGCAGGACCTGGCGCGCACGGGCGTGCCCAAGCCGGTGCGCAACATGGGCAGCATCGCCGCCGGCCATCAGCGCTTCGGGGCGGATGCGTGGAGGAAGATCCAGGAGCAGGCGCAGGTCCGCACGTAGCGGGCCCTGGAGCTACGTGCCCGGGATGTCTACGCCGGCTTGCGGTCCTGCGCGCTGCCCTGGGAGCGCAGATCGAGCGTCGGCGCCCGCAGCGCGGCCACCGCACCCAGCGCCGCCAGCACAGCCAGCGCGGCGAAGACGATGTGGAAGGCATGGTTCGCGCGCGCGGCGTCGATCGCATCCAGCCGTAGCGGCTCGCCTTCGCCACCGGCCGCTTGCGCGCCGAGCAGCACGAACGCCAGGCCGCCGAAGCCCGCGGTGCCGACCGACGCGCCGATCGAGCGCGCGAGCGCCAGCAGCGCGGACGAGGCGCCGAGGCGCTCGCGGCCGCCGAGGATCTGCGTGGCCAGTTGCGCGTTCGGCATCACGGTCCCGAAGCCGATGCCGCACACCGCGGCCGCCGCCCCGATGGCGAGCTGCGTCGGCGGAAACAGCGCAAGCGCCAGCAAGGCCAGCGCCGCGGCACCGAGGCCGAAAGGCGGCAGCCGGCCACTGGTGCCGGTCCACGCGCTGTAGCGGCCGTTGAGCGTGGAGCCGACCACGATGCCCGCCGTCAGCGGCAGCAACTGCAGGCCCGATGCAACCGCGTTCGCGTGGTGCGCCACGCTGAGGTAGATCGGCAGCAGGAACAGCAGCGCGAACATCGTCGCGGCGAATGCGATCACCGTCATGCAGATCCAGCCCACGCCGGGCAGGCGCAGGATGTCCAGCGGCAGGAAGGCATTGGGATGGCGCCGCTGCTGCCGCCACAGCGTGGCGCCGGTCGTGATCGCCACCACGACGAGCAGCGCGCTGGTGGCCGACGCCAGGTCGAAGCGATGCCCGACCTGCCCGAACCAGAGCAGGGCGCTGCAGGCGCAGGCCACGAACAGCCCGAAGCCCAGCGGGTCGTAGGCCGCATGCCGGTGTGGCGATTGCGGCGCGCGCGGCAGGCGCGACACGCGCCACAACGCCAGCAGGCCCAGCGGCAGGTTGGCCAGGAACAGCCAGCGCCAGTTGCCGTGGTTGACGACCAGGCCGCCGATCAGCGGCCCGCCCACGCTGGACACCGTGAACACGATGGCGAAGTAGCCCTGGTAGCGCGGCCGCTCCCAGGGCGGCACCAGTTCGCCGATCAGCGCCTGCGACAGCACCATCAGCCCGCCGCCGCCCAGGCCCTGCAGCACGCGCGCCGCGATCAGCGACTGCATGCCGGGCGCATAGCCGCAGGCCAGGGAGCCGGCCATGAAGACCACGAGCGCGCTGAGCATCACGCTGCGGCGGCCGAAGCGGTCGCCCAGGCGCCCGTAGAGCGGCGCCATGATCGTGGCGGCCAGCAGGTAGCCGACCGCGATCCAGGAGGTGTCGGTCAGGCCGCCGAGTTCGCGCGCGATGCGCGGCGTGGCCGTGGCCAGCAGCGTCTGGTCCACCGCGGCCATGAACATGGGCAGCATCACGGCGCTGAACAGCGCGAGGAAGCTGGCGCGCGAGGTGCCGGCCCGCGGCGGCGGCTCGCCGTCTTCGCGGCCGGTCGTGGAGGAGGGGAGGCTGCCTTCGGTCAGCAGCGGGGCGGCGGATTCGGCGTCCGCTTCGGCTTGGTCGCGCTGTTGCGCCATCTTGGGGGTGTTTTCGGCGAAAGAGGGCATGTTAGGCGCAAGCCGCCGTTGCGGGCGCGCGTCGGCCGCGGCCGCCGCCCGGACGGCCGGGGCCACCGGCTGGCCGGGCCTGGCTGCCGGCCGCAGGGCAGCCGGTGTAATGTCGGTGCCGGAAATGGCACTTGGAGGAAGCATGAACAAACTCTTCGCCGCAGCCGCGCTGGCGCTCGCCGTGACGGCGGTGCATGCGGATACCGCCACGTCGGGCCGCCAGGCCCTGGTCAAGCGCTGCCAGGCGGACGCCACGGCGCAGGCCAGGAAGGGCATCGCCTGGCAGGAGCAGGTGAACGCCTGCGTGAAGCAGGGCAAGGCGGCCCAGGAAGCCGCGGCACAGGCTTGCTCGTCGCAGGCCCAGGGCCGCAACGACGCGCAGTTCCTGCAGTCGCAGAAGGACTGCCTGGCCCGCGCCGGCCAATCGCCGGAATAAGCGCGCACCAAAGCAAAGAGGCCAGCCGCTGGCGCGACTGGCCTCTTTGTTCTTGTCCTTGGCCGCAGTCAAGCAGGCGATATCGGCGGCGTGCGACACGGGCGAAAGCGATCAGCGACAGGGCAGCGTGGCCAACCGCACTACCTGACGGTGCGCAGGCGCAGGGCCTTGCTGGAGCCTTCAGCAGGCGGCGAACCTGCGGTGCTGGGGATAGTCGGCGCCCTTGCTGCGCGCGGCAGGTGCAATCTCACCAACCGGACTTCGGCGACCCCCGCTTGGGAGCGTTCATGCACCCGATTTTTCCCCTGTCTTGCCAGTAGAGCCAAGTCCAGGTCGAGTGATTGCGGCCGTCAGAATCCGGTACGCAGCGGGGCAGCGACGGTGTCGTGTTTACCGAAGCCTCCACACAGCGAGAGCTTCAGACGAGGCTCGCCTTCGGTGCGCGTGGCGCAGCCGCGCGCCGCCAGGCACTTCCGGCCAGCACTGCAACCAGTCCCGCGACGATCAGAACTCCCATGGCTGTGGACGAAGCTGCGCCCCGCGCCTGGACCACGCCCAGCACTGCGATCCACCCAACCGTGCCCAGCGCCAGTGGAAGGTCGTCGATGAACAGTCCCAGCAGTTCCCCTCCGATCTCCATCAGGACGCCACTGCGCGCCTTGGCGGGCGAGGGCGAGCCCGCCGACGAAGCGTCCTTCACGGGAGCGTTTGCCGCGGCACGGCGGCACAGCTGGGTCAGCCCCGAGGCGACGGCCAGGAACACGGCAATCAGGGCCAGAATCGTCGCGTCGCTCCACGGCCAGCCGATGCCGATGCCTTCGCCCACCCAGTAGCTGCCAAACGCGGTGAGCAGCAGGCCGACGCCGAATTTCAGCGTGTTCTCGGGCACGCGCGTCAATGGCTTGTGCAGCAGGACACCGAGCGCGACGACCAGCAGCAGCGCGAGCAAGGCGCCGGCGGCGGCTGGCAGGAGCAGGCCGCCACGGACACCGAAAGCCAGCACGACGAAGACCACTTCCACGCCCTCCAGCACCACGGCCTTGAAGGCGGACAGGAAGGCAATCGAGTCCAGCGTGCCTTTCCCGGTCGGCTGGGACCCGCGCAGGGACGCGGACTGCTGCGTGAACACCTGCGACTCGTCGTGCAAGGGGATCACCCCCGCGGAGCGGAGGATGGCCTTGCGGAGCCAGCGCAGGCCGAACAGCAGCAGCAACACGCCCACCGCCAATTGCAGGACCGGGAGCGGGATGGCGGACAGCGAAGGGCCGAGGACCAGCAACAGCGCGCCGAGGACGGCGAGCCCGGAGGCGGTTCCGGCCAGTGCAGGTTTCCAGCCGCGGGTCAGGCCGACCGCGAGGACGATGGTCAGCGCCTCGACGAATTCGACCATGGAGGCAAGGAAGGAAGCCAGGACGGTGGGAGCAGAGGAGGACCAGAGCGACATGGAAGCAGTGAAAGCCAGCGAGGTCCGCACGATAAGATGGCGGCTCGGACAGCACCTTGACCGCCAGATTGCAGTTCTGCAATGTGGCCGTCATGCCCGTGTGGGGCGGCGTCGCGATACTGGGCGGTTGTGTCTACTGGCGAATCCGATGCGCATCCTCATTGTCGAAGACGAGGCCAAGACTGCCGCGTACGTCCGCAAGGGCCTGGCGGAGCAGGGCTACGTCGTCGACGTGGCGAGCGATGGCTTCGACGGCCTGCACCTGGCCAGCACCGGCAACTATGACCTGGTGCTGCTGGACGTCATGCTGCCGGGGCTGGACGGCTGGGAAATCCTGCGCAGCATCCGCCAGCAGAAGCAGACGCCCGTGCTGTTCCTGAGCGCACGCGACGAGGTCGAAGACCGGGTGAAGGGCCTGAGGCTGGGCGCGGACGACTACCTGGTGAAGCCCTTCGCGTTCTCCGAACTGCTCGCGCGCGTGCAGAACATCCTGCGGCGCGGCGCGGCACAGCGCGAGCCATCGAAGCGCTTTGCCGACGTCGAAATCGATCCGGCGCGGCGCCGCGTGACGCGCGCTGGCCAACGCATCGAGCTGACCACGAAGGAATACGCGCTGCTGGACTATTTCGTGCGGCACGCGGGAGAAATCTGCTCGCGCACGCTGATCGCGGAGAACGTCTGGGACATGAACTTCGACAGCGACACCAACGTCGTAGACGTCGCGGTGCGGCGCCTGCGCGCCAAGCTGGACGACCCGTTCCCCGACAAGCTGATCCACACCATCCGCGGCGTCGGTTACGTGTTCGACGCGCGCAGCGAATGAAGCTGGCACGCGCGCGCCGGTCGATGACGGCGCAGATCAGCCTTGCCATCGCCATCGTCGCCGTGCTGGCGATCCTGTTCTTCGGCAATCTCAGCGACCGCGTCCTGGCCCATGAACTGCGGGAAGAGAATGAGCTCGTGCTGCTGTCCAACCTGGCGTTCCTGCGTGACGACCTGGCCGCGGCGGGCGGAGATGCGGCGGCAATCCCGGCACTCGTGCAGCGGACATTGCGGCGGACCCGGCGTCTTGAATTGGCGGTCCGAGAGGAGGGGGGCAGGGCGATCGTCCACTCGCCGGGGCCAGAGCTGCCGAAGGCCGGCCCGGGTGTCCGGCTGCTCGATGCCGCGGTCCTGCCGGCCGACGCATCGATGGGCCAGCTCGAGGCGCTGCGCCTGCAACTGGGAGACGCGGCGAGCTTCCTGTGGAGCGCGCCGAACGGCACGCGCTACCGCGTCCTCGAAGGCCGCATCGCCGCCGGCCTGGCCCGACCTGTGCTGGTCAGCCTGGCGATCGAGACGACGCCGACGCGGGAACTGCGCGAGCGCAACCGCCAGGGCGTCATGATCGCCATGCTGACGGCGGCTGCACTGGCGACGCTCCTGGGCATCTGGATCGCCCGCCACATCCTCGTGAACCTGCGGCGCTTCGGCGCCACGGCGAGCCGCGTCGGCGTGCGGGACCTGCACGAGCGCCTGCCGCTGGAGGGCACGCCCACCGAACTGCTGGAGTCGGCGGTCGCCTTCAACCACATGATGGACCGGCTGCAGGCGGCGTTCGAGCGGCTGTCGGCGTTTTCCTCGGACCTGGCACACGACCTGCGCACGCCCATCAGCAACCTGCTGGGCGAGGCGCAGGTGGCGCTCTCGCGTCCGCGCAGCGCCGAGGAGTACCGCGCGGTGCTCGAGTCGGCGGTCGAGGAGTACGAGCGCCTGTCCCGCATGATCGCCAACATGCTGTTCCTGGCGCGCGCGGACAACCAGCCCGGCGTGACGGCGTCCTGGACCGACCTGCAGGCGGCGCTGGAGCGCCTGGTGGGCTACTTCGAGCTGCTGGCGGAAGAGCGCGGGGTGGGGCTCCAGATGGAGGTGCACGCCGCCACCGGTGGCCCGGCCCGCGTATGGGCCGATGAGACCATGCTGGTCCGCGCTGTGAGCAACCTCGTGTCCAACGCGCTGCAACATGCGGCACGCGGCAGCGTCATCCGCATGGTCGCCGAGACGGTGACCGACGGCTCCTGCGTGCTGACGGTGAGCAACGATGGGCCACCGATCCCGCCCGAGCACCTGGACCGCATCTTCGAGCGCTTCTTCCGCGTCGACGCCTCGCGCCAGGGCTCCGCCGCCGGGTCGGGGCTGGGCCTGGCGATCGTCCGCTCGATCATGGAGATGCACGGCGGCTCGGTCGCTGTCAGCAGCGCGCCGGGACGGCCGACGGCCTTCACGCTGCGCTTCCCGGGCGAGCCCGCAGCGGTGGGGCTGCGGGATGGCATGACAAAACCGTAATCCAGCGGACACGCTCGGGTGGGGGGCGCCTGGATATCGTCCGGCTTCCTTGTTGGCATCCACGTCCCTGACCCATGCGACTCGCTTCCCTGTCGGCCGCCACGGCCGCAGCGCTATTTCTCCTGGCCGGCTGCGCGACGACCCAGCCCCCAGCCATCACCGCCGGCCAGCTGCCGGCCCGCTGGGACGCTCCGCACACTGACACCGAGGCCGCGCCTGCGCCGGATTGGTGGATGGCCTTCGGCAGCTCCCAGCTCGACGCCCTGATCACGCGCGGCGTGCGCGATGGTTTCGATCTGGCGATCGCGCGGCAGCGTCTCGAGCAGGCGCGCGGACAGTCCGCGATCGCGCGAGCGGGCCTGCTGCCTGCGCTCGATGCAGCGGCAGCGGCCGCGCGCGGGACGAGCAGCGTGGCCAGGACGGCGAGCCTGCAGGCGTCCATGGACCTCGACTTCGCCGGTGGCAATGCGGCGCTGCGTGACTCCGCCGCCGCCCTGGTCGATGCCGCCGTGTCCGATGTCGATGCGGCGCGCTCCACCGTGGCTGCGGCCATCGCCAACGGCTACTTCCAGGTCCTCTGCCTGGACGAACGCATCCGCCTGGCGCGCCTGATCGCGGACAGCTCGCGCCAGACGCTGCAACTGGTCGAAACCCAGGCCCGCCTCGGTGCGACCTCGCAACTGGAGGTGGAGCAGCAGCGCAACGCCTTGCAGACGGTGGAAGCGACCGTTCCGGCGCTGGCGCAGCAACGAGCCCAGGCCGTGGGCGATCTCGCCGTGCTGCTGGGCGCGATGCCCGAGGGCTTCGGCGTCGACCCCGAAGGCTTGCAGGCACTGCAGGTGCCCGACGTGCCGGCCACTTCGCCCGCCGACGCGATCGCGCGCCTGCCCCAGGTGCGGACGGCGGAGGCGCAGCTGCGCTCGGCCAACTTCGACGTCGCCGTCGCGCGCGCGGCCTTCCTGCCCAAGCTCACGGTCAGCGCGACGCTGGGCGCGGCCTTCAACCCGGCGCAGGCGATCTGGTCGCTCGCCGGATCGGCGCTGCAGCCCTTGTTCGACGGCGGCCAGCGCGCCGGGCAACTGGACGTCGACCGCGCACGCGCCGAAGAACTCGTCCTGGCTTACCGCAAGGCGATCGCCCAGGGCCTGCAGACCGCGGAGACTCAGATGCATGCGGTGGCGGCGACGCGCGATACCGAGCGCATCGAGGAGGCGGCGGTCGTCTCCGCGCGCCGCGCCCTGGAGCTGTCCCGCGTGCGCCTGCAATACGGCACCACCGACTTCCTGAACGTCCTGCTGGGCCAGCGGACCCTGTACCAGGCCGAGGACGCCGTCCTGCAGACCCGCCTGCAGCGCTTGCAGGCCGCCGTGAGCCTGTACGTCGCGCTCGGTGCCGGCCAGCCGGCCGGCGCTTCCCTGGCCCGGACCGAATCCCCGACAACGAAGCAATCCTCATGAAGAACCTTGTTACCCGCGGCTTCGCCGCAATGCGGCGCCGGCGGCTGTGGCTGGTGCTGCCGGTGGTGGCGCTGGCCGTCCTCGGTTTCCAGCTGCACGGGCTGACGCCGGCAGCGTCGGCCAGCCTGCCCGTGGCGCCCGCGGCCGTGCCGGTGCAGATCGGCCATGCCCAGCGCCGCACGCTGCCGTTGTGGGTGGACGCGATCGGCACCGTGACCTCGCTCAACACGGTGAGCGTGCGCGCGCGTGTGGACGGCCAGCTGCTCGGCATCCACTTCAAGGAGGGCCAGACCGTGAAGGCGGGCGACCTGCTCGCGACCATCGACCCGCGGCCGCTGCAGGTGCAGCTCGCGCAGGCCCAGGCCGTTCAGGCCCAGGAAGAGGCGAAGCTGGCCAGCAACAAAGTCGACCTGGACCGCGCCGACAGCCTGGCTCGCGCCGGCGCGGGCCCGGTGCAGACGGTGGACACCCTGCGCGCGCAGGTCGCAACGCAGGCGGCCACCGTGCAGGCCGCGCGCGCGGCCGTGGAATCGGCCCGCCTGCAACTGAGCTTCACGCAGGTGACCGCGCCCGCGGCCGGCCGGGTCGGCCAGCAGCTCGCCCCGAGCGGTTCGATGGTGCACACGGCCGATGCGACCGGCATCGTCGCCATCACGCAGATGAACCCGATCTGGGTGAGCTTCTCGGTGCCGCAGGACCTGCTGCCGCAGGTGCTGCAGGAATCGCGCAGCCACCCGCTGCAGGTGGTCGCGCTCTCTCGCGACCGTTCGCGGCGGCTCGCGAGCGGCGAGCTGGTGTTCGTCGACAGCCAGGTGGCCACGACCAGCGGGCAGGTGCAGCTCAAGGCGCGCTTCGACAACGCGCCGGGCAGCTTGTGGCCTGGCGAGCTGGTGGCGGCGCAGCTGCTGGTGCGCACACAGGCTGACGCCACCGTGGTGCCGAAGGATGCAGTGCAGCAGGGGCCGGACAGCGCGTACGTGTATCTCGTGGATGCACAGGGCGCGGCGCAGCCGCGCAAGGTCGTCGCCGGCGCCGTCGTCGACGGCGTGCAATGGATCCAGTCCGGGCTGCAGGCGGGAGATGCGGTCGTGACGCAGGGCCAGTACCGCCTGGCGCCCGGTGTCAAGGTCGTGGCGCGGGCCGAGGCCGGGGGAGCCGCGCGATGAACCTCTCATCCCCCTTCATCCGGCGGCCGGTGACCACCTGCCTCGCGGCGCTGAGCCTGCTGCTGCTGGGCGCGCTGGCCTACTTCAACCTGCAGGTCGCGCCGCTGCCGCAGGTGGACTTCCCGACCATCTCGATCGCGGCCGCCTTGCCCGGGGCCAGCGCCGAGACGATGGCCACCTCGGTCGCGACGCCGCTGGAGCGCGCGCTTTCGCAGGTGCCGCAGGTCACGTCGATGACCTCGTCGAGCTCGCTTGGCAAGACCTCGATCGTCCTGCAGTTCGACCTCGCGCGCAACATCGACGGCGCGGCGCAGGACGTGCAGAGCGCGCTGGCGCAGGCCGGCCGCTCGCTGCCCAAGACGATGACCACGCCGCCCTCGTACCACAAGGTGAATCCGGCGCAGCAGACGGTGCTGTCGCTGGCGATCACCTCGCCGGTGCGGCCCCTGACGGAGCTCAATCGCTATGCCGACAACTTCCTGGCGCAGAAGCTGTCGCAGGTGCCGGGCGTCGGCCTGGTGGACTTCCACGGGCAGCAGCGCCCCGCGGTGCGCATCCGGGTCGACCCGGACCGGCTCGCCCAGCGCGGCCTGACCTTGGCCGACGTCCGCAACATCGTCGGCATCAGCACAGTGAGCGCGCCCAAGGGCAGCCTGAACGGCGCCGACAAGACCGTCGCCCTCGAAGCGACGGACCAGATCGCGGGCACGGCCGGCTTCCGCGATATCGTCGTCGCCTACAAGGACGGCGCGCCGATCCGCCTGGGCGACCTGGGTGAGGTGGTCGACGCGGCGGAAGACGTGCGCCAGGCGGCGAAGCTGGGCAAGGACGACGCGATCATCATCGACGTGCACCAGCAACCCGGGTCCAACGTCGTGCAGACGACGCGGACCATCAAGGAGCAGCTGGCCTCGATGACCGCAGGGCTGCCGGCCGACACGAAGGTGACCGTGGTCGGCGACCGCACCCAGACCATCAACGCCTCGGTGGCGGACGTACAGTTCACGCTGCTGCTGTCGGTGGCGCTGGTGGTCATGGTGATCTTCCTGTTCCTGCGCAACGTCGCCAGCACGGTGGTCGCGAGCATCACCATTCCGCTCTCGCTGCTGGGCACCTTTGCGACGATGTACCTGCTGGGCTACACGCTGGACAACCTGTCGATCATGGGCCTGTCGATCGCCGTGGGCTTCGTGGTCGACGACGCGATCGTCGTGCTGGAGAACATCGCCCGGCACCGCGAATTGGGAAAGACGCCGCTGCAGGCAGCCCTGGACGGCACGCGCGAGATCGGCTTCACCGTGCTGTCGATGACCGTCTCGCTGGTGGCAGTGTTCATCCCCATCCTGCTGATGGGAGGGATGGTCGGGCGCCTGTTCCGCGAGTTCGCCGTCACCGTCAGCATCGCGATCGGCATCTCCGGCCTGGTCTCGCTCACCATCGCTCCGATGCTGGCGGCTCGCCTCGGGGGCAGCGCCCATGCCATGCAGGGACGCTTCAGCGCCTGGGCCGAGCGCGTGTTTGAGGCGATGCAGGCCGCCTACGCGCGCAGCCTGGATGCCGCTCTGCGCCACCAGCGGCTGCTGCTGGCCATCATGGTGGCGACCATCGCCTGCACCGCGCTGCTGTATGCGCGCATCCCCAAAGGCTTCTTCCCGCTGCAGGATACCGGGATGATTTCCGCCACCGTCGAGGGCGCGGCCGACGCCTCGTTCGCCGCCATGCAGGACAACATAGCCCGCACCGCCGCGGTGGTGCAGGCCGACCCGGACGTGCAGACCGTGTACTACTGGATCGGCCCGAATCCGACGCTGGATCAGGGCCGCATGATGATCCAGCTGCAACCCTTCGGGCAGCGCGCCGGCGCCGCCGACGTGATGCTGCGCCTGAAGAAGGCCGCCCTGCAGGTGCCTGGCGTCAAGCTGTCGCTGCAGGCGATGCAGGACATCCAGGTGGGGGGTCGCAGCAGCAAAGCGCAGTACCAATACACGCTGCAGGCCCCCGACACCGCGGAGCTCGTGCGCTGGAGCAGCGCGCTGCAGAAGGCGCTGAAGGCGGCGCCGGAGCTGACGGACCTCGGCTCCGACCAGCAGCCCTCGGCGGCGCAGGCCACGCTGCGGATCGACCGCGATACCGCTTCACGCCTCGGCGTGACGGTGCAGGCGATCGATGACGCCCTGTACGATGCCTTCGGCCAGCGGCAGGTCGCGACACTCTTCACGCAGCTGGACCAGTACAGCGTGATCCTCGAGCTCGAGCCACGCTGGCAGCTGGACGCGCAGGCGCTGTCGCACCTGTTCGTGCGCTCCACGTCGAGCAACGAGCTGGTGCCGCTGAGCCTGCTCGCGACCGTGGAGAACGGCACTGCGCCGGTCACGATCAACCACCAGGGCCTGTTCCCCGCCGTCACGCTGTCGTTCAACCTCGCGCCTGGCCATGCGCTGGGCGATGCGGTCGCGGCGATCGACGCCGCTTCGCAGAAGGTCGGCATCCCGGACACCGTCGTCGGAAGTTTCCAGGGGACCGCGCAGGCTTTCCAGGATTCGCTGCGCACCCAGCCCTGGCTGCTGCTGGCGGCGGTCCTCACGGTGTACGTGGTGCTTGGGGTGCTCTACGAGCATCCCGTGCACCCGCTGACGATCATCTCGACGCTGCCCTCGGCCGGCGTGGGCGCGCTGGCGGCGCTGTGGCTGTCGGGAGAAGGGCTCACGATCCTGGGCATGATCGGCATCGTGCTGCTGATCGGCATCGTGAAGAAGAACGCGATCATGATGATCGACTTCGCGCTGCAGGCCGAGCGGCAGGACGGCCTGTCGCCCTTCGAGGCGATCCGCCGGGGCTGCGTTCTGCGATTCCGGCCGATCATGATGACGACGATGGCGGCCCTGCTCGGTGCGCTCCCGCTGGCCCTGGGCCACGGGGTTGGCGCGGAGCTGCGCCGGCCGCTGGGCATCGCCATCGTCGGTGGGCTGGTGGTCTCGCAACTGCTCACGCTCTATACGACGCCAGTGGTGTACCTGGCGCTGGGACGTCTCTTCCACCACCTGCGGACAGGCTCCAATGCGGCGCCCGACGCCGGCACCCAAGGAGCCTGAGGCGCCAGCCGCAAGAGCTCGCCAAGGTCTTGCTTTGGCTTGCCCTCTCAAGGACGAGCCGCTGCCCGATACCGACCGAGCTCTGCCCGAAGCCACGCACCGGACTGCACAGGCGCATTCGTTCCGCACCGCACCAGGTAGGGCGTCCCGCTCATGCTGCTTTCCTGCAGTTCCCGCTTGAGCACCTTGCCGATGGCGCTGCATGGCAACTCCCGCAACAGGTGCACTTGCGAGATGCGCGGGGTCTTGCCAAGCCTGCTGTTGGCCCAGGCCCGCAACGCCTCCGGTGCGAGCTTGCTGGCCGGAGTGCACTCCGTGGAGGACGCCGAGAGCCTGGCCCGAGGGCCAGGCGATTTCTCATTCAACCTTGATGGCCGCGTCCTTGATCAGCTGTGACCAGGTCTTGGCTTCCTGGTCCAGCCATGCCTTGTACTGCGCCGGGGTCTCCTGTCTGGGCGAGACTTTCAGCTGCTGCATGCGCTGGGCCATCTCCTTGCCCGCCATCAGCTGGTTGATCGCAGCGTTGATCTGGGCAACTGTCGCGGCCGGAGTTCCCGCAGGAGCGAACAGGCCCTGCGAGATCGAGGATTCGAAGCCGGCGACACCTGCCTCACCGAAGGTCGGCACCTCGGGGGCGAATTCGGACCGGCTTGCGGAAGCGATGGCCAGGACCTTCAACTTCCCGCTCGCCACGAATTCGCTCACGCTGGGCAGCCCGGTGAACATCATCTGGACCTGTCCGCCCATCGTGTCCGCGATCGCCGGGCCCGCGCCCTTGTAGGCCACATGGACCAGCTTGATCTGGGCGGCGCGCTGGAACTTCTCGGCGGTCAGGTGCGGGCTGCTGCCGTTGCCAGCCGACGCGATCGTCAGCGTATCGGGGTCCTTGCGCGCTGCCTTCAGCAGGTCCGCGAGATTGTTGAAGGGCGAACTGCCCGGCACCACCAGCACGTTGGGGAAGCGGGCAAGCTCCACAACTGGCTGAAAGTCCTTCGCCGCATACGGAAGCCTGGGATACAGCGACGGGCTGATCGAATAGACGCCGAAGTCGGAGACCAGCAGCGTGTTTCCATCCGGCTTGGCCTTGGCGACGGCGTCTGCGCCGATGACGCCGCCCGCGCCCGCCTTGTTCTCCACGATGACGGTGCGTTTGAGGGCGCTGGCCAGGCCGGGAGAGACCGTCCGGGCGAACAGGTCCGAACCACCGCCAGGATTGAACGGAACGATGATGCGAACCGTGGGGTCTCCCTGGGCATGCGCCGCAAGGGAGAACAGCGCGGCGCAAAGAGCGCCTGCCAGCCTGCGGACGATTCTTCTTTTCAAGTCTTGTCTCCTTGTTTGTAGTAGGGGCCGGGCAAGCTCGGCGAGCTAGCCCTCGACGATGACGTTGCTCAGCTCGCCGATGCCCTTGATACGCGCATTCACCGTCTGACCGACCTCCATGCACCGCGGCGGCTTCTGGGCGAAGCCCACGCCCTTGGGTGTCCCGGTGGCAATGACGTCGCCGCACTCCAGCGTCATGCCGGCGGAGAGCTGCTCGATGATCGACGCGACGTCGAAGAGCATGTCGGACGTGTTGTCGCTCTGGCGCAAGTCACCGTCGATATCGAGTTCCAGATCGAGCTTGTCCGGATCGGCGATGGCACTCGCATGCACCACCACCGGGCCGAGCGGGCAGCTGGTGTCCAGCGCCTTGCCCTTGAACCATTGCCCGTGCTTCTTCTGGAGGTCGCGGGCCGTGATGTCGTTGAGGATGGTGTAGCCGAAGACGTGCCCACGGGCGTCCTCGCGCTTGATGTCGCGGCCTCCCTTGCCGATGACGATCGCAAGCTCCACTTCGTAATCGAGGCTGTTGGTCAGCTTGCCATGGCGCAGAACGCTTCCACGGTGCCCCACCAGTGCCGTCCGGGGCTTGGTGAAGAACTCGATGGCCTCGGGAAAGGCGTTCGCCGGCCTGCCGTTGGCGATGTTCCCCTCGATGATGTGATCGCGGTAGTTGCGGCCCACGTTGAAGATGTTGCGTCCGGTGCTCGCCACGGGCGGCAGGATGATTGCCCTGTCGTAGGCGACCATCGGCATACCGGGCTGCTGCGCCTCTGCCCGCGCGATGAGCCGGGACGCCGTTTCCAGCGCCTGCGGGCCGGCGCGCATGAGATCGTCGACGCAGCGCGGGACACCCGCCTGGTCCCAGGCGGACGAGAGATCCAGGATGCGCCCGTCCGAGATGAGTGCGCCGAGGGACGGCGCGTCGCCGTGGACAAAGTTCAGGAATTTCATTTCGTGGTGCTTGGTTCGAGAGTCGAGGCTGCTACCGGACGGGATGTTCTCCGTCCTCGACCACTCGCGCCAATGCTTATTTCTAACTCTTCCATGCCTAGGAAGAATCAGCCTCGGCGTCGCGTCCAGCGGCAATCCGCGATGCTCTCCGCGTCCGCTGGACGCGACGCCGCGGGCTGCGGCCAAAGCGCCTGACGCGCCACTTGCGCTCCTCTTGGGCGCCGACCAGCTATTGGCCAGGACCTCGGGGCCCGTGATGCCGGCGCGGGCCAAAGCGCCGCCAGCCATGCGCTGCAAACAGCAGCGGCAGGCCCACAGCCACCCACCAGTGCAGGGCGCTCGCTCCGTCATGGCTGTCGGCGGGCCCATACAGCAGCAGCATCCCGGTGGCGGCGACGGCTAACAGCATGCTGGCCATGGCGATGCCCAGCACCCAGGTACCGGTGCGCTTGCGCCGCCACACGATCTGCGCATGGGGCCAGATCCAGCGTCCCGCGAACATGCACAAGAGCCATACGCCGGTGCCGTGCACGAGCAGCGCGACGCGCCGCAGCAGCACCTGGGCCGGCGCCAGTTCCATCAGAGCCTCGGCGGGCCACAGGTACAGAAGCAGGCCGCTGGCCCACAGCAGGGCGAGCAGCGTGGCGGTCCAGGCCAGTGCGGTGCCGCTCCAGCCAGTGCGCCGCGCGTGCGGGTGGATCAGTCGCGCCACAGGCGGGCTCCAGCCGAGCGCAGGGCCGCGCGCAAGCGCAAGGACGGTTCCCGCTCCTGCAGCACCCACTTGGTGAGCGCGTCGGCGGTGGCGCAATCGGGTGCCAGCACGGTACCGCGCTGCCAGGCGGGCGCACGCCGGCGCGTGGCGACGAAATCGGCGTTGTGGGCGGCGCCAGTCGAAGTTGCGACGGCACCTTCGTGCAGCCGCAGCAGCTTCCGGGTGCGCGCGGTGACGGCGGCGTGCTGGACCTCGATGCTCCAGGTGCGCGGTCCGAAGGCGCGCAGGTCGCCGCCGGCATTGACCAGCCCGCTGCGCAAACCGGCCGCTTGCAGCACTTCGACGGCGCGGTCGACGGCATAGCCCTTGGCGATCCCGCCCAGGTCCAGCGGCAGGGGGCCGTCCTCGCTGACGACGGTGCGCTCGTCGAGGATGTGCAGTCGCGCGAGTCGGCCCATGCCATGTTGCGCGGCTGCGATGCCGGGACGCCGGCCCGCAAGGCGGCGAGCCGCCATCTCCGGATCGAAGGCGCCGCGGCTCGCTGCGCGCCAGTGCTGCGCGATCCGCAGCACGGCGACAGTGTCCGGGTCCAGGGCCAGCGGCACGCCGGCAGCGGCGCGGGCGAGCCGGGCCAGGTCCGAGTCTGCGGAATGCGCGCTCATGAGCGCGTGCACTCGCGCGACGCGGGCGAAAGCTGCGTCGATGGCACGACGGGCCGTAACCTCGTCTCCTGCCGCAGCCTCGGTCTGGATCGTCACCAGCGTGCCCAGCCAGGGCTGTGCGCGCCGCAGGATCGCTTCGCTCACTTGTGAGGGCCTTGGAGCGCCACCAGCGCGCTCAGGCGTTGCACGCCTTCGGTGACGTGCTGGCAGGACAGCGTGGCACCGGAGATGCTGCGAATGTCCTCGCCGAAGCGCAACTGCGCCGGCCCCTTATGACCCACGAACTGCCGGCGCCAGGCGAGGTTGCGGATCTCCGAGCCGTGCGACTCGCGGTAGGCGAGCACCTCGACCCCGGTGATCGCGCCGTCGGGTGCGAAGCCCACGGCATAGTCGATCAGTTCGTACTTGCCGGTGACGCGGTCGGCCAGCACCCAGCCGGCCGGCTTGCCCTGGGCGTCGAGGCCGGTCCAGCCGGCCGGCGCGAAGCCCGGCGGCACGCGGGTGTGGCTGTCCTGCGCGATGGCCGCGAGCGCCGCGCCATCCAGGGCCAGCGGCCAGGACTGGAAGGAGGCCGCCTCGGGCAGCAGCAGCTTGCGCGCCTGCTCGATGTCCAGATACACGGCGGCGAACGCGGCGCTGTTCCAGAGGCCGGCTCCGAGCCCTAGCGCGGCGCCGCGGCGCAAGGTGTGTCGGCGGGTGGGCATGGCGTCAGAACTCGAACCCGACGCCGAGATTGAAGCGGTCACGCGAGGAATCGTCGAAGAAGCGCATGTAGTCCGCCTTCAGAACAACCTGGGGATGCAGATAATAGTTGGCGCCGATGGTGACCGTGCGCGTGTCCGGTTGCGCCGTCGGGGCCAGGCCCTGCGGCAGTCCCGAATAGCCTTCGGCGGTATTCAGGCGCTCGTAGCGGGCAAACGGCCACAGCGCCTGCTCGCCGGCGGACCAGACCTTGTACGCCGCCTGCGCATACCAGCCGCCGAAGCGGTCGGGCACCGGCGTGGGCTGGCCGGCAAAGGTGGCATTGAGCGCGTCGACACCGGAGAAGCGTCCCCGCGCGGCCAGCGCTGAGAGGTCCCAGCGCCCGGGCTGCCAGCGCGCATGCGCCTCGGCGAGCGTGACTGTGGCATCGGGGGCGGCGAAGCCCGTCTGCTTCTGCCCGGCGCCGCCGTAGTAGACACTGCCGCCGATGTTGAAGCCCGGAATGCCGCTGTAGTTGAGGGCCAGGTAGGTCGCGAGCGTGCGGGCTTTCGCGAGCTGGCCTTCCTGGTGGATCGAGCCGAGCGGCGAATCACGGCCGTCGCTGCTGGTCGGGTCCCACTTCGTCAGGTCGAAGCCGGTGACGATGCCGGTGTTCCAGCGCAGGCCCTGGTCGGTCGTGCCTTGCAGGCCAACGCCCAGCTCGCGCCAGGTGGTGGGGATGATCGCCGTCTCCACCTGGTTGCGGAACACGCCGAAGTAGCGCGTGGGCTCGTGCGATTCGTTCAGGATGCCCGCCGGCATGAGGAACAGGCCAGCCTTGGCTGTGAGGTTGGAGTTGAGGTCGTGCTCCACGTACATCTGCTCGATGGCGGCTTCGCCGCTGTCGCTGGACGAGGCGATGGCGTTCTCGATCTCCAGCTCGGCGGCCATGCGCGTGCGCTCGTTGAAGCGATAGCCCCATCCGAGCACGGCGCGCCCGACGTTCGCGACCGAGTTGGCCGTATCGTGGGTCGGGCGGCTGTAGCTGAGCTCGCCATAACCGAAGAGGCTGAGGCCGGCATTCGCTTGGGGCGCCACGGCCGCCACCGGGGCGGCTGCAGGCGCGGGGACAACGGCAGGCGCGGGGCTGCCACTCCACGAGGGCGCAGCGGGCGTGCTGGCGACCGGAGCGGCCTGCTTCTTCATGGCATCGAGTTCCTGCCGCACTTGCTGCAGTTCGGCGCGCAACTGGCGCACCTGCTCGGCGAGCTCCGCGTCGGCGGACTGCGCCTGCGCCGGGGCGCAGAGGGCGAGGGTGGCGAGCGCGAGGGCGCCCGGGACGGCTGCAAGTTTCTGGTTCACGTTGTAGGTCTTCTTCGTTTCGGGGCTGGAGGGTCAGGGCGTGTAGCCGTCGCTCAAGGTGCGCAGGAAGGCGACCAGGTCGGCGACCTCGCTGTCGCTGAGCGCCGGCTGTTCGCCGGGACGGCGGTTGTAGGGCACCTCGGTGGTATTCACGTTGCCGCGCAGCGCCGCCGGCAGGTCGTTGTACGAAGTGACGTTGCCCTGCGCGTCGACGGGGTACCAGAGCTGCGGGTCGGTGTCGCGGCGCACGTAGAAGCGCACCACGTCCTCCAGCGAGCTGAAGGCGCCGTTGTGGAAGAAGTGCTTGCGCAGGGCGACGTTGCGCAGGCTCGGCACCTTGAATGCGCCACACAGGTCGGTGCGCGTCGCAAGGTCCGGACGCTTGCTGCCGCACAAGCCCCCGTCCCAATAGCTGCTGTCGGCGTTGGCCGGAATCGCCATGTTGCGCGGCACGCCGAGGTTGTCGTAGGTGAAGTCGGTGAACAGCGGGCCGGGGGCGTTGGCCGGCTTGGTGCTCACGTGGCAGCCGGCGCAGTTGCCCTTGTCACCACGGTTGAACAGCGCCAGGCCGTTCAGCTCCTGCGCCGTGAGCGTTGCGCGGCCGGCGAGGAAGGCGTCGTACTTGCTGCTGAAGGCGGCGAAGTCCGAATCCTCCTGCTGGTATCGCTGCAGCGCAAAGGTCATGCGATCGAAAGCCACGTCCGGCGTGTTCAGGATGGCGTCACCGAAGACCTGGCGGAACTGCGCCGCGTAGGGCGCTGCGGCGAGCTTGGCCACGACCGCCGCCGTGTCGGGGTTGGCCATCTCGATCGGGTTGAGGAAAGGCTCGCGCGCCTGGTCCTGCAGGGTGGCCGCACGGCCGTCCCAGAAGAAACCTCCAGTCGGGGTTCCGTCTGCCGCGAAGCCGAACGAGGTGTTGAAGCGCAGGTAGCCCAGCGCCGGCGGGTTGCGCACCCCGGGCTGATCCAGGTTGGGGCCGCCCATGGCGACCGGCGTGTCGAAGGGCGAGCCGTGCCCGAAGGCCTGGTCGTGGCAGCTCGCGCACGACATCCGGCCCGAGGCGGACAAGGAAGGGTCATGAAAGATTTGTCGGCCCAGGTCGGCGACGGCACTCAGCCCGGAGTCGGACACGGCAGGAGCCTCGGAACTGCCACCCCCGCCGCCGCCGCAGGCAGTCAGGGCGCACGCGATGAGGAAGGCCGAGATCGCGGCCAGTGTTCGCGAGGAGGGGAGCCTGGCGGCGATGGGGGGGAAGCAGGGCGTCACGGCGCGAAGTGGCTGGGTTGCAAATGAGAGAGATTCGCATTCTAGGCAAGCCACCCGGAAATGGAAGAGGTTGAGCGCCAGCCAGGGCGGATCTGCCGCGCTTAAGCCACAGCGGGCCGCGCCAGGATGGCGCCCCCACCATGCAGCTGATCGCACTGACGCGACCCATGCGCGCAAGATCAAGCGCGGCCGCGTTGATCGCTGGATCCGTGCCGAAGTGGTCGGCGCACACAACGATGGACGGACCATCCTGGTTCGTCACCAACATCACGATCTGCTTCTTAGTCGCTCGCGGACTGCAGCGCGAGGCGTGCCCTGGACAGGCCGGCGCGCGCTATCCGGTCGACGTAGAGATAGACCACTGGGGTCGTGAACAAGGTGAGGATCTGGGATACCAGCAGCCCGCCGACCAGGGCGATGCCGACCGGACTGCGGAGTTCGGATCCGGCGCCGGTGCTCAGGGCCAGGGGGAGCGCGCCCAGGAGCGCGGCACCCGTCGTCATCATGATCGGCCGGAACCGCAGCAGGCACGCCTGCCGAATGGCTTCGTGCGCGCTGGATCCGTGATGGCGCAGCTCCTGCGCCACGTCAACCATCATGATTGCATTCTTCTTGACGATGCCGATGAGGAGGATGATGCCGATCACGGAGATCACGCTGAGGTCCTGGTGCATCAGCCACAGCGCGACCAGGGCGCCCAGGCCAGCCGAAGGCAAGGTGCTCAGGATCGTGATCGGATGGGCGAAGCTTTCGTACAGCATGCCCAGGACGATGTACACCGCAACAATGGCGGCGGCCACCAGCCAGGGCTCGCTGCTGTTGGACGCCTGGAAGGCCTTGGCATTGCCCTGGAACGTGCCATGCAGGGTAGGTGGCAGCCCCGCGCCCTGCAGGAGTCTTTCGACCGCGTCCACCGCATCGCCCAGGGCCGCTCCCTTGGCCAGGTTGAAGGACAGCGTCGCAGCGGGAAACTGGCTCTCGTGGTTCACCTGTGTCGCGGCCCAGGCCGGCTCCATGTGCGTGAACGCGCTGAGCGGGACCAGGGCGCCGTTCGAGGACGGTATGCGCAGCAGATCCAGGCCGGCCTCGTCGGACTTCTGTTCGGGCAGGACCTCCAGCACCACCTTGTACTGGTCGCTCTGCGTGAAGATGGTGCCGACGATCCGCTGGCCGAAGGCGTCATACAGGGTGTCGTCCAGCATCTGCGGCGTGATGCCGAAAGCGGCGGCGCGCTCGCGGTCGATCACCAGCGAGGCGTGCTGGACGCCGGCGTCCAGGTCGGTCGTCACGTCATCGAGTTGCGGCAGCTTCTTCAAGGCGGCCAAGAGCTTCGGGGTCCATGCGGTCAATTCCGCCAGGTCGGTGTCCTGCAAGGTGTACTGGAACTGGGTGGCGCTCGCGCGCCCGCCGATCTGCAACTCCTGGCGGGTCCGGAAATGCACGTCCACGTCGGAAATGTCTGCGACCGACCGGCGCAGGCGGTCCATCACGGCCAGCGCCGAATCGCTGCGCTGCGAGAACGGCGTGAGGTTGATGACCAGCCGCCCCTGGTTGAGGGGAGAGGGATTGATCCAGCTGTAGACGTTTGCCACGTCCGGGTCGGTGACGAGGCGCCGGACCACCCGGAGTTGCCGCCGGCTCATTTCCTGGAAGGAAATGTCCGTCCGGGCTTCCGTGGAGCCGAGGATCTGGCCGGTATCCTGCTGCGGGAAGAAGCCCTTGGGGATGGCGATGTACAGGGCGACGGTCGCCACGAGCACACCAACGGTGGCGGTCAGCGCCAGTGACGGCCGGCGCAGCACCTGATCCAGGCCTTTCGCATAGCCCGCGGCCAGGCGCGCGTAACCTGCTTCCAGCACCTGTGTCAGCCGACCGGGGCGGCGGCCCCGCTCAAGTCCCAGGAACATGCGGCACAGCATGGGTGTGACCGTCAGCGACACCAGCGCCGACACCAGCAGCGCCACGCACAGCGTGACCGAGAACTCCCGGAACATCCGGCCGACGATGTCGCCCATGAAGAGGAGCGGGATCAGTGCCGCAATCAGGGACACCGTCATGGAGACGACGGTGAAAGCCACCTCGCCGGCGCCGGTGAGCGCCGCCTGCAGCACCGGTTTGCCCATCTCGACATGCCGGATGATGTTTTCGATGACGACGATGGCGTCGTCGATGACAAAGCCGACCGCGATCGTCAGGCTCATGAGCGACAGGTTGTCGAGCGTGTAGCCGAGAAAGGCGAGAACGCCCAGGGTGCCGGCGATCGACAGCGGGATCGAGAGCACCGGAATCAGCGTGGACCACAGGCCGTGCACGAAGACGAACACCACCAGCACGACCAGCATCACCGTGAAGAGCAAGGTCCGCTGGACGTCGGAGAGGCTGGCGCGGATGGTCTGGGTGCGGTCGTTGACGACTTTCAGGTCGACCGAGCCGGGCAGCGTGCGCTGCAGCGCGGGCAGGGCCTGCCGGATCGCGTCGACGGTCTGGACCACGTTGCTGCCTGGCTGCTTGTGGATGTCGACGATGATCGCGCGATGGTCGCCCAGCCAGGCGGATGAATTCACGTCCTGCGGCCCGGCGATGGCGCGGCCGACATCGCGCACGTGGATGGGTGCGCCGTTGCGCCAGGCCAGCACCGCGTCCTCGTACTGGGTGGCGCTGACGAGCTGGTCCGAGGCATCGATGGTCGTCGACTTGCGCGGTCCGTCGAGGGTGCCCTTGGGCGCATTCACCGACAGGGTCCCCAGGGCGGCACGCACCTGCTCCAGGCTCAGGCCCAGCCCATTGAGCTTGTTGGCGTCCACCTGCACGCGCACCGCGGGTTTCTGCTCCCCGTGCAGGTCGATCAAGCCCACGCCCGGAATGCGCGAGAGCTGCTGCGCGATGTAGGTGTCCGCGTACCGGTCCAGTTCGGGCAAGGGCAAGGCGTCGGAGCTCACCGCGATGGACATGATCTGGAAGTCGGCGGGATTGGCCTTCTCCCAGCTCGGGGGACTGGGAAGGGTCTTCGGCAGCATCGGCGCAGCCGCGGCGATGGCGGACTGCACATCCTGGGCCGCAGCGTCGATGCTTCGGCTGGGGTCGAACTGCAGCGTGATCGAGGTCGCGCCTGTGGCGCTGCTGGAACTCATCTCGGTCATGCCCTGGATCAGCGTGAACTGGCGCTCCAGGGGCGTGGCGACCGAGGTGGCCATGATCTCGGCGCTTGCGCCCGGCAGGGCCGCCGAGACCTGGATCGTCGGCAGTTCCACCTGCGGGAGCGCGGCCAGGGGAAGCAGCGCATAGCCTGCCGCGCCGGCGAGCAGGATCAGCACGATCAGCAGGGTGGTGGCTACGGGACGTTGGATGAATGGCGCTGATGGATTCATGGGCGAGTCGCTGGCCTTTGGACGGTCAGCAGGTTTGGTTCGATCCTGCCATGGTCCTGAGGCGAGCCCAGCGCCGCAGCACGCCGCCATGGGCCGGCGACAACGGGACCCTCAGCGCGCTGGCCAGCACGGCGGTTGCGGCCATACGTGCGTGACGACCTGGGCGATGCCCACGGCGATCAAGGTCGCCAGTACCACTTCGAGCAATCTCCGCCCCACACGGACCCTGGAAACCGAGTCCGAGCGCCTCCGTCGCGAGATCGCCAGCCGCCGTGCCGAGCGCAAAGGTGACCAGCACGGCGCCCCAGTAGAACAGCTCCCGCGAGCGCGTCTCGATCGCATTGATGGCCAGCGTTCCTTCAGCCCGATGCCAGATCCAGAAGCAAGCCGCCAGCAGCACGCTGAAGACAACGGTGCTCACATAGAGGCTCACGTTCAGGGTGTCCGCCAGGATGTCGGTGATCTGGGTGCTGACGACGCTCAGGAGCACCACCGTCAGCCAGTAGATCCAGGGCACGTAGCGGTGCCGGGTCAGTTGCAGCAGCAGGGCCGCCACGAGCAGAGCGCTCATGAGCCCGGTGGTGAGGGCCGCGCCGAGGCCGACGTGCACGGCCAGATAGTCGGCGCCCGTCTCGCCCACAGTCGTCGCGAGGACCTTGATCACCCAGAAGCTCAAGGTGATGGCCGGGACCTTGTTCCAGAAGGCCGGGGCAAGGATGGCGGGACGAGCGGCCTCCATCACTTCTCCTGGGCTTCCTTGGTGGCTTCGGAGGCTTCCTGTGCGGGGCTTTCCTTCTTCTGCGATCCGAAGCTGGCATCTCGCGGGTAGTGCGAGGTGGCCGTGAAGGAACCCGCCAACTCCGGATAGGCCCGCGAGCGGACCTACTGATCGCGTTGCTATGTATCGCCGAGCTAGGGGTAAGAAGGCCGGTTCCGAGCAATTACCATTGAATGGAATTTCGGAGGCGCATGCCGCAAGCCACTCTGGAGAACTTGAGCCCATGCCCCACCGCACCATCGAAGCCCCCCATGCCGAACCCGAGCTGAAAAGCGCGGGCCTCAAGTCGACGCTGCCGCGCGTCCTCGTGCTGGACATCATTCGGCACAGCGAGTCGCGCCACCTCGGCGCCGAAGACATCTACCGGCGGGTGGTGGAGCAGGGCGCGGACGTCGGACTGGCGACGGTCTACCGGGTCTTGTCGCAGCTCGAGGCCGCGGGCCTGCTGCTGCGGAACGTCTTCGACGGCGGCAAGGCAGTCTTCGAGATCAACGAAGGCGAACACCACGACCACCTCATCTGCCTCGCGTGCGGCAGGGTGGACGAATTCAGCGACGAACTGATCGAGGCCCGTCAGCGCGAAACCGCCAAGGCGCGCGGCTTCGAACTCGCGGACCACCGGCTGGCCTTGTACGGCCATTGCGAGACCTGCGTCCGGTTGCGCGGCGCAGGCGGCTGAAGGTTTTTACACCTTCCATGAAATCTGTTGCGCGACCTTGCGCGATCGAGCAAGGCCGAAGCCGGACTGCGAGTCCGGCGCGCGATCAGGCATTGGACACCAGCCCCTTGGTCGGGCCCGATACGGACGTGCCAGATCCAACCATGGTGATCCACTTCGAACCGCGGCGAGGCCCCGAGGCGGCTCAACTGGCGCGCAACTCCTCCACTTGCGAGTGCAGCGACAGAGCAAGGCTGCGCCGGTTCTGTCCATCCGTGTCCAACGCCGGCCCGAAGGCGATCCGAACCGTCACTCGCGCGGACACGGTGCGCCAGATGGATTCGAGCAGCCCGTCGCTGCCGGTGTATGAAGCACGCCGGCAAATCAGTCCGGTGTCGGACTCTCGATAGATGAGCGCAACAGGCTGCACCCTGGCCTGCGCATCGATCGGTGCCTGCAGGAGGCTGCCCCGGAACGGTTGCACTCCGGTGCCGTCGGTCGTGGTGCCTTCGGGGAAGAGGACGACTATCTCACCCGCGCGCAAATGCGCGGCGACCGAACCCACCGCCGCCGCGGCGCTACGCGAGCTCTGTCGATCGATGTAGATGGTGCCCAGCCGGCTGGCGATCGCGCCAATCACCGGCCACGCACGGACCTCGGACTTGGCGATGAAGCGCGTGGGGCAGAGACACTGGATCGCGATCATGTCCAGCCACGAAACATGGTTGGAAACGAGCATCACCGGGCCGACAGCGCGCCGCCCTGTTTCCTCGATGGAAACGCCGGCCATCCTCAGCAACTTCGAGCACCACGATTGCACGAGCGCTCTCCTGCGGACGTGTGAAACTCTCGGCAGCACCAGCACGGCTTGCACCCATCCCCAAGCGAAGTGGCCTGCCAATCGAAGAACGCGCCATCCCGTTTGAAGAAACAGGGCGGTTCGAACGGCAGGGTTAGCGTGCATGCAGGAACACGGCGCGCGGCCGCCACTATGCGATGGACGAAGGATGACGAACTGCCGTGGCACGACGGTGACAAGGCACCCTCCGGTCCGCGTCAGACTCCGCGCTTGCTGCGCGGACAGGTTCTCCGGTTCAGAGCGCGCCGAGACCCAGCGCCTTGCCCTGCTTGTCTTTCACCGATGCGATCGCCTTGAACGCGCTGGCCTGCACCCGATCGGGTAGCCGGACGAAATTCGCCTGCTGCACGAGCGCATCGCCGTGGTTGAAAGCCCACAGGAAGAACTTCAAGGCCGCTGCCGTCTGTTCGGGGCGGTTGCTGACCCGCGGCACAACGACGAAGGTACCCATGGTGATCGGCCAAGTGGCCTTGCCACGCTGCGAGGTGAGGGTGGACGTGAACGAGCCAGTGGCGGACCAATCGCTGGCGGCCAGCGCCGCCCGGAAGCCGGGCACGCTCGCGCGCACGAACTCGCCGTCCGCGTTGCGCACCTGCGCCGAGGCCAGCTTGTAGTCGGAGACGTAGCCGAAATCGGCATAGCCGATCGCGCCTGCATGTTCCTTGACGTCCTTCACGACGCCCTCGCTTCCAGTCATCGCGACCGCACCTGCGGGCCAAGCGACCAGCGTCTTGGCCCCGTAGCGCTGCTTCCACGCGGGACTCTCCTTCGAGAGGTAGTCGGTGAAGTTGAAAGTGGTGCCCGATCCGTCGGCACGCACCACGACGCGAATGGCAAGGTCAGGCAGCGAGACTCCGGGGTTGAGCTGTCGCAGTTCCGGCGCGGACCAGTTCCGGATCTCGCCCATGAAGATGCGTGCGAGCACCTCGCCGCTCAGGCGCAACTCCCCGTCCGCCACATGCGGCAGGTTCACCACCGGGGCGATCCCGGTGATCGCCACCGGGAACAGCACCAGCCCGTCCTTCGCGAGTTCGGACTCCGTAGGGGCCACGTCGGAGGCGCCAAAACCCGTTTCGCCTCCCCGTATCTTCTTCAGGCCGGCCGAGGAGCCGACGGACTCATAAGCAAATGCGGTGCCGGTAACCTTGCCGTACTCGCGTGCCCACACCTGATAAATCGGTGCTGCGGCCGTGGACCCTGCACCCGAGATCGTTTCCGCGCCTGCCTGCGCGCTGATGCTGCACGCCGCTGCGAGCAAGAAAAAAGCGGCCACGCCGCTGAGACTCTGTCTGAACACTGGCACTCCGTGCGATTTGCTTCGGGGAACCCCTGATTGTGACGCCGTGCTGGCGGAAGCCTGTCTGGACCGTCAGCCGCGGGACATGCCGCAGCAGTTCCTGCGGCGTTCCCGGGAAATTGCGACCGAGATCCATCCTTCCGCGCGGCAGGCCCTCCAGGTGGCGGGGATGAGTCCGGTCACTCACGTTCCCCGTAGCTGGGCGTCTGTCCTCCGGGGTTCGCGACGGAAGGTCGTGGCAAGGACTGGTCGCGAGGAGGGCCGCCAAGCATCGATTGACGACTTCCTCCGCCTGGGGCATCCCGGCGAAGGAGTCGGTTCTCGTTGCACTTGTGCCAGGCGTGGCTGTGGACCTGCAAAGCACGGCGACCTGATGGCGCGCGCTAGCGCCCAGGGCCAGCGCTGGCCGACCGTGCGGCGGATGACGCGACCACGCAGACCGTGTGCTCGTGATGAGACGCTGCGAATAGCTGGATCCGCATCCAACCGCACCCAAAGTGAGCGGTTCGGACTGTCACCGGCGCCCAAAAGAAAACGGGCCGCTACATCTTCTGTAGCGGCCCGCCTTTGGCCGAAGCCTTGTGAGTGGTGGGTCCTGTAGGATTCGAACCTACGACCTACGGATTAAGAGTCCGCTGCTCTACCAACTGAGCTAAGAACCCACTGCTGAAACTGGGTTGGCCGACCGGAGGGTTTGTGCAACTCGTCCGCAACGTCGACAACGGCATGAAGTGTAGCACACACGAGCGAGCCCTTCCCGCGAGTCCCCACTGAGAACTGAGCGAAGCTGACGCCAGCGGCCGCCGCGAGCTCGCCGCCAAATGTCCTGTCGACAGGACGTCCGTCGCTCAAATGTTCCATTGATAGTACAGATCGGCCGCGCGCAGTATTTCCGGTCGCGTGCGCCGACCTCAAGGTGGGCAACCTCGACGCCGCGCAGGCCGGGCCCGCGGAGATCACCCGTTCCACGCTCGTGGCCTCGACTTCCGCCATGCCGGAACACTGCCGCGTCGGCCAGTGAGCCGGCAAAGAAAAAAGGCCTTGAACAGTGTTCAAGGCCTTTTCGGATTGGGTTGTGGTGGAGAGGAGGAGGATCGAACTCCCGACCTTCGCATTGCGAACGCGACGCTCTCCCAGCTGAGCTACCCCCCCACAACAGGCGCTATTGTAGCAAAAGCCGAGGGCGCCTCGCGCCGCTTTCAGGCGAAGGTGGTTTCGAGCTCCTTGCGGATCCGATAGGCGTGCGTGCCCTGGTCGACGGCGACGTCGTTCCAGCTCAGGCTCTGCCCTTTCTTCACCGGGCGCAGCACCTTGATGTCGTGGGCCAGCCCCAGCGGCAAGCCGCCCATGCGGATCGAGGTTTGCGCGGGCAGCAGCTTGCCCCAAATCGTGTAGCCGCCTTCGCCGTCCAGCATTTCGCCCGGCGCGAGATCGCGCTTTGCCGTGGCGACGACGTCAGCATTCCAACAGCTTGCGACGCCTGTCGCTTCGCCGCGCAGCGCGACGCTCGCAACCGACAGGCCCACTTCCAGGCCGATCAGGTGCCAGCGCTTGTACAGGGTGAAGTAGCGGCCGCTCGGGTCGGTGTGCGCGTTGTATTCCTCGAAGCAGTTCCTGACGTACTCGGTTTCCGCTTCGACGGTGACCCACACGCCCATGCGGATGTCGTAGGGGATCACGCGGCCATCCGGCTCCAGCGAGGAGACCACTTCGACCATGCCCTTGCGTTCCAGCACGCCACCTTCGCTTTTCGGCCGGGTCACGAAGGGGATGTCGGCGACGCTGGCCGGCGGATACAGCAGGCCGTTGCCGGGCACCGTCAGGCCCGTGGCGTTGGCGACCGCGGTGCTCTCGATCGAAGGCTTGGAGCCATCGAGGAAGCTGTTGAACATCTTCGGGTTGAGGCCGCCGCGCTGCGCCTGTTCGGGCGTGAGGCCGTAGTTGCCCCACACCGTCTCCGGCGTCGATTCGCAGAAATGCGGCAGCCACTTGTGGCCGCGTCCCGCCGCCACCACCGGGAAGCCGCAGGTGCGGGCCCAGTCGACCAGGTCGCAGATCAGCGCCGGCTGGTCGCCGAAGGCGAGCGAATAGACCACGCCGGCCTGCTGCGCCTTGCGCGCGAGCAGCGGGCCACAGAAGGCATCCGCTTCCACCGTGACGTTGACGACATGCTTGCCATGGGCGAAGGCCTCCAGGCAGTGGTCGACCGCGGCGATCGGGTGACCGGTGCATTCCACCACCACGTCGATGGCGGGATGGCGCACCAGCGCCTGCCAGTCCTCGCCGACGTGGGTGGCGCCGGTCTTCAGCGCGTCGTCGATGGACGCGGCTTGCGCGCGTTCCGGCTTCCAGCCTACCCGCGCCAGGTTGGCGCGCGCGTTGGTGGGTGACAGGTCCGCGATCGCGGCCAGGTGCACGCCGGGCGTGCGCGGCACCTGTGCGAGATACATCGAGCCGAACTTGCCGGCGCCGATCAGGCCGACGCGGATCGGCCGGCCTTCGGCGGCGCGCTTCTGCAGTTGCGCATGCAGCGACATCGTCAGGCCGCCTTCCTCAGTTGTTCGAACGGTTCCGGGGAGGTGACGAGCGCGCTTGCCGGCATGCCGTTGCGCCACGGCAGGTCCACCGGGTAGGGCGCGGTCAGGCAGTCGTCCGGCAGGCAGGCAATGGGCGTGAAGTCGCGGTGCGCGATGTATTCCGGCCGCTTGAAGCGGCGGATGTGGTTGGAGACCGCGCACAGCGACAGGTAGACGCTGACGCGGTTCCACGGCGACAGGTTGCTGCTGGAGGCGTGCACCAGGCAGCTGTGGAACAGGATCATCGAACCCGCGGGGCCCTTCGGCGAAACGATGCCGCCGTCCTTGCCGCCGGCGCGCTCGACCAGCTG
Source organism: Ramlibacter agri (assembly GCF_012927085.1). Taxonomy (NCBI): domain Bacteria; kingdom Pseudomonadati; phylum Pseudomonadota; class Betaproteobacteria; order Burkholderiales; family Comamonadaceae; genus Ramlibacter; species Ramlibacter agri. The sequence continues at coordinate 1,022,469 of NZ_JABBFX010000002.1, read as the reverse complement.
CGCGATCAAGGCGTTGTCCACGGTCCACAGCGGGTAGCTGGTGGTGGTGAGGTCGTGCTTCGCCTCCACCACGCCCTTCCTGTGGCTGCCCGGGATGAACATCAGCGGGCCGTTGTACTCGTTGACGTCGTCCAGGAAGATGGCCACGTTCATCGCGCGCTCGGTGGGCATCTGGTCGTCGTTGAGCCAGGTGCCGTAGTCCTGGTGCCATTGCCAGACGTCGCCCTCGAAGGCCATCTTGCCGTTGATCTTGAACTGGTGCATGTACACGTCTTCGCCGAACAGCTCCCGCACCGGTTCCACCATGCGCGGATGCCGCGCCAACTTGGCGAAAGGCTCGCTGACCATGTGCGCGGCGAAGTTGGTCCGCACCGCGTCGCTGTCCTTTTCGCGCACGTTGAAGGCCTCGCGGCGGGCGTACAGGCCGGGCACGGCCCCGGTCAGCGCGCGCGTCTCCGCCGGCGTGAAGTGGCCGGGGAAGAACAGGTAGCCGTCGCGGTCGAATTGCGCGAGCTGCTCCTTGGTCAGATGCATGGCGTGTGTCTCCTGGTTGGATGTGGCTTCAGGACTGCTGGGGATTGCGGTTCTTGAGCACCCGTTCGAGCTGCTCGGCGAGGTTGACGCTCGCGTTCAGGCTGTGTTCCTCGATCAGGCGGGCGGCGGTGGAACCGTTGCCCGCGGCGATGGCGGTGGCGATGGCCTCGTGTTCGTCCCGCACCGCTTCGCGCTGGCCGGTCTGCTGCAGCACGGCGCCCATCACGCGCTTCAGGTGGCGCCAGTGCAGCTGCGCGCTCTGCTCGATCAGCGGGTTGTCGGCAGCTGCGTAGATGGCGGCGTGGAAGGCGAGGTCGGCCTCGATCATCGCGGCCACGTCCTCGCCGCGCGCCGCCTTGCGGCCTTGCTGCAGCAGCCGCGCCGGCACGCGGAAGCGGCGCTGCGCGGCCAGCCGCGCGGCCAGCGCGTCGAGCGCACCGCGCACCTGGTAGACCTTTTGCATCCATTGCGCATCCAGCGGCGCCACCTGCAGGCCGCGGCCCGGCGCGTCCTGCACGAAGCCATCCTTCTTGAGGAGGCGCAAGGCCTGTAAAACCGGTTGACGCGACACGGCCAGCTGCTGCGCAATCTCTTCCTGGGTGAAGCGCTGGCCCGGCGCCAGCGAGCCGTCGCTGATGGCGTCGAGCAGGCTGCGGTAGACGCGATCCACGAGGTCGGGGGCGGCTTCGAGTTGGACCAGTTGCGCAGGCATGCCGGATTCTGTATACCGAATACGGTATCGTCAAAGACCTGGAAGTTGCAAAATGTCTGTACTTGTGTCCAAATGTTGCGGAAGAATCAGGGGCGAGAGGGGTCTATGCAGTTGCAGGACGGAGCGTGGTACGACCGCATGTACAACAACCGTGCGCTCGTGCCCGACCATGGGGAGTACTTCGCCCGGTGGGCGAGCGAGTCGGACCGGGCACGGCGGGAGAACCCCTGTGAACTGGACCTGGCCTACGGCGAGGCCCCGGGCGAGAAACTGGACGTGTTCCCGGCGGTGCAGCCCAACGCGCCGGTGCTCGTCTTCATCCACGGCGGCTGGTGGCGCGCGATGGACAAGGCGGACCACTCCTTCATCGCGCCGTCCTTCACGCGCGACGGCGCCTGCGTCGTCGTGCCGAACTACACGCTCTGTCCCGCGGTGACGGTGCCGCAGATCGCGGTGCAGATGGTGAAGGCGCTGGCCTGGTGCCATCGCAACATCGCGCGCTTCGGTGGCGACCCGCGCCGCATCAAGCTGGCGGGCCACTCGGCCGGGGGCCAGCTGGTGACGCTGATGCTGCTGTGCCTGTGGCAGCAGCACCACCCGTCCTTGCCGCGCGACCTGGCGTGCCATGCGCTGGCGATCTCGCCGCTGCACGACCTCGAACCGATCATGTGCACGCCGCACCTGCAGCAGACGCTGGCGCTGACGCCGCAGCAGGTCGCCCAGGCCAGCCCGGCGCGGCTGCCGGCGCCGCGCCAAGGGACGCTGTATTCGGTGGTGGGTGGCGGCGAGAGCGAGGAGTTCCTGCGCCAGAACCGGCTGATCCAGGAAGCCTGGGGCCCGCGCCGCGTGCCGGTGTGCGAGGCGCTGCCGGGGCTGAACCACTTCAGCGTGCTGGAAGCGCTGGCGACGCCGAGCCATCGGCTGCACCAGCTGGCGCTGGATATCCTGCGGGCGTGAAAAAGCCGCGCAATGCGCGGCTCTTCAGGACGCCCTGGGTCCCCACCTGCGCGGGGATGGCGAGGAATTACATCAACAGGTGCTCGCCGGCATTCTCGCCGCCGAGGATCACGTAGTTGACGCGCCGCAGGTCCGACAGCCTGGTGCCACCCGCATACGAGATGGACGACTGCAGGTCTTCCTGCATCTCGCGCAGCGTGTCGGGCAGCTTGCCCTTGACCGGCTCTAGGATGCGCTTGCCTTCCACGTGCTTGTACTCGCCCTTGTTGAAGTCGGAGGCGCTGCCGTAGTACTCCTTGTACAGGCGGCCGTCGACTTCCACCGTGGAGCCCGGCGACTCCTCGTGGCCGGCCAGCATGGAGCCGATCATCACCATGGTCGCGCCGAAGCGGATGCTCTTGGCGATGTCGCCGTGCTCGCGGATGCCGCCGTCGGCGATGATGGGCTTGGTCGCCACGCGGGCGCACCACTTCAGCGCCGACAGCTGCCAGCCGCCGGTGCCGAAGCCGGTCTTCATGCGGGTGATGCAGACCTTGCCCGGGCCGATGCCCACCTTGGTCGCGTCGGCGCCCCAGTTCTCCAGGTCGATCACCGCTTCCGGCGTGCCCACGTTGCCGGCGATCACGAACGAGCCGGGCAGCTTCGCCTTCAGGTGCTCGATCATGTTCTTCACGGTATCGGCATGGCCGTGCGCGATGTCGATGGTCACGTACTCGGGCACCAGGCCTTCGGCGGCCAGCTGGTTCACCGCCTCGTAGTCGGCGGGCTTCACGCCCACGGAGATCGACGCGAACGCGCCCGCCTGCTTCATCTTGCGGACGAACTTCACGTTGTCCAGGTCGAAGCGGTGCATGACGTAGAAGTAGCCGTTCTGGGCCAGCCAGAGGCAGATCTTTTCGTCCACCACGGTCTTCATGTTGGCCGGCATCACCGGCAGCTTGAACTTGCGCCCGCCGAACTCGAGCGAAGGGTCGCATTCCGAGCGGCTCTCCACGCGGCACTTGCGCGGCAGCAGCAGCACGTTGTCGTAGTCGAAGATTTCCATTTGATTCCAGGCTCCGGAGGTCTGTTGTTGAACAGGTGGACGCTTGGACTGGGACCCGGCCGTTCGTGGGGAGCCCGCAAACGAAAAACCGGACCACATATGCTTGGGCCCGGTGACTGATTCTACTGCGGCCGGTCTACTCGGGACATCCGGTTTCCGTGATAGCCCTTATTTCGCCATGCCCATCTTGAAGCACGGCCACCAGGCGCAGCCGTTCCGGCCGGACGCCTTCGGCCACCCGCATGGCGCGCGTCTCTTCCAGCACGGAAGCCGGGCGCGACCAGTCGGGCCGGAACACGCCACGGACCAGGTTGCGCGGCACCGGGCTGCCCTCGACGCCGGCGGGCAACTGCTCCACCAGTAGCAGCCAGGCGTTCCAGCGCGCCTGGCCCGGCATTTTCAGTTCCATCGACACGCCGACGTAGTCGTTGAAGGCATCGCCCAGGGCGATGCGCAGCGGCGCTCCCTTGCCGGCGCGGCGGCTGGCTACGCTGGTGGCGCGCTCGGGCGGGGTCTTCTTGAGGAAGGCGAGCCGCTCGGCCGCCTCGTCGACCGCCACCGTCGCCAGCGGCGCGTTCTCGCCCTGGGCGCCGGGCAGCACCCAGTCCAGCGCCAAGGTGCCCGCGGGCGCCTGGGGCGTGGCCGGGTCGCGCCAGCAGGCTTCGCAGTCGGCATTGATGAAGCGCTCCAGCAGCGCCTGCGCTTGCGGCACCTTGTCGCTGGTGCACAGGGCGTGCGCGCTGGCGGCGGCCAGCCCGAGCAGGGCGGCGATAAGCGGAATGCGGACCATCGTTGATGCTGAGTTTCTACAATGCTTCATGTTCCCAGAAGTCGCCGCCGAGTCCCCGCTGCTGCAAAGCCTGAATCCCGAGCAGCGCGCCGCAGTCACCCTGCCCAACGAACACGCCCTGATCCTCGCGGGCGCCGGTTCCGGCAAGACCCGCGTGCTGACCACCCGCATCGCCTGGCTGCTGGCCACCGGCCAGATCGGCCCCGGCAACGTGATGGCCGTGACCTTTACCAACAAGGCGGCCAAGGAAATGATGACACGGCTGGCGGCGATGCTGCCGGTCAACGTGCGCGGCATGTGGATCGGCACCTTCCACGGCCTGTGCAACCGCTTCCTGCGCGCGCACTACAAGCTGGCCAACCTGCCGCAGAGCTTCCAGATCCTCGACACGCAGGACCAGCTGTCCGCCATCAAGCGGCTGATGAAGCAGAACAACGTCGACGAGGAGCGTTTCCCGGCCAAGGAAACGCAGTGGTACATCGCCGGCCTGAAGGAAGAGGGCCTGCGCCCGAACGCCGTCGACGTGCGCACCGAGGAAGACCGCCGCAAGGTGGAGATCTACCAGCTGTACGAAGAGCAGTGCCAGCGCGAAGGCGTGGTGGATTTCGCGGAGCTGATGCTGCGCAGCTACGAGGTGCTGCGCGACAACGACCCGATCCGCGAGCACTACCAACGCCGCTTCCACCACATCCTGATCGACGAGTTCCAGGACACCAACAAGCTGCAGTACGCCTGGATCAAGATGTTCGCCGGCGCGCAGAACTCGGTGCTCGCCGTCGGTGACGACGACCAGAGCATCTATGCCTTCCGCGGCGCGCGCGTGGGCAACATGTCCGATTTCGTCAGCGAGTTCAGCGTGCGGCACCAGATCAAGCTGGAGCAGAACTATCGCAGCTACAGCAACATCCTCGACTCGGCCAACGAGCTGATCGCGCACAACAAGACGCGCCTGGGCAAGAACCTGCGCACCGACCAGGGCGCCGGCGAGCCGGTGCGCATCTACGAAGCGCCCACCGACATGGCGGAAGCGCAGTGGATGGTGGAGGAGGTGCGCAACCTGGTGCGCGATGACAACCGCCGCAACGAGATCGCCATCCTCTATCGCAGCAACGCGCAGAGCCGGGTGGTCGAAACCGCGCTGTTCAACGCCGCGGTTCCGTATCGCGTGTACGGTGGCCTGCGCTTCTTCGAGCGGGCCGAAATCAAGCACGCGCTGGCTTACCTGCGGCTGCTCGAGAACCCGAGCGACGACACCAGCTTCCTGCGTGTCGTCAATTTCCCGGCGCGCGGCATCGGCGCGCGCAGCATCGAGCAGTTGCAGGATGCCGCGCGCACTGCCGGCAGCTCGCTGCACGACGCGGTGGCGCAGACCACGGGCAAGGCCGGCGCCAACCTGGCGGCCTTCGTGGCGAAGGTCGAGGCCATGCGCAAGGAGACCGAAGGCCTCACCTTGCGCGAGATCATCGAGGTGATGTTGCAGCAGAGCGGCCTCATCGACCACTACCGGGCCGAGCGCGATGGCGCCGACCGCATCGAGAACCTGGAAGAACTGGTCAACGCGGCCGAGAGCTTCGTCACCCAGGAAGGCTTCGGGCGCGATGCCGTGGCGCTGCCGGTCGACGAACTGGGCAAGACGGTGCTGCGCCAGTCCCCGGCCAGCCAGGGCCTGGACCCGAGCCTGCCGGAAGTGAACGAGCCGGCGCCCGACTACGTGCCGCCCGATGCCGAGACCGGCGAGACGCTGTCGCCGCTGGCCGCTTTCCTCACGCATGCGGCGCTGGAGTCGGGCGACAACCAGGCGCAAGCCGGCCAGGACGCGGTGCAGCTGATGACGGTGCACGCGGCCAAGGGCCTGGAATTCGACTGCGTGTTCGTGAGCGGCCTGGAAGAGGGCCTGTTCCCCAGCGAGCGCTCGCTGGCCGACTACGGCGGCCTGGAAGAAGAACGGCGCCTGATGTACGTGGCGATCACGCGCGCGCGCAAGCGCCTGTACCTGAGCCACTCGCAGACGCGGCTGCTGCATGGCCAGACGCGCTACAACGTGCGCAGCCGCTTTTTCGACGAACTGCCGGAACACGCGCTGAAGTGGCTGACGCCCAAGAACCAGAGCTTCGGCGGCTCCGCCTTCGGCTTCGGCATGGGCTACCCGACTTCGCGCTCGGGCAACTCCTCCGCCACCGGCTATGGCCGCGGCAGCAGCGAGACTTTCGCCAGCCCGCCGGTGCCGCCGCAGAAATCCGAACCCGCACACGGCCTGAAGGCGGGCATGAAGGTGTTCCACACCAAGTTCGGGGAAGGGACCGTGCTGACGCTGGAAGGCTCAGGCCAGGACGCGCGGGCGCACATCAACTTCCCGCGCCACGGCGCGAAGTGGCTGGCGCTTTCGGTGGCGAAGCTGACGCCGGTGACTTGATGCAAGCCGGGGCGGAGGCCCCGGCTCCCGCGCTCAGTGCGCGTACTGCCAGTCGCTCTTGGGCAGCGCCGACAGGAACTCGTGCGCCTTGGTGATCAGCCCGCGCTTCACCACCCATTCCGCCTGCTCGACGAAGCACTGGCGCTTGGCGGAATCGGGGGTGGCGGCCCAGGCGGAGCCGGTCAGCGGGGGCGCGGGCAGCGGGTCGCGGCCGGCCGCGTCCTGCAGGATGCGATAGAACTCCAGCCAGCGCGTGGGCAGCGGGCAGACCCGGTTCTCCTTGCGCAGTTCGGCCATCAGCTCGTATTCGCCGGCCTCGATGGGCGCCAGCGACAGGCTCAGTTCGGGAATGGCGGGCTTGGCGGCCTGCGCGGAGGCGGGCAGCGGCATGGGTTGCGTAGGCGCGTCGAAATCCGCGTCACCCGCGAGGTGCAGCGGAATGGTCGACGCCGGCTCGGTATCGGCGAACGACGGCTTGTTGGACTTGATCATGGCGACCCCCTCCTCACGCAGGTCTGGAATTCGGAGTGTAACAAGTTCTTACATGGACTGCTTAGGTTGATCACCTAGGCATGCCGTGGCATCGACGGCTGCTGGAGCGTCGCGGAGCGCACGAATATATCGGAGAAGCCGGCCCATCCCCGCGGCAGGCCACGCCAAGGCGAGGAACTCCTCACGGCCGCCGCGCTTTTGCGCCGGAGCTTGCCTCAGCGGAGGTAGCCCGAGCCGTCCTTCACGCCCTTGTGGCCGGCGATCTGCCAGGCCGTCTGCTGGCCGACCAGGCCGGCCAGGAACTCCACTTCCTCGTCGGTGTGGTTGATCGCCTTGGCCGGCGTGAGGATGCGGCCTTCGGCATTGGGCTGCGGTTCGGCCCAGAAGGACTGGTGGTATTCGGCCTGCGAGGTCGTGCTGTCCCGGCCGGCCGACAGGTCCACCGTGCCGTAGCAGTTGCAGAAGTAGCTGCGGTAGGACTGCTCGGAAAAGATCTCGGTGTAGGTGCCGGTGCCGCGGATGCCGGCGGTCAGCGTGGGCGTGACGATCTGCCGGCTGCTGCCGCGCCCCCACACGCTCACCACCGCGCCGGTCAGCATGCGCAGGATGGCGATGGTGTTCAGCGTCTGCCCGCGCTCCACGGTGATGCGCGAGTTCTCGCGCACGTGCAGCGCGGCATTGCCGATCACGAAGGACAGGTTGGAGCCCGGCCCGGTCTGGATGCTGTCGCCGGTCTGGATCACCTGTTCGCGCCGCAGCGGCGCGCCATTGAGCAGCGCGTCGCCCTGCATGGCCACGATGTTGCTGCGCTGCTGGGCCTGGGCGGCGCCGAAGCCGCCCATCGCCGCCCAGGCCGCCGCGGCCTGCAGCACGCCACGGCGCCGGAACCAGAGCACCTCGTCCTCGGTGCGGCCAAGCAGGGTGTGCGTGCTCATGGGGTCATGCTCCTCAGGAAGTTTCCGGCGGTGGGGTAGCGACGAAGGTGTCGCGGAACGAGAAATACAGGGACGTGAACAGCATCCCCAGGAACACCAGGCTGAAGGGCGCCAGGAACTGCACCATCACCATGCGGTTGCCCGCGGACACGAGCAGCAGCAGCAGCAGCAGCGCCGACAGCAGCAGCACCCAGGCCGCCGCATAGACGAAGAAGGCGCGCAAGTTGCGCCAGAAGGCGATGGCGCTGAAGAACAGGCTCTTCACCGGCGCGACGCCGTGCCAGTAGACCAGCGCCGGCGCGAAGGCGAACAGCACCAGCAGCGGCAGCTGCAGCGCCGAAGCGACGAACAGCATCGGCGACACCTGCACCTGGGCCGGCGTGCTGCCGGTGGCTTCGGTGATCTCGATCGGCGCGCCGGGGAAGAACAGCGTCAGCGCGCCCAGCAGCACGACCAGCACGCCGACGTGGATGGCGCCCAGGATCAACATGGAGCGCGAGCACTGCGAGCCCGAGCGGAAGCCGGCGAGGAACACCGAAGGCATGGGGAAAGTGCCGTTGGACACGCGCTCGGTGGCGACGAACATGCCCAGCGTCGCCGCCGGCGTCAGCACCGCCAGCGCCACCACGCCCACCAGCGGGATCGCGGCGAGCAGCGCGTAGACCGCGCCATACATGAAGACCAGCCCGGTCAGCCCCAGGGGCTGGCGGAAGAAGGCCTGGACACCGAGCTTGACCCATTGGATGCCGGTACGCGCGGGGACGATGTTCAGTTTCACGAACGGGGACTGCTGGTGGGGGTTCGGGGGCTCGCGCAGGGTAGCCTATCCGCAGCGGCGGCGGGACTGCGTGACAAATTTAACGCCAAGCCCCCGCAAGCGATACCTGCGCGGGCCGGCACGTTCAGCCGAGGGCGGCGGCCGTGACCGGCTGCGCGATGCGCTGCCGCAGCACGCGCTCGAAGTGGGTGGGGTCGTGCGGCTTCAGCAGCGAAGCCTCGCGCGGCAGGTGGAAGTCCCACAGGCGCGAGATCCAGAAGCGCAGCGCGCCGGCGCGCAGCATCGCCGGCAGCAGCTGGCGCTCCGCCGCCGTCAACGGCCGCACCGAGGCATAGGCCGCGACGAAGGCGCGGGCCCGCTCGGGGTCGTGCCGGCCGGTGGGCAGGTCGATCGCCCAGTCGTTCAGGCAGACGGCCAGGTCGAACAGCCAGGCGTCGATGCCGGCGAAGTAGAAGTCGAAGAAGCCGGTCAGCTGGCCGCCGTCGAACATCACGTTGTCGCGGAACAGGTCGGCGTGCACCGGGCCGCGCGGCAGCGCCTGCCAGGCGGAGCTGCCGGCCACGTGGTTCTGGAAGGCCAGCTCGCTGCGCAGCAGGGCCGCCTGTTCCGGCTCCAGGAAGGGCAGCACCACCGGCACCGTCTCGTTCCACCAGGCCAGGCTGCGCAGGTTGGGCTGGTGGCGCTTGTAGTCGCGGCCGGCCAGGTGCATGCGCGCCAGCATGGCGCCCACCTGGCTGCAATGGTCCGGGCCGGGAGCGAGCTCGTGGCCGCCGGCCAGCTTGTTCACCAGGGCGGCGGGCTTGCCGGCCACAGTGTGCAGGATGTCGCCGTCCTTGTCCGCCGCCGGGTCCGGCACCGGGATGCCGTGCTGCGCCAGGTGCTTCATCAGGTGCAGGTAGAACGGCAGCTGTTCTGCGGTGAGGCGCTCGAACAGGGTCAGGACGTATTCGGTGGCGCCGAACATGTCTTCGGCGGTGACGAAATAGTTGGTGTTCTCGATGCCGCTCTGGATGCCGCGCAATTCGCGCAGCTCGCCCAGTTTCAAGGCGCGCAGCAGCGCGCGCGCCTCGTCGGCCGAGACTTCGGTGAATACAGCCATCTCAGAATTTCAGCACGTTCCAGACGCGCTGGCTCTTGCCGAGGTCGCCCTGGCGGTCTTCGCTGGGCCGGCTGCGCGCGCCGTCGCTGGGTTGCATCTCGTAGGCCGGCGCGTTGCCGGACGGCTTGACGGTGACGTTCTGGCTTTGCCCGCCGACGCGGAGTTCGTCGATGGTGGCGCCGCCGTCGTCGATGTGGATGCGCTCGATCTTCTGGTCCGGCCGTTCTTTCTTGACCGGCTTGTCCTCGGCCGGCGCCTGGCCGGTCTGGGCGAGCACGGCCAGCGGAAAAACGGCTGCCACGAACAGGATCTTGCGCATGGGCACAATTGTAGGCTGGCGCCACAGGCCCGCTTGAAGGCCATACTGCCCGAATCCCCTATGAGCAACACGGACGATCACGTTCCCCAACCCGAACCGAAAACCCTTCTGCTGGTGGACGGTTCCAGCTACCTGTACCGCGCATTCCACGCCATGCCGGACCTGCGCGCGGTGCCGGGCGACCCCGCCAGCGCGGCGACGGGCGCCATCCGCGGCATGATCAACATGATGCAGAAGCTGCGCAAGGACGTGCGCGCCGACTACGCGGCCTGCATCTTCGACGCGCCCGGCGGCACCTTCCGCGACGAGCTCTACCCCGAGTACAAGGCGACCCGTTCGCCGATGCCGCCCGACCTGCGCACGCAGATCGACCCGATCCACGAAGTGGTTCGCCTCCTGGGCTGGAAGGTGCTGAACGTGCCCGGCGTGGAAGCCGACGACGTCATCGGCACGCTGGCCTGCCTGGGCACCCGGCATGGCATGCGCACCATCATCTCCAGCGGCGACAAGGACCTGTCGCAGCTGGTGAACGAGAGCGTGACCGTCATCGACACGATGAACGACCGCCGCCGCGACGTCGCCGGCGTCGAGGCCGAGTTCGGCGTGCCGCCGCGGCTGATGGTGGACTACCAGACGCTGGTGGGCGACACGGTCGACAACGTGCCGGGCGTGAACAAGGTCGGCCCCAAGACGGCGGTGAAGCTGCTGCAGGAATGGGGCTCGGTCGACAACCTGGTCGCCAACGCCGACAAGGTGAAGGGCGCCGTCGGCGAGAACCTGCGCAAGGCGCTGGACTGGCTGCCCAAGGGCCGCGCGCTGGTCACCATCCGCACCGACTGCGACCTGAAGGACCACATCCCCGGCTTCCCGGCGCTGGAAGACATCGTCATCAACGGCCAGGACAGCGAGAAGCTCAAGGAGTTCTACGAGCGCTACGGCTTCAAGGGCCTGGTGAAGCAGCTCGAGACGCACGACGTGCCGCCTGAGCTGCTGGAGGAACACCAGAGCCGCAAGAAGGTCGGCCCCGGCGAGCGCCAGCCCGCCGGCCTGTTCGACGAGCCGGACCTGAGTGGCCCGTCGCAGGTGACCAACCTGCAGTACGACACGGTGTTCACCTGGGAAGCCTTCGACACCTGGCTCGCGCGCATCGAGGCCGCGCCGCTGGTGGCGCTGGACACCGAGACGAATTCGCTGGACGAGATGCGGGCAGACATCGTCGGCCTGTCCTTCAGCACCGAGCCGGGCGTGGCCTGCTACATCCCGCTGGGCCACAACTATCCGGACGCGCCCGAGCAGCTGCCGCTGGAAGAAGTGCTGGCGAAGCTGAAGCCCTGGCTGGAGAACCCCGAAAAGCACAAGCTCGGCCAGCACGTGAAGTACGACCGCCACGTGTTCGCCAACCACGGCATCGAGGTGCGCGGCTACGTGCATGACACGATGCTGCAAAGCTACGTGCTGGAAGTGCACAAGCCGCACGGCCTGGCGAGCCTCGCCGAGCGGCACCTGGGCCGCACTGGCATCGACTACGAGACGATCGCCGGCAAGGGCGTGCACCAGATCACCTTCAACCAGGTGAGCATCGACAAGGCGGCCGAATATTCCTGCGAGGACTCGGACCAGACCATCGACGTGCATCGCGTGCTGTGGCCGCGGCTGGAGCAGGACAGCAAGCTGAAGTTCATCTACGACCTGGAGATCCGGAGCAGCGAGGCGCTGTACCGCATCGAGCGCAATGGCGTGCTGATCGACGGCACGGAGCTCGAGCGGCAAAGCAAGGACCTGGGCCACCGCATCGTGCAGCTGGAACGCGATGCGCACGAGCTTGCGGGCCAGCCGTTCAACCTGGGCAGCCCCAAGCAGCTGGGCGAGATCCTGTTCGTCAAGCTGGGCCTGCCGGTGGTGAAGAAGACCGCCAGCGGCGCGCCGAGCACCGACGAAGAGGTGCTGGAGAAGCTGGCGGACGACTACCCGCTGCCGGCCAAGGTGCTGGAGCATCGCAGCCTGGCCAAGCTGAAGGGAACCTACACTGACAAGCTGGCGCAGCTGGCGCACCCCAGGACCGGCCGCGTGCACACGCACTACGCGCAGGCGGTGGCGGTCACGGGGCGGCTTTCCAGCAACGACCCCAACCTGCAGAACATCCCGGTCCGCACGGCCGAAGGCCGGCGCGTGCGCGAGGCCTTCATCGCGCCGGCCGGGCACCGCATCGCCAGCGCCGACTACAGCCAGATCGAGCTGCGGATCATGGCGCACATCAGCGAGGACGAGGCGCTGCTGCGCGCCTTTCGCGAGAACATCGACGTGCACCGCGCGACGGCCTCGGAAGTGTTCGGCGTGCCGGTGGAGCAGGTGTCGAGCGAGCAGCGCCGCTACGCCAAGGTCATCAACTTCGGCCTGATCTACGGCATGAGCAGCTTCGGACTGGCGCGCAACCTCGGCATCGAGAATGCCGCGGCGAAGAGCTACATCGACCGCTACTTCCAGCGCTACCCGGGCGTGAAGACCTACATGGACGAGACGCGCCTGGCGGCCAAGAGCCGCGGCTACGTCGAGACCGTGTTCGGCCGGCGCCTGTACCTGCCGGAGATCAACTCGCCCAACGGCCCGCGCCGCGGCAGCGCCGAGCGCCAGGCCATCAACGCGCCGATGCAGGGCACGGCGGCCGACCTGATCAAGCTGTCGATGGTCAAGGTGCAGGAGACGCTAGACCGCGAGCAGCGCCGCACGAAGATGATCATGCAGGTGCACGACGAACTGGTGTTCGAAGTGCCGGAAGACGAAGTCGACTGGCTGAAGGCCGAGATCCCGCGCCTGATGGCCAGCGTCGCCGAATTGCAGGTGCCGCTGCTGGCGGAGATCGGCGTGGGGGCGAACTGGGAAGAAGCGCACTGAGCCCGGCGTAGGCGCAGTCGCACGCCCATGCGCGCGACTGCGCTCCGTCGCGGCCGCATTCGCCTTCCTAGACTGGCTGCTTCCCATCGGGAGCATCCATGGCAGAGAAAGACGGTCCCGACGGGGACATGACGCGCCGCGACGTGCTGCGCGTGGCGGGCGCGTTGGCGGCCGCATCGAGTTCACTGGGCGCCGAGGCCCAGCAAGCGCAGGCAGCGCCTCGCGTGGCCGAGCCGCAACCGCAATACGTGCCCGTGCGGCTGTTCGTCAACGGCCAGTCGCGCGACCTGAACGTCGACACCCGCACCACGCTGCTCGACTTGCTGCGCGAGAACCTGCAGCTCACCGGCACCAAGAAGGGCTGCGACCACGGCCAGTGCGGCGCTTGCACGGTGCTGGTGGATGGCCGCCGCATCAACAGCTGCCTCACCTTGGCGCTGATGCACGACGGCCAACAGGTCACCACCATCGAAGGCCTGGCGCAGGGCAACCAGCTGCATCCGCTGCAGGCCGCCTTCATCAAGCACGACGGCTTCCAGTGCGGCTATTGCACGCCGGGGCAGATCTGCTCCGGTGTCGCCATGCTGGGCGAAGTACGCGCCGGCATGCCCAGCTTCGTGACGGCGGACCTGCACGCGGTGCCGCGCCTCACGCCGGAGGAGATCCGCGAGCGCATGAGCGGCAACATCTGCCGCTGCAGTTGCTACCCGAACATCGTCGCGGCGATCGAGGAAGTGGGAGGCGGCACATGAAGGCCTTCACTTACGAGCGGGCCGCCAGCCCCGAAGCGGCGGCGCAGGCGGCGGCGCAGCACCCGGGCGCGAAGTTCATCGCCGGCGGCACCAACCTGCTGGACCTGATGAAGCTGCAGGTCGAGACGCCCGTCCACCTGGTCGACATCAACCGCATCGGGCTGGACCGCATCGAGGACCTGCCAGGCGGCGGCCTGCGCATCGGCACGATGGTGCGCAACAGCGACCTTGCCGCCGACCCGCGCGTGCGCCAGCGCTATCCGGTGTTGAGCCGCGCGCTGCTGGCCGGCGCGTCGGCGCAGTTGCGCAACAAGGCCACCACCGGCGGCAACCTGCTGCAACGCACGCGCTGCTACTACTTCTACGACACCAGCAAGCCGTGCAACAAGCGCACGCCCGGCTCGGGCTGTTCCGCCATCGGCGGCTTCAACCGCATCCACGCCATCGTCGGGGCCAGCGACCAGTGCATCGCGGTGCATCCCTCGGACATGGCGGTGGCGATGCGCGCGCTCGACGCGCAGGTGGAGACGGTTTCGCCGCAGGGGCAGCGGCGAGTGATCCCGATTGCCGACTTCCACCGGCTGCCGGGCAGCACGCCCAACGTCGAGACCGAGCTGCAGCCCGGCGATTTCATTACCGCCGTGAGCCTGCCGCCGCCGCCGCCCGGCGTGCAGCTGTATCGCAAGGTGCGTGACCGCGCGTCCTATGCCTTCGCGCTGGTGTCGGTGGCCGCCATCGTCGATGCGCAGGGCGGCACGGTGCGCAATGCGCGGCTCGCCTTCGGCGGCCTCGCCCACAAGCCCTGGCGCGTGCCGCAGGCCGAACAGGCGCTGGCCAACGTGCCTGCCGCACCGCAGTCCTACGACGCCGCGGCGAGCGCGGTGCTCGCCGGCGCGCGTGGCCAGGGCCACAACGATTTCAAGATCCCGCTGCTGCGCCGCGTGCTGGCCGGCGTGCTGGGCGAAGCGACACGTACCTGAGGGCCGCCACGATGGAGATGAAGCAGCCCGCAGGGCACAACGCCCTGGACGACAACCGGCAAGGCCTGGTGGGCCGGCCGCTGGACCGCGTGGATGGCGTGCCGAAGGTGACGGGCCGCGCGCCCTATGCCTACGAAGTGCGCGCACCGGCACGCCCCGCCTACGGCTACCTGGTGGAGGCGAGCATCGCCAAGGGCCGCGTGGCCGGCGTCGACACGAGCGCGGCCGAACGCGCGCCCGGCGTCGTGCTGGTCTGGACCCACCGCAATGCGCCGAAGCAGGCGCCTTTCGGGCCGATGAACCTGGAGGACCGCTTCGCCCGCGCCAAGCCGCAGTTGAACGACGACCGGGTGCAGTACTACGGCGAGCCGGTGGCTTTCGTCGTTGCCGAGAGCTTCGAGCAGGCGCGGGCGGCGGCGCAGCTGGTGCGCGTCACTTATGCGCCGGAGCGCGGCGACTACGAGCTGCAGAAGAACCTGGCGCAGGCGCAGAAGCCCAAGCCTTCCAACGGCCGCGAGCCGGACTCCGCCAGCGGCGACTTCGATGCCGCCTTCGCCGCCGCGCCGGTGCAGGTGGACGCGCGCTACACCACGCCGGTGCACATCCACGCGCAAATGGAGCCGCACGCCAGCACCGCCTGGTGGGAAGGCGACCGGGTGGTCGTCAACTGCTCCTCGCAGCTGCTGGAAAGCGCGCAGAAGTGCGTGGCCAACACCTTGCAGATCCCCAACGAGAAGGTGCGCATCCTGAGCCGCTACATCGGCGGCGGCTTCGGCGGCAAGCTGCCGATCTACGGCGATGCGATCCTGGCGGCGCTCGCTTCGCGGCAGTTGAACCGGCCGGTGAAGACGGCGCTGACGCGCCAGCAGATGTTCCACCTCACCACGCACCGCAGCGACACCGTGCAGCGGCTGCGCCTGGGCGCCACGCGCGACGGCGTGCTGACGGCCTTCGGGCATGAGGCCTGGTCGCACACGGCGCGCTTCGACGACTTCTACGAATCGGCGGCGATGGTGGGGCGGTCGCTCTATGCGGCGCCGAATCGCATGACGAAGAACCGCGTCGCACACCTGGACCTGCCGGTGTCGGACTCGTGCCGCGCGCCGGGCGAAGCCGTCGGCATGCCGGCGCTCGAATGCGCCATGGACGAACTGGCGGTGCAACTGGGCATGGACCCGATCGCACTGCGCCTGCGCAACGAGCCGAAGCAGGATCCGGAGAAGCACATCCCGTTCTCCTCGCGCCAGCTGGTGGCGTGCATGCACGAAGGCGCGAAGCGTTTCGGCTGGGACCTGCGCCACACGCAGCCGGGCCAGCAGCGCGAAGGCCGCTGGCTGGTGGGCATGGGCATGGCCGCGGCCTCGCGCGGCAACTTCCTGCGGCCGTCCAAGTGCAAGGTGCATATCGACGGCAATGGCATGCTGACGGCGAAGATGTCGATGACCGACATCGGCACCGGCAGTTACACGGTGTTCACGCAGGTCGCGGCGGAGATGCTGGGCCTGCCGCCCGCGCAGGTGAGCATGCAGCTGGGCGACAGCGACTTCCCGGAAACGGCCGGTTCGGGCGGCTCGTTCGGCGCGGCAAGCGCCGGCTCGGCGCTGTACGACGCCTGCGACAAGCTGCGGACGAAGCTGGCGCAGTCGGCCGGCATCGACCCTGCACAGGCCCGCTTCGCCGACGGCAAGATCACCGGCTGCGGCAAGACGGCGACGCTTGCCACCTTGGCGGGCGCCTCCGGCATCGAGGCCGACGGCGAGATCCAGCCCGGCGACATGATGAAGAAGTATTCGCAGCAGGCCTACGGCGCCTTCTTCGCCGAGGTGGCGGTGGACACCGAGTCGGGCGAAGTGCGCGTGCGGCGCATGCTGGGCGTGTTCGCCGCCGGCCGCATCCTCAACGCGAAGACGGCGCGCTCGCAGGCGATCGGCGGGATGATCTGGGGCGTCGGCGAGACCCTGCACGAGGAAGCGGTGCTGGACGCGCGCCACGGCTGCTTCGCCAACCACGACCTCGCCGAATACCACGTGCCGGCGCATGCGGACATCCCGGCGCTGGACGCCTACTACCTGCCCGAAGTGGACGACAAGACGAACCCGCTGAAGATCAAGGGCGTCGGCGAACTGGGGATCAGCGGCGCCGGCGCGGCGATCGCCAACGCGATCTACAACGCCTGCGGCGTGCGCGTGCGCGATTTCCCGATCACGCTGGACAAGGTGCTGGCGGGGATGTCGGCCTGATTCAGGTGCGCAGCGGAGCTGCGCACCCTACTTTTTCTCCGACCACAACTCCCCGCCCGTCGCCCAGTCCTGCTTCTTCAGTTCG
The DNA here is from genome assembly GCF_012927085.1 of Ramlibacter agri. Taxonomy (NCBI): domain Bacteria; kingdom Pseudomonadati; phylum Pseudomonadota; class Betaproteobacteria; order Burkholderiales; family Comamonadaceae; genus Ramlibacter; species Ramlibacter agri. The sequence goes on along the minus strand of NZ_JABBFX010000002.1, from coordinate 1,005,446 downwards.
TAGATCAGGACGTCGATGCCTTCGGCCTTGCTGCCCAGGGTCTGGACGCAGGCTTGCGTGAGCGCTTGCACGAGGTTTTTCTTCTGTTCGAGGGTGCGGCCCTCGAACATCTCGACGCGGATGGTCGGCATGGGATCTCCTGGCTTGGGATGAGGCCCGGATTGTGCGCCCTGCCGCGTTGATAAGATCGCGCGGCCCTTCATGACCGCAACTCTCGCCTTCATCCTCCTCGCGACCTTCGCCGCCGGCATCGGCAGCGTGTGGCTGGCCGCCGGCCTCATGCGCCTGGGCTGGGGCCCCGAGCCGCGCGTGCGCGGACTCAAGGAGCAGCACCTCCTCAGCCTCGCCGCCGGCGCGCTGCTGGCCACCGCCTTCATGCACCTGCTGCCCGAAGCGCTGGAAAGCCAGGCCGGCGCGCACGCGATGTTCGCCACGCTGCTGGTCGGCGTGGTGTTCTTCTTCCTCCTGGACAAGGCGGAGCTCTGGCACCACGGCCACGAACACCACCACGGTTCGCACGACGAGGAACACAGCCACGCGCACGGGCTGGCGCATGCGCACGACCACGACCATGAGCACAAGGACCAGCGTACCGGCGGCTGGGCGGTGCTCACCGGCGACAGCGTGCACTGCTTCGGCGACGGCATCCTGATCGCCTCGGCCTTCGCGGCGAGCACGCATCTCGGCCTGGTGGCCGCGCTCGCGGTACTGGCGCACGAGGTGCCGCACCACATCGGCGACCTGGCCGTGCTGCGGCAGTCCAGCCGCTCGCGGCGCGCGGCCTTGGTGAAGGTGTCGCTGGCCGGCGCGGTGACGCCGCTGGGCGGCCTCGTCGGCTGGTGGCTGGTGGACCGGCTGGCGGACTACCTGCCTTACTTCCTGGTCGTGGCCAGCAGCAGCTTCATCTACGTGGCGCTGGCCGACCTCATCCCGCAATTGCAGAAGCGCCTGGGCGCGCGGGAGACGCTGGCCCAGGTCGCGTGGTTGCTGTCGGGGATTGCGCTGGTGACGGTGGCCAGCTTGATGGGGCACGGACACTAGCGTTGCAAGCTGGGGTCGGCGTCCGCCGAACCCAGCCTGCGAAGGGCGCCGAACCCCGCTATCAGCTGCGGTGCGGGTTGTCCGGGTGGCGATCGAAGCGGTCCGGCACGCCGTCGTGATCGCGGTCGCGTTCCGCGCGTTCCCAGCGGCCCGGCTCGTAGCTCCAGCGGCCGCCCACCTGCACCCAATGGGGCTCGGCATAGCGGTAGCCCGGGCGCATCGCCACGTAGTAGCCCGGCGCCCACACGTACTGGTGGCGGCGCCATTCCCAGTGGCCCGGCACCCAGCTCTGGCCATGGCGCGGCTGCGGCACGGCTTCCACGCGCGGCGCCGGCGGCGCGATCTCGACATACACGCCGGCCGCCTGCGCTGGCGCAGCGAGCAGGGCGCTGGCCGCGGCGAGCGCGGCGGCGGCGGTGACGATCCAGGTTTTCTTGCTGCCCATCGACGTTCTCCGGTTGGTTGGGGGTGAGGCCATCCTGCGCAGCGCATGTGAATGCGCTCCCACTGCCGTGCAAATGCCGCGTGAACGCTGCAGCCGTTCGTAAATGCAAGGCCGGGCAGTCCTACACCTGCCCGGATGTTGTCCGACAGGGTGACGGGAGGGGGCGGCCCAAGATGAACCGGCGGATGGAGGACACGCTCCATCCGGCATCGACCGACTTTGATCCCGAAGGAGAATGAGATGGCATCTCGTGACTACGAAGACCGCGACCGCCAGGGCCGCTGGGGCAGCGGCGACCAGCAGCAGGATCGTGGCCAGGGGTACGGTGGCGGGGATTCGCGCGGCGGCTGGGGCAGCCAGCAGGGCCAGCAGGGCGGCAGCTCCGGCATGCAGGGTTCGCAAGGGGCACTTGGCGGCTACGGCCAGCGCGCCGGCACCGAGTTCGGTTCGCAGCAATCTTCGGGCTACGGCGGCTATGGCGGCGAGAGCCACGGCTATGGCCGCGGCAATTCCGAGTTCGGCGGGCAAGGCGGCGGCCAGGGCAGCTGGGGCCGCGGCGAGCAATATGGCGGTGAATACGGCGGCGGCACGCGCAACGCGGCGGGCATGCAGTCGTCCGGCTTCGGCGGCTCGAGCGGCACCTATGGCCAGGGTGGCGGCTACGGTGGCCAGAGCTACGACCAGCGCGGCCAGGCCTATGGCCAGCGCGGAAGCTGGAGCGGCGGCAGCTACGGCGGTGGCTCGACCTACGGCCAGGGCGGCAGCAGCTACGGCGGTGGCTCGTCCTACGGCCAGGGCGGCAGCGGCTACGGCGGCCAGGGCGACACCTACAACCGCGGCAGCGACGGCGGTGGCATGGGCGGCAGCATGGGCCCGCAAGGCGTGCAGGGCGGCGGCATGCAGGGCAGCTATGGCGGCAGCCAGGGCTACGGCTCTGGCAACCAGGGCCATGGCGGCGCCAACTACGGCGGCGGCATGGGCAGCACGCGCATGGGCCAGCAGGGCTCGGGCTACGGCCAGGACGCATGGGGCCAGGGCGCCGGCAGCTTCGGCGGCCAGGCGCAAGGCGGCGCCTGGGACCAGGGCGGCGGCACCGGCATGCACACGCACACCGGCGGCTACAGCCAGGGCCACCACGACCCCGAATACCACCAGTGGCGAGAAGAACAGATCCGCAACCTGGACAACGACTACCAGAACTGGCGGCAGGAGCGCTACAAGAAATTCAGCGACGAGTTCACGAGCTGGCGCAACAGCCGCAGCGGCGGCCTCGGCCCGAACCAGGGGCAGGGCAGCGGTGGCTCGGGCGCGGGCAGCGGCGGCGGCATGTCCGGCACCGGCGGGTCCGGCGCCAGCTCGGGCAGCCCCGCGGGTTCCGGCCAGGGCAGCTCCAGCAACCTGGGCGGCTCCAGCGGCATGGGCAGCGCGGGTACCACGATGAGCGGCGCCAACGCCAACCCGGGCAGCGTGGGCAGCGGTTCCTCGGGCGGCAACAGCGGCGCGTCCTCCGGTTCGTCCTCCAAGAGCAAGTGATGGCCTGACCCGGCCGCAGCGGCGCCGCGATGCGGCGCCGCCTTTCTGGGAGATCACGGATGAAGCGATTCGCGCTGCTCGTGCTGGCGCTGGCCTTCGGCGCCGCGCAGGCCGGGAACCTGGCGCACGCCGACCGCAAGTTCATCGAGCACGCTGCCGAGAGCGGCATGTTCGAAGTGCAGATCGCCCAGCTGGCCAACGCGAAGGCCAACGACCTGCAGGTGAAGAACTTCGCCGGCATGCTGGCGGACCAGCACACCGCCGCCAACAACGAGCTGGTGAAGATCGCCAGCGCCAAGGGCGTGGAGCTGCCGCCGGCGCCCACCCGCAGCCAGCGGCGCGAGATCGACAAGCTGGGCAAGCGCAACGGCGCCGACTTCGACCAGCACTTCGTGCGCGAGGTCGGCATCAAGGCGCACGAGAAGGACATCAAGTCGTTCCAGAAGGCCCGCGACGACGTCCAGGACGCCGACCTGAAGGCCTTCATCGAGAAGACCCTGCCGATGCTGCAGGACCATCTCGCGCAAGCGCAGAAACTGCCGGAAGCTGCGGCAAAGAAGTAACTCGACCGTTCACGCTGGCTGGACCGCTCCTAAAATCGGCGCGTGATCCGAGGTCGAAAGCAGTTCCCCGCATTCCCGCCGCTGGCGTTCGCAATCCTGGCGCTGGCGCTTGCCGGCGCGCACGCGCAGCCGCGCCCCCCGAGCTACGCCGCGGCCGCCGCCGCCGAGGCCAGGCCGCTGGGCAGCGCGCAGAAGCTCGAGCGCCACTTCCTGCAGCTCACGGCGGCCAACGCCCGTTTCGAGGCCGATGCCTCGCGGCTGGTGCCCACCCGTTCCACCAGCCCCGCCGCCAAGGAAATCGCCCGGGCGGTGATGGACCGCCAGAAGACGATGCAGCCGGAACTGTTGCACCTGCTGCAGGCGCGCGGCATGGCCATGCCCATCCTGAGCAACGACCACAACAAGGTGATGAAGCAGCTGGGCAAGGCCAGCGGCGCGAAGTTCGACCGCATGTACGTCGAGGAGGTCGCGCTGCGCACCTACCAGGCCGACATCGAGAACTTCGAGAAGATGGCCACGCAGGCCGAGGACCCGGTGCTGAAGGCCTGGGTCGAAAGGCAGCTGCCGGCGCTGCGCAACCAGCTCGCCGCCGTCAACCGCGCGCTGCCCAGCGCTTCGCTGCGCGGGCAACGCGCCGTGTGAGGCTCAGTTGGCCGGCGAGGGCTGGTAGCCCGTCACGCGCCAGCGGCCGTCCTGTTCGCGCACCGTCGCGACGATCTCCTGCAGCGTGCCCTTCTGGAACTTGCTGAGAAAACGCACGGTCACGTACTGGCCGTCCGGGCGGCCCGGCAGGCTGGTCTTGTAGATCGCTTCCACCGGTTCGCGCTCCACCAGCGGCCCGAGCGGCTGGCGCACCGGCGGCACCTTGTCCATCCACGTGCCCAGCGGCACGCTGCTGCGGAACATCGCCGCGGACGCATCCCAGGCGGTGCCCCAGTCATTGCGATCCAGCAGCGTCAGCCAGCCGGTGGCGGCCAGCTGGCCAGCCTTGGCCATGTCTTCGACGCTGGGCGCCGAGGCCGCGGCGGCGGCCGGGGCTGCGGCGGGCTGCGCCTGCGCGCCTGCGCACAGGGCGAGGCCAAGGGCCAGCAGGGAGAGGCGGGAATTCACTTTCATGGGGCGCAGTCTAGCGGCTGGGCAAAGGCACCCCGGCGAGGTACAACTTTTTACCGCGCCTTTACCCGCAGCAGCTGCCTCAGCATGCGGGCGCCGAGCTGCCCCTGGTCCTCGTTGTTGGTGTTGAAGACCACGTGCACGCGGCGCGCCTGGGTGGCGAGGTGCTCGATTTCCGGCACCATGGCCGCCAGTTCGTCGGCGCTGTACTGGTAGTCGAAGCGCGACGAGGAAGCCGCGAGCCCTTTCTTGTTCCAGGTCTCCTTGTTGCGCCCGTGCAGGCGGACGACGGCGAGCTCGGGGCTGGTCACGTCCCAGACGCAGGGCACGCAGTCGGCGAAGCCCTGGGGCGAATCGACCACCGTGTGGACGACGCCCAGTTCGCGTTCCCAGTCCAGCGTCTGCTCCAGGTGATCGCCGTGGAACCAGGTGGCATGGCGGAACTCCGCAGCCACGAGGTGGCCCTGCATCCTTTCCACGCAGTGCTCCACGTGCGCGATGCTGGCGCGATCGCGCAGCAGCCAGGGCGCGAACTGGAAATGCACGGCGCCCAGCTTGCCGCTGGCGCGCAGCGGCTGCAGCGCCGCGATGAAGCGCCGCCAGAGTTCGTCGCGCAGCTCCGGCGGCAGCTTGTCGTAATACAGCGTGCGCGGCGCCTCGGGGCCCAGCGCCTTCTGCAAGTCGCGGTCCAGCGCGGTGACCAGCGCCTGGTGGCCGGTGAACAGGCGGAAGGCCTTGACGTTGAAGGTGAAGTCGCTCGGCGTGCGCTCGGCCCACAGCTGCGCGGTCTGCGGCAGCGGCATGGCGTAGTAGCTGGAATCCACCTCCACCAGCGGGAACTGCTGCGCGTAGAAGCGCAGGCGCTGTTCGGCGGTCTTGCACTGCGGCGGGTAGAAGCGGCCGCATCGGATCAGGGTGGGGTCGGTCCACGAAGCCGAGCCGACCAGGACATTTTCCATAGTCAGTTGGGGACAGAGCAGGCGCTGCGCTTCCTGGTCTGTTCCGCAAAAATACTGGACTAATATACAGGTTCCATGCAGTCCCGTGACCCTCTCGAATCTCTCAATCAGCAGCAGCGCGAAGCCGCCACCCACGGCACCGGCGAGTCCGCCGGCGACACGCGGCCGCTGCTGGTGATCGCGGGCGCGGGCTCCGGCAAGACCAACACGCTGGCGCATCGCGTCGCCAACCTGATCCGCCACGGCGCCGACCCGCAGCGCATGATGCTGCTCACCTTCAGCCGGCGCGCGGCGCAGGAGATGGAGCGCCGCGTGGGCGGCGTGCTGCAGCAGGCGCTTGGATTGCAAGGCACGCAGTCCCTACCCAACCTGCCCTGGAGCGGCACCTTCCACAGCATCGGCGCGCGCCTGCTGCGCGAGTACGCGCCGCGCATCGGGCTGGAGGAGAACTTCACCATCCACGACCGCGGCGACTCCGAGGACCTGATGGGCCTGGTGCGCCACGAGATCGGCTTCTCGGAAACGAAGAAGCGCTTCCCGCTCAAGGGCACCTGCCTCGGCATCTATTCACGCGTGCTCAACACGCGCGACCCGCTGTCGCTGGTGCTGCAGAACACCTACCCGTGGTGCACGCAGTGGGAGGACGAACTGAAGAAGCTGTTCGGCGCCTATGTCGAGGCCAAGCAGCAGCAGAACGTCCTCGATTACGACGACCTGCTGGCCTTCTGGGCCGACATGATGGCCGAGCCCGCGCTGGCCGAAGAGGTCGGCGCGCGCTTCGACCACCTGCTCGTCGACGAATACCAGGACACGAACAAGCTGCAGGCCGAGATCATCCTCGGCATGAAGCCGACGGGGCAGGGCGTCACGGTGGTCGGCGACGACGCGCAGAGCATCTATTCCTTCCGCGGCGCGACGGTGCGCAACATCCTCGACTTCCCGCGCCAGTTCACGCAGGAAGCGCGCATCGTCACGCTGGAGCGCAACTACCGCAGCACGCAGCCTATCCTGGAAGCGAGCAACGCGGTGATCGCGCAAGCGCGCGAGCGCCATGCCAAGGACCTGTACACCGACAAGGTGTCAAGCCAGAAGGCGCAGCTGGTGCTGGTGCCGGACGAGGCGCAGCAGGCGCGCTGGGTGGCCGACCAGGTGCTGCGCCAGCGCGAGGCCGGCGCGGTGCTGAAGTCGCAGTCGGTGCTGTTCCGCGCCAGCCACCACAGCGCCGCGCTGGAGCTGGAACTGGCGCGCCGCAACATCCCCTTCGTCAAGTTCGGCGGGCTCAAATTCCTGGAAGCCTCGCACATCAAGGACCTGCTGGCGGTGTTGCGCTTCGCCCAGAACCCGCGCAGCCGCATGGCGGGCTTCCGCGTCGCGCAGCTCGTGCCTGGCGTCGGCGCGGCCACCGCCACGCGCCTGCTCGATGCGATGGGCGAGGCCAGCGACCCGCACGTGGCGCTGCAGGGCTTCGAGCCGCCGGCGCAGGCGAAAGAAGACTGGGCGCCGCTCGCCTCGCTGTTCGCGAAGCTCAATGACGCCGAACTCGCCTGGCCGGCCGACATGGAGCTGGCCAAGGCCTGGTACCAGCCGCACCTGGAGCGGCTGCACGAGGACGCGCAGGTGCGCAAGCTGGACCTGGACCAGCTCGCGCGCCTCGCGGCCGGCTATGGCAGCCGCGAACGCTTCCTCACCGAGCTGACGCTGGATCCGCCCGAAGTGACCAGCGACCAGAGCGGCCCGCCGCTGCGCGACGAGGACTACCTGATCCTCTCCACCATCCACAGCGCCAAGGGCCAGGAGTGGAAGGCGGTGCACGTGCTGAACTGCGTGGACGGCTGCATCCCGAGCGACATGGCCACCGGCACCACCGAGGAACTCGAGGAAGAGCGCCGGCTGCTCTACGTGGCGATGACGCGCGCCAAGGAGCAGTTGCACCTGCTGGTGCCGCAGCGCTTCTACATCTCGCAGCAGGCGAGCGGCGGTGACAAGCACGTCTATGCCGGGCGCACGCGCTTCATCAGCGAAGCGATGCTGGCGGCCTTCGAGCAGGTGTGCTGGCCGGACGCGCCATCGCTTTCGGCCGCCTCGGCGCAGCCGCAAGCGCCGGTGCTGCAGGTGCGCAGTCGCGCCCGCTCGATGTGGAAGTAAGCCTCGCGACAGCAAGAGCAGCCGTTCGCGCTGAATGCAACGAAGGTGCGACCTTTTACCGGAGGCCGATCGCTCTGATTCCTATACTCGATTCGTAGTTTCCTAACATTGAATCGAGGAGAGAATGCGGAGAAATGCAGTATTGGCGGGCCGCGCGGCGGCCTTGGCCCTGGCCGTGCGGCAGCCACCAGCTGGGACATCACGCCGCGCGCCGTCCTGGCCGGGGCCGCCAGCAGCTCGGAGTACATGATTCCCAGCTGGCTCACGCGCAGCGGCAACACGTTGACCTTCCAGCCGCCCGCGACCTTGCTGCCTACCGATGGTCCTTACGGGCTGGAGTTCCAGCTGGAGGCGAACGTACCGGATGTGAAGGACCCCAGCTCGACGCAGCACCTGGTGCGCAAGCTGACCGTGCGGCACGCCGTCGTGCCGACCGGCTTGTATGCGATGACGCCGGCGTCGGAAACCGTCACGGCTACCGCCTCGCTGGACGCCCATCCGGCTGGCACGATCATCCCGCAGCTGGTGGCGCAGGTGCCGGGCACCTTCTCCCGCCGCGGCACGCGCACCGATTCCTATCCCGCGGCGGCCGCCGGCAATCCGCTGCTCGCGAACTGGCTGGCCTTCTATGCATTCAATGGCGGAGTCAGCGAGCACGTCCTGAACTACTGCGACCCGTTCACCCGCGCCTGCCTGCCGGCAGGGACCTACAACGGTGCCTTGCTGATGCGGTTCACCGCGAACGATGGCCGGACTGCGGATTTCGAGTTCCCGGTCTCGCTGACATTGACGCCCTGAGCGGGGCAAGGCCGGTGCGGGACAATAGGGGCATGCGCCTCGCCGGTTCCACCAACTTCCGTCCCGTCCACACCCTGCGTCCCGTCCTGTTCCGCTCCGACCACCTCGGGGCGCTGCAGGAGGACGACCTGCGCCAGCTGCGCGCGCTGGGCATCCGGCGCGTGCTCGATTTCCGCGGCGTGACCGAGCGCGAGGCCGCTGCCTGCAGGCTGGCCGGCGTCGCCGTGCATTCGCTGCCGATCGAGCCGACCATCGTGCAGCGGCTGCACGCGCTGCGCGAGGCCGGCGAACGCATCACGCCGGCCGACGTGGCGCTGCACATGCAGGACACCTACCGCGGCTTCGTGCGCGAGAACACGCCGCGCTTCGCCGAGTTCTTCGCGCACCTGCTGGAATCCGACGCCCCCACCGTCTTCCACTGCACCGCCGGCAAGGACCGCACCGGCTTCGCCGCGGCGCTGGTGCTGCGCGCCGTGGGCACCAGCGAGGCCGAGGTGATGCAGGACTACCTCCTCACCAACGAGCGGCTCGCCTTCCCGGCCGAAGGCCGCTACGCCATGCCGCGCGAGGTGATGGAGGTGCTGTGGCGCGTGCAGCCGGATTTCCTGGCCGCGGCCTTCGACGAAGTCGATTCGTCCTACGGCTCGCTGGAGGCCTACTTCCAGCGCGGCCTGGGCCTCGGCGAGGCCGAGCGCGCGCGCCTGCGCGCCTGGTACCGACCCGCTTGAGGGCGGGCGGCTCTCCGCGCCTGCAGGCGTCCATTTCCTGATCCGCTGCCGGGCCGGCTTCCTACGCCACGTCCCTGTGGGTGCCGACAGGTCGGCCGTTGGCCACGGGGAACACTCCATGCCATGGCGGACCACAAGCCCGCCGGGAAGCAAAGGAGAAGACGATGCCCAAGCAGCAAGAACCCCGCGACGGGATGCCCCGCACGGACAAGGGCGACGGCTCCGGCAAGGTCGGCGTGACCAGCGACCGGCAGCCCGACCTGGTCCCCCCGTCGGGCGCCAACCAGGGCGACCACGGCGTGGCCGATGACCGGCCCGACGCCGGCGGCGAGCTGCAGTTCGACGACGGCACCGACATGGTCCACCCGCGCGGCAAGGTCACGGAGGCCGGCCGCACGTGGGACGACAAGAAGCCCAGCGACGCCGGCGAACTGGGTGCGCCGAATCCCGGCATGTCCGACAGGAACGGCCCCAGTGACCCCGACGCGAAGCGCGGTCGCTAGGCCCATGCCCGGAGGAGGCAACATGGTTTACGCGATCTTCACCGCCTCCGTCCTGCTGGCCATCGGCGCCGTCTACGCCGGTGCCGTGGGATGGCTCTGGTTCCGCCAGGAACGGCTGCTGTTCGAGCCCGACCCGCTGGCGCTGGACGAACCGATCTCGAAGGACCCCGACACCCGCGAGTTCTTCGTCGACGTGCCGGGCGCGCGCCTCTCCGTCGCGCACCTGCAATGCCCCAATCCGCGCGGCGTCTTCTTCTTCCTGCACGGCAACTCCGGCAACTTGAAGAAGTGGTTCGTGGAGCTGGACGCCTTCCGCCAGGCCAACTTCGACGTCGTGATGTTCGACTATCGCGGCTTCGGCAAGAGCAGCGGCCAGATCGAAAGCGAAGAACAGCTGCGTGCAGACGTGCGAGCGGTTTGGGAGCAGGTCGCGCCCATGTACTCGGGCAAGCGCGTGGTGATCTCCGGCCAGTCGCTGGGCACGGGCCTGGCCGCGGGGCTGGCGGCGCACCTGTGCTCCGAAGGCCGCGCGCCGGACCTGACGATGCTCGTCTCGGCGTACAGCAGCATGCGCGTGCTGGCGGCGGAGATCTATCCCTGGGTGCCGGTGCAGGTGCTGCGCTATCCGCTGCACACGCTGGAACATGCGGCCAAGCTGCTCGGTCCGGTGATGTTGATCCACGGCGACAAGGACGAACTGATCCCGATCTCGCACAGCGAGAAACTGTGCAGCGCCTTCCGCTCGGCCCAGCTGCTGCGCGTGACCGGCGCGGGCCACAGCGACGTGCACCAGTTCCCCACGGTGCGCAAGGCGCTGAAGGCGGCTCTCGGGAGGCTCTGAGTTCGCGGCAGGCAAGGACGCGGCGTTTGCTCACACGCAGGCGCCATCCGCTCCTGAACAATTCCCCGCATGGAATTTGCCATCTGGTCCGTCCTCGTGGGCTTGCTGCTGGTGCTGATGGCCCTGGGTTCCACGGTGCTGAAGCGGCTGCCGCTGTCGACCGCCATGCTCTACCTCCTGGTGGGGCTGGCGGTCAGTCCTTTGCTGCTGCACCTCGTGGCCCTCGAGCCACGCCTCGATGCGCACTTGCTGGAGCGCATCGCCGAAGTGGTGGTGCTGCTGTCGCTCTTCACCTCCGGCCTCAAGCTCAGTTCGGGCCTGCGTGACAAGCGCTGGGCGCTGCCGGTGCGGCTCGCGGTCAATTCGATGGTGCTGACGGTGCTGCTGATCGCCGTGGCGGCCTGGATGTTCCTCGGCCTGCCGTTCGGTGCGGCTGTGCTGCTGGGGGCGATCCTGGCGCCCACCGATCCCGTGCTCGCTTCCGAAGTGCAGGTGCACGACGTCGGTGACCGCGACAAGCTGCGTTTCGCGCTGACGGGCGAAGGCGGCCTCAACGACGGCATCGCCTTTCCCTTCGTGATGCTGGGCCTCGGCCTGATGGGGCTGCACGAGATGGGCGCTTTCGAGTGGCGCTGGTTCGCGCTCGATGTGGTGTGGGCCACCACTGCGGGGCTGGGCGTGGGCTGGGCGCTGGGCCTGGCCGTGGGCCGGCTGGTCCTGTACCTGCGGCGGCAGCACCAGGAGGCGATCGGGCTCGACGACTTCCTCGCGCTGGGCCTCATCGCGCTGTCCTATGGCTGTGCGCTGCTGCTGCACGCGTACGGCTTCCTCGCCGTGTTCGCCGCCGGCGTGGCCCTGCGCCGCCTCGAGCAGCGCCAGAGCGGCGACGCCAGCCTGAAGAAGGCGGAAGAGGCATTGGCCTTGCCGCATCGCAGCGCCGCCGAGGCGCTGGCGGTGGATCCGCAGCACGCGCCGGCCTTCATGGCGCAGGCGGTGCTGGGTTTCAACGAGCAGGCCGAGCGCATCGGCGAAGTGGCGATCGTCATCACCCTCGGCGCGCTGCTGTGGTCCGTGCAGTGGCAGTACGCGGCATGGTGGTTCGTGGCGCTGCTGCTGCTCGTGATCCGGCCGGTGGCCGTGAACATCGGCCTGGCCGCCGCCGGCGCCACGCGCAGCCAGCGCCTGTTGATCGGATGGTTCGGCATCCGCGGCGTCGGCTCGCTGTACTACCTGATGTACGCGCTGAACCACGGCGTCAGCGGCGAGCTGGCCGATCGCCTGGTGACGCTCACGCTCTCGGTCGTCGTGGTGTCGATCATCGTGCATGGCATTTCCGTGACACCACTGATGTCCGCTTACGAACGCCGCATGCAGAGGCAGCACGGCTGAGTCCCTTTACAGACCTCCCGCTTTCCTACAAGACCGGCTTCTCCGGGCTGACAGCATTCGGACAGCGCTTCTCTAGAGTAAGCCTGCACAAGAGGTCACACATGGAATCACGCAAAAGCAAGCCTTCGACGCAAGAATCCCGCAAGCCGCAGGCGAAGCGCGTGCCCGCCACCGACATGCAGACCGAAGACGCCGGCACCGGCCGCCGCGGCAAGCAATGAAAGCATTGGCAAACGCAGGCAACACCATGAAGAAGCAAGCGCCCGACGCCATCGACCTGCTCGATGCCGACCACCTGGCCGTGCACGCGCTGTTCGAGGCCTACCGCGAGCTGGTGCGCAAGCGCGCCCCTGCGCTGCAGCGCCGCGCGCTGGCCGAGGAGATCTGCCTGGAGCTGACCATCCACGCGAAGCTGGAAGAGGAGCTGTTCCATCCCGCCGTGCGCGAGGCGCTGCACGACGACGACCTGCTGGACGAAGCCGAGGACGAGCACGGCAGCCAGCGCGAGTTCGTCGCGCAGATCCTGGCCACGCAGCCGCAGGACGAGCTGTACGACGCCAAGGTCGCTGTCCTCGGCGAATACGTCGAACGCCACGTGCGCAAGGAACGTGAAGAAGTGTTCAACCGCGTGCTGGCTTCGCGCCTCGACCTGCAGGCGCTGGGCCGCTCGATCACCGTGCGCAGGGAGGAACTGCGCGCGGTGGCCGACGCCCTGCGCGAAGACGCACTCGCCTCGGCGATGGCCTGAGGCGTGCCTCCGTCCCGCTGTGCCTTGTCCTACAGCCTTCGACATTGGCGGATGACACGGCCGTGGAGGCCGGTCCCGAAAATGCACCGCAGGCCAGCGGAAACGCTGTCCCTCTCTCACACCTGAACGAAACAAGGAGTTCCTGATGAAGACCATTTCTATCGCGGCCGCCGTGGCCCTGATGGCTGCCCTGGGCCTGTCGGCCTGCAGCAAGCACGAAGCGACCGACACTTCGACGACGTCGTCCACCACGACGACCACGCCGTCGCCGTCGTCCACCGACACCACCGCCTCCACCACCACGCCGGCCACCCCGAGCACCGACACCACCGCGGCGGGCAGCGCCAGCATGGGCGCGGCTCCGGGCGCGGCCGGCACCGCGGGCACGACGCCCGACACGAGCGCCGCGACGCCCAGCACGCCCAGCACCACCACCACGACGCAGTGACGATGAAGCGGACCGCCTGGACGACCCCGGCCAGCCTGCTGCTGGCGATGCTTGCATCGCTGGCGCTGGACGCCTGCAGCAAGCAGGCCGAGACCGGCGCGGTCCCGCCCGCTGGCACCACCGGCGCCGGCACCATGGGCGCGGCCCCGGTGCCCGGCACGGGCCTCAATGGCGGCCTCGGCACGGGTGGCGGCCTTACGCTCAGCACGACCAGCAGCGGCAGCGCCACGGCGCCCCTTGGCAACCCGGCAGCCGTCCCCGGCAGCGCCAACACCACCACCAACAGCTCGGTCGGCAACCGTCCCTGACGCCAATCTGACTCGAGACTGACCGGTGCCTGACCCGGAGCGCCAGTCATGTGGAGATTGCGGACCACGGCCCCCCTTGGCCGCGGCTAGCATTTGTGCATGCCGCTGTCCCTGGAAGATTTCCTGCGCCAGATCCCCAAGGCCGAACTGCATTGCCACCTGCTCGGCACGGTTCGCCGCGAGACCTTCACGGCGCTGGCGAAGCGCGAAAACGCGCCCATCCCTGACGAAGAGATCGCCGCCTTCTACACCCGCGGCGAGAAGCCCGTGGGCGCGATCCGCGTGCTGCGTGCGCTCGACGCCTGGCTGATCCGCAAGCCGGACGACCTGCACCGCCTCACCTACGAATACCTGCAGGACGCCGCCGCGCACAGCGTGCGCTACGCCGAGTTCTTCTGGAACCCGACCGGCACCGCGCGTGAATCCGGCATCGCCTACCCGCAGGCGCAGGCCGCCATCCTGCGGGCGGTCGAAGACGCGCAGCAGGACTTCGGCATCACCGGCCGCATGATCGCCGCCATCGACCGCGAGGCGCCAGCCGCCGACGCGTTGGAGATGGTGCAGTGGGTGCTGGCGAACCGCGACGAGCGCGTGCCCGGCATCGGCATCGACTACCGCGAGAACGACCATCCGCCCGAGCATTTCGCGCAGCCCTATGCGGCCGCGAAGAAGGGCGGCCTGCGTTCCACCGCGCACGCGGGCGAGTTCGGCATGCCGTGGACGAACATCCGCACGGCGATCGAGGACCTGCAGGTGGACCGCATCGACCACGGCTACACCGTCGTCGACAACCCCGAATTCGCGGCGCGCTGCGCCGAGCGCGGCATCGTCTTCACGGTGGTGCCCACCAACACCTACTACCTGCGCACGCTGCCGCCCGAGCGCTGGGCGCTGGACCACCCGATCCGCCGCATGCCCGGCCTGGGCCTGCGCATCCATCCCAACACCGACGACCCGACGCTGCACCACGTCACGCCCACGCAGGCCTGGCACATGATGGTCAAGGACTTCGGCTTCGGCCTCGACGACCTGCGCGGCTTCCTCGTGAACGGCATCGACGGCGCCTGGATGGACGACTCCGACAGGAACCGCCTGCGCGCAGAGTGGACGGCGCACTTCGATGCGCTGCGCGCCGGCCTGGACGCACCCGGAGGAAAAGTATGATCACCCGACGCACTGCGCTCGCGGCCCTGGCGGCCGCCCTGGCCGGCAGCGCCGTGCAGGCGCAGCCGCCGCACGGGAACTGGCCCACGGGCCGGCCCATCACCATCATCGTCCCCTTCAGCGCCGGCGGCAGCGTCGACGTGGTGGCGCGCGTGGTGGCGCAGAAGCTGGCCGAGCGCCTGAAGACCTCGGTGGTCGTGGACAACGTCGGCGGTGCCGGCGGCGCCATCGGCGTGGCGCGCGCGGTGGCCGCCGCGCCGGATGGCTTCACGCTGGTCATGGGCGCCGACAGCCCGATCGCGATCGCGCGCCTGGTGAACCCGGCAGCCGTGAAGTACGACGCGCTGAAGGACCTGGCGCCCATCGGCCTCGTGAACACCGCGCCGATGGTGCTGGTGGCGCGCCCGGGCCTGCCGGTGAACAACCTGGCGGACGTCATCAAGCTGGCGCACGCGCAGCCGGGCACGCTGAACTACGCGACCTCGGGCATCGGTACCGTGCTGCACCTGGCCATGGAGCTGATCAAGGAGCAGTCGCATGCGTTCATCACGCACGTGCCTTATCGCGGCGGCGCGCAGATCGTCACCGACGTGGTCGGCAACCAGGTGGACCTGGCGCTGCTGGTCAGCGTGACGGCGACGCCGCAGATCCAGTCGCACAAGGTGAAGGCCATCGCCGTCACCGACGACAAGCGCCTGGCGGCGCTGCCGGACGTGCCCACCGTCGCCGAGACGCCGGGTTTCCAGGGCTACGACATGGTGTCGTGGACGGGGCTGTTCGCGCCGGCCCACACGCCGGCGCCCATCGTCGAACGGCTGAACCACGAGCTGAACGAGATCCTGCGGTCCGAGGACGTGAAGTCCCGGATGGCGGAGCAGGGCGCCGTCGCCGGCAGCGGCAGCGCCGCGGACTTCGGCCGCTTCGTGCAGCGCGAGCAGGAGCGCTACGCGCGGATCGTGAAGGCGGCGAACATCAAGGAGTGAGGGCTCAACCCTTCTCCACCGGCAACTTCGGGTCCCGCGACCACTCGCTCCAGCTGCCCGCGTACAGCCCCGTCGGCGCATAGCCGGCCAGCTCCATCGCCAGCAGGTTGGGCACGGCGCTGACGCCGCTGCCGCACTGGTGCACCACCGTCGCCGGGTCGCGGCCGCCCAGCAGCTGCTCGAACTCCTGCCGTAGCTGCGCCGCCGGCTTGAACTTGCCGTCGGCGCCCAGGTTCTGGCCGAAAGGCCGGTTCAGCGCGCCAGGGATGTGGCCCGCCACCGGGTCCAGCGGTTCCACCTCGCCCTTGTAGCGCGGCGTCGCCCTCGCGTCGACCATGGTCTGGCCCGCGCCCAGCTTGCGCACGACTTCCTCGGTCACCACCAGCTTGCGCAGCGGCGTGCCCAGCTCGAAGTTGGTCTGGAAGTGCGCGGGCTCGGTGCCCGCGCGCACTTCGCCGCCCGCGGCCTGCCAGGCCTGCAGGCCGCCATCGAGCGCCGCCACCGCGTCGTGGCCGGCCCACTTCAGCATCCACCACAAGCGGCCGCAGTAGTTGGCGCCGTTGCGGTCGTAGACCACCGCCTGCATGTCGTTGGCGAAGCCGACGGACGACAGCCACATCGCGAATTTCTCGCGCCGCGGCAGCGGATGCCGCCCGCCCGAGGCGGCGCCGGCATGCGGCATCACCTTGCCGTCCGGGCCCAGCGAGCCCTTGTCGCTGAGGTCGTGGTCGAGGTCGGCGTAGACCGCGCCGGCGATGTGCGAGCCGAGGTAGTGTTCGCGCCCGGCCGCGGGGTTCATCAGCTCGAAACTGCAGTCGAAGACCAGCACGCGCGCCTTGGTGCGCTGCAGGTCCAGCAACTGCTCTGCGGAGATCAGGGTGGTGTACATGGTTGGGCGTTGAGCGTTGAGCGTTGAGCGTTGAGCGTTGAGCGTAGTTTGTCACGCCGAACGCTCAATGCTCAACGTCAATGCTCTTCTCCCGGCGCGTCCGGTGCCGCCCGCGAGCGCAGCACGG
The DNA here is from genome assembly GCF_012927085.1 of Ramlibacter agri. Taxonomy (NCBI): domain Bacteria; kingdom Pseudomonadati; phylum Pseudomonadota; class Betaproteobacteria; order Burkholderiales; family Comamonadaceae; genus Ramlibacter; species Ramlibacter agri. The sequence goes on along the minus strand of NZ_JABBFX010000002.1, from coordinate 988,721 downwards.
TGGCGGCGATGCCGCTGGCCAGGATCAGCCCCATGCCGGCCCAGCCCGCCAGCGGGATGTTCTCACCGAACAGCAGCAGGCTGTACAGCGCGCCGAACACGATGCCGGAGTACTGCAGGTTGGCCACCAGCAAGGTGGCGCCCCGGTTGTAGGCGCGGGTCATGCACAGCTGGCCGATGGAAGCCGTCAGGCCCACGGGCAGCAGCCAGAGCGCATGGCCCCAGTTCCACTCGGACACGCTGCCGGTGGCCATGCCCACGGCGCCCGCCACCGCGGAACCGACGGCGAAATAGAACACCGTGCGCGCCTCCGGCTCGCCGATTTTGCCCAGCGCCATCACCTGCATGTACGCGAAGGCTGAAAGCAGGCCCGAGAGCAGGCCCACCAGGCCGGCGAAGGCCTGGTGCTGGCCGAGCGTCGGCCGCAGCATCAGCACCACGCCGGCAAAGCCGGCCATCACGGTGAAAGTCAATGCGCCATTGCGCCCCGGCATCGGCTGACCGCCGCGCGGGTTCCACGCCAGCAGCGCGCCGCCGACCAGGAAGGCCGCGATCCAGACGCTGCTCATGTAGTTCAGCGTCATGGCCGTGGCGAGCGGCAGGTTGCCCAGCGCATAGAACCAGGCGCCCAGCGACACCACGCCGATCATGCTGCGCCAGGCGTGCATCAGCGGGTAGCGCGTGCCCAGCGTCTCGCCGCGGGCACGGCACCACAGCCACATCAGCACCATGCCGATGAGGCCGCGCCAGAACACCAGTTCGGAGGGGGAGAACCAGGCGGCGGCGAACTTGACGCACACCGCCATCGTGGCGAACGCCAGTGACGCCGCCAGCATCCACAGAGCCGCCATCCGCTAGCGGCTCGGCACGTGGCTGTGCATGACCTCGCGGTACCACTCGTGGAAGTGCTGCATGCCGTCTTCCATCGGGCTCTGGTAGGGGCCGACTTCGTTGTCGCCGCGCTCCATCAGGGCCTTGCGGCCGGCGTCCATGCGCAGCGCGATCTCGTCGTCCTCGACGCAGGTCTCCATGTAGGCGGCCTGCTGGGCTTCGACGAACTCGCGCTCGAACGCGTGGATTTCCTCGGGATAGAAGAACTCCACCACGTTCAGCGTCTTCTGCGGTCCCTTGGGGTACAGCGTCGAAACCACCAGCACGTTCGGGTACCACTCCACCATGACGTTGGGGTACAGCGTCAGCCAGATCGCGCCGTGCTTGGGCGGCTTGCCGTCCTGGTAGCGCAGCACCTCGTCGTGCCACTTGCGGTAGATGTCCGAACCGGCCTTGCCCAGCTTGCCCGCGACGCCGACGGTCTGCACCGAGTAGTCGCGGCCGAACTCCCAGCGCAGGTCTTCGCAGGCGACGAAGTTGCCCAGCCCCGGATGGAACGGACCCACGTGGTAGTCCTCCAGGTAGACCTCGATGAAGGTCTTCCAGTTGTAGTCCACCTCGTGCATGACGACGCTGTCGCGCACGTAGCCGGCGAAGTCCAGGTCCGCCTTGGGACCGAGTTTCGCCAGCGTGCGGTTCACGTCGAAGCCGTTGGCTTCGAACAGCAGGCCGTTCCAGTTCTGCACCTGGTAGTTGTTCAGGTCCAGGCAGGGATCGGTCGCGAAATGCGGGGCGCCCAGCAGCGTTCCGGCCGGTGCATGCTGCCCGGCGCTATAGGTCCAGCGGTGTAAAGGGCACACGATGTTGCCTCCCCCGCCGTTGGCCTGGACGGAACCGCGGCCACGCAGCATCACCGCCTGGCGGTGGCGGCAGACGTTGGAGATCAGCTCGATGCCTTGCGGCGTGCGCAACAACGCGCGCCCTTCGCTTTCTTGCGGAAGTGCGTAGTAGTCGCCCAGTTCGGGAACGGCCAGTTCGTGCCCCAGATAACGGGGCCCGGACTGCCAGATCAGCTCCAGCTCACGCGTGAAGAGCGCCTGGTCGAAATAGCTGGTAACGGGAAGTTGGCTTGCGGCCTGCTGGAGTTGAAGACTTAAATCAGACATTTCACCTGACCTAGAGGCTCCCCCTATGAAGGGGCAGGGCCGAGCTTGGGAGCGCGGCTGAGGGGACGGGATTCTACCCCGCGGGGAAGAGCTGGGCTGCGAGGGAATAAAATCCACCGTTGATCCAAAGCAATTCCATGACCCAGGCGCCCACCAACCCTCCAGCCAGCTATGAAGCTGCCATGGAAGAGCTCGAGCAGCTCACCGGCCAGATCGAATCGGGCCAACTCCCGCTGGAGCAATTGCTCGCGGGCTACGAGCGCGGCGCGGAGCTGCTGAAGTTCTGCCGCGACAAGCTGCAGGCCGTCGAGGAGCAGATCAAGGTGCTCGACGCGGGCGTCCTCAAGCCCTGGGCCAGCGAGTGAGTTTCAACCTGAAGGGCTGGTCGACCGAACGACTCGCGCAAGTGGAACGGGCGCTGTCGGCCTGGGTGCCGCTGCAAGCGCCCGCCGGGCTCGGCGAGGCCATGCGTTATGCAGTGCTCGATGGCGGCAAGCGCCTGCGCCCGCTGCTGGTGCTGGCGGCCTGCGAAGCCGTGGGCGGCCACGCCGAGGCCGCGCTGCGCGCCGCCTGCTCCGTGGAGCTGATCCACGCCTACTCGCTCGTGCACGACGACATGCCGTGCATGGACAACGACGTCCTGCGCCGCGGCAAGCCGACGGTGCACGTGAAGTTCGGCGAAGCCACTGCGCTGCTGGCCGGCGACGCGCTGCAGGCGCTGGCCTTCGAGCTGCTGGCGCCCGAGCAGAGCACCATTCCCGACACCGTGCAGGCGCGCCTGTGCCGCCTGCTCGCGCAATCGGCAGGGCAGGCCGGCATGGCCGGCGGCCAGGCGATCGACCTGGCGTCGGTGGGCCGCTCGCTCACGGAGGACGAGCTGCGCCACATGCACCGGCTGAAGACCGGTGCGCTGCTGCAAGCCAGCGTGATGATGGGCGCCGCCACCGGTGACGCCGCTCCGGCCGCCGCGCAAGGCCTCGCGGGCTACGGCCGCGCGCTGGGCCTGGCCTTCCAGGTGGTGGATGACATCCTCGATGTCACCGCGGATTCGGCGACACTGGGCAAGACCGCCGGCAAGGACGCCGCGCAGGACAAGCCCACCTACGTGTCGCTGCTGGGCCTGGACCGCGCCCGCGCCCATGCGCAGGAGCTGCTGCACGAAGCGCGCACCGCGCTCGCCACCAGCCGCCTGAGCGACACGCGCGCGCTGGAAGCGCTGGCCGAAATGGTCGTGGTGCGCGAAAACTGAAATGAAAGCCCACCCCCGAAGCGCCTTCGGCGCCTCCCCCTCAAGGGGGCGCCACCAGCGGCCCGGCAAAGCCGGTTCCGCGGTGGCCCGCGAAATGGATCATTGAGACGAACATGGCGACCAAGCTGCTGCAAACGATCAACGACCCGGCCGACCTGCGCCGCCTGCCGCGCGCGGAGCTGCCGGAGCTGGCGGACGAACTGCGCAACTACGTGCTGGAGTCCGTCTCCAAGACCGGCGGCCACCTGAGCTCCAACCTGGGCACGGTGGAACTGACCATCGCGCTGCACTACGTCTTCAACACGCCGGAAGACCGCATCGTCTGGGACGTGGGCCACCAGACCTACCCGCACAAGATCCTCACGGGCCGGCGCGACCGCATGGCCTCGCTGCGCCAGCTGGGCGGCCTGGCCGGCTTCCCCCAGCGCAGCGAAAGCGAGTACGACAGCTTCGGCACCGCGCATTCGTCCACCAGCATCTCCGCGGCGCTGGGCATGGCGATGGCGGCCAAGCAGAAGGGCGAGCAGCGCCGCGCGATCGCCGTCATCGGCGACGGCGCGATGAGCGCGGGCATGGCCTTCGAGGCGCTGAACAACGCCGGCGTCTGCGAATGCGACCTGCTGGTGATCCTGAACGACAACGACATGTCGATCAGCCCGCCGGTGGGCGCGCTGAACCGCTACCTTGCGCAGCTGATGTCCGGGCGCTTCTACGCGGCCACCAAGGAGCTGGGCAAGAAGGTGCTGCACGTGGCGCCGCCGCTGTTCGAACTGGCCAAGCGGCTGGAGGAGCAGGCCAAGGGCATGGTGGTGCCGGCCACGCTGTTCGAGAAGTTCGGCTTCAACTACATCGGCCCCATCGACGGCCACGACCTCGATTCGCTGATCCCGACGCTGGAGAACATCCGCAAGCTGAGCGGTCCGCAGTTCCTGCACGTCGTCACGCGCAAGGGCCAGGGCTACAAGCTGGCCGAGGCCGACCCCGTGGCCTACCACGGGCCCGGCAAGTTCGACCCCGCCGTGGGCCTGGTGAAGCCGGCCACGCCGGCCAAGCCCACGTTCACGCAGGTGTTCGGCCAGTGGCTGTGCGACATGGCCGCCAAGGACCCGCGCCTCGTGGGCATCACGCCCGCGATGCGCGAAGGCTCGGGCCTGGTCGAATTCGAGAAGCGCTTCCCGGAGCGCTACTACGACGTCGGCATCGCCGAACAACACGCGGTGACCTTTGCCGCCGGCATGGCCTGCGAAGGCCTGAAGCCGGTGGTGGCGATCTACTCCACCTTCCTGCAGCGCGCCTATGACCAGCTGGTGCACGACGTGGCGCTGCAGAACCTGCCGGTGGTGTTCGCGCTGGACCGCGCGGGCCTGGTCGGCGCCGACGGCCCGACGCACGCGGGCGCCTATGACATCCCCTTCCTGCGCACCATTCCGAACGTCAGCGTGGCCTGTCCCGCCGACGAGAACGAGTGCCGCAAGCTGCTGACCACCGCCTACGAGCAAGACCATCCGGTGGCCGTGCGCTATCCGCGCGGCGCCGGTGTCGGCACCGCCATGGAGCCGGGCCTGCAAGGCCTGCCCTTCGGCAAGGGCGAACTGCGCCGCCAGGGCAAGGGCATCGCGATCCTGGTCTTCGGCACGCTGCTCTATCCGGCGCTGCAGGCCGCGGAGCGCCTGGGCGCGACGGTGGTCAACATGCGTTGGGCCAAGCCGCTCGATACCGAACTGCTGCTGTCCGTGGCGGCCTCGCACGAGGCGCTGGTGACGGTGGAAGAGGGCGCCATCATGGGCGGCGCGGGCAGCGCCGTCACCGAGGCGCTGAACGCCGCGGGCGTCGCCAAGCCGGTGCTGCAACTGGGCCTGCGCGACGAGTTCATCCCGCACGGCGACCCGGCGCGGCTGCTGTCGCTGCAAGGGCTGGACGCAGCCGGCATCGAGGCATCGATCCAGACGCGCTTCGCGTCGCTGATCGAGCGGCCGGCGCCGAGCCTGAAGGTCGTGGGCTGAAGACGGCGCCGGCCTCGCGCCGGCGGCCGCAAGAAAAAGATTCAAGCAAGGAAAGAGGGAATCATGAAAGCATGGATGCGTTGCGTCCAGGCCGCGCTGCTGTGCGCGGGCCTGGGGCTGTTGGCCAGTTGTGGCGGCGGAGGGGGCGGGGGCAGCACGGATGCGGGCGGTGGCGGCAGCACCACGTCGACGGGCGGCGAAACGCCCGTGCCAAGTGGCGGCAGCAGCGCGGATACGCACCAGCTGTTCGTGAGCGATCGCAACCACTCCAAGATCGCCATGCTCGCCAGCGCCAACCCGCCGGCCGGCACGACGCTGGCCACGCAGGGCATGCTCGATGTGCCCGGAATGGTCGATACCCTCGCCTATGACAGCGGCCGCAACGTCCTGTACGCGGTGACGTTTACTTCGGTGACCAGTTCGTCGGTCGTGGTGTATGCGGATGCCAGCAAGCTCGCCAACGGGGCGACGCCGTCGCGGACCATCACGCTGCCCGCGGATGTGCTCTTGCCCCAAGGCGTTGTCGTGGATGCGGCGCACGACACCGTGTACGTCGCCGTTTCGCGCCAGTACGACCGTCAAGTGCTGGTCTACGCCAATGCCAGCACCGCGTCAGGGGCGGCGCCGGTCGCCCGGACCATGACTTTCAGCGGCGCGATCAATTCCTTCGACATCGATTTCCAGCGGAACCTGATGTACGTGGTGAGCTCCGGCTATGGCGTCCTCGTGTTCAAGGATGTGAACACCGCGAACGGCACGATCACCCCGAGCGGCAGCTTGCTCGCCGGCGTCATGACCAGTGCCGTCACCATCGACGCCCAGCGCGATCGCCTGTATGCCGCCGATGTCTTCGCTGGCGTGCACATCGTCGGCGGCGCCAGCCTGGCTTCGCCCACCAACGCAGGAACGATTGCCATCCCCTACGCTCGTGTCATTGCGGTCGATTCCGCCAACGACCGCCTCTACGTGGGTGCCTACGAGACGGCCTACCTGCTGCAATCGGCAAGTACTCTCAGCGCGTCTTCCTCGGCTCCGGCCGCGGCGGTGAACGCGGGCACGGGCTCTTCCATCGGGGGCTTCGCCTTCCGCTGACCGACGCCCGTCGCGCCGGAGAAGGGCCGCGGGTGCGGCCCTTTCTCATCGGGGAGGCTGAAAGTTTTCTGACGGCGTCACCGCCTCGCCACATGTATCCATTCGCAAGGGAAAACCCCGGCTGACAGGAACCTTGCGGCTCCGAAGAATGAGCCACCCCGCGCATCGACACGAAAGTAGTGAGGCGCGGCTTGGTGTGTCCAATATGTCAAGGAGATCTTCGAGATGGATCGTCGTGCAGTCATCAAGTCCGCTGGCATCGCCGGCGTCCTGGCCGCGGGTGTCGCGCCCGCCGTTCACGCGCAGGCGGCCATCCGCTGGCGCCTGGCTTCCAGCTTCCCGAAGTCGCTGGACACGATCTTCGGCGCCGCCGAAGTGTTCGCGGCCAAGGTCAAGACCATGTCGGGCGGCAAGTTCGAGATCTCCACCCACGCCGCCGGCGAGTTGATGCCGGCCTTCGGCGTGGTCGACGGCGTGCAGCAGGGCACCGTGGAAGTGGCGCACACGGCGCCGTATTACTTCTTCGGCAAGAACGAGGTCTTCGCGCTGGGCTGCGCCATCCCCTTCGGCCTGAACAGCCGGCAGATGACGGCCTGGATGTTCGAAGGCAACGGCCTGAAGCTGATGCGCGAGTTCTACGCCAAGTACAACATCGTCAACCTCCCCGGCGGCAACACCGGCGCCCAGATGGGCGGCTGGTACCGCAAGGAAATCAAGTCGATGGCCGACATGAAGGGCCTGAAGTTCCGCGTGGGCGGCTTCGCGGGCAAGGTCATCGAGCGCATGGGCGGCGTGCCGCAGAACATCCCCGGCGGCGAGATCTACCAGGCGCTGGAGAAGGGCACCATCGACGCCGCCGAATGGGTGGGGCCGTACGACGACCTGAAGCTGGGCTTCAACAAGGTCGCGCCCTTCTACTACTACCCCGGCTGGTGGGAGGGCGGCCCGGAGCTGGACTTCTTCATCAACGACAAGGCCTGGAACGGGCTGTCGCCGGAGAACAAGGCCATCGTCGAATCGGCCGCGGCCGAAGCCCACGTGGTGATGCAGGCGCGCTACGACGCCCGCAACCCGGCGGCGCTGAAGCAACTGGTAGCCTCCGGCACCAAGTTGCGGCCCTTCTCCAACGACGTGATGGCCGAGGCCTTCAAGCATTCCGAGGCGCTGTACAGCGAGCTGAGCGGCAGCAACCCGGACTGGAAGAAGATCTACGCGGACTATTCCAAGTTCCGCACCGAACAGAACCTGTGGTTCCGCTTCACCGAAGCCACGTTCGACCGCTTCATGCAGAATCAGAAGCTGGCCTGAAAGGGCTGCTTGCAGGCAAGGGGCCCCGCGGGGCCCCTTTTTGCTGCCGGACCGGGGCTCGTCCCGCTTCGCGCGGCGCGAAGGACCCCACTTGGATCGCCGTTCCCTCCTGAAGAATGCCGGCATCGCGGGCGTGCTCGCCACCGGCGCCGCGCCCGCGGTCCATGCGCAGCCGGTGGTGCGCTGGCGCCTGGCCTCCAGCTTTCCGAAGTCGCTGGACACCATCTACGGCGCCGCCGAGGTGTTTGCGCGGCAGGTGCGCGCCATGTCCAACGGCCGCTTCGAGATTTCGGTGCACGCCGCCGGCGAGGTGATGCCGGCCTTCGGCGTCGTCGATGGCGTGCAGCAGGGCTCGGTGGAGGCCTGCCACACCGTGCCCTATTACTTCTTCGGCAAGGACGACACCTTCGCCATCGGGGCGGCCATTCCCTTCGGCCTGAACAGCCGGCAGATGAGCGCGTGGATGTTCGAAGGCAACGGCATGGCGCTGATGCGCGAGTTCTATGCCCGCTACGGCATGATCAACCTGCCGGGCGGCAACACCGGCTCGCAGATGGGCGGCTGGTTCCGCCAGGAGCTCAAGTCGGCGGCCGACGTGCGCGGGCTCAAGTTCCGCATCGGCGGCTTTGCCGGCCGTGTCATCGGGCGCATGGGCGGGGTGCCGCTGAACCTGCCCGGGGGCGAGATCTACCAGGCGCTGGAGAAGGGCACCATCGACGCCGCCGAATGGGTGGGACCCTACGACGACCAGAAGCTGGGCTTCCACAAGGTCGCGCCCTATTACTACTACCCGGGCTGGTGGGAAGGCGGCCCGCAGGTGGACTTCCTGATCAACCGCAAGGCCTGGGACGCGCTGCCGGCGGACTTCAAGGCGATCGCCACCAATGCCTCCGGCTTCACGCACGTGGACATGCAGGCCAAGTACGACGCCCGCAACCCGGCGGCGCTGAAGCAGCTGGTGGCCGCGGGCGCCAAGCTGCGCCCCTTCCCGCCCGACCTGATGACGGAAGCCTTCAAGGTGTCCAGCCAGCTGTACGAGGAGCTGTCGGCGAAGAACCCGGCCTGGCGCAAGGTCTGGGCCGACTACCAGCGCTTCCGCGCCGACCAGAACCTCTGGTTCCGCTTCACCGAAGCCACCTTCGACCGCTTCATGCAGGCCCAGAAGCTCTGAGCGTGCCGCCAGTTTCCTGACAGGTTCGCGCACCGCCGTCGCGCATCATCGCCGCGCACAAGCTCATACCTGACAGGAGACTGATTCCCATGGACCGTCGTTCCATCCTCAAGCACGCGGGCATCGCCGGCGTGCTGGCCGCGGGCGCCGCCCCCGCCGTGCGCGCGCAGGCCGCCCTGCGCTGGCGCCTCGCCTCCGCCTTCCCGAAGTCGCTGGACACCATCTTCGGCAGCGCCGAGAAGATGGCCCAGACCGTGCATGACCTCTCGGGCGGCAAGTTCGAGATCTCCGTGCACGCCGCCGGCGAGCTGATGCCCGCCTTCGGCGTCGTGGACGCGCTGCAGAACAGCACCATCGAGATGGCGCAGACGGCGCCTTACTACCACACCGGCAAGGACCCCATCTTCGCCTTCGGCTGCGCCGTGCCCTTCGGCCTGACCGCGCGCCAGATGGACAGCTGGATGGAGCACGGCAACGGCCGCAAGCTGCTGGACGCCTTCTACGCCAACTTCAACATCAAGAGCTTCAGCGCGGGCAACACCGGCACCCAGATGGGCGGCTGGTACCGCAAGGAGATCAAGACGGTCGCCGACCTGAAGGGCCTGAAGATGCGCATGGGCGGCGGCCTGTTCGGCGAGGCGATGGCCAAGCTGGGCGTGGTGCCGCAGAACATGCCGGCCGGCGAGGTGTACCAGGCCCTGGAAAAGGGCACGCTGGACGCCGTGGAATTCGTCGGCCCCTACGACGACGAGAAGCTGGGCTTCGCCAAGGTCGCGCCCTTCTACTACTACCCGGGCTGGTGGGAAGGCGGCGCCGAGCTGGAGTTCTTCGTCAACCAGAAGGCGCTCGCCGCGCTGTCGCCGGAGAACAAGGCGATCCTGGAAGCCGCGACCAAGGTGGCCGCGCGCGACATGACGGCCAAGTACGACGCCGTGAACCCCGTCGCGCTGAAGCGCCTGGTGGCCAACAAGACGCAACTGAAGCCCTTCTCCAAGGAGCTGATGGACGCCGGCTTCAAGGCTTCGATGGAAGTGTTCGCCGAGCACGAGGCCAAGTCGCCCGAGTTCAAGAAGATCCACCAGGACATGCGCGCCTTCCAGCGCGACCAGCTGCTGTGGACCCGCTTCTCCGAATTCCGCTACGACAGCTACATGACGACCGTAAAGGTCTGACGACGCGATGACTGCCGCGGCGCTGCGCGCCCCGGCTCGTGCAAGGCCCGCTTCGGCGGGCCTTCGCCGTTGCGCCATGCGTTAGAGTGGTCCCGACATGGACCACGACCTGCCCCTCATCACCACCATTGCCGCTGGCCTGGGCCTGGCCCTCGTGCTCGGCTTTTTCGCCGCGCGCGCCAGGCTGCCGGCCCTGGTGGGCTACCTGCTCGCCGGCGTGCTGATCGGCCCGTTCACGCCCGGCTTCGTCGCCGACACGCACATCGCTTCGCAGCTCGCCGAGATCGGCGTGATGCTGCTGATGTTCGGCGTGGGCCTGCACTTCTCCTTCGAAGACCTGCTGGCGGTGCGCCGCATCGCGATCCCCGGCGCCGTGGTGCAGATGGTGGTCGCCACCGCTTTCGGCATGGGCGCCGCCAAGCTGTGGGGCTGGAGCCTGCCGGCTGCATTGGTGTTCGGCCTGTCGCTGTCCTGCGCAAGCACGGTGGTGCTGCTGCGTGCGCTGGAAAGCCTGGGCATCCTGGACAGCTTCAACGGCCGCATCGCGGTGGGCTGGCTGGTGGTGGAAGACCTGGCGATGGTGCTGGTGCTCGTGCTGCTGCCGCCGCTGGCCGGCGTGTTGGCCGGCACGGGCGACCTGAGCGCGCAGGAGATCTGGTGGAGCGTGGGCCGCACCTTGCTGCAGGTGGGCCTGTTCGTCGTGCTGATGCTGATGGTCGGCCGGCGCCTGTTCCCGTGGGTACTGTGGCAGGTGCAGCGCGTCGGTTCGCGCGAGCTGTTCACGCTGTGCGTGGTCGCAGCGGCGGTGAGCATCGCCTACGGCGCGACGCTGGTGTTCGGCGTCTCCTTCGCGCTGGGTGCCTTCTTCGCCGGCATGGTGCTGCGCGAGTCGCAGTTCAGCCACCGCGCCGCGGAAGAGACGCTGCCGCTGCGCGACGCCTTCGCCGTGCTGTTCTTCGTCTCGGTCGGGATGCTGTTCGACTGGCACATCCTCATCGACGCGCCGCTGCGCGTGCTGGCCGTCGTCGGCATCATCGTGTTCGGCAAGTCGGTGGCGGCAGCTGTGCTGGTACTGTTGCTGCGCTATCCGCTGCACACGGCGCTCACCGTCTCGGCCAGCCTGGCGCAGATCGGCGAGTTCTCCTTCATCCTGATCGCGCTGGGCGGCTCGCTCGGCGTGATGCCCAAGGACGCGCAAAGCCTGGTGGTGGCCGGGGCGCTGATTTCCATCGCGATCAATCCGGTGGTGTTCCGCGCGATGCAGCCCTTGCAGCGCTGGCTGCTGGCGCGCTCGCAGTTCGCCCGCGACCTGGCCGCCCGCGACGACCCGCTGGCCGAACTGCCCGCCGCGACCGAGGAGAAGTACCTGTCGCGCCAGGTGGTGCTGGTGGGCCATGGACGCGTCGGGCGCAAGGTGGCCGAAGCGCTGGCCGCGAACAGCATCCCTTATGTGGTGGCCGAGCAGAACCGCGAGATCGTGGAGAGCCTGCGCAAGCAGGGCGTGCCGGCGGTGTTCGGTGACGCGGGCCTGCCGGAGGTGCTGGTGCAGGCGCACATCGCCCGCGCCCGCATGCTGGTGATCGCCACGCCGGACACGCTGGACGTGCGCCGCATGGCGGACAACGCGCGGCTGCTGAACCCCGGCATCGAGATCGTCGTGCGCACCCACAACGAGGAAGAAGGCAGCCGCCTGGCGCAGGAAATCGCCGCCCGGGTGTTCGTCGGCGAAACCGAGCTGGCGCATGCGATGACGCGGCACGTGCTGGAGCGCTGCGCGGCTTGAGGGAAGGCGGACTGCCGGCCGCAAACGAAGGCGGACTGCCGGACGCAAAGGAAGGCAGACTTCCGGACGCAAAGGGCGCGAAGGTTACGCAAAGGACGCAAAAAAGGCATTCTGTTTTTGGGTGAGCCCGCGATGAACCAAAAAAGGCATTTGGTCTTTTTTTGCGTCTTTTGCGCACCTTTGCGTCTTTTGCGTCCGGCAGTTGGTAGTTGGCCGTTCTAGGGGTTCTCCCGTTGTCTTAATTCACCATCTGGTGAATAGTGCGGGCAGCAAGGAGGATCCATGGACCTGCCGCAACGCATTGCCGACGTCGAGGCGCTCGAGGAGCTCCTGAGCCGGCCGACGCCCGAACTTGCGCGCGCGCTGGCGCAGGCGCCGGGCGACCTGATGGTCCTGGGCGTGGGCGGCAAGATGGGCCCCACGCTGGCCCGCATGGCCCGCCGCGCCGACCCGCAGCGGCGCGTGATCGGCGTCGCCCGCTTCTCCGAACCTGGCCTGCGCGAACGCCTGGAGGGCTGGGGCGTCGAATGCATAGCAGCCGACCTGCTCTCGCGCGAAGCGCTGGCCGGCTTGCCCGAGGCGCCGAACATCGTCTTCATGGCCGGCCGCAAGTTCGGCTCCACGGGCAGCGAGTGGCTGACGTGGGCCATGAACGCGCACGTGCCGGCGCTGGTGGCCGAGCGCTTCGCCCGCTCGCGCATCGTCGCCTTCTCCACCGCCTGTGTCTATCCCTTCACCAGCACGGCGGGCGAGGGCGCGAAGGAAGACGTTCCGCCCACCGCGCCTTCCGGCGAATACGCCAACTCCTGCGTCGCGCGCGAGCGGATGTTCGAGCACTTCTCGCATGCGCTGCGCACGCCGGGCCGCCTGCTGCGCCTGTCCTATGCCATCGACATGCGCTACGGCGTGCTGCACGACGTGGCGACCAAGGTGATGAACCAGCAGCCGATCGACCTGGCGATGGGCTACGCCAACATCATCTGGCAGGGCGATGCCAACGACTGGGCGCTGCGCTCGCTGGCGCACTGCACCGCGCCCACCAGCGGGCTGAACCTGAGCGGCCCCAAGGTGAGCATCCGCGCCGCTGCCAAGGCGCTGGGCGACCGGCTGGGCGTCGCGCCGGTGTTCACCGGCCAGGAAGCCGAAACGGCCTGGCTGGTCGATTGCGCGGAAGCCTTCCGCCTGTTCGGCCAGCCCCGGGTGGCGCTGGACCGCATGCTCGATTGGACCGCCGACTGGGTGCAGCGTGGTGGCGCCAGCCACGGCAAGCCCACGCATTACGAAGCGCGCGACGGAAAGTATTGAGATGCACTGGTCCGCCATCCCGCAAGACTCGCTCGCGGTATTGCGCCGCGGCTCGGTCATCCCCGCGCACCTGCTGGCGCTCGACGCGAATCGCAAACTCGATACCCGCCGCCAGCGCGCGATGACGCGCTACTACCTCGACGCCGGCGCCGGCGGCGTGGCGGTGGGCGTGCACTCGACGCAGTTCGCGATCCGCGACGTCGGCCTGTATGAGCCCGTGCTCGAACAGGCGATGCAGGCCGCGCGCGAGTGGGAGCCGCTGGGCGGCAAGCGTCCGCTGTTCATGGTCGCGGGCCTCGCGGGCCGCACCGGGCAGGCGCAGCGCGAAGCGAAGATCGCGCGCGGCCTCGGCTACCACGCGGGCCTCCTCAGCCTCGCGGCGATGAAGGGCGCCAGCGACGACGAGATCGTCGCGCATTGCCGCGCGGTGGCGGAGGTGATGCCGCTGGTGGGCTTCTACCTGCAGCCGGCGGTGGGCGGCATCCACCTGCCGATGACTTTCTGGAAGCGCTTCGCCTCCATCGACAACGTGGTGGCGATCAAGATGGCGCCCTTCCACCGCTACCGCACGCAGGACGTGATCCGCGGCGTGGTCGCGGCCGGCGCGGAGGAACGCGTCACGCTCTACACCGGCAACGACGACCACATCGTGCTGGACCTGGTCGCGCCCTTCACCTTCGTGCGCGACGGCGCGCCGGTGACGGTGCGCATCCGTGGCGGCTTGCTGGGGCACTGGAGCGTTTGGGCGCGCGCCGCCGTGCAACTGCTCGATCGCATCCACGCCGCGGTGGAGAAGGGCAGCGCGCCGCTGGACCTGCTGGCGCTGGACAGCCAGGTGACCGACTGCAATGCGGCGCTGTTCGACGTCGCGCACGACTTCCACGGTTGCATTGCCGGCTGCCACGAGATCCTGCGCCGCCAAGGCCTGTTGCAAGGCACCTGGTGCCTCGACCCGGGAGAGGGCTTGAGCCCGGGCCAGGCCGAAGCCCTGACGCGCGTGAGCCGCGACTACCCGCACCTCACGGATGACGCCTTCGTCGCCGAACACCGGGAGCGTTGGTTGGGGTGAAGTAGGGCAAGCCGCGTTGACAGCGACTGCGGCTGGCCCGTAGAGTGGATTAATTAACCAACTGGGGAATTACAGGAGACAACCCATGCACAAACGCCTCTTCCTGACCGCCGCCATCCTCGCCGCCGTCGCCCTGCCGGCCGCCGCCCAGAACTGGAAACCCACCCGCCCGATCAACCTGATCGTGCCCTGGGCCGCAGGCGGTTCCACCGACCAGGTCACGCGCGTCACCGCGGCCGAACTGGAAAAGGCGCTGGGCCAGACCATCGTCATCATCAACCAGCCGGGCGCGTCCGGCGCCATCGGCACCAAGAGCGCGCTCGAAGCGCCCAAGGACGGCTACACCTGGACCGCCGGCGCCGCGCAGGACCTGGGCGCCTACCAGTCGCTGGGCTCGGTCAACACCAGCATCAAGGACTGGCACCTGTTCCTGAACGTCGCCAACATCCAGGTGATCGGCGTGAACCCGGGCCGGCCCTGGAAGAACGCGCAGGAACTGATCGACGACATGAAGAAGCGTCCCGGCCAGATCAGCGTGGCCACCGCCGGCGTCACCTCCGCCGCGCACGCGGCGATGGACTCCATCGTCAAGCACACCGGCGTCAAGTACAAGGAAGTGTCCTATGACGGCGGCAACCCCGCCGTGGTGGCCACCGTCGCCGGCGAAGCCGACCTCACCACCCAGCTCGCGGTGGAACAGGCCGACATGATCCGCGGCAAGCGCCTGCGCCCGCTGGCCACCGTCAGCGACAAGCCGCTGGAGCTGGAAGGCTACGGCACCATCCCCCCGCTGTCGGCCAGCGTGCCCGGCTTCAATGCGCCGGCCAACTTCTTCGGCATCTTCATTCCCAAGGGCGTGCCCGACGACGTGGTGAAGACGGTCGAACGCATCTGGGCCCAGAACATCGCCAAGAGCGACGTGCTGAAGAAGTACGCCACCAGCCGCGGCGCGCTGTTCGCCCCGCTGTATGGCGACGAGGCGCAGAAGGCCGTGTGGCCCGCGGTGCAGATGAACGCCTGGAACCTGCATGACAGCGGCAAGACCAAGGTCTCGCCGGACACCGTCGGCATTCCCAAGCCGTAAGCAGGAGAGCGCATGTCCGCATCGTCCAGCGAGCACGATCACAGTCCGGCCCGCGCCGACCTGCACGACGCGACCGGCTGGATCGCGCTGGGCGTGGCGATCCTGGTGGGCTCGCTCACCATGGACCGCCTGCAGAGCCAGAACATCAACCCCTACACGGTGCCCGGCCTGCTGCCGGGCCTGCTGGGGGCGGCGATGATCCTCCTGGGCAGCGTGCTCGCCTTGCGCAGCTGGCGGCGCGGCGCCCTGCACGAGGCACGCGTGCCGGCCACGCCGGAGCAGCGCGCGCAGCGGGTGCGCATCGCCGTCATCCTGGTGCTGTGCATCGGCTATGCCGCCGGCCTGGTCGGCCACGGCCTGCCGTTCTGGGTGGCGTCCGCGCTGTTCGTCGCGACCACCATCCTCGTGCTGCAACGCATGAACCCCGACCCGCAAGAGCGTGTGCTGACAGCGAAGACCTGGGCCCAGGCCATCGTCGTCGGCCTGTGCGCCGCCATTGCCATCCAGCTGGTGTTCCAGGAACTGTTCCTGGTGCGCCTGCCCTGATCCATTTCGACACGACACCATGTTCCAGGGACTCGCCGACCTCGGCAACGCCTACCTGAGCTTCATGAACCCGCTGACGCTGGCCTACGGCCTCGGCGGGGCTTTCGTCGGCATCACGATGGGCATGCTGCCTGGCCTGTCGGCCACGCTGGCCATCGCGCTGCTGACCACGCTCACCATCAAGCTGCAGGCCAACGACGCCATCCTGGTCCTGATCTGTTCCTATGTCGGCGCGCTGTATGGCGGCTCGCGCACGGCGATCCTCTTGAACATCCCCGGCACGGCCGCCAACGCGGCGTCCTGCGCCGACGGTTACGCGCTGGCGTTGCGCGGCGAAGCGGGCCGCGCGATCGGCATTGCCACCTCGGGGGCCTTCGTCAGCACCCTGATCGGCGTGCTGTGCCTGGCGGCCTTCACGCCGATGCTGGCCGAAGTGGCCTTGCAGTTCGGCGCCTTCGAATTCTTCTGGCTGGCGCTGTTCGGCGTCACCATGTCCGGCAGCATCGTCGGCAAGGACCCGCTCAAGGGCTGGCTGATGGGCCTGCTGGGCCTGTTCATCGCGCAGGTCGGGCAGGAAGGCCTGTATGCCTTCGACCGCTTCACCTTCGGCTGGGACCAGCTCTCCGGCGGCATCGCGCTGATCCCCGCGCTGGTCGGCGCCTTCGGCATGGCGGAAGTGCTGACCACGCTGGCGCAGCCGGTGGAGCGCAAGATGATCGAGCTGAAGGACTCGGTGCTGCCGCGCTGGCGCGAGGTGGTCCAGTACAAGTGGACGGTGCTGCGCTCCGGGATCATCGGCGTGCTCACCGGCCTGCTGCCCGGCGTGGGCGAGGACTCCGGCGCCTGGATGTCCTATGCCGCCGCCAAGGCCGTGAGCAAGGAGAAAGAGCAGTTCGGCAAGGGTTCCATCGACGGCCTGATGGCCGCCGAGACCGGCGACATGGCCTCGATCCCGGGCCACATCATTCCCTCGCTGGCGCTGGGCATCCCCGGCTCCGCGCCGTCGGCGGTGCTGATGGCGGCGATGATCATCCACGGCATCCAGCCCGGGCCGATGCTGATGATCCAGCATCCGCAATTCATCTACCACGTGGTCGCCATGACCACGCTGGCCTCGATCGCCATCCTGCTGTTCGGACTGTTCGGCGTGCGGCCGCTGCTGAAGGTGCTGCGCGTGCGGCGCGCCATCCTGATGCCGATCGTGTTCCTGCTGTGCACGGTGGGCGCCTTCGCCACCGCGTCGCGCCTGTTCGACATCTATGCGATGCTGGCCATCGGCGTCGGCGCCTTCTTCCTGCGCCGCCGCGGCTACGAGATGGCGCCGCTGGTGCTGGGCCTGGTGCTCGGCCCGCTGTTGGACAAGAGCCTGCGCCGCGGCCTGGTGCTGTCGGACGGGAACCTGGCCCCGTTCTTCACGCGGCCGATCTCGATGGCCTTCGCGGCGGTCACCATCTTCACGATCCTGCTGTACGTGCCGGCCTTCAAGGGCGCGGTGGTCCGCACCCGCGCCGCGGTCACCGATGGCGTGCGTTCGCTGTTCGCGCGGCAGGCCTGAAGACGCATGCGCTTCGCCCTCTGCAACGAAGTCCTGCAACCGCTGCCTTTCGCGCAGCAGTGCAAGCTGGCCGCGGACCTGGGCTACGACGGCCTGGAGGTGGCGCCGTTCACGCTGGCCGCCGATCCCATGGCCTTGAAGGACAGCGAGGCCGCGGTGTTGCGGCGCGTTGCCGAAGACCACGGTTTGAAGATCTTCGGCCTGCACTGGCTGCTGGTGGCGCCGGCGGGCCTGTCCATCGTCGATGAGGACGCGGCGGTGCGCAGCCGCACGGTTGCCGTGATGCAGCGGCTGTGCGAGTTGTGCGCGCTCTTGGGCGGCAGCTACCTCGTGCACGGCTCGCCGAAGCAGCGCAGCGTGCCGGCCGGGAGCAGCCGCGCGCAGGCTTACGAGCGGGCCCGTGACTGCTTTGCGCAAGCAGCGAAGGCCGCCGCGCAAGCGGGCGTCATCTACTGCGTGGAACCGCTGTCGCCGCGCGAGACCGACCTGCTGAACACGGTGGCCGAAGCGGCGGAACTGGTGCGCGAGGTCGGCCAGCCGGCGCTGCGCACGATGATCGACTGCAGCGCCGCCGGCCAGGCCGAAAGCGAGCCGGTGCATGCCTTGATGCAGCGCTGGCTGCCTACCGGCCTGATCGGCCACGTGCAGGTGAACGACCCCAATCGGCGCGGGCCGGGGCAGGGCGACCTCGACTTCGGCCCCATCCTGCGCGTGCTGCGCGATGCCGCAGCTTTGGGGCAGTTCCCCGGCATCGTTGCCGCCGAACCTTTCGACTACGTCCCCGACGGCCCGGGCTGCGCCGCCCGCGCCATCGGCTACCTGCAAGGCGTGCTGAGCGGCCAGGAGGGCCATGGCTGAACCCCTGACTTTCCGCATCCGCGAGATCGCGCTGCACGAGCGGCCGGTGAAACTGCGCATGCCTTTCCGCTTCGGCGTGGTCACGCTCACCGAGTCGCCGCAGGCTTTTGCCCGCGCGCGCATCGAGCTGCCCGATGGCCGCAGCGCCTGGGGCGCGGCGGCGGAGCTGATGGCGCCCAAGTGGTTCGACAAGAACCTGGCGCTGACGAACGAGGACAACTTCGAGCAGCTGCGCGCCGTCACGCGGATGGCGCGCGGGGCCTACCTGGCCGACGCGAGCGCCGCTACCGCCTTCGGCCAGTTCGCGCGCCACCACGAAGCGCATCGCGAAGCTGCGAGCCAACAAGGCTTCAACCCGCTGCTGGCCGCCTACGGGCCGGCGCTGGTGGACCGGGCCGTCCTCGATGCGCTGTGCCGCGCGCTGGGCGTTTCCTTCTACGAAGCGATGCGCGCCAACCTGCCGGGGCTTGCCTTCCCCGGTTTCGATTTCGATTCCTTCCTGGCCGGACTGCGTCCCGCCGGCAGCATCCACGCGCGCCACACGGTGGGCCTGGTCGATGCGATCACCGCGAGCGATCAAACAGAGAGAGTGGGCGACGGCCTGCCCGAAACGCTGGAAGAAGTGGTCGCCGCTTACGGCCACCGCTACTTCAAGCTGAAGGTGGGCGGCAAGGTGGAGGCCGATCTCGCGCGCCTGCAGGCCATCGCTTCGGTCCTGGATCGCTCGCCGCAACCCTACTTCGCCTCGCTGGACGGCAACGAGCAGTACGAGAGCGCCGACGGCGTGCTGGAGCTGGTGCGCCGCATCCGCGCGACGCCGCGCTTGCAGCGCCTGTGGCAGTCCATCCTGTTCATCGAGCAGCCGATCGCGCGCAAGCTGGCGCTGGACGTGGACCTGCGGCAGGCGGACCTGGGCCGGCCGGTGATCATCGACGAATCGGACGGCGAGCTCGATTCATTCGTGCGGGCCCGCGCACGCGGCTACAGCGGCGTCTCGTCCAAGACCTGCAAGGGCTTCTACAAGTCGGTCCTCAATGCGGCGCGCTGCGACGCGTGGAACCATGAGGAAGACTCGAACCACTACTTCCTCTCGGCCGAGGACCTCACCACGCAGGCGGGGCTGGCCGTGCAGCAGGACCTGGCCCTGGTGAACCTGCTGGGGATCACGCACGTGGAGCGCAACGGCCACCACTACGTCAACGGCATGGCGGCTTTGCCGACCGCGGAGCAGCAGGCCTTCCTGCTCGCCCACCCGGACCTGTACGAGGACAGCCACGGCGCGGTGCGCCTGCGCATCCGCGAGGGGCGCATCGCGCTCGGCTCGCTCGCGCAGCCCGGTTTTGCCAGCGCCGTGCTGCCGGACTTCGCCGGCGTGCCGGCGTTGTAAGCGCGCGCATGAAAAAGGGCCCTTGCGGGGCCCTTGCCTTGCTTACTTCTTGGTGCCGAACAGTTCGTCCATCTTCTTCTGTTCGTCGTCGTCGCCCGCGCCGGGCGCGCTCCCCGGTGCCGCCGGCGGCGCCAGCGGATCCTGCGCCGGGCCATAGGAGGGCGCGTCGGGCATCTCGATCTTCACCTTGTCCAGGTCGATCTTCTGTTCCACGTCGCGCGACACGATCTTGGGGAAGGCGATGATCATGCCCACCATGACGATCTGGATCAGCACGAAGGGCACCGCGCCCCAGTAGATCTGCATGGTGGTCACCGGCGCGATCGCCTTGCGCGTGATCTTGTCGATGTACTCCTTCTCCGGCGCCACGCTGCGCAGGTAGAACAGCGCGAAGCCGAAAGGCGGGTGCATGAACGAGGTCTGCATGTTCACGCCCAGCAGCACGCCGAACCAGATCAGGTCCACGCCCAGCTTTTCCGCCACGGGGCCGATCAGCGGCACCACGATGAAGGACAGCTCGAAGAAGTCGAGGAAGAACGCCAGGAAGAACACCAGGATGTTCACCACGATCAGGAAGCCCAGCTGGCCGCCGGGCAGGCTGGTCAGCAGGTGCTCCACCCAGCGCGGGCCGTCCACGCCCTGGAACACCAGGCTGAAGAAGGTCGAGCCGATCAGGATGAACACCACGAAGCAGGCCAGCTTGGTGGTGGTGTTCAGCGCCTGCTTCAGCAGGCTGAAGGACAGCCGGCCGCGGGCCGCCGCCATGATGGTGGCGCCCAGCGCGCCCATGGCGCCGCCTTCGGTGGGCGTCGCGATGCCCAGGAAGATGGTGCCCAGCACCAGGAAGATCAGCAGCAGCGGCGGGATCAGCACGAAGGTGACGCGCTCGGCCATCTTCGACAGCAACTTGAGGCCGCTCACCTTGTTGACGACGGCGATCACGAAAGCCAGCATCACGCCGGCGCACAGCGACACCACGATGGTCTCGTCGGTCGCCACCGGCGTGATTTCGGTCGCGCCCTTGCTCCAGGCGACGATGCGGGCGTAGTTCTCACCCATCCAGATCGCCAGGCCGGCGGAGATGGCCGTCAGCACCAGCAGCGAGGGAATGCCGCTCTTGCCGTTGTCCTCGCGGATGGAGCGCGCCTCCGGCGGCAGCGCCGGCACCCAGGTGGGCTTGAAGATCGCCAGCAGGATGACATAGCCCGCGTACATCCCGGTCAGCATGAAGCCGGGGATGAAGGCGCCCTTGTACATGTCGCCGACGCTGCGTCCCAGCTGGTCGGCCAGCACGATCAGCACCAGCGAAGGCGGAATGATCTGCGCCAGCGTGCCCGACGCCGCGATGACCCCGCTGGCCAGCCGCCGGTCGTAGCCGTAGCGCAGCATGATCGGCAGCGAGATCAGGCCCATGGAGATCACGGACGCGGCCACCACGCCGGTGGTCGCGGCGAGCAGCGCGCCGACGAAGATCACGGCCAGCGCCAGGCCGCCGCGCACCGGGCCGAACAGCTGGCCGATGGTGTCCAGCAGGTCCTCCGCCATGCCGCTGCGTTCGAGGATCAGCCCCATCAGGGTGAAGAAGGGGATGGCCAGCAGCGTGTCGTTCTGCATGATGCCGAAGATGCGCAGCGGCAGCGCCTGCATCAGCGACTCGGGCAGCACGCCGAGCTCGATGCCGACGATGCCGAAGAAGAGGCCGCAGGCCCCGAGGCTGAAAGCCACCGGGAAGCCGAACAGCATGAACACGATCAGCCCCAGGAACATGATCGGGGCGAGGTTCTGCGTGATGAACTGGATCATTGTTGTTTTCCTCCGGGGCTCAGGCCTTGCTGTCCCGTTCTGCCAGGCGCCGGATTTCTTCGGCCAGTTCCTCCTCGGCCGATTTCGCCGCGGCCTTGGCCGTCGGGTCGGGGATCAGGCCTTGCAGGAAGGCGATGCGCTTGACCAGCTCCGACAGGCCCTGCAGCAGCAGCAGCGTGAAGCCCACGGGCATCATCAGGTAGACGGGCCAGCGGATCAGCCCGCCGGCGTTGGAGGACATCTCGCCCGAGTGGAAGCCTTGCAGGAAGAAGGGGATGCCGAAGTACAGCACCACCAGGCACATCGGCGTGAGGAACAGCGTGAATCCGATGATGTCGATCCAGATCTGCTTGCGCTTGGACAGGCGGCTGGCCAGGACGTCGATCCGCACGTGCTCGCCCTGCAGCAGCGTGTAGCCCGACGCCAGCAGGAAAGCCGCGGCGAACAGGTACCACTGCACCTCGAGGTAGGCGTTGGAACTGGTGTTGAAGGCCTTGCGGACGATGGCGTTGATGCCGCTGATGACCGTCGATGCGAGAATGAGCCAGAGGACCCAGCGGCCGACGAAGGCGTTGAGGGAATCCACGGCCCGCGAGAAGCGGAGTAGGGCGCGCATGTTGTCTCCAGGGAGGGCAGACGCCTCCCCATTCTGTCAGTTAGAGTAAGAAGGAAATTCTAGGAACGGGGTTTCGAGCAACCTGACAGCATCGTGACGCTCGAGCTTCACGGGCATAGGGGTTTGTCCGTGCTTGCGCCGAGCGTCCGTTCCGCCGAATCACCACCATGCACGCCCTCAACGCCGTGATCGACTCCCCCGCGATGCGCAGCGCCGACCGGGAGCGCCTGTCGCTGGCGCTGATGGACGCGCGCAACCACACCCTGCAGCTGCTGGCGCGGTTCGAGGCCGCGCTCGGCGAAAGGCTCGAAGTGCCGCAGGCACCGGACACGCTGCCGCCCCTGTGGGTCGCGGGCCACATTGCCTGGCTGGCCGAATACTGGATCGCCCGCAATCCGCAGCGGGCGCTGGGCCCGCGCTGCCCCGCCGACGCCGTGCGCATCGGCTCGGTGGAACCGCAGGCCGATGCCTGGTTCGACCCGCGCGTGCGCTCGCACGCGGAGCGCTGGTCGCCGGCCCTGCCGCCGCTGGAACACGTCAAGGCCTACCTGCTGGACACGCTGGAAACGACGCTGGACCTGTTGGACAAGGCCGACGACAGCGACGACGCGCTGTACTTCTTCCGCCTGGCGCTGTTCCACGAAGACCTGCGCTGCGAGCAGCTGGCCGTGCTGGCCCAGACCGTGGGCGTGCCGCTGGGGCTGCAGCTGCCTGGGGGCGTGCAGGCGCGGCCGCCGCTGGTGCTGCCGGCCACGCGCTGGAGCCTGGGCTGGCCCGATGGCGGATTCGCGCTGGGCGTGGAGCAGGGCGCCGAAGCGGTGGCCGTGCCGGAATTCGAGATCGATGCGCAGGCGGTGAGCTGGGCGCAGTTCGTCGAGTTCATCGACGACGAGGGCTACGACCGCCCGGAGTTCTGGCATCCGCAGGGCTGGGAGTGGCTGGAGCGCGAGGCGCAGATCGAAGGCCGCCGCGGGCCGCGCCACGTGGAGCAGATCGGCGTGGCGAGCGGCGCGGTGCTGCAGAACCTGTTCGGCCGCGCGGCGCGCATGGGGCCGACGCAGAGCGTGCTGCATGCGAGCTGGTGGGAGGCCGACGCCTGGGCCCGCTGGGCCGGCCGGCGGCTGCCGACCGAAGCCGAGTGGGAAGTCGCGGCGCATGCCGGAGCGCGCCGGGGCTTCCGCTGGGGCGAGGTGCGCGAATGGACGGCCGGTACCTTGCGGCCGTGGGCGGGTTATCACGCCGATGCCTGGTCGGCGCATGCGGAGCTGGAGCCGTCGTCGGTGTTCGGCATCGCGCGGGTGCAGCGCGGGGCGTCGTTCGCGACCCGCGCGCGGATGAAGAACCTGCGGGCGCGCTGGTGGGCGCTGCCGGAACGGGACGAAAGTTTCGTCGGCTTCCGGACCTGCGCGCTTTGACGGGGATGTCAATGTTGCCAATGTAGGGTGCGCAGCTTTGCTGCGCACCTCACGAGGACGACGAGCGTGCGGTGCGCAGCGGAGCTGCGCACCCTACAGCTGCGGCCTCAAGCGGCGCGGAGCTTCTTCTTCGGCGGCAGATTCCACCAGGGCAGCTGCGCCTTCAGGCTCAACACCTCGCCGCTGCGCCAGGGCGCATAGCCTGGCAAGCCCGCCAGCCGGGCCTGCCACTCGGGCGTCTGCAGCAGCTTGCGCAGGCTCGCGATCGGCGGCTGGTCCAGCGCGTCCTTCAGGCACACCAGGTAGTAGTGCTCCTGCAGCAGGGGCACGAAGTCCAGCCCGCGCGCGCGCGCCGCGGCCTCGATGCCCAGCCCGCAATCGGCGCTGCCGGCCGCCACCGCCAGCGCCACCGCGGCATGCGAGGGCTCGTCGTGCTCGTAGCCGGAGATGTCCGACGGGCGCAAGCCGTCGCGGGCCAGCAGCTCGTCGCACAGCAAACGCGTGCCCGTGCCCCGCGAGCGGTTGACGAAGCGCGCCTGCCGCCGCGACACGTCCAGCAGGTCCGACAGCCGCAGCGGGTTGCCCGCGGCGACGATCAGCCCCTGGCTGCGCTGCGCAAAGCCGATCAGCTTGTGATGCCCCGGCTGCAGCAGCGGCTGGTAGGTGCGCTGCGTGACGCTGCCCAGCCCCGGCTGCAGCGAACTGTGGAAGCCGGCCAGCGTGCAGCGGCCTTCGTTCAACGCGGAGATCGCGTCGACGCTGCCGCAGAAGCGCACGTCCAGGTGCAGCCGCTCCTGTTCCACCGCGAAGCCGCGCAGCAGCGACAGGCCGTCATCATGGCTCGCGAACAGCGTGAGCACCTGCGCGTCCTGGTCGAAGGCCACCGCGAAGGCGCGCTCCAGGTCCGCATGCAGCGCTTCGATCTGCGGGGCCAGCCGCGCCTGCGCCTGGCGCTCGGCCCACAGCAGCTTCTCGCCGAAGGGTGAAAGCCGGGCCCGCTGGCCTTTCTCCCACTGGATCAGCGGCTGGCCCAGCTCGGCCTCCCAGCGCTTCAGCTCGCCCCAGACGTGCCGGTAGGACAGGCCCAGCGCCTTGGCGGCCGCCGAAATGGAGCCTTCCTCGCGCACCGCGTGCAACAGGTCCACCAGCGCATTGCGGATCCAGCCGCCCGGGGGACGGCCGCCGAAGGAATACGAGAGTTCCACCTTGCGCATCGCCCGAGTATGCGGCAGCCGGGCTGTCACGCTGAAGACCGCTATGCAAGCAGGTTCATAACTCGCAAGACCCGACGCGGCCCCAGCGCGCGAAGGATTAGCATGCCCGCCGATGAACAGTTTTGCGGAAAGCTTCGAGCGCGCCCTGTCGCTGATTCTGGGCGCCGACCCGATGCTGCTTTCCATCGTGGGCCGCTCGCTGGCCGTCAGTGCCAGCGCCTGCGCCATCGGCTGCGAGCTGGGGCTCGTGCTGGGCGCCTGGCTCGGCGTGGCGCGCTTCCGCGGGCGCGGAACGCTCATCACCCTGTTGAACACTTCGCTGGCCATTCCCTCCGTTGTCGTAGGGCTGGTCGTCTACCTGTTGCTGTCACGCTCGGGCCCGCTCGGCTTCCTGGGCTGGCTGTTTTCCTTCCCCGCCATGGTGGTGGCGCAGGCGCTGCTGGTCCTGCCGGTGTGCACCGCGCTCACGCGCCAGGTGGTCGAGGATGCCGAGCGGGCCAATGGCGAGCAGCTGCAATCGCTGGGCGCGGGCGGGCTGCTGCGCAGCTTGCTGCTGGCTTTCGACGAGCGCTATGCGCTGCTGACGGTGCTGCTGGCGTGCTTCGGCCGCGCCATCTCGGAAGTGGGCGCGGTGATGATCGTCGGCGGCAACATCGACGGCTTCACCCGCGTCATGACGACGGCCATCGCGCTGGAAACCAGCAAGGGCGACCTGCCGCTGGCGCTGGCCCTGGGCATCGTGCTGCTGGGCGTGGTGCTGGCGCTGAATGCGCTGATCGCCGGCGTCGCGCGCTGGCGCGGCGCGCGCACCGAGCGGCTCGGCGTGCTGCAGGGAGCGGCGGGATGAGCGCCTGGGTGCAGCTGAAGGGCGTGGACCTGCGCTACGGCGCGTTCCATGCGTTGAAGGGCGTGGACCTGCGCATCGCGCCCGGCGAACACGTGGCACTGATCGGCGCCAACGGCAGCGGCAAGAGCACGCTGCTGCGGGTGCTGCACGGCCTGCTGAAGGCCAGCGCCGGCTCGGTGCTGCGCGACGGCGCGCTGCGCCAGGCCATGGTGTTCCAGCGGCCGTATGCCTTGCGCGCCTCGGTGCTCACCAACGTGGCGCTGGGCCTGTGGCTGGGCGGCCGGCCGTGGAAGGCGGCGCGCGAAGACGCGCTGGCAGCCCTCGGCAAGGTCGGCCTGGCCAACGTGGCGCTGCGCGATGCGCGCACGCTGTCCGGCGGGCAATTGCAGCACATGGCGCTGGCGCGCGCCTGGGGCCTGCGGCCGCACGTGCTGCTGCTGGACGAACCCACCGCCAGCCTGGACCCCCACGCCAAGCGCGAAGTGGAGTCGCTGATGGCGGATTTCGCCGAGGCCGGCATGACGCTGGTCTTTGCGAGCCATAACCTGGGCCAGGTCAAGCGCCTGGCCACCCGCGTCGTTTACCTCGAGCAGGGCCGCGTGCTGGCGGACCTGCCGGTGAAGGCATTTTTCGAAGGGCCGCTCGGGGCGACGTCCCGCGAGGCCGAACTGTTTGTCAGGGGAGAACTGGGATGAAGTGGAAGCATTGGTTCGTGGCGGCCGCCGTGGCGCTGCAGTTCGCAGCCGGCGCGCGGGCGCAGACCACCACGATCACGATGGCGTCGACCACGTCGACCGAGCAGTCCGGCCTGTTCGGCCACCTGCTGCCGGCCTTCACCAAAAGCACCGGCATTGGCGTGAAGGTGGTGGCGGTGGGCACGGGCCAGGCCATCGACATGGCCAGGCGCGGCGACGCCGACGTGCTGTTCGTGCACGACCAAGCCGCCGAGGAGAAGTACGTGGCCGAGGGCTATGCGCCCAAGCGCTACCCGGTGATGTACAACGACTTCGTGCTGGTCGGCCCCAAGGCCGACCCGGCCGGCGTGAAGGGCAACGACATCGTGGCGGCGCTGAAGAAGCTGGCGGCCGCCAACGCGCCCTTCATCTCGCGCGGCGACCGCAGCGGCACCGACGCCGCCGAGAAGCGCTACTGGAAGCAGGCCGGCCTGGACAACAAGGGCAGCGGCTACAAGGAGTGCGGCTGCGGCATGGGCCCGGACCTGAACATCGCTTCGTCCAGCAATGCGTACACGATCTCCGACCGGGGCACCTGGCTCAGCTTCAAGAACCGTGGCGAGCTGGCAGTGCTGGTGCAGGGCGACAAGCGCCTGTTCAACCAGTACGGCGTCATGCTGGTGAGCCCGCAGAAGTTCCCGCACGTGAAGGCGGCCGAGGCGCAGAAGTTCATCGACTGGGTCACCTCGTCGGCCGGCCAGGCCACGATCGCGTCGTACAAGGTCAACGGCGAGCAGCTGTTTTTCCCCGACGCCAACCCGTGATGCCATGCGGGGGCTCGCGCCACTGCTGCCGGCCAGCCTGATGCGACGCCGCGAGGTCCTGTCCGCTGCCATCGCTCTGCCCTTCGCCGCACGAGCACAAGCCGCGTTGAGCGATGGCGCCGGCCGCCGCGTCTCCATTCCCGCCAAAGTGGAGCGCGTCTTCCCCGCCGGGCCGCCGGCCGCGATCCTGCTCTACACGCTGGCGCCCGACCTGCTGCTCGGATGGCCGCGCGCGAACAAGGCGGAGGAACTGGAGTTCCTGCTGCCCGGCATCGGCAACCGGCCCGAGGTGGGCCGCGTCACCGGCCGCGGCAACACCGCCAACCTCGAGTCCGTGCTGGCGCTGAAGCCGGACCTGATCGTCGACAGCGGCTCCACGCGCCCGACCTACGTGGAACTGGCCGACCGCGTGCAGCAGCAGACCGGCATTCCCTATGCGCTGCTCGATGGCCGCCTGGAAACCACGCCGGGCAGCTATCTCACCCTGGGCCAGCTGGTACAGCGGCGCGAACGCGCACGCGAGCTGGCGCGCTACGCCGAGGAGACGCTCTCCACCGTGCGCGCCCGCTGCATGGCGGTGCCGGCGGCGCAGCGCCCGCGCGTGTACTACGCCCGCGGGCCCGCGGGGCTGGAGACGGGACTCTCGGGCTCCATCAACGTGGAGACCATCGAATTCCTGGGCCTGCGCAACGTGGCCGCCGAAACGCCCGGCGGCCTGGCCAACGTGTCGATGGAGCAGGTGCTGCGCTGGGACCCGGAGGTGATCGTCACGATCGACCAGGACTTTGCTGCGGGCGTGCGCGACAACCCGCTGTGGCGGGGCGTGCGCGCGGTGAAGGAAGGGCGGGTGCACCTGAGCCCCAAGCTGCCCTTCGGCTGGATCGATTTCCCGCCCGGCGTCAACCGCCTGGTCGGCCTGTGGTGGCTGGGCAAGGTCGTGTACCCCGAGCGCTTCCCCGAGGACTTGCGCGTGCTGGCCCGCGACTTCTACCAGCGCTTCTACCAGGTGCAGCTGACCGACGCGCAGGTCACGCGCGTGCTGGCCGGGCGCAGCTGATGAAACCTGCCTGGCCAGGCGCGCTGGTCGCCGTGGCCGTGCTGGCCGCGGGCGTGCTCGTCGCCTTTGCGCAAGGACGCTACTCCGTTTCCTTGGAACAGCTGGCACATCTCGTGTGGGCGCGCCTCAGCGCGCAGCCTTCGGGCTTGCCCGCCAACGTGGAGACCGTGGTCTGGCAGATTCGCGGCCCGCGCGTCGTCGGTGCCCTTGCAGTGGGTGCGGCGCTTTCCGTGGCGGGCACCGCGTTCCAAGGCCTGTTCCGTAACCCGCTGGTGTCGCCCGACATCCTGGGCGCTTCTGCCGGCGCGGCATTGGGTGCGGTGCTGGGCATCTACTTCTCGCTGGGCATCTTCGGCATCCAGGCCGCGGCCTTTGCCGGAGGCTTGCTCGCGGTGGCGCTGGTCTACCTGCTCGGCGCCTCGCTGCGCGCTGGCGATCCGGTGCTGATGCTGCTGCTCACGGGCATCGTCGTCGGTGCGCTGCTGGGCGCGGGCATCGGCCTGGTGAAGTACCTGGCCGACCCGTACAACCAGCTGCCGGCCATGACCTTCTGGCTCCTGGGCAGCCTGTCGGCGATGTCGTCGAAAGACCTGCTGCCCTTGCTGGTGCCGGTGCTCGCGGGCACGGCCTTGCTGCTGGCGCTGCGCTGGCAGCTGAACGTGATGTCGCTGCCCGACGAAGAAGCCCGCGCGCTCGGCGCCCGCACGCGCGTGCTGCGGCTGGCGATCGTCGCGGCGGCCACGTTGGTCACTGCGGCGAGTGTCGCCGCGGCCGGCGTGGTGGGCTGGGTGGGGCTGGTGGTGCCGCATCTTGCGCGCATGCTGGTGGGCCCGTCGTTTCCGCGTCTGCTGCCGACCGCGGCGATCCTGGGCGGCGGCCTGCTGTTGTTCATCGATACCTTGGCGCGCACGCTGGCCTCCGTGGAGATCCCCCTGGGGATCCTGACCGCGGTGGTGGGCACGCCTTTCTTCCTCGCCTTGCTGCGCAGCGCGCAGAGGCGCGCGGGCTGAACATGCTGCAGGCGCGCCAGCTCGCGATCGGCTATCCGGGGCGGCGCGTGGGCGCGGGCTTCGACGTGGACCTGGATGCGGGCAGCGTGCTCGCGCTGCTGGGGCCCAATGGCGGCGGCAAGACCACGCTGCTGAAGACGCTGCTGGGGCTGATCCCCGCGCAAGGTGGCGAGGTGTTGCTGGAAGGCCAGGCCATCGCGCGCGTGCCCTTGCGCGAACGTGCATTGCGTCTCGCGTATGTGCCGCAGGCGGCCGCCACCGGCTTCGGCTTCCCGGCGCGTGAAGTGGTGCTGATGGGCCGCACCGCGCATGGCGGACTGCTCGCGCGGCCCGGTGCGCGCGACCACGCGGTGGTGGACCAGTCGCTGCAGCGCCTGGGCATCATGGCGCTGGCCGAGCGCCCCATCAACGAACTCTCCGGCGGTGAACGCCAGCTGGTGCTGGTGGCGCGCGCGCTGGCACAGGAACCGCGCGCCGTGATCCTGGACGAGCCCACCGCCAGCCTCGACTTCGGCAACCAGGGCCGCGTGCTGCGCGAAATCCGCCGGCTCGCGGACGACGGGCTCGCCGTGCTGTTCACGACGCACGATCCCAACCATGCGCTGCGCTTCGCCGACCGCGTGCTGCTGATGCGCGATGGCGCGACGCTGGCGCAAGGGCCGGTGGCGGAACTGGTGCGGCGCGAGCAGCTGCAGGCGCTGTATGGCGCGGCCGTGGAAGAAGTCGGCAGCGGAAACGGCCGCGCTTTCCTGCCCGCCTGAGCCACTTCGCATGTAGGCGCAGTCTGAGCCGGATGCGGGCGCTGCGTCCGGCAAGCGCGTACGCGTGGGCCCGCTCCAATGAGAACTCTTGTCAATTGGAGCCAAGCAACATGCAAGCTGATCAACTCAAGGAACGCATCCACCGCATCGAAGAATGCGCCGACGAAGCCAAGCGCGCCGTGCAGGCCGGCTCGGCGTCCAGCGAACTGCGCGAGTGCGTCGATTCGCTGCACAGCCAGGCCAAGCAGGCGCAGCAGGCGTGCGACAGCGGCATGCAGCAGCAGCAGGGCGGCCAGGACATGAAGCAGCAGGTGATGCAGATGGAGCAGGCCGGCGACCGCGCCATGCAGGCGTGCAAGCAGGCCGGCAACAGCGTAGACCAGCAGACGCAGCAGGCCGTGAAGCGCGCGCACGACGAGATATCGAACCTGAAGCACGAGATGCAGATGGGTTGAGCGCGGCGCGGGGCAGGGCGTTCTCCGACACGCCCGTGCTCCGCGCGACTACAGGGGGGTGCGCGGCGCGGCGCGATGGTCTGGTCCTCCTGAGCCAGAAAAATCATTACAACGATGCTGCGTCCTGCCCGCTCCTTCTTCCTCGTTCTTTCCGCCTTCCTTTTCCTCGTGGCCGGCCTCGCTTGCGTCGTCGGCGGCGCATGGTTGATCGCGCTCGGCGGCTCCTGGTATTACCTGCTGGCCGGCATTGCGCTGGTCGCCATCGCCGTGCTGCAGTGGCGGCAGCAGGGCGCGGCGCTGTGGCTGTTCGCGCTGCTATTCCTGGCCACGCTGGTGTGGGCCTTGTGGGAAGCGGGATTGGACTGGTGGCCGCTCGCGGCGCGCCTGGGCATCCTGTTCCTGCTGGGGCTGCTGTTGCTGTGTGTGCGGCGGCGCCTCGTGGGCGGCGGCGGTGGGGCCGTTGCGATCAGCCTGGTGCTGTTCGTGATGGTCACGGTGGCCACGTGGGTGCGTGATCCGCACACGCTGGTGGGCACGCTGCCTGTGGCGGCTGCCGTGCCGGCGGATCCGAGCGTGCCGCCGGGCGAGTGGCAGGCCTACGGCCGTACGGGTGCGGGCCAGCGCTATTCGCCTTTGACCGCCATCACGCCTGCCAACGTCGATCACCTGCAGGTGGCCTGGCACTTCGAAACCGGCGACCTGCGTGGCCGTCCCGGCGACCCGGTGGAGACGACTTTCGAGGTCACGCCGCTGAAGGTGGGCAACCGCCTCTACTTCTGCACGCCTCACCAGTCGGTGATCGCGCTCGATGCGACGACGGGCCAGCAGGTGTGGCGCTATGAGCCGCAGGTGCAGGTGCAGGGGAAGCTGGCGCTGCAGCACCTCACTTGTCGCGGGCTGGGGTACCAGCCGGCGGCTGCTGTCGCGACGGCTGCGGGACCCGCAGCGAGCGCCGCGACCGCTGCGGCCAGTGCGCCACTCGCGAGTGCCAGCGCGCCGGCTCCCACAGCGGCCGACAGCGGCGCCGCCGTCCCGGCCGCCAGCGGCGCCAAGGACGCGAGCTGCAGCGCGAAGCTGTTCATGCCCACCGCCGACGGCCGCCTCATCGCCATCAACCCCGGCACCGGCCACGTGTGCAGCCGCTTCGGCGGCGGCAGCGGCGAGATCAACCTGTGGGCAGGGATGCCGAACCTGATGCCCGGCTCCTATTACTCCACTTCGCCGCCGGTGGTGACGAAGCGGCTGGTGATCGTCGGTGGCACGGTGCTGGACAACGTGTCGACCAAGGAGCAGTCGGGCGTCATCCGCGCCTATGACGTAGACACCGGCGCGCTGGTGTGGAACTGGGACTCGGGCCGCCCGAGCGAGACCACGCCGCTGCCCGCGGGCCAGACCTATACCGTCAACTCGCCGAACAGCTGGTCGATCTCCGCCGTCGACGAGAACCTGGGCCTGGTCTACGTGCCCATGGGCAACCAGCCGCCGGACCAGTGGGGCGGCCAGCGCTCGGCCGACGTGGAGCGCTATTCGTCCTCGGTGGTGGCGCTGGACCTCGCCACCGGCGCGGTTCGCTGGGTCTACCAGACCGTGCACCACGACCTGTGGGACTACGACGTGCCCGCGCAGCCGAGCCTGGTCGACCTGCAGGTCGGTGGCAACACCGTGCCGGCGCTGGTGCAGCCCACCAAGCAGGGCGAGCTGTTCGTGCTGGATCGCCGCACCGGCACGCCCATCCTGCCCGTCACCGAGCAGGCGGCGCCGCAGGGCGCGGCGCAAGGCGACCACACGGCGCCGACGCAGCCGAAGTCCGCGCTGTCCTTCGACCCGAAGCCGCTCACCGGCGCGGACATGTGGGGCGCGACGATGTTCGACCAGCTGTGGTGCCGCATCGCATTCCACCGCCTGCGCTACGAGGGCCGCTTCACGCCGCCTTCGCTGCAAGGCTCGCTGGTCTACCCGGGCAATTTCGGCGTGTTCAACTGGGGCGGCGTGGCCGTGGACCCGGGCCGCGGCGCGGTGTTCGCCACGCCCGACATGCTGGCCTTCGTTTCGCAGCTGGTGCCGCGCCCCGACGCCACCACGCCCATCGTGCAGGACAAGCCGCCGCAGGGCGCGCTGCCGGCGCTGAACGAGAACTTCGGCGCGCCGTTCGCGGTGAAGCTGCATCCCTTCATCTCGCCGCTGGGCATCCCCTGCCAGCAGCCGCCCTGGGGCGCGGTGGCGGGCGCGGACCTGCGCACCGGGCGCATTGCCTGGGAGCATCGCAATGGGACGGTGCGCGACCTGGCGCCGGTGCCCATGCCCTTCCGCATGGGCGTGCCGAACCTGGGCGGCCCGATCGTGACGGCGGGCGGCGTGGCTTTCCTCTCGGGGACGCTGGACTACTACCTGCGCGCCTACGACGTGTCGAACGGCAAGGAGCTGTGGCGCGCCCGCTTGCCGGCAGGCGGGCAGGCTACGCCGATGACCTATCTAGGTGCCGATGGCCGCCAGTATGTGCTGGTGGTGGCGGGCGGGCATGGGTCGCTGGGGACGAAGGCGGGGGATTCGGTGATTGCTTATGCGGTGCCGCGGTGAGGGGCGGACGCCATGGCATGCCTCAGAGCCGCTTGGTCATGCGCGCCAGATAGAAGTCGCCGACGTACTTCTCGGTCCGTCCTTCTTCTTCGTATCCGTGCCTGGCGTAGAACCCGGGCGCCTGCCACTCGAATGTCGTCAGGGATGCGTTCTTCGCCCCGAGCTCTCTGGCCTGGCGCTCCGCCTCGAGCAGAAGCGCGGACCCTATGCCAGTCCCACGCATCGACTCGTCGACGAACAGCACCTCGATCTGCAGCCAATACATGAAGACGAAGCCCCGAATTCCGCCGACGACCCTTCCCATGGCGTCGCGCGCATTCAGCCGAACGTATTGGGTCTCCGGGTACTCGCCTATCACGCCGTAGTTGAATTGGCGAAGCCGACGGCCGATGTCGCCGGAGCGGACTTCTTCTTCCGTGGCAGCTGAGACGGTGACTGTTTCCATGAGGGAGAACGCAAAGATGACCGGTAACCGATAGGAGTGACTGGAGAGAGCGGATGTAGTTGAGCGTCCGTGTCTACCGACAAGTTAGGGCGCACCGTCAAATTGCCTCATGCTTCAAGTCCTCAGGTGAGAAGACGCCCTTCCGTAGCCGCTCCATCCGCTGCTCCTCGAATCGAAGGCCGTCGCGAAGAATAAGCAGGAGCCCCAAAGCGTCGGCGCCGCCCGGCCCAAGGTGAAACCCGGTGGTCGAATCCAGATAGTGGGCCGAAATTGCGTTCAAAACATCGACGACCGCCTTCAAGGCCGTCTTCACATCTGCCCTGGACGCGGGCGCTAGCGTCTGCGCACGGCCGCCGAGGGCAAGTTGGAGGTCGCGGTGTGCAAGCTTTCGGTTTCGCCAATCCCGTGCGAACTCCGTGGCAGCAATTGCCTCTTGTACCAGCTTGGCGACCTCCTTCCCGATGGGAGTTCCGGTCGTTAGCTTTACGACTCGGCGCAATGAAAGGACGTTCTTCGAAGGATCTGTGAGACGGGCGAGGTGTAGCAGCACGGCCTCAAAAAGTGTGTCTTGAACGGTCCTGAATAAAGGAGGTGCGGCCTGGTTCATCAGGTCGATACGTTCAGGCTTGGTTCCGAACAGTTCCACGAAATGCGCCCACCGCTGGTGGATCCAAGCGACCTCCTGCCAGAGTTCGCTGTAGATCGAACCCAGCGCGTCGCCCATCGCTGTGATGTTCGCGACCTTCGACTCTTGTGCGGTACGTTCAGTCATAGTGCGCTCCACTTAGAAGTGGCCAGTAGGCGGGCGAATGCCCGCCGATAGGACGTGCGTGTCGACGGTCATGCTAAACGCGTTCTTCATCAACGTCGTCCTGGTGCGCTTCGCGTGTATCCTCTCACGGAGCTCCCATCTGCCCGCGTATAGCCTCGTACCGAAACATCCGAACCGGCAGAGGATCGCCCGCCACCGCGATAGGTTAGGCTGCGGGAGGAATTCGAAAAGTCAAATCCCCCAGCCCCGTAGCCATTCGAAGCGGAACCTGAAGCTTCCTGCCTGCACGGCTCCGATAGTCCCTCCGAATAGACGAGACGTTCATCCCCCCTTGCGCATGCGACCTGCTGCTTGGCGGCGAGGCATGGCTTATCTTGGAACTCGACCCTTCCGTTCGACTCGCACTTGAACAGAGGGCCGGAAATAGCGGCGTCGCTCCAAAGAAATCCGCAGAGGACGGCCAGACGTATGCGAGTCATCAAGCGTGTGAAAAAACGCCGATGTCCACCGCTCTGGTGGCATCGGTTCCTGGTCTGGGTGCCCTGCATCGCCTCTCCTCCGGCTTTCAGCTTGCTTCTGATTTCTAGAAGCATTCTGACATTCCGCATCGCTGCGGTAAGCCCTGATGGCATTTCGAGCACCCTTCAGCGCCCGCTTTCCCCTGATTCGTCGCGTGCCAGCTTCTCGATGTGTACCAGGCAATACGGACGGCACTGCGTGCTCACCCTTTCCTTGCCTCGCAACGTGAATCGATCGAGCCGCTTGGTGTGGCGGATATTGGCGGACGCCGGCTCCCCGTTGGCAATGCGTTGGCTGTAGATTGCCCGGCCTCGCGCCGAGTCGATCGCCCGCGGTGTCGGCCTCGACCGAGCCGCTATGCCTGACGCCCCACTACTCGCCAGCGACTGCCAGCAACGCCTTGGGGTTTTTACGGGCGATTGCAAGAAGAGTCCGGGCGGCGCCGCTCGGTTGCTTGCGGCCTTGTTCCCACCCCTGAAGGGTGCGCACGGACACTCCAAGGAGTTTGGCAAATTGCGACTGCGAGAGCCCGGTGCGCTCACGAGCCTCGATAGCGGGAGAAGAAACCACCTGGGTCTTCCCGGCCTTCATCTGCTGCACTGACTCGAGCAATTCGGCTGCCAAGTCGCGCTTGGATTCGTAGGCGCGCAATTGCGCTTCGGTCAGGGGTTTACTCTTCGAGGGCACGGCGGATCTCCTTCAACTTCGCGCCGGTGAGGTTGTCGGTCTTCGACTTCGCGTACAGCGTCAGAAGAACCAGGTCTTCCTGAGCGGTCCGAACGTAGTAGATGACCCTCACACCACCGGACTTACCTGTCCCGGCCCGGCTCCAGCGCACCTTACGTATCCCACCAGAGCCAGGCACCACATCTCCGGCGTCGGGACGCGCCGCGATGAACGCGGCGAACTCGCCCCGCTCCTCTTCAGTCCAGTAGAGCGGCCACTGCTTCTGAAAAAGAAGGGTCTCGACGACCGTGAGCATTCGGTGACTATACGCCTAAGGCGCACAGTTGTCCAGCCGAGCAGAGGAGTACAGTTCCAGTAGCCGCGCCGCCACGAGCGCGGCGCGCCACGATCAAAAGTATTCCATGAGACGCTCCACCTTCCTGCGCTTCGCCGCAGGCTCCGCCCTGCTGCCCTCGCTGGCCTTCGCGGAAACCTACCCCGACAAGCCCGTCCGCATCATCAACCCCTTCCCGCCCGGCTCGCCCGTCGACGCCGTCGGCCGCCTGATGGCGCAGCGCCTGGGCACCGTGTGGAAGGAGCCGGTGATCGTGGAAAGCAAGAGCGGCGCCGGCGGCACCGTGGGCGCGGCGTTCGTGGCGTCGGCGCCGGCGGATGGCGCGACGCTGCTGGTGACTACGCAGTCGCCGATCACCGTCGCGCCGCTGATCTACAAGTCGCTCACCTACGACCCGGCGCGCGACTTCACGCCGGTGTGGGGCATCGCTTCGTCCGGCCTCGTCATCGTCGTCACGCCGGGACTGCAGGTGCACACGCTGGCAGAACTGGTGCAGTACGCCAAGGCGCACCCGAAGGAAGTGGCCTACGCCTCGTCCGGCGCCGGCACGGTGCAGCACCTGGCCGGTGAATTGTTCATTGCCAAGACGGGCGCACCGCTGCTGCACGTGCCGTACCGCGGCGGCGCGCCGGCGGCCACCGACCTCATCGCCGGCCAGGTGCAGGTGATGTTCGATTCGCTGTCCAACCAGTTGGCCAACATCAAGGCCGGCCGCGTGCGCGCGCTGGCCGTGATGCGGCCCACGCGCGCAGGCGCATTGCCTGACGTGCCGACCACCACCGAAGCGGGCGCGCCCGGCGTGCAGATGCGCGGCTGGATCGGCGTGCTGGCGCCCAAGGCCATGCCCGCCGCTTCGCTGGCGACGCTGCGCGCCGACGCGCTGCGCACGATGAAGGGCCCCGAGGTGGCGCGCACTCTGGGCAACCTGGGCCTGGACGGCGAGATCCTGGACGCGGAGAAGTTCGGCCAGTACATCACGGCCGACGCCCAGCAGATCGGCGAGATCGTGCGCAGCGCGCACATCCAGCTCGACGCGCCGAACACGAGGTAAGACCATGAGCAAGATCACGCGAGTCGAAGCGGTGCTGGTGTCGGTGCCGCTCAAGCGCGACTACAAGGGCAGCACCTACAACGTGCCCGAGAAGAACGCCATCATCACGCGCATCCACACCGACGACGGCCTCGTCGGCGAATGCGCCAATGGCGAGGGCCGCCTGCCGGCGCACGAGCAGGGCTTCGCCATCCTGCGCGACGAACTCGCGCCCATGCTGCTCGGTGCGGACCCGACGCGCATCGAGCACCTGTGGGCGAAGATGTTCAAGGTGACCTATCGCCACACGATGAACCCGCGGCCCGCGGTGCGCGCCGTCGGTTGCGCAGACAGCGCGCTGTGGGACCTGATGGGCCAGCGCACGAAGCTGCCGCTGTTCCGCCTGTGGGGTGGCGCGCGCGAAGCAGTGCCCATTGTCGCCATCGGCGGCCAGTACGTCGACGGCTTCACGCTGGCCGACTACGGCCGCGAGATGGAGACCTATCGCAAGCTGGGCCTGGCGGGCTGCAAGTTCAAGGTGGGCGGCCGCAGCCCGGAGGAAGACGCGCAGCGCACTGCCGCCGCGCGCGAGGCCGGTGGTGCGGACTTCGTGCTGTGCGCCGACGCCAACCGCGCGTGGAACCGCCACGACGCCTTCGACTACGCACGCCTGGTGCGCGACCGCGGCCTCAACCTGCGCTGGTTCGAGGAGCCCTGCCACTGGAACAACGACCTGCAGGACATGGCGCTGCTGCGCGCCACCACCGGCCTGCCGATGGCGGCGGGGCAGAGCGAGATCACGGCCGAAGGCTGCCGCAACCTCATCGCCGGCGGCGCCGTCGACGTCTGCAACCTCGATGCGTCCTGGGGCGGCGGCCCCACCGTGTGGCTGCGCGTGGCCAAGCTGGCGGCCTGCTACGGCGTGCAGATGGCGCACCACGGCGAGCCGGTGGTGGGCGCGCACCTGCTGGCCGCGGTGGAGAACGGCACCTACGTCGAGACGCACCATCCGGACCGCGACCCGCTGTTCCACGGCGGCATCACGAACCGCGGCGAGATCGCGAACGGCCTGTACCACCTCAGTGAAAATCCGGGGTTCGGTGTCGGCTACGATCCGGACTTCATCAAGGCGCACGAACATGCGCGATTCGATGTAAAGGCCTGACCATGGACTCCTTTGCCCCGTTCACCACGTCCCACGAGTTCGATGCGCCGCGCGACCTCGTGTGGGCGGTCAACACGCAGCCCGAGCACCTGTTGAAGTGGATGGGGCCGGACGGTTTCGACGGCATCCACACCGCCATGGACTTCCGTCCCGGCGGCTCGCACCACTACGGCCTGCGCGGCCCGGGTGGCAACGAGATGTGGGGCAAGCAGGTCTTCCGCGAGATCGAGCCGGGGCGCAAGATGGTCTACCTGCAGGCCTTCTCGGACAAGGACGGCAACATCACCGCCCACCCGATGGCCCCGACCTGGCCGCGCCAGATGCTGGCCACGGCCACCTTCGAGGACGCGGGCCCGGGCCGCACGCGCATGACCATCAGCTGGCTGCCCTACGAGGCCGACGACGCCGGCCGCGTCACCTTCGACGCGGCGCGCGCGGGCATGGGGCAGGGCTTCGCCGGGATGTGGGCGAAGCTCGAGGCTTACCTCAAGTCGTACTCCAGCGCCCAGTAGTACTGCCACTGCAGGAACTTCACCTCGCTGGCGACGTCCTTCACCGCCTCGCGCAGCTCCGCCTCGGTCGGGAAGTTCTTCAGCACGCGGTGCGTCGAACCATCCTCCAGCTTGCGCAGTTGGTACTGGTTGCCATCCGCATCCCGCTCCGCGATGGGCGTGCTGCTGCCCTCGACATAGCGGTTGTCCAGGAGCACGACTTTCGCACCGGGCTTCAAGGCCCCGTGCAGCCCTTGCAGGAATTCCTGCACGCGTGACCGCGGCACATGCGAATACCAGAAGCCCGCGAAGGCCGCATCGAATTGGCGTGGCGCCACCGGGAGCCGGTATGCGTCCCCCAGCACGAACTGCACGCCTCCGGCCTTCGCTCTCGCCTGCGCGATGTGCAGCACCTCGGATGAAGCATCCACGGCCGCCAGTGACTTGACCGCCCCGGCCATGAACTGCGTCCAGTAGCCGGTGCCGCAGGCCACCTCCAGCGTGTCCCGTCCGGCCAGCACCGAGGGCAGCCACTGCTCGATCGCGCGCAGATCCTGCTGGCGCTCGGGCTTCTGGTAGACGCGGTCGTACTCGGGCGCGCGGGCCGCGTAATAGTCTTGCAGGGGTTCGGTCTTCACGCCCGCACTTTACGCCGCGCGTGTGTCGGCCGGTTGACGGCAGCTCAGAACGACTCGATCAACCAGGCTCCGCGGACCTTGACGACCTGCGCATCGACCAGCCGGTTCTGGCTCTCGCTGACCTTGACCACCGTGCGTACCGTGACCGTATCCCCCGAGATCGCCTGCGCGCTGACGTCGACCACGTCGCGTGACAGGTCCGGCAGCCGCGCCCGCGCGCTCATGTCCCGCAGCGAGGAGGCGAGGGCGGTCCGGCCACCGGGGCTCAGGCAGGCCAGCACGCCCTCCAGGTCGTTCCTCGAGGCTGCCTTCAGGAAGCGCTTCCAGATGCTCAGCGCACCTTCCGCCGGATCCGTGGCCTGTGCGTAGCCGCGTGGCGGAAGAACGGCCACACCCAAGCCGAAGAAGATGGCCAGCACGAACTGGCGTCGACGTCGAATCCCCGCATGGCGCAATGGCCACGCGCCCCCTTTTGCGATGTTTCGCATTGCCTGGCTCCCATCGTTGTACTTGGGCCGGGTTCACCCGGCCTCGATCTCGTTCCTGGGCGTGCTGCCCATTCTCGGGAAAGGGGGAGGCGCCGCCAACTGCGGCGAGGCGGGATTACAACAAAGCCGCGGGCGTGCTTGCCGGCATGCGTTCAGAGTTCACGGGCGTAGACGATGAATCCGCGGTGCTCCGCCATCTTGTCGTACAGCGCCCGGCCGGCGGCGTTGGTGTCCTGCGTGTGCCAGTACACGCGCGAGCTGCGCTTCTCCCTGGCGGCATCCACCACGGCCTGGATCAGCGCGCGGCCGATGCCGCGTCCGCGCAGCGATTCGTCGGTGAAAAGGTCCTGCAGGTAGCAGACGTCGGCCAGGCGCGAGGTGCTGCGATGGAACAGGTAATGGACGATGCCGACGATGCGTCCATCCGCCTCGGCCACGAAGGCATGCATCTGTTCGCCGGCGTCGAAGAAGCGGTCCCAGGTCTGCGCCGTGACGCGCTCGTCGAGGGCCGTGGCGCCGCTGCGGCCGTAGAAGGCGTTGTAGCCGTCCCAGAGCGGGCGCCAGGCGGCGTAGTCTTCGCGCGCAACGCGCCGGACCGAGACGGGCATCGCCACTACGATCAATGCCGGGTGACGACGATCGGTTCGCCGCGCGTGATGATCATCGTGTGCTCGTACTGCGCCGACAGGTTGCCGGGCGCGCCGACCAGCGTCCAGCCGTCGTCGGCCTCGTCCACGATGCGGCTCTTGGTCGAGAGGAAGGGTTCGATGGTGATCACCATGCCTTCCTTCAGCACGCGTCGGTCCTTGGGATCGAAGTAGCCGGGAATGTGCTCGGGTTCTTCGTGCAGCGCGCGACCGACGCCGTGGCTGGCGAGGTTCTCGATGATCTTGAAGCCGTAGGTCTTCGCGGTCCGCTCGATGGCGGCGCCGATGCCATTGAGCGGGCGGCCGGCGCGCGCCTGCTTCATGGCCTGCTCGAGGGCCGTGCGCGTGGCATGGCAAAGGCGCGTCTTCTGCGGATTGGTCGGGGGCACGACGCGCGTGCCGCCGGTATCGGCGAAGTAGCCGTCCAGCTCCGCGGAGACGTCGACGTTCAGCATGTCGCCGGCGCGGATCACGCGGTCGCCCGGGATGCCGTGCGCGGCTTCCTCGTTGATGCTGATGCAGGTGGCGCCGGGGAAGTCGTAGGTGAGCCGGGGCGCCGAACGCGCGCCGTGCTGTTCGAGCAGCTTCTCGCCCAGTTGATCGAGCTCGCGCGTGGTCATGCCGGGTTCGGCGGCTTCGAGCATTTCTTGCAGCACGTACGAGACGATCTTGCCAATGCGCTTGAGGGCGGTGACGTCGTCTTCGGTTTCGATGGTCATGGGGTTTCCGATCTGGTTTCCTGAGCGTACCCGAGAACCGCCGGCACCGCGCGATCCGCCTTCCTGACGGCCCAGGCGAACGGCTCCACCGAAGAACTCTTCACGGCGGCAGACATCTGGTCGTTCAGTTGCATGAGGCGCTTGCGCAAGTCGTCTTCGCCGGCGTGCACACCGAGGTTCTCGTAGTCCTGCGCGATGCCGCGGTAGAAGCTCTGCATCTTGCGGCACTCCGCCTGGTACCTCTCGCATCCGAGCTTGGCATGAATGGTGGTGAGGGCGCTGCTGAAAAGTGCGATGGCGCCGATGGTGATTTTCGGCAGCAAGTCGGCGATGACCGTCGCCCCGGCCACGAGCGACAACAGCGCCGCGCCCACGATCAGCAGGAAGTTCGCCGGCGTCAGTCCTGCCTGCGTCCTCGCATAGGCGTCCCCCATGATCCTCGCTTCACGGAGCTTCGCGCTGGCCACATGCTGCATGATTTCGGTCGCGTCCATGGTTCCTCCTGTCAGGCGTCATGCTGCTCAATATCCGGCGGGTTCGCATCTGCGCGGTGTGCCTGCCGGGAAAGATGGTGCTCATGGCGAACTCCGGGACAGCGTGGGTGCAGCCTCGCGCAGAGTATCAGGCGGCGGGCCCATGCTTTACTCGCGCCCGTGCATTGCGCCTGCCACTGCGCGAACCGGTCGTTGCGCAACGCATGAGCGCATGCAGCATTCGCGCGACAAGGCGTACGAATCGATACCAATCGACACGCGGCCAACAGCTACGGGAATTGGGAGAAATCCGGGTCTCGGGCACCCCTCCAACCCGGACCAGCGGCACCAGCCGATGCCCCGTCCGCGTTACTATGCCAACGCCGCGCGCGTCCGTCGCGGCAGGAGGGAAGCCGTGGTGGGGAGCAGCGTGAGGTCCGCGATCCGGGTGGCCTTGGCCGAAGACGATCACATGGTGCGCGCGGCACTGCGCCGCTACCTGGCCACCGAACCAGGCCTGCACGTGGCCGGCGAAGCCGCCGATGGCAACGAGGCGCTCGACCTGGTGCGCTCCACGCCCGTCGACGTGCTGCTGCTCGATCTCTCCATGCCGGGCCTGAGCGGCCTGGAAGCCATCCACAAGATCCGCCAGGCCGTGCCCTCGGTGCGCATCGTGGTGCTGTCCTCGCATCCGGCCGCCCGCTATTCCGCCGACGTCATGCGCGCGGGCGCCAGCTCCTACGTGCAGAAGGGTTGCGACTCCTCCCAGATCGTGCGCGCGGTCGAAGCCGCCGCCGCCGAAATCCGGGAGGCCTGAGCATGCGGGCACCGCTGTCCGCCTTGCTGCTGCTGGCCGCCGCGGCCTGCGCTTCCTGCAGTGCGCCGGGTTTCGTGCCCGGCCACGTGCCCGTCGCTTCGGGCTCCATCTTCCCGTCCGTGGCCTGCCCGACGCTCGCCGGGCGCACCATTCCCGCCGACGCCATCGGCTTGCCCAGCGGCAACGCGGTCATCACCTCCGCCGCCTACGTGCCGGCCGCCGGCGCGCTGGCAGAAGGCACTTCGTATACGGCTGCGAGCCCCGAGCACTGCCGGGTGGTGGGCCGCATCGCACCCGTGGACAAGGCGGCGCAGGACATCCAGTTCCAGGTCAACCTGCCCAGCAGCTGGAACGGCAAGGCCGTGCAGTACGGCGGTGGCGGCTACAACGGCACGCTGGTCACCGGCCTCGCGCCGCTGCGCGACGCCGCCCCGGACGACGCGCCGCCGCTCACGCGCGGCTACGTTACGCTGGGCACCGACTCGGGCCACCAGGCCGCCAGCTTCGCGCCCAACGCCATCGGCCAGTTCGGCCTCAACGACGAGATGCTGGCCAACTACGCCTTCGCCTCGTACAAGAAGGTGCGCGACGTCGCTGTGGCCGTCATGCGCACCTACTACGGGCGCAAGCCGGCGCGCATCTACTACTTCGGCGGCTCCGAAGGCGGCCGCGAAGGCCTGACGATGGCGCAGCGCTTCCCCGCCGACTACGACGGCGTGGTCAGCGTGGTGCCGGTGGTGCAGCTGTCGATGCTGTTCCAGTCGTATATCCCGCGCTCGGTGCCGCAGTTCGAAGGCGGCTGGTTGTCGCCGGCCAAGGTGCGCACGCTGGCCAGCTACGTGGCGCAGCGCTGCGACGCGCTCGACGGCCTGGCCGACGGCGTCGTCAACAACTATCTCGCCTGCCCGCGCCAGGTGGACTTGCGGGCGCTGCGCTGCACCGGCGGCGCCGACACGGGCGACAACTGCCTGTCGGATGCGCAGATCGCCGTGGTCGATTCGGTGCACCGGCCGTACAACTTTCCGTTTCCCCTGGCCAACGGGCGGCAGGTCTACCCCGGCTGGTTCTACGGCAACGAGACCACGCCCGATCCGGTGCTGCCCACCATGACGCGCTGGGCCACCGGCGCGGCCGTGCCCACCGAGCCGCCCGACGCGCGCAGCGCGGCGCAGTACTGGCTGTACGGCTCCAACTACGTGAAGTATTTCGTGGTACGCGACGGCAACTTCGACGTGCGCACCTATCGGCCCGAAAACTTCCGGCCGCGGCTGGAGCAGGTTTCGGCCATCCTCGATTCCAGCAACCCGGATCTGTCGGCCTTCTTCGCGCGCGGCGGCAAGCTGATCCTTCGCGAGAACATGGGCGACCTGGCGCAGAGCCCGCAGGCTGGCATCGATTACTTCCAGGCTGTGCGCGCCAAGCTGGGTGACGCGGCGGTGGAGCGCTCGATGCGCCTTTATATTTCCCCCGCTTCCACGCACAGCGGGCCCGCCGCCAGCGTCACCACCGGTGCGCCGGTTGCCACGATGGTGGACCTGCTGGAGCCGCTGGACCGGTGGGTCACGCTGGACGACGCGCCGTACGACGCGCTGGTGCAGGTGTCCAGGCTGCCGGTGCCGCCGTTCACGCTGCAGGCTTCGCGCCCGATGTGCCGCTACCCGGCCTATCCGCACTTCATCGGCGGCGATCCGGCGGCAGCCAGCAGCTATCAGTGCC
Organism: Ramlibacter agri; assembly: GCF_012927085.1. Taxonomy (NCBI): domain Bacteria; kingdom Pseudomonadati; phylum Pseudomonadota; class Betaproteobacteria; order Burkholderiales; family Comamonadaceae; genus Ramlibacter; species Ramlibacter agri. The sequence goes on along the minus strand of NZ_JABBFX010000002.1, from coordinate 944,949 downwards.
GGGAATCGCGACCTTAGGCCGAGCGGCGGCCCTACACTGTCCGGATGTCGTTCGGCCGGGGCTTGCTAGCCTCTTTTCTTGCCTTGCTGTTCCTGCTGGCCGCCGGCCCGGCCGCGGCCGACCACACCTTGCCGGCGGCGATGGCGGGCCGGCTGGAACTGGCGTGGGTGCCGGACGAGCCGCTGCCGCTGCAGGGCGAATGGGGCTTTGCCTGGCATCGCTTCGTCGATCCCCATTGGCAGGGCCTGCCCACGAGCGCCTTCGCGCCGGTGCCTTCCAGCTGGAACGACCTGACGGTGGACGGCAAGCCGCCCGGCGAGAACGGCTGGGGCACTTACGCGCTGCAGGTCGATTGCCCGGCCGGCCGCTCGTTGGCGGTGGAGGTGAACGGCCAGCGCACCGCTTCGCGCCTGTACATCAACGGCGAGGAAGTCGCCGCGCACGGCGAGCCGGGCCCTGACCGCGAGCGCAGCTGGCCCGCGGTGTACAGCCGGGTCCCCGTCACGCGCGTGTTTGCCTGCCCGCTGCGGCTGACGCTGCACATCTCCAATTTCGACCACCGCGCCGGTGGCTTCGTGCGGCCCATGATGGTCGGCACGGTCGACGTGCTGGAGCGCGCCCGCGAGCGGCGGATCATCTACGACACCGTGCTGCTGGCCGCCTACCTGATCACGGGCGGGCTGAGCCTGATCTTCTTCACGGTGCGCCGGCGCGAAATGGCGCCATTGGTCTTCGGCCTGTTCTGCGTGTGCATGGCCATCTACACCGACATGATCGGCGAGCGCCTGTTCCTGCGCTTCTTCGGCCCGCAGGTGGCCTGGTACCCGTACATGCGCGTGGAGTACCTGAGCTGGATCGCGTCGATGGCGCTGTTCTTCCTGACCCTGCGCGGGCTGTTCCCGGCGGAGATCCACCGCCGCGCCGTGCAGCTGGTGCTGGCCGGCCTGGGGCTGGGCGCGGTGGCGGTGCTGGCGCTGCGACCGGGGCAGTATTCGTACGTGGTGGTGCCGGGCCAGGCCATCGCCGTGATCGTGGCCATCTACATCGCGGTAGCCATGGTGCGCGCCGGGCGGAGCGCGCGCACGGATGCGCGGGTGCTGCTGGCCGGCATGCTGGCCATCTTCGCGGCGCTCGTGGCCGACCTGCTGCTCATCGACGCGCCGGGTCCGGACAAGAAGTTCGCGCCGATCGGCTTCGCGCTGTTCATGCTGTCGCCGGCTGTCGTCATCGCCCGGCGCCTCACCAAGGCGCTCAACGCCGAGGAGCGCAGCCGCACGCTGGAGGAGAACGCGAGGCTGCGCGAGGATGTCGAGCGCATGTCGCGGCACGACCTGAAGACGCCGCTGAACAGCATCCTCGGCGCAGCGCGCCTGCTGCGCGACGAGGACCGGCTCACGGCCGACCAGCGCGAGCTGGTGGGCGTGCTGCAGCGCGCGGCACTGCGCATGCTGGAGATGGTCAACCTGTCGCTGGGCCTGTTCAAGATGGAGACCGGCAACTACGACCTGCGGGCGCAGCCGGTGGACCTGCGCCAGGTGGTCACCCGCGTGCTGGTGGACCTGCACCCGTTCGCCGACGCCAATGCCGTCACGCTGTTCTCCCAGGGTTCCGGCCACGCGCCCATCTACGTGCGCGGCGAGGAGCTGCTGTGCTACTCCATCATCGCCAACCTGGTGAAGAACGCGGTGGAGGCGGCCGGCCCGGGCAAGCGCGTGTCGCTGGCGCTGGCGGGCGGCGACCCCGTGACGGTGACCGTGCACAACCCCGGGCAGGTGCCGCCGGAGATCGCGGCCCAGTTCTTCGAAAAATACGTGACCAGCGGCAAGAGCGGCGGCACCGGCCTGGGCACCTATTCGGCGCGGCTGATGGCGCGGGCGCAGCAGGGCGAACTGGCCATGCGCACGGATCCGGCCGAAGGCACCACGCTCACGCTCACGCTGCCCCCGCTGAAGGGCGAGCCGCCGGCGCCGCTGCCCATGCTGCCGATCGACCAGCCGGCGCTGGCCCTGGACGGCGTGCCGCCGCGCACGGTGCTGCTGGTGGACGACGACGAATTCATGCGGCTGGTGACGCGCCGCCTGCTGCCCAGCCCGCCCTTCACGGTGGAGACCGCCGCCAACGGCCAGGCCGCCGTGGAGTCCATGGGCCGGCACTGGCCGGACTTCCTGCTGCTGGACATGGAAATGCCCTTGCGCAGCGGCGTGGACACGGTGCGCTGGGTGCGCGAGCAGGAAGCCGTGCATGGCCGGCCGCGCTGCGCGGTGGTCATGTTGTCGGGCAATGACGACGAGGCGTCCACCGCGCGGGCGCTGCAGGCCGGCGCCGACCGCTTCCTCGTCAAGCCGGTCAGCCGCGAGCACCTGCTGGCGACCCTGCGCGAGCTGGAGGCCGGCTTGCCGCCTTCGGAAGCCGACGGGCTGGCCATCCCGCCGCACGAGCCGGCCAGGCCGGCGGACGAGATCGTCGTCGTCGATCCCGAGTGGGTCGAGTTCTTCCCCGACCTCATGAGCTACCAGCGCGACACGGTGGAGGCGATGGCGCGCGCGCTGGCCGCCGGCGACCGCGAGGACCTGCAGTTCCTGGCGCACCGGGCCAAGGGCGGCCTGGCGACCATGGGCCTCGAATGGGCGGCGCGCCAGAGCCGGCTGCTGGAACGCGATGCGCTGACGGCGCCGGCGACCGAGCTGGAGCACATCATCGCGGCGATGCGCGAGCACCTGGTGAGGGTCCGGCTCGAGTCCAAGTGAAGCCGGGCCGCGGTTGTGGGACACTGCGCTCCATGAACCACATGCACTCCCCCGAAGAGGAACGGGAAGCCGGCCAGGCGCCCGTGCACGAGCCGCGGACCTCGTTCCTGGAAGAGAAGGCCTTCAAGGCGCGCATGGTGCTGGTGTTCGGCACCGTCACCGACACGCTGGCGGCCGACGTCGCGCGCCGCCTGCTGGCGCTGGACGCCGAGTCCAACATGCCCATCGACATGCTGGTCAGCTCGCCGGGCGGCCACCTGGAGTCGGGCGACGCCATCCATGACATGGTGCGCTTCATCAGCTCGCCGGTGAACATGATCGGCACCGGCTGGGTGGGCAGCGCCGCCACCCACCTGTACCTGTCCGTGCCCAAGGAGCGCCGCTTCTGCACGCCCAACACGCGCTTCCTGATCCACCAACCGTCCGGCGGCGCCGGCGGCCCGGCCAGCGACATCGCGATCCACGCCCAGGAAATCATCAAGGCGCGCGAACGCATCGCCAAGACCATCTCCGACGCCACCGGCCAGTCCTACGACCAGGTGGCCCTGGACATCGAGCGTGACCGCTGGCTGTCGGCGGAAGAGGCGATCGAGTACGGCCTGGTGGGGCGGATCATCAACCAGAAGACGGATATCCACCCGTAAGGTGCGCAGCTCCGCTGCGCACCGCACGAAACGCTTCGCATGGTGCGCAGCAAGCTGCGCACCCTACGCGGTCGGCACCGGCCGGGCAGGTGTCAACATGGCGCGATGCCGTGCTATTGCTTCGAGAACCTCCGGCCGCAACCCCGAATCCCCCGCATCGATCGCCGCCAGCAGCTGCGTGCGCATGCGCGGCTCCCAGAACTTGCGGATGTGGTTGGCGATGCCGTCCAGCGCTTCTTCGCGGTCCGGGAAGGATTCGAAAAAGTCGCCGATGCGGTTGGCCATGCGGACCAGGCTTTCACTTTCCATGGCGGATGCGCTGCGGGTGCGCGTAAAGGTTGAGGCTGTCGCCCCGGGCGAAGCCGGCCAGGCACAGGCCCGCTTCCTCTGAAACTTCGACGGCGAGGGCCGTGACGCCGGAGACGGCTGCCAGCAGGGGCGCGCCGAGACGAGCCGTCTTGCCCGCCATCTCGTAGCTCGCGCGGCTGGTGACGGCGACGAAGCCGGAAGACGCGTCGCGCCGCTCACGCAACATCGCGCCCGCCAGCTTGTCCAGCGCGTTATGGCGGCCGACGTCTTCGCGCACGACCCGCAACGCGCCAGAACAATCGGCAAATGCAGCGGCATGCGAAGCACCGCTGGCCGCATGAAGCGGTTGCCGTTCGCGCAAGGCTTCCATGGCCAACCTGACGGCAATGGCATCGAAACATGCCGCAGACTGCAAGACCGGCGGACGCCGCACCGCCTGAGGCAGGCTCTCCGCGCCGCACAGCCCGCAGCCGGTGCGGCCGGCCAGGCTGCGCCGCCGCTCCTTCAGCCGCACGAAGCACGAAGAAGCGATCTCCAGCCGCACGGTGATCCCGAGCTCGCCTTCGACGACCTCGATGTCACGCACGTCGGAAGGCGAATCGACCAGGTCCTCGGTGAACGAGAAGCCCAGGGCGAAGTCCTCCAGGTCCGCCGGCGTCGCCAGCATCACGGCATGCGACAGGCCGTTGTACTCCAGCGCCACCGGCACTTCCTCGGCCACCCAGTCCTGCGTCTCGCGCAGCTCCGCGCCGCGCCGCTGGCTCACGGCCAGCGCGCGCACGCCGGCCGGCGGCGCCAGTGGTGCATCGAAGGGCTTCATTTGCCGGTGACGGCCGAAGCCGCCTCCAGGTGGCCCAGCTGCTCGCGGTTGAAGCGCGCATAGGCCTGCTGCCACTCCGAGGGCTGCGCCACCGGCAGCACCTGCACCGCCGTCACCTTGTACTCGGGGCAGTTGGTCGCCCAGTCGGAGCTGTCGGTGGTGATGACGTTGGCGCCCGACTCCGGGAAGTGGAAGGTGGTGTAGACCACGCCCGGCTGGATGCGCTCGGTGACCAGCGCGCGCAGCACCGTCTCGCCGGCCCGGCTGGAGATGCCGACCCAGTCGCCGTCCTGGATGCCGCGGTCCTCGGCGTCGTGCGGATGGATCTCCAGCCGGTCCTCGCTGTGCCACTGGCTGTTGGGCGTGCGCCGCGTTTGCGCGCCCACGTTGTATTGCGACAGGATGCGGCCCGTCGTCAGCAGCAGCGGGTACTTCAAGGTGACCTTCTCGTCGCTGGCCACGTACCTGGTGATCAGGAAGCGTCCCTTGCCGCGCACGAACTGGCCCACGTGCATGATCGGCGTGCCCAGCTCGCCGGTCTCCTCGTTGCAAGGCCACTGCACGCTGCCGTGCTGCGCGATCTTCTCGTAGGTCACGCCGGCGAAGGTGGGCGTCAGCGCCGCGATCTCCGCCATGATCTCGCGCGGATGGGTGTACTCCATCGGGTAGCCCAGCGCGTTCGACAGCAGCTGCGTCACCTCCCAGTCGGCGTAGCCGCCCAGCGGCTTCATCACCTTGCGCACCATCGAGATGCGGCGCTCGGCATTCGTGAAGGTGCCGTCCTTCTCCAGGAAGGAGGAGCCGGGCAGGAACACATGCGCGTACTTGGCCGTCTCGTTCAGGAAGATGTCCTGCACCACGATGCATTCCATAGCCGAAAGCGCCGCCGCCACGTGCTGCGTGTCGGGGTCGGACTGCACGATGTCCTCGCCCTCGCAGTACAGGCCCTTGAAGCTGCCGGCCAGCGCCGCATGGAACATGTTGGGGATGCGCAGGCCGGGCTCGGCGTCGAGCGCCACGCCCCACGCGGCCTCGAAAGTGCCGCGTACCGTGCTGTCGGAGATGTGGCGGTAGCCGGGCAGCTCGTGCGGGAAGCTGCCCATGTCGCAGCTGCCTTGCACGTTGTTCTGGCCGCGCAGCGGGTTGACGCCCACGCCCTCGCGGCCCACGTTGCCCGTGGCCATGGCGAGGTTGGCGATGCCCATCACCATCGTCGAGCCCTGCGCGTGCTCGGTCACGCCTAGGCCGTAGTAGATGGCAGCGTTGCCGCCGGTGGCGTACAGGCGTGCAGCCCCGCGCACCAGGTCCGCGGGAACGCCGGTGATGGCTTCCATCGCCTCGGGCGAGTTCTCCGGCCGGGCGACGAACTCCTGCCATTGCAGGAACGACTTCTCGTCGCAGCGCTCGGCGATGTAGTCCTGCGCCAGCAGGCCTTCGGTCACGACCACGTGCGCCAGCGCGCTGACCAGGGCGACGTTGGTCCCCGGCCGCAGCTGCAGGTGGAAGGCCGCCTGGATGTGCGGCGACTTCACCAGGTCGATCTGCCGCGGGTCGATGACGATCAGCTTGGCGCCCTGGCGCAGCCGCTTCTTCATGCGCGAGGCGAACACCGGGTGGGCGGCCGCCGGGTTGGCGCCGATCACCAGGATGACGTCGCTCTTCTCGACCGACTTGAAGGTCTGGGTGCCGGCGGACGTGCCGAAGGTCTGGCCCAGGCCATAGCCGGTGGGCGAGTGGCAGACGCGGGCGCAGGTGTCGACGTTGTTGTTGCCGAAGGCCGCGCGCACCAGCTTCTGCACGAGGTAGGTCTCTTCGTTGGTGCAGCGCGAGGAAGTGATGCCGCCAATGGACTCGCGCCCGTGCCTGGCCTGGATGCGCCGGAACTCGGACGCGGCGTAGCCGATGGCCTCTTCCCAGCTCACCTCGCGCCAGGGCTCGGTGATGCTCTTGCGGATCATGGGCTTGGTGATGCGGTCCTGGTGCGTCGCATAGCCCCAGGCGAAGCGGCCCTTGATGCACGAGTGGCCTTCGTTGGCCTTGCCGTCCTTCCAGGGCACCATGCGCACGACCTGGTTGCCCTTCATCTCCGCCTTGAAGCCGCAGCCCACGCCGCAGTAGGCGCAGGTGGTCAGCACGCTGTGTTCCGGCTGGCCCAGCTCGATGACCGTCTTTTCCTGCAGGGTCGCCGTGGGGCAGGCTTCGACGCAGGCGCCGCAGCTGACGCACTCGCTTTCCATGAAGGGCTGGTCCTGGCCCGGCGACACGCGCGACTCGAAGCCGCGGCCGCTGATGGTCAGCGCGAAAGTCCCTTGCTGCTCCTCGCAGGCGCGCACGCAGCGGCTGCAGACGATGCACTTCGATGCGTCGTAGGTGAAGTAGGGATTCGATTCGTCCTTCTTCGCGTCGAGGTGGTTGGCGCCCTTGAAGCCGTAGCGCACGTTTCGCAGGCCGGTGACGCCGGCCATGTCCTGCAGCTCGCAGTTGCCGTTGGCGCTGCAGGTCAGGCAATCCAGCGGATGGTCGGAGATGTAGAGCTCCATCACGCCCTTGCGCAACTCCTGCAGGCGCGGCGTCTGCGTGCGCACCTTCATGCCGGCTTCGGCCGGCGTGGTGCAGGAGGCCGGGAAGCCCTTGCGGCCCTCGACCTCCACCAGGCAGAGGCGGCAGGAGCCGAAGGGCTCCACGCTGTCGGTGGCGCACAGCTTGGGCACGCGCCTGCCGGCTCCGACGGCGGCGCGCATCAGCGAAGTGCCCTTGGGCACGGTGACCGACGCGCCGTCGATCTCCAGGGTCACTTCCTGTTCGGACTCGCGCTTGGGCGTGCCGTAGTCCTCGGCTTTCAGGTGGTCCAGCATGGCGGCTCCTTTCAGGCGGCGGCGCGGCCGGGAGCCGCGATGCCGAAGTCCTCGGGGTAGTGGTTCAGGGCGGACAGCACGGGGTAGGGCGTCATGCCGCCCATGGCGCAGAGCGAGCCGTGCAGCATGGTGTCGCACAGGTCGCGCAGCAGCTTCACCTGCTGCGGCCGCAGCTGCGGGTCGGCGGCGGCGATGCGGTCCACCACTTCGACACCGCGCGTGGAGCCGATGCGGCAGGGCGTGCACTTGCCACAGGATTCGATGGCGCAGAACTCCATGGCGTAGCGCGCGAGTCGCGCCATGTCGGCGCGGTCGTCGTGCATCACGATTCCGCCGTGGCCGACCACGGCGCCGACCGCCGCATAGGCTTCGTAGTCCAGCGGCAGGTCCCACTGCGACTCGGGCAGGTAGGCGCCGAGCGGGCCGCCCACCTGCGCGGCCTTCAGCGGCCGGCCGGACGCAGTGCCGCCGCCGTAGTCGAACATCAGCTCGCGCAAGGTCACGCCGAAAGCCTTCTCCACCAGCCCGCCACGCCGCACGTTGCCGGCCAGCTGGAAGGGCAGGGTGCCGCGCGAGCGGCCCATGCCGAAGTCGCGGTAGGCGAGCGGCCCCTTTGCCAGCACCGTCGGCACCGCGGCGAAGGTGAGCACGTTGTTGATGACGGTCGGCTGGCCGAACAGGCCCTGGAGCGCCGGCAGCGGCGGCTTGGCGCGCACGATGCCGCGCCGGCCTTCCAGGCTTTCCAGCATCGCCGTCTCCTCGCCGCAGACGTAGGAGCCGGCGGCCTTGCGCACTTCCAGCTCGAAGTGCGGGCCCAGCAGGCCGGCGCCGCGGGCGCTGGCCACGGCCTCGCGCAGCGTCGCAATCGCATGCGGATATTCGGAGCGCACGTAGACGTAGCCGCGCGTGGCGCCGGTGGCCAGGCCCGCGATCGCCATGCCTTCGATCAGCAGGAAGGGGTCGCCCTCCATCAGCATGCGGTCGGCGTAGGTGCCCGAGTCGCCTTCGTCGGCATTGCAGACGACGTACTTCTGCGGCGCCTGCGCGGCCGCTACCGTCTGCCACTTGATGCCGGCCGGGAAGGCCGCGCCGCCGCGTCCGCGCAGGCCCGAGTCCAGCACCTGCTGCACGATGGCCGCCGGGGGCAGTGACTGCGCCTGCCGCCAGCCGGCCAGGCCACCGTGGGCCTCGTAGTCGGCGAGCGAGAGAGGATCGGTGATGCCCACGCGGGCGAAGGTCAGGCGCTCCTGCGACTTCAGCCAGGGCAGGCGGTCCGTGATGCCCACCAGCAGCGGATGTTCATCGCCTTGCAGGAAACCGGCTTCGATGAGCGAGGGCACGTCTCCGGGCGCCACCGGGCCGTAAGCCACCCGGCCCAGCGGAGTTTCCACTTCCACCAGCGGCTCCAGCCACAGCATGCCGCGCGAGCCGTTGCGGACGATCTCGACCTCAGCGGGCGCGAGGGCCGCGATGCGCGCGGCGACTTCATCGGCGCCCACAGCCAGTGCCGCGCTGTCGCGCGGGACGAAGACACGAATCCGGTTCATGCGGCCTCCACGCTGCGAGCGACGAGGGACGACATGCGCCCGGTATCCAGCCGCGCATGCGGATGGCCGTCGAGCATCGCTGCAGGCGACTGTGCGCAAAGCCCCAGGCAGTACACGGGCTCCAGCGTCAGCGCTCCATCCACCGTCGTGCCGCCGCCAGCCGGCAGGCCCAGGCCCGCGCAGGCCTCGTGCCACAGCGCCTCGCTGCCCATGGCCTGGCAGGACTCGGCGCGGCACACCTCCAGCACATGGCGTCCCGCCGGCTCGCTGCGGAAGTGGTGGTAATACGTGATGACGCCGTGCACCTCGGCGCGCGACAGGTTCAGCCCTTCGGCGATCGGGCCCACCAGCTCGGGCGGGATGCAGCCGAAGGCGTCCTGCACCGCATGCAGCACGGGCAGCAGCGGCCCCGGCTGCGCACCGAGCTCGCTGAGGATGGCGTGCACCTGCGCGAGACGCGGATCGTCGGCGCGCGCCGCGGGTTTCCCGAGCTGCCGGATGCGGTCGCGCAGCTCGGACGGCGTGGCCAGCAGCACTTCCTGCTGGCGGGGAGTGGATGGATCGCGCATGCCTGCCTCCTGTTGTTCGTCGGCGCGAGTGTCAGCGGCGGTTTCACGGCGGGTCAAATTGAATCGACGCATGCGGTGATTCGTCGATGGCGCCTTGCATATCCATCGATTCACGCCTTGAATGACGGAGTGGGAGAGCTATGCGCGGGCGTTCATAAGGGTTTGAAATGCCTGGCCGCCCGCCATGCAGCACGTCAATTGCGGCAAGCTAGCGCTTTCGGCAACGGAGCCGTCATGACCAGCCCTTCCTTTCGTGTCGGCCGCCCAATGATCCCGAGGAGGACCCGATGGACATGAACCGAAGGCAGTTCTTCCGTGCCAGCGGCGCAGGGCTCACGGCCTCGACGCTCGCGGTGCTGGGCTTCTCGCCGACCGCGGTGCTGGCGGAGACGCGCCAGTTCAAGCTGGGGCGCGCCTCGGAGACCCGCAACACATGCCCCTACTGCTCGGTGGGCTGCGGCATCCTGATGTACGGCCTGGGCGACAAGTCCAAGAACGCCCTGTCTGACATCATCCACATCGAAGGCGACCCGGACCACCCGGTGAACCGCGGCACGCTGTGCCCCAAGGGCGCCGGCCTGCTCGACTTCGTGCACAGCGAGAACCGCCTGAAGTATCCGCAGATCCGCGAGCCGGGCGCGAGCGAATGGAAGCGCGTGAGTTGGGACGAAGCGCTGGACCGGCTGGCGCAGCTGATGAAGGCCGACCGCGACGCCAACTTCCAGGCCACCAACGCCGACGGCAAGACGGTCAACCGCTGGATCACCAGCGGCATGCTGTGCGCCTCCGCCTCGTCCAACGAGACCGGCTACATCACCCACAAGACGATGCGCTCCCTCGGGATGCTCGTCTTCGACAACCAGGCGCGGGTTTGACACGGACCGACGGTGGCCAGTCTGGCCCCGACGTTCGGACGCGGCGCGATGACCAACCACTGGGTGGACATCCGGAACGCCGACCTCGTCCTCATCATGGGCGGCAATGCCGCCGAGGCCCACCCCTGCGGCTTCAAGTGGGTGGTGGAGGCCAAGCACAACAACAAGGCCCGGCTGATCGTCGTCGACCCGCGCTTCACGCGCTCGGCGGCCATGGCCGACTACTACGCGCCGATCCGCGCGGGCAGCGACATCGCCTTCCTGGGCGGCGTCATCAACTACCTGCTGTCCAACAACAAGATCCAGCAGCAGTACGTGGCGGCGTACACCAACGCGCCCTTCCTCGTGGGCGAGGGCTTCAAGTTCGACAACGGCCTGTTCTCCGGCTACGACGAAACGAAGCGCAGCTACGACCCGGCGAGCTGGGCCTACGAGCTGGACGAGCAGGGCTTCGCGAAGACCGACCCGACGATGCAGCATCCGCGCTGCGTGCTGCAGCTGATGAAGCAGCACTTCTCGCGCTACACGCCAGAGATGGTGAACCGCATCTGCGGCACGCCCAGGGAAGCGTTCCTGAAGATCTGCGACATGATCGGCGCGACCGCGGTGCCGGACCGCGCCATGACCATCATGTACGCGCTGGGCTGGACGCAGCACAGCACGGGCTCGCAGATGATCCGCACGGCGGCCATCGTGCAGCTGCTGCTGGGCAACATCGGCATCCCGGGCGGCGGCATGAACGCGCTGCGCGGCCACAGCAACATCCAGGGCCTCACCGACCTGGGGCTGCTGTCGAACTCGCTCACCGGCTACATGTCGCTCGCGCGGGACAACGAGCAGGACCTGGAGACCTACTACAAGACCCGCGCGCTGAAGCCGCTGCGTCCCAACCAGATGTCGTACTGGCAGAACTACCCCAAGTTCTTCGTCAGCCTGCAGAAGGCCTGGTGGGGCGACGCCGCGACGGCGGACAACAAGTGGGCCTTCGACTACCTGCCCAGGATCGACAAGCTGTACGACGTGCTGCAGGCCTTCGAGCTGATGAACCTGGGCAAGCTCAATGGCTACATCTGCCAGGGCTTCAACCCGGTGGGCTCCTTCCCGAACAAGAAGAAGATCGTCGCCGGCCTTTCCAAGCTGAAGTGGCTGGTGACCATCGACCCGCTGAACACCGAGACGGCGGAGTTCTGGCGCAACTTCGGCGAGCACAACGACGTCAAGACCGCGGACATCCAGACCACGGTGATCCGCCTGCCCTCGACCTGCTTCGCGGAGGAGGACGGCTCCATCACCAACTCCGGCCGCTGGCTGCAGTGGCACTGGAAGGGCGCCAACCCGCCGGGCGAGGCGCGGGGCGACGTCGAGATCATGGCCGGCCTGTTCAGCCGCATCCGCGCGCTGTATGCGAAGGACGGCGGAGCCTTCCCGGACCCCATCCTCAAGCTCACCTGGCCGTACAAGATTCCGTCCGCGCCCTCCGCCGAGGAGATCGCGATGGAATACAACGGCAAGGCGCTGGCCGACGTGCTGGCGCCGCCGGACCCGAAGAACCCCGGCGCGGCGCCGGCGGTGCTGGCGAAGGCGGGCGAACAGCTGTCCGGCTTCGGGCTCCTGCGCGACGATGGCAGCACGGCTTGCGGCTGCTGGATCTTTGCCGGCGCGTGGACGCAGGCCGGCAACCAGATGGCGCGGCGCGACAGCGCCGACCCCTGGGGCATCGGCCAGACGCTGAACTGGGCCTGGGCCTGGCCGGCCAACCGCCGCATCCTCTACAACGCCGCGTCCAGCGCGCCCGACGGCAAGCCCTGGGACCCCAGGCGCAAGCTGGTGCAGTGGACCGGCAAGGCCTGGGGCGGGGCCGACGTGCCGGACATCCGCCCCGACGCGGATCCGTCGGATCCCGAGCGGGTGCAGCCCTTCATCATGACCGCCGAGGGCGTGGCGCGCCTGTTCGCGCCGACTGGCATGGCCGACGGGCCGCTGCCGGAGCACTACGAACCCTTCGAGTCGCCGCTGGAAACCAACCCGATGAACAGCAACCCGAAGGCGCGGGCCAACCCCGCCGCGCGGGTGTTCAAGGGCGACATGGAAGCCTTCGGCAAGCCCAGGGACTTCCCGCTGGTGGCCACCAGCTACCGGTTGACCGAGCACTTCCACTACTGGACCAAGAACGTGCTCACCTCCGCCATCCTCCAGCCGCAGCAGTTCGTGGAGATCGGCGAGGAACTGGCGAAGTCCAGGGGCATCGCCAACGGCGACATGGTGAAGGTCTCGTCCAACCGCGGCTCCATCAAGGCGGTGGCGATGGTCACCAAGCGCATCCCGCGCCTCACGGTGGACGGCAAGACCGTGGACACGGTGGGCCTGCCCAACCACTGGGGCTTCGTCGGCGTCGCCCGGCCCGGTTACCTGGTCAACACGCTGACGCCGTTCGTGGGGGACGCGAATTCGCAGACCCCCGAGTACAAGGCGTTCACCGTGAACATCGAGAGGGCATGACATGAGCTCGCTGCAATCCCTCGACATCGCGGCGCGCTCGGCCACCACCACGGCCACGCCGCAGGCCCGCCACACGCCTGAAGTGGCGAAGCTGATCGACGTGTCCAGCTGCATCGGCTGCAAGGCCTGCCAGGTGGCGTGCATGCAATGGAACGACCTGCGCGACGAGGTCGGCGTGAACGTGGGTTATCTCGACAACCCGCCCGACCTGACGCCGAAGTCGTGGACGGTCATGCAGTTCCACGAAGTGGAGATGAAGCAGCCGGACCAATCCACGCGGCTCGAATGGTTGATTCGCAAGGACGGCTGCATGCACTGCGCCGACCCCGGCTGCCTGAAGGCCTGCCCGTCGCCGGGCGCCATCGTGCGCTACAGCAACGGCATCGTCGATTTCATCAGCGAGAACTGCATCGGCTGCGGCAACTGCGTCACCGGCTGCCCGTTCGACATTCCCCGCTTATCCAGGACGGACAACAAGGCGTACAAGTGTTCGCTGTGCTCCGATCGCGTCGCCGTCAACCTGGAACCGGCCTGCGCGAAGGCGTGCCCGACCGGCGCGATCCGCTTCGGCACCAAGGAGGACATGTTGGAGTTCGGGGCAGAACGCGTGGCGGAACTCAAGCAACGCGGCTTTGTCCAACCCGCTATCTATAACCCGGAGGGCGTTGGGGGGACGCACGTCATGTACGTGCTGCAGCACGGTGACCAGCCGGAGATCGTCGGCCTGCCGGCGCATCCGACGATCAGCCCGCTGGTGGGCCTGTGGAAGGGCCTGGCCAAGCCACTGGCCGCCGTGGCGATGGTGGGTGCGGTGCTGGCCGGCTTCTTCCACTACATGAAGGTCGGCCCGCTGGAGGTGGAGGAAGACGAAGAGGACGAGAGCAGGGAAGACAGGCGCAAGCGCGAAAACCAATCCATGGAGGTGAAATGACATGGCCCGCCTGATCCGCCGCTATTCTGACGGCACGCGCATCAACCACTGGATGGTCGCGCTGCTGTTCCTGTGCGCCGGGCTCACGGGCCTGGCCATCTTCCATCCGGTGTTCTGGTTCTTCACCGCGTTGTTCGGCGGCGGCACCTGGACGAAGATCCTGCATCCCTTCTTCGGCCTGCTGATGGTGCTGGGTTTCGTCTTCCTGTTCTTCCAGGTCTGGCGCGACAACCTCTGGCAGCCGCGCGACAGCGAGTGGATGCGCCGCTCGCCGCGCCTGCTGCGCGGCGACGAGGACGCCATGCCCCCGATCGGCAAGTACAACGCGGGGCAGAAGGGCGTGTTCTGGCTGTTCGCCGTTTGCCTGCTGGTGCTGTTCGTGACCGGCTTCGTGTTCTGGCAGCCGTACTTCGCGAACGCCTTTCCCATCCTGCTGCGGCGCATCGCCGTGCTGCTGCACGCCATTGCCGCCTTCCTGCTGATCCTGGGCGTGATCATCCACGTCTATGCCGCGATCTGGGTGAAGGGCTCGGTGCGGGCCATGACCCGCGGCTGGGTCACGCCGGCCTGGGCGCGCCGCCACCATCCGCTGTGGTACCGGCAGGTGAACGGAGACCAATGAACCCCAGCCCCCTGCTCAGCCCGGAGGAGATCGCGGCCCGCGCGGGCCAGCAGGCGTCCCTGCTGTACATGCCCGTGCGCGGCGAGGTGTTCGCCGACCGCGCGATCCGCCTGCGCCAGCGCGCCGCCGGCCACGCGATGCGCGACTACCTGCTGCTGGTCGCGGACATCGCGCAGGCGCAGCACGCCGTGCTGCAGGACTTTCCCGCCGTGCGCGTGCCGGATCCGCAGGCACTGATGGCGGCCGCCTATGCGGGCCAGCCGCCGCTGCCGGCGCCCTTGTGGCCGCGCGCGCCGCAGTGGCGCGACGGCCTGCATCCGATTCTCGATGCGCTGCTGCAGCGGCTGCCGTCCGGGCCCACCCGGACCGCCGTCGAGGCCTTGCGCGGCGCGCCCGACGAGATGCTGGAACGCCAGGCGGACCGCCTGCTGGATGGGGTGACCCTGGGGCTGGACCTGGCGGCCGCGCCCTTCATCGCGGCGGCCTTGCAGGTCTACTGGACGCACCTGGTGCTGGCCACCCAGGAGGCGCACGGCACGGATCGCCTGCCGCCTTTCGGCCGCGTCGACGACCCGACCCGTTGCCCGTGCTGCGGCAGCCGGCCGGTGGCGAGCGTCATCCGCATCGACCCCGGCGCGGGCGGCCTGCGCTACCTGCAATGCTCGCTGTGTTCGACCCAGTGGCACATGGTGCGCGTGAAGTGCAGCCGTTGCCTCAGCACCAAGGGCATCGAGTACCGCTTGCTGGCGCCCATGGATGGCGGCGAGACGGCCCGGCAGCCCGCGGTGGAGGCCGAGACCTGCGACGAATGCGGCAGCTACCTGAAGATCGTGCGGCGTGACCGCGACCCCCTGGTGGAGGCCGTCGCGGACGACCTGGCGTCGGTCACGCTGGACCTGCTGGTGGAGCAGGCCGGCTTCGAGAACCACGGCGTCAACCTGATGCTGCTGTTCGGCGACCCTGACGGCGGAGGCGGGTGATGGCCGCGCCCGAAGAGTCCGTGGTCCACGGCTCGAAGGCGAGGCCCCAGGATCTGCCTTCGGTCGACAAGCTGCTGCGGCTGCCCGCGCTGCAGGACCTGCTGGGCACGCAAGGCCACACCTTCGTGGCGCGCGAGGCCCGCGCGCTGCTCGACGAACTGCGGCAGCTGGCCGTGGCCGGCGCGCTCGATCGCGAGCAGCTGCTGGCGCCCACGCTGGGCGCGGCGCTGGCGGCGCGGGTGCGGCAAAGGCTGGCGCCGAGGCTGCAAAGGGTCCTCAACCTCACCGGCACGGTGATCCACACCAACCTGGGCCGCGCGGTGCTGCCGCCGGCCGCGCTGGCGCATGTCGCGCGGATGATGGAAGGGCCCGTCAACCTCGAATACGACCTGGCCAGCGGCGACCGGGGCGAGCGCGACACGATCGTCGAGGAGCTGCTGTGCGAGATCACCGGCGCCGAGGCGGCGACGGTCGTCAACAACAATGCCGCGGCGGTGCTGCTGACGCTGGCCGCGCTCGCGGGTGGCCGCGAGGCGATCGTCTCGCGCGGCGAACTGGTGGAGATCGGGGGCGCCTTCCGCATGCCGGACGTGATGGCCAGCGCCGGCGCGAGGATGGTGGAGGTCGGCACGACCAACCGCACGCACCTGGCCGACTATGCCCGCGCGATCAACGCCCACACCGGCTTGCTGCTGAAGGTGCACACCAGCAACTACGCGGTGCAGGGCTTCACGTCCTCGGTGGCGGAGGCGCAGCTGGCGCAGCTCGCGCAGGAGCACGAGCTGCCGCTGGTGACGGACCTGGGCAGCGGATCGCTCGTCGACATGAGCCTGTGGGGCCTGCCCAAGGAGCCGACGGCGCAGGAGATGCTGGCGGCCGGCTGCGGCGTCGTCACCTTCTCGGGCGACAAGCTGCTGGGCGGCCCCCAAGCCGGCCTGATCGTGGGCCGCCGCGACCTCGTCGCGCGCATCCGCAGCTTCCCCATGAAGCGCGCGCTGCGCCTGTCCAAGCTGCCGCTGGCCGCGCTGGAAGCCACCTTGATGCTGTACCGGCAGCCCGAGCTGCTGGCGCGCGAGCTGCCCACGCTGCGCTGGCTGGCGCGGCCGCAGGCCGAGGTGGAGGCGGTCGCGCGCGTGCTGCTGAAGCCGCTGCAGGCGAGCGTGGCGCCGCGCTATGGCGTGCGGCTCGCCGCGATGCAAAGCCAGATCGGCTCGGGCTCGCTGCCGGTGGAGCGGCTGCCGTCCGCGGGACTGGCGATCGCGCCGGCACTGGACGGCAAGCGCGGCACCGGCACGGCACTGGAGGCGCTGGCCGAAGCCCTGCGGGCCTTACCGCTGCCGGTGATCGGGCGCATCACCGGCGACGAACTGCTGCTCGATTGCCGTTGCGTCGACGAGCCCGCGGAACTGCTGGCGCAACTGCGCATGTTGAAGGAGTCGCTGGCGTGATCGTCGGCACCGCCGGCCACATCGACCACGGCAAGACGGCCCTGGTGCGCGCGCTCACGGGCGTGGACACCGACCGCCTGCCGGAGGAGAAGCGCCGCGGCATCACCATCGAACTGGGTTACGCCTCGCTCCCGCTCGCGGACGGCCGCGCGATCGGCTTCGTCGACGTGCCGGGCCACGAGCGGCTGGTGCACACGATGGTGGCCGGCGCGAGCGGCATCGACTTCGCGCTGCTGCTGGTGGCGGCCGACGACGGCGTGATGCCCCAGACGCTGGAGCACCTGGCGATCCTGGCGCTGCTGGACGTGCGGCGCGGCGCGGTCGTCATCACCAAGATCGACCGCGTGGCGGAGGGCTTGCTGGGCCAGCGCACCTCGCAGGCGCGGACCTTGCTGGCCGATGCGGGCCGGGCGGACTGGCCGGTGCTGTGCGTGTCTTCCATCCACGGTGACGGGCTCGATGCACTGCGCGAACTGCTGCTGCGCGAAGCCGATCTGCCCGTGCCACCGCCGCTGCCGGGCCAGGGTTTCCGCATGCCGCTGGATCGCGTGTTCACGCTCCCGGGCACCGGCACCGTCGTGGCGGGCAGCATCGCCGCAGGCAGCGTGCGCGTTGGCGACGCGCTCTGCCTGGCCCACGCGCCGCAGCAGCCGCTGCGCGTGCGCAGCCTGCAAAGCCATGGCGTGGAATTGCAGGAGGCGCAGGCCGGGCAGCGCTGCGCCGTCGGCTTGGCCGGCCTCGCCCGCGAAGACGCGCAGCGCGGGCAGGTGCTGTGCGAGCCCGCGATCGCGCAGCAATCGGAGCGCCTGGACGTGCTGCTGCGCGTAGCGCCGGCCGAAGCGCGCGCGCTGCGTTCGGGAACGCTGGTGCACCTGCACCTGGGCACGCAGGATCGCATGGCGACGGTGGCGGTGCTCGGCGCGGCGGCCATCGCCGTGGGGGAAGAAGGCCTGGCGCAACTGGTGCTGCGCGGCAGCGTGCACGCGTGGCAGGGCGATCGCTTCGTGCTGCGCGATGCTTCGGCGCAGTGCACCTTTGCGGGCGGCCGCGTGCTGGCCACCGCGGCGCCGGCGCGTTACCGGCAGGCGCCGGAGCGCCTCGCCTTTCTGCAGTCGCAGCGCGCAGGCGATGCGGCCGAACGCTTCGCCGCCACGCTGGCCCATGCGCCGCACGGCGTGCACGGCAGCGACTGGCTGCGGGCCGCGGGCTACGCGGGCTGGCCTTTCGATCCGGCGACCGTGCCCGGCGCCACGCTGGCGGCTCAGGACGGCTGGATGATCGGCCGCGCGCAACTGGATGCGGCCGAAGCCGCCGTGCTGGGCGCGCTGCGGAGCTTCCACGCCGGGGCGCCGCAGGAGATCGGCCCCGGGTTGCAGCGTGCGCGCCGGCTGGCTGCGCCGCGCATGCCCGAACCCTTGTGGGACGGCCTGGTCGCGCACCTGGTGCGCGCCGGGCGCGTGAGCCTGCGCAACGGCTTCCTGCACTTGCCGCAACACGGCGAAGCCTTGCGGGCCGCCGACCGCGTCGTCGCCGAGCGGGCGCTGCCGCTGCTGGCGCAGGGCCGCTACGACCCGCCCTGGGTGCGCGACATCGCCGGCGACACGCGGCTGCCGGAAGCGCAGGTGCGGCAGGTGCTGGCGCGGCTGGCGCAGACCGGCGAGCTGTACCAGGTCGTGAAGGACTTGTACTATGCACCGCGCGCCGTGCAGGAGCTCGCGGGTCTCGCGCGCGCACTCGACGCGCGTGAAGGCGTGGTGACCGCGGCGAGCTTCCGCGACGCGACCGGCCTCGGGCGCAAGCGCGCGATCCAGGTGCTGGAATTCTTCGACCGCGTCGGCCTGCTGCGGCGGGTCGGCGACCGGCATCTCCTGCGTCCGGACACGCGGCTGTGGGAGGCGCCATGAACAGGGAAGGAAATCGCTCCTGGTGGGGCGGCTGGGCTTCAAACCCAGTGGGTGGCGCCATGCGCCGCCGGGTGGGTTCGACTCCCACTTTCTTCCGCCAACTTCCGCCCTGAAGCCATGGACGTCCTCGGCTTCGCCTGGCCGGAAGACTGCTTCCACTTCCTCTCGCACGACATGTGGTGCCGGCCCTGGGGCGATGGCTGCATGGAGGTGGGCGTCAGCGCCTTCGGCGTGCACCTGTCCGGCGACTTCTACATGTGCCGGCCCAAGCCCGTGGGCACGCGGGTGACGCAGGGCGAAACGCTGGCCGTGGCCGAACTGAGCAAGTGCGTGGTCGCGATCAAGTCGCCGCTGACGGGCGAGGTGAGCGCGGTGAATCCGCTGCTGGCCGAGACGCCCGAGGTGGTGCATCTCGACCCGTTTGGCCGCGGCTGGCTGGTGCGCATCGCGGTTTCGCGCTGGGACGCGGATCGCCCGCAGCTGGCCCACGGTGGCGGCCTCGAAGCGGCGGTGCGCGCGCGCGTGCAGATGGAGGACCTGTGACGCCGGCGCGCGGTGGCCTGGCCCTGATGGTCTGGTCCTGTGGACCCGGCGACGCGGAGCGCGCCGCCACCCCCTTCGTCGTCGCCCAGGCCGCGGCGGCGCTGGACCTGGAAGTGGAGATGCTGTTCACCGCCCGCTCGGTGCACTGGCTGCTGGCCGCGCAGCAGGGCACGAAGCTCGGCTTCGGGTCCGAGCAACTGCCGGTGCGCGACTACCTGCAAGCCTGCGCGGACGCCGGCGTGCGCATCCTCGCCTGCAGCCAGGCGCTGGCCGCGCGGGGGCTGGGGCGCGACGCGCTCGCTTCGCAATGCGCCGGCCTGGGCGGCACCGTGGCCTTCGTCGAACGGACGCAGGACCCGCGCTGGCGGGCGCTGGTGTTCTGACGAACGCAAGGCTCAGCGGGGCGGCGCAGCGCGAAAATGCCTGCCTCCTGGAGGTTCGCCATGAAGATCAGCGCCCGCAACGTGCTTCCCGGCACGGTCAAGTCCCTCGTGAATGGCCCCGTCACCACGCAAGTCACCCTGGAGATCGCGCCCGGCATCGAGATCGTCTCCACCATCACCACGGAGTCCGCGAAGTCGCTGGGCCTCAAGCCCGGCAGCCGCGCCTATGGCGTGATCAAGGCTTCCAGCGTGATGGTCGCCGTCGACTAGGGCTGGCCCATGCGGTCGTCGGCGACGGTGTGCGGCAGCGCGCCGAGGCGGCCCGCATACCAGCCGATGCGGTCCGTGGCCCGCACGTCGAAGGCGGGCACGTAGGGCTTGATGTCCAGCAAGGGCGTGCCGTCGGCGAAGTCGTTGCCGGCGAAGCGCAGCACGCGGCCTTCCAGCGCGATCACCCGCATGACCGACAGGCCGATGCGATTGGGCCGCGCCGGTGCGCGGGTGGCGAACACGCCATGCGGCACCTGGTCCAGGAAGGGCACCACCTGCAGCTTCTCGGTGGCGCGATGCATGTGGGCCAGCAGGATCAGGTATTCGAAGCCTTCGAGGTCCTGCAGGGCCGCGGCATAGGGCTCGAAGATCTCGGCCTGCGCAATTTCCTCCGCCGCCGCGACCGGCTGCAGCGGCATGCCGGCGGGATCGACGAAGCGGCTGCGGATCACGCCGATGGGCGTCATGGGGATGGGGGCCAGCATGCGCCGCATTGTTCGCCTTGGCCGGCCGGCTTTCAAGCGGATTTGCCGCCCTGGGCCTGCGCCTGCCGGTTCACGCCCGCCACTTCGCGCAGCACCAGCCCGAACATCTGCAGCGCCGGATCGACCTGCGCATCGGCCAGCGCCTGGGCCATCGGTTGCACCTCGTGCAGGCTGCCGGCGTAGAGCAGGCGCCGCATCACCATCAGGAAATCCGGCGGCGTGCGCCAGCCGTTGGCGATGGTGCTGCGGCCGTGCCATTGCAGCGCGGTCGTGGCGAGGAAGGGCACAGTGATCACGGCTTGCAGCTGGCGCGCGGCGACCGCCTGTTCGACACAGCGATCCAGCGGCAGCTGCGGGCCGGCCTGCAGCCATTCATGCATCAGTGCGAGCAGCTTGCCGCGGCCGGCCGGCGAGACCACGTAGGCCGCCGTGCCCCATTTGTAGAACTGCTGCGCCGGCACCAGCTCCACGCCCTGGGCCCGCCGCGCGCTGCCGGGTGGAAAAAGGCGGCAGGCCACGTCCCACAGCGCCGACAGGTGCGCGTGCGAGTAGTGCGGCTGGCATTCGAGGAAGGCGATGTCGACGCCGTCCAGCGGCCCGGCGATGGCCTTGGCCACCAGCTCGGGCAGCTGGTCGCTCAATTCCATGTCGTCTTCCAGCACCAGCGTGAAGCGGTCCGCGGGCGCGCTTTCCAGCGCCTGCAGGTGCGACAGGAAGCAGGCGCGCTCGCCGGGCAGCAGCGGGCAGCCGGCCGGCGCCGGCGGCAAGTTCGCGGCGTCGATGGCGGCATGCCGCAGCACGCCTGCCAGCCCCAGGCGTGCGAGCTGGGCCTCCATGAAGGCGGCGCGCTCGGGGCAGCGATCCAGGTTGATGTAGAGGCCGGCGATGGGAGGGGACATCCCCCTCAGGTTACCAGCGCCGCCGACTTCACCTGCGCCCACACCGCCCTGCCGGGTGCGAGTTGCAGGATGTCGGCCGCGCGCGCGGTGATGCGCGCGAGCAGCAGCGACTCGCCGCAGGCCAATTGCACCAGCGCCTGGGAAGGATGGCCGGCAGCGGCGACCGCGCGCACCGTGCAGGGCAGCACGTTCTGGATGCTGCTCTGCTCGGGCGGAGCCAGCGCGATGCTGATGTCGCGCGCCAGCACCCGTACGCGCACCGCGTGGCCCAGCGGCAGGCCGTTGTCCGGCAGCCAGAGCAGGCCTGCGTCGAAGCGCACCTGCATCAAGCTCCAGTGCGTGTCGCGTTCCACCACGGTCGCCTCCAGCACGGCGCCGGGTTCCTCGCCGGGCACCGCCGGCAGGTCGACGCGCGCGAGCGTTTGCGCCAGTGGACCGGAGGCGCGCACCTGGCCGGCTTCGAGCAGCACGAGGTGGTCGGCCAGGCGCGCGACTTCGTCGCCGGAATGCGTGACGTACAGCATCGGGATCCGCAGTTCGTCGCGCAGCCGCTCCAGCCAGGGCAGGATCTCGCGCCGGCGCGCCAGGTCCAGCGAGGCGAGCGGTTCGTCCAGCAGCAGCAGGCGCGGCTGCGTCGCCAGCGCGCGGGCAATAGCGACCCGCTGGCGCTCGCCGCCCGAGAGTTCGTGCGGGCGGCGGTGCAGCAGGCCCTCGATTCCCAGCAGCCGCAGCAAGGGCTCCAGCGGCTCGCTCGCGTGCGCGCGCTTGCGGCCGAAAGCCAGGTTGCCGGCCACGTCCAGGTGGTCGAACAAACTCGCCTCCTGGAACACGTAGCCCAGGGGCCGGCGATGCGTTGGCAGGCGCAGGCCTTGCGCGCTGTCTTCCCAGGCCTCCCCGTCGACGACGATGCGCGCTTCCGCCGCCTGCTCCAGGCCGGCGACGCAGCGCAGCAGCGTGGTCTTGCCCGAGCCCGAAGGGCCGAAGATGGCGGTGATTCCGGTGGCGGGGAGCGCCAGGTCGGCGTCCAGCATGAAATCGCCGCGCGCCAGGCGCAGCCGTACTTCGAGTGCGCTCATCCGAACACCCGCGTGCTGCGGCGATTCAACAGGGCCAGCGCCAGCAGCACGGCGAAGGAGAAGGCCAGCATGCCCAGCGCCAGCGCGTGCGCCTGCGGGTACTGCATGGCCTCGACGTGGC
This sequence comes from Ramlibacter agri, assembly GCF_012927085.1. NCBI lineage: Bacteria > Pseudomonadati > Pseudomonadota > Betaproteobacteria > Burkholderiales > Comamonadaceae > Ramlibacter > Ramlibacter agri. Next base: position 922,422 of record NZ_JABBFX010000002.1, on the reverse strand, counting down.
CGTAGATCTGGGTGGAGACGACGCGCGTCTGGCCGGGGATGTTGCCGCCGATCATCAGCACGACGCCGAATTCACCGACGGTGTGCGCGAAGCTCAGGACGGCGGCCTGGATGATGCCGCCGCGCGCCAGCGGCAGCACCACGTGGAAGAAGGTGTCCAGCGGGCCGGCGCGCAAGGTGGCCGCCACTTCCAGCGGCCGGCGGCCGACGGATTCGAAGGCATGCTGCAGCGGCTGCACGGCGAAGGGCAGCGAGTAGAGCATCGAGCCCACCAGCAGGCCGGCGAAGGTGAAGGGCAGCAGGCCCAGGCCCAGCGACTGCGTCAATTGCCCGCCCCAGCCCTGCGGGCCGAAGGTGACCAGCAGGTAGAAGCCCAGCACCGTGGGCGGCAGCACGAGGGGCAGGGCTACGACCGCCGCGACGGCGCCGCGCCAGCGCGCCTGCGTGCGCGCCAGCCACCAGGCCAGCGGCGCCGCCAGCACCAGCAGCAGCGCGGTGGTCGTTGCCGCCAGCTTCAGCGTGAGGGCGATCGCCTGCCAGTCCTCGCGCGTGAAGCCCATGGATCAGAATTCGTAGCCGTAACCGCGCAGCGTGGCACGCGCGGCGTCGCTCTTGAGGTAATTCACCAGCGCGGTGGCGGCGGGGTTGGCCGCGCCCGGCTTCAGCACGATGGCGTCCTGCTTCAGCGGCGTGTACAGCTGCGCGGGCACGATCCACGCCGAGCCCTTCGAAACCTTGCCGTCCGCCATCACCTGTGCCAGTGCCACGAAGCCGAGTGTCGCATTTCCGGTGGCGGCGAACTGGTAGGCCTGGCCGATGTTCTCGCCCTGCACGATCTGCGGCTGCCAGGTGGCCAGCAGGCCCAGCTTGGTCAGCGCCTCGATGGCCGCGGCGCCATAGGGCGCGAGCTTGGGGTCGGCGATGGCGAGCTTGCCCTTGGGCGGCTGCTTCAGCACCGCGCCCTGCGGGTCGACCGTGTTCGGGTCGGCGCTCCACAGCGCCAGCTTGCCGACGGCGTAGGTGAAGCGGGTGCCGGCCACGCCCAGGCCTTCCTTTTCCAGCTTGGCCGGCGTCTCGTCGTCGGCGGCCAGCAGGACCTCGAAGGGGGCGCCGGACTGGATCTGCGCGTAGAACTTGCCGGTGGACCCGATCGTCACGACCGCCTCGTGGCCGGTGGCCTGCGCGAAGTCGGCGGCGACCTTCTTCATCGGCGCGGTCATGTTGGCGGCCACGGCCACCTGCACCTGGCCGGCGTGGGCGGCGAAGAGGGGCGCGGCAAGCAGCAGGGGGATCAGGCGGCGGAACATGGCGACCTCGCTATTCATGATTGGAATAGCGCCTAGTATAGGGTCCATGTCCCGCAACAAGCTCGAACTGGCCGGCGCCCTCGGCCACGCCACCGCCGACAAGCGCGTGGAGATCCTGCGCCGCGTCGCCGCGGTGGGATCCATCTCGCAGGCCGCGCGCGATGCCGGCGTCAGCTACAAGGCGGCCTGGCAGGCACTGGACACCTTGAGCAACCTGGCCGGCGCGCCGCTGCTGGATCGCGCGGTGGGCGGCACGGGCGGCGGCGGCGCGCGGCCGACGCCGGCGGGCGAGCAGGTGCTGCACGCGGCCGACGAAATGGCGCGGGCCCGCCTCGCGGTACTGGGGCGGCTGCAGGCGCCCGCGCCGGCGCTGGGTGGCATCGCGCTGCGCACCAGCATGCGCAACCAGCTGCCCGCCACGGTGGCGGCGTTGCGTCCGCGCGCGGGCGCGATGGAGGTGGGGCTGACGCTGGCCGGGGGCGACCCGCTGGTGGCGCGGATCACGCGCGAGAGCGTGCAGTTGCTGGGGTTGAAGAAGGGCTTGCCGGTGCTGGCGCTTTGCAAGGCGACGGCGGTTGGCGTCGCGGGCGGCGAGCCGGACGCAGCAGCAGTGAACCAGCTCGCCGGCACGGTGACGCGCGCCCCGCGTGCCAGCGGCGGCGAAGTGGCCTTGTCGCTGGCCGGTGGTTTGCAGCTGGTGGGCTTCGCCGAGGCTGGCAGCGGCTTGCGCAAGGGCGCGCAGGCGGTGGCGCGGGTCGAGCCGTCGGCGGTGGTGGTGGCTTTGGGGGAGTGACGCCGGCCGCGCGTTCAACGCGGAAGCGATTCCCCCGGCTGGCTGTGCTGCGGCGCCAGCGGCGCATGGCTCGTCGCGCCGCTGGCGGGTGGCAGCTGGCCCAGCACGCTGCCGAAGGCGTCGTTGCCGCCCGTGCCCACCGGCGCCGGCTCGGGGGCCAGGGCCACCACCAGCCGGCGCAGTTCCTCCATCGCGTCGGTGCCGGCCAGCTGCTCGGACGCATGCAGCCACAGGCCGCCGAAGTGGCTGACTTCCATCAGCCACAGCGTGTGCAGGATCTTCCGGATCTTGGCTTCCAGCAGCGGCAGCCCCAGCAGGATGCGCAGGGCCGAGTCGCGCTCCCAGCGGGCGAGGCGGATCATGGCCAGGTAGACGTCGCGCCCGTGCGGCCCGCGGCCGGCATTGCGCACTTCCACCGTGATGCAGGTCTCCGAAATGCCCCAGCGCGTGCACTGCGACAGGATGAGGGCCTCGTATTCGGCCTCCAGGTTCGCGCCATGCGGCAGCTTGGAGTCGACCTGCGTGTTGTGGTCTTCCTCCGGCTGCTGCGTGACCGGCGCGTCACGTCCCATCAGTTTCCGCAGTCCAAACATCGCTACGGTTCCCCGCCGCGCGGGCGGGTCCTCTGTGTTCGCGCACGCGGCCTGCTTCGCTGCTGATGCGGCAGCGACGGCCTGGTGCGGGAAGTCCCCCGAAGACAAACTTGTTATGTGCCTGAACCACTGGCACGCGCCCATTCTAGGCGCGTCAGTCTTCTGTCAGCAGCTTTTGCCGGGTTTTCGTGACAGCTTGCGGTAAACCGTTGCGCGGCTGATACCGAGGGCGCGGGCCGCTTCCATGACGTTGCCGCGCGCGTCGCTGACCGCCCTGCGGATCATCGCAATTTCCACATCGCGCAATGGAACGCGCTGCGCCGAGGCGTTGTCGCGGGGCAGCTGGGGCAGGGCGGCCAGCCGCAGCCCGGACCAGAGCGGCAGTTCCAGCGCCGCCTGTTCCGAGCAGCGAGCCAGGTCGTACAGCGGTTCCCAAGGCTGGGCGAAGAGTTCGCTGCAGTGCACCGGCTGCCGGCCGGCGCCGGCCAGCGCGGGCACCATCTGGCGGGCAGCGCCGTTGCTGCCGGTCACCCAGCCGTCGCCATCGAGGCAGACGATGCCGTCGTCGTCGTCCCCCAGCAGCCGCCCCGGCCAGTTCAGGCGCAGCACCAGCCGGTGCGGTCGCGCGAGCGTCAGGGCGTTCTCGATGCTGCGGGCCGACTGCGTCACCAGGTGCTTCAGCTCCGGGCGTTCGGCGGCGTCGATGCCGGTCAGGTCCAGCATGCCGACGCAGCGGCCGTCCGGCCCGAACAGGGGCGCGCCGGCGCAGCTGTAGCAGCCGGTGTCCTGGAAGAAGTGTTCGCCGCGGTGCAGCCACACCGGCTGCAGCTCGGTCAGCGCCGCGCCGATGGCGGTGGTGCCGACGCTGCGCTCCGACAGGTCGACGCCGATGCGCGTGATGACGCTGGCGCGCGGGTCGCTGCGGTCGATCGGCCCGTGCGCGTCGACCACCACGCCTTCCTCATTGGTCAGGATGGCGAAGTAGCGGGTGCTGGCGATGGCACGGCCCAGTTGCTCCAGCACCGGGCGGGCGGCGGTCACGAGCTGGTGGTTGGCCTCCTCGACGCGCCGGATCTGCGGCGCCGGGATCAGGTCGAAGCCCACCGGGTCCTGCGGGCGCTGGCCGCTTTGCAGGCAGCGGCGCCAGGAGCGCTCGATCCAGGCGCCGTCGTACCAGCTGTTCACCAGCATGTCGGTCATGGAACTGCCTTCGTCCAGCACGGCGCGGCGCGCCTGCTCGATTTCCAGCAGGCGGTTCTGTGCGGCGACGGTAGCTGGCAGGTTCATTCGGCTGGCTCCCTGGGCTGGGCCGGGATGGTAAGGGGCCGCAGCGCAGCCATTGTTCCATTTTGAGAATTTCCCGCCAGTGGCGCCCGGACCTAGGGTTTCGCCTAGGGAACGGCCCAGGGTCGGGTTCAACAATCGTTTTTTGCTAGACCCTCAGGAGACAACAGACATGCTGGTACAACTCAAGGTCAACGGCAAGCAGGCGTCGGTGGACGTCGCGCCGAACACGTTGCTGGTCACGGCCATCCGCGAAAACCTGCGCCTGACGGGAACCCACGTGGGCTGCGACACCGCTCAATGCGGCGCCTGCACGGTCCTCGTCAACGGCCGCGCCATCAAGTCCTGCAACACGCTGGCCGCGCAGCACCCCGGCGCGGAGATCACCACCATCGAGGGCCTGGCCCAGGCGGACGGCACGCTGCACCCGATGCAGGCGGCCTTCAAGGAGTGCCACGGCCTGCAATGCGGCTTCTGTACCCCGGGCATGGTCATGAGCGCGCTGGACCTGTGCCAGCGCCACCCCGGCGCGGGCGAGGCGCAGATCCGCGAGCAGCTCGAAGGCAACCTGTGCCGCTGCACCGGCTACCAGAACATCGTCAAGGCCGTGCAGCAGGGCGCGGCCGACATGAAGGGGGTGTGACATGGGCGCATCCGACGGCTTCGCCAAGCTGCCCCACATCGGCGAGAAAGTCCGCCGCAAGGAGGACTACCGCTTCCTCACCGGCAGCGGCCAGTACACCGACGACATCAACCTGCCGAACCAGCGCTATGCCGCGTTCGTGCGTTCGCCGCATGCGCACGCAACGATCAAGAGCGTAGCCACCGAGCGCGCCGCGGCCATGCCCGGCGTCGTCAAGGTCTTCACCGGCGCCGACGTCGCCGGCAAGATGGGCGGGCTGCCCTGCGGCTGGCTGATCACCAGCACCGACGGCCAGCCGATGAAGGAGCCGCCGCACCCGATCCTGGCGCAAGGCAAGGTGCGCTACGTGGGCGACCACGTGGCGATGGTCGTCGCCGAAACCGTGGAACAGGCGCGCAACGCCGCCGAAGCCGTGGAAGTGGACTACGACGTCCTGCCCGCGGTGGTGGACGTGCGTGACGCCGCCCAGGCCAGCGCGCTGCACGACATCGCGCCGGACAACCACTGCTACAAGTGGGCGATCGGCGACAAGGCGGCGGTGGACGCCGTCTTCGCCAAGGCCGCCCACGTGACCAAGCTGGACCTGGTGAACAACCGCCTGGTGCCCAACGCGATGGAGCCGCGCGCCGCCATCGGCGCCTACAGCCGCGCCAACGACGAATACACGCTGTACGTCGCCAACCAGAACCCGCACGTCGAGCGCCTGCTGATGACGGCCTTCGTGCTGGGCCTGCCCGAACACAAGGTGCGCGTGATCGCGCCGGACGTGGGCGGCGGCTTCGGCAGCAAGATCTACCTGTACGCCGAGGACGTGGCGCTGACTTGGGCTGCCAAGCAGCTCAATTGCGCCGTGAAGTGGACCTGCGACCGCAGCGAAGCCTTCCTGTCCGACGCGCACGGCCGCGACCACGTGTCGCACGCCGAACTGGCCATGGACAGCCAGGGCAAGTTCCAGGCGCTGCGGGTGCACACCGACGCCAACCTGGGCGCGTATCTCTCCACCTTCGCCACCGCGGTGCCGACCATCCTGTACGCGACCCTGCTGGCAGGCCAGTACACCACGCCGCAGATCTACTGCGAGGTGGACGCCTGGTTCACCAACACGGCGCCCGTGGATGCCTACCGCGGCGCGGGCCGGCCGGAAGCGACCTACCTGCTGGAACGCATCGTCACGCGCGCGGCCTGGGAGATGAACATCCCGCAGGACGAACTGCGCGAGCGCAACATGATCACGGCCTTCCCCTACCAGACGCCCGTGGCCTTGCAGTACGACACCGGCGACTACGTCGGCGCCATGCACAAGGCCAACGCGCTGGCGGACGTGAAGGGCTTCGACGCCCGCCGAAAGGCGAGCGAGGCCAAGGGCCTGAAGCGGGGCATCGGCTACAGCAGCTACATCGAGGCCTGCGGCATCGCGCCGTCGAACATCGCGGGTGCCCTGGGCGCGCGGGCTGGCCTGTTCGAGTGCGGCGAGATCCGCGTGCACCCGACCGGCAGCGTCACGGTGTTCACCGGTTCGCACAGCCACGGCCAGGGCCACGAGACCACCTTCGCGCAGGTGGTGGCGGCGCGCCTGGGCATCCCGGTGGAGAACGTCGACGTGGTGCACGGCGACACCGGCCGCGTGCCCTTCGGCATGGGCACCTACGGCTCGCGCTCCATCAGCGTCGGCGGGGCCGCCATCATGAAGGCGCTGGACAAGATCGAGGCCAAGGCCAAGAAGATCGCGGCGCACCTGATGGAAGCGGGCGACGGCGACGTCGAATTCGCCAACGGCGAGTTCACGGTGAAGGGCACCGACAAGAAGATCCCCTTCGGCCAGGTGGCGCTGACGGCCTACGTGCCGCACAACTACCCGCTGGACAAACTGGAGCCGGGGCTGAACGAGACCGCGTTCTACGACCCGACCAACTTCACCTTCCCGGCCGGCACCTACGTCGCCGAAGTGGAAGTGGACCCGGCTACGGGCGTGGTGCGGCTGGACAAGTTCACCGCCGTGGACGACTTCGGCACCATCATCAACCCGATGATCGTCGAGGGCCAGGTGCATGGCGGGCTGGTGCAGGGCATCGGCCAGGCGCTGCTGGAAAACTGCGTGTACGACAAGGACAGCGGCCAGCTGCTGACCGGCTCGATGATGGACTACGCGATGCCGCGGGCCGACGACTTCCCGAGCTTCACGCTGGACACGGTCTGCACGCCCTGCACGCACAACCCGCTGGGCACCAAGGGCTGCGGCGAGGCCGGCGCCATCGGCTCGCCGCCGGCGGTGATGAACGCCGTGCTCGACGCGCTGCGCCCGCTGGGCGTGAAGGACCTGGACATGCCCGCCTCGCCGGCGCGCGTCTGGGAAGCCATCCAGGCGGCCAAGCCCTGAAAACGGAGGACCACCATGTACGCATTCGATTTCCAACGTCCTTCCTCGCTAGGCGACGCCGCCAAGCTGGCGGCCAACTCCAACGCCAAGCTGCTGGCCGGCGGCCAGACCCTGCTGGCTTCGATGAAGCTGCGGCTGGCCAACCCGGAGCAACTGGTCGACCTGGGCGCCATCGCCGAACTGGCGGGCATCAAGCGTGACGGCAACGCGATCGTGATCGGCGCGATGACGAAGCACGCCGACGTCGCCTCCGGCGCGGACGTCAAGTCCGCGATCCCGGCGCTGGCCGACCTGGCCGGCGGCATCGGCGACCGCCAGGTCCGTGCGATGGGCACCATCGGCGGTTCGCTCGCCAACAACGATCCCGCGGCCTGCTATCCGGCGGCGGTGCTGGCGCTGGGCGCGACGGTCAACACCAACAAGCGCAAGATCGCGGCCGACGACTTCTTCCAGGGCCTGTTCACGACTGCGCTGGAAGAAGGCGAGGTGATCACCTCGGTGAGCTTCCCGATCGCCAGGAAGGCGGCCTACATCAAGTTCAAGCAGCCGGCTTCGCGCTTCGCGCTGATCGGCGTGTTCGTCGCCCAGACGGACAGCGGCGTGCGGGTGGCGGTCACCGGCGGCGGCAACGGCGTGTTCCGCCACACCGGGCTGGAACAGGCCTTGACGAAGAGCTTCGACCCGCAGGCCGCGGCCGGCGTGAAGGTCGACTCGTCCGGGCTGTCGGCCGACCTGCATGCGAGCGCGGCCTACCGGGCGAACCTGGTGGGCGTGCTGACGCAGCGGGCGGTGGCGAAGGCCTTGGGGTGATTCTTCTTTGCTCCCTCCCCCTCTGGGGGAGGGCAGGGGTGGGGGCAGCTGCGTGCATGCCCCCACCCTGACCCTCCCCCAGAGGGGGAGGGAATAATTCATCCCAGATGACTGCCTCCCCGTTCCCCTCCATCGACGAACTCCAGCAAGCCCTGGTCGCGGCCGGCTACTACGCCGAGCGCCGCCTCGCCACAGCCGTCTTCCTGGCCCTGAAGCTGCAGCGCCCGCTGCTGCTGGAAGGCGAGCCCGGCGTCGGCAAGACGGAGCTGGCCAAGGCATTGGCGGTCGCCTTGCAGCGGCAGTTGCTGCGCCTGCAGTGCTACGACGGCCTGGAGCTGCGCGAAGCGCTGTACGAGTGGAACTACGCCGCGCAGCTGCTGCACATGCGCGCGGTCGAAGGCCAGGAAAGCGCCGACCAGGTGGAGCGCGAGGTCTACCAGGATCGCTACCTGATCCGGCGTCCCTTGCTGCAGGCACTGCAAGCGCCTGCGCCTGGCGCCGTGCTGCTGATCGACGAGGTGGACCGGGCCGACGAACCCTTCGAGGCCTTCCTGCTGGAATACCTGGGCGAGTACCAGGTGAGCATTCCCGAGATCGGCACGATCCAGGCGCAGCACACGCCGGTGACCATCCTCACCAGCAACCGCACGCGCGAGCTGAACGACGCCGTCAAGCGCCGCTGCCTCTACCACTGGCTGGACTACCCCGAGCGCGAACGCGAGCTCGCCATCGTGCGCGCCCGCGTGCCCGAGGCTGGCGAGGCGCTGTCGCAGCAGGTGGCGGACTTCGTCGGCCGGCTGCGCAGCCAGCCCTTCGCCAATGCCTTCCAGCGCGCGCCTGGTATCGCCGAGAGCGTGGAGTGGGCCAAGGCGCTGGTGGCGCTGGACACGCTGGCGCTGGACCCCGAGATCGTCGCCGACACCGCCGGTATCCTGTTCAAGCAGCGCGAGGACGTGGCGGCGCTCACCCGCGAGCTCGCCGGCGAGCTGCTCAAACCCGAGCCCGCCGCGGCGGCCTGAGGGAGCATGGGCCATGCTGCTCGGTGACGCGCGCAGCGGCAAGCTGGCCGACAACATCGCGGGCTTCGGCCGCGCGCTCAGGCGCGCCGGCCTGCGCGTGGACAGCGCCCGCATCGCGCTGGCGCAGGAGGCCGCGCAGCTGGTCGGCGTCAAGGACAAGGGCGATTTCGGCGCAGCGATGGAAGCAGTGCTGGTCAGCCGCGAACAGGAGCGCGGAGTCTTCCGCGAGCTGTTCGACGCCTGGTTCCGCGACCCCGAGATCGCCCACAAGCTGCTGCAGCAGATGCTGCCGAAGGCGCCGTCCGCGCAGCCGCAGAAGCGCCGCCCGCGCGTGAGCGAGGCGCTGGCGCCGCAGCAGCGCTACGGCGGCGCACCCAAGCCGCCCGAAGAAGAAGTGGAGTTCGACGCGGCCATGACGGCCAGCGCGATGCAGCGCCTGAAGCACGCCGACTTCAACGCGATGAGCGCCAGCGAATTCCGCCTGGTCGAGCGGCTCGCGCGCGAAGTGGCGCTGCCGGTGCCGCGAATTCCCGTGCGGCGCACGCGCCCCGGCACGCGTGGCGCGCAGCTGCACTGGGCGCGCACCATCCGCGCGGCGGCCCACACCGGTGGTGAGCTGATGCTGCTGCGCCGCTTGCAGCGCAACGTGGAGCCGTTGCCGCTGCTGGTGCTGGTGGATGTATCCGGCTCGATGGAGCGCTATGCGCGCCTGCTGCTCGCCTTCCTGCATGCGGCCACGCGTGGCCAGCGCCGGCGCGACGTGTTCGCGTTCGGCACGCATCTCACGGACCTCACGCCCGCCTTCCGTCTGGCCGACACCGACGCGATGCTGGCCGCGGCCAGTGCCTCCATCGACGACTTCGCGGGCGGCACGCGGCTGGGCGAGTCTCTTGCGACCTTGCACCAGCAGCACGCGCGCCGGCTCGTTGGCAGGCGCACGCTGGTGCTGGTCGTCAGCGACGGGCTCGACACCGGCGAACCCGAGGTGCTGGCGCGCGAACTCGATTGGCTGACGCATCGCTGTCGCCGGCTGCTGTGGCTGAACCCGCTGCTTCGCTACGAGGGCTATGCTCCGCTGGCGCGGGGAGCGGCGGTGCTGGACCGTTACGCCCACGGCATGCTGGCCGTGCACAACCTCGCCAAGCTGGAGGATCTCGCCGCCAGCCTGGCCACTCTCTTGAAAAACTAGAACGAGGCAAACGACATGGAAATGCAAGGCAGCCGCCGCCTGGCGGTCCCGCAACAACAGGCCTGGGATGCCCTCAACGACCCGGAGGTGCTGAAGGCCTGCATCCCCGGCTGCGACAAGGTCGAAGGCACCGGCGAGAACCAGTACGCCGTCGGCATGGCCGTGAAGATCGGGCCGGTGGCCGCACGCTTCAACGGCAAGATCCTGCTGACCGACGTGCTGCCGCCGAACAGCTACACGCTGAACTTCGAAGGCCAGGGCGGCCCGGCCGGTTTCGGCAAGGGTTCGGCCAAGGTGAGCCTGGCGCCGCCCAGCGAAGGCGCCGGCTGCGAGCTGACCTACAGCGCCACCGCGCAGGTGGGCGGCAAGATCGCGCAGGTGGGCCAGCGCCTGGTCGATGGCGTCGCGAAGTCGATGGCCGAAGAGTTCTTCAAGCGCTTCGACGCCGAGATGGAGCGCCGCTATCCGCAGGCCTATGCGGCCGAAGCCGCGCTGCCGCCGGACCCGCCGCCGGCCCCGAAGAAGAGTGGCGTGCCGGCCTGGCAATGGGGCCTGGTCGCAGTGGTCATCATCGTGCTGCTGTTCTTCCTGCTGCGCTGAGGGCGCCGGCATGAGGCCGCCGACCGCAACACCAAGCTGGCGCCGCCGGGCGTGGCTGGCGGGTGCGGCAAGCCTCGTGTCCATGCCGGCCTTCGCGTTCGCGCAGCAGGCGGCCTATCCCTCGCGGCCCATCTCGCTGATCGTGCCCTGGCCGCCGGGCGGCCAGACCGACCTGACCATGCGCGTGCTGTGCGACATCGCCGCGCGCCAGCTGGGCCAGCCCATCGTCGTCGAGAACAAGCCGGGCGCTGCCGGCACGCTGGTGGCGCCCTTGCTGAAGGCGGCGGCGGCGGACGGCTACACCATCGGCCAACTGCCGCTGACCATCTACCGCGCGGCGCTGCTGCGCAAGGTGCCCTGGGATCCGCTGAAGGACATCGCACCGGTGATCCAGATCTCCGGCGTCACCTTCGGCGTGGTGGTGCCCGCCGACAGCGGCTTCGCTTCCTGGGCCGACCTGCTGGCCTGGGGCCGCGCCAACCCCGGCATGCTGACGGTGGGCTCCACCGGCATCGGCAGCACGGCGCACCTGGCGATGGAGGACGTGCTCTCGCGCGAAGGCGTCCGCTACATCCACGTGCCGTACAAGGGCACGGCCGACCAGATGCTGGCGGTGGCCACGCACACGCTGATGGTGGGCGTCAATTCCAACGGCTTCACGCCCTATGTGGAGACCGGCAAGCTGCGGCTGCTGGCGGTGTTCAACGCCGAGCGCAGCAAGCGCTGGCCCAACGTGCCGACGATGCGCGAGCTGGGCTACCCGGAAGCGGTCTACACCTCACCTTATGGCATCGGCGCACCGATGGCCGTCGAGGCGGCCATCGTCCGCAAGCTGCATGACGCCTTCCGCATCGCGCTGTTCGACCCGCAGCACCTGCGGGAGCTGGCCCGCTACGAGCAGGAGCCGGAGTACCTGGCCACGGCCGATTACGGGCGCTTCGTGCAGGACGTGAGCGCGCGCGAGCGCCGCCTGCTGGCCCGGCTGGGCCTGGCCGGAAAGATGGTGGAGTAAGCATGGCCGCCGTGCTCTCCTGCCGCGACGTCAGCAAGCGCTATGGGCGCACGCAGGCGCTGGACAAGGTGTCGCTGCAGGTGGACGAAGGCGAGATGGTGGCGCTGCTGGGCCCCAACGGCGCCGGCAAGACCACGCTGTTCCAGCTGCTTACGGGCCTGTTCGTGCCGGACAGCGGCAGCGTGGAGGTGCTGGGCGCCGACATGCGGCGCAACCCGGTGGCGGCGCTGGCGCACCTGGGCGTCGTGTTCCAGCAGCCGGCGCTGGATCTCAATCTCACGGTGCGCCGGAGCCTGCGCTTCCATGCCGACCTGCATGGGCTGCCGTCGTCGGTATCGCGGCCGCGCATCGAGGCCTTGTTGCAGCGCTTCGGGCTCGCGGCTTCGGCGGGCGAGCTGGGGCGCAAGCTCTCGGGCGGCAACCGGCGCAAGGTGGAACTGCTGCGGGCGCTGCTGCACGAGCCGCGGCTGCTGCTGATGGACGAAGCGACCGTGGGCCTGGACCCGGCCTCGCGGGTGCAACTGCTGCAGGAAGTGCTGCAGGCGCGCGAGGAGCGCAGCATCGGCGTGCTGTGGGCGACGCACCTGGTCGACGAAGCGCAGCGCGCGCAGCGGGTGATCGTGCTGCACAAGGGCACGGTGCGCTTCGACGGCACACCGCAGGCGCTGTGCGCGGCGCAAGGGCAGGAGACGCTGGAGGCAGCCTTCCTGCAGCTCACTGGAGGAGAGAGACATGCGAAAGCTGCTTGAGGAAGGCAGGACTTCCGGACGCAAAAGACGCAAAGGTTCCGCAAAGGACGCAAAAAAAACCTGGTATGGATTTCCTTTGCGTCTTTTGCGTAGTTTTTGCGTCTTTTGCGTCCGGAAGTCCGCCTTCATCTTCGTATTTCTCGCCGTGCCCGCCTTCGCCGGCCAGGTCTACGTCTCCTCGGAGAAGGACAACGCCATGGCCGTCGTCGACCCGGTGAAGATGGAGGTCACCGGCTCCGTGGCGCTGTGCAAGCGCCCGCGGCACATGCAGCTCACGCCCGACAAGCAGCGCATGCTGATTGCGTGCGGCGACGACCACCGCGTGATCGTGTGGGACCTCGCCAGCGGCAAGACGGTGGACCGGCTGGACGTGGGCGAGGACCCGGAGGCCTTCGACCTCAGCCCCGATGGCAAGACACTCTACGTCTCCAACGAGGACAGCTCCGCGCTTACCGCCTTCGACCTCGCCACGCGCAAGAAGGCCTTCGAGGTGAAGGTGGGGGCCGAACCGGAAGGCGTCAAAGCCAGCCCCGACGGCAAGGTGGTCTACGTCACCTCCGAGGTGGCGAACATGGTCCACGTGATCGACGTCGCCAACCGCAAGCTGCTGAAAAGCATTCCGGTCGGCAAGCGGCCGCGCCGCTTCATCCTGGCCGGGCGCGAACTGTGGGTCAGCAACGAGCTCGATGCCGCCGTTTCCATCATCGACACCGGCGAACTCGCGGTGAAGGGCCGCATCGCCTTCCTGCCGCCCGGCATGCGCAGCGAGGACGTGACGCCGGTGGGCATGGCGCTGTCGCCCGATGGCAAGACGGCCTACGTCGGCCTGGGCCGCGCCAACCACGTGGCGGTGGTGGACGTGGCGAGCCGGCAGGTCCGTGCCTACGTGCTGGTGGGCAAGCGCGCCTGGGGCTTGACGGTGTCGCCGGACGGCGGCCGGCTCTACGTGGCCAACGGCCTGTCGGACGACATGACCATCATCGACACCGCATCGCTGAAGCCGCTGAAGACGGTGCGGGTCGGGCGCGTGCCTTACGGCATCGTGGTGACCGAGTGAGGCGCCGGCTGCTCCTGCAACTGGCGCTGGCCACGGGGGCCGCCGCGGCGCAGCCGGCGCGCGCTTTCCTGCTGGGTCTGCTGACGCAGGGCGACGACGAGCGTTTCTCGCCGCAGTCGCTGGAGCACGGCTACCCGGAGCATCCTTACGGCCGCTCGGCGCCGGCCGCGCAGATCGCGCTGGACGACAGCGCCTTCGCGTTGCAGAACGCGGGCTATGCGTCGGCGAAGCTGGTGACGGTGGAAGCGCCCGATGCCGCTGGCCTGCCGGCGGCGCTGGACCAACTGCTGCGGCAAGGCGTGCGCCACGTGCTGCTGGAGCTGCCGGCGGCCGGTGTCGCCGCCGTGGCGAATGCGGCGCGCGGCAAGGACGTGATCCTGTTCAACGTCGCCGCGCCGGAGGATGCGCTGCGCGGCGCCCAGTGCGCGCCCAACCTGCTGCACACGATCCCCAGCCACGCGATGCAGGCCGATGCGCTGGTGCAGTTGCTGGCCGTGCGCAAGTGGAACCGCGTGCTGGTGCTCGCCGGGCCGACACCGGACGATCGCCTGCTGCAAGCGGCCTTCCAGCGCAGCCTGAAGCGCTTCGGCCTGAAGCCGCTGGCGGAGAAGCCTTTCAAGCTGTCGAACGACCCGCGCGAGCGCGACCTGGGCAACGTGCGCCTGCTGACGGCCGAACGCGATTACGACGCGGTGGTGGTGCTGGATGCCGACGGCGAGTTCGCGCGCGACGTCCCTTATCGCACGGTGCTGCCGCGGCTCGTGCTGGGGAGCAGTGGGTTGACCGCAGGCGCGTGGAGCTTCTACTTCGAGCGCCAGGGCGCGCCGCAGCTCAATCATCGCTTCGAGAAGAAGACGAACCGCGTCATGGGCAGCTACGACTGGGCGACCTGGATGGCGGCGCGCGCCGCGGCGGAGGCCGTGGGTGCCAATCCCAAGGCGACGACCGCGCAGCTGTTGCAGGCGCTGAAAAGCGACGCGCTTAGCTTCGACGGCTACAAGGGCCGGCCGCTGTCCTTCCGCGCCTGGGACGGGCAGTTGCGGCAGCCGCTGCTGCTGGCGCATGGCAATGGTGTCGCCGACATCGCGCCGCTGGAAGGCTTCCTGCACCAGCGGACCACGCTCGACACCCTGGGCTACGACGCGCCGGAGACGGCGTGCAAGGCGCGATGAGGCCTGCCCACGCCCTGCGCGCGCTGCGCGCCGTCGCCGGCCGCGAGCTGCACAGCTTCGTGCGGCAGCCCGGTCGGCTGGCGTCGGCACTGGTGAGGCCGCTGCTGTGGCTGCTGGTGTTTGCCGCCGGTTTCCAGAACGTCTTCGGCGTCGCCATCAACCCGCCTTACGACACCTACATCGAATACCGCGTCTACCTCGCGCCGGGCCTGCTGGGCATGGTGGCCTTGTTCAACGGCATGCAGAGTTCGCTGGCCATGGTCTACGACCGCGAGATGGGCGTGATGCGGCTGCTGCTGACCGCGCCCTTGCCGCGCTGGTGGATCCTGGCCTGCAAGCTGGCCGGCGGCGCGACGCTCTCGCTGGCGCAGATGATCGCCTTCCTGCTGGCCGCCTGGGCCTTCGGCATCGACATCGACCCCTGGTACGCGCTGGCCTCATTGCCTGTGTTCGCACTGGCGGCGCTGATGCTGGGCGCGCTGGGCCTGGTGCTGTCGGTGTACGTGCGCCAATTGGAGAACTTCGCCGGCACGATGAACTTCGTGATCTTCCCGATGTTCTTCCTGTCCACTGCGCTGTACCCGCTGTGGAAACTGCAGGAGTCGGGCGCCTGGATCGTGCACGGTATCGCGCAGTACAACCCCTTCACGCATGCCGTGGAGGCGATGCGCTTCGCGCTGTATGGCCAGGCCTTGTGGAGCAGTCTCGCGGTGGTGGCGGGCTGCACGATCGCATTCTTTGCATTGGCGCTGTGGGGCTACGACCCGCAGCGCGGGACGCCGCGGAGGGCGGGTCCGCCGTAAGCTTGTCATCCCGGGCCAGCCCCGGGATCCATCACGACAACGAGGAGGAGGCAGGCATGAGGCAAGGCGTCATCGCCCTGGCAGCGCTCGCGTCGCTGCAATCCCTGGCGCAGACTACGCCGGATGCACCGGCCGTGACCTTGCGTCCTGTGGTCGTCACCCCGCAACCGGGCTTGGTGCAGTCGGCCTTCGACACGCCGGCCTCGGTGGACGTGATCCCCTCGCAGGCCATCCACGAAGACCAGTTGCAGGTGAACCTGTCCGAATCGCTGGTGCGGGCGCCCGGCGTGGTGGCGCTCAATCGGCAGAATTACGCGCAGGACCTGCAGATCTCCATCCGCGGCTACGGCGCGCGTTCCACCTTCGGCGTACGAGGTCTCCGCCTCTACGTGGATGGCATCCCGGCCACCATGCCCGATGGCCAGGGCCAGATCTCGCATTTCGACCTGCCTTCGGCCGACCGCATCGAGGTGCTGCGCGGGCCGTTCTCGGCGCTGTACGGCAATTCATCCGGTGGCGTCATCAGCCTGTTCACGGCCGATGGCACGCCCAACACCGTGATCGATGCGGGCGCGGCGGTGGGCAGCGACGGCGTGCGCCGCGTCAACGCGCAGGTCAGCGGCACCGCGGGCGCGGTCGATTACCGCATGGACGCCTTGCGCTTCGAGACCGACGGCTTCCGCGACCACAGCGCGGCCACCCGCGAAGGCTTCAACGGCAAGTTCAACGCGCACTTCTCGCCGGACACGAAGCTGAGTGTCGTCATCAACTACGTCGACATGCCCGACGTGCAGGACGCGTTGGGCCTGACGCGCGCCGAGTTGCAAGCGAACCCGCAGCAGGCCAGCCCCGCCGCCTTGCAGTTCAACACCCGCAAGTCCGCCAACCAGTTGCAGGCCGGCGCCATCCTGGAGCAGCGGGTCGACAACGAGAACTCGCTCAAGCTCACGGCCTGGCGCGGCCAGCGCGGCACCGAGCAGTTCCAGGCGATTCCAGTCGCCACGCAAGTGCCGGCCTCGAGCCCGGGCGGCGTCATCGTGCTCGATCGCGACTACCAGGGCGCGGACGGCCAGTGGGTCTACAAGACGAAGATCGCCGGCCATCCTTTCGCGCTGACCGCCGGCCTGACCACCGAGGACCTGCAGGAACACCGCCAGGGCTTCCAGAACTTCGTCGGCTCGACGCTCGGCGTGATGGGCGCGCAGCGGCGCGACGAGGACAACGAGGTGCGCAGCTTCGACCAGTACCTGCAAGGCACCTGGACCAGCGAGCACTTCACCCTGACGGCGGGCCTGCGCCATTCGCAGCTGAAGTTCGACTCGCAGGACCTCTACATCACGGCGGGCAACGGCAACGACAGCGGCTCGGTGGACTACAGCGCCCTCACGCCGGTGCTGGGGGCCGTCTGGCACGTCAACGAGACGCTGAACCTCTATGCGGCGGCGGGCAAGGGCTTCGAGACGCCCACCTTGAACGAGCTCGCTTACCGCCCCAACGGCCAGCCGGGCCTGAACCTGGGACTGCAGCCGGCCACCAGCAAGCAATGGGAACTGGGCATGAAGGCGGAGCCGCTGCAGAACTGGCGCACCACCGTCGCCCTCTTCCAGGCCAGGACCAGCAACGAGATCGTGGTGCAGACCAACACCGGCGGCCGCAGCACCTACCAGAACGCGAGCGCCACCACGCGGCGTGGCCTGGAAGCTTCGCTGGACGGCAAGTGGGCCGAGACCTGGTCGCTGCTGGCCACGGCGAGCTGGCTGGACGCCACCTATAGCGAAGGTTTCCTGACCTGCGTCAGTGCGCCGTGCGCCACGCCGAATACGCTGGTTCCCGCGGGCAGCCGCATCCCGGGCATCCCGCGCGCTTTCGGGTTTGCCGAGCTGGCCTGGCGGCAGCGCGGCGTGGAAGCGGCGCTGGAGTACCGCTATATCGGCAAGATCGCCGTGGACGACCGCAACACCGATTTCACCTCCGCGGCCAGCCTGTTCGCGCTGCGGCTGGGGCTGAACCAGAAATGGGACCGCTGGACCCTGCGGGAATTCGTCCGGGTGGACAATGTGCTGGACCGGCAGTACGTGGGGTCCGTGATCGTCAACGAGGGCAACCGGCGCTTCTTCGAGCCGGCCCCCGGGCGCACGTGGCTGCTCGGGGTGAATGCGACTTATGCGTTCTGAGAGGTAGCTGCATGGAAAACCTGGACGTGATGGTGCTGCGCACCTTGCGCGATTGGCGCAAGGCGGGCAAGCGCGCGCTGCTGGCGACGGTGGTGCGGACCTGGGGTTCGTCGCCGCGGCCGATCGGCTCCATCATGGCGCTGGCCGAGGACGGCGCCGTGGTGGGCTCCGTCAGCGGCGGCTGCATCGAGGACGACCTGATCTACCGCCACACGCAGGCCTATGCGGCCCAGGAGCCGGGGCACCAGATCCCGTCCGGCCCGCCCGGCTTCGTCAAGTACGGCGTGACGGCGGACGAGGCGCACCGCTTCGGCCTGCCTTGCGGTGGCACGCTGGAACTGCTGCTGGAATACGACCCCGACGCGGCAAGTCTGAATGCATTGGTGCAGGCGCTGGAGTCGGGCCGGCTGGTGCGGCGCACGGTCCTCCTGGCCGATGGTTCGGTGACGTTGGAAGACGCGCAGGCGCCCGAGGAGCTGACCCTGGACGGCACGCGGCTGGTCAACACCTTCGGCCCCGAGTACCGCATGCTCTTGATCGGCGCGGGGCAGCTGACCGAATACCTGGCCACCATGGCCTTGTTCAGCGGCTTTGCGGTGACCGTGTGCGACCCGCGCGAGGAATACCGCGGCGCCTGGAGCGTCGCTGGCGCGATGGTTGTGAGCGACATGCCGGACGACGTCGTCACGGCGTTCCGGCCGGACCGCCGCAGCTGCGTGGTGGCGCTGACGCACGACCCCAAGCTCGACGACCTGGCGCTGATGGAAGCGCTGCGGACCGAGGCCTTCTACGTCGGCGCCATCGGCAGCCGGCGCAACAACGAGGCCCGGCACCAGCGCATGATCGAGCACTTCGGCCTCACGGCCGCGGACCTGCAGCGGCTGCGCGGACCGATCGGCATCTTCATCGGCAGCAAGACACCATCCGAGATTGCGGTGAGCATCATGGCGGAGATCCTGGCCGTGAAGAACGGCGTCGTGCTGCCGCGGGACATGGAAGTGGCGCAGGCGAAGAATCTGCGGGCCGTGCAGCCGAACGACCCGGGCCTGGTTTGCGCCACGCGCTAGCCGCGCCTTACATCTTGCGGTAGGCGTCCACGAGCTGCTGGCCTTCCGGGCCCGCCTTCTCCAGCCATTCCTTCAGCATGGTGTCGCCGACCTTCTTCATGTCGGCCTTGAGCTGGGGCGAAGGCTGCAGGATCTGCATGCCGTTGGCCTTCAGCTTCTCCAGCACTTCGAGGTTGGCTTTCTTGCTCGCGGCCCAGCCGCGGGTCTCGGCTTCCGCGGCGGCCTTCAGCAGCGCGTCCTGCGTGGGCTTGTCCAGCGCGTTGAAGGCGGCCTTGTTCACGATCACCGCGTTCTTGGGCAGCCAGGCCTGGGTGTCGTACCAGTTCTTGATGTGCTCGTAGGTCTTGGTGTCGTAGCCGGTGGAGCCGGAGGACATGTAGGAATCGACCACGCCGGTGGCCATGGCCTGCGACAGCTCGGCGGCCTGCACGGTCACCGGTTGCGCTCCCACCAGTTCGGCGATGCGTGCCGTGGCGGGGCTGTAGGCGCGCCACTTCAGGCCCTTCATGTCGGCCGCCGAGGCGATCGGCTTCTTGCTGTAGATGCCCTGTGGCGGCCACGCCACCGCGTACAGCACCATCATGCCCTGCTCGCCCAGTTTCTTGTCCAGGACGGGCTTCTGGGCCTTCCACAGCTTGGCGGCTTCGTCATAGCTGTCGGCCAGGAACGGGATGCCGTCCGCGCCGAAGATCTGCCATTCGTTCTGGAAGTTCACCAGCAGGATCTCGCCGAGCTGCGCCTGGCCGCCCTGCACGGCGCGCTTGATCTCGGGCGCCTTGAACAGCGAGGCGTTCGCATGCACGGTGATCTTGAGCTTGCCGCCGCTGGCCTTGTCCACGTCCTTCGCGAACTGCTCCAGGTTCTCGGTGTGGAAGTTGCTGGCCGGGTAGGCTGCCGGCAGGTCCCACTTGGCCTGGGCGAAGGCCTGGCCCGCGAAGGCGAACGCGGCGAGGGACAGGGCGAACTTGAGTCTCATGCTTGCTCCATGACACCGGGTTGTTGAATCGGCCCAGCTTACTTGCAAGTTGTGCGCCAGCAGATGCGGTCTTACCCCAAGCGTCGGCGCCGGACGATGCGCGCCGGCCCCGCCCTTGCTAGAGTGGGCCGATGGCAGAACAAGAGGTCTCGCTCCCCATGCACTGGGGCCGCCTGTGCGGCAGCCTGCTGCTGCCGGAGCGCGCCGGCCCATGGCCGGCGGCGCTGCTGGTGGCCGGCTCCGGGCCCACCGACCGGGATGGCAACAACTTCCTGCTGGATGCGCCCTGCGACAACCTCAAGCTGCTGGCGCAGGCCCTGGCCGCGCGCGGCATCGCGTCGCTGCGCTACGACAAGCGCGGCGTCGGCGCAAGCAGCTACCCAGGCCTCAGCGAGGACGCGCTGCGCTTCGAGCAACTGGTGGACGACGCGACCGCCCTGGGCCGCCATCTGCAGCAGGACGACCGCTTCCTGGACCTCACGCTGCTGGGGCACAGCGAAGGTGCGCTGATCGCATCGCTGGCCGCGCTGGAGCTGGGGCCGCGCGCGCTGGTGTGCGTGGCTGGCGCGGGAGAACGCGCTTCCGACCTGATCCGCCGGCAGCTGGAGCCGCGCCTGCCGCCGGACCTGCTGGCTCCCGCGCTCGCCGCGCTGGACGCGCTGGATGCGGAGGAGACCGTGGACGACGTGCCCGACGCCCTGACCCTGCTGCTGCGCCCCAGCGTGCAGCCTTACCTCATCTCCTGGTTCCGGCACGACCCGCCGCAAGTGCTGGCGCAGCTGGACCTGCCGGTGCTGCTGCTGCAGGGCGACGCGGACCGGCAGGTGGACATGCAGCAGGCGCGGCAGTTGCACGTCGGCCGGCCCGACGCGGCGCTGAAAGTGCTGCGCGGGCTGGACCACCTGCTGGCGCTGGATGGCAGCATTGCCGGCGGCACCGACAGGGTGGCCGCGGAAGTGGCGCAGTGGCTGGAGGCGCTGGAGAAGGAAGCCGCCTGAAGCCGCCTCACATCCGCGCCGGCAGCCAGGTCGCCAGCTGCGGCACGAACCACAGCAGCAGCACCATCGCGCACATCAGGAAGAAGAAGGGCAGCGTCACGCGGGCGATCCAGGTGATCTCCTTGCCGGTCATGCCCTGCAGCACGAACAGGTTGAAGCCCACAGGCGGGGTGATCTGCGCCATCTCCACCACGATGACGATGAAGATGCCGAACCACACCAGGTCGAAGCCCGCGGCCTGCACGGTCGGCAGGATCACGCCCATGGTCAGCACCACCATCGAGATGCCGTCCAGGAAGCAGCCCAGGATGATGTAGAAGACCGACAGCGCGACCATCAGCATGAAGGGCGACAGCTTCAGCGAGCCGACGAACTCCGCCAGGTGGCGCGGCAGGCCGATGTAGCCCATCGCCAGCGTCAGGAAGGCGGCGCCGGCGAGGATCAGCGCGATCATGCAGTACAGGCGCGTGGCGCCCATCAGCGCTTCGCGGAAGGTGGCCCAGTTCAGCGAGCCTTGCACGGCGGACAGGACGATGGAGCCCACCACACCGACCGCGGCCGCTTCCGTGGCCGTGGCGAGGCCGGAATAGATGGAGCCCAGCACGGCGGCGATCAGCAGCACCACGGGAATCAGGTGGCGTGACTCGTGCATCTTCTCCGCGAAGCTCAGCACGCGGTCCGGCACCGGCACCTTGTGCCCGTTCAGCAGCGCCCACGCGGCGAGGTAGCCGGAAAACAGCGCGGCCAGCACGATGCCGGGCAGGATGCCGGCGACGAACAGCCTGGCGATGGACACGTCCGCCGTCACGCCGTAGACGATCATGATGATCGAGGGCGGGATCAACAGGCCCAGCGTGCCGGCGCCGGCCAGCGAGCCGATCGTGATCTCCTCCGGGTAGCCGCGCCTGGCCAGTTCCGGCAGGGTCATCTTGCCGATGGTGGCGCAGGTGGCCGCCGACGAGCCGGACACCGCCGCGAAGATGGTGCAGCCCACCACGTTGGTGTGCAGCAGCCGCCCGGGCAGGCGCGAGACCCAGGGCGCGAGGCCGCGGAACATGCTTTCGCTGAGCTTGGTGCGGAACAGGATCTCGCCCATCCAGATGAACAGCGGCAGCGCCGTGAGGGTCCAGCTGGAAGACGAGCCCCAGACCGTGACAGCCATCGCGTCGCCGGCCGGACGCGAGGAGAACAGCTGCATGCCGATCCAGGCGACACCGGTCAGCGTGAGGCCGATCCAGATGCTGCTGCCCAGGAGCAGGAACAGCGTGAGGATCAGGAGGGCGGTGATGCCGAAGTCACTCATTGTGCAAGGCCTCCTCGGAGCTGGCCGCGACACGGCGGCCCTGCAGTTGCAGCACCCACTCGTCGATGAAGGCGACCAGCAGCACCAGCGTGCCCAGCGCCATCGCCAGCTGCGGGATCCACAGCGGCGTGGCGTCGTTGGAGGTGGAAACGTCGTTGATGGCGCGCGACACCCAGGCCAGGCGCAGCGAATACCAGGCGAACAGGCCGGCGAGGAACACGCCCGCCGTCATTGCCCACATTTCGAGGCCGTCGCGAGCGCGGCCTTTCAGGCTTCCGAGCAGCAAGGTCACCCGGATGTGCTCGTTGCGCTTGAGCGTGTGGGCCAGTGCCAGGAAGCCCGCGGCCGCCATGCAGTAGCCGGCATAGGCGTCCGTGCCGGGCACGTGGAAACCGAGCTGGCGGCTGACGATGGACAGCAGCACCATCGCGAGCACGCCCACCATGGCCAGCGCCGCCAGCCAGGCGCACGCGTCATAAAGGAAATCCAGCAAACGTCGCATACCTCGTCCCGTCCGTTGTTGTTCCAGGGGCGAGTGTAGGGGCGCGGGTGCCGGCGCCGTATCCCGGGATGCCCGTAGGCCGCGCTAGCTGCGTCGCGCGAGCTCTTGCCAGGCCGCCACCGCCGCCAGCACGGTCTCCATCTGCACGGTATGCGCAAAACGGAAAGCCTCGCCGTGCACGGTCTCGTCGGGGAACTCCGTGATCAGGGTGACCGGCGCGCTGTCGGCGCGTTCGACTTCGGTGACGGTGCAGGCCATGCCATGCAGCAGCTCGAAGGGCAGGCCGCCGGCATGCTGCTCGTACAGCGCGAGCTGGCGGGCGTTGTAGTCGGCCAGCCCCGGCACTGCGGACAGCGCCTGCGCAACTCGTGCCAGCAGCGCGCGGGCCTCGGCCTGCCAGTCGCGGTGGTGCCGCAGCACCAGGAAGAAGCCCTTGGGCACGGTCCACAGCTCGAAGCCCTGGGGCAGGTAGCCCGAGAGCGGCCGCGTCCATTCGTGCGCCGGATAGCCATGCAGGTTGACGTGCAACTGCGCGTCCGACAGCGCCAGCGCTTGCCGCCGCGCCTCGCGCTCGAACCAGGGCGCCTGCTCGCGATATTCCAGGTCGTCGCCGAGCGCGGTGTAGCGCGCGGCGTGCAGCATGTGCTCGGGATGCCAGGCCGCCAGCTCGCTGCGGAGAGCGTAGCCGTCGGGGTTTTCCAGCCCGATCAGGGCGAAGTGCTCGCCGCGGGCGCGCAAGGTCTCGGCGGCGCGCAGGGCGCCGACGATGCCCGAGGTTTCGTTGGCGTGCTGGCCGCCGCTGACCAGCACGGGCGCGGTGGGGCCGGGCTGGTAGAGGCCCAGCACGGGGCGGCCTTGGCGGGTGAGGGCGGTGAAGGGTTGGCCGCCGAGTTGCTGCATCTCGCGGGTGATGCGGGTGGCGGTGGGGGCCTGCGCCAGCTGCGCAAGTGGCACATCGTCGCTCGTGCCCTCACCCCGGCCCTCTCCCAGGGGGAGAGGGAGAAAGGCGCGCAGGGCAATGCGCAAGCCGAGAGGGCCAGCTGCAGCGCGCACATCCGGCACGATCTGCCCTGGCTGCAGGCGACGATCGCCGGGCGCGCGGCCCGAGCGGCGCTGGAAGATCTCCAGCAGCGAGAAGTAGATGTCCTCGTGCAGCGCCTCGTGCGTGCTTACCGTCTCGTGTCCCACCGGCAACCGCTGCGCGATGCCGGGCAGCTCCACGCGGATGTCGAGGCGCTCGAAGAAGGGTTCGGCCTGCGGCCAGGCATGGCCTTCGACGCATTCGACGATGCGGGCGAAGACCTGCTCGTAGTCGGTGGACTCGGCGGCGTCGCCATGCTGCGTGCGCAGCCAGCCGGTGGGCGAAAGCAGCGGGCTGCCCGTCGTGCCCACATGCACGCGGTTC
Organism: Ramlibacter agri; assembly: GCF_012927085.1. Taxonomy (NCBI): domain Bacteria; kingdom Pseudomonadati; phylum Pseudomonadota; class Betaproteobacteria; order Burkholderiales; family Comamonadaceae; genus Ramlibacter; species Ramlibacter agri. The sequence continues at coordinate 898,590 of NZ_JABBFX010000002.1, read as the reverse complement.
GGCGCGAACACGCAGGCCTGCTGTTCGCGGCCGTCGTGCCAGCGCAAGTTCACCTCGTAGTCCAGCCCTTCGCCACCGGCGACGAACTCGAAGCGGCACTGCGGCCACAGGCCGGCCAGCGGATAGGCCTCCAGCAGGAAGCGCTGCGCCGAAGCCTGCGCGTGCACCGGGTAACGCACCGTCGCCGACACCAGGCCGGCCGCCTCGACTTCTTCCAGGAAGAAGTGCAGCAGCGGCTTGTAGGCGCTGCGGAAGAAGGCCTGCACGCCGGCGGCGGCCAGGCGGCGCTCGGCGGCCCGGCGCGCGGCGGCGTCCTCGAACAGCCATCCCTCGACACGGGTGCCGCGCCAGGAACCGTCCTCGAAACGGGCCAGCCAGGCGTCCAGCGTGCGGGGGACGGTCGTTTCGAGCAGAAGCGTTTCGGTCATCGGGTCTTGCCGGTGGGGTCGATGCGGTCCCGCAGCCAGTCACCCAGCAGGTTCAGGCCCAGTACCGTGAGCATGATGGCCACGCCGGGGAACACGCTGACCCACCAGGCCGTCTGCATGTAGGTGCGGCCGTCGGCCAGCATGCCGCCCCAGCTGGGGATCAGCGGGTCGACGCCCAGGCCGAGGAAGGTGAGGCTGCTTTCCAGCAGGATGTTGTTGGCCACGTTGAGCGTCATCAGGATGATGACCGGCCCGAACACGTTGGGCAGCACGTGGTGCCAGACCATGGGCAGGTCGCGCACGCCGAAGGCGCGGGCCGCCTGCACGAATTCGCGCTCGCGCACCGACAGCACCATGCCGCGCACCAGGCGCGCGAACTGCACCCACTGCGACAGGATCATGAACAGGATGATGTTGCCCAGTCCGCCGCCCAGGATGGAGATGAAGGTGAGGGCGATCAGGATGAAGGGCAGGGCCAGTTGCACGTCGACGCAGCGCATCAGCACCATGTCCCAGACGCCGCGGTAGTAGCCGGCGACGAGGCCGACCGCCACGCCGAGCACTGTGGCGCCCAGCACCGACAGCACGCCCACCATCAGCGAGATGCGGCCGCCCACCAGCACGCGGGCCAGCACGTCGCGGCCCAGGGGGTCGGTGCCGAGGATGTGCGACCAGTTCGTGAAGGGCGTGCTCAGGCGCGCGGCCAGGTCCATCGCGGCGCCGCGGTCGGGGAAGAGCAGGGGCGAGAACAGCACCAGCAGCACCATCAACCCGGTCAGCAGCCCGCCGACGACGAATTCCAGCGAGCGCCAGGGCAGGCCGCTCCGCGGCGGAGCGCTGTCCAGGGTGGGGGCAACAGTCTGCATGCTCACTTGCTGCGGATGCGCGGATCGACCAGGCCGTAGGCCATGTCGACCAGCAGGTTGACCAGCACGATGATCAGCGAGAGCACGGTCACCGTGCCTTGCAGCACCGGGTAGTCGCGCCCGGAGATCGCGTCGAAGGCCAGGGTGCCGAGGCCCGGCCAGTTGAAGACTTTCTCCACCACCACGATGCCGCCGATCAGGTTGCCGAACTGCAGGCCGATGTAGGTGATGAGGGGAATGGCGCAGTTGCGCAGCGCATGCTTGTACAGCACGATGCGCTCGCTCAAGCCCTTGGCCCGCGCCACCATGATGTACTGCGCCGACAGCGTCTCCAGCATCGCGGTGCGCACCAGGCGCACGTTGGTGGCGGAGAGGATGATGGCCATGGTCAGCGCCGGCATCACCAGGCTCAGCGGCCCGTCCCAGCCGGAAGGCGGCAGCAGCGGAAAGGTGATGGACAGCAGCAGGACCAGCATGATGGCCAGCCAGAAATTGGGGAAGCTCAGGCCGACCAGGGAGATGATGCGAATGAACTGGTCGGTGCCCTTGCCCTGGTGGATGGCCGCCTGGATGCCCAGCGGCACCGAGACCAGCACCGACAGCAACAGCGACAGGCCGGCCAGCGACAAGGTGGCGGGCAGGGCGTCGCCGATCAATTGCGCCACCGGCGTGCCGCCCATGAAGCTCTTGCCGAAGTCGCCGTGCAGCAGGCCGCGCAGGAAAGCGCCGTATTGCACCAGGAAGGGCTGGTCCAGGCCGAGGCCCTTGCGGATGTTCGCCAGGTCCTGCTCGGTGACGCTGCCCGCGCCCTGGGCCAGCATGATGGCGGGGTCGCCCGTCAGCCGCACCGCATAGGACACGAACAGGGTCACCACCAGCAGCACGAACGCTGCCTGCAGCACCCGCTTGAGGACGAATCCGCTCACTTCACCCTTCCCGTGCCAGGCTTAGTCGACGCGCGCGTCGACGAAGCGGAAGCGGCCGTCGGCCGGCAGCGCCAGGTCCTTGGCGCGCTTGTTGATGCCGTACACCGTGTTCAGCGAGTACAGCGGCATTTCCAGCGACTGGTCGGCGACGTAGCGGGCGATCTCCTGCAGCGTGTCCTTTCGCGCGGCCTGGTCCCAGGTGTTGCGCTGCTGGTGCAGCAGGGCGTTCAGCTTGGCGTCGTCGTCGAACGGGTTCCAGCGCTGCTTGGTGTAGTACATCGCGTAGGCGGTGTTGTCGTAGTCGAAGGTCCAGCCGCCCCACTGGTTCTGCCACATCTCGCCGGTCTTGCCGTTCGGGATGATGTCGTTCAGCAGCACGTTGGTTTCATACGGCTTCAGCGTGACGGTGATGCCCACGGCCTGCAGGTAGCCGGCCACGGCCTGCGCCACTTCGCGGAAGTTGCTGTCCGGGCCGCGGAAGTCCAGCTGGATCTGCGTGCCGGGCTTGACGCCGGCCTTCTTCAGCAGCGCCATCGCTTCCTTCGGGTTGAAGGGCAGCGGCTTCAGCGCGGGGTCGTTGCCGAAGGACAGCGTGCCCTGGAAGCTGGCGATGGGCTTGGCCTGGCCCAGCAGCACGCTCTTGATGATGGCGTCGCGGTCCACGGCCAGGGTGAGTGCCTTGCGCACGTCGCGGTTCTGCATGATGCCGCGCTTGGTGTTGTAGCGCAGGGCCAGCGCCACCGGGCCGTCCATGCTGACGACGGCCAGCTTCGGGTCCTTCTTGATCGTGTCGACCATCGCCAGCGGGATCTGGTTGGCCACGTCGACGCGGCCGGCCTGCAGTTCGGCGGCCTGCGTCGCCGGTTCGGCGATGAAGCGGTAGGTCAGGTTGTCGACCTTCGGCGAGCCGCCCCAGTAAGCGGCGTTCTTCTCCAGCGCCAGGCTGATCTTGGGCTTGTACTCGACGAACTTGAACGGGCCGGTGCCCACCGGGTGCGCGCCGAAGTATTCGCTGCCCTTTTCCTTGACGTACTTGGGCGGCACGATCATGGCGCCGTAGCCGGCCAGCTTGGTCAGCAGCACCGGGTCCGGGCTCTTCATGATGAAGTCCACGGTCGTCGGGTTGACCACCACCACCTTGTCGATCGAGGTGTAGTTGGACTGCTGCGGGCCCTTCTTGCCCTCGTCGCCCAGCAGGCGGTCGAAGGTGAACTTCACCGCGTCGGCGTCGAAAGGCTCGCCGTCGTGGAACTTGACGCCCTGGCGCAGCGTGAAGCGGATCTTGGTGTTCTTGTCCAGGAACTCCCACTTGGTGGCCAGGCCGGGCACCAGCTTCATGTCCGGCGTGCGCATGATCAGGCCGTCGAAGATCTGGCTGCCGACCGCGCCCCAGGACACCAGGAAGGTGGCGACCGGGTCCCAGTTGCCCGGGTCCTGGTGCAGGGCGACCGTCAGGGTGCCGGCCGCGTGGCTGGCCGGCGCGGCCAGGCAAGCCAGGGCGATGGTGCCGCTGGCGAGGAGGGCTTTCAACTTCATGGTTTTGTCTCCGGTTGGAATGGGTTGTCGTTCAGGCCTGGGCGACGCGGTGGCCGGGGCGCACCTCGACCAGGCGATGGATCTGCGGCTCGTGGCCGGCGCGGCGCAATGCGCTGGGCACTTCGCCCTCGATCAGGCGGGCATCGAAGGCGTGGCCGGGCTCCGCCACCGGCACGGCGGCCAGCAGCTTGCGCGTGTAAGGGTGCTGCGGCCGCTCGAAGATGTCCTGGCGGCTGCCGATCTCGACGATCTGGCCCAGGTACATCACGGCCACGCGGTGGCTGATCTTCTCCACCACTGCCATGTCGTGCGTGATGAAGAGGTAGGAAAGGTGGCGCTCGGCCTGCAGCTCCATCAGCAGGTCGATGATCTGCGCCTGCACCGAGACGTCGAGCGCCGACACCGATTCGTCGGCGATCACCAGCCGCGGCTCGCTGGCGAGCGCGCGCGCGATGCACACGCGCTGGCGCTGGCCGCCCGAGAACTGGTGCGGGTACCGGTGCATATGCTCCGGCTGCAGGCCCACTTTCTCCAGCAGTTCGGCGACGCGGCGCTGGATGGCCTTCGGGTCGTCGAGCAGGCGGTGCGTGCGGATCGGCTCGGCGATGCTGAAGCCCACGGTCTTGCGCGGGTCCAGCGAGGCATAAGGGTCCTGGAAGATGTACTGGATCTCGCGCCGCAGCTTGCGGCGGTCGGCGGCGTTCTGGTCCGCCAGCTCACGGCCTTCGAAGCGGATGCTGCCGCCGGTGGCCTGCACCAGCTGCTGCAAGGTCTTGCCGACGGTGGACTTGCCGCTGCCGGACTCGCCGACCAGCGCCAGCGTCTCGCCGGGCTGGATGGTGAAGCTCACTTCCTCCACCGCATGCACGCGGTGCGTAACGCGCCCCAGCAGGTCGTGGGCGACGTCGAAGCGGGTGGTGAGCTTGTCCACGGCCAGCAGCGGCGCGCCGGGCGTCACCGTGTCCTGTTCCTGCTCGACGCCGGACTGCTTCAGCTCGCCGTCTTCCAGCACCACCAGCGGCGCGCGCACCGGCAAGGGCCGCCCTTGCAGGCTGCCCAGGCGCGGCACCGCGGCCAGCAGCGCGCGGGTGTAAGGATGCTGGGGTGCCTTGAAGATTTGTTCCACTGCACCTTGTTCCACCGCGCGCCCGCGCCACATGACGACCACGTCGTCGGCCATCTGCGCCACCACGCCCATGTCGTGGGTGATGAACATGACGGCGGTGTGCAGCTCGTGCTGCAGCTCGCGGATGATGTTGAGGATCTGGGCCTGGATGGTGACGTCCAGCGCCGTGGTCGGCTCGTCGGCGATCAGCAGCGCCGGCTTGCAGGCCAGCGCCATGGCGATCATCGCGCGCTGGCGCATGCCGCCGGACAGGGTGTGCGGGTAGGCATCCAGCAGCCGCTGCGCATCGGGCAGGCGCACCAGCTGCAGCAGCGCGAGCGCCTGCTTGCGGGCCTGCGCGCGGTCCAGGCCCTGGTGCAGCACCAGCGCTTCTGCGATCTGGTTGCCGACGGTGAACACCGGGTTCAGCGACGTCATCGGCTCCTGGAAGATCATCGCGATCTCGTTGCCGCGGATCGCGCGCAGGCGGTCTTCGCTGGCCTTGCGCAGGTCCTGCAGGCCGCTCACCGGCGAGTGGAACATCACTTCGCCATCGACAATGCGGCCGCCCGTGTGGTCCGTCAGCCGCATGATGGCCTGCGAGGTCACCGACTTGCCCGAGCCCGACTCGCCGACGATGGCCAGCGTGCGGCCTGCATGCAGCTCGAAGCTCAGCCCGTCGACCGCGCGGAACGGCGCCTCGCGGGGACCGAATTCCACCGAGAGCGAACGCACGGACAGCAGCGGACCGGCAGGGTGGTTGGGCGGGACGGACATGGAGGCGAAAGTGGCAGGCCGGCCGTGAATCGTCAGGTTGATGCCGACAATTTGTCGGCAAAATGTGGGTTAGTTCTTAGAATCCTACCATCCCCGCCACCACCCCCACGAAAGCATCAATGGCGAAACCGATCGTGTCGTCCGCCCACCTGGTGTCCCCGCGCAGCGCCGAGATGAGCGAATTCGAGTTCGGCCTCATCGTGTCCGGCAACGCCTTCAACCGCTGGATCGTCCACTGCATGAGCGCGGCGGGCCTGAAGGAGCTGACGCCGCTGGACGTGCTGGTGCTGCACCACGTGACGCACCGCGCCCGCGACAAGCGGCTGGCGGACATCTGCTTCATCATGAACGTGGAAGACACGCACCTGATCAACTACTCGCTCAAGAAGCTGCAGAGCCTGGGCGTGGTGGCTTCGCGCAAGAACGGCAAGGAAGTGACCTACTCCTCCACCGAGGCCGGGCAGAAATACGTGGAGCGCTACCGCGAGATCCGCGAGAACTGCCTGATCGACGCGCTCAACGCCGACGACGGCCTCAACCGCGACATCGGCGAGCTGGCGCGCCTGCTGCGCGTGCTCTCCGGCATGTACGACCAGGCGGCGCGCGCCGCGGCGTCGCTCTAGGCAAGACAAGACATGGCAAACCACATGGAAACCAAGCGCTGGCAGTTCTGGATCGACCGCGGCGGCACCTTCACCGATGTCGTCGGCCGGCGCCCGGACGGCAGCCTGACCACGCACAAGCTGCTCTCCGACAACCCCGAGCAGTACCGCGACGCGGCGGTGGCCGGCATCCGCCACCTGCTGGGGCTGGCGCCCGGCGTGACGATCACGCCGGACCTCGTCGACTGCGTGAAGATGGGGACCACGGTCGCCACCAACGCGCTGCTGGAACGCAAGGGCGAGCCGACGCTGCTGGTCACCACGCGCGGCTTCCGCGATGCGCTGCGCATTGCGTACCAGAACCGGCCACGCCTCTTCGACCGCAACATCGTGCTGCCCGAGCTGCTGTACTCGGAGGTGATCGAGGCGCAGGAACGCGTCGGCGCGCACGGCGAGGTGGAGCAGGCGCTGGACGAAGCGCAGTTGCGCCGCGAACTGCAGGCCGCGCACGGCCGTGGCCTGCGCAGCGTCGCCATCGTCTTCATGCACGGCTACCGCTACACGGCGCACGAAGCGGCGGCGGCGCGCATCGCGTGCGAGGTTGGCTTCCTGCAGGTGAGCAGCTCGCACGAGACCAGCCCGATGATGAAGCTGGTGAGCCGCGGCGACACGACCGTGGTCGACGCCTACCTGTCACCGATCCTGCGGCGCTACGTCGACCAGGTGGCGGCGGAGATGCCGGGCGTGAAGCTGTTCTTCATGCAGTCTTCCGGCGGCCTGACCGACGCACATGCCTTCCAGGGCAAGGACGCCATCCTGTCCGGGCCGGCCGGCGGCATCGTCGGCATGGCGCGCACGGCGCAGCTGGGTGGCCACGCCAAGGTGATCGGTTTCGACATGGGCGGCACGTCCACCGACGTCTCGCATTTCGCCGGCGAATTCGAGCGCGAGTTCGAGACGCAGGTGGCGGGCGTGCGCATGCGCGCGCCGATGATGTCGATCCACACCGTGGCGGCGGGCGGTGGCTCCATCCTGGAATTCGACGGTTCGCGCTTCCGTGTCGGCCCGCAGAGCGCCGGCGCCAACCCGGGCCCGGCCAGCTACCGGCGCGGCGGCCCGCTCGCCGTGACCGACGCCAACGTGATGGTGGGCAAGATCCAGCCGACCTGGTTTCCCAAGGTGTTCGGCCCGCATGCCGACGAGTCCCTCAGCCGCGAGGTGGTGGAGCAGAAATTCGCCGAGCTGGCACAGCGCACCGGGCGCAGCGCGGAGGAGGTGGCCGAAGGCTTCATCGACATCGCCGTGCAGCAGATGGCCAACGCCATCAAGAAGATCTCGGTCGCGCGCGGCTACGACGTGACGCGCTACACGCTCAATTGCTTCGGCGGCGCCGGCGGCCAGCATGCCTGCCTGGTGGCCGATGCGCTGGGCATGTCCCGTGTGTTCATCCACCCGCTGGCGGGCGTGCTGTCCGCCTACGGCATGGGGCTGGCGGACCAGAACGTGATCCGCGAGCAGGCGGTGGAACTGCTGCTGTCGCAGGAGAACCTGCCGCAGGTGCAGCAGAAGCTGCAAGCCCTGGCGGCGGCGGCGCAGGCCGAGCTGCAGAAGCAGGCGGTGAGCACCGGCGCCGTGCAGGTGCGCCAGCGCGTGCATGTGCGCTACCAGGGCAGCGATTCGGCGCTGGTGGTGCCGGCGGGGACGCTGGCGGAGATCGTGGCCGGCTTCGAAGCGGCCTATCGCCAGCGCTTCTCCTTCCTGATGCCCGGCAAGCCGATGATCGTGGAGGCCGTGTCGGTGGAAGCCATCGTTGCCGGCGATGCGCCGGCCGAACCGCGCGTCGCGTTGAACCCGCAGCGCGAAGTGCCGCGCCGGGAGACCGTGCGCATGTACTCGGGCGGCGCATGGCACGACGCCGCGCTGGTGGTGCGCGAAGACACGCGTCCCGGCGACGTCATCGCCGGCCCGGCGATCATCGCGGAGAAGAACGCCACGACCGTCGTCGAGCCGGGCTGGGAAGCCTGCATCAGCGACCTGGACCACATCGTGCTGGATCGCAAGGTGCCGCGCGCCGTGCGTTTCGCGGCCGGCACGCAGGTGGACCCGGTGCTGCTGGAGGTGTTCAACAACCTGTTCATGAACATCGCCGAGCAGATGGGCCTGCAACTGCAGAACACCGCCTATTCGGTGAACATCAAGGAGCGGCTGGACTTCTCCTGCGCGCTGTTCGACGCGGAAGGCAACCTGATCGCCAATGCGCCGCACATGCCGGTGCACCTGGGCAGCATGGGCGAGAGCATCAAGACGGTGATCTCGCGCAATCGCGACGCGATGGCGTCCGGCGATGTCTACGTGCTGAACGATCCGTACAACGGCGGCACGCACCTGCCGGACGTGACGGTGATCACGCCGGTGTACCTGGATGGGCACGAGCGGCCGATGTTCTACGTCGGCTCCCGCGGCCACCATGCCGACATCGGCGGCGTCACGCCGGGCTCCATGCCGCCGTTCTCTACGCGCATCGAGGAAGAGGGCGTGGAGATCGACAACTTCAAGCTGGTCGACCGGGGCGTGCTGCGCGAGCAGGAGATGGTCGCCTTGCTGAAATCGGCGAAGTACCCGGCGCGCAATCCCGACCAGAACATGGGCGACCTGAAGGCGCAGATCGCCGCCAACGAGAAGGGCGTGCAGGAGCTGCGGCGCATGGTCGACCAGTTCGGGCTGGACGTGGTGCAGGCCTACATGGGCCACGTGCAGGACAACGCCGAAGAGTCGGTGCGGCGCGTTATCACGCGGCTGAAGGACGGCGAGTTCACGCTGCCGCTGGACAACGGCGCGCAGATCCACGTGAAGATCCGCGTCGACGCCAGGGCGCGTTGCGCCGAGATCGACTTCACGGGCACCTCGCCGCAGCAGGTGAACAACTTCAACGCGCCGCGCGCCGTCTGCATGGCTGCGGTGCTGTACGTGTTCCGCACGCTGGTCAACGACGAGATCCCGCTGAACGCCGGCTGCCTGAAGCCGCTGAAGGTGACCATCCCCGAAGGCTGCATGCTCAATCCGCTGCCGCCGGCCTCGGTGGTGGCGGGCAACGTCGAGACTTCCACCTGCATCACCAACACGCTCTATGGCGCGCTGGGCGTGATGGCGGCGGGCCAATGCACGATGAACAACTTCACCTTCGGCAACGCGCGCTACCAGTACTACGAGACCATCTCGGGCGGCAGCGGCGCGGGCGAGGGCTTCGACGGCACCAGCGTCGTGCAGACGCACATGACCAACTCGCGGCTGACCGACCCCGAGGTGCTGGAGTTCCGCTTCCCGGTGCGGCTGGAGAGCTACGAGATCCGCGCCGGCTCCGGCGGTGCCGGGCGCTGGCACGGCGGCAACGGCGGCGTGCGCCGCGTGCGCTTCCTGGAGGCGATGACGGCCAGCATCCTGTCGAACGGCCGCAAGGTGCCTTCGTTCGGGATGGCGGGTGGAAAGCCGGGGCAGGTGGGGATCAACCGGGTCGTGCGCCTGGACGGCAAGGTCGAAGAGCTGGCGCACATCGGGTCGGCGGAGATGGCGCCGGGCGACATCTTCGAGGTGCACACGCCGGGAGGCGGCGGCTTCGGCGTCAAGCCATGACGATCACGAGTTCGGCGTCCCTGGGGCCGACGCTGAGATAGATGTGCCCGACGCCGCTGTCGAAGTACGCCGACTCGTGCTTCTTCAGCTCGATCAGCTCCCCGGTCTCGAACTCGATGCGCACCTGGCCGGCGAGCACCATCACGAACTCCTGGCCGGGGTGGCCGATGAAATCGCTGAACTCGTCCCGACGCCGCGCCGCGATGCGCGTGCGCAGCGGCGTCATGCGCTTGCCCGGGAAAGCCGTCGCGAGCATGCGGTACTCGTAGTGGTCGGAGCGGTAGAGCGGCCCTTCGTCCTCTCCCGACACGGCCAGCGCCTGTCCTGACGCGGGAGCGGCCGCCGGCCCGGCGAACAGCAGCCCGACATCCAGCGCCAGCGCCTGCGCAACCGCGGCCACCTTCTCGTAGCCGACCGAGCTCTGGCCGAGCTCCATCTTGGACAGCGTGGACAGGGCGACGCCGCTGCGCACCGACAGTTCCTTCAAGGTCAGCTGGCGTGCCTTGCGCTCGGTGCGCAGGCGCAGGCCGAGCCCGACCCGGTCGCGCTGGGGCACGGCTTCTCGCGGCAGGGGAGCGTTCAAGGGTTTCTCCTCGGATAGGCATGATTCTCGCATGTGAGAATTCTCAGATGCGAGAATTTGACGTGATCATCGCCGGCGCAGGCATCGCCGGGGCCTCGCTGGCGTGGCGCCTTGCTGCCACGCACCGCGTGCTGCTGCTGGAGCGCGAGACGCAGCCGGGCTATCACTCCACCGGCCGTTCGGCGGCGATGTTCATGGAGAGCTACGGCGCTCCTGGCGTGCGCGCGCTGACGCGGGCCAGTCGCAGCTTCTACGAGCAGCCGCCCGAGGGCTTCACCCAGTTGCCGCTGCTGACGCCGCGCGGCGTGCTGTACCTTGCCACGCACGAGCAGGTCGCGCAGATGGAAGCCCTCTACGCCGAGCTGGCGCCCGGCTGCCCGCAGCTGGTGCGGCTCGATGCGCGCACGGTGCTGGAGCGCGTGCCCTGCCTGCGGCCCGAGCTGGTGCACGGCGCGCTGTACGACCCCGCGGCCGAGGACATCGACGTCAACGCGCTGCACCAAGGTTTCCTGCGCGGCCTGCGCCAGCGGGGCGGCACGCTGCGTTGCGCGCAGGCACTCTCCGCCGCGGTGCGCGAGGGCGGCGAGTGGATCGTGTCCAGCCAGCAGGGCGAGCAATGGCGGGCCCCGGTGCTGGTCAACGCGGCCGGCGCCTGGGCCGACGCGCTGGCTGCCATCGCTGGCGCGCCACCGGTGGGCTTGCAGCCGCGCCGCCGCAGCGCCTTCACCTTCAAGCCGGAAGAGGGCATGGACGTGCATGGCTGGCCGGCCGTGATTGGCGTCGACGAGAGCTGGTACTTCAAGCCCGATGCCGGCCTGCTGCTCGGCTCGCCCGCCAACGCCGACCCCACGTTCCCGCACGACGTGCTGCCCGAGGAGCTGGACATCGCGCTGGGCATCCACCAGATCGAAGCGGTGAGCACCTTGCGCATCCGCCGGCCCGTGGCCACCTGGGCCGGCCTCCGGTCTTTCGTAGAAGACGGCGAGCTGGTGATCGGCTTCGATCCTGCCTGCCCCGGTTTTTTCTGGCTGGCCGCGCAGGGCGGCTACGGCATCCAGACCGCCGCCGGCGCCAGCGAACTCGCCGCGAACTTGATCGCCGGCCATCCCATCCCTGAACAGCTGCGGCAGCACGGCGTGGACCCGGTGACGTTCACGCCGGCGCGGCTGCCGCGTTCCCCCGTCAAGGAAGCAGCATGAAAGACCTGGACCAGGCGCTGGCAAGCGCCATCGCGCGCTACCGCGCCAACAACCCGAAGAGCGAAGGCCAGATGCTGGCCGCCTGCGACGTGCTGCCTGCCGGCAACACGCGCAGCGTGCTGTTCCACGGGCCCTTTCCGCTCTACATGGCGCGCGGCGAAGGCTGCCGCCTGTGGGACGCCGACGGCCACGCGTACATCGACGCGCTCGGCGAATTCACCGCCGGCATCTACGGCCACTCCGAGCCGCGCATCCAGGCGGCCATCGTCGGCGCGCTGCAAGGCGGCCTGAATCTCTCGTCGCACACCGAGCGCGAAGCGAAGCTGGCCCGCGAGATCCAGCGCCGCTTTCCCAGCCTGGAGCTGCTGCGCTTCACCAACTCCGGCACCGAAGCCAACCTGATGGCGCTGGCCGCGGCCACCGCGCACACCGGCCGCCGCAAGGTGCTGGTGTTCGACGGCGCCTACCACGGCGGCGTGCTCGCCTTCGGTGGCGGCGGCTCGCCGGTGAACGTGCCGCACGACTGGGTCGTCGCGCGCTACAACGACTTGCAGGACGTGAAGGCGCGCGTCGCGCAGCATGGCAGCGAACTGGCCGCGATCCTGGTGGAACCCATGCTCGGCGCCGGCGGCTGCATCCCCGCGGAGCCCGCCTTCCTGCAAAGGCTGCGCGCGCTGGCCGACGAATGCGGTGCGTTGCTGGTGCTGGACGAGGTGATGACTTCGCGCCTGTCCTTCGGCGGCCGCCAGGGCCAGTTGGGGATCCGCCCCGACCTCACGACCCTGGGCAAGTACTTCGGCGGCGGTCTTTCTTTCGGCTGCTTCGGCGGCCGCGAGGACGTCATGGAGCGCTTCGACCCGCGCCGCCCCGGCGCGCTGGGCCACGCCGGCACTTTCAACAACAACGTGCTGACCATGGCCGCCGGCCTGGCGGGCCTGACCGAGGTGCTGAGCGCCGAAGCGCTGGAGGCGCTGAACACGCGCGGCCAGCGCCTGCGCACCAGCCTCAACGCGGTGTTCGCGGCGCATCGCGTCGGCCTGCAGTTCACCGGCCTCGGCTCGGTGATGCAGCTGCAACCGCTGGCCGGGCCGCTGCGCAGTGCCGACGACCTGAAGGCGGCCGACGACCGCATCAAGGCCTTGCTGTTCTTCGAGCTGGTGGAGCGCGGCATCTTCCTGGCGCGCCGCGGCCTGGTCGCGCTGTCGCTGCCCTTCGGCGACGCGGAGGCGGCCGCCTTCGTCAGCGCGCTCGATGGCGCGGTGGCGAAATGCCGCGACCTGCTGCCGTCCTGAACCTCCTCATTCCCATCGAGATCCCCATGGCAACTTCTTCCTCCGGACTCCTGCGCCGCGCCTTCGCCGCCGGCCTGCTGGCCGCTTGCGGCCTCGCCCACGCGGCCTGGCCCGAGCACACGATCACGCTGGTCGCTCCCTATCCCGCCGGCGGCGCGGCCGACGTGCTGTCACGCCTGCTGGCGAAGAAGCTCGAAGACGAAGTGCATCAGACGGTGATCGTCGACAACAAGCCCGGCGCCGGTACCGCGATCGGCGCCGGCTACGTGGCCAACGCCAAGCCCGATGGCTACACACTGCTGGTGAGCTCCAACTCCACCTTCACGCTGAACCCGGCGCTGCAGGCCAAGCTGCCCTATGACGCGGCGCGCGGCTTCGACCCGATCGGCATCGTCGGCTCCGTGGCGCTCGCGGTGCTGGTGAATCCCTCGGTGGCCGCGCAGAACGTGCAGCAGCTGGTGGCCGCGGCCAAGTCCAACCCCGACAAGTTCGTGTATGGCAGCTTCGGCAATGGCACCAGCTCCAACTTCGCCGGCGCGATGTTCAACGCCGCCACCGGCCTGAAGATGATGCACGTGCCCTACCGCGGCAGCGCCCCGCTGATGACCGACCTGGTCGGCGGCCAGGTGCCGGTGTCCTTCGACACCGTGGTCGCGGCGGCGCCGATGATGCAGGCCGGCAAGGTCCGCGTGCTGGCCGTCACCAGCGCCAGGCGTTCCTCGCTGCTGCCCAACGTGCCGACGGTCGCCGAGTCCGGCTATCCCGGCTTCGACATGACGGCGTGGATCGCGGTCGTCGCGCCCAAGGGTCTGCCGGTGGACGTGCGCGGCCGCCTGGAGAAGGCTTTCGCCACGATGCTGGCGAGCCCCGAGCTGCAGGAGCGCATGAAAGCCGCCGGCTTCGAGCCGGGTTGGCAGCCGGTGCCGGACTGGGCCGGCTACGTCGGCAGCGACATCGCGCGCATGAAGGCCATCGCCGAGCGCGCGCAGATCCGGCTGGAGTGAGAATTAGCGCATGTCCCTGACCGAAACCTCCGCCGTCGAATTGCGCCGCCTGGTCGGCAGCCGCCAGCTGTCGCCGGTGGAACTGATGGATGCGTGCATCGCGCGCATCGAGGCGTTGAACCCCGCCGTCAACGCGATTGCCGCCACCGATTTCGAGCGGGCCCGCGCCGGCGCCAAGGCCGCCGAAGCGCAGGTGATGCGCGGCGAGCCGCTGGGCCCGCTGCACGGCCTGCCGCTGGGTGTGAAGGACCTGCAGGACACCGCGGGCCTGCTCACCACCTACGGCAACATCCGGCTGCGCGGCAACGTGCCGGCGCAGGACAACGGGCTGGTCGCGCGCCTGCGCGCGGCCGGCGCCATCGTCACCTGCAAGACCAACGTGCCGGACATGGGCGCCGGCGCGAACACGCGCAACCCCGTGTGGGGCGCGACCGGCAATCCCTTCGACCCGCGGCTGAACGCGGGCGGCTCCTCGGGCGGATCGGCGGCGGCGCTGGCCACCGACATGCTGCCGATCTGCACCGGCTCGGACACGGGCGGCTCGCTGCGCATCCCCGCGGCCTTGTGCGGCGTGGTGGGGCTGCGGCCTTCGCCGGGGCTGGTGGCCAACGACGCGCGGCCGCTGGGCTGGTCGGTCATCTCGGTGCTGGGGCCGATGGGGCGCGACGTCGCCGATACGGCGCTGATGTTCTCGGCGGCCATCGGGCCGGACGCGCGCGACCCGCTGTCGTATCCGGTGCCGGCGGGCAGTGGCTGGCCGCTGCCGGAAGTGGATCTCGCCAAGCTGCGCGTGGGCTATACCGAGGACTTCGGCGTGTGCGCCGTCGACCAGGACATCCGCCGCACTTTCCGCCAGCGGGTGGATGCCGTGCGGCCGCTGGTGGCGTCGTGCGAGCCGGTGGACCTGCAACTGGGCGACCCGGACCGCGCCTTCGACGTGCTGCGGGCGGAGAGCTTCGTGGCGGCCTTCGCCGACACCTTGCGCGATGCGCCGGAGACGCTGGGCCCCAACGTGCGCGCCAACCTGGACCTCGCCGCGGCCATCACGCTCGCCGATCGCGCCTGGGCGCACCTGGAGCAGACGCGCGTGTCGCGCCGCTTCGCGGCGGCGCTGGAAAAGTACGACGTGCTGCTGGCGCCGGTGACGCCGGTGTCGCCATTCCCGTGGACCGAGCTCTATGCGGCGAAGGTCGATGGCCAGGAGATGCGCAACTACTACCAGTGGCTGGCGCTGACCTACGTGGTGACCCTGGCGACCAATCCGGCGCTGTCGCTGCCTTGCGGTCGCGATGAGAACGGCATGCCATTCGGGCTGCAGGTGATCGGCCGGCTGCACCAGGACGTGCGGCTGCTGGGCGCGGCGCGGGCGCTGGAGCAGGCGTTTGCAGGGTGGAGGGTGCGGCCGGATCTGGCGGGCCTGCAGCAGGCGCGGCCGGAGTTGCGATCGATCGTCACGCATCCGCCGGTGTATGGCGGCGGGGCGGCCGGGGCGAAGAACGCGGTTTGAAAGCTAAAAAGGCCCGCTGTCGCGGGCCTTCCTGGGTCCCCGCCTGCGCGGGGATGACGAGAGTAGCGCTTATTTCTTCGCGCTGGCAGCCGGCTTCGCGGCGGCGGCGGTCTTCTCGTCCTTCTTGGCTTCCTTCTTCTCGGCCTTGGCGGTCGCCTTCTTGAACTCGGCGCCGTTGACGGTCAGGCCTTCCTTCGAGAGGCTGGTGGCCTTGGTTTCGCCGATGCCCTTGGTGCGGGAGATGAAGTCTTCCCAGCTCTTGAAGTCGCCGCCCTTCTTGCGCTCGTCGACGATGGTCTTGGAGATGGACGGGCCGATGCCCTTGACGCCATCCAGTTCGGCGGCGGTGGCCTTGTTGACGTCCACGGCAGCGAAGCTGGCGGCAGCGTACAGCATGGCCAGCACGGCCAGGATCTTCTTCAGCATGGGGTTCTCCTTGTCAGGCGATTGCGGCAGGCCCGGATGGGCCGGCTGATTCCGTAACGGGCCGGGACAAGGGAAAGTTGACGCGAGGAAACGCCCTCCCGGCGAAAGCCGGGACCAGACTTACCCTAATCCCGCGTGGCCAGTACCTGCATGTACTTCGCGACACCGCTTGCCACGTCGTCGAACACATGGTCACAACCGGCGGCGCGCAGCCTGGTCAGGTCGGCCTGGGTGTAGCACTGGTACTTTCCGCGCAGCGCGTCGGGGAAGGGCACGTATTCCAGCAGGCCCTGCTGCACCGCTGCTTCGGCGGTGGGCACGCCGCCTTCCTGCAGCGCGTTCACCACGCCCAGTGCGATGTCGTTGAAGGGCTGCGCGCGGCCGGTGCCCAGGTTGAAGATGCCGGACTTCTCCGGGTGGTCGAAGAACCACAGGTTCACCGCCACCACGTCGTCCACGTAGACGAAGTCGCGCGTCTGCGCGCCGGGGCCGTAGCCGCCGTATTCGCCGAACAGCTTGACCTTGCCGTTCTCGCAGAACTGGTTGAACTGGTGGAAGGCGACGCTGGCCATGCGGCCCTTGTGCTGTTCGCGCGGGCCATAGACGTTGAAGTAGCGGAAGCCCACCACCTGGTGCTTGTTGCGCTTGAAGTCGAGGCCGCACTCGCGCCGCATGCGCTGGTCGAACAGCAGCTTGCTGTAGCCGTAGACGTTCAGCGGCCGCTCGAAGGCCGGCGTCTCCTGGAAGTTGTCGGAGCCGCCGTAGACGGCCGCCGACGACGCGTACAGCAGGCGCGCGCCGTGCTCCATGCAGGACTCGTACAGCGACAGCGAGACGCCGTAGTTGTTCTCCATCATGTACTTGCCGTCGGTCTCCATCGTGTCGCTGCAGGCGCCCTCGTGGAACACCGCATCGACCTTGCCGAAGCCGCCCTCGGCGAAGATGGAATAGAAGTCGTCGGCGTCGACGTAGTCCTCGATCTGCAGGTCGGCCAGGTTGCGGAACTTGTCGCCCTGGGTCAGGTCGTCGACCGCGATGATGTCGTCGATCCCGCGGGCGTTGAGGCCCTTGACGATGTTGGAGCCGATGAAGCCGGCCGCGCCGGTGACGACAACGCGTGTCATTGGAAGAGTTCCTCGTAGGAGACGGTGGCGGTGCCGAACTTGCCGACGACGATGCCGCCGGCGCGGTTGGCGATGGGCACCGCTGCGCGCAGGCCCAGGCCCGCGGCGGCCATGGTGGCCAGGGTGGCGATGACGGTGTCGCCGGCGCCGGTGACGTCGAACACCTCGCGCGCCTGCGCCTTCACGCTGAACTCGCCCTGGTCGTCGAACAGCGTCATGCCTTCCTCGCTGCGCGTGAGCAGCAGCGCGTCCAGGTTCAGCTCGCGGCGCAGTTCCTGCGCGTGTCGCACCAGCTCCGCTTCGCTGGCCCAGCGGCCGATCACGTCCTGCAGTTCGGCGCGGTTGGGCGTGATGACGGTGGCGCCGGCGTAGCGCGAGTAGTCGTCGCCCTTGGGGTCGATCAGCACCGCCTTTTTCTGCGCGCGGGCGCTGGCGATCATCGCCGGGATGTGGGCGAGGCCGCCCTTGCCGTAGTCGGAGAACAGCACGGCGCCGTGCTGCGGCGCGAGCTGGGCGAAGGCTTCGTTCTGCTGCGCCAGCACCTCGTGGTCCGGCTCGTTCTCGAAATCCATGCGCAGCAGCTGCTGCTGGCGGCCGATGACGCGCAGCTTGACGGTGGTGCGCAGCGCGGGGTCGCGCTTCAGGTGGGCCTGGATGCCGGTGGCGGTGAGCAGCGATTCGAGCTTCTGGCCCGGTTCGTCGTCGCCCACCACGCCCAGGAAGCTGGCCTGCGCGCCCAACGTGCTGACGTTGTAGGCCACGTTGGCAGCGCCGCCGATGCGTTCCTCTTCGCGCGTGACCTTGACCACCGGCACCGGCGCCTCGGGCGAGATGCGCTCCACGGCGCCGTGCCAGTACCGGTCCAGCATGGCGTCGCCGACGACGAGGACGCGCGCATTGGCGAGTTGTTGCTTGGTCGGATTCATAGTTCTTCGACTCTCCGAGGCGGATAACTGTCCCACGACTGGCAACCGGGGCACTGCCAGAAGAATGTCTTGGCCTCGAAGCCGCAGGCCGCGCAGCGATAGCGCGTCAGCGGCTTGGTGTGGTGGTCCAGCGCGCGCTGCACGTCGGGGTGGAACTGCTCGTGTTCCAGCTTCTCGCCGGTCATCCACTTGGCGGCGGCGACCAGCGAAGGTTCGCGCTTGAGGTGGTCCACGTACCAGGCGCGGGCGGCCTCTGGCTCCGATTCCAGCGAGGTGATGCCTTCCAGCACGTCCAGCGAGGGGATCTGCGCGTAGCTCGTTTCGAGGATCTGGCGCGCCTCGGCCTCGCGGCCCAGCGCCTTGGCGCTCTCGGTGAAGGGACGGGCCAGCAGCGGGATGGCCGAAGGCACTTCCGCCGCCAGGTTGGTGAGCAGCTCGAAGGCCTCCTGCGCCTGGCCGGCACGGCGCTTCAGCGCCGCCAGCTCCATGCGGGCACGCGGGGCGTTGGGCGCGAGCCGCATCGCCTGCTGCAGCAGCTTTTCGGCTTCCTCCGGCGCGGCGCTGGCGGCCTGCTCGCACAGGTAGTGCGCCTGGCGGCCGGCGAACTGGCCGCCGCTGCCGCCGGCTTCCAGCTTGCGGGCGATCTCGGCGGCCTGCGGCCAGTCGCGCGAGCGCTCGTAGATGGCCAGCAGGGCCAGGAGCGCCTGCTCCTCGTAGGCCGTGCCCTCCAGCTTGCGCAGCGCCTCCTCGGCGCGATCCAGCAGGCCGGCCTTCAGGAAGTCCAGGGCGAGGGCGTGCTGGGCGCGGTGGCGGTCGGCGCGGGACAGGTCAGCCCGCGACAGCAGGTGCTCGTGCACGCGCACGGCGCGCTCGTATTCGCCGCGGCGGCGGAACAGGTTGCCCAGGGCGAAGTGCAGCTCCGAGGTGTCGGGGTCGCTCTGCACCGCCTCGATGAAGGCGTCGATGGCCTGGTCCTGCTGTTCGTTCAGCAGGAAGTTCAGGCCGCGGAAATAGGCCTTGGGCGCCAGCCGGTTCTCGATGCGCAGCTGGCGCAGGTCCAGCCGCGAGGCGAGCCAGCCCAGGCCGAACGCGATCGGCAGGCCCCAGAGGAGCCAGGTCAGGTCAAAGTCCATGCGGGTTGCCGGCGCGCGTCTGCGGGCCCAGCAGCGTGCTGGCTTCGTAGCGCGCCAGGCGCGCGGCGCGGCGGTGCCGCAGCCAGCGGGGCACCATGCCCAGCGCGCCGATGGCCAGGCCCGCGGCAAACGCGGCCAGCACCACCAGCACCAGCGGCGCCGTCCAGTGCGTTCCGAAGAAGAAGTGCACCGTCACGTCCTGCTGGTTGTTCAGGGCGAAGGCGAAGAGGGTAAAAAAAATGGCTGCCTTGAGCAGCCATGCAACGTATTTCATTCGGCTCCCCGGGGGTGGGGGCCATTGTAGGACCTGGCTATTTGGCGCCCTCGATCTCGGCCGTCCGCTGGTCCACCGCCTCGCGCAGGGCCTTGCCCGGCTTGAAGTGGGGAACCCGCTTTTCCGGGATGTGCACGCTTTCGCCCGAACGGGGATTGCGGCCCATGCGCGGGGGGCGGCGGTTGATGGAAAAGCTGCCGAAGCCCCGGATCTCGATCCGATGCCCGCGCACCAACGCCTCGCTCATCGCGTCAAGAATGGTCTTGACGGCGTATTCGGCGTCGCGGTGGGTCAGCTGGCTGAAGCGGGAGGCCAGTTCTTCGACGAGGTCCGATCGGGTCATAGGCGAGCTGTCACCGCAGGGGCAGGGCCCCCGCGGTGAAGGTTCTTCTTAGGAACGGTCCTGGTCGTTCAGCTTGGCACGCAGCAGGGCGCCCAGGCTGGTGGTGCCAGCTTGTTCGCGCGCGGACTGCTGCGACAGCTGCGCCATGGCGCCTTGCTCGTCGATCATGTCCTTCTGCTTGATGGACAGCTGGATGTTGCGGGTCTTGCGGTCGATGTTGACGATGACCGTGGACACTTCGTCGCCTTCCTTCAGCACGTTGCGCGCGTCTTCCACGCGGTCGCGGCTGATTTCGGAGGCACGCAGGTAGCCCAGGATGTCCTCGCCCAGGTCGATCTCGGCGCCCTTCGGGTCGACGGTCTTGACCTTGCCGGTCACCACGGAGCCCTTGTCGTGCACCGAGGTGAAGGTGGCGAACGGGTCGCCATCGAGCTGCTTGATGCCCAGGGAGATGCGCTCGCGGTCGACGTCCACGCCCAGCACGATCGCTTCGACTTCCTGGCCCTTCTTGTAGTTGCGGACGGCTTGCTCGCCCGCTTCGTTCCAGGACAGGTCGGACAGGTGCACCAGGCCGTCGATGCCGGCAGCCAGGCCCACGAACACGCCGAAGTCGGTGATCGACTTGATCGGGCCCTTGACGCGGTCGCCGCGCTTGGTGTTCTGCGCGAATTCCTGCCAGGGGTTGGCCTTGCACTGCTTCATGCCCAGGGAGATGCGACGCTTGTCTTCGTCGATCTCGAGGACCATGACTTCGACTTCGTCACCCAGGGACACGACCTTGGACGGGGCCACGTTCTTGTTGGTCCAGTCCATTTCGGAGACGTGCACCAGGCCTTCGATGCCGGGCTCGAGTTCCACGAACGCGCCGTAGTCGGCGATGTTGGTGATCTTGCCGAACATGCGGGTGCCGTTGGGGTAGCGGCGCGAAACGCCCAGCCACGGATCGTCGCCCATCTGCTTCAGGCCCAGGGACACGCGGTTCTTCTCGGTGTCGAACTTGAGGATCTTGGCGGTGATTTCCTGGCCGGCGGTGACCACTTCGCTCGGGTGGCGGACACGGCGCCAGGCCATGTCGGTGATGTGCAGCAGGCCGTCGATGCCGCCCAGGTCCACGAACGCACCGTACTCGGTAATGTTCTTGACCACGCCGCGGACGATGGAGCCTTCCTTCAGGGTTTCCATCAGCTTGGCGCGCTCTTCGCCCATGGAGGCTTCCACCACGGCGCGGCGGCTCAGCACCACGTTGTTGCGCTTGCGATCGAGCTTGATGACCTTGAATTCCAGGGTCTTGTTCTCGTAGGGCGTCAGGTCCTTGATGGGACGCGTGTCGATCAGCGAGCCGGGCAGGAAGGCGCGGATGCCGTTGACCAGGACGGTCAGGCCGCCCTTGACCTTGCCGGTCGTGGTGCCGGTGACGAATTCGCCGGACTCGAGGGCCTTCTCCAGGGACATCCAGGAGGCGAGGCGCTTGGCCTTGTCGCGCGACAGGATGGTGTCGCCGTAGCCGTTTTCGATGGCGTCGATGGCCACGGACACGAAGTCGCCCGCTTGCACTTCGACTTCGCCCTGGTCGTTCTTGAATTCGTCGATCGGAATGTAGGCTTCCGACTTCAGGCCGGCGTTGACCACGACGTGGTTGTGCTCCACGCGGACGACTTCGGCGGTGATGACTTCGCCGGCGCGCATTTCAGCGCGTTGCAGCGATTCCTCGAACAGGGCGGCAAAAGATTCAGACATTGAGTTTGCGGATTGCTCCGCGGGTTAGGTTGTCGATCCCCGCCACCGGTGCGCTTGCTGCGCGGAGGGAGTGTCGGGGGCCAATCGCGTCAGCTATGGGCTAACGGCCGTTTTTCACCCCACCACCCCAACACCGTTGCCACCGATTCTTCAACCGTCTGGCTCGAGTTATCGAGGAGGAGGGCATCTTCTGCGGGCTTCAAGGGGGCGACGGAGCGACCGGAATCGCGGGCGTCGCGTGCCTCGAGGTCTGCGCGAAGACCGGGGAGTGTAGCGGAAATCCCCTTAGAAATCAACTGCTTATACCGCCTGTCGGCACGTTGGGCGGCGCTGGCGGTGAGGTACACCTTGAGCCCCGAGTCCGGGAAGATGACCGTGCCCATGTCGCGGCCGTCGGCCACCAGGCCCGGCAGCTGGCGGAAGCCTTGCTGCAGGGCCACCAGGGCGGTGCGAACGGCGGGCAGGGCGGACACCTTGGAGGCGTTCATGCCGGCCTCTTCGGTGCGGATGGCATCCGTCACGTCATGGCCATCCAGCAGCACCCGCCCGGCGGTGGTGAACTTGATCGCCAGGTTCCCGGCCATCCTGGCGATGGTGTGCTCGTGGGCCACGTCCAGGCTCAGCCCGGCGCGGGTGGCCGCGAGGCCGGTGATGCGGTACAGGGCGCCCGAATCCAGGTAGTGGTAGCCCAGGCGGTGGGCCACTGCGGAGGCCAGGGTGCCCTTGCCGGAGGCCGTGGGGCCATCGACGCAGATCACGGGCACGTGGACGACGTCCGTGCGGGCCACCTCGAACAAGGTCTCGAAGAAGTCCGGGAAGGTCTTGCCCACGCACTTGGGGTCTTCGATCCGCACCGGGCAACCAGCGGGGTTGAAGGCCGCCAGCGCGAAGCACATGGCCATGCGGTGGTCGTCGTAGGTGTGGATGCTGGCCGGACGCCAGTTGGCGTGCGGCGGCGGGGCCACCCGCAGGTAGTCGGCGCCTTCCTCGACGTCCGCCCCCAGCTTGCGCAGCTCGGTGGCCATGGCGGCCAGGCGGTCGGTTTCCTTGACGCGCCAGCTGGCGATGTTGCGCAGCGTGGTCGGGCCGTCGGCGTACAGCGCCATGATCGCGAGCGTCATGGCGGCGTCGGGAATGTGGTTGCAATCGAGGTCGATCGCCTGCAGCGGCCAGGAGCCGCGGCTCACCTCGATCCAGTTGGGGCCGCTGGTGACGGCCGCGCCCATCTGGCGGGCGGCGTCGACGAAGCGGATGTCGCCCTGGATGGAGGCGGCGCCGACGCCTTCGATGCGCACCGGCTTGCCTTGGGCGGCAATCGCGCCGAGGGCGACGAAGTAGCTGGCGGAGGAGGCATCGGCCTCCACGTGGATCTCGCCGGGCGACTGGTAGCGGCTGCCGGCGGGGATGGTGAAGCGCTGCCAGCCTTCCCGTCGCACCTGGATGCCGAACTGCGCCAGCATGTTCAGCGTGATCTCGATGTAGGGCCTGGAGATCAGCTCGCCGACCACCTCGATCACGATGTCGCGCGTGGCCACCAGGGGCAGCGCCATCAGCAGTGCCGTCAGGAACTGGCTGGAGACGTCGCCGCGGACCGGGATGGGGGCGTCGAGCTTGAGGGCCGGGGCCGGGTGGACGCGCAGCGGCGGGAAGCCTTCGTTGCCCAGGTAGTCGATGCGGCAGCCGAGGGAGCGCAGGGCGTCGACGAGGTCGCCGATGGGGCGTTCGTGCATGCGCGGGACGCCGCTCAGTTCGAAGTCGCCGCCCATGAGGGCGAGGGCGGCGGTGAGGGGGCGCATGGCGGTGCCCGCATTTCCGAGGAAAAGCCGCTTCGCGGCGGCGTTCTTCGTCACCCCCGCGGAGGCGGGGGCCCAGTGCGCCCCTGTGATTTCGACGGCATCGCCCTGATGCACAACACTGCACCCCAGCGCGCGCAGCGCATCGAGCATCACCCGTGTGTCATCGGAGTCGAGGAGGTCGTGCACGCGCGTCGTGCCTGCGGACAAGGCCGCGAGCAACAACACGCGGTTCGAAATGCTTTTCGAGCCGGGCAGCACCACGGTGCCGGCTGCTTCCTCCAGCGGCGGGAGGTCCAGGAATGCGGTCGTGAACATGGATGCTTCGCGGCCGCACCGGCCGCGTCCTACTTGCCCTTCTGGCCCATGCGCCAGTGCGCGCGGGAGTTGCTGGCCTGCTCGATCATGGCCTGCAGCTGGTCGCCGTCGCCATCTTCCGCCAGTTTCAGCATGTTCATCATGCTGCGCTGGAAGATCTTGGCCTGCTCCACCAGCTCCAGCCGGTTGGCCAGCAGCACGTCGCGCCACAGCTTGGGGTCGCCGGCGGCGATGCGGGTGAAATCGCGGAAACCGGGACCGGCGAGGCCCAGGAAATCCTTGCCCAGGGGCTGGTTGACGATGCCGTGCATCAGCGCGAAGGCCAGCAGGTGCGGCAGGTGGCTGACGGCCGCGAAGGCGGCGTCATGCGCTTCGGGCGCCATCTGCTGCACGTGGCAGCCCATGGCTTCCCACAGCGCCTGGGCGCGGCTCAGGTGCGCGCCATTGGTCTTTTCCACCGGCGTCAGGATGACCTGCTTGCCCCTGTAAAGCTCGGGGTCCGCGTGCTCCACGCCGGACACTTCCTTGCCCGTGATCGGGTGCGCCGGCACGAAGGAGCTGACGTGGTCGCGCAGCACGCGCTGCGCCGCATCGACGACGTCGCGCTTGGTGGAGCCGACGTCCATGATCAGCATGCTGGGCGTGATCAGGTGGCGGATGGCCTTGAAGGTCGCTTCGGTGGCGGCCACCGGCACGGCCAGCAGCACGATGTCGGCGCCGGACACGGCCAGCAGCGCGGAGGGCGCTTCGACGTCGATCACGCCCATGCGGCGCGCCTGTTCGGTGGTGGAGGGCGACTTGCTGTAGCCGACCACGCGCTTCACCAGGCCCGCGCGTTTCGCGGCCAGGGCGAACGAGCCGCCCATCAGGCCGCACCCGATCAATCCAAGCTGCTCGAACATCGCTGCCATGTCTTAAGTCTTCTTATTCGCCGAGGGGATAGGTGCCCAGCACCTTGTAGAACGCGCACAGGGACCGCAGGTCCTGCAGCGCCGCCGCCATCTGCGGTTGCGCCGGGTGGCCTTCGAGGTCGATGTAGAAATAGTATTCCCACTGGCCCGAGCGCGCCGGGCGCGACTCGAAGCGGGTCATGGAGACGCCGTGCTGCTTCAGCGGCACCAGGATGTCGTGCACCGCGCCGGGCTTGTTCGGCACGGAGACGATCAGGCTCACGCAGTCGCGGCCCGAAGCCTCAGGCGCCTGCAGCGTCTGCGGCAGGCAGACCACGGCGAAGCGGGTGCGGTTGAAGGCGTCGTCCTGGATCGCGTGCGCCGCGATGTGCAGGCCGAACTCCGCGGCCGCGCGTTCGCCGGCGATGCCCGCCCAGTTCGGGTGGCCCGCGGCCAGGCGCGCGCCTTCCGCATTGCTGGAAACGGCGCGCCGCTCCGCGTTGGGCAGGTGGGTGTTGAGCCAGGCCTGGCACTGCGCCAGCGCCTGCGGGTGGGCCACCACGACCTCGATGCCTTCCAGCGAGTTCGTGGTGCGCATCAGGTGGTGGCGCACCAGCAGGCTGGTCTCGCCGACGATGTGCAGCGGCGTGTTGAGGAACAGGTCCAGCGAGCGCGTGACCACGCCCTCGGTGTTGTTCTCCACCGGCACCACGCCGAACTGCGCGCTGCCGCCGGACGTGGCGCGGAACACCTCGTCGATGCTGGAGCAGGGCACGTGCTCGATGCTGGAGCCGAAGAACTGCAGGGCGGCCTGCTCGCTGAAGGTGCCGTGCGGGCCCAGGTAGGCCACGCGCTGCGGCGCCTCGAGGGCGCGGCAGGCCGACATGACTTCGCGCCAGATGTGCGCGATGTTTTCGCCCTTCAGCGGGCCGGGGTTGGCGGCCTGCAGGCCGTTGATGACCTGCGCTTCGCGCTCGGGGCGGAAGACGGGCGAGCCTTCGCCGCGCTTCAGTTCGCCGACCTCGTTGGCCAGGCCGGCGCGGCGGTTCAGCAGCTGCAGCAGCTCGCGGTCGACGGTGTCGATGGCGATGCGCAGCTCGGACAGGGTTTTTGCCATGGAATCAAACAAAGACTTGGGCCCGTGTGCCGGGCCCAAGTGGAACTAGGCGTAACTATACCGGACGAGGTCGTGGGCGTCCTCGCGCGGTGCGCAGCGAGCTGCGCACCCTGCAAGGGTCATTCCGTAGCAGGTTCGTCCGATTCCGACTCCGGCGCCGCGGCGTCGTTCTCGACGATCCGCTGCAGCCCGCTGAGCTTGGAACCTTCGTCCAGGCCGATCAGGGTGACGCCCTGCGTGGCGCGACCCAGCTCGCGGATCTCGCTGACACGGGTGCGCACCAGCACGCCGCGGTCGGTGATCAGCATGATCTCGTCGTCGGTGTGCACCAGCGTGGCGGCCACGACCTTGCCGTTGCGCTCGCTTTGCTGGATGGCGATCATGCCCTTGGTGCCGCGGCCATGGCGGGTGTATTCGCCGATCGGCGTGCGCTTGCCGAAGCCGTTTTCGGTGGCTGTCAGCACGCTCTGCGTCTCGTCCTCGGCGACCAGCATGGCGATGACGCCCTGGCTTTCATCGAGCTGCATGCCCTTGACGCCGCGCGCGTTGCGGCCCATCGGGCGGACGTCGTTCTCGTCGAAGCGCACCGCCTTGCCGCCGTCGGAGAACAGCATGACGTCGTGCTTGCCGTCGGTGAGCGCCGCGCCCACCAGGAAGTCGTTCTTGTCCAGGTCCACGGCGATGATGCCGGCCTTGCGCGGGTTGTTGAATTCGTCCAGCGCCGTCTTCTTGACCGTGCCCATGGACGTGGCCATGAACACGTAGTGGTCCGCCGGGAAGCTGCGGAACTCGCCCGTGAGCGGCAGCACCACGTTGATCTTCTCGCCTTCCTGCAGCGGGAACATGTTGACGATGGGCCGGCCGCGCGAGCCGCGCGAGCCGGCCGGCACTTCCCACACCTTCAGCCAGTACAGGCGGCCGCGGTTGGAGAAGGCGAGCAGGTAGTCGTGCGTATTGGCGATGAAGAGCTGGTCGATCCAGTCGTCTTCCTTCGTCTGCGTGGCCTGCTTGCCGCGGCCGCCGCGCTTCTGGGCGCGGTACTCGGACAGCGGCTGGCTCTTGATGTAGCCGGAGTGCGAGAGCGTCACCACCATGTCGGTGGGCGTGATGAGGTCCTCGGTGGCGAGGTCCTGCGCGTTGTGCTCGATGGTGCTGCGGCGCGCGCCGACCTTGGTCTGGCCGAACTCCGTCCGCACCGCGGTGAGTTCCTCGCCGATGATGGTGGACACGCGCTCCGGGCGGGCCAGGATGTCCAGCAGGTCATCGATCTCGGCCATCACCTCGCGGTACTCGGCGACGATCTTGTCCTGCTCCAGCCCGGTCAGGCGCTGCAGGCGCATCTGCAGGATTTCGCCGGCCTGCGTGTCCGACAGGTGGTAGAGGCCGTCGCCGCCCATGCCGTAGTGCTTTTCCAGGCCTTCGGGCCGGTAGTCGTCGGCGTTGATGACGCTGCCGTCGGTGCGGGCACGCGTGAGCATTTCGCGCACCAGGGACGAATCCCAGGCGCGGTTCATCAGCTCGGTCCTGGCCACCGGCGGGGTGGGGCTCTCGCGGATGATGCGGATGAATTCGTCGATGTTGGCCAGCGCCACGGCCAGGCCTTCCAACACGTGGCCGCGCTCGCGGGCCTTGCGCAGGTTGAACACCGTCCTGCGCGTCACCACCTCGCGGCGATGCTGCAGGAAGACGGTGACCAGGTCCTTCAGGTTGCACAGCTTCGGCTGGCCATCGACCAGCGCCACCATGTTGATGCCGAAGGTGTCCTGCAGCTGCGTCTGCTTGTACAGATTGTTCAGGACGACCTCGGGCACCTCGCCGCGCTTCAGCTCGATGACGAGGCGCATGCCGGACTTGTCGCTCTCGTCCTGGATGTGGCTGATGCCTTCGAGCTTCTTCTCGTGCACCAGTTCGGCCATGCGCTCCTGCAAGGTCTTCTTGTTGACCTGGTAGGGGATCTCGTCGACGATGATCGCGGTGCGCTGGCCGCGGTCGATGTCCTCGAAGTGCACCTTGGCGCGCATCACCACGCGGCCGCGGCCGGTGCGATAGCCCTCCTTGACGCCGGAGATGCCGTAGATCGTCGCGCCCGTCGGGAAGTCCGGCGCCGGGATGATCTCCATCAGTTCGTCGATGGTCGCCTCGGGGTTGCGCAGCATGTGCAGGCATGCATCCACGACCTCGTTGAGGTTGTGCGGCGGGATGTTGGTGGCCATGCCCACCGCGATGCCGCCCGAGCCGTTGACCAGCAGGTTGGGCAGGCGCGAGGGCAGGACCAGCGGCTCCTTCTCGCTGCCGTCGTAGTTGGGCCCGAAATCGACCGTCTCCTTGTCCAGGTCGGCGATCATCTCGTGGGCGATCTTGGCCAGGCGGATTTCGGTGTACCGCATGGCCGCGGCGTTGTCGCCGTCGACGGAGCCGAAGTTGCCCTGGCCGTCGACGAGCATGTGGCGCATCGAGAAGTCCTGCGCCAGTCGCACGATGGTGTCGTACACCGACTGGTCCCCGTGCGGGTGGTACTTGCCGATGACGTCACCGACGATACGCGCCGACTTCTTGTACGGCCGGTTCCAGTCGTTGTTGAGCTCGTGCATGGCGAACAGCACGCGCCGGTGCACCGGCTTCAGGCCGTCGCGGGCATCCGGGAGGGCCCGGCCCACGATCACGCTCATGGCGTAATCGAGATAGCTGCGACGCATCTCCTCTTCGAGGCTGACGGGCAGGGTTTCCTTGGCGAAAGAGGTCATCTTTTGGGGCGGCTTTCGGTGCGACGGCTGAGACGCGAAACCCTTGATTTTAACTTTCCCCGAACCCTGTCGCTGCGGAGCAACAAGAGACGGGGAATGCGGTTTTGTCCTACGGGCCCCACCTGAGCCAGCGGTTGATTGTGTAATCCCCTATGGCACAATGAGCTGGACGTAACTGGTGAATTGGTCACTAAGGACGTAGTTTTGACGCAGCGCAGCTGCGAATCTTTTCCCCAAGAGGAGAACCATGAAGAAACTGAACAAAGTGGCGGTTCTGTTCGCCACCGCTGCGCTGGCCTCCGCAGCTGGTGCTGTGCCTGCTGCGGACGGTGGAAACGTCGTTGACAACTGGCAGAACGGCACGGGCGAATACGTCTGGCGCAACGGCACGAACGAACTGTGCTGGCGCGATGCCAACTGGACGCCTGCCACCGCCGCTGTCGGCTGCGATGGCGCGCTGGTTCGCCAAGCTGCCCCGGCCCCGGCTCCGGCCGTCGTGCCCGCTCCGGCTCCCGCCCCGGCCGCTCGTCCGCCGGCGCCCGCTCCGCAACCGCCGGCCGCCACCAAGGTGACCTACGCTGCCGACGCGTTCTTCGACTTCGACAAGGCCGTCCTGAAGCCCGAAGGCAAGGCGAAGCTGGATGACCTGGTCGGCAAGATCCAAGGCATCAACCTCGAAGTGATCATCGCCGTGGGCCACACCGACTCCATCGGTACCAAGGAATACAACCAGAAGCTGTCGGTTCGCCGCGCTGAAGCCGTCAAGGCTTACCTGGTGTCCAAGGGCATCGAGAAGAACCGCGTGTACACCGAAGGCAAGGGCCTGACCCAGCCGGTGGCCGACAACCGTACCGCCGAAGGCCGCGCGAAGAACCGTCGCGTGGAAATCGAAGTGGTCGGCACGCGCGCCAACCCGTAAGCACACGGACGCCAAAAGCTGCACAAAGGGCCCGCGCTGCGGGCCCTTTTTTCATTTGCTCACTGGCTGAGCCACCGACAATAGACTGCTGCCCATGACCGAAACGCTCGAAACCAACGCGGACCCGGCGGAACTGGCCAAGTTCTCCGAGCTCGCCCACCGCTGGTGGGACCCGGACAGCGAGTTCGCGCCCCTGCACGCCATCAACCCGCTGCGCCTGCAGTGGATCGAAGGCCAATGCCCGCTGGCGGGCAAGCGGGTGGTGGACATCGGCTGCGGCGGCGGCATCCTGAGCGACAGCATGGCGCGCAAGGGCGCGGACGTGCTGGGCATCGACCTGGCGGGCAAGGCCCTGCGCGTGGCACAGCTGCATGCGCTGGAGGCCGAGACGCCCAACGTGCAATACCGCGAAGTGAGCGCCGAGGCGCTGGCCGCGGAGCAGCCGGCCAGCTTCGACGTGGTGACCTGCATGGAGATGCTGGAACACGTGCCCAAGCCGGAATCGGTGGTGCGCGCCTGCGCGCAGCTGGTGAAGCCGGGCGGCTGGGTGTTCTTCTCCACCATCAACCGCAACACCAAGGCCTTCCTGTTCGCGATCGTCGGTGCGGAGTACGTGCTGAACCTGCTGCCGCGCGGCACCCACGAATACCTGAAGTTCATCAAGCCCAGCGAGCTGGCGTCCTGGACGCGCGGCGCCGGCCTGGAGCTGCAGGAGGCCAAGGGCATGGAATACAACCCGCTGACGCGGCGCTACTGGCTCTCGGGCGACACGAGCGTCAACTACCTGGCTGCCGCGCGCAGACCCTGATGTTCGAACAGATCAAGGCCGTCCTCTTCGACCTGGACGGCACCCTCATCGACAGCGCCCCGGACCTGGGCGCTGCGGCCGACAAGATGCGGACGGACCGCGGGCTGCCGTCGCTGCCCTACGAGATGTACCGGCCGATGGCCGGCGCCGGCGCGCGCGGCATGCTGGGCATCGCCTTCGGCATGACGCCCGAGCACCCGGAGTTCCCGGCGATGCGGGAAGAGTTCTTCCGCAACTACGAGGGCTGCATGACGCAGCGCACCTACGTCTTCGAAGGGGTTGCGCAGCTCATAGCAACGCTGCTGCAGCGCGACGTGGCCTGGGGTGTGGTGACGAACAAGTCCATGCGCTTCACGGCCCCCCTGACGCGCGGAATGCCCCTTTTCGCCAGCGCGCGGACGGTGGTTGGGGGTGACAGCACCCCGCACTCGAAACCGCATCCTGCGCCCCTTTTGGAGGCCGCGCGGCAGGTGGGCGTGAAGCCCATCGAATGTGTCTACGTGGGGGACGACCTGCGCGACGTGCAGGCCGGCAAGGCGGCGGGGATGCGAACCGTGGCGGCGACCTACGGTTACCTGGGCGCGGGCGGCGACGTTGCCGCCTGGGGCGCCGACCTGCGGATCGACACGCCCCTGGCTTTGCTGCCGCTGCTGGCAGCTTGACGAACGGGCGCCTAGGGCGTCCCGATCGACACGGCCATCACGACGCCCCACAGGGCCAGCAACACAAGCAGCCATAGTTGCGGCTTGCCCTGTTGGCCGAACAAGAGGTGGAAGGTGGCTTGGCGGCAGGGTTCGGAATGCCGACCCTCGTTGAACTGGCTGGTTGCTTCGAATCCCATCGACTTGGTAGTCATCACAACTGGCTCCCGGTTAGAACTTCTTGTTGCTTGCTCTGCAAGAGAAATTCTGTGGGGAAAGTGTAGTCAAGTCACGCAGTCTTCACAGGGGTGTGGTAATTGCGCCGCGGCTTTTTGAAGTCTGCTGACAAGCGGTGAGATATCGCTTGCCAGTGGCACGTTACGCGGTGTAACGGCGCCTCAGGATGGTGCAGACGCGGCGGCGCGCTTCTGAAGAGTGGCGGCCTTGAGCTCGACGACCTTCTCGAGCGTCAACAGGAAAACGTCCCGGCACTGGCTGCATTGGTACAGCGAGCGCGACGGAAACAGGAGCTTCATCCAGCCTGCGCGTGGAACGCGCGCCAGCTCTGAAGTCCGGCATGAGCACGGTGCGAACTGCGGCATACGCTTGTATCCCCCTCTTGTCCTCACCCAAAAGGATAAGCCGGGCCGCGGGGTAAGCGGAAGTTTTCGCTTGTTAGTCTGTGTAACCGTGGGGGTTCTGCGACTGCCACCGCCAAGCGTCGGCGCACATGTCGTCCAACGAAAGTTTTGCTTCCCAGCCGAGGAGCTGCTTTGCAAGCGTTGGATCGGCGAAGCACTTCGCAACGTCGCCTGGCCGGCGGTCCACAAGTTTGTAGGGCACCGGCTTGCCGCTGGCCTTTTCGAACGCGCGAACGACGTCCAGGACGCTGTAGCCGCGTCCGGTGCCCAAGTTAACGGTGAAGCTTCCCTTGTCTGCCAGGAGCGCTTGCAGGGCCGCTACGTGGCCTCCTGCGAGGTCGACAACGTGGATGTAGTCGCGAACACCCGTGCCGTCGTGGGTGCGGTAGTCGCTGCCGAATACGTTGAGGTGAGGGCGCAGGCCAACGGCGACCTGCGTCACGTAGGGCATGAGATTGTTCGGGGTGCCCGCCGGGTCCTCGCCGATTAGGCCACTAGGGTGGGCGCCTACCGGGTTGAAGTAACGGAGAACGCCGATACGCCAGGAAGGCTGTGCGATTCCTATCGACGCGAGCATCTCTTCGATGACGAGCTTGGTGTGGCCGTAGGGGTTGGTATGGCTTCGAGGGAAGTCTTCGGTGATCGGGACTGTTGCCGGGTCTCCGTAGACAGTGGCGCTGCTGGAGAACACCAGCGTAGGTGCCACTGCGCCGCTCAAGTACACCGCTTCCATCGCTCGGAAGAGGCTGATTGCGCCGCCGAGGTTGTGGTGGAAGTACTTGAGCGGCTGGGCGACACTCTCTCCAACCGCCTTGTCTCCGGCAAAGTGGATGACGCCTGCCGGTTGGTGTCGGCGCAGGACCGCTTCCACCCAGCGGGTGTCCAGCACGTCGCCTCGTTCCACCAGCGGCGCTTGGCCAGTGATGCGTTCGAGGCGGTCGATCGCAGCGGGATGGCTGTTGGCGAAGTTGTCGAGGATTACCGGCTCGAAACCAGCCGCGCGCATGGCGACAAAGGTGTGACTGCCGATGTAGCCCGCGCCGCCAGTGAGGAGGATCCTTGGATGTTCAGACATGGGGCGGGACTATATCCCGCCTGTCAAGGCTTGCTGCTGTCCTTCGGCATGCCGATACCGTTCAGCCGATGCTGTTGGATGACCAGATTTGACAAGGACGTGCCTACGCCGGCATCGGTCGCTTCCGTGGAAGTAACCTCATCTTTGGACTTATGCGTCGGTGTCTTAGTCACTGCACTGTGCATCCGGTACTTCGCCGCAGCCTCTGATCCACCGTACTGCGACTGAGTCTCGGACTGTCCCCAGTCGTAAGCGTCTTTCGAAGTAGCGAGGGGAGACTGATAAGTGCCCTTGACGCTCCGCTGGCCCCAATCGTACGGATCCAACGATGTCTGGGCCGAAGCTTGCGCGGCGGCAGCGATAACGAGCACAGCAAGGGCAGACTTCATGCCTAGTACGATAGGCCGAGAGCACTGACCGTGCCCTGACCGGCCGCGGGAGACGGAATGACTCAAGGCGCCCCTTGAAGAATGCCTGGATGGCGTAAACTACGACTTCCTGGGGCTGCACCGGTTTCGACGTGGGTTCGGACACGCAGCAGGGCATGTCGAGGGTCAGAGTACCTCGTTAATCCAGCTGAAACAAACTAACTGCGAACGACGAACGTTTCGCCCTCGCCGCTTAATTGCCGGTGAGCCTTGCAACAGTTGGCCGATGGGCTGGGTTAGGGTCGCAAGGTCCTAGCTGCAAGGGTACTTAACATTGGCTGGCTTCCGGGCGGGTGCCTTGCCCGGAGGCGAGATCCAAGGGCACTGGCTGCTGGCGTAGCAGTGCGACTGCGCGACGCGAGTGGCGAGATCCAAAACAGATCGCTAAACATGTAGAACTGCTCGGAGAAGGCTTGCGGACGCGGGTTCAATTCCCGCCAGCTCCACCAATTTATTCTTGAAATTCTGTTCTTTTTGTCCGGCGCAATTGCGCGGCGAGGACAGTTGAGCGGCCATTCGAGCCGCTGATTGGCGTCCCCGAAGAATAAGGTAAGCCGTGCGAAATTGGCACTATCCGTTATTGTGACGGTAAGGTCATTTACTAGGCAGGCTTACTTAAAGGGGAGAACGCGCCGTGGCGAATCGCCGTAACATTTTCGAAACTATAGTCGCGCTCTTGCTGCCCGCTGCAGTTAGAGCTGATCAGCGCGCAGTTGCGGTTGCGCAAGCACCGATCACTTCTTCCACGCCAATTGCGCCTATTTCCGGGGCAGTTCCAACCGTATTGGAGTTCGGTGCTAGAGCAGATGGAAGAAGCAACGACGCGCAGGGAATACAAGCGGCCATCGACGCCATCAACTTACGTGGAGGCGGTGAGTTGCGCGTTCCTCCTGGTTCCTACCGGATTGGTTCGACAGTCATCGTGAAGAGCCGCGTAAGCGTTGTTGCCGACACGGGTGCGGTTTTTCTCAATACAGCCAACCTTGACCTGTTCCGGATGAAGCCGAGTAGTCGATTCGATGGCGGTACTGTGGACGTGTCCGGTCGTGGGGGGGCCGTCTTCTCGAGCAATGCTTTCACGTTTGATGGATCCGAGAACTCCCCGCGATTTCGCGGCGTTGAGCCGACGGTAGTGCGGACTCGCGTCGTGGGGCGCCTTGGTATGGGCGCCGGGACGGCCTTCCTGCTAAAGGTTCAAGGGGATTCCGCGAGAATTTACGGGGCGCATATCGACGCGAGTATCGATGGGATGGAAGTTGGAGTACACCTCGAGAAGGAAGGCGCTAAGTCGGATGGCTGGATTAACGGAAACGATATCAGACTGCGTGCAATAGGAACCGTCGACCTTGTGAAGATGACAACTAGCAATGACGGTGCAGACATTGACGGGAACTATTTCAGGATCGAGTATCAGACGGTGACAGCTCATTCACGGAGCGTCGTTAACCTGAGGGGGCGATATAACGTTGTCGAGGGAATGATCTGGGATTTCAGTTCGGGAAAGGCCGTCGTGTGTTCGCCGAAGAGCGGACTGAATATGGTGCTCCTTGGTGGTCTCCTAGAGGCGACGCTTGAGGATCAAGGACAGAGCAATACCATATTGCCGTTCACGGCAGCCAGACCTGGTCTGAAGATCGCAGCTTTGATTAAGAACTCGACCGGCCTACTTCCGGTCGATCGGATGGACGTGCTGTTGACGAACGGAAACAAGATCGCTTGGCAGGATGCGGGAGGAGCGACGAGACCATTGATTGGCCTTGATTCGGGAGACAACCTGCAAATTAGGACCCCTCCGTCTTCTGGGAGCCTTGTGATGTCGGCCGCAACCGGGCACAGGACAAACATAGGTGGCGGCGAACGCCTGCGGATTGACGATGACAAGAACTCAGGCAGTACGTCGATGATGCTTTGGGACGTCAGCAAGGGAACGTTGTCGCGAGTAACCGTCGGTGTGCCAGACAGCGGTGGACGGGGATTCAAGGTCCTCCGAGTGCCCAACTAGTGCGCATTTGAGGACGGAGATGCTAAGTTAAGTGTGTCTTGTCCTTCAGAGTGCACCCTCGATCTCCAGCATTGTGCTCAACCAAGTCGTCAATGAGCCTGCATGCCGTGTGACTTGCATGCGGCAGTGTCGCTTGCTAAGCCTGATCTGCTAGGGTGCACTCGTCAAGCGCGCTCCTACAACTTGTTCGCCCAGCTTACTGGCCCTAAGGTTCTGGCCCTAAGGTTCTGCCCTACTGCAACATTCCCGCCGTCTGCGGCGGGCACTGTCGCACAGCAGATATGGCTGGCATCATGTACGCCGGTGCCTCGACGCCCATGGCCTTCAAAACGGTGGGCGCGTATTGTCGGCTATCGAATACTTCTCGGATCTCAACCGAGGGTTGATTCGGACCTTTCCAAATCAGCATTCCTTCAGGCTGATGGTAACCGGTACCTTGGTCCCTGCTGATTATGCGGAACCCCGCATCCGCCAGATCGAAAGACTGTCCTTTGAAAAATACCGCCCCGTCTCGTGCTGGATACTTGCCTGAACCGATAGACAAGTTCAGCGTAAGCCCTTGCTGGTCGTAGCGTTTCCGAAGCACAGATTCGCCATCGGAATTACGGAGTTCCTGAACGCATCGAAGAAATCTTTGGAGTGCATCAGCGTCCTCGAACTCCAACGCAAGGTCCGGTTGCATTGCGAGATTCATGCGCACGGGCGCGGTATAACCTATCGTGCGGCAGAGGTTGGATAATGATTCAAGCATTAGTTCAGGGTGATACTCGCCGCGCTCGATTGCTTCTTGGCCCATGCTCGAAGCAATCACTACTTCGTAGCCGTTTTCATTCGCGAATTGCATAAGACGAGCCAACTGTCCGTCAAATATGCTCATAGCGTGCAAAATCGTACCTGAATGAAATTTTTCCTCAGCCGAATCGCCAAGCGCATATCCGAAGTCGCTCGGAAACGCGTACTTCCAGTATCGATGCATCGTCCCCGCCACATGATTGCTGAAGAACGCGGCGTAAGAAGGCTGCGACGCGACCAACGCGTCATAAAACACATCGAATGCGACGTATGCCTGCATTGTGGCTCGTCGGCGCTTGTGCAAAGGGTTCAGGCGCTCCTGAACTAAGTGACGAGCCAGCCTGACAGCGCTGTCGGCGGAAAGGCCAGCGGAAAAGAGGTTTAGCCCTGCAAAGAAATCGCTAATATTCAAGGCCCCCGCGACCGCACGATTCTCGCCCGTCAGTTTTAAGTTAAGAGATTGAAAGCGTGAGTACTTGGCGGGAATGGTGTCGGACTCCGGAGCAAACGTGTCCGGAATATGAAACAACATTTCATCCCTGGCCACGGGCGGGTAGCTCTGCAGACACCCGGCAATGCCTACTGATTTGCCGGCTCTCGTCAGCAGATCCCAAATTGGCGGTCTCTGAGCGGCGCAAGACAAATCTTGATTGATGTAACGTATATTGTGCTCGTCATTGTTCACCCCGCGGTGCATCGTTGGCCACGTGCTCCACGGGTGAAGTTCTCCACTATCAGTTGTGTGCGTCGTGATCTGCGAAGCGCCGCTTCGGAGGAGCTGCGCCAAGCTGGATTTTGGAAATCGATCGACATAAAGGTCGACGACTCTCCAAGGAACCTCGTTGAGTTCATAACAGAGAATTTTCGCCATCTATAACTCCATAGAACCTAAACTCTTGGCCTGTCCATTTGCGGCCGCTGCTGTGGTCGTCAGCCACGCCGAAACTAAGCAATCTGTTCTCGGAATAGCTCCCCGTAGATTCCCAGCGTCTTATCAATAACAACACTTTCATCGTAAAGAGCTACAGCCTTTTGCCGGGCCGATTTGGCTAACCGTGTCCGCAAATCTGCATCGTCCCGCAACCGAACAACGGCTCTCGCGATTGCCTCCGGATCTTTTACCGGAATCAGGAGGCCGTCCACTCCGTCAGAAACAACCTCGCGACAACCCGGGACGTCCGTGGTAATGATAGGAAGCTCGCAAGCAGCTGCCTCCGTGAGACCCGTTGGTAGCCCTTCTCTATAGCTTGGTAAGACTACGGCATCGACTGATGCGAATAGGGCGGGCATGTCATCAGTGTGGCCGAGCCAACAGACGACACCACTCTCAGTCCACTCGCGCAACAAAGCTTCCGGAACTGCGGCCGGATTACCCGTGTCTGGCGCTCCAGCGAGTAGGAACTCGATGTCGGTTCGTCCCATGCCTCGCACTAGGCCTGCGGCGGCCACATATTCGGCTATGCCCTTGTCCCACAGCATCCGAGCCGGCAAGAGCACGCGAAAGCGCGAGTTCGATGATCGCAGACGAGGTGGTGCAAAGCGCTGGCAGTTGATTCCGGCGCCAGGCAGCACTCTAATGCTGTTGGAATCGGCCAATCCGAAATCCAAGAACATCCGTTGATCATCCTGATTCAATAGAATTAGCCGAGAGTTCGGTGCGATAAGTGCAAACTTCAGTAGTGCGCGAACCAGCGGACGCAATATGCGCGCTCTCACACTGTTGCTGGTGAAGACATAACCCATGCCCGCCACGGCATTTACTTGCGCGTCAACTCCAGAAAAACGCGCGGCGATAGAGCCATAGACTGCGCATTTAATCGTGAAGCCGTGGAGTAATTGGACGCGCTCTCGCTTCAACAGCCGAGCCAGCCAAATTATCAAAGCCAGTTCTCTAAGCGGATTCAGGCTCCGCCGAACCATCGGTGCAGGAACCCATCGAAAGCCAAGCTGCCGAAGCTTTTCACCATAAGGTCCGGGGGGAGAAATTAGGATCACCTCGTTGCCCTTTGCTCGAAGAGCTTGGGCTAAAGATTTGTTGAAATTGAACATGAACCAATCAGTGTTCGCAAAGAGCGCAATTCGCATATCGTGTGGCTAAATAGTCATGTGGCCACCGAGTGCCTCTGCAAGCTGACTTTTGAATTGGCCTAGCAAAATCGACTTCTCAATGTGCACGCGGGATTGACTGGAAACTTCTTCTCTGGAAAACGAAGCGCACTGCTTGGCGTACTCAACGATCTGGTCTAAGTCGGGGGCGCCTTCTTTGAAAAAAGGAAAGTCCGTGGGAAATACGTCTTTATAGGCGGCGTAAACGGGTAGGCCCATCATCAGGTATTCCCTTACCTTCAATGTGCAAGCCTCCTTCATTTTGTTGCGATGCAGTGCCAAGGACGATAGACCCAAGGAGCAGCGCCGAGAAATATCCCTGATCGCCGCTGCACTTAACACTCCATGGCATCGAATTCGCAAGTCCCTATCCGCTCTAACCTGATCTTCCCGACTCAGTTGACCGACCAAGTGTATGACGCAGTTGGCGCTAGACGCCTCCAATGCATCGAGAAGCAGGTCTAGCCCGTGCCAAGCAGAAAAGTGCCCGGCGACAAAGATAATTTCAGGCCCATCGGCGCGATCATCGATGACAGTCGCATCTGTATAGAGTATCCCGTTGGGGTAAGTCAATCTAGGCTTCGCTCGTGCGTTAGAGCGTTCTAGCTCGTACGACACGATTTCATTCGTCACACCCGCGATGAGAGAGGCCGCACGAATGCAGAAAGGTCCCAATGCCCATTCCAACGCGGCTCGAATTCGACCGCTCTGGCCCTGCAGCGACAACTCCGGCACTTCAAGAGTGTGGTGAACCAATACGACTGGCTTCTTGCAGGTCAGTAGGAAGAGTAGTTGAAACGGATCGTGCACGTAATATCGAAGCATGAACACGTCAACTTCGGCCATGCGTTCGCGCAGCCACTTGTAATATGCAATCTTGACGCGTAGCCAAGTGACGAGTTTTGCAAGCCTCGAATCCGGCACGCCGATCGCAGGAGCGTAAACGACTACCTCCGACCTCTCGATGGAGCCTTCTGGGCAAAAGATTCGAACATCCCAATCGAGGCCCAGCTGCCTTGCTGCAGCCTGCTCCCACTCCATTTGGTTTCGAATCCCCAGTGGCGGCGCCAACAGCGAGCATGCATGAAGAACTCTCATGCGTGCGCCCACAGCTTTTCGGCAATTGCTCTAGCGCTCGAGCCGCGTCCGTAGAATTCGCGCGAGAAGTCGCAAGTCAGGGGGGAGGAGATTGCGTTAGCAATCGCGAGAGAATCAGCGCCAGCTAGGACGTTGCAGCCGCTATCCACCAGCTCTACCCACTCTGTCTCTTCGCGCAGCGTGACGCAGAACTTCTTGTGAAAGTACGCTTCCTTCTGGACGCCGCCGGAGTCCGTCGCGATCAGTGTTGAATTGGCTTCGAGCCAGCACATTTCCAAATACCCGACCGGTTCAACAATCGTCACGTTGGCTGGAATTTCCAGTTGCGCGGCAGCGATGCGCGCCGCGGTTCGCGGATGCATAGGTAGAATGACTTTCGAGCCGCTTAGCGCCAACCCTCTAAGGATCGCCTCTAGGCGGTGTAAAGAGTCCGTATTTTCAGCGCGATGGATTGTGCAGAGAACATACCGGCCTACGTCGAAGCCAAGATCGGAAAACCATGAGGGGCGAGCGCTGCGTTTTGCGAAATAGATTGCGGCGTCATACATGACGTCCCCTACCACATGGACTTTCTTTCGTTCAATACCTTCCGCAAAGAGGTTGGATTCGGCAGTCTGTGTTGGCGCAAACAGCAGCTCGCTAATGTGATCTGTTACGACGCGATTGATCTCCTCCGGCATAGTCCTGTTAAATGAGCGGAGACCCGCCTCCACATGAGCCACCGGGATGTGAAGCTTTACGGCAGCGAGAGCCGCTGCGATTGTGCTATTCGTGTCCCCATAGACAAGCACTCCGTCTGGCCCCTCACGTTGCATCACCCGTTCTAGCCCCTCTAGCATCTGCCCGGTAGCTCGACCATGGCTGCCCCCACCGACGCCCAGATTGTGTGCTGGGGCCTCGATGCCGAGCTCGCGGAAGAATATTTCCGACATGCGGTCGTCGTAGTGTTGGCCCGTATGGACAAGGACCTCGCGAATGTCAGGGCGGTGCTCTTGAATTGCCGCGGACAGCACTGCAGCTTTAACGAACTGGGGCCGGGCCCCTACCACGCTCATAAGCTTAAAGGTTGAGGTCATACTTTTTATAGGTCGTCGGTAAGGTGAAAGACTTGTCGTGCTTCGGTGGGTTAGGGTGTAGGCCGATACCGAACCGAATCCGGACAACGGCTGCGCCGAAGATCATCCAAAACATTGGCTCGTAAAAGATGAACTTTGCGAAGGCCAGCGGGAGGGCCGCCAATGCTCCGGTGACGCCGAACTCGCGATATGCGGCGACGAAAATCATGACGAAGAGTGCGATCGCGACGAGCATTCCGGCATATACGGCGATGTTCAAGAGAAATCCCGCATCTTGGGGGGATGCACAGCCTCCACAGAAGTCAGTAGAGAGCGGCATACCAACGATGAAGAGCTGAGGCGCGAGTTGCTTAAACCCGGCAAGCGCCTGAACCTTGCTCGAGCCGGAAACGTCTTCAAGTTCGGAGCGCAGGACGAAATAATCAACAAGCGCAGGAAGATGCTCCCCGAATTGGCTATACACGAAGAGCCCAAAACCCGTGAGCAGTAGCACGGCGAGTGCTGCGGCACGAATTCCCCTCTTTGTCATGTCGGAGATTTTGGAGACGAAATAGCCAAACAGGAAAATGGCGACAGCTATAAGTCCCCATGCGGAGAGTGCAAAAAGGATTGATAGGACGGCGAAAAGGCTGATCCGGTCATAAAGCCTGCCTGAGATCATTGCTCTAAGCATCACCAGCGCGTAGAGCCAATTTGCATACGTACCGGGCTCAATGTGCACACCAGTGAATCGGAATAAATCGGCGACGCCATAGATCCGAGCTTCGCTTAAAGGGTGCAGAATGGCGTGCAGATCAACCAATTGACCTGATATGGCAAACAGCGATATTTGAAGCAGGAGCGCGAACACCCAGAATATGACGAGGTAAGTTAGGGGTTTCTCCAGCACTGTGAGCCCCCTGCTTCGGCTCTTCGCCTCGCAACCAACCAAGGCAAAACTCAAGAGCATGAACGAGAACATTACCGCCAAAAGCTGAGCATTTTGAAGGCGATTTATTAGTGCAAACCAAATAAATAAGCCAATGGTCCACGGTCCAAGCCGTGTAACGTCTACCTTCCGAAGGCCGCAAATGGCGAGCAGCACGGCAGTTAACGCGGCTCCACTAACTGCGCGAATTAAAACTGCTGCCGCTGGGGAGGCTCCCGATTCCGATGGCGTCAGGAAGTAGTGTAGAAATGCCATCGTGATGCAGGCGTACCAGGAACTCCGGCGAGGCACGGCCAATTTGAGTGTTTTCATGCTGATCGAATGCCCAGCGTAAGCCGAACTAGTTCCCGAATTTCGCATCGGAACTGGTAAGCAAAGCCAACAAAGAGAAGCGACCAGAGAATCGTCTGCACCGCGAAAGACCCGTCATAAGTCGAGGAGAACGCTGTTACGACGGCAGCCGCTGCAAGCACCGCGACGTTCGTGTGGATGCGCTTGCGGGGGATCGAGCTCCAAGATCGAGCTGAAAATTCCGTTCTCACTATGCAAAAGGCGAGAAAAGCGATGGTATTGGCGGCAGCCGCGCCTCGTGCTCCGTACTTCGGAACTAGCATGAACGAAAACAGCACGTTCACCGCGAGGGCGCAAACCGCGGTTGCCAAGGCTAGGCTGGTTTTGCGTTGGACATTGATCCCAATGGCTGCGGCTTCAGAGACTGTGTAGAACAGGCTCTGAGTCATGCACGCGGCCAACAAAAACTTGACCGTTTGATATCCCGGAGGGAGGACAAAATCGATGAGCCGGGACAACGAGCCCGTAAGTGCGCCGATTAGGCATGCCAATGCGAGTACGATGCGAATTGCTGAGCTGATTTGCGCGTCACCCTCGCCTGCGGCCACCCACTTGTAGACGGTAGGCATCCAAATTGTCGAGAAGACGGCTTGCAACACTAATGCCGCGCCAGCAAAGCTGACTGTCATGGAATAAATCCCAAGCTCCGCAAACGTTGACATCGACCGAAGGGTCAATGAACTCGTTGCGTTTAGACTCCATGAAGCTAAGCCTGCACCGATGAGCGGCAAGCCGAACTTAAGTAGAGTGCGCAGCTCGTCGCGGCTTACCTGTGAGAGCGCTATTGAGCGTAGATCGCGCCGAAGATTGAAAATCAATACCGCGCAAACTGTGACTGCTGCGATCAGGTTCACCAGCAAGAGGTCTCTGAACTCGACCTTAACATGGAGCATCGGGTAGGCCAGGAGAAGGAGGATGACTGCCAGTTTTGGTAAGATTTGGGTCGCTGAGAACTCGAGTCCGCGTTCTTGGA
Source organism: Ramlibacter agri (assembly GCF_012927085.1). Taxonomy (NCBI): domain Bacteria; kingdom Pseudomonadati; phylum Pseudomonadota; class Betaproteobacteria; order Burkholderiales; family Comamonadaceae; genus Ramlibacter; species Ramlibacter agri. The sequence goes on along the minus strand of NZ_JABBFX010000002.1, from coordinate 856,472 downwards.
CTCGAAGAATCAGTGATAGAAATCGGTTCGCGTATGCGAGAATTACGCTTACAGCAGTAAGGACTATCCAGAGCGATTCCTCCTTGCCGTATAGCAGTCGCGACAAGTTGGGGGCGTAAGCGACGCACGCTGCAGTAGCCCCCAGCAGCGCGATAAAGCCAGGCGTAAAGCAAGACTTAAATAGCCGTCTCCAGTCGGCTGTCTCGTGGTACTCGCGGACGAATGCTTGGTCGAGGCCGAGAACAAAGATCACTACCGCTAACGCGACCGTGACCTGATAGATTGCATTTCGGCCAACATCTTCGCCAGAGAACTGCCAAGCGATGATCGGCAACGTTAGGAGGCCTATGCCCGCGCTAACAATGGGACCAGAGGCAAATGATATGAATTGACGCCTATTCACGGGCGGGTTGCGATTTTATTGATGATCGCGTTGTAATTTGCCTGTGCGCTGTAATTGCATTCCGCTGCCATGCGCGCACGCAGCCGGATTTTCGGTGAGCGCCCGAATTCGCTCATCCAGCAGATCGCTAAGGTGATTTCCTTGGCATCTGGTTGAGGTGAGAGCAGTCTCCCGACTTCTTCGTTTACCAGTTCGCAGACGCCGCCGACTGCGGGCGCTATGACTGGAATGCCGTGACTCATCGCCTCCATTATCGAAACGGGAATCCCTTCTGATTCGCTCGTATTGATGAAGAAGTCAATTGGCTGTTCGTCATAATATTGCTGGACTTCCTTGTTACTGATCGCGCCCATGAAGTTGAAATCGACACCGTTTGGTCTGAGCTTCTCGTGTGCGCGCGCAATCAATTGATCAAGTAACGGGCCGTCGCCAATATGCGTCCACAGTATTGTCTTGCCTTCAATCTTGGTGTCCGCGAGTGCATCGATCGTTCGGTCAATCCGTTTCACGTTGGTGCACGATGCGACTGACAGGATATGAATTGTGTCGCCCGCAGCAGCCATGTTCATCCGGGGAGGGACGTGGACTCCCAATCGGCTCACTTCCAATTGCGTCGGAGGAATGCCGTAGACATGTTCTAGGTAGCTGCGTCCTTGCTCGCTCACCGAAAAAACGGTGTCGACGTCCTTTGCGAAGGCACGTTTGAAGGGCATGTAGCAGTGTGGTCTGCGCTCTTGATACAAGTCAAAACCATGCGCACGCGAATAAACGCTTGTGATCAATCGCTCTCGTTTAAGTAGCGCAGCCGCATACGCCTGTACGTCGTGCCAATACGCGTAAACCACCGCGTTGGTGCCGGACTCGGAAACCAGGTCGTGCAAACCCTGCTTCAGTAAAATGATCTTTGCTGCCGCACGCAGGCATCGGGCGTAAGTCCCAAGATGCCTCTGCCCCAAGTTCCAAGCGCTAGAGGCTTCCTTCCAGAACAAGGGAGACAGAACTGCCCTTAAGTGGGAAATACAGCCCCGCCAGCCGCGCATGGACCGCGCAAGACGAAGATCAACCTGAATCTGAGGCGGCGTGGGACGACTGGCGCCGGTTGCTGACAGTGGCGCAACTATGACTTTAATCTCCGCGGCAGCCCAATACGCCAGTTCGGCTTCAAAAAAATGCTCACCCGGCTGATACGGGAAGGCGTTCGTTAAGATGATTACCGTAGTCGCCCTTGTCATTGTCTAACCTAGGATCGTTCAGCTCGCACTAGTAAGTGCCAATACGATTCTTTCCTGGTCCTTTCTTGTGAGATAAGGATGCATTGGCAGGCTGAGAACTTCCGTCGCAACGAGGTCTCCGACCGGTAGCTTCACCGTAGCGTCGGAGACCGCTGGTTGGTGGTTTAGGGGAACGGGATAGTGAATTGCCGTAGGTATCCCAACGGCTGTCAGATGGCTTTGAATTTTTTCCCGCTCCAGTACCCGCACCGTGTACTGGGCAAACGCGCTCGTGTTGTATTCAGCGATCTCGGGTGGCTTGATATCGGTGAGGCGAAGTAGCAGCTCGCTATAGTTCGAAGCTACCTCTTGGCGAGCGGTCATTTCATCATCGAAGATCTCCAGCTTCGATAACAGAACAGCCGCCTGGATAGTATCCAACCGGCTGTTCACGCCCACCCGGACGTGGTGGTAACGACGATCCTGCCCATGTCGCGCGATTTGGCGGATGATCTTGGCTAGGCCCTCATCGCTGGTGAAGATGGCGCCACCATCGCCGTAGCAGCCGAGCGGCTTGCTGGGAAAGAAGCTGGTGCAGGCAATCTGGGACAGGTTGCAGCTCTTGCGACCCTTGTAGCTGGCACCGAAGCTCTGAGCAGCGTCCTCGATGACTGGAATGCCGTGCTTGGCAGCAATCGCGTTGATCGCGTCGAATTCGGCGCACTGGCCATACAGGCTGACCGGAATGATGGCCTTCGTCTTGCTGGTGATCGCAAACTCGAGCGATGCGGGATCGAGGTTGTACGTTCGCGGATCGACATCGACGTAAATCGGACGTGCGCCGAGCAAGGCAACCGTTTCCGCAGTCGCGATGTAGGTAAACCCAGGCGTGATGACCTCATCGCCCGCGCCGACGCCGAGCGCCATCAGCGCAATCTGCAGTGCGTCCGTTCCGTTGGCGACGGAGATGCAGTACCTCGCGCCGGTATAGGCACCGAGCCGCTCTTCCAGTTCGGCAACTTCTGGACCCAGGATGTATTGGCCGTGATTCAGGACGGCTTGGATCCGCGCATCCATGTCGCGCTTGAGGCTCTGGTACTGCGCCTTCAGATCGATAAATTCCATGTGGCTGTCTCTTCCAAGAAGTGGGCTCGTGTCTACCGGGTTGCCTGTTCGGCAGCGACAGGGGCGGGGACGCGCACAAGCTGAGAACCCGCGAGTACGTACTCGTCGCCAGAATGCTGGCAACGAACCCGGGCATCGCCGCGCAAAGGCAGTTCGAGCCGTTCTCCGTGCGCGCTCATCCAGCCGATCTGGCGTCCCGGAACGCCGACGACCAAAGCGTACGCAGGAACGTCCTTGTTGACCACGGCACCGGCTCCAATGAACGCGAATTCCCCGATCGTTGCTCCACAGACGATCGTGCAGTTGGCGCCCAGCGTGGCGCCTCGCTTCACGAGGGTATTCCGGTACTCGTCCTTCCTCTCAACGAAGGAGCGTGGGTTGTAGACGTTGGTGAAGACCATGCTCGGTCCGCAAAACACACCGTCCTCGAGCGTTACGTTGTCGTAAACGCTGACGTTGTTCTGGATCTTGCAGTGGTCGCCAATCGACACTCGATTGCCGACGAACACGTTCTGGCCCAGGGAAACGGATTTCCCGATCCGGGCGCCTGAGCAAACGTGCACGAAGTGCCACACGCGACTGCCGTCACCGATTTCTGCGCCTTCGTCGACGATGGCGCTGGGATGAACCGTATAGCTCATTACTTCAGCAGTCGATTGACGAAGGGGTGCACTTCGCCGTGCTGGCCAGTCACAGGAGCTGCCGTTCGAATCACATTGACCGTCTCGATACAGTGGCGTGCATCCTCCAGGCCGAACCCATGGCCGGCCAGGATCTCCCGGTAGCTGGTGGTGTGCAGTTCCGTGAAACCCTCGGAGAACTCGAGCTTTTCTCCGCTAATGTCGATGTTGCGGAACGTCGACTTCTTGCCCTTCACTTCGTCGGGCAGATCGTTCGCGTCGATCGACAGGAACCAGCGGACGCGAGCACGTTCGTATTCCAGGTAACCCGCCGCCTTGGCTTCGCCGGAGTAGTGCACGACGTTGCGCTTCAGCTTGCCAAACACGAAGTGCAGCATGTCGTAGAAGTGAACGCCAATGTTGGTCGCGACGCCGAATGATTTGCGCTGGTCGCCCTTCCAGCTTTCCATGTACCACTTGCCGCGCGACGTGATGTACGTCAGTTCGACGTCGAACACGTGATCGGCCGGGGCCGCCGCGACTTTCTCGCGCAACTGCAGGATCGCGTCGTGGTGGCGGAGTTGCAGGATGTTGAAGACCCGCTTGCCGGTTTCCTTCTCCACGCGCTCCAGTTCGTCCAGCAGTTCCGGGGTGGGGACGAGCGGCTTCTCGCAGATCACGTCGGCACCGAGTCGCAGGCCGGCTGCGATGTGCGGGTGGTGCAGATAGTTGGGCGAGCAGATCGCCACGTAATCCAGCGCCGTCGCGGGATCGCGCTTCAGCTGGTATGCGTATTCGTAGAAGCGTTCGAACTCGGTGAAGAACTCGCTTTGGGGCGAGATGCTGTCGATGATGCCAACCGAGTCGTTGATGTCGTATGCGACGGCCAAGTGGTTGCCGGTGTCCTTGATGGCGCGCATGTGCCGGGGGGCGATGTACCCTGCGGCACCGATCAGAGCGAAGTTTTTCATGGAGTGGCTTAGAGGCGGAAGACGGTGAAACCGGCTGCAGCGGCTTCGTGACGGTTGAAGAGGCTCTTGACGTCGGCCAGGACGGGAGCATCGCCGCGGCAGTATGCCCGCAGCTCCGCAGCCTTCATTTGACGGTATTCGGTGTGGCCGACCGCTACGACAAGGGCATCCACGGGGTTGGCCGCATCGACCTTTCCCAGCGTCAGGCCATATTCATGCTGGACCTCTTCGGGGTCCGCCCACGGGTCCGCAACGACGACCTGCGCTCCCCACGTTTCGAACTCGCGCAGCATGTCGACGACCTTGCTGTTGCGGATGTCCGGGCAGTTCTCCTTGAAAGTCACGCCCAGGACGCCAATCCGGCAGCGGGGGACGTCCATGGAGTTCTTCAGCATCAGCCGGATCATGTTGCGTGCCACGTAGCGCGCCATGTTGTCATTGATGCGGCGGCCAGCGAGGATCACTTGCGGGTGGTACCCGACTTCCTCCGCCTTGTGCGTCAGATAGTAAGGATCCACGCCGATGCAGTGTCCACCGACCAGGCCCGGACGGAATGGCAGGAAGTTCCACTTGCTGCCGGCCGCTTCGAGAACGTCCAAGGTGTCGATGCCGAGGCGCTCGAAGATCACCGACAGTTCGTTGACCAGCGCGATGTTCAAGTCACGCTGTGTGTTCTCGATCACCTTGGCCGCTTCCGCCACCTTGAGGCTGCTGGCCTTGTGCGTGCCGGCAGTGATGATCTCGCGGTAAAGGCCGTCTACAGCTTCCGCGACCTCCGGAGTGCTACCGCTCGTGATCTTCTTGATCTTGGTGAGGGTGTTGACCTTGTCGCCGGGGTTGATGCGCTCGGGGCTATAACCGCAGAAGAAGTCGACGTTGAACTTCAGGCCACTCTCGCGCTCCAGCACAGGAACACAGACTTCCTCGGTCGCGCCGGGATAGACCGTGGATTCATAGATCACGATGTCGCCGGACTTGAGTACCTTGCCGACAGTCGTGCTTGCCTTGATCAAAGGCGTCATGTCCGGCCGGTTGGCCTTGTCCACGGGTGTCGGAACGGTGACGATGAAGACGTTCGCACGCTTCAGGTCTTCCAGCGTGCTGGAATAGGCGAGGAACTCGGCCTTTTTCAGTTCGCTCGGGCTGCACTCCAGGGTGTGGTCTTGCCCGCTCTGCAGTTCGGCGATGCGTGCCTGGTTGATGTCGAAGCCGATCACCGGGCGGCGCTTGCCGAATTCCACTGCCAGCGGCAGCCCCACGTAGCCCAGGCCGATGATGGCCAGGGTCTTGTCCTGGAGGTTCATCCTGCTATTCCTTCAGTTGCTTGAATTCTTGAAAGTCGAGCGCGGACCCTCCGCACCCACTTCCGCCTGCAGCGCCGCAATCTCCTTCTGCAGCGCCTCGTACTCCGCCATCTTTCGCTTGAGGAAGGCTGCGGTCATACTCGCCTTCTTCGCCATCCCCGCCGGCGTCAGCAGGTACGCGTACCCCAGGTGGTGCTTCGAGCTCGCGAAGTTCCCGAGCTTCACCAGGCCCTTGTCGATCAAGGCCCTCATGCAGTAGTGCAGCTTGCCGTTGCTCACCCCGAGCTGCTGGGCCAGCTCGCGCTGCGACAGGTCCGGGTTGTCCTGAAGGATCTTCAGGACCCGGAAGTGCAGGTCTTCGGCGTTTTCGAGCTGTCGGCTGGCCACGGGCTTCTCGCGGAGGAGCGGAGGGCCCGAGCATTCGCCAAGGCCGCAAACTGTTCAAGTCTGAGCACTGTATCAGTTTGCAACTTGGTGGGCAATATTCTTGCAGGCTTGTAAGGCCGTCTCCTACAAATGGACGAGGAGGCGCCGTGCCGAGGGGCGTATTTGCGCACTTTTAGATGTACCGGCCGTGACATCGTCGCGCCGACGGAACATCGCGCAGGCAATAGGAGCGCGCCGCGCTCCTGCGCGGCAGTTCGCTTGGGCTTCTGAGGATAATGCCGAGGAGGAGAGCGGAGACTTCGAGATGGTGCTTTTCACTGACAGGACCGGTCTCAGTGCCCGGCCAGCCGCAGCGTGAAGATCCTGCTGTTCGGCGCCAATGGGCAAGTCGGCTGGGAACTGCAGCGCAGCCTGGCGCCGCTGGGCGAGCTGCTCGCGCTGGACGTCGCTGGCCAGCCAGGCCTCTCCGGCGACTTCACCGACCTCGAAGGGCTGGCCGCCACGGTCGCCACGGTGCGGCCTGACTTCATCGTCAATGCCGCCGCCCACACCGCGGTGGACAAGGCCGAAAACGAACCCGAACTCGCCCACACGATCAACGCCGAAGCCCCGGGCGTGCTCGCGCAGGCGGCCGCGCGCATCGGCGCCGCGCTCGTGCACTACTCCACGGATTACGTCTTCGACGGCAGCGGCAACCGCCCCTGGCGCGAGGACGACGCCACCGGCCCGCTCAACGCCTACGGCCGCACCAAGCTCGAAGGCGAGGCGCGCATCCGCGCGGCCCTGCCGCGCCACCTGCTGCTGCGAACCAGCTGGGTGTATGCGGCGCGGGGCAGCAATTTCGCCAAGACCATGCTCAAGCTCGCCCGCGAGCGCGAGCGCCTGACCGTCATCGACGACCAGTTCGGCGCGCCCACGGGTGCCGAACTGCTGGCCGACGTGACGGCCCACGCCATCCGCGCGCTCGCCGCCGATGCCGGCAAGGCGGGCACCTACCATGTGGCGGCCGCGGGCGTGACCACCTGGCACGGCTACGCCAGCTACGTGCTGCAGGCCGCCCGCCAGGCCGGCCAGGCGCTGAAGGCCGAACACGTGGAGCCCGTGCCGTCGTCCGCCTTCAAGACCGCCGCCACGCGCCCGCACAACTCGCGGCTGGACACGGCGCGCCTGCGCGCGACCTTCGGCCTGGCGCTGCCGCCCTGGGGGGCCGGGGTGAATCGGATGCTCCAGGAAATCCTCGGAACCCCATGACCCGACGCAAAGGCATCATCCTCGCCGGCGGCACCGGCACCCGGCTGCACCCGGCCACGCTGTCCATCAGCAAGCAGCTGCTGCCGGTGTACGACAAGCCGATGATCTACTACCCCCTCAGCACGCTGATGCTGGGCGGCATGCGCGACATCCTGGTGATCAGCACCCCGCAGGACACGCCGCGCTTCCAGGCGCTGCTGGGCGACGGCAGCCAGTGGGGCCTGAACCTGAGTTATGCCGTGCAGCCCAGCCCGGACGGGCTGGCGCAGGCCTTCATCATCGGCGAACAGTTCGTGGGCAACGACTCTTGCGCGCTGGTGCTGGGCGACAACATCTTCTACGGGCACACGCTGGGGCCGATCCTGAAGACGGCAGACGCGCAGCAAGGCGGCGCCACCGTGTTCGCGTACCACGTGCAGGACCCGGAGCGTTACGGCGTCGTCGCCTTCGACGCGCAGGGCCGCGCCATCAGCATCGAGGAGAAGCCCAAGGCGCCGCAAAGCAACTACGCGGTCACCGGCCTTTACTTCTACGACCACAACGTGGTGGAGATCGCCAAGTCGGTGAAGCCCAGCGCCCGTGGCGAGCTGGAGATCACGGCCGTCAACCAGGCCTACCTGGAGCAGGGCGCGCTGACGGTGCAGATCATGGGCCGCGGCTATGCCTGGCTGGACACCGGCACGCACGACAGCCTGCTGGACGCCGGCCAGTTCATCGCGACGCTGGAACGCCGCCAGGGCCTGAAGATCGCCTGCCCGGAAGAAATCGCCTGGCGCTCCGGTTTCATCGACGACGCCCAGCTGGCGCGGCTGGCGGATCCGCTGAAGAAGAACGGCTACGGCCAGTACCTGCAGCAGCTGCTGCGTGAAGGAAACGCCCGATGAAGGCGACCCGTACCGCCATCCCCGACGTCGTCATCCTGGAGCCCAAGGTTTTCGGCGATGCGCGGGGCTTCTTCTTCGAAAGCTACAACCGCAAGGCGATCTGCGAGGCCTTGGGCATCGTGGTGGACTTCGTGCAGGACAACCATTCACGCTCGGCGCGCGGCGTGCTGCGCGGCCTACACTACCAAGTGAAGCAGCCGCAGGGCAAGCTGGTGCGGGTGGTGCGCGGGGCGGTGTTCGACGTTGCCGTGGACGTGCGCAACGGTTCGCCCACCTTCGGCCGCTGGGTCGGCACCGAGCTGACCGAGGACAACCACCGGCAGATGTGGGTGCCGCCCGGCTTCGCCCACGGCTTCCTGGTGCTCAGCGAATCGGCGGACTTCCTGTACAAGACCACCGACTACTACGCGCCGGAGCACGAGCGCTGCATCGCCTGGAACGATCCGGCCATCGGGATCGAGTGGCCCCTGTCCGACGAGCCGACACTCTCCGCGAAGGACCGCCTCGGCGTCAGCCTCGCGACCGCCGAACTCGTCTGATTTCGACACCAGAACCTTGTAGGGTGCGCAGCTCGCTGCGCACCGCGCGACGCCCTTCGCCGCTACCGAATCTCCAACGCCGCAAACCCCTTCACCAAATCATCCACCGCCTTCACCTGCGCCAGGAAAGGCTCCAGCTTGTCCAGGGGCAGGGCGCTGGGCCCGTCACACTTGGCGTTGTCGGGATCGGGGTGCGCCTCCAGGAACAACCCGCCGATTCCCACCGCCATGCCCGCACGCGCCAGGTCGACGATCTGCTGCCGCCGGCCGCCCGAGGCCGCGCCGCCCGGGTCGCGCTGCTGCAAGGCATGCGTCACGTCGAAGATGATCGGCAGGTTGCCGGTGGTCTTCTTCATCACGCCGAAGCCCAGCATGTCTACCACCAGGTTGTCGTAGCCGAAGCTGGCGCCGCGCTCGCACAGCAGCACCTGCTCGTTGCCGGCTTCGCGGAACTTCTCGACGATGTGCGCCACCTGCGAGGGGCTCAGGAACTGCGGCTTCTTGATGTTGACCACGCGGCCCGTCTTGGCCATGGCCACCACCAGGTCGGTCTGGCGCGCCAGGAAGGCGGGCAGCTGGATGACGTCGGCCACTTCGGCCACGGGCTGCGCCTGCCAGGGCTCGTGCAGGTCGGTGATCACCGGCACGCCGAAGCGCTGCTTCACCGCGCGCAGGATATCCAGGCCTTCCTCCAGGCCGGGGCCGCGGTAAGAGTGGATGGAGGAGCGGTTGGCCTTGTCGAAGCTGGCCTTGAAGACGTAGGGGATGCCCAGCTTCTGCGTCACCTGCACGTACTTTTCGCAGACCTGCAGGGCCATGTCGCGCGACTCCAGCACGTTCATGCCGCCGAAGAGGACGAAGGGAAGCTCGTTGCCGCAACGGATGGCGGGGGTGATCTGGATCGTCGTCATGGGACGGGATTGTGCGCCACCCGGATAATCGGCCGCCGTGGAATTGCAGCAACTCTTGTTCAGCCAGGGCTTCGGCGCCCGGGCCACCTGCCTCGGCCTCGTGCAGAAGGGCCTGGTCACCGTGGCCGGCCAGCCCGTAGCCGACCCTTACGAAGACATCGCGGCCCAGGACGGCCTGGAATTCACGGTGGAAGGCAAGCCGTGGACCTATCACGCCAAGGCCTACCTGATGCTGCACAAGCCGGCCGGCTACGAGTGCTCGCAGAAGCCCGGCGCCTGGCCCAGCATCTACACGCTGCTGCCGGCGCCGCTACGGCAAAGGCCGGTGAAGGGCGGCCAGCCGGGCGTGCAGGCCATCGGGCGGCTGGACCAGGACACGACCGGGTTGCTACTGCTTAGCGACGACGGCGCGTGGATCCATCGCATGAGTTCGCCGAAGCACCATGTGCCGAAGGTGTACGAGGTCGTGACGGCGGATCCGGTGACGGAGCAGCAGGTCGCCAAGCTGCTGCAGGACGTGGTGCTGGTGGATGATCCGAAGCCGGTGCGGGCTGCGGCTTGCGAGGCGACGGGCACGCATTCACTTCGGCTGACGCTGACCGAAGGGAAGTATCACCAGGTGAAGCGGATGGTGGCGGCGGTGGGGAATCGGGTCACCGGGCTGCATCGGTCCCGCATTGGAAAGCTGGAATTGCCAGGGGATTTGCAGCCGGGCGAATGGCGCTGGCTCGATGTGGCGGCGAGGGCGGCGTCGCAATCGTCCTCATGAGACTTCGCGCGGTGCGCAGCGGAGCTGCGCACCCTACAGCGACGGGTTGATCCGATACGAGGCCGGACATGTAGGGTGCGCAGCTCCGCTGCGCACCGCACGGAGCATCACCGGAGATTCCCGGTATGCCCCAACGAATACCGTCCCGGCTGCGGCCAGACCGTCAAGCCGTGCGGCTCCTGGCCGACCTTGATCTTGGTGACCACGCCGCTTTCGGTATTGATGCGATAGACCTCGTCGTCATACCGCCCCGACAGCCACAGGAAGCGCCCATCCGCGCTGACGTTGCCCATGTCCGGGCTGCCGCCGCCCGGAATCGGCCAATGCGCCACCACCTTTTCTGACGCGAAGTCGATCACGCTGACGCTGCCCGGCCCGCGCGGCTTGCCGTGGATCTTGTGAGTGCTGCGGTTGGCCACGTACAGGCGCTTGCCATCGCGGCTGGGATAGAGGCCGTGGGTGCCCAGGCCGGTGACGATGAAGCCCACCTCGCGGAAGCTTTCGCCATCGACCACGTGCACGCCGTCGGCGTCCATGTCGGCGATGAAGAAGCGGCGGCCGTCCGGCGAACTGCGGATGTCCTGCGGCATGCCCTTGGTGGCGGTGCAGATCTCGAACTGCGGGTCGGTCGGCGACGAGCCTTCCTTCATGCGCTGGGCCGGCATGCGCAGCTTCAGGTAGCCGATGACGCGGCGCTCCACCAGGTCGATCTTGGCGATCTGCCCGCTGAACTCGCAGGTGAAGATGGCGTAGCGGCCGTCGATGGAGAAGTCGGCGTGGTTGATGCCGCCGCAGCCCGGCGTGTTGATGGAATACTGCAACTGCATCGTGTGCGGGTCGCGGAAGTCCAGGCGCTTCTTGGCTTCCGCCACCACGATGGCCGACTTGCCGTCGGGCGTGAAGTACATGTTGTACGGGTCGTCCACCGCCACCGTGTGCAGCGGCTTGGCCGTCTTGGGGTCGATGGCGGTCAGGCTGCCGTCCGTGCGGCCCTCGGCGTTGTTGGCCACCCAGAGCGTCTGCAGGTCCCAGGCCGGCACCACATGCTGCGGGCTGCGGCCCACCTTGAACTTGTAGAGGACCTTGGCCTCGTCCGGGTCGATGACGTAGATGTCGTTGGAGCGCAGGTTGGGCACGTAGACGCGGTTGAGGTGGCCGCGCACGGCCTCGCTCATGTGGCCGGCGGCGGTTTCCGAATACAGGTTGTTCGGGTCCACGACCGGCGGCATGCCGGGCACGGTGAGCACTTGGTGGCGCGGCGCCGGCGGGGCGGCGAGGTCCGTCTCCGGGCCGGCGGCGCCAGCCGTGCGGATGGCCAGCAGGGTGGCGGCCAGGCCGGCCACGCCAGCCAGGCCGAGCGCGGTGAGGAGGGCTTGTTTCGTTTTCATCGGGGCAATGGAAGAGGGAGCGGCTGCGTCTTCAACGCTTGGCGGCGACCGCGCGTTGAATCGAGGCGACCGAGGTATCGACGATTTCCTTCACGCCGAGTTCCCCGATTTCTGCGGTGGCGCGGCGCGGGTCGCCATGTACGCCATGGGCCACGTCCAGGTCGGCGCCCTTGGCCAGCACGTCGGCGCGTACCAGCGACTTGTCGACGGCCAGCGAAAGCGCGGTGTCGTTCAGGCCGGCATGGGTGCCGATCTCCGCTGGGGAGTAACCCTTTTTCTTCAGGGTGTCGATGAAGGCGCCCTGGGTGACGTCGTAGTAGTCCAGCAGCGCGTGCACGCGGCAGGACGGGTCGTTCTTCCACTCCCGGTTCAGCTTGTCGGCCACCTTCTGCTCGCTCTTCTGGTAGCCGCCGTGGTCGCCCAGGAAGAACACATCGTGGAAGCCATGCTGCTTGAAGCTGCGGGCGGTGGCCTCCAGCAGCGACTCGAAGGTGGCGTCCGGAATGGACAGGGTGCCGGTGAAGCGCATGTGCGCGGCCGGCGGGTTGATGGAGCCCTCGGGCACGTAGGCGACCACGGGCGCGACCACCGCGTTGCCCAGCCGGCGGGCGATTTCGCCGGCCAGCGCGTGGGCGCGCACGTTGTGCTTGCCCAGCACGATGTGCGGGCCGCTCTGCTCGGTGCCGCCGATGGGAACCAGCACGATGGTGGTGCCGGCTGCGATGCGGGCCTTGAGTTCCGGGGAGGTGAGTTGCTCGATGTCGACTACCGCGGGCACGGCGGCGTGGGCGGCCAGGGCGGCCCAGAGCAGGGTGGCTCCCGCGGCTTTTTGCAACAGGCGGGAGCGGAAAATGCGAACCATCGGGGGAGTTTAGTGGAGCAGGGGGCCGTGGCGGCGCGGTATCGGACGCGGGCGCCCAAGCTGTAACTTCTGCACGACCCGGCGGCCCGGATGGGGCCGGCCCTTGACCGGGCGCAAGGGGGGCGGGGTCCGGATCAGGGACAATAGCGTGCCCGGCCGTCCTCCGGCGGCCGCTCCGGCGCGTTGCAAGCGCCCACTTGACAATTCCTGCAGTGAATCTCTTCTCCCTGTGCCGCGCCGGCCTCGGTGCCCTGGCGCTGCTCGTCTCGGGGCTGGCCGCCGCCCAGTCCGGCAGCACGCCCGTCTTCGTGCTCAATTCGCTGGACGCCGACGTCAGCGTCATCGACCCCGTCAGCTGGCGCGAGATCAAGCGCATCCCCACGGGCAAGGAGCCGCACCACCTGTACATGACGCCGGACGAGAAGTCGCTGATCGTCGCCAACGCGCTGGCCGATTCGCTGACCTTCATCGACCCGCGCACGGCCGAAGTGCAGCGCACTGTGCGCGGCGTCATCGATCCCTACCACCTGCGCTTCTCGCCGGACATGAAGTGGTTCGTGACGGCCGGCAACCGGTTGCACCACGTGGACATCTACCGCTGGGACGGCAGGGACCTGGTGCTGGCGAAGCGCATCCCCACCGGCAAGACGCCCAGCCACATCTGGATCGACAGCCGCAGCACCACGGCCTATTCGACCATGCAGGACAGCGACGAACTGGTGGCCATCGACCTGGCGCGCCAGGAGATCAAGTGGCGCATCAAGACCGGCCCGATGCCGGCCGACGTGTTCGGCACGCCCGACGACAAGACGCTGCTGGTGGGCCTGACCGGCAGCGACAGCGTGGAAGTGTTCGACGTCAGCGGCGACGGCCCGCGCGCGGTGCGCCGCATCAAGACCGGCGCCGGTGCGCATGCCTTCCGCAGCGCCGGCGACAATCGCCACGTGTACCTCAGCAACCGCGTCGCCAACACCATCAGCAAGATCGACCTGAAGACCTTGCAGGTGGTGGACAACTACGCGGCGCCGGGCGGCCCGGACTGCATGGACGTCATGGCCGGCGGCCGCTACCTGATGGCCACTTCGCGCTGGGCGCGCAAGCTGACCATCATCGACACCGAAAAGCGCGAAATCGCCCGGCAAGTGAAGGTGGGCAAATCTCCCCATGGCGTGTGGACACTGGAGCATGCGGCTCGATAAATCCAAGCTCTCCCTCCCCCGCTGGGGGAGGGCCGGGGTGGGGGCCGCTGCGCTCGCATCCTCTCTTGCCTTCGCGCAAGGTCCCTGCAACAAGCCGGTCTACCTGACGCTCGATACCGGCCACATGGCCATCGCGCCGCTGGTGGCCGAGATCCTGAACCGCCAGAACGTCAAGGTCACGTTCTTCGCCGCCAACGAGAAGACGAAGGAGGGCGACGGCGCCCTCGGCGACTACTGGGCGCCGTGGTGGAAGGCGCGCGCCGCCGAAGGCCACGAATTCGCCTCGCACACCTACGACCACGCCTACTGGCGCGCCGACCTGCCGGGCGACCCGCCGCGTTTCCGCATCCGGCCCACGGCGGGCCCGCACGCGTACATCGACCAGGTGATGACCGGGCCGCAGTACTGCGAGGAGATCGACCGGGCGGCCAAGCGGCTGGAACAGGTCACCGGCAAGAAGCCGCTGCCGCTGTTCCGCGCGCCAGGCGGCAAGCATTCGCCCAAGTACCTGGCCGCCGCCAAGGCCTGCGGCTGGCTCAACGTGGACTGGTCGCCGGCTGGCTTCCTGGGCGACGAGCTCCCCAGCGATACGGCCAGCAACGAGGAACTGCTGAAGAAGGCGCTGCGCGACATCAAGCCGGGCGACATCCTGCTGGCGCACCTGGGCATCTGGTCGCGCAAGGACGCCTGGGCGCCGGCGGACCTGGAGCCGCTGATCGTGGGCCTGAAGCAGCGCGGCTTCTGCTTTGCCACCTTGCGTGACCACCCGGCTTACCGGGACTGGATCGCGCGCGCGAAGTAGCCGCCGATGCAGTGGATCCTCGATCTCTTCGAACGCGCCCAGCAAGGGCTGTTCGAGCTGTGCATCCAGCCGATCGTGTATTCCTTCGGGCTGGCCAACTACCTGGAGGACGCGTACACGGCCACCGGGTGGCTGCTGGTGGGCTTCATCCAGATCGCGGTGATGCTGGCCATCATCGGGCCACTGCAACGCTGGCGGCCGGTGGAGCCGATGGTGGACGTGGCGGAGGTCCGCACCGACGTGCTGTACACGCTGATCCACCGGCTGGGGCTGTTCCGCGTGGCGCTGTTCTTCAGCGTCGAGCCGCTGTTCGACGAGCTGTTCGGCTTCCTGCGGGTGCAGGGCTTCGGCACCTTGCATATCGACCAGTTCATGGCGGGCGTGTCCGACCATCCCTTCGCCAGCTTCCTGCTGTACCTGGTGGTGTTCGACTTCGCGGACTACTGCATCCACCGCGGCCAGCACAGGTTTGCCTGGTGGTGGAAGCTGCATGCGCTGCACCACTCGCAGCGGCAGATGACGATGTGGAGCGACAACCGCAACCACCTGCTGGACGACCTGATCCGCGACAGCATCCTGGTGGTGCTGGGCCAGTTGATCGGCGTCGGGCCGGGGCAGTTCGTCGCCATCGTGGCCATCGCGCAGCTCAGCGAAAGCCTGCAGCACGCCAACATCCGCATGCACTTCGGCCGCATTGGCGAGCGCCTGTGGATCAGCCCGCGCTTTCACCGGTTGCACCACAGCATGGGCGTGGTGGACCGCAACTACGGTGTGCTGCTCCCGTGGTGGGACATGCTGTTCCGCACGGCCGACTTCGAGCTGCGCTGGGACCCGACCGGCATCCGCGACCAGGACGAGGGCCGCGACTATGGGCGCGGGTTCTGGGCGCAGCAGCGGTTGGGTTTATTGCGCCTCGCCGGTCGGGCCTGACGCCCGCCTCCATGTAGGGTGCGCAGCTCGCTGCGCACCTGCGACACACCGGGCGATCACGCGGTGCGCAGCGGAGCTGCGCACCCTACAGTAGATCGGCCGAAAGATCGGCCAAGAAGGGTCTACTCCCTTCCCTTGAGTTCTGAAAATCATTTTTGAATTCAACGGCGTAGACGCAAATGCCGGCGGCTGGAATAATCGGCCACATGAGCGTTCCGTCCAAGATCGTTCCGGTGTACGACCAGCCGCACCAGTTCGAGCCGCTGCTGCCGCAGCACCGGCTCGGCGAACTGGTGGAAATGACCCGCTCCGTCCTGGAAAAGTCCTTCAGGCTGCAGGGCGCCGTCTCTCCAAGCGCACAGCAATCGCTGCGGCGCCTGGTGCGCGCCATGAATTCCTACTACTCGAATCGCATCGAGGGCCAGGGAACGCACCCGCAGAACATCGAACGCGCCTTGCAGGCGGACTTCTCGCGCTCGCCTGAAGTCGCCAGGAGGCAGCGCATTGCGCTTGCACATATCGAGGCCGAAGTGGAGCTCGAAGCGTCGCTGCCCCTGACTGGTGTGGAGAGCCATGTGCTTCGGTCGGCCTTCCTGGTGCAGGCCCACGAGGCCTTGTACCGCAGGCTCCAAGCAGCGGACAGGACGACTGACGATGGACGCGTGATCGCGCCCGGTCAACTGCGGGTGGAAGATGTCGCCGTCGGCAGGCATCAACCGCCCACGGCGACGTCCGTCCCTGCTTTCCTGGCTCGCATGGACGAGGTCTATCCCCGCGTGCACGGCCTGGACCACCTCCTTGTCGGCATCGCCGCGGCGCATCACCGGGCTGCCTGGGTGCATCCCTTCGGCGACGGCAACGGGCGCGCCTGCCGGCTGCAGACGCATTGCGCGCTGCTCCCTTTCAGCGCCGGGTTGTGGTCGGTGAACCGGGGCCTGGCCCGGGCGAGGGACAAGTACTACGAGATGCTGGCCAACGCGGACAGTCCGCGCCAGGGTGACCTGGATGGCCGCGGCAACTTGAGCGAAAAGATGCTGCGCGAGTGGTGCGCATACTTCCTGGGCGTGGCCGACGACCAGGCCGGCTTCATGGGACGCATGCTGCAACTCGACGAACTGCGCGGGAGAATCGCGTCGTTGATGCTGGTGCGGTCGCAAAGCGGCCAGTTCGCGAACTACTCGGCGCAGGCGACGGTTCCGCTGTACCACGTGCTGGTGGCGGGGCCGCTGTCCCGCGGCGAGTTCATCCAGATGACCGGCATGCCGGAGCGAAGCGCGCGCCGCGTCCTGTCCCAACTGCTGAAGGACGGGTTGCTGGTCAGCGAGGGACCGAAACGCGCGGTGTCCTTCAATTTCCCCCTGGATGCACTGAACATCCTGCTGCCCAACCTCTACCCCGAAGCGGCCACGGTGAACACCGAAACGTAAGCCGTTTGCATGAGGGAGCTAACATCCCCTCCGCATGAGCCTGTTTCTCGACTCCTTCTGGCGCGCCGTCGCCTACTGCCTGCATCCGCGCGTCATCGGCCTGTCGCTGCTGCCGATCGCGCTGCTGATCGTGCTGGCCGGCGGGCTGGGCTATTTCCTCTGGGATCCGGCCGTCGGCATGGTGTTCGGCTGGCTGGAAGCCTCGGACACCTTCGCCACCATCTCCAACTGGCTGCAGGGCCTGGGCTTCGGCAACGTCAAGACGGTGCTGGCGCCGCTGCTGGTGATCCTGGCCGTGACGCCGCTGCTGATCGTGGTGGTGCTGTTCTTCGTCGCGCTGCTGATGACGCCGGCCGTGGTTCGGCTGGTGGGCCGGC
Source organism: Ramlibacter agri (assembly GCF_012927085.1). Taxonomy (NCBI): domain Bacteria; kingdom Pseudomonadati; phylum Pseudomonadota; class Betaproteobacteria; order Burkholderiales; family Comamonadaceae; genus Ramlibacter; species Ramlibacter agri. The sequence continues at coordinate 839,112 of NZ_JABBFX010000002.1, read as the reverse complement.
GCCGCTTCCCGGCGCTGGAGCAAAGGCACGGCGCGGGCTGGATCGGCAGCGCCTTCTGGTCGCTGGGCTCGGTGCTGCTGGCCGCGGTGGCGATGGTCGTGTCGGTCCCGCTCTGGGCGATCCCGCCGCTGGTGCTGGTGCTGCCACCGCTGATCTGGGGCTGGCTCACTTACCGCGTGCTGGCCTTCGACGTGCTGGCGGAACACGCCACGGGTGACGAGCGCCGCCGGATCTTCAAGGACCATCGGCTGTGGTTGTTGCTGATGGGGGTGGCGACGGGCTACCTGGGCGCTGCGCCTAGCGCGCTGTGGGCGACGGGGTGGTTCTTCGCGCCGGCGTTTCCCCTGCTGGTGCCGGTGATGATCTGGCTCTACACCTTGATCTTCGCGTTCTCATCGCTGTGGTTCGCGCACTTCTGCCTGGCCGCGCTGGCCAAGCTGCGCGGCGCCAACCCGGACGGCGCGGAGGCGCCGCCGAGGGAGTTGTTGCGGGAGCCGGTGGTGGTGGAGAAGTTGCCGGCGCCGGAGAATTCCGCGGGGTCGACTGGGCCTACCGGGTCTGCTGGGTCTGCTGGGTCTGCTGGGTCAATGTAGGGTGCGCAGCTCGCTGCGCACCTCACGAGGACGATCGCGCGGCGCGCAGCAAGCTGCGCACCCTACAACTGACGGATGACGGAAGGGCCGGCTGGCAACACATTGCCCCTCATGCCGCGCTACCTCCGCCACTTCGCTCCCGGCGGCACCTACTTCTTCACGCTGGCGCTCGAGGACCGCACCAGCGGCCTGCTCGTGCGCGAAATCGAGGCACTACGCGCAGCCTATGCCGCGGTCCAGCGGCGCCATCCCTTCGAGACGATCGCGATCTGCGTCCTGCCTGACCACTTGCACGCTCTCTGGAAACTGCCGGAAGGCGACCAGGATTTCCCGCTGCGCTGGCAGCAGATCAAACATGGCTTTTCGCATTCAGTGCCGGCCGTGGAATCACGCAGGCTGAGCCAGGTGAGCCGCCGCGAAAAGGGCATCTGGCAGCGGCGCTTCTGGGAACACTTGATCCGAAGCGAAGAGGATCTCCGACGGCACGTGGACTACGTCCACTTCAATCCGGTGAAACACGGGCATGCGCGACGCGTGCAGGATTGGCCGTTCAGCAGTTTTCACCGGTGGGTGGAGCGGGGCGATCTGCCAGTGGAGTGGGGCTTGGTCGAAGCGGCAGAAGGTGGGAGTTTTGGCGAGCGAGACCGGAGTCCGTAATTTGTAGGGTGCGCAGCTCGCTGCGCACCGCATGATCATCCACGCGCGGTGCGCAGCGAGCTGCGCACCCTACATCCGTTGAATCGTCGAAGAGCCGGACATCAAGCCCCGCCCCGCCCGTAACTGTCCTCGAGACGCACGATGTCATCCTCCCCGAGGTAAGCCCCCGACTGCACCTCGATCATCTCCAGCTCCATCTTCCCGGGGTTGTGCAGGCGATGCACCTCCCCGATCGGGATGTAGGTCGACTGGTTTTCGCTGAGGAGGAAGGTCTCGCTGCCGCGCGTGACCTGCGCCGTGCCTTTCACCACCACCCAGTGCTCGGCGCGATGGTGATGCTTCTGGAGGCTGAGGGACGCGCCCGGCTTCACGCCGATGCGCTTGACCTGGAAGCGCTCGCCGGCATCGACGCTGTCGTACCAGCCCCAGGGCCGCACCACCTTGCGGTGCAGGACGGCCTGGGCCGCTTCGGCCTTTTCCAACAGGGCGACCACGTCCTTCACCTGCTCCGCGCAGCTGCGGTCGGCCACCAGCACCGCGTCGGGTGTGTCGACGATCAACAGGTCCCGCGTGCCCAGCGCCACCACCGGCCGGTGCGGCGCATGGATGAAGGTGTTGCGCGCATCGTGCGCGAAGCCCTGGCCGATGACGCGGTTCTGCTGCGCGTCCGCCGGCGTCAGGTCGGCTACGGCGTTCCAACTGCCCACGTCGCTCCACTGGCCGCGGAAAGGCACCACGGCAACCTCGGGATGCTTCTCCATCACGGCGTAGTCGATGCTCTGCGAACGGCATGCCTCGAAGGCGGCACGCTGCGGGCGCAGGAACACGGCGCGGGCGGCGGCGCTGCCCACCGTCTCTTCCTGCACGGCGGCCATCGCGGCGCGGCAGGACGCCAGGATGTCGGGCGCATGCTTCTCCAGCGCGTCCAGCAGCACGCCGGCCACGGCCAGGAAGATGCCGGCGTTCCAGAGCGTGTCGCCTTGCAGCAGCAGTTGCTGCGCCCGCGCGGCGTCCGGTTTCTCGATGAACTGCGCCACCTTCAGGCTGCCGTCGCTGCGCGGGGTGCCCTGGCGGATGTAGCCGTAGGCCGTGCTCGGAAAGCTGGGCACCACGCCGAAGGTGACGACGGCGCCGGCCTCGGCGGCCACCACGCCCTGGCGCATGGTGGCCTGGAAGGTGGCGGCGTCGGGAATATGGTGGTCGGCCGGACAGAACAGCAGCAGGTCGTCCGGCTTGGCGGCCAGCGCCGCCAGCGCCATCGCAGCGGCGGTGTTGCGGCCGGTGGGTTCCAGCAGCAGCCGGCCTTCGACACGGGCCTGGCGGAAGGTGTCCGCGACCAGGAAGCGATGGTCTTCGGCCGCCACGGCCATCACCTGCGGGCCCAGCGGCGCCACCCGCTCCAGCGTCAGTTGCAGCAAGCTCTTGTTGCCGATGAGGGGGACGAACTGCTTGGGAAAGCTTTTCCGGCTCAAGGGCCAGAGCCGGGTGCCGGAACCGCCGCAGAGGATGACGGGGACTAACGTACTCATGGGCTCCCATCGTAGCCGCTGCCCGGCCATTCACCGCGGGCGAGGGTGCGCCAACCGGTAGGATTACCGCATGAGCGCAACGCCCGTCCCCACTCCGAACATCGGCCTCGTCATCGTCGGCGACGAAATCCTGTCCGGCAAGCGCGCCGACAAGCACATGCCCAAGCTGATCGAGCTGCTGTCGACGCGCGGGCTGCAGCTGTCGTGGGCCGACTACGTGGGCGATGCGCCGGCGCGCATCACCGCCACCCTGAAGCGCGCCTTCGACTCGGGCGACATCGTGTTCTCCTGTGGCGGCATCGGTGCCACGCCGGACGACCACACCCGCCAATGCGCTGCCGCGGCCCTGGGCCGACCCCTGCAATTGCACCAGCAGGCCGAGGCCCTGATCCGCGAACGCATGCAGGACACCGCGCGGGAGCAGGGCGTGCCCTACGAGCCGGACCGGCCGGACAACATCCACCGCCTGAACATGGGCGTGTTCCCCGAGGGCGCGTCCATCATCCCCAACCCGTACAACAAGATCCCGGGCTTCACGGTGGGGGACGTGCACTTCGTGCCGGGCTTCCCGGTGATGGCCTGGCCGATGATGGAATGGGTGCTCGAGACGAAGTACCGCCCCCTGTTTCGCCAGGGCGCCTATCTCGAGAAGTCGGTCATCGTGTTCGGCGCCATGGAGGCCACGCTGACACCGCTGATGGAGCAGATCGAGCGCGAACACCCGCCGGTGAAGGTGTTCAGCCTGCCCAGCGTGGACCACCCCACGTACGGCCGCCACATCGACCTGGGCGTCAAGGGGGCGCCGGATCAAGTGGAGCCCGCCTACCGGCTCCTCCTGGAAGGCTTGGCCCGCCTCGGTGCCAAGCTGGGCCCCGAACTGGTGCGATCATGATGCACCGATAAGGTGCAACTCGGCAACAGCACCAAAACGGTGCTCTGCCGCGTAAAAACTTCCCGAACCGACCTAGGGACAACCCCTGTTTTCGTGGAAAATCGCCGGGCTGTAGCGCACGGCCGATGCACCAAGCTTTGGCACAGAACCTGCATCCCTGCCCCGCGCAAATCGCTCAACAACCAACCATCCCCCCAGGAGAAACCTGATGGCAGCAGCCAAGAACGTCGCAGACGTCATGAAGATGGTGAAGGAGAACGAAGTCAAGTTCGTCGACTTCCGCTTCACCGACACCCGTGGCAAGGAACAGCACGTGACCGTGCCTGTGTCCCACTTCGACGAAGACAAGTTCAGCGCGGGCCACGCCTTCGACGGTTCGTCCATCGCCGGCTGGAAGGGCATCGAAGCCTCCGACATGCTGCTGATGCCGGATCCGGGCACCGCCAACATCGACCCCTTCTTCGAAGAAACGACGCTGATCCTGTCCTGCGACGTTCTCGAGCCGGGCGACGGCAAGGCCTATGACCGCGACCCGCGTTCCATCGCCAAGCGCGCCGAAGCCTACCTGAAGGCCTCCGGCCTGGGCGACACTGCCTTCTTCGGCCCCGAGCCCGAATTCTTCATCTTCGACGACGTGCGCTGGGGCGCCGGCCCGAACGGCTCCTTCGTCGAGATCGACGAATACGAAGCCCCCTGGAACACGGGCAAGAAGATCGAAGGCGGCAACAAGGGCCACCGTCCCACCACCAAGGGCGGCTACTTCCCCGTGCCCCCGGTCGACAGCACGCAGGACATGCGCGCCGAGATGTCCCTGATCCTCGAATCCGTGGGCATCCCGGTCGAAGTGTTCCACCACGAAGTGGCGGGCGCCGGCCAGAACGAGATCGGCACGCGCTTCAGCACCCTGGTGCAGCGCGCCGACTGGTCGCAGCTGCAGAAGTACGTGATCCAGAACGTGGCCAATGCCTACGGCAAGACCGCCACCTTCATGCCCAAGCCCATCGTCGGCGACAACGGCTCCGGCATGCACGTGCACCAGTCCGTGTGGAAGGACGGCAAGAACCTGTTCGCCGGCGAAGGCTATGCCGGCCTGAGCGAACTCGCGCTGTACTACATCGGCGGCATCATCAAGCACGCCCGCGCGCTGAACGCCATCACGAACCCCGGCACCAACAGCTACAAGCGCCTGGTGCCCGGCTTCGAAGCCCCGGTGAAGCTGGCCTACTCGGCCCGCAACCGCTCGGCCTCGATCCGCATTCCGTACGTGGCGAACCCCAAGGGCCGCCGCATCGAAGTGCGCTTCCCGGATCCCACGATGAACCCGTACCTGGGCTTCGCCGCCATGCTGATGGCCGGCCTGGACGGCATCGAGAACAAGATCCACCCGGGCGAAGCCGCCACCAAGGACCTGTACCACCTGCCGCCGGAAGAAGACGCGAAGATCCCGACCGTCTGCCACAGCCTGGACCAGGCCCTGGACTACCTGGACAACGACCGTGCCTTCCTGACCAAGGGCGGCGTGTTCACCGACAGCATGATCGACGCGTACATCGAGCTGAAGATGCAGGAAGTCACGCGCTTCCGCATGACGACGCACCCGATCGAGTTCGACATGTACTACAGCCTGTAATTCCTTACAGTCCTGGAGCAGCAAAGGGGCGACATTTGTCGCCCCTTTTCTTTTTAAATCAACACCTTAATTGGCAATCTGCAGAGTTTGCGCGATACTGAAAGGCCGTCCTGGGCGCCCCGGGCGCTAGGAGCAGCCCCATGAAGTTCGCCTACTTGTTGATTCCCCTGGCAGCACTCGCTTGCGCCGATGCCGCCCTCGCGCAGGGCAAGATTTTCCGTTGCGGCAACACCTACACCAACGACGAGGCGGTGGCCAAGGCGCAAGGCTGCAAGGCCATGGAAGGCGGGAACGTGACGATCGTGCAGGGCACGAAAGTGAACGGCAACAACGGCACCCGCGTGGCCAACGCCCCGCAGGCCGCCAGCGGTCCCAAGGTCGATGCCGGCGAGCAGAAGTCGCGCGACGCCGAAGCGCGGACCATCCTCGAGTCCGAGCTGAAGAAGGCCGAAGCGCGCCTGGCCGACCTGCAGAAGGAATACAACAACGGCCAGCCCGAGATGCTGGGGCCCGAGCACCGCAACCACCAGAAGTACGTGGACCGCACCGCCGAAATCAAGGCCAACATCGACCGCACCGAGCAGGACATCGCGGGCATCAAGCGCGAGCTGAACCGCGGTAACGGCGCGTCCAGATGAGCGCTTGATCAAACCGACCGTCAAGAACTCCGTCCGCTTCGCCTGCTTCGACCTGCTGGCCACGCTCGTGGCCGTGGTTCGAGGCGACGGCACCGTGCTGTTTGCCAACTCCGCGCTGGAGGACGTGCTGGGCATCTCCCGCCGCAGCATCGAAGGCACCAGCTTGCTCCCCCAGTTCGCCGAGCCGCACGTGCTGCGCACCGCGCTCGACGGCGCGCGCGGCAACGAGTATTCGGCGCTGCGCTATGACGCGCGCCTGCTGCGCCAGGGCAGCGAGCCCATGCCCGTGCACGTGGTGCTGGCGCAGACCGAGCACCCCGACGAGTTCATCGTCGAACTGCTGCCGCTGGAGGCGCAGACGCGCAAGGAGCGCGAGGACCGGCTGCTGGACCAGGCGCAGGCCAACAAGGAACTGATCCGCAACCTCGCCCACGAGATCAAGAACCCGCTGGGCGGCATCCGTGGCGCGGCGCAGCTGCTGGAGATGGAGATCGACGGCCGCGAGCTGAAGGAATACACGCGGGTCATCATCCACGAGGCCGACCGCCTGCAGACGCTGGTGGACCGCCTGCTGGCGCCGCACCGCCGCCCGCACGTGGTGGGCGACGTCAACATTCACGAAGTGCTGGAGCGCGTGCGCTCGCTGATCCTGGCCGAGTTCCCGCGCGGGCTGAAGGTCGTGCGCGACTACGATACCTCCATCCCCGAGTTCCGCGGCGACCGCGAGCAGTTGATCCAGGCCGTGCTGAACATCGCGCACAACGCCTGTCAGGCGCTGGTGGAGCGCATCGCCGCCGGCGATGCCATGCTGACCTTCCGCACGCGGATCGGCCGCCAAGTGACTTTCGGCCAGCAGCGCTATCGACTGGCACTGGAATTGCATGTCATCGACAACGGGCCCGGTGTACCGGACTCGATCAAGGACCGCATCTTCTATCCGCTGGTGAGCGGGCGCGAAGGCGGTTCCGGCCTGGGGCTCACGCTGGCGCAGACCTTCGTGCAGCAGCACCACGGGCTGATCGAGTGCGACAGCGTGCCGGGGAGGACGGACTTCAAGATCCTCATCCCCTTGCCCTGAAAGTATTTTTGCAAGACCTGAGGTGACTGAAGCACATGAAGCCGATCTGGATCGTTGACGATGACCAATCCATCCGCTTCGTGCTCGAGAAGGCCCTCATGCGCGAGGACCTGCCTACGCGCAGTTTCACGAACGCGCGCGAGGTCCTGACCGCGCTCGAATCCGCGAACGACGACGATGGCCCGCAGATCCTGGTAAGCGACATCCGCATGCCGGGCGGCAGCGGGCTGGACCTGCTCACGAAGGTCAAGGAGAAACATCCGGGGCTGCCCGTCATCATCATGACGGCGTTCTCGGACCTGGACAGCGCGGTCTCCGCCTTCCAGGGCGGCGCCTTCGAATACCTGCCCAAGCCCTTCGACCTGCCGAAGGCGATTGAGCTGATCCGCCGCGCGGTGGAAGAAAGCCAGCGCGAGGAGGTGGCCGAGGAGCGCATGATCGCCGCGCCCGAGATGCTGGGCCAGGCGCCGGCGATGCAGGACGTGTTCCGCGCGATCGGCCGGCTGTCGCAATCGAACGTGACGGTGATGATCACCGGCGAATCCGGCTCGGGCAAGGAACTGGTGGCGCGCGCGCTGCACAAGCACTCGCCGCGCGCCAACGGGCCTTTCGTCGCGATCAACACCGCGGCGATCCCGAAGGACCTGCTGGAGTCGGAGCTGTTCGGCCACGAGCGCGGCGCCTTCACGGGCGCACAGACGATGCGCCGCGGCCGCTTCGAGCAGGCCGAGGGCGGCACGCTGTTCCTGGACGAAATCGGCGACATGCCTTTCGACCTGCAGACGCGCCTGCTGCGCGTGCTGTCGGACGGCCACTTCTACCGCGTGGGCGGCCACAACGCCGTCAAGGCCAACGTGCGCGTGATCGCGGCGACCCACCAGGACCTGGAGCAGCGCGTCAAGGAAGGGAACTTCCGCGAGGACCTGTTCCACCGCCTCAACGTGATCCGGCTGCGGCTGCCGGCGCTGCGCGAGCGGCGCGAGGACATCCCGATGCTGGCGCGGCACTTCCTGCAGCAAAGCGCCAAGCAGCTTGGCGTGGAGCCCAAGCGCATCTCCGATGCGGCGCTGGCGCGGCTGACGGTGTTTGCGTTCCCGGGCAACGTGCGGCAGCTGGAAAACATCTGCCACTGGCTGACGGTGATGGCGCCGGCGCAGCTGATCGAACCGAAGGACCTGCCGCCGGAGGTGGTGGGAGCAGCGGTTTCTTCAGAGGCCGCGGCGCCGCGTGCCGCTTCCGCCGAAGTGGCGTCCTCCGTTGCTGCGGAAGTCGCGCCTGCGCTTGCGGTCGCTGCGCCCGTCGCGGGCGGCTGGGAGTCGGCGCTGGAAGCCGAAGCCTTGCAGCTCCTGGCGGCCGGCCATCACGACGTGTGGGACCAGCTCACGCGGCGCTTCGAGTCGAAGCTGATCCTGACCGCGCTGGCCAACACCCGCGGGCGGCGCATCGAGGCGGCGCAGAAGCTGGGGATCGGCCGCAACACGATCACCCGCAAGATCCAGGAGCTGGGTCTCGAAGAGTGACGGCGGTCAACGCCGCACGTCCACGTCCCGCGTCTCCGGCAACATCGCCATCGCGATGACGCTCACCACGCTGATCGCCGCGACGTAGTACGCCGGCGCCAGCGGGTTGTGCGTGGCCGCCAGCAGCCCCGTCACCACGAACTGCGTGGTGCCGCCGAACAGGCAGGTGCTGATGGCATAGACCAGCGACATGCCGGTGCTGCGCACGCCGATAGGCAGCAGCTCGGGCACCGTCACCATGCCGGCCGCACCGGAGATGGCCGTCAGGCCGGCGAGGACGGTGGTCACGCAAAGCAGCGTCGCGATCCCCGGCGCGCCGGCCAGCCAGAGGAACAGCGGCACGATCAGCAGCATCAGCGCGATGCGGGGCACCTGGTTCACCACCTTGCGGCCGTAGCGGTCGCATAGCACGCCACCCAGCAGGCCGAAGCCGAAGGTCACCAGGCCGCCCACCAGCACGCTGGACTGCGCCACTGCCGCGGGCAGCTTCAGCACCTGCACCGCGTAGCTCACCATGTAGTTGCCCACCTGCGAGGCCACCGCGACCGAGGCGGAGACCAGCACGCCCAGCACCAGCACGCGCTTGTGCTGGCGGAAGGTGGCGCCGAGGATGCGGCTGCTGCTCTCGTTGCTGCCGCCGTGCGTCTCGGGCAGGCAGCGGCGCAGGTACAGCGCGATCGGCACCAGCACCAGGCTCACCAGGAAGGGCACGCGCCAGCCCCAGTCGGCCAGCTGCTGCGGCGACAGCAGCAGCGACAGGCTCACGCCGAACACGCCACCCACCGCCACCGCCAGGCCCTGGCTGCCGATCTGCCAGCTGGAGTAGTAGCCGCGCTTGCCCTCGGGCGCCGCCTCGATCAGCAGCGCCGTGGCGGGACCGACCTCGCCGCCAAGGGCCAGGCCTTGCAGCAGCCGGCACAGCACCACGATGATGGGCGCGGCGACGCCGATGCTGGCGTAGCTGGGCGTCGCGGCCAGGCCCAGCGTGCCCACGGTGATGAGGACGACAGTGAGGATCATCGCTGGCTTGCGGCCAGCGCGGTCGGCGAACGAGCCGATCAGGATGCCGCCCAGCGGCCGCGTGAAGAAGCCCACGCCGAAGGTGGCCACCGCCACCAGCAGGCTGCCGAACTCGCCGCCCACCGGGAAGAAGGTCCGTCCGATGTAGACGGCGAAGTAGGCATAGATGACGAAATCGTAGAACTCCATCGCGTTGCCGGCGACGGCGGCGGCGATCGCCTTGCGGCTGATGCGCGTGGCGTTCGCCGCGGGGGCCGGCGCGGCTGCCAGCGTTTCGAGGGTGGTGGCGGTCATTTTGTCTCCAGGATGTTCGTTCAGGCGGCGAGCGGCAAGGGCAGGTCGTCCTGCAGGCCCCGCAGCGCCTGCTCGCAGGCCTGCTGACCCTGGCGCCAGACGGCCAGCTTCCAGTCCTCGGCCGCGGGGTAGAAGGCCTCTTTCAGCGCGAGGCGGATGGCCGCGGCCTGCGGCGTATCGCCGCCGCGCGCCTGCAGCCAGTGTTCGGCGCGCAGCGCGTTCATCACGCGTTCCATCGGGTGCGTGCCGAACTCCAGGCAGATGCCCAGGTGGCGGGCGAAAGGGCATTCCTCGTGCAGCGCCGTCTGGATCGGGCCGGTCAGCGGGATGCTCGCGGAGCTGCCCGCCGTCACCGAGGTGAGGGCGCCCCACCAGCGGCTGGCGCGCTCCAGCACCGCCGGGTCGGGGTCGAAGCTGGCGAAGATGCGCTCGCCGTGGCCGGACGGCCCGAGGCCGGTGTGGATGTCGACGGAGGCGATCTGCTCGACGCCCGCCGTGTGTTCGCGCAGCACCGCGCGGAAGGTGCTGTTGCTCCACGCCGGGCCGAGGCCGCCGTAGTGCAGGCCGTCGGCATGCGAATGCTGGCCCAGGGCCATGGCGCGCTGCAGCCCGCGCGCGCCATGCTTGTCGCGGTAGGTGGCCAGCACGGCCTCGTCCTCGGCGCGCGGCGGCCAAGTGGCAGGCAGCAGCGCTTCGTGGATCTCGCCATAGCCCGCGTTCACCGGCAGCGGCGCGCTGAAATCGACGAAGTTGCGGTTCAGGTCCACGTTTTCCTGCGTCGCGCGGCGCAGGTGCGAGAAGCCATAAGGGTTGACCGCATGCACGTACAGCACCGCGGTGTCGGAACGCTGCGGGCGCAGGCCGGCGCGCAGCACGCCGGTCTGGATGGCGGAGCCGCAGAAGCCTTCCACGCCATGCACCCCGCTGATCACGACAAGCAAGCGCCTGGCGTCGATGTCGCCGTCGCGGGCGACGTCCATGGCCAGTGTCTCGCCCTCGGCGCCGGGCAGCGGCAGCACGTGGCTGCGCAGCGCAAGTCCGCGGTCGCGCGCGGCCTGCACGAACTTCTCGCGGGCGCGGGCGTAGCTGGGACTGAAGGTGTCGAGGATCTGTTGCGGGTTCATGGCGGTCTCAGTGGCGCAGGCGCTGGTCGCGGCGCGCGCGGCAGGCGTCGCCGAAGGCCGCGAAGATGGCGCGGCAGAATGGGCTGTCGTCGATGCGCATCTCGGGATGCCACTGCACGGCCAGGGTGAACTGCGGGGCGTCGGCGACCGAGAAGGCTTCCACCAGGCCGTCCGGCGCGGCGGCTTCGACACGCAGGCCGTCGCCCAGGCGCTGCACGCCCTGGTGGTGCAGCGAATTGACCATGGCCTGGTCGCTGCCCACCAGCGGGGCCAGCCGGCCGCCGGGGAGCACATTGATCGCGTGGCTGTCGTCGTACCAGCGCTGGATCGGCCGGTCGTGGTCGCCTTCACGATGGTCCAGGGCGCCCGGGCGCTGGTGCACGGCGGCATCGAGCGTGCCGCCGAAGGCGACGTTCAGTTCCTGGAAGCCGCGGCAGATGGCCAGCACCGGCACGCCCGCGGCCACAAGTTCCGGCAGCAGCGGCAGGATGGCCGCATCGCGGTCGGGATCGAGCTGCATGGGCGCGTGCGGCTCGGGCGCGCCATACCGCGCCGGGTGCACGTTGGACGGGCTGCCGGTGAGCAGCACGCCGTCGACGGTCTGCGCCAAGGTCGCGGCGTCCAGCGCTTCGCCGTCGGCGGGCAGCAGCAGGGGCAGGGCGCCGCTGGCCGCGCGGACGGCGCGCACGTAGCCGTCGAAGGCGGCGTGGGCGCCGTGGCCGTGGCGGGCTATGCGGTCGGCTGCGATCGCCACGACGGCGCGCGGCGCCGCGGCGTGGGGGCGGGGCATGCGGGGTCTCCTGGGGGTTCGAGCCTGGAGTCTAGGAAGCGCATGCCCTTGCGTAAATTGCAATATAGTCAAGCGTAGGTTGCAAGGCCTGCAAGCAATGAACACCCGGCAACTGCGCCACTTCCTCGCCGTGATGGACCTGGGCTCGCTCAGCGCAGCGGCCGAACAGGTGCACCTGAGCCTGCCCGCGCTGTCGCGAAGCCTGCGTGCCCTGGAAGACGTGCTGCGCGTGCCGCTGTTCGACCGCGAGGGCCGCGGCCTGGTGCCCACGACCTATGCGCACGCCTACGCGCAGCGTGCCCGCCGCATGGTGTTCGACGAGAAGGAGGCCGCGCGCGAACTGGCGCTGATGCGCGCCGGCGAATTGGGGCCGCTGGCCTTCGGCATGGGCGCCTCGCTGGCGCACAGCCTGCTCGCGCCCATGGTGATGCAGCTCGTGACCGGCGCGCCCGGGTTGCGGGTGCGCACGATGGTGCAGAGCTCGGACGTGCTGTTCGCGGCGCTGATGCGCGAGGAGATCGATTTCTTCGTCGGTGACGTGCGCATGGGCGCGCACGACCCGGATGTGGCGGTCGAGCCCTTGCACGAATGCGGGTTCGCGTGGACCGCGCGGGCAGGGCATCCGCTGGCGGGGAAGCGGGCTTTGCAGGTCGCGGACCTGGCGCGTTTTCCCTGGGTACTCTCAGGCTACGCGGACGAAGCCGTGCTGCGCCGGCTGGCACAGCTCTATGGCCTGACGCAGCCGCTGGAGAACCACTTCGCCGTGGACACGACCGACCCGGCGACGGTGCGGGCGATGATGGTGGACATCGACGCGTTGGTGCCGGGAACGGATATTTCCACAGTGATCGAGGTGGCGGCGGGGCAGACGGTGCTGCTCGATGTGGATCCGCCGCTGGAACTGGAGTTGACCTTGGGGATCTTGCGGCGCGCGGGGCGGACAGTGGTGCCGGCGGCGGATCGGGCCTTCGCGATCGTGCGGCGGTTTTTTGCCGACGCGCAGGCGCAGATCGCATCTCGTTAGAGATACGCCTCCGCCGCCTCCTCCTCGAAGCGCTCCGGCTCCCCCTCCCACGCGATGCGCCCATGTTCGACCACGTACAGCCGGTCGGCATGGGGCAGCGCGAAGGTGATGTTCTGCTCCCCGAGCAGCACCGTCAGCCCGGTGGTGCTGCGCAGGCGATGCAGCGCCTTCGACAGCGTCTCCAGGATCACCGGCGCCAGCCCCAGGGTCGGCTCGTCGAGGATCAGCAGGCGCGGCTTCATCATCAGCGCCCGCGCGATCGCCAGCATCTGCTGCTCGCCGCCGCTGAGCGTGCGCGCGACCTGGGCCGAGCGGTCGCGCAGGATCGGGAACAGGTCGAACAGCCAGGCCATGCGCTCGGCCAGATCCGTTGGTGAAAGCAGGTTGCCACCGAGTTCCAGGTTCTCGCGCACCGTCATGTCGCCGAACAGCTCGCGCGTCTCGGGGCACTGCACGATGCCCGCGCGCGCGATCGCTGCCGGTGTCATGCCCGCCAGCGAATGGCCATTCCAGCGGATCGATCCCGCATGGCGCACGAGGCCGGAGATGGCGTTGAACAGCGTCGTCTTGCCGGCGCCGTTGAGGCCCACCAGCGCGACGAACTCGCCTTCGCGCACCTGCAGCGACACGCCCTGCACAGCCAGCGCCTTGCCGTAGCGGACTTCGACGCCGTCCACCTCCAGCAGCGGCGGGCCGTCCTGCGCCACGCGCGCCGGCTCGTGCTGCGCGCGCGTGAGCGCGCCGCCCAGGTAGACGCGGCGCACCGTCTCGTCGCGCATCACTTCGGCCGCCGTGCCTTCGGCGATCTTCTCGCCCAGGTACATGGCCACCGCGCGGTCGACCAGCGCGGCCACGCTCTTGACGTTGTGGTCCACCAGCAGCACCGCACGGCCTTCGCTGCGGAATTCGGAAATCAGCTCGGAAAAGGCGCCCACCTCGGAACTCGTGAGGCCCGCGAAGGGCTCGTCGACCAGCACCAGCTTCGGGTGCTGCGCCAGCGCCTTGGCCAGCTCCATGCGCCGCAGGTCGGCGAAGGCCAGGGTCGGCGGCTTGCGATCGAGCACCGCGCCCAGGCCGACGCGCTGGGCGATCGCGCGCGCCTTGGCGTCGATCTCCTCGCTGTGCAGGATCATGCTCAGGCGGTCCGGGATCAGGGCCACCTTGATGTTCTCCAGCACGGTCTGCCGGTTCAGCGGCCGCGAGTGCTGGAACACCAGCCCCACGCCCAGGCGCGCGATCTTGTGCGCGGGCAGGCCGGCGACCTCGCGTCCCTCGAAGCGCACCGAGCCGGAAGTGGGCGGGTCCACGCCCATCACGCAGCGCATCGCGGTGGACTTGCCGGAGCCGTTCGGCCCGATCAGGCCCAGCACCTCGCCGCCGCGGATGGCAAAGCCCAGGCCCTTGACGGCGACGAGGCCGCCGAAGCGCTTGGTGAGGTCCTGGACTTCGAGCAGCGGCGCGTCAGTCACGGCGCGCCTTTCCCTGCAGCAGCCCGAGGAAGCCGTCGGGGAAGAACAGCACCACCAGCAGCGCCATCAGCGACACCAGCAGCGTGGCCAGTTCGCCCAGCGGCCGCAGCGTTTCGCCCATCGCGATCAGGAAGACGGCGCCGATCGCCGCGCCGATGACGGTGCGCCGTCCGCCCAGCACCGCCGCGACGATGATCTGCACGCCGACCGAGATGTCGATGAAGGTGCCGACGCTGGCCGTGCCCATGTAGAACACCATCAGCGCACCGGACAGGCCGGAGAAGAAGGCGCTGACGATGAAGGCGAACAGCTTGTGCTTGGTGACGTTGAAGCCGAGCGCGCCGGCCTGCACCGGGTCCTGGCCGCTGGCCTGCAGCACCAGGCCGATCGGCGAACGCGACAGGCCGTAGAGGATGGCGCCGCTGGCCGCCATGAAGCCGAAGGCGATCCAATAGTTGGTGGTGGCGCTCACCGACATCACGTCGGGCACCGACAGCCCGATCTCGCCACCGGTGAGGCCGGCGAACACCACCACCATGTTCTGCAGCATCAGCACTGCCACCAGGGTGGTCAGGCCGAAGTAAGGCCCGCGCACACGCAGGGCCGGCAGCGCGAGCACCACGCCGCCGATCACCGCGGCAAGGGCTCCGGCGGCCACACACAGCCACAGCGACACGGCGGGCGCGAACTTCGCGTCGAGGATGCCGGCCGTGTACGCGCCGAGCCCGATCAGGAAGGTGGGGCCGAAATTCACTTCGCCGGCAAAGCCGAACAGCAGGTCCCAGGCCATCGCGAACACCGCGGTGTAGAAAGCCACCGTCAGCAAGCCCAGCACGTAGTCGGAGCCGGCCAGCGGCACGCAGGCGGCCAGCGCCAGGAAGACGAGGCCGGCCAGCGCCGGGCGGGACGGGCGCGCCATCAGCGCCTGCCGAACAGGCCCTGCGGGCGCAGGTACATGACGGCCACCAGCAGCAACAGCGCCGGGATGGTGCGGTAGGCCGGCGAGACGAGGTAGGCGGTAGCGGTCTCGAGGTAGCCGACCACATACGCCGCGATCAACGATCCCGACACGCTGCCCAATCCGCCCAGCACCACGATGGAGAACGCGCTGGCGGTGAGCGGCCCGACGCTGTACGAGCTGACGCCCAGGAACATGCCGAGCAGGATGCCGGCGACGCTGGCGAGCAAGCCGTAGATCAGCCACACGGCCAGATGAATACGCGACAACTCGATGCCCAGCAAGGTCACGCCGCGCGGGTTCATCGACGCGGCCAGCACCGCCTTGCCATGCCGCGTCTTGTTCACCAGCACCCACAGAGCGCCGATGGCGAGCCAGCAGATCCCCGCGGTGAAGTACTCGTTGGCGGGCGTGCGCACGCCGGCCACCGTCACCACGCCTTCGACGATGGGGAGCACCGTCTTCGCGTTGTTGGTGAAGAAGTAGGCGATGGTCTCGGAGATGATGATGCCCCACAGCAAGGTGGCCGTGAGGATGAAGATCTCCTTCTCCGCCTCTGCGACGCGCGGCGAGCGCTGGATCGGCCGCACGGCGACGAAGTAGGTGGCCAGGGTCAGCACCATGCCGAAGGCGATGCCCCCGATGGCCGCCGCGTAAGGCCCGGCCTGCAGCAGGCCGGCCAGCGCCCAGGCCGCCACCGCGGCGGCGACCATGATGGCGCCGTGCGAGAGATTGAGCACGCCGGACACGCCGAAGATTAGCGTGAAGCCGGTCGCGCCCAACGCATAGAGCGAGCTGATGGCGAAGCCGTCGATCAGGATCTGCCAGAAGTTCATCGGCGGCGGCGCCCGGGCCTGGTGCTCAGCTCGCCGGCAGCTTGACGAAGGCCGGGAACTTCATCTTCCCGACCGCCAGGTTCTTCGGCCAGACGTTGACCTGCTTGCCGTCCTGCCACTGCAGCATCAGCCCGGTGATGTAGCCGGCGCCGGTGCGCAGCCCGTGCACGTTGGGGTCGCCCCTGGGCTTGAACGCCACGCGGCCGATGGTGCCCGTGTAGTCGGTCTTCTCCATCGCCTCCACCAGCTTGTCGCTGTTGGTCGACCCGGCGCGGTGCACGGCGTCGGCAATGATGTAGACCTCGTCGTAGGCGGTGTAGCCCGCGTACGAGGGGTTGTTGCCGTACTTCTTGACGTAGGCATCGACGAAGGGCAGGGTCTTCGCCGTCACCGCCACGCCGGGCCCGGAGACGGCCTGGTACAGCACGCCTTCGGTGGCGCCGTTGGTGTCCTTCCAGAAGGTGGAGTTGGTCGCCTGCGAAGAGATGCCGAACATCGCGATCGGCACCTGCTGGCTCTTCCACTGCACCGTGGGCTGCGTGCCCACGTGCGAGATGCCGGTGATCATCACGTCCGGCTTCTGCCCTTCGATCTTGTTGAAGATCGGCGTGAAGTCCGTGGTGTCGGGCGAGAAGCGGATGTGGTCCAGCACCTTGATGCCGGCCTTGGGCAGGCACTGCTCGTAGCCGGCGTCCAGCGGCGTCGTCCAGGCGGCGTCCTCGCTGACGATGATGCCGGTCTTCACCTTCTGGCCCGTCACCAGCAGGTCCTTGGCGGCGTCGCACACCAGGCCGGCGAGCGCGCTGGAGGTGAGGTAGCCGTGGAAGGTGTACTTGTTGTGCTCGTAGTCCTTGGCGATGTTCTGCGTGATCACGTCGGAGGCGGCGCCGGGCGTGATCATCACGGTCTTCAGGCGGGCCGCCCAGGGTTCCAGCGCCAGCACCACCTCGGAGATGTAGCTCGCGATGACCGCGTTGACCTTGTCCTCGTTGACGGCGCGCTGGAAGGCGCGCACCGATTCGGCGGCGGACGAGTGGTTGTCGTAGACGACGATCTCGACCTTGCGGCCGTCGATGCCGCCCTTGGCGTTGATCTCATCGGCCGCCAGCTGCGCGGCCGGCGCGATGGACGAGCCGGCGACGGCCTGCGCTTCGGCAATGACCCCGATCTTGATCGGGTCGGCCGCGAGTGCAAAAGCAGGCAGGAGGGCCGCGAGGCAGGCGCTCGCGAGGACGGACGGCCTGAGCCGCAAGCTGTGGCGCATGTTCTTCTCCAGGGAAGACGCCGCGGTTGCGCGCGGCCGCAAGACACGCATTGGGACAAAGATTCTTGCGGCAGGCGTGCGCCAGGAGCTCGCTGGCAAGCCCCAATAGCCAAGCGGGGCGCGGGCTGCTACCCGCGCGCGCTCAAAACTCGACCGTCACCGGCGCATGGTCGCTCGGCTGCTTCCACTTGCGCGGCGTGCGATCGACGGCGCAGGCCTTCACCAGCGGCTTCAGCGCCTCACTGACCAGGATGTGGTCGATGCGCAGGCCGCGGTTCTTCTGGTAGCCCAGCATGCGGTAGTCCCACCAGCTGAAGCTCTTCTCCGGCTGCTCGAACATGCGGAAGCTGTCGACCAGGCCCAGCGACAGCAGTTCGCGGAAGTGCGTGCGTTCCTCGGTGGTGTGGTGGATGGTCTCGCGCAGGCCTTCGGGGTCGAAGGAGTCGCGGTCCTCCGGTGCGACGTTGAAGTCACCCAGCAGCACCAGCCGCTCGTGCTGCGCCATCTCCGCGCGCACGTGCTCGCGCAGGCCGTCCAGCCACTTCATCTTGTACGCGAACTTCTCCGAGCCCGGTTCCTGCCCGTTGACGAAGTAGCCGTTGACGACGCGCATCGCGCCTGCCGGCGCGTCCACCGTCACCGACAGCAGGCGCGAGTGCTCGTCCTCGAAGCCGGTGATGTTCCGGACCACGTCCTTCAGCGGGTGGCGGCTCATCACCGCCACGCCGTTGTACGTCTTCTGCCCGAACACGGCGCAGTGCTCATAGCCCGCCGCGCGCAGCACGTCCAGCGGGAACTTGTCGTCGGTGAGCTTCAGCTCCTGCAGGCACAGCACGTCCACCGGGTTGGCGGCGGTCCAGTCCAGCACGTGCTGCAGGCGCGCCGTCAGCGAGTTGACGTTCCAGGTGGTGATCTTCATACGTGCAGCATCGCGGCAATGCCGATGATCACGCCGACGCCGCCGACGCCGAACATGCCCCATTCGAGCCACTTCTTCTTCGTCAGCAGCGCGATGGCGGCCAGCGCGATGGCCACCTGCAGCGCGGTGGTCGCCTGCGCCCAGCGATGGTGCTGGTGCATCTGCTCATCGCTCTTGTGGTCCCACTCGGTGGCCTCGGCTTCCAGCTTGTCGGCGGCGAGCTTGATCTCGGCCTTCTCCAGCTTGTAGCGCTCGATTTCCTTCTGGTAGGCCGGCTTCTTGTCGTCGGCGACCAGCACCGCGGCCAGTTCCGACAGGTTCTGCTTGCTGCTCTTGGCCTGGTAGAAATTCCACTGGTTCGACGCCTCGGTCTTCTTGATCGCGGCGTTGTTCTTGTACAGGCCGGCATTGGCCTGCGTGGCGCCACCGGCGTACGCGAAGATCGCGCCCACCGTGGCGATCAAGGCGGTGAACATGGCCACCTGGTTGGTGAGGCTGCCGCCGCCGATGCCGTGGTGGCCTTCGGCCGCGTGCTGCGCCGCGTGTTCCAGTTCGTGGTCGTGTGGACCGTGGACGTGGAAGGAATCGCCGGACATTTCACTCCTCCAAGAGCGTGTTTTGATAGTTGACGAAGCTGAAGGCGAGGCCGGTCTTCGACAAGTGCTGCTCGCGCGCCGTCTCGCGCCAGTGCGGCCCCAGCTGTGGCGCGTGGGTGTCGCCTTCGAAGTCCGCGTCGATCTCGGTCACCGCCGCCAGGTCGGCCAGTGGCAGTGCCAGCTTGTAGATTTCGGCGCCGCCCGTGATCCAGGCGCGCGGCACGTCGCCGCACAGTGCGATCGCCCGCTCCAGCGACTCGGCGCGTTCAGCGCCTTCCGCGTGCCAGTCCGCCTGCCGCGTGATGACGACATTGCGCCGCCCCGGCAGCGGCCGGAAGCGCACCGGCAGCGAATCCCAGGTCTTGCGGCCCATGATCACCGGCGCGCCCAATGTGGTCCGCTTGAAGTGCGCCAGGTCCTCCGGCAGGTGCCAGGGCATGACGCCGCCCTGGCCGATCACGCCGTTGCGCGACCGCACGTAGATGATGCCCAGCTTCATTCGGGTCAGACCGCCACCGGCGCCTTGATCGCGCCGTGGCACTGGTAGTCCAGCACCTCGAAGTCCTCGTACTCGTAGTCGAAGATCGAGGCGGGCTTGCGCTTGATGTTCAGGGTGGGGTAGGGATAGGGCTGGCGCGACAACTGCAGTTCCACCTGCTCGTGGTGGTTGCTGTAGATGTGGCAGTCGCCGCCGGTCCAGATGAAGTCGCCCACGCCCAGGTCGCACTGCTGCGCGATCATGTGCGTCAGCAGCGCATAGCTGGCGATGTTGAAAGGCACGCCCAGGAAGATGTCGGCGCTGCGCTGGTACAGCTGGCAGGACAGCTTGCCGTCGGCAACGTAGAACTGGAAGAAGGCATGGCAGGGCGCCAGTGCCATCTTCGGGATGTCGGCCACGTTCCAGGCGCTCACGATAATGCGGCGCGAATCCGGGTTGGTCTTGATCTGCTTGACCGCCTCGGCGATCTGGTCGATCTGGCCGCCGTCGGGCGTGGGCCAGCTGCGCCACTGCACCCCGTACACCGGGCCGAGGTCGCCGTCTTCACGGGCCCATTCGTCCCAGATGGTGACGCCGCGTTCCTTCAGCCAGTTGTTGTTGCTGGAGCCCTGCAGGAACCACAGCAGTTCCTGGATGATGGAGCGCAGGTGGACCTTCTTGGTCGTCACCAGCGGGAAGCCCTCGTTCAGGTCGAAGCGCATCTGGTAGCCGAAGACGCTGCGCGTGCCGGTGCCGGTGCGGTCGGTCTTGGGCGTGCCATGTTCGTAGACATGGCGCATGAAGTCTTCGTACTGCGAGCGGACGGGGCGGGTCGTCATGGGAAAGGATTATCGTAGGGCGCGCAGCTCCGCTGCGCACCTGGGGCCTTTGGCGGTGCTGCAAATGTCGCTGGTGCGCAGCAAAGCTGCGCACTTACACGGAGACCACCCGCCCGGGGTTCAGGATGTTCTGCGGATCCAGGGCCTTCTTGAGCGATTTCATCAGCGAAAGCGCCACCGGCGACTTGTAGTCCGGCAACTTGTCCACCTTCAGCGCCCCGACGCCGTGCTCCGCCGAGATCGAGCCGTCGAACTTCTTGACCTGGTCGTACACCAGCACGTTCACCCGCTCCTCCAGCTCGCGCAGGAAGGCCTGCGGGTCGCCGCCCACGGGCGCCTGCACGTTGTAGTGCAGGTTGCCGTCGCCCAGGTGGCCGAAGTTGACCAGCCGCACGCCGGGGATGCTGCTCGCCAGCAGCGCGTCGGTCTCGGCGCAGAAGGCCGGGATGCGCGACACCGGCACCGAGATGTCGTGCTTGATGTTCAGGCCTTCCTGGGCCTGGGCCAGCGGGATGCTTTCGCGGATGTGCCACAGGCCGCGGGCCTGCGCGATGTTCTCGGCCACCACGGCGTCGGTGGCGCAGCCGTCTTCCAGCGCCGCTTCCAGCAGCCGCTCGAAGGCCGCGCGGGCGTGCGGCTCGGATTCCTGGTCGGAGTTCTCCAGCAGCACGCAGTAAGGCGTGTCCTGGTACAGCGGCACGCGCAGCTGCGGCATGTGCCTGTCCACCAGCGACAGGGCGAACTGGCCCATCACCTCGAAGCCGGTCAGCCCGGCGCCCAGGTGCTTGTGGGCCAGGCCCAGCAAGGTGACCGCCGCTTCCATGGATGGCACCGCGGCCCAGGCCGTCAGGCTGGCCACCGGCAGCGGGTACAGCTTCATCGTCGCCGCCGTGATGATGCCCAGCGTGCCTTCGCTGCCGATGAACAGGTCGCGCAGGTCGTAGCCGGTGTTGTCCTTGCGCAGGCCGGTGAGGCCGTTCCACACCTCGCCTTGCGCCGTCACCACTTCCAGGCCCAGGCACAGCTCACGAGTGTTGCCGTAGCGCAGCACCTGCGTGCCGCCGGCGTTGGTGCCCAGGTTGCCGCCGATCGTGCAGCTGCCTTCGGCGGCCAGGCTCAGCGGAAAGAGGTAGCCGGCGTCTTCCGCCGCCTGCTGCAGGTTCTGCAGCACGCAGCCGGCTTCCACCGTCATCGTCAGGTTGCCGCCGTCGACTGCGCGGACGCGGTTCATGCGGGTGAGGCTCAGCACCACTTCGCGGCCGCTTTCGTCCGGCACGCCGCCCACCACCAGGCCGGTGTTGCCGCCCTGCGGCACGATGGGTGTGCCGGCTTCGGCGCACAGCTTCACGGCGGCGGCCACTTCCCCGGTGTTGCCGGGGCGCAGCACGGCCAGCGCCTTGCCGCGGGTGCGCTTGCGCCAGTCCTGCTCGTAGGCGGTGAGGTCGCCCTCGGTCAGCACGTTGGCGGCGCCCAGGGCGGCGCGCAGCTTGGCGATCAGGTCATTCATGGCTTGGCATTCCGCAGGCGCACGCGCACGTGCACGGCGCAGGCGGTAAACAGGGTGAGGGTGAAGAGGACTTGCAGGACCGCCGGCGCGCCTTCGTGGATGCGCACCACGGCTTCCATGAAGTAGGGCCACACCAGCAGGCTGGTCCAGCGATACGTGTACATGCGGCGCTTCAGCAGCCCGGCGACGGGGATGCACAGGGGCAGCACCTTCAGCACCCACAGGCTGGGGCGCGCGGGCAGCCACAGCTCCCAGGCGAGGCCGGTGGCGATCAGCCCCAGCAGGCTGGCCACCGCGATCCAGCGTGTGGTTTCGACGACGGGCGGCACGGGAGCGGGGGACATGGCGGGCGGCGACTGCATGGGCGAATGGCATCATAGCGGCCGATGAATGCCCGCCAACTGCTCGCCGACCTGGCCCGCTTTCCCTGGCTGTCGACCGCGCAGACCTTGCGGGAGCGTTTCCGCGAGGACCGCCTGGGCCTGTCGGCCAGCAGCCTGACCTTCACCACCACCATCGCGCTGGTCCCCTTCTTCACCGTGGCGCTGGCGGTGTTCACCGCCTTTCCCATGTTCGGCAAGCTGCAGACCAACCTGCAGGGCTGGCTGGTGCAAAGCCTGGTGCCCGACACGATCGCCCGCCAGGTGCTGGGCTACCTCACGCAGTTCGCGGGCAAGGCCAGCCGCCTGGGCTCGGTCGGCTTCGCGGCGCTGGTGGTGAGCGCGCTGGCGCTGGTGCTCACCATCGACCGCACGCTCAATGGCATCTGGCGCGTGCGCCGGCCGCGCGGGCTGGCGCAGCGGGTGTTGATCTACTGGGCGGCCATCACGCTGGGGCCGCTGCTGCTGGCGCTGAGCCTCAGCACCACCTCGTGGATGCTGACCGCCTCGCGCGGCTTCGTGGGCGGCTTGCCGGGCGGGCTGAGCCTGGTGATCGACACCTTCGAATTCCTGCTGCTGGTGCTGGCGCTGACCGCCCTGTACCGCTACGTGCCCAACACGCCGGTGCGGCGCTCGCACGCGCTGGCCGGCGGCTTTTTCGCGGCGCTGGGCATCGAAGTCGCCAAGCGCCTGCTGGCCTGGTACATCCACCAGGTGCCCACCTATTCGATGGTGTACGGCGCCTTCGCCACGGTGCCGATCTTGCTGGTGTGGATCTACATTGCCTGGGTCACCGTGTTGCTGGGGGCGGTCGTTGCGGCCTACCTGCCCAGCCTTCTGGCGGGCGCCAAGCGGCGCGCCGGCGCCCATGGCTGGCAGTTCCAGCTGGCGCTGGAGGTGCTGCAGCACCTGAATGGCGTGCGCAGCACCGCCCGCCGCGGCCTGAGCGCCACCGAGCTGGCGGCGGCGATGGAAGTGGACATCCTGCAGCTCGAGCCGGTGCTGCAAGCCCTGGTGCAACTGGATTGGATCGGCCGCCTCAACGAACTGGACGACCACGAAGGCACGCGCTACATGCTGCTGGCCGACACCCAGTCCACCGCGCTGGAGCCACTGATGCGCCAGCTGCTGCTGCCTTCCGCCGACAGCACCGCGCGGCTGTGGCAAAGCGGCCGGCTGTCGTCCATCTACCTCGCCGACGTGCTGTAGTCGTCGCATGCGCCCGCCGCCGTCCACCGCCGAAATCCTGGAAGAGGCGGCGCTGCGCGACCCGCTCCGGCCGGCCTTCCAGGAAGAGGGCGCGCTGCTGGAGGTCGGCCAGTTCTATGGGATGGTGGCGCAATGCGCGTTGTGGCTGCAGCGCCTGGGCGTGCGGCGCGGCGAGCGCGTTGCGATTGCCGGCCCGGGCTACGGCGTGCAGCTGGTGCTGCTGCTCGCGGCCGAAGGCCTGGGCGCGGTCATCGCCTCCTTCAATGCCGAAGCCGATCCGGACGCTTCCTTCCTGTTCTCGCAGGTGCAGTGGGTGTTCGCGGCGCGGCCGCAGCAGGTGCCCGCGGGCGTGCGCTTCCAGTTGCTGGACGAGGCGCTGGCCCGCGCCTGGGCGCAGCCACTTGGCCAGGAGCGGCCGGCCTGGAACGCGCAGGCGCTGGGCGAGCCGCAGCGCATCTCCCGCACTTCGGGTTCCACCGGCACGAGCAAGTTCATGCTGCTGTCGCGGGCCGCGCAGGAGCACTGGATTGAAACCGGGCGCGAGAAGCGGACCTTCGGGCCCGGCACGCGCTCGCTGATGCTGGCGCCGCTGGTGATGAATGCGGCCCTCACGCGCTGCAGCGTCTGCCTGCGCCGAGGCGGCATGGTGCTGGCGCCTGCCCACGGCGGGGTGCTGCCGCAACTGCTGCCCACGCATGCCTGGGGGCTGCCCATGCACCTGGAGCGGCTGCTGGCCGAAGCGCCCGCCGGCTGGGTGTCGCCGCACCCGGTGCAGGTGTCGGTGCTGGGGGGCGCCATGGCGCCGGCGTTGCGCGAACAGGTGCTCCGCGTGTTCCATGGCTGGACCCGCAACCGCTACGGCAGCAACGAAGCCGGCGCCATCTGCGAGGAGCTCGATGCCACCGGCACCGGGCTGCTCGCGCCGGGCGTGGACGTGCGCATCCTCGGTCCCGACGGCGGTGAACTGCCGCCCGGCGAGGCGGGCCGCATCGCCGTGCGCACGCCGGCGCTGGTGGACGGCTACCTGGAGCGGCCGGAAGAAACCGCGCAGTGCTTTCAGGACGGCTGGTTCCTGAGCGGCGACGCCGGCCTGCTGGTCGGCCCACGCCAGCTCCGGCTGCTGGGTCGCCAGGACGACCTGCTGGACCTGGCCGGCATCAAGGTGCCCGCGTCGCAGCTGGAAGCAGCCTTGCGCGCGCAGCCCACCATCGCCGACTGCGCCGTGCAGGCCCTGCATTCCGGCGCCGGCGCCGTCACGCTGGGCCTGGCGCTGGTGCTCGCGCCGGACGCGCGCCAGGAGGACGTTGGCCCGCAGGTCCACGAGGCCTTGCGCGCGCAGCCGAATACCCGTGCGCAGCTGCTCGTGCTGCCCGCCCTGCCGCGCCTGCAGAACGGCAAGGTCGACCGCATGGCGCTGCTGCGCCGATTCCACCAAGCTCCTTGACGTCCATGCGCCCTCCAGCCACCACGCTCGAATTCGTCGAATCGCTGGCCCTGCGCGAGCCCGGGCGGCTCGCCATCCACGAGGAGGGCAGCGCCATCAGCTACGGCCAGCTGTATGCGATGGCGCTGCATGGGGCGCTGGAGCTGCAGCGGCTGGGACTGCAGCCCGGCGAGCGCGTTGCCGTCGCCGGGCCCGGCTACGCGCGCCAGTTGCTGGTGCTGCTGGCGGCCGAGGCACTTGGAGCGGTCACGGCGTCCTTCCAGGCACAGGGCGATGCCGATGCGCCTTTCCTCTTCTCGCAAGTGCAGTGGGTGCTGGCCGCGGCGCCGCAGGAGGTGCCCGCCGGCGTGCGCTTCCGTGCCATCGACGACGCCTTCATCGCGCGCATCGCGCAGCCGCTGCCGCCAGCGTCGGTGTCACCCGTGTGGGCGCCGCGCGCCTTGCACGAACCGCAGCGGATCGCGCGCACTTCGGGTTCCACCGGCGCGTCCAAGTTCATGCTGCTGCGGCGGGTCGCGCAGGAGGAGTTGATCCGCATCGGCACCGACACCGGCGCCTTCGGGCCGCAGTTGCGCCTGCTGGTGCTGGGGCCGCTGGTCATCAACGTCGGCTTCACGCGGGCCTGCGCCGTCCTGCGCTGCGGCGGCGCGCTGCTGGTGGGCAATGGGCGCGACGTCGCGCAGCTCGCGCCGAACTACGTGTGGGGCCTGCCGATGCAGGTGGAGCGCCTGCTGGATGAACTGCCGGCCGGCTGGCGCGCCGCGCAGCCGGTGCCCGTGGCCACTTTCGGTGGCACGGTGTCGGAGCAATTGCGCGGGCGCATCCAGGCGGTGTTCGGCGGGCGCATCAACAATCGCTATGGCAGCAACGAGACCTCGTCCATCGTCGACGACATGGATGCGGAGGCGACCGGCGTGCTGGCGCCCGGCGCGGACGTGCGCATCCTCGATCCGCAGGGCCACGAGGCGGCGCCCGGCCAGAGCGGCATCGTGGCCGTGCGCACGGCGGCGCTGGCCGACGGCTACCTGGGCCGCCCCGAGGAGACGGCGGCGGCTTTTCGCGATGGCTGGTTCATTACCGGCGACGTCGGCGTGCTGGTCGGCCGGCGCCGCTTGCGGCTGCTGGGGCGGCACGACGAACTGGTGAACGTGGGCGGGCTGAAGGTGCCGGCCTTCCGGCTGGAAGCCGATTTGCGGCGGCAGCCGGGCATCGCCGATTGCGCGGTGCTGGCGGTGCAGGTGCCGGGCGGCGCGGCATTGGGCATCGCCTTGGTGACGGCGCCGGGTGTCTCGCAGGAGGATGCGCGCTCGCAGGTGCAGGCAGCGCTGGACCTGCCGCATCCGGCGCAAGCGCGGGTGGTTTTCGTCGACGCCGTGCCGCGGATGGTGACGGGAAAGGTGGACCGGATGGGGTTGTTGCGATTGTTGACGGCCGCCTGATTACCGGACGGCAAACGGCGCCTTCAGGAACCCCCGAAACCGCGCCCGCCCGCCGCGCGTCGGCATCGCCGTCAGACGGTAACCCGGGAAGCGCGCCAGGAACCTGCCGATCGCCACCCGCCCTTCCAGTCGCGCCAGGCTCAACCCCGCGCACTGGTGGATACCGAACCCGAAGGCCAGGTGCCGGTTGTCCTCGCGCGCGAGGTCCAGCACCTCGGGCTGCGCGAACTGCGCCGGATCGCGGTTCGCCGCGCCAATGCCCAGCGTCACCAGCGCACCTTCGGGCAAGGCCACGCCTCCCGCTTCGCAGGCGCGTAAGGCGCGGCGGTTCCCGAGCTGGTTCGACGATTCGAAGCGCAGGAACTCCTCCACGGCCAGCGTCATCGGCCGCTCACCGAGGTCGTGCAGCAGCATCGCTTTTTGCTGCGGCCATTCCTGCAAGGCCACCAGCGCGTTGGCGATCAGGTTGGTGGTGGTCTCGTGGCCGGCGTTGAGGATGAAGATGCAGTTCTGCAGCAGCTCGATTTCCGAAAGCTGTTCGCCCGCTTCCTCGCCCTGGACCAGCCGCGTCAGCACGTCGTGCCCCGGGTCGCCCGGCTGCTTCCGGCGCTCGGCCACCAGCAGCCGCAGGTAGTCGACGAACTCGCGCACGGCGCGGTTGCCAAGCTCTTCCTGCAGCGGCGTCAGCTTGGGCTCCAGCGCGCCCAGGATCGCGAGCGACCAGCCGCGCAGCGGCCCGCGGTCCGCGCGCGGCACGCCCAGCAGGTTGCCGACGATCTCCACCGGGATGGCCGCGGCGAAGTCGTCCACCAGGTCGCCGCCGCCACGCGCTGCTATCGCGTCCAGCAGGCGATCGACCAGCACGACGAGCCCGGCTTCCATCTCCGCGATCGCGCGGCGGGTGAGGGCGCCCATGATCAGCCTGCGCACCCGCGTGTGCAGCGGCGGGTCGTTGAACACGAGGCTGGTCGTGTGGTGCTCGAGCAGCGGCGCGCCCGGGCCGTATTTCGGCGTGAACTCCACCTTCTTGTCGGAGCTGAAGGTGTGCGCGTCGCGGTACACCGCGACCACGTCGGCGTGGCGCGAGAGGAACCACGAGCCGTCGGGCATAGTCCGCACCGGCGCGGACTCGCGCAGCGCGGCGTACACCGGGTAGGGATTGGCGTGGAAATCCGGCGGCAGCGCCCGCAGGTCGAAGCTCGCGGCGATCTCGCGCGCGCGCTCCGCCGCCATGGGCGCCGTGACCTTCATGGGCCCAGGAAGTCCTTCAGCGCGAACAGGGTCGCGTCAGGCGCTTCGGTCATCAGCTGGTGGCCGGCTTCGACGACGACCGTCTTCGCATGGCGCGCCTTGGCCTGCAGCGCCTGCGCGGCCTTGGGCGGCGTCATGGCGTCGTTGCGCCCCAGCAGGAACAGCACCGGGCACTGCACCCTGGCCATCGCCTCCTCGCCGCCGGCATAGCTGTCGCAGGCGGCGAAGCCGCGATGGAACACGTTCACCTCCTTGTTGCTCGCCAGCACCCGGCGCATCAGCGCGCGCGAGCCGCCATAGAGCCAGGTGCCGGGGCCCAGCGCCGAGGGCGGCGGCGCCAGCATGGACAGCGAGAAGACGTTGACCATGGCGATCGCCTTTTCCGGCTGGCTCAGCGAGCTCTCCAGCAAGGCGGGCGACACCTTCATCGGGAAGGCCGTCCCGACCAAGGCCAGTTTCGAGATGCGCTCCGGCGCGCGGGCCGCGGCTTCCAGCGCGATCAGCGAGCCGAAGCTGTGGCCCACCAGCGCCGCCTGCTGCACGCCGGCGGCGTCCAGCAGCTTCAGGATGAAGTCGGCGCCTTCCTCGACGGATCGTGGCGGCTCGCCGGCACTGCGGCAATGCCCCGGCAGGTCCGGCGCCAGCACGTTGAAGCCGTGGTGGGCGAAGTAGCGCGTCTGCAGGATCCAGACGCTGTGGTCGTTGAGCACGCCGTGGATGAACACCACGGTGGGCTTGGCCGGATCGAATTCCTTGCCGCCGGTGTAGCAGAAGGTGCGGGCGCCGTTGACTTGGAGTTCCATCTCAGCCTCCGCACGGCCGCCCGAAGGAGGCTGAAGCCCCCTCGGGGGGCAGCGCAGTACACGTAGTGACAAGCGTGGGGGTCATACCGCTTTCTCCGCGGCACGCAGGGCGCGCTTCAGGTCATCGAGCAGGTCGTCCGGGTCTTCCAGCCCGATCGACAGGCGGATGGTGCCGGGGCCGATGCCGCCGGCGCGCAGCGCCTCGTCGCTCATGCGGAAGTGCGTGGTGCTGGCCGGATGGATCACCAGCGAGCGGCAGTCGCCCACGTTGGCCAGGTGGCTGAACAGCTTCAGGCTCTCGATGAACTTGCGGCCCTGCTCGCGCGAGCCCTTGATGTCGAAGCTGAACACCGAGCCGGCGCCCTTGGGCAGCAGCTTCTGCGCCAGCGCGTGGCTGGGGTGCGATTCCAGCATCGGGTGGCCGACGCGCTCGACGAAGGCGTGCGAAGCCAGGAACTCCACCACCATGCGCGTGTTGGCCATGTGCCGGTCCATCCGCAGCGGCAGCGTCTCTATGCCTTGCAGGATCAGCCAGGCCGTGTGCGGGCTCATGCTGGCGCCGAAGTCGCGCAGGCCCTCGCGGCGTGCGCGCAGCAGGAAGGCGCCGACGGTGGATTCGTCGCTGAACACCATGCCGTGGAAGCCGTCGTAGGGCGCGCTGAGTTCGGCGAACTTGCCGGAGGCGTCCCAGTCGAAGCTGCCGCCGTCCACCACCACGCCGCCGATCACCGTGCCGTGGCCGGACAGGAACTTGGTGGCCGAGTGGTAGACGAGGTCCGCGCCCAGGTCGAAGGGCTTCTGCAGGTAAGGGGTGGTAAACGTCGAATCCACGAGCAGCGGCAGCCCCGCCTCGTGCGCGATGGCGGACACGGTGGGAATGTCCAGCACGTCCAGGCCGGGGTTGCCGACCGTCTCGCCGAAGAGGAGCCGGGTGTTCGGCCGGATCGCCGCGCGCCAGCCGTCGATGTCGCCCGGCTTGACGAAGGTGGTTTCGATGCCGAAGCGCCGCATCGTGTAATGCAGCAGGTTCTGCGAGCCGCCGTACAGCGCCGTGCTGGCGACGATGTGCGAGCCCGCGCCCATGAGCGTGGCGATCGACAGGTGCAGCGCGGCCTGGCCGCTGGCGGTGGTGATGGCGCCGATGCCGCCTTCCAGCGCCGCCACCCGCTGCTCCAGCACGGCATTGGTGGGGTTGCTGATGCGCGAATAGACGTGGCCCGAGCGTTCCAGGTTGAACAGCGCGGCGGCGTGGTCGCTGGACTCGAAGACGAAGGAGGTACTCAGGTGGATCGGCACCGCCCGCGCGCCCGTCGCCGGGTCGGGCGCGGCGCCGGCGTGCAGTGCCAGCGTGTCGAATCCAGGGTCCTGGTAGCCTGCCATGGCTTGTGTCTCCTCGGTGGTACAGGGCCGGATTGTGGGCTATATTCTTCACGAAGGCCGCTACAGGGAGCGGCCGCAAGGAGACATGAATGAAGGTCAGCGACATCCTCCGCGTGAAGGGAAACACCCTCTACACCGTCGGGCCCGATGAGCCGCTGGCGCGCGCCATCGACGTGATGGCCGATCGGGACATCGGTTCGCTGGTGGTCATGGAACACGGCGACCTGGTGGGCATGCTCACCTTCCGCGAAGTGATCCAGTGCATCACGAAGAACAAGCACGTAGTGGGCAGCATCGGCGTGCGCACCGCGATGGACGACCACCCGCTCACCTGCACGCTGGAAACCGAGCTCGATGAAGTGCGCCGCATGATGCTGGAGCGCCACGCGCGCTACATGCCGGTGATGGACAAGCGCATGCTGATGGGGGTCATCAGCTTCTACGACGTCGCCAAGGCGGTCGTGGACAGCCAGAACTTCGAGAACCGGATGCTCAAGGCCTACATCCGCGACTGGCCGTCATCGGAAGACGAACAGCCTTCCGCCCAGCTGTAGGGTGCGCAGCTCGCTGCGCACCGCGCGAGGGTGATCACGAGGTGCGCAGCAAGCTGCGCACCCTACGCCTCCGCCCCGTGGATCAGCTCCCGCACCCGCGGGTAGATCTGCTCGCGCCATTTCCGGCCGCTGAACACCCCGTAGTGGCCCACGCCGGTCTGGACGTGGTGCAGCTTCATGTAGGGCCGCAGCCCCGTGCATAGCTCGTGGGCGGCGACCGTCTGGCCGACGGCGCAGATGTCGTCACGCTCGCCTTCCACCGTCAGCAGCCAGGTGCGGCGGATCGCCTCCGTGCGAACCGGCCGGCCGCGGTGCGTGAGTGCGCCGCGGGCCAGGTCGAAGGTCTGGAACACTTTTTC
Organism: Ramlibacter agri; assembly: GCF_012927085.1. Taxonomy (NCBI): domain Bacteria; kingdom Pseudomonadati; phylum Pseudomonadota; class Betaproteobacteria; order Burkholderiales; family Comamonadaceae; genus Ramlibacter; species Ramlibacter agri. The sequence continues at coordinate 808,638 of NZ_JABBFX010000002.1, read as the reverse complement.
CACCGTCTCCAGGTAGAACTCCGCCGGCAGGTCGTTGACCGCCAGGTATTCGTCGTAGAAGGCGCGGATCAGCTCCGCCTGCGCCAGCTCGCCGTCCACCAGGTGCTGGTACAGGTTGCGGAACTGCTGCAGGTGGCGCTCCAGGTTCATGCTCATGAAGGCGGACAGCTGCACGAAACCGGGGTAGACGCGCCGCATGTGGCCGGCGTGAGGCAGGGGCACGTGGCTGATCAGGTTCTGCTCGAACCAGCCGATCGGCTTGCTGGTGGCCAGCGTGTTCACGCCGGTAGGGTTGATCCGGCAGTCCACCGGGCCAGCCATCAGCGTGACGCTGCGCGGCTGCGCCGGGTCCTCGTCTTCGGCCAGCAGCGCGGTGGCGGCCAGCGCCGCGACGCAGGGCTGGCAGACGGCCACCACATGCGCTCCCGGGCCGATCGCGCGCAGGTAACGCATCATGTAATCGACGTAGTCGTCCAGCCCGAAGCTGCCGTGGCGCAGCGATACGTCGCGGGCGTTGTGCCAGTCGGTGATGTAGACGTCGTGGTGCGCCAGCAGGGTGCGGGCCGTCTCGCGCAGCAAGGTGGAAAAATGGCCCGAGAGCGGCGCCACCAGCAGCACCCGCGGCTGCGCCGCCGCGCCCGGCTTGGCGAAACGCAGCAGGGTGCCGAAGGGCAGCGACAGCACCTTCTCCTCGGTGACGGGCTGCGGCCCGCCATCCGTCTCGACCTGGGTGACGCCATAGGCCGGGCGGCTGTGCGTCAGGCGCAGGCGCGAGAACACTTCCAGCGCCGCGGCGACCTTGCGCATCGCGCTGCCTTCGGTCTGCCGCCACCAGAGCAGGGCGCTGTGGTGCTGGGCCGCCAGCCGCAGCGGCGACAGCGCGTTGCTGTGGGCCTGGTAGGCGTGGTAAAGCATCGTCATGGGGCTGCCTCCGCCCAGGCTGAGGCAAGTTGCGGGCCAGCCGTGCACCGCCATGGCACAAGGCTTGCTCGGACTGCTCGCACCGGGGACGGAGGCAGCCCCGACTTGGAGCGCGCAGCATGGCGAAAGCCGTCCTCACGATCAGCAGCAAGAACTACGGCGCCTGGGCCCTGCGGGGCTGGCTCATGGCCAAGCTGGCCGGCCTGGAATTCACCGAGAAGGTGATCCCGCCGGACGACCCGGCCATGAAGGCCGAAATCCTGCTGCTGGCGCCCTCCATGCGCGTGCCGGCCCTCCTGCACGACGGCATCGAGGTCTGGGACACCCTGGCCATCGGCGAATACCTGCACGAACGCAAGCCCAGGGCCGGCCTGCTGCCGGCAGACGTCAAGGCCCGCGCCCACTGCCGCGCGATCTGCGGTGAGATGCATTCCGGCTTCAGCTCGCTGCGCAGCGCCTTGCCGATGAACATCAAGGCCCGCTTTCCCGGCTTCAAGGTGTGGTCGCGGGCGCAGGCCGACATCGACCGCATCCTGGCGATCTGGGCCGACTGCTTCGAGCGCTATGGGGGCCCCTTCCTGTTCGGCAAGCAGCCCTGCCTGGCCGATGCGATGTACGCACCGGTGGTGACGCGGCTCCTCAGCTACGACGTGGCCATCGACAAGGCCAGCGCCGCCTACTGCAAGCGCATCATGGAGCTGCCGGCCATGAAGGAATGGGTGGCGGCGGCGAAGCAGGAGCCCGACGAGATCGATGAGCTCGATGCGGAGTTTTGAAGGCGGACTTCCGGACGCGAAGGTCGCGAAGGTTACGCAAAAGTCGCAAAAGGACATCCAATTAAATTGGATTTTTTTTGCGAGCTTTTGCGTTCTTTTGCGACCTTCGCGTCCGGAAGTCCGCTTTCAAGGCCAGGGTGTGGGGTCCGGGATCTCGCACACCGGCTCGACGTCCACCGTCTTGAAGTCCGCTGGCGAGACGATTTCCAGGTACTCCATGTCCGGCGAGTAGTCGAACAGGTAGTGGCGGATACCGGGGCGCTGGTGCACGCAGTCGCCGGCCTTCACCAGCGTCTCCTGGTCCTCGTACATGAAGCGCGCCCAGCCCTGCAACATGATCACGATCTGGAATTCCGCCTCGTGGCGGTGCCAGCCCGTGCCCTTTTCGGGTGCCATGTTTGCCTTGACGAGGTGCGCGATGACCTTGCCGCGCGTCGCATCGGCCACGCCGAGGTCGCGGTACAGGAAGAAGTCGCGCAGGCCGCCGGACTGGTAGTCCGTGTCGCCGGGCTTGACGTGGGAGAACTCGGTCGTCGTGCGATCCAGCATGGTGCTCTCCGTTGGCGCCGATGGGCGCCCTGCGCGGGAAGTAGCAGGAAGCGTTCCCGGCCCTCTGGGATAATCCGGCCCATGAGCGGGAATACTTTCGGCCGGCTGTTCGCCGTCACCAACTTCGGCGAATCGCACGGGCCGGCCATCGGCTGCGTCATCGACGGCTGCCCTCCGGGCCTGGAACTGTCGGTGGAAGACATCCAGCCGGACCTGGACCGGCGCCGTCCCGGCACCAGCCGCTACGTGACGCAGCGGCAGGAAGAGGACAAGGTGGAGATCCTGTCCGGCGTGTACGAAGGCCGCACTTCCGGCACGCCCATCTGCCTGCTGATTCGCAACACCGACCAGCGCAGCAAGGACTACAGCGCGATCGCCCGCACCTTCCGCCCGGGCCACGCCGACTACACCTACCTGCAGAAGTACGGCCTGCGCGACCCGCGCGGCGGCGGCCGCGCCTCGGCCCGCCTGACCGCGCCGATGGTGGCGGCGGGCGCGGTGGCCAAGAAGTGGCTGCAGCAGAAGTACGGGACTACCTTCCGCGGCTGCATGCAGCAGATCGGCGAGGTCGCGATTCCTTTCGAGAGCTGGGACCACGTTCCCAACAATCCCTTCTTCGCGCCCGTTGCCGACGTGAGCGAACTCGAGGCCTACATGGACGGCCTGCGCAAGAGCGGCGACTCCATCGGCGCGCGCATCCGCGTCACCGCCAGCGGCATGCCGGTCGGCCTGGGCCAGCCGCTGTTCGACAAGCTCGATGCCCAGATCGCCTACGCGATGATGGGCATCAACGCCGTCAAGGGCGTGGAGATCGGCGCCGGCTTCGGCAGCGTCGCGCAGCGCGGCTCGGTGCACGGCGATTCGCTGACCCCGCAAGGTTTCGCCAGCAACAACGCCGGCGGCGTGCTGGGCGGCATCAGCACCGGCCAGGACCTCGAAGTGTCCATCGCCATCAAGCCGACCAGCTCCATCCTGACGCCGCGCGACACCATCGACATCGAAGGCCAGCCGACCACGGTGGTCACCAAGGGCCGCCACGATCCCTGCGTCGGCATCCGCGCCACGCCCATTGCCGAGGCCATGCTGGCGCTGGTGGTCATGGACATGGCCATGGAGCACCGGGCCCAGTGCGGGGACGTGCTGCTGCCGCTGACGCCGATCGAGGCCTCGCGCCCTTAAAGCCGGCCTACACGCCCATCGGAAAAGCGGTCAAGCAGGAAGGGCCGGTTTTCCGCAGAATGGCGCCATGCGCCTGCTCAAGTACCTCTGGGCCGGCCCCTACACCGTGCTCGGCGCGGCCCTGGGGCTGCTGGTGCTTGCCTGCGGCGGTTCCTGCCGGGTGGAACAGGGCGTGCTGGAGTTCTGCGGCGGGCTCATAGGCCGCGGCTTCGCGCGCCTGCCGCAGCCGCTGGCCTTTTCCGCGATGACCCTGGGCCACGTCATCCTGGCCGTGGACCGGCCGGCGCTGAGCCAGCTGCGCCGGCACGAGCACGTGCACGTGCGGCAGTACGAGCGCTGGGGCCCGCTGTTCGTGCCGGCCTACCTGCTGTCCAGCCTGGTGCAACTGCTGCGAGGCCGCGACCCCTACCGCGAGAACCATTTCGAGCGCCAGGCCTTCGCCCTGGCCAAGCGGCCGCGTCCCCGGTGAGGGCGGGGTTTACCGCGCTTCGACCCCCAGCGGCCGCGTTTGGGTTCATCATGGGGCTGTACCGAAGGAGTCAAAGACATGGATAACAGCTCCGTAACCTCATCCGACACGCGCCGCATCGACTTGACGAAGCAGGTGGACCAGCAGTTCTGGTGCCGCCTGTTCGACGTCAGCCTCGACGAGCTGCGCATGGCCGTCAAGCACGCCGGCCATCGCATGGAGGATGTGCAGCGCTACATCCGCAGCCAGCGCGACGGCCAGAAGTAGGCGCATTCCGACGCTGCGCGACGCGCTTTTCGCCGGCGGCGCCCGCCGGCCCGGGACCACGATGGCGGTTTGCCAGAAGGAGGCCCCGACGATGGACCACAAACCGAGCGCCAGGAACACGCCCCGCAACGGGACCGAGCCGACGGTCGCGAAACAGCGCGAGCTGCAGCGCGAGCAGGACCGCAAGGAGCCGTCCGGCAAGGGCGGTTCCGAGTCCAAGGACCAGGGCGCGGTGCAGACCAGCGCACGCCAGCAGCCCGAGCAGGTGCCGGCGCAGCACCTGGTCAAGCCCGGCCAGGAAAAGGACATGGAGCTCAAGCCCCATTTCCTCGCGCCCGACTACCGGGGCAGCGGCAAGCTGAAGGGCATGGTGGCGCTGATCACCGGCGGTGATTCCGGCATAGGCCGGGCCGTGGCCGTGCTGTTCGCGCGCGAAGGCGCCGACGTCGCCATCGTCTACCTGAGCTCGCACGAGGACGCGCAGGAGACGAAGCAGTCGGTGGAGAAGGAAGGCCGCCAGTGCCTGCTGATCCCCGGCGACGTGAAGGACTCGGCGTTCTGCAAGCAGTCGGTGGAGAAGGTGGTGGAGGAGTTCGACCGGCTCGACATCCTCGTCAACAACGCCGCCTTCCAGCTGCATGCGCACTCGCTCGAGGACATCACCGACGAGCGCATGGAAGAGACCTTCAACACCAACATCATGGGCTACATGCGCATGGCGCGCGCCGCGTTGCCGCACCTGAAGCAAGGCTCCTGCATCATCAACACCGGCTCGGTGACGGGCCTCAAAGGCAGCCAGAAGCTTCTGGACTACTCGGCGACCAAGGGCGCCATCCACGCCTTCACCATGTCGCTGGCCTCCAGCCTGCTGGAGAAGGGCATCCGCGTGAACGCGGTGGCGCCCGGCCCGGTGTGGACGCCGCTGAACCCGGCCGACAGCAGCGCGGAGGAAGTGCAGGAGTTCGGCAAGCAGACCGACTTCAAGCGCCCCGCGCAGCCGGAAGAACTGTCGCCGGCCTATGTGTTCCTGGCCTCGCCCGCGTGCTCCAGCTACATCACGGGGATCGTGCTGCCGGTGACGGGGTCGGTGGGCTGACGCCCCTCATCGTCATCCCCGCGAAGGGGGGGATCCAGGCCAGCGGCCGCTTGGAGCGCCCCGGGTTCCCGCCTCCGCGGGAATGACGAGGTTTTCGCCAAGCGGCGAGAATGTGCTCCATGACCACCCCGCTGCAAATCGATTTCGTCTCCGACGTGGCCTGCCCCTGGTGCGCCGTCGGCCTGGCCTCGCTCGAGCGCGCCCTGGACCACCTGGGCGCCGAGGTGCCGGTGGAGATCCGCTTCCAGCCTTTCGAGCTCAATCCGCAGATGGGGCCCGAGGGCCAGGACGTGACGGAGCACATCCAGCAGAAGTACGGCGCCACGGCCGAACAGCAGGCGAAGAACCGCGAAGCAATGGCGGATCGCGGCGCTGCCGTCGGCTTCGAGTTCCGTAGGGAAGGCCGCGGTCGCATCTGGAACACCTTCGACGCGCATCGCCTGCTCACGTGGGCGGGCGAGCAGGGCGCGCAGCAGCAGCGCGCGCTGAAGATGGCGCTGCTGCAGGCCTACCATGGGCAGGCGCGCAATCCTTCCGACCCTGCGGTGCTGCTCGATGTGGTGGAGGGCGTGGGCCTCGACCGCGCCGCGGCGCAAGAGGTGCTGCAAAGCGGCCGCTATGCCGACGAAGTGCGCGAGGCGGAGCGGCACTTCCAGCAACTGGGCATCCAGGCCGTGCCTTCGGTCATCGTGAACAACCGGCACCTGATCCAGGGCGGCCAGCCGCCGGAGGTGTTCGAGCAGGCTTTGCGGCAGATCGCCGCCGGGGCCGAATAAATCCGCGGCGGGCGTCCGTAGGCTGGGTTGCGCGCCAGCGCACCCCAGCTCAATGCCCGCCGGCAGCCCTCGCGAGCGCGACGCAGTAATCCAGCATCGCCTCCGTCTCCATCGCCTTGTCGAACACGGCGTCAGCGCCCAGCGCCTCGCAGCGGCGGCGCACCTCGCGGTTGGCGCTGCCGGTCAGCACGATCATCTTCTTGATCGGGTCGCGGTCGCGCAGGGCTTGCAGCACGCCGAAGCCGCTGCCGCCGCCCGGCTCCAGCACGAGGTCGACGATGGCGATGTCCCAGGGATGGGCGGGGTCGCGCAGCCAGGCGACCGCGGCCTTTTCGTTGGAGGCATGGCCGGCCGTGGCGATGTTGCCCAGCTCCGCCAGCGCCTCGATCAGGCTGTCCCGGATCTGGGGCTGGTCCTCCACCACGAATGCCTGCAACGCCAAGGCGAGCCTCCCTTGCGCCGGTCGGGCCGGCGTCAGCAGATTCTGCGCCGAAGGGCGCGGCGGGGCACGCGGGGCGTGGCGCTGAACCCACGGGCTGTGGGCAAGGCGCCGCGGCCACCGGGGCCGGTACGATGGCGCACCCCGTCATGGAAGCGCAACCGCGACCCTTGCCGTGCTGAACCTGCGCCTGGCGCACCGCGCCTTCCTGCGCGGCCTGGCGGCCGGGCTGCTGCTCGCCGCCGTCCCGGTTCGGCCGGCCGAGCCACCGGCGGCCGCGCCTGCCGCCACCGCGGCGCGCAAGCCGATCACCATCGCCGAGATCATCCCGCGCGCCGACAGCGACCAGCGGCAGGCAGAGCGGGTGGCCAGCGAGTTCGCGGCCCAGGACCCGGCCGAAAGGCTGCAGCCCAGCCTGGACGCCATCGCGGCGTCGGTCGACGACAAGCTGCGTGCCTTTCCTCCCGGCGACCTGGTCCGGCTGCCGGTGCGGCGGCTGGAAAGCCTGGAGCGCCACTGGCGCTTCGATGCCCGGCGCTTCGACCGCTGGCAGGGGGAGATGCGCGACGCCACGCAGCCCTTGCTGGATGACGCCGCCGACATCGCGCGGCGCCGGATGGACTGGGAGGCCACGCGCGCCGCCGTGGGGCTGGACGGCCTGCCCGCGGCCCTGGCCACGCGGGTCGACGCGATGATCGCCCGCCTGCAGCAGGTGGAGCGCGGACTGTCGCAGCCGCTGGAGCGCGTGATCGCGCTGCGCCAGCAGGCCAACGCGCTGGATGCCCGCATAGTCGCCGGCCGCCGGCAGGTGGCCGACGCCATCCAGGACATCGACCGCCGCCTCTTGCGCCTGGATGCGCCGCCGCTGTGGCGCGCCTACCAGCCCGGCGCCGGCGGCACGGACGCGGCAGCCAGCCTGGCCGAGGGACTGGAGATCGAAACGCGCTTCCTGCGCGACTACGCGCTGGCGGACGGCATCCGCCTCGCCCGCGCGCTGGAGCTGCTGTTGCTGCCGCTGGTGCTGTTCCTGGCGGCGCGCGGCCGGCGCGCACTGGAGCCGGTGGATGTGGAACTCAGCGCCGCGCGCGCCCTGGCCCGGCCGGTGTCGCTGTGGCTGCTGCTGGTGGTGACCGCGGTGCTGGCGTTCGAGCCGGACGCCCCGCTGATGGCGCAGCAACTGGCGATGCTGCTGGCGGCCATCCCGGTGTTGCGCCTGCTGCCGCCGGCGAGCCAGCGGGAGCTGGGGCCGTGGCCTTACGTCGCCAGCGGGCTGTTCCTGCTGAACCGGCTCGGCTTCCTGGTCATGTCCAGCACCTTGCTCTATCGCGTCTATGTGCTGGGGCTGGCCGTGTTGGCGCTGGTCCTGATGCTGTGGCTGCTGCTGCGCCTGCAGCACGCGATGAATGCGGGGAAGGCGGGGACCATGGCCCGGGGCTTGCGCGTCGGCGGCCTGGCCAGCGTCGGCCTGCTGGTCGCTTCGATCGCGAGCAACGTCGCCGGCAACCTGTCGCTGGCGGAGATGCTGGTCGACGGCGTGGTCGACAGCGGGTACCTGGCCCTGATGGCCCATGTGGGCGTGGCGGTCTGCGTGGTGTTGCTGCAGCTGCTGATGAACCGCTCCCGCTGGTCCCGCAGGCGCCTGCTGCGGCCCGACGCCCCGCCGCTGGAGCGGCTGTTGGTGCGGGTGGTCAAGGTGGCGGCGCTGGCCGGCTGGGCCGCCTACGCGATGAACAGCTTCCGCGTCTTCCGCCCGGCCTATGGCGCGGCCTCCGAGCTGCTGTCCTATGAGCTCACCCTGGGCGAGATCTCGCTCAGCCTGGGACGGGTGTGCGTCTTCTTCCTGGCGGTGTTCCTGTCGGTGGGCGCGGCTCGGCTGGTGCGGCTGCTGCTGCGCGACGAGATGCTGCCGCGCCTGGAGGTGCCGCAGGGCGTGGGCAGCAGCGTGGCCTCGCTCGCCTACTACGCGATGCTGCTGCTGGGCTTCGTGCTGGCGCTGTCGGCCGCCGGCTTCCGGGTCAGCCAGCTGGCGCTGGTGTTCGGCGCGCTGGGCGTGGGCATCGGCTTCGGGCTGCAGGCCCTGGTCAACAACTTCGTGTCCGGACTGGTGCTGATGGTGGAACGCCCGCTGCGCGTCGGCGACGTCGTCGAGATGGGTGGAATCACCGGCGAAGTGCGCACGATCGGCCTGCGCGCGACGGTGCTGCGCACCTTCGATGGCGCCGACGTGGTGGTCCCCAACGGCTCGCTGCTCTCCGGCAACTTGACCAACTGGACGCTGGTGGATCGCCGGCGCCGGGTGGAGGTGAACGTCGGGCTCGAATATGGCTGCGAACCGGCCCGGGCCATCGAGCTGCTGCTGGCGACCGCGGGCGCGACGCCCGGCATCGCGGCGCAGCCAGCGCCGCAGGTGTTGTTCCAGGGCCTGGGCGCCAACTCGCTGGACTTCGTCGTGCGGGCGTGGTGCGAGGATTTCGACGCTTCCGCCACGACGCGCAGCGCGCTCGTCACGCGGATCCACGACGCCGTGACGGCCGCCGGCCTGCGCTTCCCCTTCCCGCAGCGGGACCTGAACCTGCGCAGCGTGTCGCCGGAAGCCGAGGCCGTGCTGCGGCCTCAGCCGCCGCGGTGACGCGTCACTCGTAAGCCGACATCGGCACGCAGCTGCAGAACAGGTTGCGGTCGCCGTAGACGTTGTCCACGCGCCCCACCGGCGGCCAGTACTTGGCGTGGCGGCGCTCGTCCAGCACCGCCGCGCCCACTTCGCGCGGATAGGCGTGCTTCCACTCGCCCTTCAGCAAGGTCGCGGCCGTGTGCGGCGCGTTCTTCAGCGGGTTGTCGTCCTGCGGCCACTCGCCGCGCTCGACTTTCCGGATCTCCTCGCGGATCGCGACCATCGCGGCTATGAAGCGGTCGATCTCTTCCAGCGTCTCGCTCTCGGTCGGTTCCACCATCAAGGTGTTGGGCACCGGGAAGCTGAGCGTGGGCGCGTGGAAGCCGTAGTCGGCCAGGCGCTTCGCCACGTCCTCGGCCATCACGCCGCAGCTGTCCTTCAGCGGCCGCAGGTCCAGGATGCACTCGTGCGCGACGTGCCCGTTCTTGCTGGCGTACAGCGTGGGGTAGTGCTCGCGCAGGCGCGTGCTGATGTAGTTGGCGCTGAGGATCGCGGTTTCGGTCGCGTGCTGCAGGCCTTCGGCGCCCATCATGCGGACGTACATCCACGAGATCGGCAGCACCGCGGCGTTGCCCAGCGGCGCGGCCGACACCGCACCGACCGCGTGCTCCGGCAGGCCGCCGGACTTGTGCCCGGGCAGGAAGGGCACCAGGTCTTCGACCACGCAGACGGGGCCGACGCCCGGGCCGCCGCCGCCGTGGGGAATGCAGAAAGTCTTGTGCAGGTTCAGGTGGCTGACGTCGCCGCCGAATTCGCCCGGCGCGGCCACGCCCACCAGCGCGTTCATGTTGGCGCCGTCCACGTACACACGGCCGCCGTGCTCGTGCACCAGCGCGCACAACTCCTTGACCTGCGTCTCGAACACGCCGTGCGTGCTCGGGTAGGTGATCATGATGCAGGCGAGATGCTCGCTGTACTGCTCGCACTTCAGCCGCAGGTCGTCCAGGTCGACGTTGCCCATGTCGTCGCAGGCCGTCACCACCACCTTCATGCCCGCCATCTGCGCGCTGGCCGGGTTGGTGCCGTGCGCGGAAGAGGGGATCAGGCAGACGTTGCGGTGCGCCTGGCCGCGGCTCGCGTGCCACGCCTGGATGGCGAGCAGGCCGGCGTATTCACCCTGCGAGCCGGCGTTGGGTTGCAGGCTGATGCCCGCATAGCCCGTGGCCTGGCACAGCCAGGCGCGCAGCTGTTCGTCCAGCTCCGCGTAGCCTTGCAGCTGGTCGCGCGGCGCGAAGGGGTGCACGTGCGCGAACTCCGGCCAAGTGATGGGGATCATCTCGCTGGTGGCGTTCAGCTTCATCGTGCAGCTGCCCAGCGGGATCATGCTGCGGTCCAGCGCCAGGTCCTTGTCCGACAGGCCCCGGATATACCGCAGCATGCCGGTCTCGCTGTGGTGCGAGTTGAAGACCGGGTGCGCCAGGAACCCGCTGGTGCGGCGCAGCGCCTGCGGGATCGCGGGCTCGACGCCTTTCTCGAACTGGGCGAAGTCCGGCAGCTGCTGGCCCGGCTTGGCGAAGATGGTCCACAGCAGCTTGATGTCGTCGCGGGTGGTCGTCTCGTCCAGCGAGATGTAGATGTATTCGACCCAGTCCTTGCGCAGGTTGGCGCGCAGCGCATGGCCCTTGGCGATGAGCGCATCGGTCGCTTCACCGGTGTGCAGCGAGACGGTGTCGAAATAGGCGGCCGCGCGCGGCTTGTGCCCCAGCTGCTCCAGGCCCTTGGCGAGGATGACGGTGTAGCTGGCCACGCGCTGCGCGATGCGCTTCAGGCCTTGCGGCCCGTGGTACACGGCGTACATGCTGGCCACCACGGCCGGCAGCACCTGCGCCGTGCAGATGTTGGAAGTGGCCTTCTCGCGGCGGATGTGCTGTTCGCGCGTCTGCAGCGCGAGGCGGTAGGCCGGGTTGCCATGCACGTCGACGCTGACGCCGACCAGGCGGCCGGGCAGCGAGCGCTTGTATTCGTCGCGGCAGGCCAGGAAGGCGGCATGCGGGCCGCCGGCGCCCATGGGCATGCCGAAGCGCTGCGTGCTGCCGCACACGATGTCCGCATTGAATTCACCGGGCGGGACCAGCAGCGTGAGTGCCAGCAGGTCGGCGGCGACGATGAAGGCGGCCTGCTTGGCGTGGACCGTCTCCACGTCCAGCCGCAGGTCGTCGATGCGGCCGCTGGTGCTGGGGTACTGGGCCAGCACGGCGAAGTAGTCGCCGGCGATCGCCTTCACCCATTGTTCGTGCGAATTGGCCAGCACCAACTCGATGCCCAGCGGCTTCGCGCGCGTCTGCAGCACCTCGATGGTCTGCGGATGGCAGTCGCCGGCGACCACGATGGTGTTGCTCCTGCTCTTGACGCTGCGCCTGGCAAGCGTCATCGCTTCGGCCGCGGCCGTCGCTTCATCGAGCATCGACGCATTGGCGATGGGCATGCCCGTCAGGTCGCACACCATGGTCTGGAAGTTCACCAGCGCTTCCATGCGGCCCTGGCTGATCTCCGCCTGGTAGGGCGTGTAGGCCGTGTACCAGGCCGGGTTCTCCAGGATGTTGCGCAGGATGACGCCTGGCGTGTGGGTGCCGTAGTAGCCCTGGCCGATGAAGCTCTTGAAGACCTGGTTGCGCTGTGCAATCGCCTTCAGCTCGCCGAGCGCCGCCGCTTCCGTGGTGGCGGGCGGCAACTGCATGGCCGTGCCGCGCGCGATGGAACGCGGGACGATGCTGTCGATCAGGGCGCGGCGCGAGGCCTCGCCGATCACCGACAGCATGTGGCGCTCGTCCTCCTCCGACACGCCGATATGGCGCGGGATGAACTCGGACGGGTTTTCCAGCTCGCCGAGCGGCCGGGCGGATTGCATCAACATTCAGGCTCCGTACTTGCGCTTCTTGTCGTCATGGCGGGCTGCGCCCGCCGGGATCACGCGTTCTCTTTGGTGAACTTGTGGTAGTCCGGCTCGTCCATCAGGACGTCGAATTCCGCCATGTCCTTGATCAGGATCTTGAAGAACCAGCCGTTGCCCATGGGGTCCTTGTTGGCCAGCGAGGGGTTGCTGCGCAGTTCCTCGTTGACTTCGGTCACCTCGCCGGCGATGGGCATGTACACGTCGGCGGCGGCCTTCACCGACTCCACCACGCCCGCCACTTCACCCTTGGCATAGCTGCGCCCCACTTCGGGCAGGTCCACGAAGACCACGTCGCCCAGCGCGTCCTGCGCGTGCAGGGTGATGCCGACGACGGCCGCTTCGTGGTCCTCCAGCTGGATCCACTCGTGATCGGGCGTGTACTTGACGGTCATGTTTCTTTCTCCTTCCTGGCGGCGGCTAACCGCGGTAGTAACGGTTGGGGACGAAGGGCATGGTGCGCACTTCCATGGGGACGGACTTGCCGCGCACGACGGCGTTGACGCGCGTGCCCGCGGCGGAAAGCTGCGGCGGCACATAGCCCATCGCGACCGGCTGGTCCGCCGTGGGGGCGAGCAGGCCGCTGGTCACTTCGCCGACCTGCAGGCCTTGCGCGTCCTGCAGCGGCGTGTGCTCGCGTACCGGCACGCGCTCCAGCGCCACCAGGCCCACGCGCTTGCGCGCGATGGCTTCCGTGCCATCGAGCTGCGCCAGCACGCGCTGCGCGCCCGGGAAGCCGCCGGCGCGGGCGCCACCGGTGCGGCGCACCTTCTGGATGGCCCAGGTCAGCGCGGCTTCCACCGGCGTGGTCGTCGTGTCGATGTCGTTGCCGTACAGGCAGAGGCCGGCTTCCAGCCGCAGCGAATTGCGCGCGCCGAGGCCGATCGGCTTGACTTCAGGCTCGGCGAGCAGGGCGCGTGCGAACGCTTCGGCCTGCGCGGCCGGCACCGAGATCTCGAAGCCGTCCTCGCCGGTGTAGCCGCTGCGCGTGACGAACAGTTCGGCGGCTTGCCACTGGATCGCGGCGCCGGTCATGAACACCAGCTTCTCGACGCCAGGCAGCACGCGCTTCAGCGCATCCACCGCCTTCGGGCCCTGCAAGGCGAGCAGCGCGCGATCGGGCAGCGGCTGCACCTGGCAGCGCGAGCCGATGTGTTCCTGGATATGCGCGATGTCGCCGGCCTTGCAGGCGCCGTTGACCACCACGAACAGCTCGGTGCCGCGATTGACGAACATCAGGTCGTCGATGATCGTGCCTTCGTTCGTGAGCAGCAGCCCGTAGCGCTGCTTGCCGGGCGCGAGGTCGATCACGTCCACCGGCATCAGCGTTTCGAAGGCAGCAGCGGCCTGCGGGCCGGCCAGCCGCAGCTGGCCCATGTGCGAGACGTCGAACAGGCCGGCGGCGGTGCGCGTGTGGTGGTGCTCGGCCATCAGGCCGGCGGGATATTGCACCGGCATGCTGTAGCCGGCAAAGGGAACCATGCGCGCACCGAGTTCCAGGTGCAATGCATGCAGGGGTGTCTTCTGTAGCTCTTCTTGGGGGGCGGACACGCGGACTCCGACAGGGGCTGAGGGCCATGGTACTTCACCATGGGTGGGCCCGTGCTGTCCGCTTTACCTGAGAGATTCACCCCGTGTCGGGGCTTGCTCCTTCGGTGGACCGTTGCTCATCCGGGCAGCGGCCTCTCTCCAGCATGGAGACGCCTCTCGCGAGGCGTTTGCCAGTCCTTTGTGCCTGAGCGTTCGACGCCTTCGGCGGTTCCCCGCAAGGAACTCTCTCCTGACGTGAAGGATTGTAGCCTCAGCCGTGGACCTGCCTGTCGCGCATCGGCGGCTACACTCGCGCCCGTCCCATGGCCGCTTCGCCCCCCGTCAATGTCGTGCTCCGCTCGCTGCAGGTGCTGCGCGCGCTCAACCGGCAGCCGGTGTCCAGTGTCGACGTGCTGCACAAGCAGACGGGCCTGCCCAAGTCCACCATCGTGCGGCTGCTGCAGACCCTGGAGGCCGATGGCCTGGTGCGGCGCGCGCCGCAATACGGCGCCTACTACCTCACTTCCGAAGTGACGGCGCTGTCCAGCGGCTATCACAGCGAGCCGCGCATCGTGGAAGCCTCGTCGGCGATCGCCGAAGCGGTGACGCAGGAGCTGAAGTGGCCGGCCTCGGTGGCCGTGCGCGATGGCGACGCGATGGTCGTGCGCTACAGCACCATCCCGCACTCGCCGCTGTCCTTCTTCCATTCGACGATCAACATGCGCCTGAGCCTGGTCACGCAGGCGTTGGGCCGTGCCTATCTCGCGTTCTGCGATCCGACGGAGCAGGACGCGATCATCGAGATGCTGGCGCGCAAGGGCGAGCAGGTGCCGCTGGCGACGACCGAAGCGCAGTTGCGCGCGATGCTCGCCGAAGTGCGCGAGCGCGGCTACGCGCTGCGCGACCCGCGTGTGCGGCCGGAGTCGTCGACCATCGCCTTGCCGATCTTCGAAGGTCCGCGCGCGGTGGCGACGCTGGGCCTGACCTGGTTCCGTTCGGCCCTGACGGTGGACCAGGCGGTTGAACGTTTCCTGCCGCCGCTGCAGCAAGCAAGCGCCGGGATTTCGCGGGCTCTGGAGACCTTGGCCAGTCCGGGCTAACTTTTCGCGCGGCGGAAAGTCCGGAATTTCGGCTTGGCACGGCCGGGCGCCGCGCCCATCATCCGGGCCTTTCCAAGGAGTCCCGAATGAAAAGACGTACCGCCCTGGTCGCGGCAGCCCTGGTGGCAGCAATCGCGCCGGCGTTCGCGGCGGACTGGCCGTCCAAGCCCATCACCATGGTCGTGCCCTTCCCGGCCGGCGGCAGCACCGACGCCGTCGCCCGCCTGATCGCGCAAGGCCTGGGCCAGAAGCTGGGCCAGACCGTCGTGGTGGACAACCGCGCCGGCGCCGCCGGCAACCTGGGCACCGACGTGGTCGCGCGCGCCCAGCCGGACGGCTACACCATCGTCCTGTCCACCTCGGGCCCGCTGGCGAACAACAAGTTCCTCTACAAGCAGATGCCCTTCGACCCGCTGAAGGACCTGACGCCGATCGTCGCGGTCGGCGAGATCCCGATGGGCTTTGCCGTGAATCCCAACGTCAAGGTGAACTCGCTGAAGGAGTTCCTGGACGAGGCGCGCGCCAAGCCGGGCAAGCTGTCGATCGGCAACCCGGGCAACGGCACCATCGGCCACCTCACCGCCGAACTGATCAAGGTCCAGTCCAAGGTCCACGCGCTGAGCGTTCCCTACAAGGGCGACTCGCCGGCCATTGTCGATGCCTTGAGCGGCACCGTCGACGCCGTCTGCCTGCCCATCACCGCGCTGGTGCCGCAGATCCAGAGCGGCAAGTTGAAGGGCCTGGCCGTCACCTCCAGGCAGCGCTTCCCCGGCCTGCCCAACCTGCCGACCGCGCTGGAGCAGGGCGTCAATGCCGAAGCCACCGTGTGGCTCGCGATCGCCGGTCCCAAGGGCCTGCCCGCCCCGGTGGTGGAGCGCCTGAACAAGGACATCAACGCGATCCTCGCCACGCCCGAGGCGAAGGCCAAGCTGGCGCAGTTCGGCGCCACCACCATGGGCGGCAGCCCGCAGCAACTCGCCCACCTGATGGCCACCGACAGCGAGAAGTGGAAGAAGGTCATCGAGTACGCCCACGTCACCCTGGATTGATTGCCATGAGCCAGCCCCTCTTCTTCGATTCCCACGCCCACCTGGTCGCCGACGACCAGCAGCGCTACCCGCGCAACCCGATGCAGCGCTCCAAGGACGCGCCTTACCGTCCGCCAGGCGTGATCGGCCGTCCCGGTGGCCACCACGGCCCGAACCCCATCAACGAAGTGCCCGACGTCTCGCGCATGCTGGGCTGGATGAAGGCGGAGAACGTCGATGGCGCCGTGGCCGTGCAGAAGCGCATGGTCTACCGCTACGACAACAGCTACATCCTCGACTCGTCGGACGCGCACCCGGAGATCTTCTCCGCGGTGGTGATCCTCGACGCCGAAGACGCCGGCACGCCCGACCTGGTGCGCAAGTGGGTCAAGGAGCACGACCTGGTCGGCCTGCGCCTGTTCGGCGGCCGCCAGCCCGATGGCAGCATGCCCTGGCTCAATTCGCCGGCCGCGCTGAAAAGCTGGGAAGTGGTCAACGAAGCCGGCATCGTGATGGACCTGGAAGTGCTGGCCCAGGGCGGCGGCGGCCCGGCCGTGCCCGCGCTGCTGGAGCTGGCCGAGCGCTTCCCCCAGGTGCGCATCTGCCTGGACCACCTGCTGGAGCCCGAACTGCACCATGGCGAGCACTTCGGCATGGACGAACGCTGGGAGCAACTGGCCGCCTGCGAGCGCATCTCCTTCAAGTTCACGTCGATCAACCTCGACCACTGCCGCGAGGAAGGCTTCCCGGCCAACAAGGTGCTGCGCCGCGCCGTCGACCTGTTCGGCGCCGACCGCGTGATGTGGGGCTCGGACATCGGGACTTCGTCCGGCACGTACCAGGACATGGTGCAACGCATGGTCGATGCGTCCGACCTGCTGAGTGCCGAAGAGAAGCGCAAGGTCTGGCACGACACCGGCCGCCGCGTGTTCACCAAGGGCGGGGCCAAGTGATGAGCGCCGCAGCTCCCACCCTGCGCGCGGGCTCCGTCGCCCGCTGGTACGACCAGGCGCCGCAGATCGAAGCCCCGGGCGTGCGCACCTGGGTCGCGCGCGGCGCGAACTTCATCGTCACCTTCTCCGAGGTCGCTGCCGGCGCCAGGCTGCAGCGCCGCGGCCAGGTGGACGAATACATGGTGTTCCTGCCCGATGCGACGGCGACGATCCGCGCCGGCAGCGAACAGGTGCAGGCCGGCGCCGAGTCGCTCACCATCGTGCCGCCCGGCGACAGCGAGATCGTGGTGGAGCGCGCGGGCCAGGTGGTCTGCGTCTACTCGCACCTCGCCGCCGACCTGCTGGCGCTGGCCGGCAACGGCGCCGACTACGCCGCCGGCGCGCCCGACGTGGCGCCGCTCGTGCCCTGGCCGACGCCGGCCGACGGCTTCAAGCTGCGCCACTACCCGCTGGCGCAATACACGCAGGCCGACAGCAACATGCGCATCTTCCGCAGCACCAACCTGATGCTGAACGTGATGACCCCGCGCATGGTGGCGCGCGACGTGCGCAAGCTCAGCCCGCACCAGCACGCCGATTTCGAGCAGGGCTCGCTCGCGATCAAGGGCGACTGGGTGCACCACCTGCGCTACCCCTGGGTGGCGGACATGAACGCCTGGCGCGAGGACGAACACCCGGAGATGGGCAGCCCTTCGCTGGCGGTGATCCCGCCCAAGGTGATCCACACCAGCCGCAACCTCAATGACGGTGGCGCCTGGCTGGTGGACATCTTCGCGCCCCCGCGCATGGACTTCTCCAGCAAGCCCGGCAAGGTGGCCAACGAGAACGACTACCCGCTGCCGGCGGCGCAATGAAGATCACGATCGTGGGCGCGGGCGCCATCGGCGGCTGGCTGGCCGCACGGCTGGCGCTGGCGGGCGAGGACGTCAGCGTCGTCGCCCGTGGCGCGACGCTGGAGCGCATCGCTTCGCACGGGATCGAGCTGCAGTCCGGTGGCCGCAGCGAAGTGGCGCGGGTGCGCGCCGTCGCGTCCGCCACCGAGCTCGAGCCGCAAGACGTCGTGCTCGTCACGCTGAAGGCCCCGGCGCTTCCTGCGCTGGCGCCGCAGCTGCAAGGCCTGCTGAAGCCCGACACCCTGGTGCTGAGCGCCGGCAACGGCCTGCCCTGGTGGTACTTCCTGTCCGCGGGCCAGCCCTGCGAAGGCCTGCGCCTGCGCAGCGTCGACCCGCAAGGCGCGATCGAAGCGGCCTTGCCCCAGCCGCACGTGCTGGGTCTGAGCGTCTTCGCCGCCTGCCATTGCCCGGCGCCGGGCGTGGTGCGGCACGACAGCGGCGGCCGCTTGGTGCTGGGCGAACCCGCGGGTGGCGACAGCGAGCGCGTGACCGCGCTCGCGCAGCGCCTGCAGGTGGCCGGCCTGGACGCGCAGCCTTCGAGCGATATCCGCCGCGACATCTGGATCAAGCTGCTGGGCAACGCCTGCTTCAACCCGGTGAGCCTGCTGACCGGCGCGCCCACCGACGAAATGATCGACCAGCCGGAGTTGCATGCGCTGTTCGTGCGCATGATGGGCGAAGCGCTGGCCATCGGCGGGCGCCTCGGCCTGAAGCTGGACGTCGACCCGGTGCAGCGCATCGCGCAGACGCGCAAGCTGGGCCACATCAAGACCTCGATGCTGCAGGACCTGGAAGCCGGCCGCGCGGTGGAACTCGATGCCATCGTGGGCACCCTGGTCGAATGCGCCGCGGCCGTGGCGATGCCGGTGCCCACCTTTGCCAGCGTGCTGGCGCTCGCGCGCCTGCGCGCCCATCACGCCGGCCTGCCCGGCGCCTGAAGGAGAAACATGGCCATCACCAGTGAGCAGATCACGCAGCTGACCGCCGACCTCTACGAGTGGTCGCTGAAGAAGGTGCCCGACGACACCAAGGCGGCGCTGGCCGCCGCCGCGCCGCGCGAGAGCGACGACACCGGCCGCAAGACGCTGCGCATCATGCTGAAAAGCGCGGACGCGGCGGAGAGCACCGGCGGGCTGGTCTGCTCCGACGTGGGCATCCCCACCTACAGCATCAAGATCGGCACCCGCGTGTCTTTCGACGGCCCGGTGCGCCAGGCCATCGTCGACGGCTTCGCCCGCATGGCGGCGCGCAGCGACCCGCCGATCCTGAAGATGGTGACCAACCCGCTGACGCACCAGCGCAGCCACGCGGGCAAGGACATGCCCATCGTCACCTTCGACGTGATCGACGAAGCGGACTACGTGGACATCACCTGCGCGCCCAAGGCCATGGGTACGGGCCGCTGGGAGGCGCTGGAGACCTTCGTCTACCCGACGCACCAGCAGATCGAGGACTACGTGCTCGACGTCGTGCTGCGCTCCGGCTCGCAGGCCTGTCCGCCGATCGTGGTGGGCGTGGGCATAGGCGGCACCTTCGACCACGCGGCGCGCATCGCCAAGGAAGCCGTGCTGCGGCCCTTCGGCCAAGTGAATCCGGAGCCGGTGCTGGCCGGCATGGAGCAGCGCCTGCTGCAGGCGATCAACACGCTGGGCTTCGGCCCCATGGGCACCGGCGGCGACACCACGGCGATGGCCGTGCACATCAACTATTCGGCCTCGCACGGTTTCGTGCCGGTGGCTGTGAGCCTGAACTGCTGGATCAACCGCCGCACGCGGGCCCGCATCCATGCGGACGGCCGGGTGGAGCGCATCGAATGAAGCACCTGCAACTGCCGCTGTCCCGTGCCGACATCGACGGCCTCGAGGTCGGCGAGATGGTGACCTTGAGCGGGCAGGCCACGATGAGCATCGGCCTGCCGACGCACCAGCGCATGGTGGAGCACCTGGACGCGGGCACGCCCTTGCCGGTGGACTTGAAGGACGGCGCCTTCTTCCACCTGAGCTGCTTCAACCGCGAAAGCGCCGATGGCGAAAGCCACGAGGCGCTGTACCTGAACCCGACGACCAGCACGCGCTACAACGCCTTCATGCCGCGCCTGATCGAAGGTTGCGGGCTGCGGCTGGTGGGCGGCAAGGGCGGGCTGGACCACGCCAGCGTCGAGGCGATGCAGCGCCAGGGCTGCGCCTACCTGTCCTTCCTGGGCGGTGGCTGCACCTTGCTGTCGCAGGCGATCCAGCGCGTCGTCGCCGTGCACTGGACCGACTACATCGCGCAGTTCCGCCTGCTTACGCTGGAGCTCAGCGAGCTGGGGCCGGCCACCGTCGCGATCGACGCGCACGGCAACAGCGTCTACGAGCGCCTGCACGAGCAGGCGAAGCAGCGCCTGCAAAGCCTGCGCGACGGCCGGGCGGCCTAAGACCCCGCTGCCCGCGTGGCGTATTGCTGGCGGGGCGCGCTGCGCTCCACGATGCGTCTCCGCACAGAGGAGCGCATCCATGGCCAGCAAGATGAAAGCCGCCGTCGTCAAGGCCTTCGGCAAGCCGCTGGAGATCGAGGAGGTCCCGGTGCCCGAGGTGCAGCCGGGCTCGGTGCTGGTGCGCGTCGCGGCCTGCGGCGTGTGCCACACGGACCTGCACGCGGCCGACGGTGACTGGCCAGTGAAGCCGGGCCTGCCCTTGATCCCGGGCCACGAGGGCGTCGGCCACGTCGCCGCGGTGGGCGCGGGCGTCAAGGACGTGAAGGAAGGCGACCGCGTCGGCGTGCCCTGGCTGCACACGGCCTGCGGGCGCTGCGAGCACTGCATCACCGGCTGGGAGACGCTGTGCGACTCGCAGCAGATGACCGGCTACACCGTGAACGGCAGCTACGCGGACTACGTGTTGGCCGACCCGGCCTATGTGGGCCAGCTGCCCGCGAACATCGGCTTCACGGAGATCTCGCCGATCCTGTGCGCCGGCGTCACCGTCTACAAGGGACTGAAGGTGCTGGATTGCAAGCCGGGCGATTGGGTCGCCATCTCCGGCGTCGGCGGCCTGGGGCACATGGCGGTGCAGTATGCGAAGGCCATGGGCTTCCACGTCGCGGCGGTCGACGTCGACGACGAGAAGCTGCGGCTGGCGACCGACATCGGCGCGGACCTCACCGTCAACGCCAAGACCGACGACCCGGTGCGGGTGCTGCAGCGCGAGCTGCGTGGCGCGCACGGCGTGCTGGTGACGGCGGCCTCGCGGCCGGCCTTCAGCCAGGGCCTGGGCATGCTGCACAAGCGCGGCACGATGGCGCTGGTGGGGCTGCCGCCCGGCGAGTTCGGGCTGCCGATCTTCGACGTGGTGCTCAATGCGAAGACGGTCCGCGGCTCGATTGTCGGCACCCGCAAGGACTTGCAGGAGGCCCTTGCCTTCGCGGGCGAAGGCAAGGTGCACACGGTCTGCAGCGAGGACCGGCTGGAGAACATCAACGCGATCTTCGGCCGCCTGCGCGAAGGGCAGATCGAAGGCCGCGTGGTGCTGAAGATGTCTTGACCTTGATGGCGTAGGGTGCGCAGCTCCGCTGCGCACCAGGCACTACTTGTGATAGACGAGGTCCCGCAGCCCCAGCGACAGCGCCGGCACGTAGGTGACCACCATCAGGCAGGCCAGCACCACCAGCACGAACGGAATCAGCCGCGGGACGATCCGGTCCAGCGAGATCTTCGCCACCGTGCAGGCGGCGAACAGGTTGACGCCGAAGGGCGGCGTGATCATGCCCAGAGCCAGGTTCACCACCATGATCAGGCCGAAGTGCACCGGGTCGATCCCGAAGTGCTGGGCCACCGGCGCCAGGATGGGCGCCAGCACGATGATGGAGGCGCTGGTCTCGATGAACATGCCGATCACGAACAGCGCCGCGTTCACGCCCAGCAGGAACATGTGCGGGCTCTGCAGCACGCTTTCGAGCCAGCGGCCGATGGCCTCGGGCACCCCGGCGCGCGTGATCAGGAAGGCGAACAGGCCGGCGTTGGCGATGATGAACATGATCACCGCCGAGGAGATGACCGACTTGCGCAGGATGGCGTAGAGGTCGCGCACGCCGATCTCGCGGTAGATCGCCATGCCGACGACCAGCGCGTAGAACACCGCGACGGCCGAGGCCTCCGTCGGCGTGAAGATGCCGCCGTAGATGCCGCCCAGGATGATCACCGGCATCATCAGCGCCCAGCCGGCCTGCCACAGCGCACGGCCGAAGGGCAGGCGGCCCTCGCCGTCGTTCTTGCCCCAGCCCTTCCACTTGCAGTAGGCCCAGACGAACAGCATCAGTGCGCCGCCGATCAGGATGCCGGGACCGAAGCCGGCGATGAACAGCTCGCCGATGGAGACTTCGGCGCTGACGCCGTACAGGATCATCGGGATCGAGGGCGGGATGATCACGCCCAGTTCCGCGCTGGTGGCCTGCAGGGCCGCGGCGTAGTTGGTCGGGTAGCCGTGCTTGATGAGCGCCGGGATCAGGATGGCGCCGATGGCGAAGGTGGTCGCCACCGAGGAGCCCGAGACCGCGGCGAAGATCATGCAGGTGAGCACGCAGGTCATGGGCAGGCCGCCCTGCACGCCGCCGACGATGCTCTTGGCGAATTCGACCAGCCGGCGCGAGATGCCGCCGGTTTCCATCAGGTTGCCGGCCAGGATGAAGAAAGGGATGGCCGCGAGCGGAAACTTGTTGATCGAATTGAACATCTCCTTCACGGAGATGAGCATGTTGGCGTTGGTGACCTGGATGCCCAGGATGGCCGACAGGCCGATGGAAACGGCGACCGAGACGCTGAGCGCGAAGCACAGCACCATGGTTCCGAGCATGGCCGACGTCATTGCGCGGTCTCCAGTTCTTCGCGGACAGGGTCGATGAGGTTGCCGATGACGCCGAGGATCGAGAAAAGCGCGCCCACCGGCAAGGCCAGGTAGCCCCAGAACATCGAGATCGACTCCAGCCCGGCCATCGATTGCACGCGGCCGCGCACCGCGTAATCCCAGCCCCACCAGAGAATCACCAGCACCAGCACCATCGCGGCGATGGCCACCAGCCAGTCCAGCAGGCGGCGGGCGTGGCCGCGGGTCATGCGGTACAGAACGTCGACGCTGACCATCGCGCCCTGGCGGAAGGCGGTGGGAATGCCCAGGAACACCATCCAGATCAGCGCCAGGCGGATCAGGATCTCGCTCCATTCGGCCGGCTGCTCCAGCACGAAGCGGGTGATGATCTGGAACAGGCCGAGCAAGCTGGCCACCACCAGCATGAGGCAGGCGCCGCCCATGGCCAGCCCGCTGGTGAAGCGCTCGAAGCGCAGGAACTTGTCTTTCATGGTCCTCCTCTCGCGAAAAGGCCCGCGTGCGCGGGCCTTCCCTCTTCCTCCGGTCGCGGAGGCGTTACTTGTAGTTCCGGATCTTGTCCAGGTTCGCCTTGCCGAACTGCTTCTCGAAGTCGGCTTCCACCGGCGCGAGCGCGGCCACGAACTTGGTCTTGTCGATGTTGTCGATGACCGTCATGCCCTTGGCGCGCAGGTCGGCCACGCCCTTGGCGTCGTCCTCGTCGACGCGGTCGCGGTTGGCCTTGGTCGCCACCTTGGCGGCTTCCAGGAAGGCGGTCTTGTCGGCCGCCGACAGCTTGTCGAAGGACGCCTTGTTCATCAGGAAGATGCAGGGCGAGTAGACGTGCCCGGTCAAGGTCAGGTGCTTCTGCACCTGGTCGAACTTGGCGGAGATGATCACCGACAGCGGGTTCTCCTGGCCGTCCACCGTGCCCTGCTGCAGCGCGGTGAAGACTTCGGGGAAGGCCATGGGCGTGGTGATGATGCCGAAGCCCTTGTAGGCCGCGATGTGCACCGGGTTCTCCATGGTGCGCATCTTCAGGCCCTTCAGGTCCTCGGGCAGCTTGACGTCGCGCTTGCTGTTGGTCATGTGGCGGAAGCCGTTCTCCGCCCAGGCCAGCGCCTTGAAGCCCTTGGCGTCGAACTTGGTCAGCATCTCCTGGCCGATCGGGCCGTCCAGCACCGCGCGGGCGTGGGCCTTGTCGCGGAACAGGAAGGGCACGTCCAGGATCTTGGTTTCCGGCACGAAGTTCGGCACCGGGCCGGTGGAGCTGAAGGTCAGCTCCTGGGTGCCCAGCTGCACGGCTTCGATCGACTCGCGCTCGCCGCCCAGCGAGCCGTTGTAGAAGGTCTGGATCTTGTAGCGGCCGCTGGTCCGCTTCTCGACTTCCTTGGCAAATGTGTCGATGGCCACGCCCTGGTGCGAGTTCTGGGCGGTGGAAATGCTGATCTTCATCGTGGTCTGCGCGCTGGCGAGCGAGCAGGCCAGCAGGCCGGCAGCCAGGGCAGCGGCGAGGCGGGTGAACTTCATGCGGGGTCTCCTGCGGGGTGTTGTGGACAGCTTTGCGCGGACCACTATGCACGGCAGGAGGGAAGGGCACCACCGGAGTTCTACCGACCCCAGCCGTCAGCCTGCCGTAGGGTGCGCAGCTTGCTGCGCACCGCGCGGGGATGCTCCGTGCCAGGTGCTGCCGTAGGGTGCGCAGCTTGCTGCGCACCGGTCAACCTCACATGTTCGTGTAATTCGGCCCGCCGCCGCCTTCCGGCGTGACCCAGACGATGTTCTGCGTCGGGTCCTTGATGTCGCAGGTCTTGCAGTGCACGCAGTTCTGCGCGTTGATCTGCAGCCGCTCCTTGCCGTCCTCCTGCACGAACTCGTACACGCCCGCGGGGCAGTAGCGGCTTTCGGGGCCGGCGTACTTGGCGAAGTTCACGCTCACCGGCACCGACGCGTCCTTCAGCGTCAGGTGCGCGGGCTGGTCTTCCGCGTGGTTGGTGTTCGAGATGAACACCGAGGACAGGCGGTCGAAGGTGAGCTTGCCGTCCGGCTTCGGGTAGACGATGGGCTTGCATTCCGCGGCCGGCTTCAGGTACACGTGGTCCGGCTTCTCGCGGTGGATCGTCCACGGGATGCTTCCGCGCAGCACGAACTGCTCGATGCCGGTCATGAAGGTGGCGACCGTGCGGCCCTTCTTGAACCACTGCTTGAAGTTGCGGGCCTTGTTCAGCTCCTTGTACAGCCAGCTGCGCTCGAAGCTCTCCGGGTAGGCCGTGAGCTCGTCGTGCTGGCGGCCGTGCTGGAGCGCGTCGAAAGCGGCCTTGGCGGCCAGCATGCCGGTCTTGATGGCGGCGTGGCTGCCCTTGATGCGCGACGCATTCAAAAAGCCGGCGTCGTCACCCACCAGCGCGCCGCCCGGGAACACCAGCTTGGGCAGCGACAGGATGCCGCCCACCGTCAGCGCGCGGGCGCCGTAGGCCAGGCGCTTGGCCGCGCCGCCTTCGAAGTACCAGCGGATGTTGGGGTGCGTCTTGAAGCGCTGGAACTCCTCGAACGGCGACAGGTAGGGGTTGGAATAGTCCAGGCCCACCACGAAGCCGATCGCGACCTGGTTGTTCTCCATGTGGTACATGAACGAGCCGCCGTAGGTCATCTCGTCCAGCGGCCAGCCGGCGCTGTGCAGGGCCAGGCCTTCCTGGTGGCGGGACGGGTCGATCTCCCACACTTCCTTGATGCCGATGCTGTAGCTCTGCGGGTCGCGGTCGGCGTCGAGCTGGTAGCGGCCGATGATCTGCTTGCCCAGGTGGCCGCGCGCGCCTTCGGCGAACACGGTGTACTTGGCGTGCAGTTCCATCCCGAGCTGGAAGTTCTCGGTGGGCTCGCCGTCCTTGCCGATGCCCATGTTGCCGGTGGCCACGCCCTTGACGGAGCCGTCCTCGTTGTACAGCACTTCGGCGGCCGCGAAGCCGGGGAAGATCTCCACGCCCAGCGCCTCGGCCTGCTGCGCCAGCCAGCGCACCAGGTTCGCCAGGCTGGCGATGTAGTTGCCGTGGTTGCCGAAGTTCGGCGGCAGCATGAAGTTGGGCACGCGGGTGGCGCCGGTCTCGGACATGAACAGGAAGATGTCCTCGGTCACCGGCACGTTCAGCGGCGCGCCCTTTTCCTTCCAGTCCGGGATCAGCTCCGTCAGCGCCTTCGGGTCGACGATGGCGCCCGAGAGGATGTGGGCGCCGGGCTCGGAGCCCTTTTCCAGCACGACGACCGAGACTTCCTTGCCCGCGTCGGCGGCCAGCTGCTTCAGGTGGATGGCCGTCGCCAGGCCGGCGGGACCGCCGCCGACGACGACCACGTCGTACTCCATCGCTTCGCGGGGGCCGTACTGGGCCAGGATTTCTTCTTGGGTCATGGGCAGTCGTTGATAATGGATTGTGGTGCCGAGCGTACGATTTTATTCGTCCGGCCGGCCCCCCCAAAGCGAGAGGGATCCGTGGCTTATTCGATCGACTTGTCGGGCCGTGTCGCCTTCGTTACCGGCGCCAGCAGCGGGCTGGGCGCCCAGTTCGCGCGGGTGCTTGCCCGCTCCGGTGCGGCGGTGGTGCTGGCCGCGCGCCGCATCGAGAAACTGAAGGACCTGCGGGCCCAGATCGAAGGCGAGGGCGGCGATGCCCACGTCGTCGGCCTGGACGTCACCGACATCGGGAGCATCCGCGCCGCCGTGGCGCACGCCGAGACCGAAGTCGGCTCCATCGACATCCTGGTCAACAACTCGGGCGTCAGCACCACCCAGCGCATCCAGGACGTCACCGAGGACGACTGGGACTACATCTTCGACACCAACGCCAAGGGCGCCTTCTTCGTCGCGCAGGAAGTGGGCAAGCGCATGCTGGCCCGCGCGCGCGGCGCGGCGCCGGGCAGCTACACCGGCGGACGCATCATCAACATCGCTTCGATGGCGGGGCTGAAGGTGCTGCCGCAGATCGGCGCCTATGCGATCAGCAAGGCGGCGGTGGTGCAGATGACGCGGGCCTTCGCGCTGGAGTGGGGCCGCTTCGGCATCAACGTCAATGCCCTTTGCCCGGGGTACATCGATACCGAGATCAACCACCACCACTGGGACTCCGAACAGGGCCAGAAACTGGTGCAGATGCTGCCGCGCAAGCGGGTGGGCAAGCCGGAGGACCTGGACGCGCTGATGGTGCTGCTGGCGTCCGACCAGAGCCACTTCGTCAACGGTGCGGTGATCGCGGCCGACGACGGCTTCGCGCTCTAGCTGCCGGCTTCGCGCAGCGCATGCTGAGAGGTGTGCTCGCCGGCCTGCTGGCCGGCGCCCTGTGGGGTCTCGTCTTCGTCGCCCCGCGCATGGTTGCGGGCTTGCCGCCGGTCGATTTCGCGGCCGGTCGTTTCCTCGCTTATGGCCTCGTGGCCTTGGTGGTGGTCGGCTTCAACCGGCGTCCCTTGCCGACGGCGCGCCAGGCGCTGGCTGCCGCCGGACTGAGCGTGCTGGGCTTCACCGGCTACTACCTGCTGCTGGTGCTGGCCATCCGCGATGCCGGCACCGAGGTGCCGGCGCTGGTGATCGGCACCATCCCGATCTGGGTGATGCTGCTGGGCAAGCCGGGGCATTTGCGCTGGCGGGCGCTGGTGCCTGCTCTCGTGCTGACCGCTGCCGGCCTGGCGCTGATGATGGCGCTGCCGGCGGATGCCGGCGCGCGGCCGCACTTCTGGCGCGGCATCCTGATGGCGACGGCCTCGCTGGCGGCATGGACCGCGTTCGCCTTGCTGAACTCCGCCTGGCTGAAGCGCCATCCCGGGGTGAATGCGACGGACTGGGCCAATTGGCTGGGGCTGGCGACGGGCGCGGGCGCGCTGCTGATGTGGGCGGTGGCGGGTTCGGGTGTGGCCGCGTTGCGCGCGCATCCGCAAGCGGGCTTCTTCCTCGCGCTGTGCCTGGCGACGGGTTTCGGTTCGGCGTGGCTGGCGACCATCCTCTGGAACGTGGCCTCGCAGCGCCTGCCGGCCAGCCTGAGCGGGCAGTTGATCGTCAGCGAGACGCTGTTCGCGCTGGCCTATTCCTTCGCCTGGGACGGCGCCTGGCCCAGTGCGGCGCAATGGGCCGCGGTGGCCATGTTCACGCTGGGCATCGTGGCTTCGATCCGGGCGCACCGCGAATAGCCGCGGGTATGCTTTGGGCATGAAGCTCGAGCTGCCCGAACGCAAGAAGCTGGTCCACAGCGCGCGGATGCCCATCCGCTGGGGCGACATGGACGCCATGGGCCACGTCAACAATACCGTCTATTTCCGCTACCTGGAGGTGGCGCGCATCGACTGGTTCGCCGCGATCAAGTGCCCGCTGAACCCGCAAGGCGAGGGGGCGCTGATCGTCAATGCCTTCTGTAACTTCCACAAGCAGCTGGAGTATCCCGGCGACATCGTGGTGAAGATGTACGCCAGCGACCCGGGCCGCAGCAGCTTCGAGACCTGGGCCACGATCGAACGCGAGGACGACCCGGGCGTGGTGTACGCGTCGGGCGGAGCGACCACCGTGTGGCTGGACTTCCGGCAGCAGAAATCGTCCCCGCTGCCGGCTTGGCTGCGCAGCCTGCTGGAAGACGGGCCGGCCCGTTAGCCTCTCCGCTCCCCGGTCCAGGTACATGGCGCCGGGAGTGGTGGCGCGGAACTCAGGAAGCCTTCTTCTCCCTCGGCACGCGGCCCATCAGGTAGAACTCGGGGTTCGGCATCATGTTCGAGAAGCTCGCCATGCGGTTCGACAGGCCGAAGAAGGCCGTGATGGCGGCGATGTCCCAGATGTCCTCGTCGTCGAAGCCGTGCGGCTGCAGGGCCTGGAAGTCGGCCTCCTCGATCTCGTGCGAGCGCAGGCACACCTTCATCGCGAAATCGAGCATCGCGCGCTGGCGCGGCGTGATGTCGGCCTTGCGGTAGTTCACCGCCACCTGGTCGGCCACCAGCGGCTTCTTCTCGTAGATCCGCAGGATCGCGCCATGCGCCACCACGCAGTACAGGCAGCTGTTCGCCGCGCTGGTGGTGGTGACGATCATCTCCCGCTCGCCCTTGCTCAGCGAGCCCGTCTCCTTGAGCATCAGCGCGTCGTGGTAGGCGAAGAAGGCCCGCCACTCGGCCGGCCGGCGCGCCAGCGCCAGGAAGACGTTGGGCACGAAGCCGCTCTTTTCCTGCACCTCCAGGATGCGCTGGCGCATGTCCTCGGGCAGGTCCTTCAGTTCGGGCGATGGGTAGCGTTGCATGGCGTCTCCGGAAATGCATGGGCCTGACTAAGCGGGCCCACCAAGCATACGGGAGCTTAGAACTGCTGCCAGTCGGGATCGTCCGCCGCGGAGACCACCGCCGGACGCGACGTCCGCACGGGCGGGCGCGGCGCCGGCGCGCGCACGGCGACGGCCTTCGCGGAGCTGCTGGCCGTGGCGATCGCCGTGCGGGCCTGCACCTCACCCAGCGTGAAGGCGCCGACCGCCTCCACCAGGCGAGCCGCCTGCTGGTTCAGGCTGGCCGCGGCGGCCGCGCTCTGTTCCACCAGTGCCGCGTTCTGCTGCGTCACCTGGTCCAGCTGCGTCACCGTGTGGCCCACTTGGCCAATGCCGGTGGTCTGCTCGATGGTCGCGGCGCCGATCTCGCCGATCAGGTCGTTGACGCGCTTCACCTGGGCCACGATGTCGGTCATCGTGCGGCCGGCGTCGCTGGCCTGCACGCTGCCGCGCTCCACCTTGGCGACGCTGTCCTGGATCAGGTCCTTGATCTCGCGGGAGGCGTCGGCCGCGCGGTGGGCCAGGTTGCGCACCTCGCCCGCCACGACGGCAAAGCCGCGGCCCTGGTCGCCGGCACGCGCCGCTTCCACGGCGGCATTGAGGGCGAGGATGTTGGTCTGGAACGCGATGCCGTCGATGGTGCTGGTGATCTCGGCGATGCGTTTGCTGGCTTCGCTGATGGCGCCCATGGTCTGCACCACCTGGCTCACCGCCGTGCCGCCCTCGGCGGCGACCGCGCTGGCGGCGCTGGCCAGCTCGGTGGCCTGGCGCGCCGCATCGGCGTTCTGGCGCACGGACGAACCCATCTGCTCCATCGAGGCCGCGGTCTGCTGCAGGCTGGACGCCTGTTCCTCGGTGCGCTGGCTCAGGTCCTGGTTGCCGATGGCGATCTGGTTGGTGCCGGTGGCGATCTGGTCGGCGGCGCTGCGCACCTGGCCGACGGTGCGGCTCAGCGCTTCGCTCATCGCGTTCAGGGCGCGCATCAGGTCGCCGAATTCATCGCCCCGGCTGGCGTCGCCGCGCTGCGTGAGGTCGCCGCGGGCAATGGCGGCCGCCATGTCCACGGCCTGCGTCAGCGGGCGGCGGATCGAGCGGATCAGGAAGGCGGCGCCGGCCACAACGCCGGCCAGCAGCAGGAGGACAACGGCGCAGACGACGGTCGTCAGGTTCTGGCGCTGGGCGCGGAAATCCGCGCCGACCTGGGTCATGTTGTCCTGTTCCAGCTTGGCGAACTCCCGCTGGGCTTCGAGGTAGGGCGCCGCCGTGGCGTCGATGGTGGCCGCGCTCTCGGCACGGGCCGCGGCGGTCGCCTTGGCGCCCTGCTGCTTCGCGGTGGCGGCGGTCACGTCCAGCAGGCGCTTGCGCAGGCTGGCGATCTTTTCCATCTGCGCGTTTTCGGCAGCGTCGCGGGGCAGGGCGGCCAGCTCCTTCTGCAGCGCGGTGATCTCCTGGATGGCCTTGCCGGTGGCCTGGTCCACCAGCGCGCGGACGGCCGGTTCGGTGCTGGAGGCGGTGATGACGATGCGGCCGACGGTGGCCTCGGTCAGGGCGGTCCAGCGCGTGGCCAGCTGGATCTTGCGCTGGGCCAGGCCCAGGGCGGCCTGCGCCTGCGCCGTCGATTCGGCGGTGCGCCAGGCGGCGAAGGCGATGACGCCGGCCAGGCCGGCGACGAGGAGGGCGACGGCAAGCCAGAGCTTGGTGCCGATGCGGAGCTTGCTGAAGGTCATGGAATGGGCAGTGAAGGTGCGTTGCTCGCAGCTTCTTCGGCGGCGCCCGGCCGGACTTGAGGGCTGCTTACGCCCCGGCCATCAGCTTGTGGACCAGATCCGCAGTCGTATTCGCCTTGTACTTCCGCATCAAACGCGCCCGGTAGATCTCCACCGTCCGGTGGCTGATCTGCAGCGTCTTGCCGATTTCCTTGGAAGTCAGCCCGTCGAGCAGCCGCGCCGCCACCTCGCGCTCGCGCGCCGTCAGCTCGGCCTTGACCGGGCGCACCGCGCTGAGATCTTCGAAAGACCAGATGCCCGCCTCGTGCGGCGCCGCGCGGTTCAGGGCCCGGCCGCTCACGTGGCACCAGAAGACGTCGCCGCTGGCCCGCTTCATGATGCGGTCGTCGGCATAGCGGCCCTTGGCGTTCAGGATGGGCGCCATGCGCTTGCCCAGCCGCTCGTATTCGTCGACGCTCGGATAGAGCACCAGGAAGGACTGGCCCACCAGCAGCTCGCGCGACCAGCCGAACATCTCGCAAAGCGCCTGGTTGCAATCCACAATGGCGCGGTTGCGCGAGACGCACAGTCCCACGGGCGCGAGGTCGAAGGCGAGTCGGTAGTCGGCGTCCATCCGGTGGGGCCTCTAGGGATTACTACGTAACATCGTAGGTAGTATCGTAGCGCCCATCCGGGCATCTTCGTCCCAGCAGGAGACAGTGTGAACAAGATCTACCCCAATGCAGCGGCGGCGCTGGACGGCGTGGTCAAGACGGGCCAGCTGATGGCCGTCGGCGGCTTCGGCCTGTGCGGCATTCCCGAGGCGCTGATCGAGGCGCTGAAGGACAGCGGCGTCAAGGACCTCACGGTCATCTCCAACAACGCGGGCGTCGACGGCTTCGGCCTCGGCAAGCTGCTGGAGACGCGCCAGATCCAGAAGATGATCTCCTCCTACGTCGGCGAGAACAAGGAGTTCGAGCGCCAGTACCTGGCGGGCGAGCTGCAGCTGGAATTCACGCCCCAGGGCACGCTGGCCGAGAAGCTGCGCGCCGGCGGCGCCGGCATCCCGGCCTTCTTCACCAAGACCGGCGTCGGCACCCTGGTGGCCGAGGGCAAGGAACTGCGCGAATTCGACGGCGAGACCTACGTGATGGAGCGCTCGCTGGTGCCCGAAGTCTCGCTGGTGAAGGCCGACGTGGCCGACAAGAGCGGCAACCTGCGCTTCAACCTGACGGCGCGCAACTTCAACCCCGCGGTGGCGATGGCCGGCAAGGTCTGCATCGTGGAGGTGGAGAAGATCGTCGAAGTGGGCGAACTGGCCCCGGACGACATCCACCTGCCCGGCATCTACGTGCACCGCATCGTGCACAACCCGAATCCCGAGAAGCGCATCGAAAAGCGCACCACCCGTCCCGCCTGAGGAGTCAGACAATGCCCTGGACCCAAGACCAGATGGCCGCGCGCGCGGCCCAGGAACTCAAGGACGGCTTCTACGTCAACCTCGGCATCGGCATCCCGACGCTGGTGGCCAACTTCACCGGCGACAAGGAAGTCTGGCTGCAGTCCGAAAACGGCATGCTGGGCATAGGCCCCTTCCCGACCGACGCGGAAGTGGACGCCGACCTGATCAACGCCGGCAAGCAGACGGTGACGACCATCAAGGGATCGTCCATCTTCGGCAGCCATGACAGCTTCGCCATGATCCGCGGCGGCAAGATCAACCTGTCCATCCTGGGCGCCATGCAGGTCAGCGAGCACGGCGACCTGGCCAACTGGATGATTCCCGGCAAGATGGTCAAGGGCATGGGCGGCGCCATGGACCTGGTGGCCGGCGTGCCGCGCGTCATCGTGCTGATGGAGCACGTGGCCCGCAAGAAGGACGGCACCGAGGACCTGAAGATCCTGCCCAAGTGCACGCTGCCGCTGACGGGCGTGGGCGTGGTGGACCTGATCATCACCGACCTGGGCGTGTTCGATGTCACGCCCAAGGGCCTGAAGGTGCTGGAGCTGGCGCCCGGCGTCACCTTCGAACACGTGCAGTCCAAGACCGGCGTCCAGCTGATCCAGTGAAAGCGCAAGCCGCCCTGGCAGGCCTGTGGCAGCTCGGTGGGCTGCCGCAGGAAGCCCTGGGATGCGCCGCCCTGACGGGGCAGGACCCGGCCTGGCCTTCCTCCTTCGCGGTTGCCACGGCTGCGCAAAGCACCATCGCGGCGGCCGCACTGGCCGCCTGCGAAGTCGGCCATGTGCGCGGGCAAGCGCGCCAGTCGGTTAGCGTCGACGCCGCGCATGCCTGCGCCGAGTGCCTGGGCTGGTTCAGCCTGGACGGCCAGGTGCCCGAGCTCTGGGACAAGTTCTCCGGCCTGTACCGCACCGCCGATGGCTGGGTGCGCGTGCACGCCAATTTCGCCCACCACCGTGACGGCGCGCTGCGCCTGCTGGGCCTGGATCCGGCCACGGCCGCTCGCGCTGACGCCGAAGCCGCCATGCTGCGCTGGAAGGCGCTGGATTTCGAGCAGGCCGCGGCCGACGCCGGCCTGGTCGCCACCGCCTTGCGCAGCTTCGCCGAGTGGGATGCCTCGCCGCAAGGCCAGGCCATCGCCGCGCAGCCGCTGATGACGATCACGCGCGTCGGTGACGCGGCTCCGCTCACCTTGCCTTTGCTGCGCGACGACCAGCGCCCGCTGGAAGGCGTGCGCGTGCTGGACCTGACGCGCATCCTGGCCGGCCCGGTCGGCGGCCGCGCGCTGGCGGCGTATGGCGCGGACGTGATGCTGGTGAATTCGCCGCAGTTGCCGAACATCGAAGCGATCGCGGACACGAGCCGGGGCAAGCGCTCGGCGCTGGTGGACCTGCGCTCCGACGAAGGCCGCGTGACGATGCACACCTTGCTTCGGGATGCGCATGTCTTCGTGCAGGGCTACCGCCCGGGCGGGCTGCAGCAGCTGGGCTTCGGCGTGGAGCAGGTGGCGGCTGCGCGGCCCGGCATCGTCTACGTCTCCTTGTCCGCTTATGGACCGCATGGGCCGTGGAGTGGCCGGCGCGGCTTCGATTCGCTGGTGCAGACCGCCAGCGGCTTCAACCTGGCCGAGGGCGAAGCAGCCGGCTCGCCGGGCAAGCCGCGGCCGCTGCCCATGCAGATCCTCGACCAGGCCACCGGCTACCTCATCGCTTTCGGCGCGGCCGCGGCACTGCGCCGGCAGCAGCTGGAAGGCGGCAGCTGGCACGTGCAGGTGTCGCTGGCGCAGACCGGGCGCTGGCTGCGCGCGCTGGGCCGTGTCGAAGGCGGCCTGGCGGCGCAAGCGCCGGCGCTCGATGCATGGCTGGAGACCAGCGCTTCCGGCTTCGGCGAGCTGCGCGCGGTGCGCCACAGCGCCCAGCTGAGCCGCACACCGGCCGCGTGGACGCGGCCTTCGATGCCGCCCGGCAGCGCACCCGCCCACTGGTAGCGGTCCGCCGCGCCGGCGGGAAGAGCGACTACAGCCGTTGACTGCCTAGGACTGCGCACCCTGCGCGGCGCGGTACTCATCATGGCCGCATCTGAATTTGCCGCCGCATGCACCGGCGCTAGAGGCGACCATGAAATCGAAACTCGCACTGCTCCTGGGCCTGGCGCTCATTGGCGCCAAGGCCATGGCCTGCTACACCGTCTACGACAGCCGCGACCGCGTGCTGTACAGCGGCGCCGATGCGCCGGTGGACATGCGCCTGCAACTGCACGAAGGCCTGAGGGCACGCGGCTATCCGGCAGGGGCGCGCCTGGAGTTCGATGAGACCAGCACCTGCCAGCGCGTGACGCTGGGCGCGCTGGCGCGGCCGACGGGCAGCGACGTCCCGCCCAATCACATGGCGATGGAGCGCTCGGCGACGCGCACGGTGGCGCGCAGTGGCCCGCCGGCGCCGCTGTTCACCAGCCGCGAAACGGCCGAAGCCTCGCGCCTGCCGCACGTGCAGGTGGCGGGCGACATCGTGATGGTGCCGCCGCAGGCAGCCGACCGCGCGATCAAGCCCACGGTGACGGTGCTGCCGGCGCCGACCTTCGTCGCCGCCGCGCCGGCCGCGCCCGACACCACGTCGCTGGGCGCCGGCCCGGCCACCTACGGCGCCGCCGCCCCGCGCGGGCGCCGGCAGGTGGTGATCACCGAATTGCGCGATCCGCCGGTCACGATCGTGAACAACGGCGGCAGCGTGACGGTGACGCCGTCGCGTTGATGATCATGGCGACCAGCAGTCCCCCGACGATCGCCCCCAGCCCCGCGATCGCCGCCGGCGCCATCGCATTCCCCAGCACCGCCCAATCCAGCAGCGCGGTTCCACCCGGCACGAGGTAGAACAGGCTGGTGACGTTCACCAGGTTGCCGGCCTGGATCAGGCGATACAGCAGCAAGGTCGCCGCCACCGAAATCACCAACGCGAGCCAGCCCACCGACAGCGCCAGTCCGGCCGACCACTGCACGCGCACTTCGGCGAAGGGCAGGGCCAGCAGGCACAGCGCGAGCGCGACAGCGTACTGCAGCGGCAACACGTCCAGCGGCGCCTGCTGCAGGCGCTTCTGCAGCAGGGTGCCCCAGGTCATGGCCGCCAGCGCCGCCAGTGCGGCCAGCACGCCCGCGAGGCCGAGCCGCGCCGCCAGCAGGCTGTCGAAGACCACCAGCGCCAATCCCGCCAGCGCCAGCAAGAGGCCCGCGATGCGCCGCAGGGACAGCGGCCTTTCGGTGAGCGCGAGCGTCAGCAGCGGCTGCACGCCCATCACCGTGGCCAGCACCCCGGGCGTCATGCCGTGGGCCAGCGCGAGGAGGTAGAAGACCGAGTAACAGCCGACCAGCACGAGGCCCGTCAGCGCGACCTGCTTGCGCGTGCCCGGCAAGGGCAGCCAGCGTCCGCGCCGCAGCGCGATCACGGACAGAACGGCCAATGCGAGAGCAAAGCGCAGCGAGAGGAAAGTGAAGGCGCTGGCGTAAGCCAGCCCCCATTTGGCGAACAGGGCGCCGCTGCTCCAGAGGAGCACGAACAGGGACGTCGGGCCGGACGCGGCCGCGACGGAAGAACGGAAAGACATGGCACCACCCTTGGCTGGCGGGCATGCACGGCATGCCCGCGCGAACACGAAGCCCCGCGCGCAGCGCAGCTACGGCAGGAGCACGAGGAAGGTCAGCGGCGCGCCGGAGGCGGCGCGGTGACCATCGGGGGTGCGAAGGGAGGCGGGTTGGTGGCCAACCGCCGGGTCGTGTTCATGGGGGGATGATAAGAGGTCAAAAGCGCCGGCTCAGATAGGGCGAACCCGCCAGCCCGAAGCGCCACGGCACTTCCGCCGCCTTGCTGATCCCGATCCGCGGCCCGATCGCGATCTCGTGCAGCCTGTCGGGGGCGTGCACTTCGAAAGGCTTCTGGTCCAGCCGGTAGCCGTTCATGTCATGCGCGATGGCCAGCGCCTGGCCGACGCGTCCCGGCCCCGAGCAAAGCAGGCGCGGATCGTGCAGCCCGCGCCGCTCGCACATGACGGCTAGGCCCTGCAAGGGCTCGATCGCGCGGATCAACACCCCTGCGCCATGGCCTTCCTCGCGGCAGACGAAGTTCAGGCACCAGTGGATGCCGTAGGAGCGATACACATAAGCCCGCCCCGGCGGCCCGAACATCGACGCGTTGCGCGCGGTTGGCCCGCCATACGTGTGCGAGGCCGGCTCGGACATGTCGTAGGCCTCGGTCTCGACGATGCGGCCGCCGACGCCGTCCACCAGCAGCACGGCGCCGATCAGCACGCGCGCCATTTCCTCGGCGTCGCGCTGGAAGTCCTGCGGCTTCAGCTTGCTAGGCCTCAAGCGCTTCCTCTTCGCTGCTCTCGCCGAGGAAGCCGCCGCTCTGGTGCGCCCACAGGCGCGCGTACAGGCCGCCGGCCGCCAGCAGTTCGCGGTGCGAGCCTTGCTCCACGATGCGCCCCTGGTCCAGCACCACCAGCCGGTCCAGCGCCGCGATGGTCGAGAGGCGGTGAGCGATCGCGATCACCGTCTTGTTCTGCATCAACTGCTGCAGGCTCGCCTGGATGGCGGCCTCCACCTCGGAGTCGAGCGCGCTCGTGGCTTCGTCCAGCAGCAGGATCGGCGCGTCTTTCAGCATCACGCGCGCGATCGCCACGCGCTGCCGCTGCCCGCCCGAGAGCTTGACGCCCCGTTCGCCCACGTGCGCCTCGTAGCCCTTGCGCCCCTGCGGGTCGCTCAGGTTCATGATGAATTCGTGCGCCTGCGCACGGCGCGCCGCGCGCATCAGCTCCTCGTCGCTCGCGCCCGGGCGGCCGTAGACGATGTTGTCGTGCACCGAGCGGTGCAGCAGCGAGGTGTCCTGCGTCACCATGCCGATGGCCAGGCGCAGGCTGTCCTGCGTCACGTGCGCGATGTCCTGGCCGTCGATGAGGATGCGGCCGCCTTCGGTGTCGTAGAAGCGCAGCAGCAGGTTCACCAGCGTCGACTTGCCGGCGCCGGAGCGGCCGATCAGGCCGATCTTCTCGCCCGGCTTCACGGTGAGGTTGAAGTGCTCGATGATCGGCTGCGCCTTGCCGTAGCCGAAGCGCACGTCCTCGAACTTCACCTCGCCGCGCGGCACCGCCAGCGGCTTCGCATCGGGCTCGTCCACCACCTGGCGCGGGCGGGTCAGCGTGCCGATGCCGTCCTGGATGGTGCCGATGTTCTCGAACAGCGAGGCCATTTCCCACATGATCCAGTGCGACATGCCGCTGATGCGCAGCGCCATCGCGGTCACCGCGGCCACCGCGCCGGGCCCGACCTGGCCCTGCGTCCACAGCCAGATGCTGTAGCCGCCGGCCGCGATGATCAGCAACACCACCAGTGCGTGGTTGACGATCTCGAAGCTGCTGACCAGCCGCATCTGCTGGTAGCCGGTGGTCATGAACTCCGTCATCGCCTGGCGCGCGAAGCTGGCCTCGCGCTGCGTGTGCGAGAACAGCTTGACGGTGGAGATGTTGGTGTAGGCGTCGGTGATGCGGCCGGTCATCATCGCGCGCGCATCGGCCTGCTTCTTGCCGATGCGGCCCAGGCGCGGCACGAAGTACCAGACCGAAACGGCATACAGCGCGAACCAGCCCAGGAAGGGCAGCATCAGCCGCACGTCGAAGGCCGCCGCCAGTCCGAGGATGGTGATGAAGTAGACGCCGATGCCGATGATGACCTCGGTCGTCGTGAAGATCATCTCGCGCACGGCCAGCGCGGTCTGCATGACCTTGGTCGTGATGCGGCCGGCGAACTCGTCGGAGTAGAAGGCCAGGCTCTGGCCCAGCATCAGCCGGTGGAAGTTCCAGCGCAGGCGCAGTGGGAAGTTGATGGCCAGCGTCTGGTGCTTGAGGATCGTCTGCAGCGCGATCACCACGGTGCTCGCCAGCAGGATCGCCGCGTACACCGTGAGCAGGCCGTCTTGCTGCTGCCAGAAGGTCTCGCGCGAGGAGCGCGACAACCAGTCCACCACCTGCCCAAGCATGCCGAACAGCCAGGCCTCGTAGCCGGAGATGATGGCGCTGACGATGGCCAGCGCGAGGATGTAGCCACGCAGGCCCTCGGTGCAGGCCCAGACGAAGGCGAAGAAGCGCTTGGGAAGGGGTGGGGGCTCGACATCCGGGTAGGGATGGAGCAGCTTTTCGAACAGCCGGAACATGGAACCGGTGAGTTTTAACGGAAACCTGACATCGCTGGTGGGAAGGGCATTCCTGGCACTTGTAGGCGACCAGGAATACTGTATAAAGAATCAGTATTCTGCCATGACTGCCCCTGCCGTTTCCGACCTGCAAATTCGCCACGTCTGGCGTGGGCGGGAACTGGCGCAGGCGCAGGAAAAGGTGCTCTCCACGGGCTTCGCGGCGCTGGACGCGCAGCTGCCGGGCCAGGGCTGGCCGCTCGGCTGCCTGGTCGAGGTGCTGCAGGCCCAGCCGCAGCAGCACGTCTGGCAATTGCTGGCGCCGGCGCTGGCGCAATGCATGCGCGAGGAATCCGGCCCGGTCGTGCTGGTCGCCCCGCCTTACGAGCCTTTCGGCCCGGCCTTGCAGGCCCAGGGCCTGAGGCCGCAGCAGCTGCTGTGCGTGCACGCCGACAAGCCTGCGCAGCGCCTGTGGGCCGCGGAGCAGGCGCTGCGCTGCGCCGACGTCAGCGCGGTGCTGGCCTGGGTGCCACGCGCGAAGGCGGAGGAGCTGCGCCGCCTGCAGTTGTGCGCGCAGCAGAACGATCGCCTGCTGGTCGCCTTTCGCGGCATCGAAGCCCGCGAGCAGTCGTCGCCGGCGCGCCTGCGCCTGCTGTTGCAGGGCACGGAGCAGCTGGAGGTGAGCATCCTCAAGCGCCGCGGCCCGCCGCTGCTGCAGCCGGTCATGCTGGACGCGCATCCCGCGCGCCTCGCGGCCTTGCTGGCCGCGCGCA
This sequence comes from Ramlibacter agri, assembly GCF_012927085.1. Classification (NCBI taxonomy): domain Bacteria; kingdom Pseudomonadati; phylum Pseudomonadota; class Betaproteobacteria; order Burkholderiales; family Comamonadaceae; genus Ramlibacter; species Ramlibacter agri. The sequence goes on along the minus strand of NZ_JABBFX010000002.1, from coordinate 769,874 downwards.
AGGTGCGCCGCGCCGCCACGCCCCTTCCCGTCGAACAAGTCGTGTCCGATGTACTGGATCGCGCTGCAAGCCTCGTCCGCTGAAGTGCGGCAGGCCTGGGGCTGGCGTGGCTTGCAGTTCACGCCCCGGGTCGCCGCCGTCGAAGAGGCCTTGCTGCTGGAGGTCTCGGCTTCCGAACGCCTGTTCGGCGGGCGCAAGCGGCTCGCGCGGCAGTTGCTGAACTCGGATTTGCCGGCGCCGGTGTGGGCGCATGGCGCGACGGCGCTGGTGGCCCTGGCGCTGCTGCGGCTGCGCGAGCAGGGGCGCGAGATGCCGGAACAGGTCCCCGACGGCCTGCCGCTGGACACACTCACCGCCGCCGGCCCGCACCTGCACACGCTGGAGCGCATCGGCTGCCTGACCTTCGGCCAGCTGCGGGCGCTGCCGCGCGGCGGCGTCAGCCGGCGCTTCGGCGCGGAGCTGCTGCAGGCGCTGGACGCGGCCTATGGCCAGCGGCCGGAGCGCTACGACTGGCTCACCTTGCCGGGCAGCTTCGACCTGAATCTCGAACTGCAGATGCTCGCCACCTCCGCGCCGGAACTGCTGTTCACGGGCTCGCACCTGCTCACCTTGCTGCAGGCCTGGCTGCAGGCGCGGAACCTGGGCGTGCTGGCGCTGGAATTCGAGTGGACGCTGGACCTGAAGCGGCTCGATGGCAAGCGGCTGCCGCCCAACGAGAAGCTGGAGCTGCGCACGGCCGAACCGACCCAGGACATGAAGCATCTGCGGCGCCTGGCCAGCGAGCAGTTCAACCGGCTTTCCATCGCCGCACCGGCCAACCACCTGCGCCTGCGCTCGCTGGAGACGGTGCCGTGGGGCGGCCTGACGACCAGCCTGCTGCCGGAGGACAACCGCCCGGGCGAGAAGCTGCACCAGCTGGTCGAGCGCCTGAGCGTGCGGCTCGGCGAGGACAACGTGGTGATGGCACTGCCGCAGGCGGACCACCGGCCCGAGGCGATGCAGCGCTGGAGGCCCGTGCGCGGCGCGGAGCCCTCGAAAGCGACTCACGGCGTCGCCGACGCGCTCTATCCGACCTGGCTGCTGCCGCAACCGCTGGAGCTGGAGGTGAAGGACAACGTCGCCTACTACGGCGGCCCCTTGCGCCGCCTCGCGCGCCTGTACCGCGTGGAGACGGCCTGGTGGGAAGAGGACGGCGCGGTGCTGCGCGACTACTTCCTGGCGCGCAGCGTTGGCGCCGGCCTGGTCTGGGTGTTCCGCGAACGGCCGCTGAAATTCGCCAGCGAGTACCGCTGGTACCTGCAGGGGCTGTATGCCTGAGACCCACGCCAAGCCGGGACCTTTCCTCGACAAGGAAAGCCAGCTGCCGCCCATCCTGCGGCCGGGGCCGGACTCGCTGCCGCCTTATGCGGAGCTGCACTGCATCAGCAACTTCAGCTTCCAGCGCGGGGCCTCGCATCCGCAGGAGCTGGTGCGGCGCGCCTACGACCTCGGCTACCAGGCGATCGCGATCACCGACGAATGCTCGGTGGCCGGCGTGGTGCGTGCCTCCAGCGGCCTGAAGGCCTACCTGGAGTTCGCGCGCGAGCTGCAGGACAAGGAGCCTGGCAACCGGCGCCTGCGCGATTTCAAGCTGCTGTTCGGCAGCGAGTTCGACCTGGGCGATGCGCGCCTGGTGGCGCTGGCGCGCAGCCTCGATGGCTGGGGCGGCCTGTGCGAGTTCATCTCCACGGCGCGCATGACCTCGGCCAAGGGCGAATACAACGCCAGCTGGGACGGCAGCGATTTCGGCAAGTTGATCGGCTGCGAGATCCTCTTCGCGCCCAAGCGCCTGCCCGGTGTGCCGCTGGACCTGGAGGCGCTGTGCGCCAGGCTCGCGCAGGCGCGCAACCTGTTCGGCGAAAACCTGTGGCTGGCGGTGGAGTTGCTGCACTCGATCGACGACGACCTGTGGCTGGCGAGCCTGCGCGAAGCCGGCGAGCGCTGCGGCGTGCCGCTGGTGGCCGCCGGCGACGTGCACATGCACGTGCGCTCGCGCAAGCCCCTGCACGACGTGATCACCGCCGTGCGCGAAGGCAAGGCCGTGCGCGATTGCGGCTTCGCGCTGCAAGGCAACGCGGAGCGCCACCTGCGCACGCGCCTGCGGCTGGCCGAGACCTATCCGCGCGAACTGATGGAAGCCTCGCTGGAGGTGGTGAAGCGCTGCAACTTCGAGCTGGAAAGCATCCGCTACAACTACCCGCTGGAGGCCGTGCCGGAGGGGATGACGCCCGCGCACGCCTTGCGCAGCCTCACCTACGCAGGCGCGCGTGCGCGCTACCCGCAGGGCGTGCCGCTGAAGGTGCGCCTGCTGCTGCGCAAGGAGCTCGCGCTGATCGAGCTGTGCAACTACGAGATGTACTTCCTCACCGTGCACGACATCGTGCGCGAGGCGGAGCGGCTGCGCATCCTGTGCCAGGGCCGCGGCTCCGCCGCCAACTCGGTGGTCTGCTACTGCCTGGGCATCACCGCGATGGACCCGATGGACTCCGAGCCGCTGCTGGAGCGCTTCATCAGCCTGGACCGGCGCAACGAGCCGCCCGACATCGACGTCGACTTCGAGCACGAGCGGCGCGAAGAGGTCATCCAGTACATCTACGGCAAGTACGGCCGCGAGCGGGCGGCGATTGCCGCGGTGGTCATCAGCTACCGCACGCGCAGCGCCATCCGCGACGTCGGCAAGGCGCTGGGCGTGCCCGAGCCGCTGGTCGACGCCTTCGCCAAGGACCACCACTGGTTCGACAGCGAGCTGGCGGTGGAGCGCCTGCAGGACCTGGCGCGGCTGGAGCAGTGCGAGATCACGGCGCATGTCGCGACGCAGTGGATGGACCTGACCTGGCAGCTCATGGGCTTCCCGCGCCACCTGAGCCAGCACGTGGGCGGCTTCGTGCTGACGCAGACGCCGCTGGTGCGCCTGGTGCCGGTGGAGAACGCCAGCATGAAGGACCGCTCGGTGATCCAGTGGGACAAGGACGACCTGGAGGACATGGGCCTGATGAAGGTGGACGTGCTGGCGCTGGGCATGCTCAGCGCGCTGCGGCGCTGCCTGGACATGCGCAACGCGCTGCGCGGCGGCCCGCCGATGGCGCTGCGCGACATCCCGAACGGCGACGAAGCGACCTACGAGATGATCCGCCGCGCCGACACGGTGGGCGTGTTCCAGATCGAGAGCCGGGCGCAGATGTCCATGCTGCCGCGGCTGAAGCCCAAGAAGTTCTACGACCTGGTGGTGGAGGTCGCCATCGTGCGGCCGGGGCCCATCTCCGGCGGCATGGTGCATCCCTACCTGCGGGCGCGCGAAGCCTTCGACCGCGGCGGGGCGGCCGCCATCTCCTACGAACGCTCCACCCGCGAAACCGGCAAGGAGCCGCGCCTGAAGAAGGCGCTGGCACGCACCTTGGGAGTGCCGATCTTCCAGGAGCAGGTGATGGAGATCTCGATGATCGCCGCCGGCTTCACCGCCACCGAAGCCGATTCGCTGCGCCGCGCGATGGCCGCGTGGACGCGCAAGGGCCGCGTGCACGACTTCGAGCGGCGGCTGGTCGGCGGCATGCTGGCCAACGGCTACTCGCAGGATTTCGCCGAGCGCATCTTCAAGCAGATCCAGGGCTTCGGCGAATACGGTTTCCCGGAGAGCCATGCCTACAGCTTCGCCTTGCTGGCCTACAAGAGCAGCTGGCTCAAGCGCCACGAACCCGAGTGCTTCCTCGCCGCGCTGCTGAACTCGCAGCCCATGGGCTTCTATGCGCCTTCGCAGTTGATCCAGGATGCGAGCCGGAATGCGGGCGTGGCGGTGTTGCCGCCGGACGTGTCCTCCAGCGATTGGGACAGCAAACTGGAGTCCGACGCCGATTCGCGGCCGCCGGTGCGGCTGGGACTGCGCCTGGTCGGCGGCCTCAGCCAGCTGGCCGGTGAACGCATCGCGAAGGAGCGCGAGGAGGGCGGGCCCTTCAGCAGCGTCGAAGACATGACTCTGCGCGCGCAGCTGGACGTGAAGGACCTGAAGGCGCTGGCCGCCGGCGACGCCTTGAAATCGCTGGCCGGCCATCGCCGCCAGCAGGTCTGGGAGGCGGCGGCGCAGCGGCGCGCGCCGGCCTTGCTGGAACAGGCCCCGATCGCGGAAGAACAGCTGGAACTGCCGGCGGCCCGGGAAGGCGAGGAGATCGTCTTCGATTACGCATCGCTGGGCCTGAGCTTGCGGCGCCATCCGCTGGCGCTGCTGCGCGCCAGGCTGAAGCGCATGAAGATCCTCACGGCCACCGAGCTGGACGCGCTGCCGCACGGGCGGCGGGCAGCGGCCTGCGGCATCGTCACCGTCCGCCAGCAGCCCGGCACGGCCAACGGCACGATCTTCGTCACCCTGGAAGACGAGACCGGGCCGGTCAACGTGATCGTCTGGCCGCGGGTGCGCGAGCTGCAGCGCGAGCCGCTGCTGCGTTCACGCCTGCTGGCGGTGCACGGCACCTGGCAGCGGGACGTGGAAAGCGGCGGCCACGTGCGGCACCTGGTCGCCGAGCGGCTGGAAGACCTCACGCCGCTGCTGGGGCGCATCGGGCAGCAGCGCAGCAGCAGCCGCGACTTCCACTGATCAGGGGGCCAGCGCCGCCTTGACCGCCGCGCTCACCTGGCCCATGTCGGCCTTGCCGGCCAGGCGCTGCTTCACCGCGCCCATCACCTTGCCCATGTCGCCGGGTCCGGAGGCGCCCAGTTCGGCGACGATGGCCTTCACTTCGGCGGCGATCTCGTCGGCCGACAGGCGCGCGGGCAGGTAGGCCTGCAGCACCACCACTTCGGCCTGCTCCTTGTCCGCCAGGTCCTGGCGGGCCGCCTTCTGGAAGGCGTCGATGCTGTCCTTGCGCTGCTTCAGCAGCTTGTCGACGATGGCGACCACGGCGGCGTCGTCCAGCTCCACCCGCTCGTCCACTTCCTTCTGCTTGATGGCGGCGGTCAGCATGCGGATGGCGCCCAGCTTCTCGCTGTCCTTGGCGCGCATGGCGGCCTTCATGTCCTCGGTGATGCGTTCCTTGAGCGTCATGTTCTTTTCTCCGTTGCAATGAAAAAAGCCCGCGCGGGCTGGCCCCAGACGGGAGTATCAGAAGAAAAGCCCGCCTGGGCGTCCCCAGGCGGGCTTTTGTTCGAAGCGGCTTAGGCCGGGGCTCAGTAGAGCTTCTTCGGCAGCTGCATGCTGCGCACGCGCTTGAAGTGGCGCTTGACGGCGGCAGCCTTCTTGCGCTTGCGCTCGGCGGTGGGCTTCTCGTAGAACTCGCGGGCGCGCAGCTCGGTCAGCAGGCCCAGCTTTTCGATGGTGCGCTTGAAGCGGCGCAGCGCCACGTCAAACGGCTCGTTTTCCTTGACACGAATGGTCGTCATGACTTTCCGGATATCCAGTGTGTTGGCGGAACGAAGATCGAGGACGTCCGCCGGGGTTCCCCACCTTTCAGGTTCGATCAGGCCGGTGGGGTTTGCCAGCAAAGCCGGAGATTATAGCCTTGTTTGGCCAACGGGCAAGCCAGGGGCGAAACGCTCCCCCAAAGCCTCCGCGCAGGCGTTCCCGCTCGCCCAGGCCCACTGGAAGTTGTAGCCGCCCAGCCAGCCGGTCACGTCGACCACCTCGCCGATGAAGTACAGCCCGGGCTGCTTCTTCGCCTCCAAGGTCTGCGAGGACAGCTCCCGGGTGTCGACGCCGCCGGCCGTCACTTCGGCCTTGCGGTAGCCCTCGCTGCCGGTGGGCACCAGCTCCCAGGCCTGCAGGCGCTGTGCCAGCTGCTGCAAGGCCTTGTCGCTGCACTCGTTGACCGGCCGCTGCAGGCCCGCGTCCTGCTGCACCCAGGCATCCGCCAGGCGCGAAGGCACCCAGGCCGCCAGCTCGTTGGCCACCAGCTTGCGGGAACGGGACTTGGCTTGCAGCAGCTCGGTGGCCAGGTCCACGCCCGGCGCCAGGTCGATCCGCAGGGGCTGGCCTGCGCGCCAGTAGCTGGAGATCTGCAGCACCGCCGGCCCGCTCAGGCCGCGGTGCGTGAACAGCAGGTCCTCGTCGAAGGCCATGCGCTCCTTCTTCGCCCCGGTCTCGATGCGCACCGGCAAAGCCAGTCCGGCCAGGCCGGCGAACGGCGCCCAGGCGGCGCCGTCGAAGGTCAGCGGCACCAGCGCGGGCCGCGTCGTCACCAGCGCCAGGTCGAACTGCCGCGCGACGCGATAGCCGAAGTCGCTGGCGCCGATCTGCGGGATCGACAGCCCGCCGGTGGCAATCACTACCGCCGGCGCCTGCACCTCGCCCTTGGACGTGCGCAGGCGATAGGTGCGGTCCGCAAAGGCCATCGACTCCACCGTGCATGGCTGCCAGCGCGTCACGCCGCCGGCCTCGCACTCCGCCAGCAGCATGCGGATGAAGTCCTCCGAGCTGCGGTCGCCGAACAGCTGCCCCTTGTGCTTCTCGTGGAAGGGAATGCCGTGCTTCTGTACCAGGGCGATGAAATCCGTGGGCGTGAAGCGGGCCAGCGCCGAGCGGCAGAAGTTGGCGTTCTCGCCGAGGAAATGCTTCTGCGGCGCGCGCGGCTCCAGGTCCCGGTTCGTGAAATTGCAGCGGCCGCCGCCGGAGATGCGCACTTTCTCCGCGACCTTGGCCGCGTGGTCGACCAGCAGCACCTTCACGCCGCGCTGGGCCGCGCGGGCGGCGCAGAACAGGCCGGCCGCGCCGGCCCCGATCACGATGGCGTCGAAAGTGGAAGGGGAAGTCGCGTCCGGCATGGACGCGGATTATCGGGCGGAGTCCACCGGCGGTCGGCCGCCTGTGGCGCTGCGCCATCAAGCCGGATGCGCGGCGCGCAAGGCCGTGCTAGCGTGCCCCGCAAACGAGGAGAGGGTTCCATGTCCGTCATCTACCCGGCCGGGCCGGCCCAGGTCGCGCCCGCGCTCACCGCTGCATCTTCCGTCTACCGGCGCCAGGCCTGGGTCGCGATGCTCGCGCTGCTGGCCTTCGGCTTGTTCTACGCCGCGCTCACGGGCTGGTTCGGCTGGAAGGCCTACACGCTGCTGCGCGCGGCCGTGCTCGGCTCGCGCGACCCGCTGTGGGTGTGGGTCGGCGGCGCCGGCGCGGCGTTCATCACCGTCTTCATGCTCAAGGCGCTGTTCTTCGTGCGGCGCGGCAAGCTCGAAGGCCTGGTCGAAGTGACCGAGCAGGAGCAGCCAGGGCTGTTCGCCTTCCTGGTCCGGCTGGCCGACGAGGCCCGGGCGCCGCGTCCGCGCAAGGTGTTCCTGTCCTCGCGCGTCAATGCGGCGGTGTTCTACGACCTGTCGCCGCTGAACCTGCTGTTCCCCTCGCGCAAGAACCTGGAGATCGGGCTGGCGCTGGTGAACGTGCTGAACCTGTCGGAGCTGAAGGCGGTGCTGGCGCACGAGTTCGGCCACTTCGCGCAGCGCTCGATGGCGGTCGGCCGCTGGGTGTACGTGGCGCAGCAGATCGCGGCCACGCTGGTCGCGCGCCGCGACATGCTGGACAAGGTCCTGCGCGGCCTGTCCTCGATCGACATCCGCGTGTCCTGGGTCGGCTGGATCCTGTCGTTGCTGGTGTGGTCGATCCGCTCGCTGGTGGACACCTTCTTCCGCATCGTGCTGGCCGCGGAGCGCGCGTTGTCGCGCGAGATGGAGTTCCAGGCCGACCGCATCTCCGTCAGCCTGGCCGGCAGCGACGCGCTGATCGAGGCGCTGTTCCGCCTGCAGGCGGCCGATACGGCCTGGGACCGCGCCATCGCCTTCGCCAACGCGGAAGCGGCCAAAGGCAAGCTCACCGGCGACCTGTTCGAGGTGCAGTCGCAGATCATGCAGCGGCTGCGTGCGCTGCTGGACGACGCCGCCTTCGGCGCGCCGCCGCCGCGCCCGGCCACAGAAGCGGCCGGTCACCGCATCTTCCGCAAGGAAATGGTGCAGCCGCTGCGCATGTGGGCCAGCCACCCGCTGAACCACGAGCGCGAGGAAAACGCCAAGCGCCTGTACCACCCGGCGCCGCTGGACCCTTCCTCGGCCTGGACGCTGTTCCGCGATCCGGCGGGAGTGCGCCGCCAGGGCACAGCGGCGATGTTTCCCAAGCGGGACCCGCAACTGCCGGTGGCTACGCCGGAGGAGACCCGGGTGGCGCTGGACGCGGAGTACGGCCGCGAATCCTTCAAGAGCATCTACCGCGGCTGCTACCTGGCGCGCCCCGTCACCCGGGCGGCGACGCGCGTGGACGAGCTCTATGCCGCCGGCCCGGCCGACCGCAACGCCATGTACCCGCCTGCGCTGGGCGCGCTGGTGAAGGACCTGGAAGCGCTGCAGCGCGAGCAGGCGGAACTGCAGGCCGTGCAGGCCGGCCGCGGGCAGGTCACCGACGGCGAGATCCGTTTCCGCGGCCGCATCCTGCACCGCCGCCAGCTGCCGCTGGCGCTGGGCAAGGTGAAGTCGGAACTGCAAGTGGTGCAGGACAAGCTGGCCGCGCATGACGCCCTGTGCCGCAGCGTCGGCCGCGACCTCGGGCGCGCGCAGGGCCGCGGCTGGGACGCCTACGTGCAGGGGCTGCTGGCGCTGCTGCACTACGCCGAGCATATGGAGGCCAACCTGGCCGATGCGCACGGCTCGCTGGCCAACGCGGTGAGCATGGTCACGGCCAAGCGGCGCGTCAGCGACGCGGAACGCAAGCGGCTGGTGATCGTCGCGGCTGACCTGTACACCCTGCTCGAAGTCGTGCACCGCGATGCCGTGCACGTGCAGCCGGACGCGGCCACGCTGCAGCGCGCCGGCCTCGCCAGCTGGCAGGCGGCGCTGGGCGAATGGAAGCTGGCCCCACCCTCGCAGGAGAAGCTGGGCCAGTGGCTGGACGTCATCGACAGCTGGGCGCAGCCGGTGCAGCGCGCGCTCGGCCGCCTGCGCCGCAGCACGCTGGACCAGTTGCTGGTGACCGAAGCCATGCTGGCCCGCGCGGCCTACCAGCACCAGGGCCTGGAAGATGCGCCGGCCGCGCCCCAAGTGCCGCCGCAATACCCCAGCTTCGTCGCTGGCAGCGCGCGGCCGCGCCAGGAGAAGCTGGACTGGTGGTCCCGCTTCCTCACTGCCGACGGCTGGTTGCCCGGCACTGTGCGGCTGGCGGTGGCGGGCGGCATCATCGCCAGCCTCGTGGGCATGAGCAGCGCGCTGGGCACGGCGCAGGTGGCCGTGCACAACGGGCTGGACCGCGCGGTGCAGGTCGAGATCGGCCGCTGGAAGAACCTGGCCGTGGGCCCGGGCGCGACGCAGCACGTGGACCTGGATCTCAATGGCGCGGTGACGATCCGCGCCCGCACGATGCAGGGCCAGGAGATCGAAAGCTTCCGCGTGGAGCCGGACGTGCCGGGCGCGCAGTACGTCTACAACGTGGCCGCCGCCTCGCCGCTGGTGGAATGGACGGCGGTGTACGGCAATGCGAGCGCGCCAGCCGACGCGCCGCTGGGCGCGCAGCGCTGGCTGTCCACCGGCGCCGACACCATCCTGCAGGCGCCGCCGGAGCAGATCCGCACGAAGGGCGGCGGCGGCACGCGGCGCGTGATCAGCGCGGCGCCGGGCACCTCGGTGCGCGCCGTGTTCCAGATGGATCCGCGCGGCAACGCGCGCAAGGACGTGACGCTGGCCCACGCGCGCTGGGACGACACCGCCTCGGCGTCGATTTCCGACTGGCTGGGCCTGGCGCAGGGCTACCCGGAGTTCCCGCGCCTGCTGGCCGCGCGGCTGGCCGAGCAGCCGGCCGACGTGGTGCTGCTGCGCCTGCAGCAGGACAGCGCGCCGTCGCAGCAGCACGAGCAGGTCTGCCAGGCGCAGCAGGCGCAGGCGGTGAAGAACCCCGAGCAGGCCGACCTGCAGTACCTGGCGGCGCGCTGCCAGGCCGATCCCGCGGAGCGCGAGGCGGCCTTCCAGGCGGGCTACCAGCTCCATCCCGGCAACGGCTGGTTCGGCTTCGCCGCTGCTTCCGGGCTGGCGGAGAAAGGCGAATTCGGTCCCGCGGCCCGCGGCTATTCGACCTGCCTCAAGCTGCCGGCGCTGGCCGAGCAATGCGCGCTGGAGCTGGCCCGCGTGCGCCGGCTGCAGCAGGGCTCGGGCGCGGAACTGCAGGACCTCGCGTCCAGGTACCAGTCGGTGCGCGTGGCGCACATGTTCGAAAGCGGCGCCGGCCTGCAGCCCGGCACCGAAGCCGAGGCCTATCCGCAGCTGGCGCGCGGCCGCGTTGCCGAAGCGGCCCTCAAGGCCGGCAAGGGCCCTGATGCAGCGCGCGTGCTGCGGCTGGCCGCCGCGTCCGACGGCGCGCCGGACGCGCTGGCGCAGCAGGCCGCGAAGCTGCCGGCTGGTGCGGGCATCGACAACACGACCTTCTGGCCCGCGCTGGGCCTGGCCCTGCGCCGCGGCGAGGACGTGCAGCCGTTGCTGGCGCACCTGCAGGAACCCGGCCTGCCGCCGCCCGTGCAGCAAGCCTTGCAGCAGTTCGTCGACGTGCTGCGGACTTCGCGCGACGTGCAGCAGGCCGAAGCCGCGGCGGCGCAGCTGCCGGTGGCGCTGCGCGCGCAGGTCTACGTGGCCGGGGTGGTGGCGCTGGGGCCCAAGGCGCCGGCGGCCTGGCGCGAATACGCACGCCGCGCCTTGTTCGTCGGCGAGCGGCCTTACTTCGCGCTGGCGCAGTAAGGCGGCTGGCTCAGGCGGCGCGCGCTTGCGGCAAGGCGGAGCTGGCCGCCTGCACGCCGCGCACGACGTCACCGACGACGATCACCGACGGGCTGGCCAGGGCTTCGCCCGCGATGGTCTGCGCGAGATGGTCCAGCCGCGTCACCGCATGGCGCTGGTCGGGCAGGGTGGCGCGCTGGATGACGGCCACGGGCGTGTCGCCGGGCAGGCCGGCCAGCAGGTCCTGCTCGATGCGCTCGGCGCTGCTCACGCCCATGTAGATCACCAGCGTCAGGCGGGCGTCGCGCGCAGCGGCCGCCAGCGTGCGCCAGTCGGGCGCTTCCGCACCCTTCTGGGCATGGCCGGTGATGAAGATGACGCCTTGCGCATGGTCCCGGTGCGTGAGCGGCACGCCCAGCGAAGTGGCGGCAGCCAGGCCCGAGGTGATGCCGTTGACCACTTCGACGTGGATGCCGGCGGCGCGCAGGTGTTCCACCTCCTCGCCGCCGCGGCCGAAGATGAAGGGGTCGCCGCCCTTGAGGCGCACGACGTTCTCGCCTTCGCGCGCGGCCATCACCATCAGCTTCTCGATGAAGGCCTGCGGCGTGCTCTTGCAGCCGCCGCGCTTGCCGACGTGGACGATGCGCGCCGTGGGCGGCGCATGCGCCACCACTTCGTCGCTGACGAGGTCGTCGACCAGCAGCACGGTGGCCCCCTGGATCGCTTTCAGCGCCTTGAGGGTGAGCAGTTCCGGATCGCCGGGGCCGGCGCCGACCAGTGTGACCTTCCCGGTGTGGATCGTATTCATGATGCGTCAGCCAGATGCAAGATGTGTTCCACTTGCGCGGCGAGCGAGTGGGGAACGGGACGCGTGCCCGCGAGCACTTCGCGGATGTACGCGGCCGTGGCCTCGGGGGCGATGTCCTTGGGGAGTTCCGGCAATTCGGCGAGCGTGCCCTTCTGGCCTTCCTGCAGGGTCACGCGCTGGCCGCGGATGAAGCCATCCATCTGCGGCAGGCGGCGCGCGTCGGCGACCACTTCGCCTTCGGTGCCGCGCAGCAGCAGCGCGGTCGAACCCATGAGCTCGAACACGGCGGCCATCGAGACGGCGTATTCCGGGTGCGTGTAGCTGCTGACGATGACGGCCTTGCCGGCGCAGGGGTTCATCAGCTTCACCAGGCTGTGCGCGGAATTGCGCAGGCCGATCGCCTTGCGCGCGTCCAGCAGGCGCTTGAGGCCCGGGCTGAGCACCTCGGTGGGCAGGAACACCACCTGGCCGTCGCGCACGGTCGGCACTTCGCCATGCGCCTGGACGTCGAGCGCGTGCAGTACGTCGCGCACGAAGACGCGGCTGGACTCGGTGGACGCGCCGTGGATCACCACCGGCAGGCCGCGTCGTGCGACGAGCGCCGCCAGCAGCGGCGTCAGCACCGGCAGGCGGCGCGCCCCGTTGTAGCTGGGCAGGACGACCACCGGCTTGCCGCTGGCAGCAGGGACCTTGTGCAGGCGTTCGTCAAGGGCGTCGAGGAAGCCCGCCATTTCTTCCGGCGTCTCCCCCTTCACGCGCATGGCGATGCAGAAGGCGCCGACCTCGAGGTCGGTGACGGCGCCGTCGAGGACCTGGCCGAAGAGGTCCCTGGCCTGGTCGCGTGCGAGGGGCCGCGCGCCCTGCTTGCCGCGGCCGATTTCCTTGAGGTATTGACTGATGCCCACGCGCAATTGTCCCAGAGCCTTGATGACTTTTGGCTATGAGGACATTCCAGGGCGATCAGGCAGGCACCAGGCTGCGGATCATCCGCTTCAGTTCCGGCACGCAGGAGCCGCAGTTGGTGCCGCAGCGCAGCGCCTTCTGCAGTGAGGCCAGGCGTTCGTCCGGCGAGCCGCCGCAGCCCTCCAGGTGCTGCTCGATCGCCGGCGCCTCCACCCCGAAACAGCTGCACACCTGCTTGCCCTTCTTCTGCACGGCCACCGGCGCCTTCGCGCCCGGGGCCAGCAGCAGGCGGCCATAGGCCTGGGCCGGCAGCTCCTGCAGCAGCAGCGACTTGATCCAGGCTTCGGCGCTGGTGTCGCCGGCGAGCAGCAGGGCTTCGATGCGCGTATCGGCGCCCTCGCGGCGCACCCGCACCGTGCGCCGTTGGCCCTTGCGGCGATCGGCGTAGCGCAGCGTATCCACGGTGCCGGCCAGGCCCAGCAGCTGTTCCAGCTGTTGCACGATCTCGTCGGGGGGCGCCTCGTAGGCGGCGGCGCGGAACAGCACGCCGTTGCGCTCGCTGTTCGCCGCCTGGTCCAGCGGTGGGTTGTTGGAGAAGGGCACGCAAGCGGCGAAGGGGAACAGCGCCATCATCGACTTCAGCTGCTCGCGCGCCGCCTGCGCGTCCTGCGCCGGCAGCCAGGCCACGCCCAGCAAGGTCCAGGGCAGTTCGGCCTTGAGGATCTTCACCGCCGCGTGCTTCAGCTCCGGTTGCTTCGAGCCGGGGCAGTAGGCGGAGGTGGTGAGCGCGTTGACGCCGGCCAGGGGTTCGCCGGTGCTGGAGACGCCGCCCAGGAACTCCGCGCCCCAGTGCATCGCGATGAAGGCCTGGCTCAGTCCCACTTCGTTGCTGGCCTGCGCGGGCAGCACGATGGAGCCGCGCTTGGAGGTGACGTGCACCAGGTCGCCTTCCTGCAGGCTGCGCCGCGCCATGTCCTGCGGATGCATCTGCACCGCCGGCTCCGGCACGTGGCCGAACAGGCGGCCCAGGGTGCCGGTGCGCGACATGCCATGCCACTGGTCGCGCAGCCGCCCGGTGGTGAGCGAGAAGGGATAACGCGATTCGCGCGGCTCGGCCAGGGGCACGTAGGCCACGTCGGCGAAGCGGGCCTTGCCGTCCGGCGTCGGGAAGACACCGTCTTCGTAGAGGCGCGCCTTGCCGCTGCTCGCGCCTTCCGGGAAAGGCCATTGCTGCGGCGCCTGTTCCAGCAGCGCATACGACAAGCCAGTGATGTCGAGGTCGCGGCCGCGCGTGGTCTCGCGATGTTCGAGCCAGATGCTTTCCGGCGTCGTGTAAGGGAACAGCGTGGGCGCGCGCCGCAGCCGCGTCTCCAGCCGCCGCGCGAAATCGACCACGATCTCCCAGTCGTGCCGGGCGCCGCCCGGCCGCGGCACGGCCTGCCGCACGCGGCTGATGCGCCGCTCGCTGTTGGTGACGGTGCCTTCCTTCTCGCCCCAGGTGCTGGCGGGCAGCAGCAGGTCGGCGTAGTCGCAGGTGGCGGTGGTGGCGAAGGCTTCCTGCACCACCACCAGCTCGGCACGCTCCAGCGCGCGGCGCACGGTCGCCTGGTCCGGCATCGATTGCGCCGGGTTGGTGCAGGCGATCCATAGCGCCTTCAGCTGGCCGTCGGCCGCGGCCTGGAACATCTCCACGGCCGTGAGGCCGGGCTGCTCCGGCACGGAAGGCACGCCCCAGAGCGCGGCGACTTCGGCGCGGTGTCCGGGATTGGCCAGGTCGCGATGCGCGGACAGCAGGTTCGCGAGCCCACCCACCTCGCGGCCGCCCATCGCATTGGGCTGGCCCGTCAACGAGAAGGGCCCGGCGCCGGCGCGGCCGATCTGGCCCGTGGCGAGGTGCAGGTTGATGAGCGCCGCGTTCTTGGCGGTGCCGCTGGAAGACTGGTTCAGGCCCTGGCAGTAGAGGCTCAGGGTCGCGGGCGAGGTGGCGAACCACTTCGCTGCCGTGAACAGGTCGTCCTTGGAGATGCCGCAGGCCTGCGACACCTTCTCCGGCGTGTACTCGCGCACCAGCGATTTCAGCGCGTCGAAGCCGCTGGTGTGGGCCGCGATGTAGTCCGTGTTCGTCCAGCCCTCCCACAGCATGATGTGCAGCAGGCCGTGGAACAGCATGACGTCGGTGCCGGGCTGCAGCGGCAGGTAGAGGTCGGCCAGTTCCGCGGTGTCGGTGCGCCGCGGGTCGCAGAAGATGATCTTCATCTGCGGGTTGCGCGCCTTCGCCTCCTCGATGCGCCGGAACAGGATGGGGTGCGCGAACGCGGTATTGCTGCCGACGATGAAGATGCAGCCCGCATGGTTGACGTCGTCGTAGCAGTTGGGCGGTGCGTCGGCGCCCAGCGTCTTCTTGTAGCCGGCCACGGCGCTGCTCATGCAAAGCCGCGAATTGGTGTCGACGTTGTTGGTGCCGATCAGGCCCTTGGCCAGCTTGTTGAAGACGTAGTAGTCCTCGGTGAGCAGCTGGCCCGAGATGTAGAAGCCCACGCTGTCCGGCCCGTGCTCCGCGATGACCTGCGCGAAGGCGTCGGCCGCGAAGTCCAGCGCGCCGTCCCAGTCCACTCGCCGCGGCGCCTCGCCGCGGTGCTCGCGGCGCATCGGCTGCAGCAGGCGGGTCTGGCGCGTCACCTCCGCCGAGGCGGTGAGGTGCAGGGTCGAACCCTTGGTGCACAGCCGCCCGAAGTTGGCCGGATGCTCCGGGTCGCCGCGCACGCCCACGATCTGCTCGCCTTCGGAGCGGATGATGACGCCGCAGCCCACACCGCAGTAAGGGCAGGTCGACTTCGTCTCTTTCACTTGCAGGGTCCCGCCTTCGGCGCCTCCAGCTCCAGCGCCACGGTGGCCAGTTCCACCGGGTCCAGGAACACCTGGCCCGCTTCCACCCGGCACGAGAAGCGCGGCGTGCAGCCTTCGTCGGGCGCCTTCGCGCAGCCGTCGTCCAGGCCGATCGTCTGGTTGTGCAGCGGGCAGGCCACGCTGGTGCCGAACACGATGCCCTGCGACAGCGGGCCGCCCTTGTGCGGACAGCGATCCAGCAGCGCGAAGACCTGGTCCTCGCCGTTGCGGAAGACCGCCACGTCCATGCCGCGCGGCCGCGCCACGCGGCGCGCGCCCAGCACCGGGATCTCGTCGACCCGGCAGATCGGGGTCCATTCGTTGAGGTTCATGCCTTCAGTCCCGTGTAGAGCGTGGTGATGCGGTCCATCACCTGCAGCACGTTCTCGCTGGTGATGAACACGTCGGATTGCGGCTTGGTGCCGTCGCCGGGAGCCGCCTTCTGCAGCGCGTTGTCGAACAGCACCCATTGCAGGTCGGCCAGCTGCAGTTCGTCCTTGATGCGCGGCGTGGCTTCCGGGGCCTTGCGCAGGAAGTCCAGGCCGGCGAGGAAATCGGTGCGGGCCTTGGCGACTTCGGCGCGTGCCGCCGCGGCGTCGCCCGGCATCAGCGAGGCGAGATAGAAGGCGGCCATGCGCTGCGACAGCATGCGCTGGCGGCCAGCCACGTTGACCAGCTTGCCGAGCGGCTGGTTCAGCAGCGCCTCGAACTGGCCCGTGCCCTGGTGCGCCACGGCCAGCACCTTGCCGGACTGCGCGACCACGGCCGCAACGCCGGTGCGCGCAGGCGCGGCCAGCAGGCCCTTGTAGTCGCCCCAGGCCGAGCCCAGCGCGCCATAGGTCGCGCGCAGTTCCGCGGTGCTGGCGTAGGCCCTCAGCTCGCCCAGCTGGCGCTCGAACAGCGCAACCGAGGCGTCCAGCACGCGTTGCGCCTGCTCGGGCTCCACGCCCTGCACGAGGGCGAGATAGGCCTTGCAAGTGCGCTGCGACAGCATGCGCTGGCGGCCGGCCTTGTTGATCGCATCGGCCAGGTCCGTGACCTGGGCCCACGCGGTCCCCGCGCTTGCCATCGCGGCGGCGAGCAGCGTCCTGCGTCGCATCATGCGGCCACCCCCGAGGGCAGTGCGTCGAACTGCCGCTCGTCGACGGATGCCTTCTCGTGCTCGAACCAGGGGTCCGGCTCGCCATCCAGGGCGAACTGCAGCCGCTCCCACAGCGCCTTGCGGCCTTCATGGTCCTCCAGCACCTTCTTCTTGATGGACTCCAGGCCGACGCGGTTGACGTAGTGCACCGTGCGCTCCAGGTACCAGCCTTCCTCGCGATACAGCTGCAGGAAGGCGCCGCTGTACTCCAGCACTTCCTCGGAAGTCTTCACCTTGCAGAAGAACTGGCCGGCCTCGGTCTTGATGCCGCCGTTGCCGGCCACGTAGATCTCCCAGCCCGAGTCGACGCCGATGACGCCGACGTCCTTGATGCCGCTTTCGGCGCAGTTGCGCGGGCAGCCGCTGACGGCCAGCTTCACCTTGTGCGGCGCGTACATGCGCCACAGCGCGCGCTCCAGGTCCTTGCCCATCTGCGTGGAGTCCTGGGTGCCGAAGCGGCACCACTCGCTGCCCACGCAGGTCTTCACCGTGCGCAGCGCTTTCGCATAGGCGTGGCCCGAAGGCATGCCCAGGTCCTGCCAGACATTGCGCAGGTCTTCCTTCTTCACGCCCAGCAGGTCGATGCGCTGGCCGCCGGTGACCTTGACGGTGGGGATGTGGTACTTGTCCACCACGTCGGCGATGCGGCGCAGCTCCGAAGCCGTGGTCTCGCCGCCCCACATGCGCGGGATCACCGAGTAGCTGCCGTCCTTCTGGATGTTCGCGTGGCTGCGCTCGTTGATGTAGCGGGATTGCGGATCGTCCTTGGCCTCCTTGGGCCAGGTGGAGATCAGGTAGTAGTTCAGCGCCGGGCGGCAGGTGGAGCAGCCGTTGGGCGTGCGCCATTCCATGAAGCGCATCGTGTCGGCGATCGTGACCAGCTTGTTGGCGCGGATCGCATCCCGCACTTCCTGGTGGCTGTGGTCCGTGCAGCCGCACAGCGCCTTCTTCTTCGGCGCGGCGGAGTAGTCGCCGCCGGCCGTGAACATGATGATCTGTTCGACCAGGCCGGTGCAGGAGCCGCAGGACGCGCTGGCCTTGGTGTGCTTGCGCACCTCGTCCAGCGTGAACAGGCCCTTCTCCTTGATGGCCTTGCAGATCGTGCCCTTGTTGACGCCGTTGCAACCGCAGACTTCGTCCGTGTCGGCCAGCGCCGCCGCCTTGTTCTGGCCCTGGTGGCCCGCGTCGCCCAGGTTGGACTCGCCGAACATCAGCTTCTCGCGGATGTCGCCGATCTTGCGGCCCTCGCGCAGCAGCTTGAAGTAGTAGCTGCCGTCCACCGTATCGCCGTACAGGCAGGCGCCGACCAGCTTGTCGTCCTTGATCACCAGCTTCTTGTAGACGCCGCCGAAGGGATCGCTCATGACGATTTCCTCGGTGCCCTCGCCGCCCATGAATTCGCCGGCGGAGAACAGGTCGATGCCCGTCACCTTGAGCTTGGTGGAGGTCAGCGAGCCGGTGTAGCGGCCGATGCCGAACTGCGCCAGGTGGTTGGCCGCCACCTTGGCCTGCTCGAACAGGGGCGCCACCAGGCCGTAGGCGATGCCGCGGTGCGCCGCGCATTCGCCGACGGCGTAGATGCGCGCGTCGGTCACCGTCTGCATCGTGTCGTTGACGACGATGCCGCGGTTGCAGTGGATGCGCGACTTCTCGGCCAGCTCGGTGTTGGGGCGGATGCCGACGGCCATCACGACCAGGTCGGTTTCCACCTCCGTGCCGTCCTTGAACCTGACGGCGGTCACGCGTTCGTCGCCGACGATTTCCTGCGTGTGCGCGCCGATCAGGAACTTCAGCCCGCGCTCTTCCAGCGACTTCTGCAGCAGCTTGCCGGCCACGTCGTCCAGCTGGCGCTCCATCAGCCAGGGCATCACGTGCACCACGCTGACTTCCATGCCGCGCTTCATCAGGCCGTTGGCCGCTTCCAGGCCCAGCAGGCCGCCGCCGATGACCACCGCCTTCTTGTATCTGGTGGCCGCCTCGATCATCGCGTTGGTGTCGGCGATGTCGCGGTAGGCGATGACGCCCGGCAAGTCCTTGCCCGGCACCGGCAGCATGAAGGGGTTGGAGCCGGTGCACAGCAGCAGGCGGTCGTACTCTTCCTCCGTGCCGTCCTCGGCCCGCACGACGCGGCGCACGCGGTCGATCTGCACCACCTTCTTGCCGGCGTGCAGCCGGATGTTGTTCTGCTCGTACCACTCCCAGGAGTTGAGGACGATCTCGTCCAGCGTCTGTTCGCCGGCCAGCACCGGCGACAGCAGGATGCGGTTGTAGTTGGGATGCGGCTCGGCGCCGAACACCGCGACGTCGTACAGCTCGGGGGCGATCTTCAGCAGCTCTTCGAGCGTGCGCACGCCGGCCATGCCGTTGCCGACCATCACCAGTTTCATCTTCTTCATGCTTCGATCTCCGGGAAATCAGGAACGGGAGGCTTGCGGCAGCGGCAGGCCGCCGGCTTGCGCTGCGGGCTGGTGCGCATGCACGCGGGCGCGGCCGCCGCGGCCCACCCAGTTGCGCGTCCAGCCGGCCTGCATCACGCGCAGCAGGCCCAGCACCAGCAGGGCGAGCGCCGCGAAGAACAGGAAGCCGAAGCTGTAGCTGCCCAGGTATTGCTTGGCGAGGCCCATGGAGCTGGGCACGAGGCCGCCGCCCAGGGCGCCGATCTCGCCGATCATCGAACCGGCCACCGCGGTGGCCGCGGGCCAGCGCAGCGGCACCAGCTGGAACAGGGCGCCGTTGCCCGCGCCCAGCGCGGCGAAGCACGCCATCATCAGCAGGGTCGTCGCCAGCAGCGAGCCGCCGCTGAAGCCGATGGCCACCAGCGTGCCGCAGACGACCGCCAGCACCAGGGTCAGCGTGTTGATGCCGCCCCAGCGGTCCGCGATCCAGCCGCCGACCACGCGCAGCGCCGCGCCCATGAAAGCCGCCAGCATCGTCAGCTGGCCTGCCTGCACCTTGCTCACGCCGAACTGCTCGAAGAAATAGGAAGGCAGGAAGCTGGTGAGGCCGATGAAACCGCCGAAGGTGATGGCGTAGATGACGCTGAACACCCAGCCGTCCTTCTCGAACAGGCAGGCCACGTGATCGCGCAGGCCGGCGTGCTTGTTCACGTCCTGCGGCTCGCGGGCGAAGACGATCATCACCGCGGCGGGAATCGCGACGGCCACGGCGGCGACGCCGTACACCGCCTGCCAGCCGAGCCACTGTGCGAGCGGCGGGGCCAGCAGCACGGCGATGGCGGTGCCGACGTTGCCGGCGCCGACGATGCCCATGGCGAGGCCCTTGTGCTTCGCGGGGAAGGAGCCGGAGCCGAGCGACAGCGCCACGCCGAAGCTGGCGCCGGCGATGCCGAGCAGCACGCCCATGGCCAGCAGGTCGCCGAAGCCGTGGACGAAGAACAGGCCGAACAGCATGGCCACGGCGATCATGGCCATCTCCACCAGCGTGGCGTTCTTGCGGCCGATGTACTGGGCCAGCACGCCCAGCGGAAAGCGCATGAGGGCGCCGGCGACGATGGGGATGGACAGCATCAGGCCCTGCTGCGCCGCGGTGAGCTGGTAGGCCTCGCGGATGAAGGGCGCCATCGCGCCGTTCAGCACCCAGATCGCGCAGGAGCAGGTGAAGTAGAGGAAGGCCGCGAACAAGGTCGGGGCATGGCCGGACTTCAGGAACTTGGAGGTTGCGCTCATCGTGTGTTGTCTGGACCCGGGCGGCCTTGCGGCGCAGCTCGGGAGGTTGAGGACAGGACAGCACACGGCGTTGTGCGCAAGGCCGGGACTTCAGTCGCGGCCCAGGTGCGGCGTTGCACCCGGCGAGGCTCTTGATGCAGGGACCGTGCCAGCGCGCATTGCCCTATGCTTGCGCCTCAAGTGACCTCCGTTCTCCTCCTCCATACGCCCGATTCCGGTGCACCGGACCTCGGCGCCGATCTCCGCGCGGCCGGTTTCGACGTGCGCGGCAGCGGTGAATGCGCCCACCTGGTGCGCGAAACGCTGCGTGCCGATGCCGACGTGCTCGTTTGCTGGGCGCCGCGCCCCGATGCGGAACTGTTGTCCGCGCTCGCCCTGGTGCAGGCCCAGCAGCCGCTGCCGGTGCTGGTGTTCACGCAGGACAGCAGCGCCGAAGCGATGCAGCGTGCACTGGAAGCGGGCGTGCACGCCTGGGTGGTGCAGGGCTATGCACGCGAGCGGCTGCGGCCGCTGGTGCAGATGGCGCAGGCGCGCTTCGCCCGCGAGAACGCGCTGCGCGCACAGGTGGCGGAGCTGGGCGAGAAGCTGGACGAGCGCAAGTGGGTGGACAAGGCCAAGGGCATCCTGATGCGCGCGCAGCAGGTGAGCGAGGAAGAGGCTTTCCAGCTCCTGCGCAAGGCCTCGATGCAGGGCAACCAGCGCGTGGGCCAGCTGTCGCGGCAGGTGATAGACGCGGCGCGTGTGGCCGAGGGCATCAATCGCGCCGGCCAGCAGCGCATGCTGTCGCAGCGGCTGGTGAAGCTGTATGCGCTGGGCGCCAGCCGCACCGAAGTGGCGGCGGTGGCGGTGCTGCTGCGCGAATCCCTGTCGCGGGTGGAAGAGAACCTCGGCTGGCTCGAGGCCAATCTCTCTGCCGCGACCTATGGCGACCTGCTGGGCGCGGCGCGCGCGGGCTGGCAGGCCTTGCGGTCCGCGCTGGAGGCGGGCAGCGTCGAGGCGCCTCGCCTGGATGCCTTGGCCGATGCCGTGCTGGCCCAGGCCGATGCGCTGGTGAGGGCGCTGGAGTCTTCCGGGCTGGCGGCGCAGGTCGGCGTGATCAACGTGGCCGGGCGGCAGCGCATGCTGGCGCAGCGGATGGCCAAGCAGGCCTTGCTGCAGTCGGAGGATGCTGGTGTCGTCGAAACGGCGGCGGCTTTCGAGGAAGGCATGGCGCGGCTGGCGGCAGCGCCGCTGTCCACGCCGGAGATCCGGGCCTTGCTGGAGCGCGGGCAGGGCGCGTGGGATCAGCTGCGTGGCGCCGCCGGCAAGGCGGGCCAGGCCGCGGGGAGGATGAAGCTGGCGGCGGCGAGCGAGGAACTGCTGGAGGTGTTCGACCAGCTCACCGAGGCGTACCAGCACTCGATCCAGGTCCTCATGTCATTGCGGCCCTGAGCCGCAACGCAGGGATCCCGGGTCAAGCCCGGGATGACAAGAGAGAAGGTGTGCGGACGGAACCACGCGCCGCCAGCACCTCCACCTTCCTCTGCTTCTCATACAGGAAGCTCAGGATCTCCTGCCGGCAATGGTTGTACGCGGGGTTCTCCGCCAGCGCGATGCGGTTGCGCGGACGCTCCAGCGGCACTTCCATCACCTGCCCGATCGTCGCCGCTGGCCCGTTCGTCATCATCACCACGCGGTCGGACATCAGCACGGCCTCGTCGACATCGTGCGTGATCATCAGCACGGTGTTGCCCAGCTCGCTCTGGATGCGGATCACCTCGTCCTGCAGGTGTGCGCGGGTCAGCGCGTCGAGCGCGCCGAAGGGCTCGTCCAGCAGCAGGACCTTGGGTTCCATGGCCAGCGCGCGGGCAATGCCCACCCGCTGCTTCATGCCGCCCGAGATCTCCGAAGGCAGCCGCTCCAGCGCGTGCGACATGTTGACCATGGCCAGGTTGTGCAGGATCCAGTCCTTGCGTTCGGCCTTCGTGCGCGAGCCGCGGAAGATCTTGTCGACCGCGAGCTCCACGTTCTGGTAGACCGTCAGCCAGGGCAGCAGCGAGTGATTCTGGAACACCACGGCGCGGTCCGGGCCGGGCGCGTTCACTTCGCGGCCATCGACGATGACGCCGCCGGAGCTGGCCTTCAGCAGTCCGGCCACGATGTTCAGCACCGTGCTCTTGCCGCAGCCGGAGTGGCCGATCAGCGAGATGAACTCGCCGCGCTGCACGGCCAGGTCGATGCCCTTGAGCACCACGTTGGCGCCGAAAGCCATGTCGACGCGGGAGAGGGAGAGGTAGGCGTTGCTCATGCTGCGGAAGTCCCACGGGTGACCTTGCGGCCGATGAAGGCGACGACGCGGTCCAGGGCGAAGCCCACGAGGCCGACGTAGAGGAGCGCCAGGATGATGTCGCTCAGGCGCGAGCTGTTCCAGGCGTCCCAGATGAAGAAGCCGATGCCCACGCCGCCGATCAGCATCTCCGCGGCGATGATCGCCAGCCACGACAGGCCCACGCCGATGCGCAGCCCCGAGAAGATGAAAGGCGCGGCGGCCGGCAGCATGATCTTGGCGAAGTACTCGTAGCCGTTCAGGCGGATCACCTTCGCCACGTTGCGGTAGTCCTCCGGGATGTTCCGGATGCCGATGCTGGTGTTGATGATGATCGGCCAGATCGAGGTGATGAAGATGACGAAGATGGCCGAGGGATGGCCGTCGCGGAAGCCGGCCAGCGAGATCGGCAGCCAGGCCAGCGGCGGCACCGTGCGCAGGATCTGGAACAGCGGGTCCAGGCCGCGCAGCGCCCAGGTGCTCTGGCCCACCAGCACGCCCAGGCTGACGCCGACCACCACCGCGATCGAGTAGCCGTAGGCCACGCGCTTCAGGCTGGCGAGCAGCTGCCAGGCGATGCCGACGTCGTTGCCGCCGTGGTCGTACCAGGGATGGACGATCAGCTCCCAGGTGTCCTGCACCACCTTGCTCGGCGAGGGCAGCGCGGCGCCGGGCCGCGAGCCCAGCACCTGCCAGACCAGGACCAGGAAGCCGACGATCACCAGCGGCGGCAGCACATGGGTCATGAAGCCGCGGGCCAGGCTGGCCGCCCAGGTGCGCAGCGCGCCGGGCGCGGCCGGCGGCGCGAGGGGAAGGGATTCGAGGGTGCTCATGTCCTGTCCTTCACGCCGCGGCGCCCTTGACGTTCTTGACGGCCAGGCTGTCGAGGTATTTCTTCGGGTTGGCCGGGTCGAACACCTTGCCGTCGAAGAACTTCTCGACGCCGCGCGAGGTGGAGGCGGGGATGTCCTTGGCGGCCACGCCCAGCTCCTTGGCGGCGGCGCGCCACAGGTCCTCGCGGTTCACCTTGGCGATCAGCGCCTTGGTGTCCAGGTTCATGGGCAGGTAGCCCCAGCGCTGGTTCTCGGTGAGGAACCACAGGTCGTGGCTCTGGAAGGGATAGCTGGCGTTGTCCTTCCAGTAGCGCATCTGGAACGGGCTGTTGCTGACGACGCGGCCGCTGCCGTAGTCGAAGTCGCCCTTGATGCGGTCGACGATGTCTTCCACCGGCGCGCTGATCCAGCGGCGGCGGGCGCAGATTTCGGCCACCTCGGCGCGGTTCTTGGGGTCTTCGCAGAACATCTGCGCTTCCATCACCGCCTTCAGCAGCGCCTTGCTGGAGTTCGGGTTGGCCTGCACGTAGTCGGCGCGCATGGCGAAGGCCTTTTCCGGATGGTTCATCCAGAGCTCGCTGGTGGTGAGCGCTGTGTAGCCGATCTTCTGGTGAATGAGCTGCAGGTTCCAGGGCTCGCAGACGCAGAAGGTGTCCATGCTGCCGACCTTCATGTTGGCCACCATCTGGGGCGGCGGCACCACGATGGTGTTGATGTCGCGGTTGGGGTCGACGCCGCCGGCGGCCATCCAGTAGCGCAGCCACAGGTCGTGCGTACCGCCGGGGAAGGTCATGGCGGCGTTGACCGCCTTGCCGGTCTTCACGCGCTTGGCGAGCAGGGCCTTGCCGAACTCCTTGTTGTCCAGGCCGACCTTGAGGTCCTTGTATTCGTTGGCCACCGAGATGCCCTGGCCGCCCAGGTTCAGGCGGGCCAGGATCGCCATCGGCACCGGCACGTTGTTGGGCGTGACGGCGCCGGTGGTGAGCAGGTAGGGCATGGGCGTGAGGATGTGCGCGCCGTCGATGCCGTTGCTCCTGGAGCCGAGCACCAGGTTGTCGCGCGTGGTGCCCCAGGACGATTGCTTGAGGACTTCGACCTCCGTCATGCCGTGCTTCTTGAAGAAGCCCTTCTCGTCGGCCACGAACAGCGGGGCGGCGTCGGTGAGCGCGATGAAGCCCAGCTTGGCGGCCTTGGTCTCCAGCGTGGTGCCTTGCGCCATGACGATGCCGGGGAAGCCGGCGGCGAGGGCGGCGCCTTTGAGGACGGTGCGGCGGGAGAGGTCTTGCATCTTGTGCTCCAGGGTTGCGAAGAAACAAAAAAGAAACGGCGCCCATCGACCGCCTGCTCGCGCACGCGGGATGGACGCCGTTGTCCGGATTCGGGAAACCTGATCGCGCGCCGACGTTGGCGTGCGTTACCCAGTGGTTAGCAGGAGGCGTGCCAGCGTTTGTGCACCGCAACAGTGCGCCTCAGCGCACCCCCGGCAACACGTCCGCCAGCGACAGCACCGCCTGCGCCACGTCGACCAGCCGCCGGTTCTGGTTCATGGCCATCTGGCGCAGGGTCTTGTACGCCTCGTCCTCGCTCATCGCGCGGTGCGCCATCAGCAGGCCCTTGGCGCGCTCGACGGCCTTGCGTTCGTTGAGCGAGGCGCGGACCGCATCGAGCTCGTCGCCCATGGCCTGCAGGCGTTGCGACTGCTCCTGCACCAGTTCGAGGATCGAGCGTTCCAGGTGCGGGCCGTACGGGGCCGGGGCGGCGGCGCTCGCCGCCTGCTGCGAAAGTTCGGCCAGCAGCGCTCGCTGGTCGCGCAGTTCGTCTCGGGCGCGCTCGATGCGGCTCGCGCACAGGCGCTGCAGGTGGCCGGCCAGCACGTCCTCCATGGCCCGCATCGCGTCGATGCGGCGCGTGGCCCATTCGTACCAGGCGTGGCTCAGCTCAGGGTCGAGGATGTGCCCGGTGCAGCCCACGCGGCGCATGCGCTCCACTTCGGCCAGGGCCAGCACGTCGCGCCCGGCTTGTTCGGCCTGCAGCACCGCCGCCTCGGAGAAAGCGGCGAACACCTGCAGGCAGGCTTGCTGCGACTCGATCAGGTGCTGCCATTGCTGCTGCCCGGCCGCGTCGATGCCGCCGCCGGCGAAGGCGCGCGCACCGAAAGCGCGCTCCTGGCCGGCGAACTCCTTGCCCTGCATGAAGTTGAACAGCGCCACCAGCGCGCGCGAGATCTCGGGGTCGGTGGCGGCATCGGCCGCTTCGAACACCACCGCCAGCAGGCCGTTCACCAGCCGCGTGTAGGCCGCCGAGGCGTCCGCGGGCGAGAGTTCGCGCGTGGCGACGCGCTCGCGCAGCGCGGGCAGCCCGTCCAGGCCGTGCAGCACGAAGGCGATGCGACTGAACAGGCGCGAACCGTTGCGCACGCGCGTGGCTTCGGTGTCGAGCTCGTCGAAGCGGCCCCGCGCTTCCTGCTCCACGACAGCGCATTCGTCCACCTGCGTCACGCGCTGCGTGGCGAAGCGCCGGCCCTGGGAGACGAGGTAGATGTTGGAAATGCCGCGCTCGCGCTGCAGCGCGTGGATGAAGCGCCCGATGGCGCCGACAAGCTCGCCGGTGCGCCCGAGCTGCTCGAGCTCGGCGATCTCGCACTGGCGGGCGGCAAGGAGGAAGCTGGATCCGGATCGCATTGACCCCCGGACAGCAGCAACAAGCATGCCGGGGCTAAACTCGCCGCATGATCGTGCTCGGCATCGAATCCTCCTGCGACGAGACCGGCGTGGCGCTGGTGCAAACCGGCGGCCAGCCCGTGCCGGCGCTGCTGGCGCACGCGCTGCACAGCCAGATCGAGATGCACCAGGCCTATGGCGGCGTGGTGCCGGAACTGGCCAGCCGCGACCACATCCGGCGCGTGCTGCCGCTCGCGCAGCAGGTGCTGGACGAGGCCGGCCGCACCGTCGCCGACATCGACGTCGTGGCCTACACCCGTGGGCCGGGCCTGGCCGGCGCGCTGCTGGTGGGCGCGGGCGTGGCCTGTGCCATGGGCGCGGCGCTGGGCAAGCCGGTGCTGGGCGTGCACCACCTGGAAGGCCACCTGCTGTCGCCCTTCCTCAGTGCCGACCCGCCGGAGTTTCCTTTCGTGGCGCTGCTGGTGTCCGGCGGCCACACGCAGCTGATGCAGGTGGACGGCGTCGGCCGCTACACGCTGCTGGGCGAGACCATCGACGATGCCGCCGGCGAAGCCTTCGACAAGTCAGCCAAGCTGCTGGGCCTGGGTTATCCGGGCGGCCCGGCCTTGTCGAAACTGGCGCAGCAGGGCGATCCCGCGGCTTTCAAGCTGCCGCGGCCGCTGCTGCACAGCGGCGACCTCGATTTCTCCTTCGCCGGCCTGAAGACGGCGGTGCTGACGCAGACGCACAAGCTGGCCGACCAGATGCAGGCGCGCAAGGCGGACCTGGCGGCCTCGACCGAGGCGGCCATCGTGGACGTGCTGGTGAAGAAATCGATGATGGCGCTGGACGCGAGCGGGCTGCAACGCATCGTGGTGGCCGGTGGCGTGGGCGCCAACCGGCGGCTGCGTGCGCAGCTGAACGCGGCCTGCGCGAAGCGGGGCGTGCGCGTGCACTACCCGGAACTGGCGCTGTGCACCGACAACGGCGCGATGATCGCGCTGGCCGCGGCGATGCGGCTGCAGTCGGGCGTACAGGAAGCCGTGGCGGATTACGCCTTCGACGTGCGGCCGCGGTGGCCGCTGCAGGACATCCACGCGTAAACGGCGGTCACCGGCCGAACCACTCCTGCCAGAAATCCAGGCAGGCCTTGATCTTCGGCAGCCTCTGCCGCGTGCCCGCCGTCACCGCGTACACCGGCACCGGCTGCAGCTCCACGAACTCCGCCAGCACCGGCACCAGCCGGCCTTCGCCCACCAGCACGTCGCCGACCAGCGTCGTCAGGCGGCCGATGCCCAGGCCCTGCACCACCATGTTGGCGATCATGCCCGTGTCGTTGGCGAACCACGCGCCGCGCGCGGGCACCACCACCGGCTCGCCATCGACCCGGAAGGGCCAGGCGTTGAGCACGGTGACCTCGCTGTTGGTGACGAGCCGGTGCCGCGCCAGTTCCTCCGGCCGCGCCGGCAGGCCGTGCGCCTTCGCATAGGCCGGTGACGCGTACAGCCCGCGGCCCAGCGTGCCGACCTGCCGCGCCACCACGGTCTCCGGCAAGGTGGTCACGGTGCGGATCGCGATGTCGATGCCTTCGCGCGCCATGTCCATTAGGCGGTCGGTCACCTGCAGGTCCACCTGCACCTCGGGGTGGCGCTGCGCCAGCAGCGGCAGGCTGGGCACCAGCTGGTACTGCGCGATGACCGTGCTGCAGGCCACCCGCACGCGGCCGCTCGGGCCGCCGGAGCGCAGCGCGAACTCGCCTTCCAGCTCCTCCATCGTCTCCACCGCGCGCCGGCTGTAGGCGAGGAAGGTGTGGCCTTCGTCGGTGAGCGACAGGCTGTGCGTGGAGCGCTGCACGAGCCGTGCGCCGCACGCCTTCTCCAGCCGCACCAGGGTGCGCGAGACCTGGCTCACGGGCACGTCGCGCTCGCGCGCGACGGCCGACAGGGAGCCCAGTTCGGCCACGCGCGCGAAGAGGGCCAGTTCGTCCAGCTGCAGTTTGCGCATGGCGCGCATGGTAGCGGTGCGGCGCTGTCCTTGCAGGGCGTGCAAAAGCGATTTGCCGGCAGCGGCGTTTCCGCCTGGGCGCTCGCTTCCTAGAGTCGAGGCCCCAAGGAGCGAACCATGGACTACCGCGATACCGAGGACTTCGCCAGGCTCAAGGAAGCCGCCGCGCTGCGCGCCCGCCAACTGCGCGGCGACGCGATCGACGCAATGTGGAACGCCATCGGCCGCGCGCTGCGCCGCGTGTGGACGGCGCTGCGGCGCGAGCGCCAGATCACGCTGGAGGCCTGACGCAGGCGCAGCGGCGGCACCTGGCCGTGGCCGCGTGATGCCCGTCAGGGCTTCGATGCCACCACGCGGTCCATGAATGCCCGCGCCACCGGCGACAACGAGCGCCCTGCACGGGTAATCAGCCCGACCGGCCGGGTCATGGCCGGACTCGTCAAAGGCACCGTCGCCAGCCCCTGGTGGTTCAGCAAGTGCAAGGCCAGCTTCGGCAGCGCCGTCACCCCCAAGCCCGCCAGCACCATCGCCCCGCCCGCCGCCACGCTGGGGAACACCAGCGCCTGGTGCACCTGCATTCCCTTGCGCAGGAACGCCGCATCGGTGATCGGCCGGATGCTGCTCTTGCTGCCGCTGGCGATGAAGGGCTGGCCGGCGAACACGGTCCACGGCACCGAGGAACGCGCCGCCAGCGGGTCGTCGGCCCGGCACACCAGCACGAAGGGATCGTCCATCCAGTGGCGGTAGCGCAGCGGCTCGTGTGGCGCCGGCCGCACGGTGATGCCGAAATCGGCGCGGCCTTCGTCGACCGCCGCGCGCACCACCTCCGCCGGCCCTTCCAGGAAGGAGAACTCCACCTGCGGATGCTCGCGGCGGAAGGCCGCGATGGCCGGCGGCAGCAAGGCCACGCCGGCCGAGGGCAGGGCGGCGATGGTCACATGGCCGCTGCGCCCTTCGAGGAACTGCGCCAGCTCGCCGAAGGCGCCATTGAAGTCCGCCAGGATGCGCTGGGCGATGGGCAAGAGCTCGCGGCCGGCCGGCGTGATCTCCACGTGGCGCGTGTCGCGGTCGAACAGGCGGGTGCCGACCGCGTCCTCGCACAGCTTGATCGTGCGGCTGAGGGCCGGCTGGGAGACGTGCAGCGCCTGGGCGGCGGCGCGGAAATTGCCGGTGCGCGCCACTTCGGCGAAGGCTTCCAGCTGCTGCAGGGTGAGGGGGATCTTCACGCGGGGACCTGATCCACTTTGCGGATCAGAGATATAGGAAGATTGTAATTCCCAGATCAATCGCCGCTGCCCAGAATGGCGCCCATGCAGAACATCCTGGCAGGCGTGCGGGTGCTGGAGCTGGGCCAGGTGCTGGCCGGCCCCTTCGCGGGCGCCATCTTCGCGGACCTCGGCGCCGAGGTGGTCAAGCTCGAACGCCCCGCAGGCGGCGACGACGCGCGCCACATGGGCCCGGCTTTCCGGCACGGCGACGCGCTCAACTTCCACATCTTCAACCGCGGCAAGAAGTCGGTCGCGATCGACCTCAAGAGCCCCGAAGGGCTGGCCGACTTCGAACGCCTGGCCGCCGACAGCGACATCCTGGTCCACAACCTGCGCGCCGGCGTGCCCGAGTCGCTGGGTATCGATGGACCGTCGCTGTGCGCGCGCCACCCGCGCCTCATCTACTGCGGCATCTCCGCCTTCGGCCACGCCGGGCCGATGGCGCAGCGCCCCGGCTACGAGCCGCTGGTGCAGGCCTTCAGTGGCCTGTCCAGCCTCAATGGCGGGCCGGACGACCCGCCCATGCGCAGCGGCGCATCGCTGTGCGACCAGGGCACCGGCATGTGGGCGGTGATCGCCGCGCTGGCGCTGCTGGAACGCCGCCACCGCACCGGCCGCGGCGGCGTGGTGCAGGCCTCGCTGCTGGAAACGGCGCTGGTCTGGAACGGCCAGAAGGCCGACGCCTTCGTCAACCAGGGCCGCCTGCCGGACCGGCACCGCTCGGGCCATCCGGGCTTCGTGCCCTACGAGGCTTTCGACACGGCGGACCTGCCGGTCCTCATCTGCTGCGGCAACGACCGCCTGTTCGCCAAGCTGGCGCAGGAGCTGGGGCGCCCGGGCTGGGTGGAAGACCCGCGCTTCGCCACCAACCGCTCGCGCCTGCAGAACAAGGCGGAACTGCTGGCGCAACTGGAGCCGCTGCTGCGCGAGCAGCCGCGCGCGACGTGGCTGGAACGCTTCGAAGCAGCTGGCGTGCCCTGCGCGCCGGTGCACACGGTGCCCGAGGCGCTGGCGCATCCGCAGGTGCAGGCGCTGGGCCTGCTGCAGCCGGTACCGGACGAAGACTTCTCGCTGACGGCGCTGCCGATCACGGTGGACGGCGAGCGCCCCACGCACCAGGGCCCGGCGCCGCGCCTGGGCCAGCACAACCCCGACTACGGACTGAAAAACCATGGCTGATTTCCCCCGCCGCGTCCACATCCACGAGGAAGGCCCGCGCGAGGGCTTCCAGATCGAGCAGGGCCCCATCGCCACCGCGGACAAGGTGCGCTTCATCGAGGCGCTGGCCGGCACCGGCGTCGCCGAAGTGCAGTGCGTGTCCTTCGTCGACCCGAAGCGCGTGCCGCAGATGGCCGACGCCGAGGAAGTGGCGCGTGCGATCCAGCGCCGCGAGGGCGTGCGCTACACCGGCCTGTGGCTGAACCTGCGCGGCATGCAGCGCGCGCGCAAGACGCCGCTGGACATTGGCGGCCAGGTGGGCTTGAGCGCTTCCGAAAGCTTCTCGGTGCGCAACAACGGCAAGGACACCGAAGGCCTGCTCGCCGCGCACCGCCAGACGCTGGACTACCTGGTCGAGAACGACATCCCGCTGGTCTCCGGCATCGTCACCACGGCCTTCGGCTGCAACCTCGAAGGCGCGATCCCGGTGGAGCGCGTGGTGCAGCAGGCCGAGCGCCTGCTGGCGGTGGTCGGCGAATACGGCATGAAGCTGCCGGTGCTGCGCCTGGCCGACACGGTGGGCTGGGCCAACCCGCAGGCGATCGCCGCGGTGGTGGGCGCCGTGCGCGAGCGCTGGCCCGAGCAGCGCATCGGCCTGCACCTGCACGACACGCGCGGCACCGCCATGGCCAACGCGCTCATGGGCCTGCAGATGGGCGTGGACACCTTCGACAGCGCCTGTGGCGGCCTGGGCGGCTGCCCCTTCGCCGGCCATGCGGGCGCCGCTGGCAACATCTGCACCGAAGACCTCGCCTTCCTCTGCGAAGAGATGGGCATAGCAACCGGCATCGACCTCGAGGCGCTGGTCGAATGCGCGCGCCTCGCCGAAAGCATCGTGGGCCATCCGCTCCCCGGCA
This sequence comes from Ramlibacter agri, assembly GCF_012927085.1. NCBI lineage: Bacteria > Pseudomonadati > Pseudomonadota > Betaproteobacteria > Burkholderiales > Comamonadaceae > Ramlibacter > Ramlibacter agri. Next base: position 738,610 of record NZ_JABBFX010000002.1, on the reverse strand, counting down.
AACTGATGCGCGGCGGCACGCTGGCCCGCTTCCGCCACTGAACAGATCACAACAGGAGACAACATGCAGTTTTCGCTTTCCCGCCTGCTGGCCGCCGCCGGCCTGCTGGCCGCGGCTCTCGCCGCGCCGCCAGCACTGGCCCAGAACTATCCCAGCAAGCCGATCACCATCGTCGTGCCCTTCGCGGCCGGCAGCGGCACCGACCAGCAGGCGCGCGTGATGGCGCAGGCGCTGACCGAGGAATACAAGGTGCCGGTGCTGGTGGACAACCGCGCCGGCGCCAGCGGCTTCATCGCCGCGCAGTACGTGGCCAAGGCGGCGCCGGACGGCTACACCGTGCTGATGACGACGAACACGACGCACGCGGCCAACGAGCACCTGTTCAAGAAGCTGCCCTACGACCCGGTGAAGGACTACACGCCGGTGGCGCTGCTGTCCAAGGGCCACATGTTCCTGCTGGTGAGCCCGAGCTCGCCGTACAAGACGGTCGGCGACCTGCTGGCCGCCGCGCACAAGCAGCCGGGCAAGCTCAATTTCGGCAGCGGCAGTTCGTCCAGCCGCGTGGCCAGCGAGATGCTGAAGCAGATGGCCGGCGTCGACATGGTCAACGTGCCGTACAAGAGCAACCCGATGGCGATCACCGACCTGATCGGCGGCCAGGTGAACTTCATGTTCGCCGACGCGCCCACCGCGCTGCCGCAGGTGAAGTCCGGCAAGCTGCGCGCGCTGGCCGCGAGCGGCAACAAGCGCATGGCCTCCGCACCCGATGTTCCGACCGTCGAAGAGGCCGGCGTCAAGGGCTACGACATGTCCTACTGGACGGCCGTGTACCTGCCTCCGGGTGCTTCGCCCGCGCTGGCGAAGCAGTTGAACGAGATGATGCTGAAGGTCTCCGCCGCGCCTTCCGTGATGGCCTTCCAGGTGCAGACCAGCCAGGACGTGGCGACCAGCACGCCCGAAGGCCTGGCGAAGTTCCAGGCGGCGGAGTCGCAGAAGTGGGGGAAGATCATCAAGGCGGCGGGGATCGAGCCGGAGTGACCTGGTCCCTGTCATCCCGGGCTTGACCCGGGACCCACGAAGAAAAGCCCGCGTCAGCGGGCTTTCTGCTTCGCGGGAGGACGGCGCTTACTGCACGGCGATCGTGCGCGAGGTGACGACGGCCTTCTTCTTGCCCAGCGTCAGCGTCAGCACGCCGTTTTCCAGCTTGGCGCTGGTCGCGTCGGCGTCGATCTCGGCCGGCAGCTCGTAGGCGGCGCTGAACTGGCGCGCGGCTTCCTGGGCGGTCTTCAAGCGGACCACGGTGCCGTCGACTTCGATGGCCAGCTGCTCGCGGGCGACGCCCGGCAGGTCCAGCGACAGGGTCCACGCTTGCTCGTTCTGTTCGACCTTCAGGGCGCCGGAGGCCGGGGCGAAGGAGTCGGCGAGGAAGCGCTCGAAGCTGCGGTCGAAACCACGGGTGGCGGGAGCGAAAGCGCGGGTGCGAAGGGCGGGGGCGAAAAACATATCCACTACTCCTGAAGTGTCCTGAAATCGGTTGGCTTGCGGGGCGCTGTGGTACGTGGCATTACCAGTCCTCGCGTCCCTTACACTGCGCGGCTCCCGTTTCCGTCGAGCGCCGCATGTTCCCCATCTGCGCATCGCGAAGCGCATTTCAAGGACCAGCCACGCATGAATAAATTTCGCCGCCACCTCTTGAAAACACTGGCCGCGGCGGCATGTCTGCCCGCCCTGGCCAGCGCGCAGGGCGCCCCCATCAAGGTCGCCATGATCGAAGGCTTCTCGGGCGGCAATGCCAACGGCGGCGAGTCCATGTTCCGCAACATCCACTGGGCGATGGAGCGCGTCAACCAGCGCGGCGGCGTGAAGACCCGCGACGGCCAGCGGCAGCTGCAGCTGGTGCGCTACGACAGCAAGGGCCAGATCGAGGAAGCGCTCGCCGCGCTGCGTTCCGCCATCGACGACGGCGCGCGCATCGTGCTGCAGGGCAACTCCTCCGCCGTCGCCGCGGCGCTGGTGGAAGCGATCAACAAGCAGAACGAACGCGACCCGCAGCGGCGTGTCGTCTACCTCAATTACGCCGCGGTCGACCCGGCGCTGACCAACGAGAAGTGCAGCTTCTGGCACTTCCGCTTCGACGCCCATGCGGACATGCGCATCGCCGCGCTGATGTCGGTGCTGCGCGAGGACCAGGCCGTGAAGTCGGTGTACCTGGTGAACCCCGACTACAGCTTCGGCCAGGGCGTGGCGCGCGAGGTGCGCCGCCAGCTCGCGCTGCAGCGGCCCGACGTGAAGATCGTGGCCGACGAACTGGTGCCGCTGGCGCGCATCAAGGACTTCGCGCCCTATGCGGCGAAGATCAAGGCGAGCGGCGCGGACGCCGTCATCACGGGCAACTTCAGCAACGACCTCACGCTGCTGGTGAAGGCGGCGCGCGAGTCCGGCTTCGACGGGCGCTTCTACACCTTCTACGGCAATGCGCTGGGCGCGCCGGCGGCGATCGGCGATGCCGGCATCGGCAAGGTGATCGCCGTGGCCGACTGGCTGCCCAACGTGCCGTCGGCGCAGAGCGAGGCCTTCATGCAGTCCTTCCGCAAGCGCTTCCCCGATCCCGCGGACGACTATGTGCACATGCGGCTGCAGCTGATGGTGGAGGCGCTGGCGCAGTCCATCGAGAAGGCCGGCACGACCGACGCGGTGCCGCTGGCGAACGCGCTGGAGCATGCGTCGGTGTCCTTCGCCGGCTGGGTGGGCACGATGCGCGCGGCCGACCACCAGTTCCAGCAGCCGCTGGTGGTGGGCGTGATGGACCGCCAGGGCGCGCCGGGCGTGAAGTTCGACGTGGAAGGCTCCGGCTACGGCTTCCGCGTGGTGCGGCAGTTCCCGCCGCCCAAGGTCGAAATGCCGACGTCCTGCAAGATGGTTCGGCCGACCTGAATTCGAAGGCAGGACGCAAAGGTCGCAAAAGAACGCAAAGCTCGCAAAGGAAATCCAATTTCATTTGGATGTCCTTTTGCGGTTTTTGCGAAACCTTTGCGGCTTTTGCGTCCGGCAGTCCGGTTTTTCCGCTTCGCGGACAATCCACGCCATGCGCCAAACCGTCCTCGACCTCGAAGAATCCAAGATCCGCGAAGTGGCCAATGCCGGCATGGGGCGCAGCGACGTGCTGGCCTTCTGGTTCGGCGAGAGCGACGAGGTGACGCCGGACTTCATTCGGCAGGCGGCCATTGCTTCGCTGCAGGCGGGCGAGACCTTCTACTCCCACAACCTGGGGCTGCCGGAACTGCGCGAGGCGATCTCGGCGTACACCAGCAAGCTGCACGGCCCGGTCGGTGTGGAGCGGATCGCCGTCACGTCCGGCGGCGTCAGCGCCCTGATGCTGGCGGTGCAGGCGGTGGTGGATGCCGGCGATGAAGTCGTGGCGGTCACGCCCGTGTGGCCCAACCTCACGGCCCAGGCGCAGATCATGGGCGCGAACCTCAAGCGCGTGTCGCTGCAGCCCGAAGGCGGCGCCTGGAAGCTGGACCTGCAGCGCCTGCTGGCAGCCATCACCCCGGCCACGCGGCTGCTGATCGTCAATGCCCCCAACAACCCCACCGGCTGGACGCTGAGCCGGGACGAGCAGAAGGCCGTCCTGGAGCACTGCCGCGCTACCGGCACCTGGATCCTGGCCGATGAGGTGTACGAGCGGCTGTACTACGAAACCACGCCCAACGGCTGTGCCCCGAGCTTCCTGGACGTGGCGGGGCCGGACGACCGGCTGATCGTCGCCCACAGCTTCTCCAAGAGCTTCCTGATGACCGGCTGGCGCCTGGGCTGGCTGGTGATGCCGCCGGCGCTGACCCACCACATGGGCAAGCTGATCGAGTTCAACACCTCCTGCGCCAGCGTGTTCACCCAGCGGGCCGCGGTGGAGGCCATGCGCCGCACCGACGAAGTGACGCCCCGGGTCGTGGCGCACCTGAAAACCTGCCGCGACACCCTGGTGCCGCTGCTGCAGGCGCTGCCGGGCGTGGAGCTCAGCCCGGCCAAGGGCGGCATGTACGCCTTCTTCAAGCTGGCCGGTTACGACGATTCGCTGGCCCTGGCCAAGCGGCTGGTGGCCGAGGCCGGGATCGGACTGGCGCCCGGCAACGCCTTCGCGCCGGAGGCCCAAGGGTGGCTGCGGTGGTGCTTCGCCTCGAAGGACGTGGCGCGGCTGGGGCAGGGCGTCGATCGGCTGGCCACCTGGTTGGCGAGGTAATTTGCGGCGTCGATCCCGGGTCCAGCCCGGGATGGCAACTCAAGCTATAATCCCCAGGTTCTGCACCCCGCAGAGCGCACGTTGGGTCTGCAATTCCGGCTCCCAACGCAAGTCAACAATCTCTTAAGGAACCTCATGACCGCCCTCAACAAGGCAGAAGTCGTCGCCGCTCACGCGCGCGGCACCAATGACACCGGTAGCCCGGAAGTGCAGGTCGCGCTGCTGACCGCCCGCATCAACGAGCTGACCCCCCACTTCAAGACCCATGCCAAGGACCACCACGGCCGCCGTGGCCTGCTGCGCATGGTGAACCGCCGCAAGAGCCTGCTGGCGTACCTGAAGAACAAGGACGCCGAGCGCTACACGGCGCTGATCGGCAAGCTGGGCCTGCGCAAGTAAAGCGCATCCCCAAGACGGACGCCTGAGACGATTCACGGATCGCTCAGGCGTTTTTTACTTCGGAGCATCGGACAGACGCTGTGTCATTCCTCAAGGGCTAGCGGCGAACCCTTCAGGAATGGCATCGTGTCCGAACCTCCGGCCACAAGAGAAAGAGAAAAGCCATGAGCATCTTCAACAAGGTCACCAAGACGTTCCAGTGGGGCAACCACACCGTCACGCTCGAAACCGGCGAGATCGCGCGCCAGGCCTCCGGCGCCGTGCTGGTGAACATCGACGACACGGTGGTGCTGGCCACCGTCGTCGGCTCCAAGACCTCCAAGCCGGGCCAGGACTTCTTCCCCCTGACCGTCGACTACATCGAGAAGACCTACGCCGCCGGCAAGATCCCCGGCTCGTTCTTCAAGCGTGAAGCCAAGCCCTCCGAGCTGGAGACGCTGACCAGCCGCCTGATCGACCGCCCGATCCGCCCGCTGTTCCCCGAAGGCTTCTACAACGAGGTGCACGTGGTCATCCACACCATCTCGCTGAACCCCGAAGTCGACGCCGACATCGCCGCCATGATCGGCGTGTCCGCCGCGCTGGCCATCTCCGGCCTGCCGTTCAACGGCCCGATCGGCGCCGCCCGCGTGGGCTACGTCAACGGCGAATACGTGCTGAACCCCGGACCGTCCGAGCGCAAGAACTCGCAGCTGGACCTGATCGTCGCCGGCACCGAATCCGCCGTGCTGATGGTGGAATCCGAAGCGCAGCAACTGTCCGAGGAAGTGATGCTGGGCGGCGTGGTGTTCGGCCACGAGCAGGGCAACATCGCCATCAACGCCATCCACGAACTGGTGCGCGAAGCCGGCAAGCCGGTGTGGGACTGGCAAGCGCCCGCCAAGGACGAAGACTTCATCGGCAAGGTCACTGGCCTGGCCGAGGAGAATATCCGCGCTGCCTACCAGATCCGCTCCAAGCAGGCCCGCACGCAAGCACTGCGCGAAGCCACGGCTTCGGTGCACGCCGCGCTGAAGGAGCAGGGCACCGAGTTCGATCCGATCAAGGTCGACAACCTGCTGTTCGACATCGAAGCGCGCATCGTGCGCAGCCAGATCCTGAACGGCGAGCCGCGCATCGACGGCCGCGACACCCGCACCGTGCGTCCCATCGAGATCCGCACCGGCGTGCTGCCCCGCACCCACGGCTCCGCCCTGTTCACGCGCGGCGAAACCCAGGCGCTGGTCATCTCCACGCTGGGCACCGAGCAGGACGCGCAGCGCATCGACGCGCTGGCCGGCGAATACCAGGACCGCTTCCTGTTCCACTACAACATGCCTCCCTTCGCCACCGGTGAAGTGGGCCGCATGGGCAGCACCAAGCGCCGCGAAGTGGGCCACGGCCGCCTGGCCAAGCGCGCGCTGATCCCGCTGCTGCCTTCGAAGGAAGAGTTCCCCTACGTGATGCGCGTGGTCTCCGAGATCACCGAGTCCAACGGCTCGTCCTCCATGGCTTCCGTCTGCGGCGGCTGCCTGGCGCTGATGGACGCCGGCGTGCCGATGAAGGCCCACGTGGCCGGCATCGCCATGGGCCTGATCAAGGAAGCCAACCGCTTCGCCGTGCTGACCGACATCCTGGGCGACGAGGACCACCTCGGCGACATGGACTTCAAGGTGGCCGGCACCGTCAACGGCGTGACCGCCCTGCAGATGGACATCAAGATCCAGGGCATCACCAAGGAAATCATGCAGGTCGCCCTGGCCCAGGCCAAGGAAGCGCGCATGCACATCCTGGGCAAGATGCAGGAAGCCCTGGGCGAGGCGAAGACCGACGTGTCCAACTTCGCGCCGCGCCTGTACACGATGAAGATCAACCCGGAAAAGATCCGGGACGTGATCGGCAAGGGCGGCGCCGTCATCCGCGCGCTGACCGAAGAGACCGGCACGCAGATCGACATCGCCGAAGACGGCACCATCACGATCGCCTCCACCGACGCCGACAAGGCCGAAGAGGCGAAGAAGCGCATCGAGCAGATCACCGCCGAAGTGGAAATCGGCAAGGTCTACGAAGGCCCGATCACCAAGATCCTGGACTTCGGCGCCCTGGTCAACCTGCTGCCCGGCAAGGACGGCCTGCTGCACATCAGCCAGATCGCCCACGAGCGCGTCGAGAAGGTCACGGACTACCTGTCCGAAGGCCAGGTCGTGAAGGTCAAGGTCCTGGAGACCGACGACAAGGGCCGCGTCAAGCTGTCCATGAAGGCCCTGCTGGAGCGTCCGGAAGGCATGCCCGAGCGCGAGCCGCGTGGCGACCGTGGCGATCGCGGCGACCGTCCCCCGCGCGGCGAGTACCGCGGTGACCGTGGCGATCGCGGCGACCGTGGCGACCGTGGTGATCGTCCCCCGCGCGAATCGCGTGAGTCCCGCGAACCGCGTGGCGAGCAGCAGCCGCCGCGCGAACCGCGCGAGTCCTCGCCCGAGCAGCAGGAGCAGGGCGCGCCCAAGGGCGACACGCAGCAGTAAGCCATGAAGGCGATCGAGATCCAGCAGTACGGCGCACCGGAAGTCCTGCGCGCCGGCGAGCGGCCCGACCCCCAGCCGGGGGCGGGCGAGCTGCTGATCCGCGTCTGGGCCAGCGGCGTCAACCGGCCGGACGTGCTGCAGCGCATGGGGCACTACCCCGTGCCGCCCGGCGCGTCCGACATCCCGGGCCTGGAAGTGGCGGGCGACATCATCGGCGGCGACGCCCAGGCGATGGCGCAAGCCGGCTTCAAGCTGGGTGACCGCGTCTGCGCGCTGGTGGCTGGCGGCGGCTACGCGCAACTGTGCGTGGCGCCCGTCGGCCAGTGCCTGCCTATCCCCCGGGGCCTGAACGACATCGAGGCGGCTTCGCTGCCCGAGACCTTCTTCACGGTCTGGAGCAACGTCTTCGACCGCGGCCGCCTGCAGGCCGGTGAAACCTTCCTCGTGCAGGGTGGCACCAGCGGCATCGGCGTGACCGCGATCCAGATGGCCAAGGCCATGGGCGCGACGGTCATCGCCACGGCGGGCACCGACGACAAGGTCAAGGCCTGCCGCGAGCTCGGCGCCGACCACGCGATCAACTACAAGACCCAGGACTTCGTCGAGGAGACGAAGAAGCTCACCGGCGGCAAGGGCGTGGACGTGATCCTCGACATGGTCGCCGGCGCCTACGTCGCGCGCGAGGTCGAGTGCCTGGCCGAGGACGGCCGGCTGGTGATCATCGCCATCCAGGGTGGCACCAAGTCGGAATTCAACGCCGGCCTGGTGCTGCGCAGGCGCCTGACCATCACTGGCTCCACGCTGCGGCCGCGGCCGGTGGGCTTCAAGGCGGACATCGCCGCCGCGCTGAAGCGCAACGTGTGGCCGCTGATCGAAGCGCGCAAGATCAAGCCGATCATCCACAGCACCTTCCCGGCGGAAGACGCCGCCCGGGCGCACGCGCTGATGGAATCGAACCAGCACATCGGGAAGATCGTGCTGACGTGGTAGTGGCTGAGGGACGGATGACCAAGAAGAAGCTGATTGCCGGCAACTGGAAGATGAACGGCAACCTGGAGGCCAACGACGCGCTGGTGCGCGCGGTGGCCGCCGGCATGAAGGAGGCGGCCTGCGACGTGGCGGTCTGCGTGCCCGCGCCTTTCCTGGCGCAGGTGCAGATGCTGCGCCACGGGTCGAAACTGGACCTGGGCGCGCAGGACGTGTCGCAGCACGCCTCGGGCGCCTACACCGGCGAGACCAGCGCGGCCATGCTGCGCGAGTTCGGCGTGCGCTACGCCATCGTCGGCCATTCCGAACGCCGCCAGTACCACGGCGAGACCGATGCGCTGGTGGCCGAGAAGGCCAGGACGGCGCTTGCCCACGGCATCACGCCCATCGTCTGCATCGGCGAGACGCTGGCCGAACGCGAAGCCGGCAAGACCGAGGAAGTGGTGAAGCGCCAGCTGGCCGCCGTCATCCACGTCAACGGCCATTGCATCAGCGAGATCGTCGTCGCCTACGAACCGGTCTGGGCCATCGGCACCGGCAGGACGGCGACGCCGGAGCAGGCGCAGCAGGTGCATGCCTTGCTGCGCAAGCAGCTGGCCGCCGCCACGGAACACGCCGGGCGCGTCCAGATCCTTTATGGCGGCAGCATGAATGCCGCCAACGCCGCCAGCCTGCTCGCGCAGGCGGACATCGACGGCGGCCTGATCGGCGGCGCGTCCCTGAAGGCCCCCGATTTCCTGCAGATCATTGCCGCCGCCAACGCTTCCCAGCGCTGAAGCGGCCACGAACGAAAACTACGGAGTTATTCCATGCAAGCCATCACGACCATCGTGCTCGCCATCCAGATGCTGTCGGCCCTCGGCATGATCGGCCTCATCCTCCTGCAGCACGGCAAGGGCGCCGACATGGGCGCCGCCTTCGGCAGCGGCGCTTCCGGCAGCCTGTTCGGCGCCACCGGCAGCGCGAACTTCCTGTCGCGCACCACCGCCGTCCTGGCCGCCGTGTTCTTCGCCTGCACGCTGCTGCTCGCGTATTTCAGCCACAGCGTGGCGCCCACCACGGGCGGCTCCAGCGTGCTGGAACGCGCCGCGGTCCCGGCCGCCTCGCCGGCCGCCGCCAACGCATCAGCCCCCGCTGCGGCCGGCACCGCCGGCCAGATCCCGGGCGGCCCGGCCGGCGTGCCCGCCACCAGCAGCGCGCCCGGCACGGCGATGCCGGCGGCACCGGCGGCTTCCGGCGCGGGCCAGATTCCGACCAAGTAAGCTGACAAGCTCCCAAACCCCGCTGCAGCACGGCAGTGGGGCGTCTCCTTCGGAGTACAATCAGTAGTTGTCCTGAATCGCACATGCCTCCAGCTCTTGGCGAGGCAAATTCCTCAAGCGATGAGGGGCGCAGTGCACGATTGCCGTCGTGGTGAAATTGGTAGACACGCTATCTTGAGGGGGTAGTGGCGAAAGCTGTGCGAGTTCGAGTCTCGCCGACGGCACCAAATACAACAGCCTGCCCGGCCAAGGTCAGGGCAGGCCTCCAAGATTCCAAGAGCCTCGCCCCAGATGAACCTCGACCAGTACCTTCCTGTCCTCCTGTTCATCCTCGTAGGGGTCGGAGTAGGCGTCGCGCCCCAAGCCATCGGCTGGACCATCTCGAACGTCATCGGCGTTCACAAGCCCGACGCGCAGAAGAACTCCCCCTACGAATGCGGCTTCGAGGCCTTCGAGGACGCGCGCATGAAGTTCGACGTGCGCTACTACCTCGTCGCCATCCTCTTCATCCTGTTCGACCTCGAGATCGCCTTCCTGTTTCCGTGGGCGGTCGCGCTGAAGGAAATCGGCGCGGTCGGCTTCTGGGCCATGATGATCTTCCTGGCCATCCTGGTGGTGGGCTTCATCTACGAGTGGAAGAAGGGCGCGCTCGACTGGGAGTGATCCCTCCCGGAGCCCTTCACTGATTTCGAAAGTTTCCGATGGCAAACCAAGGCATTCTTGAAAAAGGTGTCGTGACCACGACCGTGGACACGGTCATCAACTGGGCCAAGACCGGCTCGCTGTGGCCCATGACCTTCGGCCTCGCCTGCTGCGCGGTCGAAATGATGCACGCGGGCGCCGCCCGCTACGACATCGACCGCTTCGGCATGTTGTTCCGGCCCAGCCCGCGCCAGTCCGACCTGATGATCGTGGCCGGCACGCTGTGCAACAAGATGGCGCCGGCTCTGCGCAAGGTGTACGACCAGATGGCCGAACCGCGCTGGGTGCTCTCCATGGGCACCTGCGCCAACGGCGGCGGCTACTACCACTACAGCTACTCGGTGGTGCGCGGCTGCGACCGCATCGTGCCGGTGGACGTCTACGTGCCCGGCTGCCCGCCGACGGCCGAGGCGCTGCTGTACGGAATCATCCAGCTGCAGCAGAAGATCCGCCGCACCCAGACGATCGCCCGCGCATGATCATCGCCACCTCCCCCGAAAGCACCCGTGACGCAGTGGTCGCCGCCCTCGGCGACAAGGCCAAGCGCGTGGACCTCGCGCTGGGCGAAGTGACCGTCGTCGTCACGGCGCAGAACTACACGGAAGCCTGCCGCATCCTGCGTGACGGCGAAGGCTGCAAGTTCGAGCAGCTGCAGGACCTGTGCGGCGTCGACTACAGCGAATACCGCATGGGCGACTACGACGGCCTGCGCTACGCAGTCACGTCGCACCTGCTGTCCGTCAGCCTGAACCAGCGCGTGCGCATCCGCGTGTTCGCGCCCGACGACGACCTGCCCGTCGTGGACTCGATCACGCCCGTGTGGAACGCGGCCAGCTGGTTCGAGCGCGAAGCCTTCGACCTGTACGGCATCGTCTTCGAAGGCCACGACGACCTGCGCCGCCTGTTGACCGACTACGGCTTCATCGGCCACCCCTTCCGCAAGGACTTCCCGGTGTCGGGCCACGTCGAAATGCGCTACGACCCCGAGCGCGGCCGCGTGATCTACCAGCCGGTGACGATCGAGCCGCGCGAAATCGTGCCCCGCATCATCCGCGAGGACAAGTACGGGGAGGGGATGCAGTGAAAACGGGATCGGGAACGGACTTCCGGACGCAAAGGGCGCAAAGGAACTCAAAGGACGCAAAAAATCCTTTGATGTCCTTTGGCGTTCTTTGCGCAACTTTTGCGTCCTTTGCGTCCGGAAGTTCCGGCTGCTAGACCATGGCTGAAATCAAGAACTACACCCTCAACTTCGGCCCGCAGCACCCGGCAGCGCATGGCGTGCTGCGCCTGGTGCTGGAGCTGGACGGCGAAGTGATCCAGCGCGCCGACCCCCACATCGGCCTGCTGCACCGCGCCACCGAAAAGCTGGCCGAGACCCGCACCTACATCCAGAACCTGCCCTACATGGACCGCCTCGACTACGTGTCGATGATGTCCAACGAGCACGCGTACTGCCTGGCCGTCGAAAAGCTGCTGGGCGTCGAAGTGCCGATCCGCGCGCAGTACATCCGCGTCCTGTTCTCCGAGCTCACGCGCCTGCTCAACCACCTGATGTGGCTCGGCGCGCACGGCATGGACTGCGGCGCGATGAACATGCTGATCTACTGCTTCCGCGAGCGGGAAGACATCTTCGACATGTACGAAGCGGTCTCCGGCGCGCGCATGCACGCAGCCTACTTCCGTCCGGGCGGCGTCTACCGCGACCTGCCGGACACGATGCCGAAGTACACGGCGAACAAGATCCGCAACCAGCGCGAGATCGAGCGCATGAACGAAGACCGGCACGGTTCGCTGCTGGACTTCATCGACGCCTTCACCAAGCGCTTCCCGAAGTACGTCGACGAATACGAGACGCTGCTGACCGAGAACCGCATCTGGAAGCAGCGCACCGTGGGCATCGGCGTGGTCACGCCCGAGCGCGCGCTGAACCTGGGCTTCTCCGGCCCGATGCTGCGCGGTTCCGGCATCGTGTGGGACCTGCGCAAGCACCAGCCCTACGAGGTCTACGACCAGATGGACTTCGACATCCCCATCGGCAAGACGGGTGACTGCTACGACCGCTACCTGGTCCGCGTGCAGGAATTGCGCGAATCGAACAAGATCGTCCAGCAGTGCGTGGCCTGGCTGCGCGCGAACCCGGGCCCCGTCATCACCGACAACCACAAGGTGGCGCCGCCCTCGCGCGAAAGCATGAAGAGCAACATGGAGGAGCTGATCCACCACTTCAAGCTCTTCTCCGAAGGCATGCGCGTGCCGGAAGGCGAGTCATACGCGGCCGTCGAGCACCCGAAGGGCGAGTTCGGCATCTACATCGTGAGCGACGGCGCCAACAAGCCCTATCGCATGAAGATCCGTCCGCCGGGGTTCGCGCACCTCGCCGCGATGGACGAAATGTCCCGCGGGCACATGATCGCCGACGGCGTCGCGATCATCGGAACCATGGACATCGTGTTCGGAGAGATCGACCGATGATTTCGGAATCCACCAAGAATCGCTTCGCCAGGGAAGTGGCGAAGTACCCGGCGGACCAGAAGCAGTCCGCCGTCATGGCCTGCCTGGCGATCGTCCAGCAGGAGCAGGGCTTCGTCAGCAAGGAGTCCGAGCAGCAGATCGCCGATTACCTCGGCATGCCCGCCATCGCGGTGCACGAGGTGACGACCTTCTACAACATGTACAACCAGAAGCCGGTCGGCAAGTACAAGCTGAACGTCTGCACCAACCTGCCTTGCCAGCTGCGCGACGGCCAGAAGGCGCTGCAGCACCTGGAAAAGAAGCTGGGCATCGCCATGGGCGAGACCACGGCCGACGGCCTGTTCACGCTGCAGCAAAGCGAGTGCCTGGGCGCCTGCGCCGACTCGCCGGTGATGCTGGTGAACGACCGCACGATGTGCAGCTTCATGACCAGCGAAAAGCTCGACCAGCTGGTCGACGGGCTGAAGGGTGCCAAGTGATGAACGCTGAACAAGTTCTCGCGCAGTTCCAGGCGACGGGCGTCCAGACCTGCTTCCATGGCCGCCACATCAACCCGCAGATCTACGCGGGCCTGGACGGCACCAACTGGCGCCTGAAGGACTACGAGGCGCGCGACGGCTACCAGGCGTTGAAGAAAATCATCGCCGACGGCCTGACGCAGGACCAGGTGATCGCCACCGTCAAGGAAAGCGCGCTGCGCGGCCGCGGCGGCGCCGGCTTCCCCACGGGCCTGAAGTGGAGCTTCATGCCCCGCCAGTTCCCCGGCCAGAAGCACCTGGTGTGCAACTCGGACGAGGGCGAGCCGGGCACCTGCAAGGACCGCGACATCCTGCAGTTCAACCCGCACATCGTCATCGAGGGCATGATCATCGCGGCCTACGCGATGGGCATCTCCATCGGCTACAACTACATCCACGGCGAGATCTTCCAGACCTACGACCGCTTCGAGGAAGCGCTGGAAGAAGCCCGCGCGGCCGGCTACCTGGGTGACAAGATCCTGGGCAGCAACTTCAATTTCCAGCTGCACGCGTTCCACGGTTTCGGCGCCTACATCTGCGGCGAAGAAACGGCGCTGCTCGAGTCGCTGGAAGGCAAGAAGGGCCAGCCGCGCTTCAAGCCGCCGTTCCCGGCCAGCTTCGGCCTGTACGGCAAGCCCACCACGATCAACAACACCGAGACCTTCGCGGCGGTGCCCTGGATCATCCGCAACGGCGGCCAGGCCTACCTCGATTGCGGCAAGGCCAACAACGGCGGCACCAAGATCTTCTCGGTGTCCGGCGACGTGGAAATGCCCGGCAACTACGAAGTCCCCCTGGGCACGCCCTTCAGCAAGCTGCTGGAACTGTGCGGCGGCGTCCGCGGCGGCAAGAAGCTCAAGGCGGTGATCCCCGGCGGTTCGTCCGCCCCGGTGCTGCCCGCCGACATCATGATGAACTGCACGATGGACTACGACTCCATCGCCAAGGCCGGCTCCATGCTGGGCTCGGGCGCGGTCATCGTCATGGACGAAACGCGCGACATGGTGGAAAGCCTGCTGCGCCTGTCCTACTTCTACATGCACGAATCGTGCGGCCAGTGCACGCCCTGCCGTGAAGGCACGGGCTGGCTGTGGCGCGTGGTGGACCGCATCCACCACGGCGTCGGCAAGCCGTCCGACATCGACCTGCTGAACTCCGTCGCCGACAACATCCAGGGCCGCACCATCTGCGCGCTGGGCGATGCCGCCGCGATGCCGGTCCGGGCGATGATCAAGCACTTCCGCCACGAATTCGAGGCCAAGATCAAGAAGGCCGAGGCCGTCACACAATGATTGAGATCGAACTCGACGGACAGAAGGTCCAGGTGCCGGAAGGCAGCATGGTGATGCATGCTGCCGACAAGGCCGGTTCCTACATTCCGCACTTCTGCTACCACAAGAAGCTCTCCATCGCCGCCAACTGCCGCATGTGCCTGGTGGACGTGGAGAAGGCGCCCAAGCCGATGCCGGCCTGCGCCACCCCCGTCACCAACGGCATGATCGTCCGCACCAAGAGCGACAAGGCGATCAAGGCGCAGCAGTCGGTGATGGAGTTCCTGCTGATCAACCACCCGCTGGACTGCCCGATCTGCGACCAGGGCGGCGAATGCCAGTTGCAGGACCTGGCCGTGGGCTACGGCGGCTCCGCTTCCCGCTACCAGGAAGAGAAGCGCGTGGTCCTGCACAAGGACGTCGGCCCGCTGATCTCCATGGAGGAGATGAGCCGCTGCATCCATTGCACCCGCTGCGTGCGCTTCGGCCAGGAAGTGGCCGGCGTGATGGAGCTGGGCATGATCCACCGCGGCGAGCACAGCGAGATCACCACGGTGCTGGGCGACACGGTCGATTCCGAAGTGTCCGGCAACATGATCGACCTGTGCCCGGTCGGCGCGCTCACCAGCAAGCCGTTCCGCTACAGCGCGCGGCCCTGGGAACTCTCGCGCCGCAAGAGTGTGAGCCCGCACGATTCCGAAGGCGCCAACCTGATCGTCCAGGTCAAGAACAACAAGGTCCTGCGGGTCCTGCCGTTCGAGAACAACGACGTCAACGAATGCTGGCTGGCCGACCGCGACCGCTTCTCCTACGAAGCGCTGAACGGCAACGAGCGCCTGACCGCCCCCATGCTGAAGCAGGGCGGCGAGTGGAAGACGGTCGACTGGCAGACCGCGCTGGAATACGTGGCCAACGGCCTGAAGCAGGTCAAGCAGCAGCACGGCGCCAAGGCGATCGGCCTGCTGGCCAGCCCGCACAGCACGGTGGAAGAACTGTTCCTCGCCGCGCAGGTGCTGCGTGGCCTGGGCTCCGAGAACATCGACTACCGCCTGCGCAACGCAGAATTCACGACGAACGAAGGCGCGTCACAGGACGCACCTGCGGTGCGGTGGCTCGGTACGACCATCGCCTCGCTGTCGACGCTGCAAGGCGCGCTGGTGGTCGGCTCCAACCTGCGCAAGGACCACCCGCTGTTCGCGCTGCGCATGCGTTACGCCGTGCGCACCGGCGCCAAGCTCTCCGTCATCCACGACCGCGACGACGATTGGGCGATGAACATCGCCGGCAAGTCCATCGTTCCGGCCGGCCAATGGACGCAAGTGCTGGCCGACGTGGCCACCGCCATCGGCAACGAGAAGGGCAGCAAGGCTCCGCTGCAGGGCAACGCCACCGACGCCGCCAAGGCGATCGCCGCGACGCTGCTGTCCGGCGAGCGCAAGGCCATCCTGCTGGGCAACGCCGCCGCGCACCACCCCAGCGCTTCGTCGCTGCTGGCCCTGGCCAGCTGGATCGCCGACCAGATCGGCGCCACCGTGGGCTACCTCACCGAAGCCGCCAACACCGTTGGCGCGCAACTGGTGAAGGCGCTGCCGGGGCAGGGCGGCCTGAACGCCGGCCAGATGCTGGCGGGCGGCCTGAAGGCTGCGATCCTGTTGAACAACGAGCCGGAGTTCGACTCCGCCGCCGGCGCCAAGGGCGCCGCCGCCATCGGCCAGGCCGACATGGTGGTGACGCTCAGCCCGTTCAAGGCCAACATGGACATCAGCGACGTGCTGCTGCCCATCGCGCCGTGGACCGAGACGCCCGGCACCTTCGTCAACGCCGAAGGCCGCGTCCAGGGCTTCCACGCCGTGGTCAAGCCGCTGGCGGAAACCCGCCCGGGCTGGAAGGTGCTGCGCGTGCTGGCCAACCTGCTGGGCCTGCCAGGCTTCGAATACGAGTCTTCGCAGGACGTGCTGGAAGCGGCGCGCGGCAAGGCCGACGCCGGCCAGGACCTGGTGCAGGGCGGCCTGCTGTCCAACAAGACCAGCGCTGCCGCCTGGCTGGGCGACACCAACGCCCGCCCGGTCAGCGCCGCCATCTACCAGCTGGACTCCATCGTGCGCCGCGCGCCTTCGCTGCAGCTCACGGCCGACGCCCGCGTGGCGAACGAGGTGGCTGCATGATCGAAAGCATCTACGGCTTCGGCAACGGCCTGATCGCCGCGCCCTGGTGGACGGGGGCCGGCTGGCCCATCGTCTGGACGCTGATCAAGATCATCTGCGTCGTGCTGCCCCTGATGGGTTGCGTCGCGTACCTCACGCTGTGGGAACGCAAGGCGATCGGCTGGACGCAGATCCGCCCCGGCCCGAACCGCATTGGCCCCTTCGGCCTGCTGACGCCGATCGCGGACGCGCTCAAGCTGATGACCAAGGAGATCATCCTCCCGACGGTCGCCAACAAGGGCTTGTTCCTGCTGGGCCCGGTCATGACCATCATGCCGGCGCTGGCCGCCTGGGTGGTTATCCCCTTCGGTCCTGAAGTCGCGCTGTCCAACATTAACGCCGGCCTGCTGTTCATGATGGCCATCACCTCGCTCGAGGTGTACGGCGTCATCATCGCCGGCTGGGCGTCGAACTCGAAGTACGCCTTCCTGGGCGCGCTGCGCGCCTCGGCCCAGATGGTCAGCTACGAAATCGCCATGGGCTTCTGCTTCGTGGTGGTGCTGATGGTCGCCGGCAGCCTGAACATGACGGACATCGTCATGCAGCAGGGCCGCGGCATGTTCGCGGACAGGGGCATCGGCATCCTGTCCTGGAACTGGCTGCCGCTGCTGCCCATCTTCGTCGTGTACTTCGTCTCCGGCCTGGCCGAGACGAACCGCCACCCCTTCGACGTGGTGGAAGGCGAATCGGAAATCGTGGCCGGCCACATGATCGAGTACTCGGGCATGTCCTTCGCCATGTTCTTCCTGGCGGAGTACGCCAACATGTGGCTCGTCTCCATCCTGGCGGTCATCATGTTCCTGGGCGGCTGGCTGCCTCCCATCGACGCCCCGATCCTGAACCTGATCCCCGGCTGGATCTGGCTGGGCGCCAAGACCTTCGTCATGGTCACCATGTTCCTGTGGGTCCGGTCGACCTTCCCGCGCTACCGCTACGACCAGATCATGCGCCTGGGCTGGAAGATCTTCATTCCGGTCACGCTCGTGTGGCTCGTCGTCATCGGGGCGTGGATGCAAACGCCTTACAACATCTTCAAATAAAGCCATGGCAACCGATACCCTGGCCCGCCCCGGCTTCAACCTCGGGGACTTCCTCCGCAGCTTCATGCTGGTGGAGCTCTTCAAGGGACTGCGCGTCACGGGCAAGTACTTCTTTGCCCGCAAGATCACCGTGCAGTTCCCGGAAGAAAAGACGCCGCTCAGCCCGCGCTTCCGCGGCCTGCACGCGCTGCGCCGCTACGAGAACGGCGAAGAACGCTGCATCGCCTGCAAGCTGTGCGAGGCCGTGTGCCCCGCGCTGGCGATCACGATCGAGAGCGAGCAGCGCGCCGACGGCACCCGCCGCACGAACCGCTACGACATCGACCTGACCAAGTGCATCTTCTGCGGCTTCTGCGAAGAGAGCTGCCCGGTGGACTCGATCGTCGAGACGCACATCCTGGAATACCACGGCGAAAAGCGCGGCGACCTGTACTTCACCAAGGACATGCTGCTGGCCGTGGGCGACCGCTACGAAGCCGAGATCGCGGCCACCAAGGCGGCCGACGCCAAGTACCGGTAAGCGAGAAAAACAACATGGACGTTCGTACCGGACTCTTCTACCTGTTCTCGGTGGTGCTGCTGTTCGCGGCCTTCCGGGTGATCACGGCCCGCAACCCCGTGTATGCGGCGCTGTTCCTGGTGCTCACCTTCTTCCAGGCCGCCGGCGTGTGGATGCTGCTGAAGGCCGAGTTCCTCGCCATCTCGCTGGTGCTCGTGTACGTGGGCGCGGTGATGGTGCTGTTCCTGTTCGTGGTGATGATGCTGGACATCGACGTCGCCAAGCTGCGGGCCGGCTTCTGGAAGCATTTCCCGCTGGCCGCCACCATCGGCGCGCTGATCGCGCTGGAGATGGCCGCGGTGCTGATGGGCGGCTTCCGCCCCGCCGAAGAGCCGCGAGCGCTGCCCGGCGTCGCCGCCGCCGCGCAAGCCGGCATCCAGTACTCGAACACGCGCGAATTGGGCAAGCTGCTCTATACCGAATACCTGTTCCCGCTGGAAATCGCCGCCGTGCTGCTGCTGGTGGCCATCGTCGCCGCCATCGCGCTGACGCTGCGGGCCCGCAAGGACAGCAAGGCCATCGATCCCTCGCTGGCCGTGCGCGTGAAGGCGCGCGACCGCCTGCAGGTCGTCAAGGTGCCGCCGGCGGTGCGTCCGGCCCCGCAAGTGGAAGCTGCCCCGGAGGGCAAGGCATGATCATCACCCTCGGCCACTTCCTCACGCTGGGCGCGATCCTGTTCGCGCTGTCCGTGATCGGCATCTTCCTGAACCGCCGCAACCTCATCGTGCTGCTGATGTGCATCGAACTGATGCTGCTGGCGGTGAACACGAACTTCGTGGCGTTCTCCTACTACCTGGGCGACATGCACGGGCAGGTGTTCGTGTTCT
This sequence comes from Ramlibacter agri, assembly GCF_012927085.1. Taxonomy (NCBI): domain Bacteria; kingdom Pseudomonadati; phylum Pseudomonadota; class Betaproteobacteria; order Burkholderiales; family Comamonadaceae; genus Ramlibacter; species Ramlibacter agri. The sequence goes on along the minus strand of NZ_JABBFX010000002.1, from coordinate 719,625 downwards.
TCATCCTGACCGTGGCCGCCGCCGAATCGGCGATCGGCCTGGCCATCCTCGTGCTGCTGTTCCGGAACAAAGAGAACATCAACGTCGAAGAACTGAACGCGCTGAAGGGCTAAGAACAACGATGGCTACCACCCTCAACGCAGCTACGCTGCTCGTCGTTCCGCTTGCGCCCCTCGTTGGCGCCGCGGTGGCGGGCATCTTCGGCACCACCTTCGGCGGCAACGTCGTCGGCCGCCGGGTCGCCCACAGCGCCACCATCCTCGGCGTCTTCATCGCCTTCGTCATCTCCGCGCTCACGCTCAAGAGCGTCGCGGTCGACGGCGCCCGCTTCAACCAGACGATCTACGAATGGATGAACGTCGGCGGCCTGAAGATGGAGATCGGCTTCCTCGTCGACGGCCTGACGGCGATGATGATGTGCGTCGTGACCTTCGTGTCTTTGATGGTGCACATCTACACCATCGGCTACATGGAGGAAGACGAAGGCTACAACCGCTTCTTCGGCTACATCTCGCTCTTCACCTTCTCCATGCTGATGCTGGTGATGAGCAACAACTTCCTGCAGCTGTTCTTCGGCTGGGAAGCGGTGGGCCTGGTCTCCTACCTGCTGATCGGCTTCTGGTACACCAAGCCCACGGCCATCTTCGCCAACCTGAAGGCCTTCCTGGTCAACCGCGTCGGCGACTTCGGCTTCATCCTGGGCATCGGCCTGATCTTCGCCTACGCCGGCACGCTGAACTACGCCGAGACCTTCGGCAAGGCCGAAGAGCTGGGCAAGCTGGCCTTCGGCTACGGCACCGACTGGCAGCTGATCACGGTGCTGTGCATCTGCCTGTTCATCGGCGCCATGGGCAAGAGCGCGCAGTTCCCGCTGCACGTGTGGCTGCCTGACTCGATGGAAGGCCCGACCCCCATCTCCGCGCTGATCCACGCCGCCACCATGGTGACGGCCGGCATCTTCATGGTGGCGCGCATGTCGCCGCTGTTCGAGCTGTCCGACACGGCGCTGAACTTCGTCATGGTGATCGGCGCGATCACGGCGCTGTTCATGGGCTTCCTGGGCATCATCCAGAACGACATCAAGCGCGTCGTCGCGTACTCCACGCTGTCCCAGCTGGGCTACATGACCGTGGCGCTGGGCGCCTCCGCCTACTCGGTGGCGGTGTTCCACCTGATGACGCACGCGTTCTTCAAGGCGCTGCTGTTCCTGGCCGCGGGCTCCGTCATCATCGGCATGCACCACAACCAGGATATCCGCTGGATGGGCGGCCTGCGCAAGTACATGCCGATCACCTGGATCACGTCCCTGATCGGTTCGCTGGCGCTGATCGGCACGCCGTTCTTCGCGGGCTTCTACTCCAAGGACTCGATCATCGAGGCGGTACACGCTTCGCACCTGCCCGGCGCCGGCTTTGCCTACTTCGCCGTGATGGCGGGCGTGTTCGTGACGGCCTTCTATTCGTTCCGCATGTACTTCCTGGTCTTCCACGGCGAGGAGCGCTACGACCAGGCGCCGGCCCACGAACACCACGCGGACGAGGAACCGGATCCGCACCACCACCACGATGACCACGCCAAGCCGCACGAGTCGCCCTGGGTCGTGACCGCGCCGCTGATCCTGCTGGCCTTCCCCTCGGTGGTGATCGGCTTCCTGACCATCGGCGGCATGCTGTACGGCGACTTCTTCAAGGACGCGATCTTCATCAACTTCGAGCACCACCCGGCGCTGGAAGAGATGGCCAAGGAATTCCACGGCCCCGTGGCCATGGCGCTGCACAGCATCACCTCGCCCGTTCTGTGGCTGGCGATTGCCGGCGTGGTGCTGTCCTGGTTCTTCTACATGAAGCGGCCGGACATTCCGGCTGCGATCAAGCAGCGTTGCCAGCCGATCTATACGCTGCTGGAAAACAAGTACTACCTGGACTGGATCAACGAAAACATCATCGCCCGCGCGGCGCGTGCCATCGGCACCGGCCTGTGGAAGGGTGGTGACCAGGGCGTGATCGAAGGCGTGTTCGTCAACGGCAGCGCCCGCGCCGTGGCGTGGTTCGCCGGCGTCGTGCGCTGGGTGCAATCCGGCTACATCTATCACTACGCCTTCGCCATGCTGCTGGGCGTGATCGTGCTGATGTCGTACTTCGTCAGCTGGCCCATGGTCTCCGAGTGGCTGAAGAAGTAAGGAAACAAGAATGAAGATGGGACTCCTCAGCCTCGCCATCTGGATGCCGATCGTGTTCGGCGGCATCCTGCTGGCCCTTGGCCGCGACGACCAGGCGCGCACCGTGCGCTGGATCGCGCTGATCGGCGCGCTCGCCAGTTTCCTGGTGACGCTGCCCCTGTACGGCCAGTTCGACGTGAGCACCGCGTCCATGCAGTTCGTCGAGAACGTGCCGTGGATCGAGCGCTTCAACGTCAACTACCACCTGGGCCTGGACGGCATCTCGTTCTGGTTCGTGCTGCTCACCGCCTTCATCACGCTGGTCGTGGTGATCGCCGGCTGGGAAGTGATCACCGAGCGCGTCAACCAGTACTACGGCGCCTTCCTGATCCTGTCGGGCCTGATGATCGGCGTGTTCTGCGCGCTCGATGGCGTGCTGTTCTACACCTTCTTCGAAGCCACGCTGATCCCGATGTACCTGATCATCGGCATCTGGGGCGGCCCGAACAAGATCTACGCGGCCTTCAAGTTCTTCCTGTACACGCTGCTCGGCTCGCTGCTGATGCTGGTGGCGCTGGTCTACCTGTACACCAAGTCCGGCGGCAGCTTCGACATCCTCACCTGGCACAAGCTGCCGCTGTCCTCGCTGGAGCAGACGCTGCTGTTCTTCGGCTTCTTCGCGGCCTTCGCGGTGAAGGTGCCGATGTGGCCGGTGCACACCTGGCTGCCCGACGTGCACGTGGAAGCGCCCACCGGCGGCTCCGCCGTGCTGGCCGCCATCATGCTGAAGCTGGGCGCCTACGGTTTCCTGCGCTTTTCGATGCCGATCGCCCCGGACGCCTCGCGTGAATGGGCCTGGCTGATCATCGCGCTGTCGCTGATCGCCGTGATCTACGTGGGCCTGGTCGCCATGGTGCAGCAGGACATGAAGAAGCTGGTCGCTTATTCGTCCGTCGCGCACATGGGCTTCGTCACGCTCGGCTTCTTCATCTTCCAGCACGTCGGCATCGCCGGCGGCCTGGTGCAGATGATCGCCCACGGCTTCGTCTCCGGCGCCATGTTCCTGTGCATCGGCGTGCTGTACGACCGCGTGCACTCGCGCAACATCGCCGACTACGGCGGGGTGGTGAACACCATGCCCACCTTCGCGGCCTTCGCCGTGCTGTTCGCCATGGCCAACTGCGGCCTGCCTGCCACCGCCGGCTTCGTCGGCGAGTGGATGGTGATCCTGGCGACCGTCAAGGTGAACTTCTGGCTGGGCCTCGCGGCCGCCACCGCGCTGATCTTCGGCGCCGCCTACACCCTGTGGATGGTCAAGCGCGTTTACTTCGGCCCCGTGGCCAACGAACACGTGAAGGCCCTCACCGACATCAACGCCCGCGAGTTCCTGATGCTGGGCCTGCTGGCCCTGGCGACGCTCTACATGGGCGTCTACCCGAAGCCCTTCACCGACGTCATGGACGCCTCGGTGGGCGCCTTCGTGAAGCAGGTCTCGGCCTCCAAGCTGCAGTGAGCGGGAAGACACGAACATGATCGACTCCTTGAGCTTTAGCGCGGTCGCGCCCGAGATCGTCCTGCTGGTGATGGCTTGCGTCGTCGCCCTGGTGGACCTGGGCGTGACGAGCCGCCTGCGCACCGCCACTTACGCCCTCACCATGCTGTCCCTGGCCGTCGTGGCCTGGCTGACGGCCCAGGCCGGCGCCGCCGGCGACACCGTCTATGCCTTCAACCGCATGGTGGTCGTCGACAGCATGGCCAACTGGCTGAAGTTCTTTGCGACCCTCTCCATGATGGTCTGCATGGTCTACGGCCGCCCGTACGCCGGCGTGCGCGACATGCTGCGCGGCGGCGAGATGTTCACGCTCTCGATGTTCGCGCTGCTGGGCATCTTCGTGATGATCTCGGGCAACAACTTCCTGGTCATCTACCTGGGCCTGGAACTGCTGACGCTCTCCAGCTATGCGCTGGTGGCGCTGCGCCGCGACCACACGGTGGCGACCGAAGCGGCCATGAAGTACTTCGTGCTGGGCGCGATGGCTTCGGGCTTCCTGCTGTACGGCCTGTCCATGATCTACGGCGCCACTGGCTCGCTGGACATCGGCACCGTCTTCAAGGTGGTGAGCACCGGCCAGGTCAAGCACCAGGTGCTGGTGTTCGGCCTCGTGTTCATCGTCGCCGGCCTCGCCTTCAAGCTGGGCGCCGCGCCCTTCCACATGTGGATCCCGGACGTCTACCAGGGCGCCCCGACCGCGATCACGCTGATCATCGGCTCGGCTCCCGAACTGGCGGCCTTCGCCATCGCGATCCGCCTGCTGGTGGAAGGCCTGCTGCCGCTGGCCTTCGACTGGCAGCAGATGCTGGTGGTGCTGGCCGTGTGCTCGCTGTTCATCGGCAACCTGGCAGCCATCGCGCAGACCAACCTGAAGCGGATGCTGGCGTATTCCACGATCGGCCAGATGGGCTTCGTGATCCTGGGCCTGCTCTCGGGCGTGGTGAACGGCAGCCCCGCCGCCGCCGCCAATGCCTACAGCTCGGCGATGTTCTACATCGTCACCTACGTGCTGACCACGCTGGCGAGCTTCGGCGTCATCCTGCTGCTGTCGCGCGAAGGCTTCGAGAGCGAGGAGATCTCCGACCTGGCCGGCCTCAACCAGCGCAGCCCGCTGTACGCCGCGATCATGGCGATCTGCCTGTTCTCGCTGGCCGGAGTGCCGCCGATGGTGGGCTTCTACGCCAAGCTGGCGGTGCTGCAGGCGCTGCTGGTCTCCGGCAGCAGCTTCAACATCGGGCTGGCCGTGTTCGCGGTGATGATGTCGCTGGTGGCCGCCTACTACTACATCCGCGTCGTCAAGGTCATGTACTTCGATGCGCCGATCACGGCCACCACCGTCGCGGCGCCCGCCGACGTGCGCGTGGTGCTGACGATCAATGGCGCGCTGGTGCTGATCCTGGGCATCCTGCCGGGCGGCCTGATGTCGCTGTGCGCGCAGGCCATCCTCAAGGCATTGACGACCTGAAGTGACGCAGACCGCATCCGTCTGGCTCGTGCTGGTGCTGGCGTTCTGCGCCGCCAACCTGCCATTCCTCAGCCAGCGGGTGCTGGGCGTGGTTCCGCTCGCGGGCGGCAAGAACCTCGCCCTGCGCCTGGGCGAGCTGGTGCTGCTGTACTTCGTGGTCGGCGGCATCGGCCTCGCGCTGGAGCAGCACGCCGGCCAGATCTCGCCGCAAGGCTGGGAGTTCTACGCGGTCACGGGCGCGCTATTCCTCACCTTCGCCGCTCCGGGCTTCGTCTGGCGTTACCTGTTCAAACCCAGGCATTGAATTGGCCCACCCCCGATGCGCCTTCGGCGCTTCCCCCTCAAGGGGCGCCACCAGCGGCCCGGCAAAGCCGGTTCCGCGGTGACGCTTGAAGGGCCCGGCACGGAGACTTGACATGAGTGATTCGCACCTGCGGGAAGAAGCGTTGTCGCGCGAGGAACTGCTGAAGGGCCGCTTCCTGCACGTCGTGCGCGACACCGTGCGCCTGCCCGACGGCCATCAGTCCACGCGCGAGTTCGTGCTGCACCCGGGCGCGGTCGCCGTCATCCCGCTGCTGGAAGACGGCCGCATCGTGCTGGAGCGCCAGTACCGGCACCCGACCAGGCAGGTGATCATCGAGATCCCCGCCGGCAAGCTGGACCCGGGCGAGGGCGCGCTGGCCTGCGGGCAGCGCGAGCTGCTGGAGGAAACCGGCTACGTGGCGCGCGAGTGGGCCTACGCCTTCACGCTGTATCCCACGGTGGCCTATTCGGACGAGGCCATCCACATCTGGTTCGCTCGCGGCCTGACCTTGCAGGGCGCGCAGCTGGATCACGGCGAGTTCCTGGACGTCTTCACGGCCACCCCCGAGGAGCTCCTGGGCTGGTGCCGCGACGGCACGGTCAAGGATTCCAAGACGCTGGCAGCGGCGCTGTGGGTTCAGAATGTGCTGGCGGGGACTTGGAAACTCGACTGGCAGACGCCATCTGCAGGGGCATGAAGGTCCTGAATCTCCAATGCAGCCACGGCCATGGCTTCGAAGGCTGGTTCGCCTCGGAAGACGACTTCCAGGACCAGCTGGGGCGCGGCCTGGTCGAATGCCCGATGTGCGGTGACGCGCACGTCGCCAAGCTGCCCAGCGCGCCGCGCCTGAACCTGGGCGCCGCCGAGCCCGCGCCGCCCAAGCAGCCGGTGATGAACACGCCCGACCCCAAGATGCAGGCGGCGTGGCTGCAGATGGTGAAGCACGTCATGGCCAACACCGAGGACGTGGGCGAGAAATTCGCCGAGGAAGCGCGCAAGATCCACTACGGCGAAACCGAGGAGCGCAGCATCCGCGGCCAGGCTTCGCGCGAGGAAACCGAGTCCTTGCTGGAAGAGGGCATCTCGGTGCTGCCGCTGCCGGTTCCGAAGGGCTTGAAAGGTCCGTTGCAGTAGGGGTTCAAGGGCGGACTTCCGGACGCAAAGGACGCAAAGATTTCGCAAAGGACGCAAAAGGAATTCAGGATGTCCTTTTTGCGTCCTTTGCGTGTTTTTGCGTCCTTGGCGCTCGGAAGTCCGCCTTCTCAAGTCATGAACTGCAGCGCCGCCAGCCGCGCGTAGACCCCCTGCGCCGCCAGCAGGGCCTCATGCGTCCCTGCCTCCACGATCTTCCCGTGATCGAGCACGATGATGCGGTGGGCCTTCTGCACCGTCGCCAGGCGGTGCGCGATCACCAGCGTCGTGCGGCCCTGCATCGCGCTTTCCAGCGCGGCCTGCACCATGCGCTCGCTCTCGGCGTCGAGCGCGCTGGTGGCCTCGTCCAGCAGCAGCAGGGGCGGGTTCTTCAGCATCGCCCGCGCGATCGCGATGCGTTGCCGCTGCCCGCCTGACAGGCGCACGCCGCGCTCGCCCAGGAAGGTGTCGTAGCCTTCCGGCAGGGCGGCGATGAAATCGTGCGCGAAGGCGCCGCGTGCGGCCGCTTCCACCTCCGCATCGCTCGCGCCGGGGCGGCCATAGCGGATGTTCTCGCGCGCCGAAGCGGAGAAGATCACCGCCTCCTGCGGCACCAGCGCGATGCGATCCCGCAGGTCCTGCAAGCCGAGGTCGCGGATCGGCGTGCCGTCGACGACGATGCGGCCTTCCTGCGGATCGTAGAAGCGCAGCAGCAACTGGAACACCGTGCTCTTGCCCGCGCCGCTGGGGCCGACCAGGGCCACCGTTTCACCCGGGCGCACGTCCAGGTCGAACCGATCCAGCGCCGGCGTGGCCGGCCGCGAGGGATAGAAGAAGCGGATGCCGTCGAACTCGACCCGGCTGCCGGCGCCCAGCCGCGGAGCGGCCACGGGCACCGCCGGCGAAGCCACCGGCGAGCGGCTTGCCAGCAGCTCCATCAGGCGCTCGGTGGCGCCGGCGGCGCGCAGCAGGTCGCCATAGACCTCGCCGAGGATGGCGATCGCGCCGGCGAAGATGCCGACGTACAGCACGGCCTGCCCCAGCTGGCCGGCGGTGAGCTCGCCGCGCAGCACGGCCTGCGTGCCTTCGTACAGGCCCCACAGCATCAGCGCCGCGTTGGCGATGATGACGAAGGCCACCAGCGCGGCGCGGGCCTTGGTGCGGCGGATGCCGGTGCGGAACGCGTTCTCGGTGGCGCCGGAAAAACGCTGCGCCTCGCGCGTTTCGGCCGCATAGCTCTGCACGACGGGGATGGCGTTCAGCACTTCCGCGGCGATGGCGCTCGAGTCGGCCACGCGGTCCTGGCTGGCGCGCGACAGCCGCCGCACGCGCCGGCCGAACCACATCGCGGGCAGCACCACCAGCAGCACCACGCCGAGCACCTGCACCATCACGTACGGGTGGGTCACCACCAGCATCACGAGCGCGCCGACGCCCATCACCAGGTTGCGCAGGCCCAGCGAGAACGAGGAGCCGATCACCGTCTGCACCACCGTCGTGTCGGTGGTCAGGCGCGACAGCACTTCGCCGGTCTGCGTGCTCTCGAAGAACTCGGGGCTTTGTTCCAGGACGTGCGCATAGACGGCGTTGCGCAGGTCGGCGGTGACACGCTCGCCCAGCCAGCTCACCTGGTAGAAGCGCGCCGCGGACGACAGGCCCAGCGCCACGGCCACGCCGAACAGCAGCAGGAAGTGCTCGCGCAAGGCCAGCACGCGATCACCGGGCGCGGCGGACAGGCCCAGGTCGATCATGCCGCGCAGCGCCAGCGGGAACAGCAGCATTGCCGTCGCCGCGGTCAGCAGGAACAGGCACGCCAGCGCAATGCGGACGCGGTAGGGACGCAGGAAGGGCAACAGCCCGGAAAGCGATTGGGCGGACTTCGCGGGCGCGGATGGGCTCTGCATGGGGCGCAGTGTAGTGACCTTGCCACCCCGGGCCGGGCGGGCTGCCGGGCTGGCCGGGGCGCCCGCGCGGCTGTCGCCGGCGGATTACGGACGCATTTCACGCGAGGTCTTAAGTTTTGCTGACGTGGATTAAGGCAAATGCCTCCACAGGCCTTACGATTGGCTACCCATGGCCTCCGCTCCGAAGACTCCCCGACCCAAGCCCGAATTCGACCTGCACGCGGCGCTCGGCGAGAAACTCCCGGCGCCCGAGGTGATCGAGCACAGCAGCGACTCGGTGTGGGCGCTCTGGTCCGAGGTGAACAAGCAGCACGAGAACCGCTTCGCCGACACGGCGCCGGCCTCGACGCTGCACCGCAGCAGCGAAGACCCGGGCTGGGCCCAGACCCAGCCGATGACGGTGCCGGTCACGCTGAAGAAGCGCGCGGCGGAGGCCCAGCCGCTGTTCACGCTCGACGCCGCCATGCTGGTGGCTCGCAAGAACAACCGCGTCTGCCCGCGGCAGGAGCGCTGGCAGGAAATGCACGCGCTGCTGCCCGCGCGCAAGACGGTGCGCGGCGAGCAGCCGCCGCCCACCCCGCCGGTCGGCCCGGCCTGGGCCATCACCGCGCCGCTGACCAAGCGCCTGCTGTTCCGCGAGCACGTGGAGTGGGCCGAAAGCCAGGGCGTGCTGGAAAACGTCATGCGCTTCATGCAGCAGATGCCGGAGACGGACTGGCTGCACATGGGCGAGGACTGAGCCAGCACAATGGCGGCATGAGCGACGCCGCCGATTTCCAGAAGGCCCTCCAGCAATTCCGCGACGACTACGCCCGCCAGGTGCCCGAACGCCTGGCCGAGGCGCGGGCGTTCCTGCGGCAATGCCTGGCGGCGCCGCAGGACGAAGAGCCGCTGCGCGGCCTGCACGGCATCGTCCACAAGATCGCCGGCTCGGCGGGGACCTTCGGGCTGAAGGACTTGAGCGTGGCCGCGCGGACCCTGGAGGAGCGGCTGGACGCCATGCTGCTGCAGCCGGCCCGCACGCGGGACGATTTCGCGCCCTTGCAGGACGAACTGGCCGGCCTGGACCGCCTTCTTTGATTCCATGCCCGGCCGCGTCCCCTACAACCTGGCCCGCTTCGATCTCGTCTCCATCCGCCTGGTGGTGGACTGCGTGGAGCACGGCAGCCTGAGCGCCGCCGCGCGCGAGGCGCACCTCGCGCTCGCCGCCGCCAGCCGCCGCATCCGCGAGCTGGAAGATGCCATCGGCGAGCCGCTGTTCCAGCGCCATGGCCGCGGCGTGCTGCCCACGGCAGCCGGGCGCGTATTCGCCCGCCATGCCATCGCGCTGCTGCAGTCGCTGGAGCAGATGGGCAGCGAGCTCGCGGACCTGCGCCAGGGCATCGCGCAGCACGTTCGCCTGTGCGCCAGCTCCGCCGCCATCACCCAGTTCCTGCCGCCGCTGCTGGCGCGCTATGCGAAGCAGGCGCAGCAGGTGCGGGTGGAGCTGGAGGAGCAGGTCTCGGACGGCGTGGTCGCCGCCTTGCGCGAAGGGCGTGCCGATGTCGGCGTGTTCGTCGAGGGCGCCGAAACCGAGGGCCTGGACTGCCGCATGTTCCGGCGCGACGAGCTGGTGCTGGTGATTCCGCCCAGGCACCGCCTGGCCGGGCGCGGCGCCATGCCGCTGGCGGACGCGCTGGACGAGGACTGGGTCACGCTCACCGACGGCGCGGCGCTCCTGAACCGCCTGCAGCGCACGGCGCTCGCCAGCGGCCTGACGCTCAAGGTGCGCATGCAGGTGCGCAGCTTCGACGCGGTCTGCCACCTGGTGGCCTCGGGTCTCGGCATCACCATCCTGCCGAAGGCGGCGGTGATGCCCATGGTGGACGCCATGGGCCTGCGCTGGCGGCCGCTGGCCGACGCCTGGGCCGCGCGCCGGCTGCGGGTGGCCACCAGCAGCCGACGCCTGGGCCGCGCGCCGGCTGCTGGTGGCCACCCGCAGCGGCCCGGTAGATCCGGCCGCCGCGGCGCTGGTGGAGTTCCTGGCCGAGCCTTCGCAGGATGCGAAGACTCGTCCCCGAAAACGGCAATAGACGCCCGCGTGGCGCAGGACCACACTGCGCCCCATGGAGACGAACACCCCCGCCGGCCCCCTGACCGGCCTCAAGGTCCTGGAGATGGGCCAGCTGATCGCCGGGCCCTTCGCCGCGAAGACCCTGGCCGACTTCGGCGCCGACGTCGTCAAGATCGAGCCGCCCGGCGCCGGTGATCCGCTGCGCAACTGGCGCCTGCTGAAGAACGGCACCTCGGTGTGGTGGCAGGTGCAGTCGCGCAACAAGCGCTCTGTAGCCCTCGACCTGAAGAACCCCGCAGCCCAGGAGATCGTGCGCAAGCTGGCCACCGAGGCCGACGTGCTGATCGAGAATTTCCGCCCCGGCGCGCTGGAAGGCTGGGGTCTGGGCCCGGACAAGCTGCAGGAACTGAACCCGCGCCTGATCGTTCTGCGCATCAGCGGCTACGGCCAGACCGGCCCCTACAAGGACCGCCCCGGCTTCGGCGTGGTGGGCGAGGCCATGGGCGGCCTGCGCCACCTCACCGCGGAGCCGGGCCGGGTGCCGGTGCGCGTCGGCGTGAGCATCGGCGACACCCTGGCTGCGCTGCATGGCGTCATCGGCATCCTGCTGGCGCTGCAGGAGCGGCAGCGCAGCGGCCAGGGGCAAGTGGTCGACGTCGCCCTGTACGAGGCGGTATTCAACTGCATGGAAAGCCTGGTGCCCGAATACAGCGCCTTCGGCGCGGTGCGCGGCCCCGGCGGCAGCGCGCTGCCCGGCATCGCGCCCAGCAACGCCTACCTGTGCAGCGACGGCGGCTACGCGCTGATCGCCGGCAACGGCGACAGCATCTACAAGCGCCTGATGGCCGCCATAGCCCGCGAGGACCTGGGCAGCGATCCAACGCTGGCCGACAACGCCGGCCGCGTGAAGCGGGTCGAAGAGATCGACGCTGCCATCGGCGCGTGGACGAAGGCGCGCACGGTGGACGAAGTGCTGCAGGCGCTGGACACCGCCGCCGTGCCGGCCGGCCGCATCTACACGGTGGCCGACATCGTGGCCGATCCGCACTATGCCGCGCGCGGCATGCTGCAGCAGGTGCGCCTGGACGACGGCGAACTGCTCACGGTGCCCGGCGTCGTGCCAAAGCTTTCCCGCACGCCCGGCGGCCATCGCCGCAACGCGCCGCGCATCGGCCAGGACACCGAGGCCGTGATGCGCGAGCTGGGCCTCACCGAAGAACAGATCGCCGGCCTCAAGCAGCGCGGCGTGGTCAAGGGCGAACAATGAGCAAGACAAGGATCTTCTTCAACGAAGTCGCCACGCGCGACGGCTTCCAGATCGAGCCGGAGTTCATCCCCACCGGCACCAAGGTGGCGCTGGTCGACGCGCTCTCCGGCTGCGGCTACGCGAAGATCGAGGTCACCTCGTTCACGTCGCCCAAGGCGATCCCGATGCTGCGCGACGCCGAGGAGGTGATGGGCCGCATCCGCCGCGCACCGGGCGTGGAGTACACGGTGCTGGTGCCCAATGTGCGCGGCGCCGAGCGGGCGCTGGAATCGAAGGCGGACGAACTGAACCTCGTCATGTCCACCTCGGAGACGCACAACCTCGCCAACCTGCGCATGCCGCGCGACAAGAGCTTTGCTTCGCTCTCGGAAGTGGTCCGCGTGGTCGCCGGCCGCACGCCCATCAACGTGTCGCTGTCCTGCGCCTTCGGCTGCCCCATGGAAGGCGACGTGCCGCAGCACGAAGTGCTGGCCTGGGGCCAACGCTTCGCTGACCTGGGCGTGCGCGGCCTCACCATCTGCGACACCACCGGCATGGCGCAGCCGGCGCAGGTGGCGCGCCTGTGCGACGAAGCGCAGCGCCGTTTCCCCGGCCTGCAATTGACCCTGCATTTCCACAATACGCGCGGCATGGGCCTGGCCAACGTGCTGGCCGCCGTGCAGAGCGGCATCGTCCGCTTCGACGGTTCGCTGGGCGGCCTGGGCGGCTGCCCTTACGCGCCGGGCGCGAGCGGCAACATCGCCAGCGAGGACGCCATCCACATGCTGGACGCCATGGGCTACGACACCGGCATGGACATGGACCGGCTGCTGCGCGTCGCGCGCGAGCTGCCCGCCATCGTCGGCCACGAAGTGCCCGGCCAGGTGGCCAAGGCCGGCCCCATCACGCAACTGCATCCCGTGCCCGCCGCCGTCACCGAGCTGCGCGCCGCGCTTTCCCTTTGAACCACGAGAACACGATGAAAATCAACCGGAGACAATTCACTGTCGGCGCCGCCAGCCTGCTGGCGCTGCCCGCGTTCGCGCAGAACGGCAAGACCGTCACGCTGATCGTGCCGTCCGCGCCCGGCGGCACCACCGACATCTCGGCCCGCATGCTGGCCGAGCCGCTGGGCAAGCTGCTGCAGGTGCCGGTGGTGGTGGACAACCGCGCCGGCGGCAACGGCAACATCGCCGGCCAGCTGGTGTCGCGCGCGGCCGGCGACGGCACCACGCTGCTGGTGCAGTACTCTGGCTACCAGTGCATCACGCCGCTGGTGCAGCCCGTCAACGGCTTCGACCCGGCCAAGGACCTCAAGCCGATCGGCCACCTGATCGACGCGCCGCAGGTGCTGGTGGTGCGGCAGAACTTCCCCGCGAACAACTTCAAGGAGTTCCTCGCCTACGTGAAGGCGAACCCGGGCAAGGTGAACTACGCCTCCAGCGGCAACGGCGCGCTGCAGCACGTGACCACCGAGCTGCTGAAGGACCTGACCAAGACCTACATGACCCACATCCCGTACCGGGGCACGGGTCCCGCGCTTACCGACCTGCTTGCTGGCACGGTGGACCTCACCATCACCACGCCGCCGCCGCTGCTGGCGCACATCAAGGCCGGCAAGCTGAAGGCGCTGATGGTGACCGGCAAGACGCGCCTCGACGCGCTGCCCGACGTGCCCACGGCCACCGAGCTGGGCGTGCCGCTGGTGGCTTCGTCCTGGTTTGCCGTCTATGGCCCGAACAGCATGTCGCCCGAATTGCAGAACCGCCTGTCCGCGACCGTGCGGCAAGTGGTGGAGATGCCGGAGTTCAAGCGCCGCGCCGAGGAGCAGGGCGCCAAGGCGATCCCGATGACGCCGGCCGAACTGGCCGCGCTGGGCACGAAAGAGCGCGCCACCTGGGATCGCATCGTCAAGGTGGCCGGCATCAAGGCCGACTGAACCAGGGAGAGCGCCATGCCTCGCCGTCCGTTCCTGCGCTTCGCGGCCCTCGCGGCAGCCCTGGGAAGCAGCCTGGCCTTCGCGCAAGGCAACTTCCCGGCCAAGCCGGTCACGCTGGTGGTGCCCAACCCGCCCGGCGGGCTGGTGGACACCAGCGCGCGGCTGCTGGGCGACTAGCTGCAGAAGGTGCTGGGGCAAACGGTGGTCGTGGACAACCGCGGCGGCGGCAGCGGCAACGTGGCCTATGGCCTCGTCGCGCGCGCGCCGGCCGGCACGCCGCCGGAAGTCGTGAACAAGTTGACGACGGCGATCAAGCAGGCGCTGGACACACCCGAGGCCCATGCCCGCGCCGACGCCGCCGGGATCACGGCCGACTGAAGCCGTCGCCGTTGGGAAGACGGGCCTAGGACATGTCCTATGCCCGTGCGGAGAAACCGGCACGGCGCGTCATGCCGGCCGAACCACGGAAGCGGCCTCCTCTTATGGGCCGGAATGGGCTTCTCGCCGATAGTGAAAGCAAGGCAGAACCGACCCACATCCCCGAGGAGAAGGACATGCTCGCAACCGCTTCCAACGAATATCGCCTGTGCTTCCGTTCGCTGTTCGACAGCGGCCGCGGCTACGCGTTTCCCTGCGATTCCGCAGGGCACGTTGACCTCGACTGCATGAGCGAACGCGCGCGCAACAACTATTTCTTCGCGCGCGCCATGGTCGGGCGGGAACTCTCCACGCCGGCCGTGGAACTGTCCGCGCTGCACTGAAGGACGATGCGGTAACGCCGCAGCCGGCCGGGCTGGAAAGCCGCCGGCTTGTCCATCTCCCCCAGCAGCACGCCGCCATTGGCCAGGATGACTTTCTGCGAGGCGAGGTTGCCCGCATCCGCCGTGATCTCGATCCACGGCAGGCCCTGGGCCCGGGCCCGCGGCAGCAACTGCGCCAAGGCCTGCGTCGCATGGCCCAGCCGCTGCTTCCAGGGCACCACCGCGTAGCCCACGTGGCCCAGGCAGTACCAGGGCAGGGCGGCCGTCCCGGGCTGCCAGCGCAGGTTGATGCTGTCGCAGAATCCCCCGTCCCACATCCACAGGCGGAAGCATGAGCTCCATGGCCCCCATTCTGGCGGGCTTGCGGGCGCGGCGTATCATCCGCGTTCCCCTCACAAGGCACCCGGCATGAGCTACCCCAACACCCAACTCTTCATCAACGGCCAGTGGCAGGACGCCGCCGATGGCCGCAGCCTGGCTGTGTTCAACCCGGCCACGGGCCAGGAAATCGGCCGCGTGGCCCACGCGTCCAAGGTCGACCTGGACAAGGCGCTGGAAGCCGCCCAGAAGGGCTTCGAGACCTGGCGCGACATGACCGCGGCCGACCGCAGCAAGATCATGCGCAAGGCCGCCGGCCTGATGCGCGAGCGTGCCGGCGAGATCGCGCCGCTGCTGACGCAGGAGCAGGGCAAGCCGCTGGCCGAAGCCAAGGGTGAAGCGCTGGCCGCCGCCGACATCATCGAGTGGTTCGCCGAGGAAGGCTTCCGCGTCTACGGCCGCATCGTGCCCTCGCGCGGCAACCTGGCCGTGCGCCAGATGGTGCTGAAGGATCCCGTGGGCCCCGTCGCCGCCTTCACGCCCTGGAACTTCCCGATCAACCAGGTGGTGCGCAAGGTCGGTGCCGCGCTGGCCGCCGGCTGCTCCATGCTGGTGAAGGCGCCGGAAGAAACCCCGGCCGGCCCCGCAGCGCTGATCAAGGCGTTTGCCGATGCGGGCATCCCGCCCGGTGTGCTGGGCCTGGTCTACGGCAACCCCGCCGAGATCTCCAGCTACCTGATCCCGCACCCGGTGATCCGCAAGATCACGTTCACGGGCTCGACGCCCGTGGGCAAGCAGCTGGCCGCGATGGCTGGCCAGCACATGAAGCGCGTGACGATGGAACTGGGCGGCCACGCCCCGGTGATCGTCTGCGAGGACGCCGACATCGCGCTGGCCGTCAAGGCCGCCGGCGCCGCCAAGTTCCGCAACGCCGGCCAGGTCTGCATCTCGCCGACCCGCTTCCTGGTGCACGAGAGCGTGAAGCAGGAGTTCGCCCAGACGCTGGCCAAGTACGCCGAAGGCCTGAAGGTCGGCGACGGCCTGGCCGAAGGCACGCAGATGGGACCGCTGGCCAACCCGCGCCGCGTGACGGCGATGGCCGAGTTCCAGGCCGATGCCGAGAAGCATGGCGCGCAGGTGCTCACCGGCGGCAAGCGCATCGGCGACTCCGGCAACTTCTGGCAGCCCACCGTGTTGGTGGACGTGCCGCTGCAGGCCAAGCTGTTCAACGACGAGCCCTTCGGGCCGGTGGCCGGCATCCGCGGCTTCACCGACCTGAACGAGGCGATCAAGGAAGCCAACCGCCTGTCCTTCGGCCTGGCCGGGTACGCTTTCACGAAGTCTCTGAAGAACGCCGACCTGCTGGCGCGCCGCGTCGAAGTCGGCATGCTGTGGATGAACATGCCGGCCATGCCCAGCGCCGAGATGCCTTTCGGCGGCATCAAGGATTCGGGCTACGGTTCGGAAGGCGGCCCGGAGGCGGTGGACGCCTACCTGAACGCCCGAGCGGTCGCGATCGCGAACGTCTGAGCGTTCCGCCCACCTCGACAAGGAACCCGGCGCTGCCGGGTTTTTTCTTGCTCGCCCGCCGGGGGGACGCCGGACCCCGGAGGCGAGGCCTATCATCGTCTCCGGCCAACCGGTCTCAGAACTGGGCGCAGAGCTCGTCCTTGCGCGCGTCCGGCTTTTCCGCCACGATCATGCGGAAAATCTCCTGGCCGAGCGGCGGCACTGCTACTGCATCGGCCACTGGCGCGAGCCCGTCGGACAGGTCGGTGCTGTGGAAGTCGCAGCCGGCCAGGGCCAGCAGGAGGACTGCGGCGGCGACCAGCGAGAGCGGGTTCGGACGAAGCATTTGGGTCTCTCCTTGGATGGACGCCCGGTCGGAACCGGGTGAGGTGATGTTGGGAGCCGCAGCCGGCTGGCGATGTGCGTAAACGCACCGGCGCGTGCAGGGTGACCTCGCGGCGTGTGGCATTTGTCGCGCCACGCGCCATTTCGCGAGCTGGAGAGATGCCATGGTTGCCTCGGTGCAGATGTCCACGCTGGGCCTGGCCCGCGCACCGCTGCTGGCGGACCTGTCGCAGGACCGCCTGAACGACCTCGCCGGGCGCTGTACCTGGCGCCGCTTCGAGCCGGGCCAGGCGATCGTGTCGCGCAATGCCACCGGCGGCGAAGTCCACCTGATCGTCGACGGCCGCGTGCGCATCCACGTCTATGCGGCCGACGGCCGCGAGGTGCTGTTCACGCACGTGCAGGAAGGCGGCATCGTCGGCGACTTCGCCGCGGTCGATGGCGGCCCGCGCACGACCGATGCGCATGCGAGCAGCCGCGTCCTCAGCGCTTCGTTGCGCGCCCCCGATTTCCGCACCTTGCTGCGCGAAGAGCCGCGGGTGGAAGAGCGCTACGTGCGCTACCTGCTGGGGCTGGTGCGCTCGCTGACCGACCGCGTGATCGAGCTGAGCACGCTGGGCGTGCAGAACCGCATCCGCTCGGAAGTGCTGCGGCTGGCGCGCGGAACTTCGAATGGCTCCAACAGCGCACAGATCATGCCGGCGCCGCGGCATGCGGACCTCGCCGCGCAGGTGGGCACGACGCGCGAGCAGGTCACGCGCGAGTTGTCTTCACTGGCGCGGCAAGGGCTGCTGGAAAAGGACGGCAGCGGGATGCTGGTGACGGACCTGCGGCGACTGGAGGAGTTGGCGTGTGGAAGCGGTGGGCGCGCGTGACCCGGCGCGCGTCACGACATGGCGCGAATCACACAGCGCCCAGGAGTTCCAGCGTCTTCGGATCCTGTTCGCCCGCGTAGAACTTCTCCAGGCACTCCGAAAACACCTTCTCCTGCGGCGCGGCCAGGCCGAACAGCGTGGCGCAGGAGCGGAACTTGAGGTCGTCGGGCGAGCCCAGGATGTCGTGCGCGCTGCGCCCCGGCACCTGCAGCATCAGCTCGCAGCATTCCACCAGCCGCGGCCCCAGCACCGGATGCGCCAGGTAGGCCTGCGCTTCTTCCAGGGAGCCCAGGCCGTAGAACTGCGCGGTGCTGCTCATGCCCAGGCCCTTCAGCTGCGGAAACACGAACCACATCCAGTGGCTGCGCTTGCGCCCGTGCGCCAGTTCGTCGCGGACGTCGGCGATGGCGCTGTCCTGCGCCGCGACGAAGCGCTGCAGGTCGAGGGGGTCGGCGGCTTGCATGGCGCCCCATCATCCCGCAAACGCGGGGCATCAGGGGGCTTCGCGCTCGACGGCCGGGGCGGCCAGCTCGCGCCCGACCATCGCGCGGGCGTAGAAGTAGTTGTTGCGCGCCTGCTCGCTGAGGTCGTCCAGCCGCACGCGCCCGTTGGAGTCGCAGGGGAAGGCGTAGCCGCGCCCGGGCTCGAACAACGAGCGAAAACACAACCGGAACACGCCGGACAAGGACTGCGTCATGGACAAGCTCCTGTCGTACCTCTGCCTCCACAACGCGGCAGCTGGTACGCAGGAGGACCGCCGCTGTGCCATGAAGACCGTGTCGTGGGCGATCAGATGTCCGCCAGCCGAGCCCCGAGTTCCAGCAACTGCTGCGCGGCCTGCTCGATGGCCGGCAGGCTCTCGAAGGCCGTCTTCATCGCGGTGCAGCTGACTACGTAGTAGCTGCCGCGGCGACTCGAGCGGAAGGGCACGGCGATGGACAGCAGGCCCGGGTAGAACACTTCGTCGTTGATGACGAAGCCGCTGCTGCGGAACTGGCGGATCGCGCCGGCGAGATGGCGGTCGGCCAGCTGCGCATGGGTCGGATCGCTGGCGCGCAGCTGCTTCAGCGCGGCGTCCCGTTGATCGTCAGAAAGCAGGGAGAGGTAGGCCCAGCCCGACGCGCTGTTGCCGATGGGGACCATCACGCCCCCCTTCATGTTGTAGTTGAGGATGGCGCCCGCCGCTTCGCACCGTTGCAGGAACAGCATGGACGCCCCCTCGGGCGTGGACAAGCCGGCCGTCCCCTTCAGCGAATCGGACAGCGACTGCAGGTCGGGGGCGGCCAGCGCCGCGATGTTCATCGTGTTGAGCGCGGCGTAGCCCAGGTTCAGCACCTCCAGTCCCGGGCGGTACTTGCCGTCCTGCTCCGTCACCAGGTAGCCCTGTGATTCCAGCGCCTTGCATACGCGCCAGGCGGTGGGCTGCGGCATGCCCGTCATCCGCGCGATCTCGCTGGCGCTCAGCGTGCGGCGCTCCTGCGTGAAACAGCGCAGGACGTCCAGGCCCTTCAGAAGTGCATTGCTCATGGTCGATCCGTCTTTGTTGACAGCTTAGCGGCATGGTCATTACACTCAATGAATAGCGTATTCATTAGATGAATATATCACTCCAGGAGACCCGCAGATGACGACCCCGATCCCGCGCCGCACCTTCCTCCAGGGGCTGGGCGCCAGCCTGGCCTTGCCCTATTTGGGCAATGCCAGCGCGCAAGACCTCCTGCCCATGGCACGCATCACCATCGGTTTCGCCGCCGGTGGCATGACCGACACGATGGCACGCCGGCTGGCCGACAAGCTGACCGGCACCTATGCCAAGACGGTGCTCGTGGACAATCGCGCCGGCGCGGGCGGGCAGATCGCGGCGTCCGTCGTCAAGCCGGCGCCCAAGGACGGCAGCGTGCTGCTGATCACGCCGGGCGCGGTGCTGACCATCTTTCCCCACGTCTACAAGAAGCTGCCGTACAACGCCTTGACCGATTTCGAGGCGGTGTCGCTGACGACCGTCGTCGATTCTGGCTGGGCGGTGGGTCCAGCCGTGCCGGACAACGTAACCAACGTCGCCCAATACCTCGAGTGGTGCCGCAGCCATCCGCTGGGCGGCAGCTTCGCGACGCCGGGCGCCGGGTCCACCTCGCACTTCTGCGGCGAGCTCCTCGGCCGCGCGAACCACGTCGATCTGCGCCACACGCCTTACCGCGGCGCGCAGCCCGCCATCCAGGACATGCTGGGCGGCCAGGTGCCGGCGGTCTGCACCGCGGTGGGCGACTTCCTGCCCTACCTGGGCAGCGGCAAGTGCCGGGTCCTCGCGACTTCGGGCCCGACCCGCACCAAGTTCACCCCGCAGGTTCCGACCTTTGCGGAGCAGGGCTTCAAGGACGCGACGGTCGTGGAATGGTTCGGCGCCTTCGCACCGGCCGGCACGCCGCCGGAGGTGATCGCGCGCGCGAACAAGGCCCTGGTCGCTGCCCTGGCGGCGCCGGACTATGTGGAAGCGATGGGCAAGGTCGGCCAGCCCGTCGTGAGTTCGTCCGCCGCGGACTTGAACAAGCGCATGCACGAGGACAACGCGTTCTGGGGCAAGGTCGTGCGCGACACCAACTTCAGCATCGAATGATCGACCTGCAGACGGCATTGCGCCTGGAGGGCCGCACGGCCCTCGTCACCGGGGGAGCGCGCGGCATCGGCCGCGGCATCAGCAAGCTGCTCGCGGCCGCCGGCGCCAGCGTCGTCGTGGCCGACGCGGACCGCGACGGCGCGAGCGAGACGGTGGCGGAGATCAAGGACCTCGCGGGCACGGCGCGCTCCGAGGAGCTCGACGTGGCCAGCGCGGCTTCCATCGCGCGGCTGCGCGAGCGCATGGACGGTCCCGTTTCCGTCCTCGTCAACAACGCCGGCATCAGTGGCCAGCTGCCCCTGGACGATCCTGAGGTGGAAGCGCTGTGGGACCGGCACATGGCCGTGAATCTCGACGGGCCGTTCCGGATGGCACGCGCGTTCGCGCCGGCACTGCGACAGACGCGCGGCTGCATCGTGAACATCGCCTCCGCCGCGTCCTTCCATGCCGTGACCGGGAGCTTCTCGTATGTCAGTTCCAAGGGCGGAGTGCGTTCGCTCACGCAGGTGCTCGCGAAAGAGCTTGCGCGCGATGGCGTGCGGGTCAATGCGGTTGCCCCGGGGGGCATCGACACGGCGATGATGGCGCGCCGCAAGCACGATGCCGAGTGGATGGGCATGTTCGGCCAGCGCACGGCCATGGGACGCCTCGGCACGCCGGAGGAAGTGGCGTGTGCCGTGCTCTTCCTGGTCTCGCCGCTGTCGGCGTATATCACGGGCACCGTGTTGCCGGTCGACGGGGGATTCCTGGCGGGATGAAAACAGAACAACTTCCGCGCCACGTACTCGGCTGCAGCACGGCCATGTTCTCGGGGGACCTGGCCGTGCGGCTGCAAGCGATCCGCGCCGCCGGCTTCTCCCAGGTGGAGCTGACGGCCGGCGACCTGTTCGCCAGCCTGCGAGGCGTCGAATACACGCTCGACCTGCTCGCGCAATCCGGGCTCCGGGTCTGCGCCTACAACCTGGTGCGCGACTACGAAGGCTGCGCGGATTCCGAACTGGTCCGCCGCACCGAAGTCGCTGACCAGTTGCTGGCGCAGGCCGCCTGGCTGGGCGCGCCGCTGCTGGTGGCCTGCTCCAACACCTCGCCCGATGCGTCGTCCGACCGTCGCCGGCAAGTCGATGACCTGCGCCGGCTCGGCGACCTGGCCCAGGCCCGCGGCCTGCGCATCGCGTACGAAGCGCTGTGCTGGGGCACGCACATCCGGGATTACCGGCGCGCCTGGGAACTGGTCGAACTTGCGGACCATCCCGCCGTGGGCCTGCTGCTCGACTCCTCGCACATCGGTGCCCTGGGCCTGCCCATGGCCGGCGTGCGCGAGCTCGATGCGCGCCGCGTCTTCCATGTGCAGTTGGCCGACCTGCCACAGGCTCGCCTCTCCACTACGGACCTCAGCCGCTACTACCGTTTGCTGCCCGGGCAGGGCGCACTGGACATGGACGGCTTCATGGAGGCGCTCGGCTTCATCGGCTATGCGGGAGCGCTCTCGCTCGAGGTTCTCAGCGACCACTACCGGATGCTGCCGCAGGCCGAAGGCGCGCGCCAGGGCTTCGATGCGGTCTGTAGCTTGTTGAAGGGGCGGCCATGAAGCCGCAGGAGGGCCGGGTGGCCATCGTCACCGGCGCAGCGGGCGGCATCGGCCTTGCGATCGTGGACCAGTTGCTGGCCGACGGCGCAACGGTGCTCGCCTGGGACCCGGAAGCCACGAAGCTGGCCGGGCATCCGGAGGCTGCCACCGGCCGGCTGCTGCCCCGCAGCGTCGACGTGACCGACTCGGCGGCCGTGGAGCGCGAGCTGGTGCGGGCCGACGCGATGGAGGGCGGCCTCGCGATCCTGGTCAACAACGCAGGCATCGCGGGGGCGACCCGTCCGGCCTCGGAGTACCAGCGCTCCGAGTGGGACCGCGTCATCGCGCTGAACCTCACTTCGGTGTTTGAGATCTGCCGCCGCGCCGCACCGGCGATGGCCGCGCGGGGCTACGGGCGCGTGGTCAATATTTCGTCTGTCGGGGGACTGCGCGGGATCGCGGATGCCGCGGCGTACAGCGCTTCGAAAGCCGGCTTGATCGGGCTGACGCAGAGCCTCGCGAAGGAATATATCCGCAGCGGCATCACCTTCAATTGCGTCGCTCCCGCGCTGATCGAGACGCCGCTGCTGGCGCAGATGACGCCGCAGTTCGCCGAAGCGATGCGTTCGCGCATTCCGATGGGCCGTGCCGGCGCTCCGCAGGAGGTGGCGGCCATGGTCGGCTGGATCGCCAGTCCGGCCTGCAGCTTCACGACCGGCGCGGTGTTCGACGTATCGGGCGGCCGGTTGTCGCAGTGAGCCGTCTTGCCTTGCGGGCATGGATTGCGGGTCAAGCCCGCAATGACAAGGGGCAGGATCAGATCCGCTGGTTCCCCGCACCGCCGCGATTCCCCGCATCGCCCTTGCGCAGCAGCAAGGTCACCAGCACGGCGCAATCGGTTCGTGCGCGCAGCGAGTGATCCTGGCCGGCCGGCAGCACGAC
Organism: Ramlibacter agri; assembly: GCF_012927085.1. Taxonomy (NCBI): domain Bacteria; kingdom Pseudomonadati; phylum Pseudomonadota; class Betaproteobacteria; order Burkholderiales; family Comamonadaceae; genus Ramlibacter; species Ramlibacter agri. Next base: position 696,942 of record NZ_JABBFX010000002.1, on the reverse strand, counting down.
GATGTTGCCGGCGTCGAGCTGGCGCACGCCGCTTCCCATCACCACCTCCACCGTGCCTTCCAGGCAGTGCAGGGTGCATTCGTCGTCGACGTGGTGGCGCGGCATGTCCTGGTGCGCCTTCATCACCACGTGCAGCAGCTGCATGCGCTCGGTCTTGATGAGGCTGGTGCTCACCGCGCCATGCAGCTTCTCGCCGAGCGGGGAGACGTTGATGATGTCCAGCAGTTTGGCATGGGGCAGTGCCATGGATTCACCTCGTTGTCTTGACGGCATCTTGCGGCCGGCGCCAGGCCGCCGCTGTAGGACGAGCTAGCTTCCTTCCGGCGGGCCCTTGAGCTCCACCGTGTTGCCTTCGGGATCGTTCAAATACAGCGAAGGGCCGTAGCCCTCCGCGCCATAGCGCCGCTCCACGGGCCCGGCGGTGGCGCCCACGCTCGCCAGCTGCGCGCGGATCGCGGCCTCGTCGAAGGGCTCCACGCGGAAGCAGAAGTGGTCCAGGTTGCGGCCCTCCGCGCCCGGTGGCGCGCCGCCGGCTCGGCCCAGCACGCCGTCGACCGGCACCAGGTCCAGGATGGAACGGCCGGCGCGCAGCTGGACCAGGCCGATCCCGTCCTGCCGCATTTCCACCGTGCAGCCCAGGCCTTCGCAATAGAAGCGCAACATCGGCTCCAGAGCGCGGATGCGCAGCACCAGGTGGTCGATCTCGCGGATGTGGATCACAGCGCCAGTTCCATGAAGACGGCGCTGCCGCGGTACGCGTCCAGTGCGTCGGCGGCCTGGTAATCGCGCATGCTGTTGTCGCCGTAGGGAGCGATGTCACGGAAGCCGGCGGAGCGGTACAGCCCGTGCGCCGCGCCCAGCGCCTTCAGGCTTTCCAGCCGCACGCGTGCATGGCCCAGCGCCCGCGCATCTTCCAGCAGGCGCTGCAGCAGCAGGCGGCCGGCGCCCGCGCCGCGCAGTTGCGGCTGCACGTACATGCGCTGCAGTTCGCCTACACCCGGCGCCAGCTGCTTCAGGCAGCCGATGCCCACCGGCGCGCCATCCGCCTGCACCAGGTAGAAGCGTCCGGTGGGCGGATAGAACTTGCCGGGGTCTTCGAGGTCGGACTGCAGCATCGCGTCCACGTCGAAGGCCAGGCCGTATTCGGACTGCGCGACGCCGGCCACCCAGTGCAGGTACTCGGCCACGAGCGGACGCGCGGCCTCGCCTTCGGCCGGCGAGGCGAGCGGGCGCAAGGTGATGGCGGGCATGGTCGGGCCCAGCTTAAGGGAGCCCCGCGGTGCGCGCAACTCAGTGCAGGGACATGCAGGCGGGCGTGCGCACGCGCAGCACCGCCTCCTGCTGGAAGCGGCCTTTGTATGCGTCCATCAAGGCCAGCACTTCGCGCTCGAGCTCGGGCGTGGGGCGGTGCACCAGCACCAGCACCCAGGACTTTTCATGCACGACCAGGCTGCCGGAGCGCCACTGGCCCGACGCAGGCCACGCCGTCAGCCCTTCGGGGAAGCGCGGCGTCACCTCGTCGGCCAGGAAGCCTTGCCATTGCGCGTCGGTCACGCGGCCGTCCGGTTTTTTCGAGCCGAAGTACAAGTGCTCTTCCACTTCGGCTTGTTCGGTGCCGCTGCAGCGCAGAGGCTCGGGAGCCGCGCAGCCCGCGAGCAGCGCGAGCAGGGCAGCGGCGAACAGGTACGACCTCATCTAGACCTTCCATGAACGAGCCAGGCCACCAGGGCGCACAGCACGGCAATCGTCACCAGCGAACTGGCCGCCATGGCCAGCGCGGAAGGCGGCGCCGGCGCGACGGTCATGCCGGCGATGGTGAACGCGAGCGTGGCCATGACGAGCAGCGCGAGCATGACTGCGCGGCTGCGCGGCAAACCGCTGCCGCGCAGGAACAGCCACAGCCCCGCCAACGCGATTGCTGCCTCGACCGCGAGCGCGAATGGCATGGCATTCCACAAGCTTAGGCCTATTGCGGGCGAGCCGGTTCCCGCCAGCGGCAGCTCCGGGCGATGCACCAGCGCGTCGAGCAGCCAATGCGAGAACACGGCCGCGGCCAGCAGCAACGCGGCCTTCCGCTGGCCGCGCCACGCTGCCAGCGCGGCGAGGGCCGACCACAGCAGGCTGGCCAGCAGCCCGTGCGATCACGGGAAGTGGAACTCGGGCTGGTGCCTCTGCGCGAAGTCGGCCGGGATCGTCACGGCTTCCCAGCCCAGGAGCACGAAGAGCCACAGCAGCACGTCGAGCAGCAGGGCCGCAAGGACGAACCAGGCGACGTTGACGCGCCGCTCCATGCGGCCCAGGGCCAGCGCGGCGCCGACATGGCCGGCGAACATGCGCCCAGCATACGCCGCACGCGCGCGCCACGAGGCGCAGAATGCAGCGGACTGCCCAGGAGCCTTCATGCCGCAGACCCTCACGCCCGCCACCGAACTCGCGCTCAAGGCGAGCCGGCCTTACCCGAACGACAGCGCGGAGTACCGCGCCGCGCGCGAAGCGCTGCTGGCCGAGGAGGTGGAACTGCGCCGGCACATCGAGAAGGTGGCCGCGATGCGGCGCGCGCTGCCGCCCGGCGGCGTCGCCGGCAACTACCGCTTCCTCGACGAGGACGGCCGCAACCTCGGCCTGGCCGACCTGTTCGGCGCGCACGACGCGCTGGTGAGCTACTTCTGGATGTACGGGCCGCAGCGGCCGCGGCCTTGCCCCATGTGCACGGCCTTCCTCGGCGCCATGGACATTCCGGTGCGCGACCTGTCGCAGCGCGTTTCCTTTGCCGTCTTCGGCCGCTCGCCGGTGTCGCGGCAGCTGGCTTTCGCGCGCGAGCGCGGCTGGCGCAACCTGCGCTTCTACCAGACCGTGGGCGATGACTTCGCGCGCGACTACCGCGGCCTGGCGCCGGATGGCAGCGAGTGGCCCGCACTGGACGTGTGGGTGAAGGACGGCGCCCAGGTGCGCCACTTCTGGGGCTCGGAACTGGGCGGCATGCAGGACCCGGGCCAGGACCCGCGCGGCGCGCCGGACCCCACGCCCTTGTGGAACATCCTCGACCTCACGCCGGCCGGGCGCGGAACGGATTGGTATCCGAAGCTGGAGTATTGACGTTCACAAACGCAACGGGCTCGCGTACCCCGTCATCTCAAGGTATCCCGCCCCGACCTTCCTGCCATTGCTGTCGAACAACTCCGACAGGCCTTCCCAATAGATCGCGCCGGTGGACCCGCGGCTATCGAGTTCCTGGTTGTCGATGACGGCCCGCACCGCGTAGAAATCCGCCGGCGTGCGCACCGTCCACTCCACCGGATAGCTCGCCCGCGAGCTGGGGCTGGCCCAGCGCCGTCCCGGCTTGAACTCCGTTTCGCCCGGCTTGGCGATGAAGAGGCGGCCGTCGGCGCTGCGGAAGGACCCGCCGTCCCACAGCGTCGATCCATCCTTGCGCCGCAGGCGGAACGCGGTGAGCGCGCTGCCATCGTCCAGGTTCATGCCGATCCAGTCCCAGCCCACCGCATCGGGGTGCATCAGCGCCTCGCTCCATTCGTGGTCCAGCCAGGCCTTGCCTGCGACCTCGAAGGCTTTTCCTTGCAAGGAGAGCCGGCCGGCGACCGCCAGCTGCGGCAGGCTGTAGTAGTAGCTCGCCTGCTCCGGGTCCGGCCCCTTGCGCGAGAGGCCGCCGCGGCCTTGCAGCAACACGGGCTGCGTCGGCGTGCAGCGCAGGTCCAGCGCGAAGTCGCGCGCCGGCACGCGGGCCTGCCAGGTCTCGCCTGCGCGCGCGAGCGACCAGTCCTGCAGCACCAGGTGCGCATCGGCTTCGTCGGCCCCGGCGATGCCAAAGCCTGCGCGCGCGATGCGGCCGTCGTGCCACAGCTTGCGGCCCTGCACGTCGGTCACCGCGGCATGCGCGAACACCAGCTGCCTGGCGGCGAAGCGCGACTGCATCTGCTGCGTCTCGTCCACGCGCGAGCGGAAGAAGGTCACCTGGAAGCCGAAGCGCCGCTCGCCGGCGCGCAGCTCGCCGGTGATGTACCACCACTCGGTGCGCAGGTCCGGATGCGCGCCGTGGTCGCGCGGGAAGGCGAGCTTGCGCTCGGTCAGCACGGCCGGCCCGGCGAAAGCGAAGGCGGGCAGGGCGAACAGCAGGGGACGGCGGCGCATCACCAATCCTCCTTCACCGCCAACACCGCATCCCGTCCCGCGGCGGCGCGTCCCGCGAGCCACGCAGTCACGGTGCCCGAGACAACAACAGCGGCGCACAGCGCGAGCAAGCGCCCCCAAGGCAGCAGCAGGTCCATCGTCCAATGGAAGCTCTGCGGGTTGACGACATACACCAGCACCACGGCCACGCCGAGCCCGAGCGCGAGGCCGGCCAGTGCGCCGATGAAGGTCCAGGCTGCGCCCTCGCCGGCGACCACCGCCAGGATCTGCCGCCGGGTGAGCCCCAGGTGCGCGAGCAGCCCGAACTCCTTGCGCCGCGCCAGCACCTGCGCGCTGAAGCTGGCCGCCACGCCGAACAGGCCGATCGCAATGGCCACCGCCTGCAGCCAGTAGGTGACGGCGAAGCTGCGGTCGAAGATGCGCAGCGACACGGCGCGCACCTCCGCGGCCGACGCGAGCTCCACCAGGTCCGGGTCGCCGGCGGTGCGCCGCACCAGCGCGCGCAAGCGCTCCTGCACGTCGGCCAGCGCCGCGCCGGGTGCGAGCCACGCCTGCACGTCGTTGATGCGCGTATCGCCGGTGAGGCGCTGGTAGTCGCGCTGGTCGATGATGATGGCGCCGGTCTGCCGCACGTAGTCGCGCCAGACGCCGGCGACGAAGAAGGGGCCGCCGCCCAGCGCCGGCTGCAGCACTTGCAGTTGCTCGCCGCGCCGCGCGCCATACAGGTCCACCATCGCCTCGCTCACGTACACGGGCACCTGGCCGGGCGGCGCGGGCAGCACGCCGCCCACCAGCGGCAGGTTGCGCGCTTGCGGCGCCACCTCGCGAGCGAGCAGCGTCACGGGCGGCCGCGACGGATCCAGCGGCAGGTTGCGGGCGCGCTGCGTCGCGACGCGCGCTACGCCCGGTATGGCCGCGATCTGCGCCACCAGCGGCGGGCTGAGGAACACCGTGTCACCGGCGGCGGCGCTGATGGCGGTGCGCAGGTACAGGTCGGCCGGCAGCAGCACGTCCAGCCAGTCGGCCACCGATTGCCGGAAGCTGCCCACCATCACCGTCAGGGCCACCGACAGGCTCAGCGCCGCGACGACGCCGCTCACGGCGACGGCAGCGCTCTCGCGCACGCGCCGCGCCCGCTCCACGGCCAGCAGCGGCAGCAGGCGCTGCGCCACGTGAGGCGCGATGCGGTCGTACAGCGCGCCGACCGCGGGCGGCAGCACGCCGACCCCGCCCACCAGCAGCAGGCCGACCGACACGTAGGCCGCGAGCGGGATGCCTGCAATCGGCGGCAGCAGTGCGAGCGCCACGGAGGCGAGCAGGGCGGCCAGCGCCAGCCAGTGGCGCCGTCCGCGCGGCAAGGCCGTGCCCAGGCCCTTCAAGGTCTGCGCAAGTGGCAGCCGCGCGGCCTGGCGCGCCGGCAGCCAGCCGCCTGCCATTGCCGCGGCGATGCCCAGGCCGCCATAGGTCAGTGCCGCAACGGTGCTCCATTGCAATTGCGGGCGCACGCCGGGGAAGTAGCCGCCGCCCAGGTCGCCACCCAGCAGGCGCAGCGCCGTTTCCGCCAGTGCGGCGCCAAGCGCGATGCCCAGCACGCTGCCCAGCGCGCCAAGCACGGCCGATTCGGCCAGGACCAGACCCAGCCGCTGGCGCGCGGTGAGCCCCAGCACGCCGAGCAGCGCGAGCTGCTGTGAGCGCCGCGCGACGCTGAGCGCCAGCACCGAGAACACCAGGAAGGCCCCGGTGAAGAGCGCCACCAGCGCCAGCACCGTGAGGTTGACGCGGTAGGCGCGCGACAGCGCGTCGACCCGTTGGCCCGCATCGCGCGGCTCGGAGTGCTGCACGCCGGCCGGCAGCTGCGCGTGCCGCAGCCAGTCCGTGGGGGCGACGCCGGCACGCAGCCGCACGTCGATGCGCGTGAGTTCGCCGCGGCGGCCGAACAGGTCCTGCGCCGCGGCGATGTCCATCACCAGCAGCGGCCCGCCGCCCGCGCCGGCCCGGCCCGCCACCTGCAGCTTGTGCCACTGCAGGCCCGCCTGCACCTGCACCCGGCCCGGCGGCAGCATGGCGCGGGCGGCGGCGTTGGGGAACACGGTGTCGGGTGCCAGCACGGCGAGGCGGTCGCCGCCTTCGCTGACGATCGGCACCAGTCCCGGCGCGACCGCGCCCACCACCAGCGCGTCGACGCCCAGCACGCGCACGCCGCGGCGCTCGCCGTCGGCGGCCAGGGCCAGCGTCTGCAGTTCGAGCACGGGGCTGGCGGCGGCCACCTGCGGATCGGTGGCGACGCGGGCGTAGAGGTTCTCGTCCAGCGCGCCGGCGCTGGCGCGCAGCTCCAGGTCCGGCTGGCCGCCGACCGAGCGTGCGGCGCTGGCGAATTCGTCCAGCGCCGAGGCGTTGATCAACTGCACGGAGAAGGCCAGGGCCACGCCCAGCATCACGGCCAGCACCGCGGTGGCGCTGCGCCAGGGATGGTGGCGCACCTCGGGCCAGGAATAGGTGGCGAGCAGGGCCAGCATGCCTGCATTGTGCAGAATGGGGCCATGCTGGACATCGAAGCGATCGAAAGGGCCACGCTGGCGGCCGTGCCGCCGCAGCGGCTGGAGGAGTGCCAGGGCTGGCTGGTGCCGCTGGACGACGGGACGGTCGGGCGCGCGCACAGCGCGGCGCCGACGGCGCATGGCGCGCCCGGTGCGGGGAGCATCGAGGCGGTCGAGGCCTTGTATGCGGACGCGGGCTTGAAGACCGTATTCCGGGTGCCGATGGTGGCAGCGGTCGAAACGGAGCTGGAAAGGCGAGGCTATGTGGCGGCGAAGCCGACGCTGGTGCAATGGATGGCGCTCGGGGATCCTCACCCTGGCCCTCTCCCGCTGGCGGGAGAGGGGGAACTGAGGCTGGCACCCTCAGCGGACGCCAGCTGGGAAGGCGTGTTCCTCGGCGAAGGCTTCGACCCGGTCGATGGCGCGAGCCGGCTCGGCATCCTGCGGCGCGCGCAGGGTTCGCTCTATGCGAGCGTGCGCGTCGGCGGGGAGACGGTGGCCGTGGGCTGTGGCTCCTTCAGCCACGGCTGGGGCAGCGTGCATGGCATGCGGACCTTGCCCGCGCATCGCGGCCGCGGGCATGCCACGCGCATCATCCGCGCGATCACCGACGCGGCGCGCGAGCGCGGACTGGCGCGCGTGTTCCTGCAGGTGGAGCAGGGCAACGCCGGGGCGCGCGCGCTGTACGCGCGCCTGGGTTTCCAGGACGGCTGGACCTACCGGTACTGGAAGAAGGCGTAGTTACGCCGTCTCGCCCATCAGCTCCTCCTTGCGCTGCTCGAGTTCGTCGCGCATGGACACCAGGTCCAGCTTGCGGGCCGAGCGCGCCTTCGGGAAGAGCTCGTTGCGCTCTTCCTTCACGTGGTGGTCGATGTATTCGCCGAGCACCGTGACCTTGGCGTCGAACATCTCGTCCGCGGCGTCCGCGCCTTCGATCTGCGCGATCAGGTCCTTGGCCGACTGGTGCTCCACCGTGGCCTCGGCCAGCAGGTCGGCGTCCTTCAGCACGGCGCGCAGGGCCGGGTAGAAGATCTCTTCCTCCATCTGCGTGTGCACCGTCAGTTCCTGGCAGATCTGGCGGGCCAGGTCCATCTTCTTCTGCGCGGCGTTGCGGGCGCGCGAGTGGGTGAGTTCCTCGTACTGCTTGAAGAGCTTCTTGACGGCGCGGTGGTCGGCGTCGAGCAGGTCGCAGGCGTCCTTCTGGCCTCGTGCGTTGGGCATCGTTCGTTCTCCCTGGATGAAGTGGCCATGATGGCCAGCGCACGCGCCATGCCTTGTAGGAGGCCGGCGACGGCTGCTTCGCCCCTGCGCCTACGCACCAGCGGAGCCGTGCCCACGGACAGCTGCCGTTGATCCGGCAACGACGCGTGCGCGCTCCTGACGCGTTCGCCGCGTGGCCCCGCTTAGCCTGTCCGTCCCGAGATCGGAAGGAGGCCTGAATGAGCCAAGAGCAAACGCAGCCGAAACTGGATGAGGCGCTCGAGAAGACCGAGCAGGTGCAGCGCGACCTGGAAGTCGCCGCCGCGGAACTGGGGCTGGCGCACGGCGCGCTGCAGCGCCACCTGCCGCCCCGCTGCCGCAAGGGCGACGTGGTGTGGGCGATCGACCAGAACGCCGCACTGGAGCGCAAGGTGCAGCAGGCGGCCGAGGAACTGGAGCAGGTCAACGAGCTGCTGGAGGAGGCGAGGCGCGCCGCCTAGAATCGAGGGCGTTTTCCGCACATCGGCGCCGAAAGGGCGCCCTCCATGATGAAACGCCGTTTCCTCCTGACCTCCCTCGCCGCATCCGCGGCGCTGCTGGCCGCCTGCAAGGACAGCACGCCGCCGGGCGGCGCTGCCGGTCCGGCCACCGCGCCGGCCCCGGCCGCGGCCGCCGGTTCCACGCCCGTCACCATCGAAGCGATCCAGGCCGAAGGCAAGGGCTTCAGCGTCGGCTCCGAGATGGCCGCGCGCACCGTCTACGTGTTCTTCGACGCCCAGTGCCCGCACTGCGCGGCGCTGTGGGAGTCGGCGCGGCCGCTGAAGTCGCAGGCCCGCTTCGTCTGGATGCCCGTGGGCGTGTTGAACGAGAAGAGCACGCTGGAAGGCGCCGCCATCCTCGCCGCCCCCGACCCGGTGGCGGCGATGGACCAGCACGAGGCCTCCATGCACGCCGGCACCGGCGGCATTGCCGCCGGCACCGGCCAGGACGCGCAGAAGGACGCCATCAAGAAGAACACCGAACTCATGACCAAGTTCGGCTTCGGCAGCGTGCCGACCATCGTCGCCAAGCATGCGACGACGGGCGAGGTGGTGACGGTGGAAGGGGCGCTGCCGACGGCGGCGCTGGCGGCGAAGCTGGGCTTGCAGGCGCCGGCGTCCTGAGCGGGCGACAAGCTGGGGTGCGCTGGCGCGCAACCCAGCCTACATGCCCGGTCGATTCACCTTCAGGCGATGCCGTCGCTGCGCAGATGCAGCACCCGGTCCGCCTGACCCGCCGCCGCCTCCGAATGCGTCACCAGCACCAGCGCCGCCCCGGTGGCGCGGGCCTGGTCGCGCAGCACCTGCAGCACGCGGCTGGCGGTGCCTGGGTCGAGGTTGCCGGTCGGCTCGTCGGCCAGCAGCAGCTTCGGCCCGTGCACCAGCGCTCGCGCAATGGCCACGCGCTGCAATTGGCCGCCGCTCAATTGCTGCGGCAGCCGCGCCCCGAGGCCGCCCAGGCCCACGGCCTCCAGCATGGTTTCCACCCGCGCCGGATCCGGCCTCTGCAACAGCAACAACGGTAACGCCACGTTCTGCGCCACGTCCAGGTGCGGCAGCACGTGGAAGGCCTGGAACACGAAACCCAGCCTGGCGCGCCGCAGCAGCGCGCGGCCGTCGTCGTCCAGCGCCGCCAGCTCCTGGCCATCGACGCGGATGCTGCCTTCCTGCCAGTCGTCCAGCCCCGCCATGCAATTGAGCAGCGTCGACTTGCCCACGCCGGATTCGCCGACGATGGCGACGAACTCGCCGGCCGCGACGGCCAGCGAGACGTCGCGGAACACGCCCACCTCGCCATAGCGCTTGGCCAGGCCTTGCACTTCGAGCATCACGCGTCCACTCCGGCGGCCTGCAGCACGCGCTGCAGCGCATCGGGGGCATCGCAGTCGATCACCTGGCGCTGCGGCATCGCGCGCAGCCAGGTGAGCTGGCGCTTGGCGAGCTGGCGCGTGGCGGCGGTGCCGCGCTCGCGGATCGACTCCATCGGAACCAGCCCGTCGAACGCTTCCCAGGCCTGGCGGTAGCCCACGCAGCGGATGCTGGGCAAGCCAAGGTGCAAGTCGGGCCGCGTGCGCAGGGCCCGCACTTCGTCGAGGAAGCCGGCTGCCAGCATGGCGTCGAAACGCTGCTCGATGCGCGCATGCAGCCAGCCGCGGTCCCGCGGCTCCAGCGAGAGGAACAGGTCCGGGCGGAAGGCGTCCTGCGCGCCGCGCCGGCGCGTGTGCAAGTGCGACAGCGGCTCGCCGGTGAGGCGGAACACCTCCAGCGCGCGCTGGACGCGCTGCGCGTCGTTGGGCGCCAGCCGCGCGGCAGTCACCGGGTCCACCTGCGCGAGCTGCGCGTGCATCGCGGGCCAGCCGTGCGCCGCGGCTTCGGCCTCGATCGCCTGGCGCAGTTCGGGGTCCGCCGTGGGCAAGGCATCCAGCCCTTCGAACAAGGCCTTGAAATAAAGCATGGTGCCGCCCACCAGCAGCGCGCGGCGGCCGCGCGCCTGGATGTCCGCCACCAGGCGCAGCGCATCCCGCGCGAATTCGGCGGCGCTGTAGGCCTGCGCAGGGTCGAGGATGTCGACCAGGTGGTGCGGCACGCGCGCGCGCTCCTCGCGCGTGGGCTTGGCGGTGCCGATGTCCATGCCGCGGTACACCAGGGCCGAATCGACGCTGACGATCTCCGCGTCCAGCGCTTCGGCCAGCGCCAGCGCCGCGGCCGTCTTGCCGGACGCGGTGGGGCCGGCGAGGGCCACGGTCGCAGGCAGGGAAATTCGGGACATCCGCGCGAGGTTAGCAGAGCAACTGCCGGGCTTCGCGCGGCAGAGGCAGCATGCATTTGGTTTCAGCGGCGCCCTCGGCCTTCACGGGCCCTTCACAATGTACGCAGGAGCTGAATGAAACGGGAGACGGCGTTGGAGTTGCGGGTGTTCCTGGTGGAAGACATCGTGCGGATGCGCGGGTTGCTGGGGGACCTGTTCACGTCGATGGGGGGCTTCCGTATCGTCGCGCACTCGACCACCGAGGCGGAAGCGAATCTCTGGCTGGAAGACAACCGCGGCCAATGGGACCTGGCGATCGTCGACCTGGTGCTGGACCAGGGCGCGGGGATGAACGTCATCCGCCGCTGCAAGGCGGACCCGAACGGCGGGCGCATCGTGGTCTTCAGCAGCTATGCGAGTCCCGGCGTGCGCCAGCACTGCCTGGACCTGGGCGCCGACGCCGTCTTCGACAAGAGCGAGACCGAGGGCTTCATCGCCTGGCTCAGCGACCTGGGCGCGCGCGAAAACTCCGGCCCCTGAGCTGTCGGACAAACCGCACAGCGCGCTGTCCGGGTGCCTGACAGCCGCGTTTCCTAAAGTTTGCCATCCTTGCCGCCATGAATGCATCGAGATCTGGCAGCGGACCAGGCGACGGACAGGCGGGGTCCTGGACATCGGAAACGCTGCCTATGGCCGTTCGCAGGGAGTTGTTGGAACGCGAACTGAAAAAGCTGGGCTTCCGCAAGGCGGACGCTGGGCGCGTTGCGCCCGCCGGCGACGTTGGCGGCAGCCATCAACAGCAGGGGCAGACGTCCCACCCGCGGGCCGAGGACCCGGTGCAGCACGGGGACTGAGCCCCGCTCTTCACTGCAGGCGGAACAGCTGCGCGAGCGCTTCGCGGTATTGCGCCTGGCCCATGGCCATGGTGTTGTAGTGCGATCCGCCTTCAACCAGCACGAACTGCTTCTTGCCGCTGGCCGCGTCGTACAGCCGCCGGCCCAGTTCGCTGTGGATCAGGTTGTCCTCGGAGCCGTGCACCACCAGCAGCGGCGCGTGGATGCGGTCCACCTTGTGGATGGACTCGAAGCGCTGCGTGATCAACGGCCCCACCGGCAGCCAGCTCCATTTCATCGTGCTCGCCACGTCGGGGATCGACGTGAAGGTGCCTTCGACGATCACGCCTTGTTCGTCGTCCACCTTGGAGGCGAGGTCGATCGCGATGGCGCCGCCCAGCGAGTGGCCGAAGACGTAGCGCGCCCGCGCCGGGTAGTGCGCGGCCAGCCAGCTCCACGCGGCACGGGCGTCTTCGCAGGCGGAGTCCTCCGAAGGCAGGCCGGCGCTGCTCTTGCCGAAGCCACGGTAGTCGATGGCCAACACCGAGAAACCCAGTTGCTGCATGCGGCGGATGCGCGGCGCCGAACCGGCGACGTTCCAGCGCGCGCCATGCAGGTACAGCAGCACCGGGCCGGTGTCCGGGTTGTGGTCGGCGGGCAGCCACAGGGCATTGAGTTTCGCCGGGCCCTTGGTGACCTGCGAGTCGAACGGGATCCAGACCTCCTGCATGTCGCGCGCCAGTTCGGCGCTGCTGCCCCAGCTGCGGTTGCCGGGCTGGAAGATCCATTCGCGCTGGCGCTCGTCGAGGGTGGCGCAGCCGACGGTGAGCAGGGCGGCCAGGGTGGCGGTCGCGAACAGGTAGCGGCGCTTCATCAGACTGCTGAGTCCTGCGCGCGCCGGAAGTTCAGCGCCCGCGCAGGAACAGGGCGTCCAGCTCGCGCAGCGTCAGCTGCCGCCAGGTGGGCCGGCCGTGGTTGCACTGGTCGGAGCGCTCGGTCTCCTCCATCTGCCGCAGCAGCGCGTTCATCTCTTCCGAGGTCAGCCGGCGGTTGGCGCGCACGGCGCCGTGGCAGGCCATGGTGGCCAACAGCTCGTTGCGGGCGCGTTCCACGACGCTGCTGGCGTCGTGCTGGCCCAGTTCGGCGAGCACGCTGCGCGCCAGTTCCACGGCATCGCCCTGGGCCAGGGCCGCGGGGACGGCGCGCACGGCCAGCGTCTTGGGCGAGAAGGGCGTGATCTCCAGGCCCAGCACTTGCAAGGTGTCCTGGTTCGCTTCGGCCGTGGCCACTTCGGCCGGCGTGGCAGCGAAGGTGGCGGGAATCAGCAGCGGCTGGCTGCGGATGGACTGGGCGTCCATCTGCGTCTTGAGGCGCTCGTAGACGATGCGCTCGTGGGCGGCATGCATGTCGACGACGACCAGGCCCTGCGTGTTCTCGGCGAGGATGTAGATGCCTTGCAGCTGCGCGATGGCGCGGCCGAGGGGCCAGTCGCCCTCCGGCAAGGGCGTGGCGGGAAGACCGTCGCCAAGGGATTGCCGCGGTTCGGAGGCAGCGGGAAGGGGCGCCGCGTCAGCCTCGATTTCCTCGCGCGACCATAAGGCCCCGAGATCGTTGACGACATGGCCGGCCACCGGCTGCGCGAACGGAATCGTCGGTTGCCGCCACATCGGCATGGCAGCGGGCGCGGCGGGCGAGGGCGCCAGCTCCGCTTGCACCGGGCGCGTGGCCGCCAGCGCCGCGCGCGGAGCCGACAAGGCCCCTTCCACCGCATGGCGCACGGCCTGGTGCACCTCGCGGCTGTCGCGGAAGCGCACTTCGATCTTGGTCGGGTGCACGTTCACGTCGACCCGCGTCGGGTCGATCTCCACGTACAGCGCGTACACCGGCTGGCGGTTGCCGTGCAGCAGGTCCTCGTAGGCGCTGCGGGCCGCATGCGTGATGACCTTGTCACGCACGTAGCGGCCGTTGACGTAGGCGAACTGCCAGTCGGCGCGCGAGCGGGCGGCATCCGGGATGCCGGCGCGGCCGCGGATGCGCAGCGGGCCGATCGCGTGTTCCACCGCCACGCTCTGCTCGAGGAAATCCTCGCCCAGAACGTCGGCCAGGCGTTGCTCGCGCGTGCCGGCGCGCCACTGTTCCACCAGCTTGCCTTCGTGCCAGACGGTGAAACCGACGTCGGGCCGCGCCAGCGCGTGGCGCCGCACCGCCTCCAGGCAGTGCGCCATCTCGGTGGCGTCGGTTTTCAGGAACTTGCGCCGCGCCGGCGTGCTGAAGAACAGTTCCTTCACTTCCACCGTGGTGCCGGCGGAGCGCGCCGCCGGCCGCAGTTCGCCGCTGCTGGCATCCAGCAGGAAGGCCGTGGCCGCGCCCTGTTCGCGCGACAGCAGGCTCATTTCGGAGACGGAGGCGATGGCGGCCAGCGCCTCGCCGCGGAAACCCATGGTGGCGACCGATTCCAGGTCGGCCAGCGAGCCGATCTTGCTGGTGGCGTGGCGCTTCAGGGCCAGCGGCAGTTCCTCGCGGGCGATGCCGCCGCCGTCGTCCTCGACGCAGATGAGCCGCACGCCGCCAGCCAGCAGGCGCACCGTGACCTGGCTGGCGCCGGCGTCCAGCGCGTTGTCCACCAGTTCGCGCACCACCGAAGCGGGGCGCTCCACCACTTCGCCGGCGGCGATCTGGCTCACCAGTTCATCGGGCAGTTCCCGGATCGGGCGGCGAGGGGGCGGGGACAGGACGGCACTCATCTCGGCTGCATTCTAGGCGGCTACAATCCGCGCCCCCCATGAACGTCCCCGCCACCTTCTGTGCCATCGATTTCGGCACGTCCAATTCCGCGATCGCGGTGCCCGGCCGCAACGGCCGCATGGCCCTGGTCGACGTCGAGAACGGCCAGACGACCATGCCCACGGCCGTCTTCTACCAGGTCGAGGGCCGCTCCGCCCACGAGCCGCCGCTGAGCCTCTACGGCCGCGCGGCGCTGGCGGCCTACATCGAGGGCCACGAAGGCCGGTTGATGCGCTCGATGAAGAGCGTGCTGGGCTCCTCGCTGGTGGACCGGCAGACCGAGGTCGGCGGCGGCCACGCCGTGAAATACCTGGACGTGGTGGGCGGCTACCTGCAGCACCTGAAGACGCTGGCCGAGCGCAGCGCCGGCGCGCCGCTGCGCGAAGCCGTGCTGGGCCGCCCGGTCTACTTCGTCGACGACGAACCGCAGCGCGACCAGCAGGCGCAGGACGCGCTGGAGGCGGCGGCGCGAGCCGTCGGCTTTACCGAAGTCAGCTTCCAGTTCGAGCCGATCGCCGCCGCGCTGGACTACGAAATCACGACCGACCGGGAAGAGCTGGTGCTGGTGGCCGACATCGGCGGCGGTACCTCGGACTTCTCGCTGGTGCGCGTGGGCCCGCAGCGGCGCGAGCGGCTGGACCGGCGCGAGGACATCCTGGCCAACCACGGCGTGCACGTCGCCGGCACCGATTTCGACCGCCAGGTCGAACTGGCGACCATCCTGCCCACCTGCGGCTACCGCGGCCTGGGGCCGGCCCGGCCGGGCGCGGCGCCGCGCGAAGTGCCCAGCCGCGTGTATTTCGACCTGGCTACGTGGCACCTGATCAACACCGTCTACAGCGCCCCGCGGGTGCACGAGCTGCGCCAGATGCGCTCGTTCTACGGCGACCCCTTCCAGCACGCCCGCCTGATGACGGTGGTGGAAGAGCACCTGGGCCACGCGCTGCTGGCGCAGGCCGAGGCGGCCAAGATCGCCGTGGCCGAAGGCGGCTCGACGGCCATCGACCTGGGCCTGCTGGAGCGCGGGCTGGCCGCCAGCCTGGACGAGACCCGGGCCGTGGACGCGCTGGAAGCCGAGTTGCAGCGCATCGTCACTGCCTTGCGCGAGACGCTGCAGGCTGCCGGCATCGGGCCCGAGCAGGTGGACGTCCTTTACCTGACCGGCGGTTCCACCGGCTTCGCGCCACTGGTGCAGCGCCTGGAAGCCGCTGTGCCGGGCGCCCGCGCCATCCACGGCGACCGCCAGGCCAGCGTGGCGCAGGGACTCGGCCTGCATGCGCAGCGGCTGCATGGTGCCGTGCAGGGATAATCGCCGGCCATGGAATACATCGGCTACCTCGTCGACTTCATCCTCCACGTCGACCGCTACCTGCAGGACTTCGTCACGACCTACGGCACCTGGGTCTATGCGCTGCTGTTCCTGATCATCTTCGTGGAAACCGGCGTGGTGGTGTTCCCCTTCCTGCCGGGGGATTCGCTGCTGTTCGTGGTGGGCGCGCTGTGTGGCGTGGGGCTCATGAGCTATCCGTTGTCGGTGGCGCTGCTGATCGCCGCGGCGGTGCTGGGCAACCAGAGCAACTACACGATCGGGCGCTTCTTCGGGCCGCGCGTGTTCCAGTGGGAGGACTCGCGCTTCTTCAACAAGCGCGCCTTCGAGCAGGCGCATGCGTTCTACGAGAAGTACGGCGGCATCACCATCGTGCTGGCGCGCTTCATGCCCTTCCTGCGCACCTTCGCGCCCTTCGTGGCCGGCGTGGCGCAGATGACGCGGCGCAAGTTCTCCTTCTACGACGTCACCGGCGGCGTGCTGTGGGTAGGCGGCGTCATCACGGCCGGCTACTTCTTCGGCAGCATCCCCTGGGTGAAGGCGAACCTCGAGAAGATCATCTGGGCGATGATCTTCATCCCCGGGCTGATCGTGCTGTTCGGGGCGTGGAAGGCGCGGCGCAAGGCCGCGGCAGCCTGAACGCCTAGTGTGGCAGCTGCCGCGCGAGGAACTCGAACACCCGCTTGCGCGAATCCTCGGTGACCGCCTTGTCGTAGTGGTACGTGATGCGCGTGCCGCGGAAGTCGGTCTTGCTGAAGCCGTCCAGCGCGGAGCAGTCCCAGCAATGGGTGACGCCGGGGTACTTGTGCCATTCGACCGGTGCGCCCTTGTCGCGCAATGCCGGCAGGGTGTCGTCGCAATAGGAGGACGACGCCTCCAGGTCCTCCTCGGCCATCAGGTACAGCAGCGGCCGGTCGGTGTCGAAGAAGACATAGCGGTACGGCCAGTCCACGCCCTTGAACGTGCCCGCCGGCCACAGGCAGGTGCCGTAGAGCCCCGCGGTGGCGGCGAAGCGCGGCGCATCAGAGGCAAGCGCCTCCTTGATGCCGGGACTGGCCAGCAGCGCCGCGCTGAAGGCGCCCTGCGAGAAGCCGAGCACCGCCATCCGCTTCGCATCGACGATGGGCAGCCGTGCCAGCTGCCCCGCGGCGTCGTAGAGGTCCTTCACCAGGCGGCCGGTGGGAATCGGCACGGGCGGGATGCAGTTGTTGCGGTTGCCGCGCATGCTGTCGATCACCAGCACCACGTAGCCTTCCTTCAGGCCGGCCTGGGCCCAGTACGTCGCCTCCGGATCGCGGATGCCACCGCAGGAATGCGCGATCACGAGGGCTGGGAAGGGGCCGTCGCCGGCCGGCCTGAAGAGGCCGTTGTGGAAGTCGGAGAAGAGGCCGAGCTCCTTGGCCTCGGTGGGCAGGCGCAGTGGCTGCAGCGACTGCGCGCCCTGGACCAGGCCGGTGAGTTGCCGCGGATCGGCGGGCTGGGCCCGGGCGCCAGCGGCGAGGGCGAGCAGCAGCAGGAAGACGATTCGTCGGAGTGCCATGGGACCTCCCGGAGCGACATCCTAGCCAGTGCCGGCGACGCGGTATTCCACCCGATGGTGTAGCGCGGCGCAACGGCGATACTCGCGCCATGAACGCGCCCGAATCCTTCTCGCGCTGGAGCGGGGCCGGCTCCAGCCGGGTGCCCTTCTGGGCCTACACCGACCCGCAGCTCTATAGCCAGGAGCTGCAGAAGATCTTCTACGGCCCGCACTGGTGCTACGTGGGCCTGGAAGTGGAGGTGCCGAACCCCGGCGACTTCCGCCTGACTTACGTCGGCGAGCGCCAGGTGATCATGGTGCGCGACCGCTTCGGCGACCAAGGCATCCGTGTGGTGGAGAACCGCTGTGCCCACCGCGGCGTGCGCTTCTGCCAGCAGCCGCACGGCAACGCACGCAGCTGGACCTGTCCCTACCATCAGTGGACCTACAAGCTCGATGGCGAGCTGGCCGGCCTGCCCTTCAAGAACGGCGTGAAGGAGGGCGACCAGGTCAACGGCGGCATGCCGCCGGACTTCGACGTCAAGCAGCATGGCCTGACGCGACTGCGCGTCGCGGTGCTGCACGGGCTGGTGTTCGCCACCTTCAGCGACAGCGTCGAGCCGCTGGAGCAGTACCTGGGTCCGCAGATCCTGCCCTGGCTGGACCGCATCTTCGGCGGCCGCCAGCTGCAGCTGCTGGGGTACAACCGCCAGCGCATCCCGGGCAACTGGAAGCTGATGATGGAGAACATCAAGGACCCGTACCACCCGGGCCTGCTCCACACCTGGTTCGTCACCTTCGGCCTGTGGCGCGCCGACCAGAAGAGCCGCATGGTGATGGACGAACACGGGCGGCATGCCGTGATGGTCTCGCGCCGCAACGACGGCGGCGAGAACAAGGCGGTGACGCAGGGCGTGACCAGCTTCAAGGCCAACATGAGCCTGGAGGACCCGCGCATCCTGGACGTGGTGCCCGAGCCCTGGTGGAAGGTGCCGGATCCGTCGAACCCCGGCACGGAGATCATGCCGTCGGTGACGATGATCACGCTGTTCCCCAGCCTCATCATCCAGCAGCAGGTGAACTCGCTGTCCACGCGCCACATCGTGCCGCGCGGCGAAGGCGAGTTCGACTTCGTGTGGACGCATTTCGGCTTCACCGACGACAGCGAGGAAATGCAGCGCCGCCGCCTGCGCCAGGCCAACCTGTTCGGGCCGGCCGGCTTCGTCAGCGCCGACGACGGCGAGGTGATCCAGTTCAGCCAGGACGGCTTCCGCCAGTGGGGCGAGGACGGCGAAACGCTGTGCGAGCTGGGTGGCACCGGCACCGGGGGCACCGAACACATGGTCACGGAGACCTTGATCCGCAGCATGTACGCCTATTGGCGCAAGGTGATGGGCGTATGAGGGAAGACCTGTTGCTGCAGCTGGAGGTCGACCAGCTCAACGCGCGCTATGCCGCGGTGCTGGACGAACGCCGCTTCGACGAATGGCCTGGTTTCTTCCTGCCCGAAGGCCGCTACAAGGTGCAGGCGCGCGAGAACTTCGACCGCGGCTTGCCGCTGGCGCTGATCGCGATGGAAAGCCAGGGGATGATGAAGGACCGGGTGTACGGCATCACGCAGACCATCTACCACGGGCCTTACTACACGCGCCACGTGGTTAGCCCGGCGCAAGTGCTGGGCCAGGAGGACGGGCGCATCCGCGCCCAGGCCCACTATGCGGTGTTCCGCACCCGGCCGGGCGATGCCAGCGAGGTGTACAACGTGGGCCGGTACATCGACGAAATGGAACGCACGCCGGCTGGCCTGAAGCTGGCCAGCCGGCTGTGCGTGTACGACAGCGAGATGGTGCTCAACTCGCTGATCTACCCGATTTAGCGCTTGGCGGCTTCGTGGCCGATCAGCGCGCCGGCGCCGGCGCCCAGGATCGTGCCGGTGGTGCCACCGAGTGCGTTGCCGGCCAGGCCGCCGACCACCGCGCCGCCCGCCGTGTAGGCGGTCGAACGGTCCATCGAGGCGCAGCCGCCCAGGCCCATCAGCGAAGCGGCCAGCAGCGCCGCGGAAATGATCTTCGTCTTCATGGAAACACCTTCCTTCAGAATTTTCCCGCCGCGAGAGGCGCGGCTAACCTTGTGCACTGACGACTTTAGGAAACGGAGCGGTGCGCAACTGTAGGAAGCGCTTGACGGCCCCTGTCGTCACGGGCAAGGGATGCATGCAGGCGCAGGCGGCAGGCTGAGGCACGCTGCGGCGCGCAAAGAAAAAGGGCCGGACTTGCGTCCGGCCCTTGCGCTGGCGCTGAGCCAGGCTTAGTGCTTGGCCACCTGGTTGCCGATCACCGCGCCGGCGCCGGCGCCGATGACGGTGGCAGCCGTGCCGCCGACGGCGCTGCCGACCAGGCCGCCGACGACGGCGCCGCCCACGGTGCCGACGGTCTGGCGGTCCATCGAGGCGCAGCCGCCCAGGCCCAGCAGGGAAGCGGCGAGGACAGCCGCGGAGATGATCTTCGTCTTCATATATTCACCTTCCTTCGAATCGTTTGCGACAGCCGCGGGAGGCGCGGCAACCTGTGGCTGTGACTCTAGGAAAAGGCGCTCTGCGGGAATGTAGGAGCCCGGCGCTCGCGCCTGTCGGTTTGTCTTGCAAACTAGAGCGGACGATTGCGCGCCAGCGGCGGGTTGCGCGAGAAGTAGCGCTCGATGCCCTTGATCAAGGCATCGGCCAGCTGCTCCTGGTAGCCGGAACTGCGCAGCTTCGTTTCTTCCTCGGGGTTGCTGATGAAGGCCGTTTCCACCAGCACGCTGGGGATGTCCGGCGCCTTCAGCACCGCGAAGCCGGCCTGTTCCACCGAGCCCTTGTGCAGGCGGCCCACGGTGCCCATTTCGCCGAGCAGGGCGCTCCCCAGCTTGAGGCTGTCGTTGATCTGCGCGGTGGTGCTCATATCGAGCATCGCGCGCATCACGTGCTGGTCCTGCGCCTTGATGTTCAGGCCGCCCACCAGGTCCGCCTTGTTCTCCTTGTCCGCCATCCAGCGCGCCGCGCTGCTGGAGGCGCCGGACTGGCTCAGCGCGAACACGCTGGCGCCGCGCGCCGTGGGCGTCATGAAGGCGTCGGCGTGGATGCTGACGAACAGGTCGGCCTGCACGCGCCGCGCCTTGTCCACCCGCGTGCCCAGGGGCACGAAGAAATCGGCATCGCGCGTGAGGAAGGCCCGCATCGGGTTGCCGTTGATGCTCATGTTGTTGATGCGCTCGCGCAGCAGGTGCGCGATCTGCAGCACCACGTCCTTCTCGCGCGTGCCGCCCGGGCCGATGGCGCCCGGGTCCTCGCCACCGTGGCCCGGGTCCAGCGCCACGATGATCAGGCGGTCGGTCTTGGCATTGGCGAGCGCGGGGACCGCGGGCTTCGCCACTTCGGAGGCGGGGACCTGCACGGCGGCGCGCGGCGGACGCTGCGTCTGCTGCGCGATGAGCTCGCCCAGCGGATCGGGCACGGGCGCGGCGGCGATTGCAGGGGCCGGTGCCGGCGCGATGGCCAGCGGCTTGTCCTGCTCCTTCATGCGCTCGGCGATCAGCGCTTCCAGCGGGTCCACCGGCCTGGGCGGATAGAAGTCCACCACCAGCCGGTGCTGGTAGGCGGCCACCGGCTGCAGCTGGAAGACCTGCGGCAGCGCCGCCTGCTTCAGCGCGATGGTGAGGCGCACGGTGTTCGGGCCGGCCTGGGCGATGCGGATGCCGGCGATGAAGGGATCGTCGGCCTTCACCTTGCCCACCAGCTCGCGCAGGGCCGGGTCGAGCGCGATGCCTTCCAGGTCCAGCGTCATGCGGTCCGCCGCCACCTGCTGCTTGCTGGCCAGCAGGGTGTCGGACTCGATGGTCAGGCGCGTGTAGTCGGGGGCTGGCCACAGGCGCACGGCGACGATGCCGGCGCCCCGGGCGATCTGCTGGGCGCCGAGCAGCAGCACCAGGGTGCCGGCGTTGAGGATGGAGCGCCGCTTCATGCCAGCAGCTCCAGTCCGCGTTCCGTGTTCGGCGTGACGGTGACGAGGCGGTGCGCGTCGTCGTCGTCCAGCACCACGTGCACGTCGAGGTCCGGCGTGGGCAGCACGGCCGCGGCCTTGTCGGGCCACTCGGCGATCTTCAGGCCAGGGCCGGCGAAGATGTCGCGGAAGCCCGCGTCCTCCCACTCGCGCGGGTCGTCGAAGCGGTAGAAATCGAAGTGCCAGGCCGGGAACTGCGGCAGCACATAGGGCTCCACCACGGCATAGGTCGGCGACTTGATGCGGCCCTGCGCACCCAGTGCGCGCAGCAGGTGGCGCACCAGGGTGGTCTTGCCGGCGCCCAGGTCGCCATGCAGCGCGATGAAGGCGCCGGCCAGCGCCGGGCTGCGGGCCAGCCTTTCGGCGAAGGCCCGCGTATCCTCCTCGTCCGCCCAGCGCATGCGGGTGGGCGTTCCTACAATCGAAGCGTGATGTCCAACGGCGCTCAGAGCGACGGTCCTTTCCTGGTGGCCCAGATCCGGCAATGGGCCAGTGAGCTCGGATTTTCCCAAATCGGCGTGGCCGGCGTCGACCTTTCCGCAGCCGAACCCGGGCTTCTTGCGTGGCTGTCCAACGGATTCCACGGCGAAATGGCCTACATGGCAAGCCATGGCGTGCGCCGCGCACGCCCCGCGGAACTGGTGCCGGGCACGACAAGCGTGATTACCGCACGCATGGATTACCTTCCCGCCACAACGCCCCAGGGCTGGCAGGCCATCGAATTCGATCGCCTCGCGCGTCCGCAGGAGGCGATCGTCTCGCTTTACGCGCGGGGCCGCGACTACCACAAGGTGCTGCGCTCGCGGCTGCAGAAACTCAGTGAGCGCATCGCGCAGGCGGTGGGCCCCTTTGGCCATCGCGTCTTTACAGACTCGGCGCCGGTGCTGGAAGTGGAGCTCGCCGCGCGCAGCGGGCAGGGCTGGCGCGGGCGCCACACCCTGGTCCTCAACCGCGAAGGCGGCTCGATGTTCTTCCTGGGCGAGATTTACGTGGACTTTGCATTGCCGCCGACCGAAGCGGCCGGCGACCACTGCGGCACTTGCACGGCCTGCCTGGATGCCTGCCCCACGGGCGCCATCGTCGCGCCCTACCGGCTGGATGCGCGGCGCTGCATCTCCTATCTCACCATCGAGCATCCCGGCGCCATCCCCGAGGAGCTGCGGCCCCTCATGGGCAACCGCATCTACGGCTGCGACGACTGCCAGCTGGCCTGCCCCTGGAACAAGTTCGCGGGCCGCGCGGAGCTGCCGGATTTCGAGGCCCGCCCGGCCCTGGTGGGCCGCCAGCTCGTCGAACTGTTCGCGTGGAGCGAGGACGAGTTCCTGCGCCACACGGAAGGCAGCCCGATCCGCCGCATCGGGCACGAGCGCTGGCTGCGCAACATCGCGGTAGCGCTGGGCAATGCGCTGCGCCAGGCCGACGACCCGGCCCTGCGAGCGGCCTTGCAGGCGAGGCTCTCCCATCCCTCTCCGGTGGTACGCGAGCACGTGGAGTGGGCGTTGCGCGCACCGAAGCTTGGTGGTAACGTGAAGTAACGGGAGGCAACGAGGTTCGATTTCGTTCGGAGGGACCGCCCATGGTTGCTCGCGATGTATCGGGTATCGAAATTTCGATCCAGGCGCCGCCTCCCCACCCCCGAGCCGCCGGGCGCTCCTGTGCGCTCGCGCCGCGCACCTTGCGCAAGGTGCAGGACTTCATCCACGCCAACCTTGCCGCGGACTTCGCCATCGAGGACATCGCGCGCGCGGCCTTCCTCAGCCCGCACCACCTCAATCGCGGCTACCACCGGACGACCGGCCAGAGCCTCTGGCAATACGTGCTGCGGGCGCGGGTGCAGATGGCCCGCGACATGATCGCCGCCGAAGCGCAGGCCACGCTGGCGGAGATTGCGGAGCGTTCCGGCTTCGGCAGCTACGGCCAGTTCATCGCCGCTTTCCGCAAGGCCTTCGGCCAGACCCCGGGCGACTACCGCCGCCAGCTCGAGTACACGCTGCAATAAGCGCGGGATTCGCAAGCGCGGCGCACGATTCCGCAGTCGGCCCGCCGCGGGCCGGGCATAGATTCGCGAACTGACGCATCGCATCGTGCCCGGAGGTAGTGCCATGAGAGAAGCCACGCGGTCCCCGTCTCCCAAGTCCCTGCGCCTCGCGCTGCTCTTTTCGCTGGCCCTGGCCGGCACGCTCGCCGCGTGCGGCGGTGGCGGTGGCGGCGGCGGCGATTCGGCGGCACCCGCTCCAGCGCCCGCGCCGGCGCCTTCACCCGCGCCCGCGCCGTCCGCCACGGTCAGCGGCACCGCCGCCAGCGGCGCGCCGCTGGCCAACCAGCTGGTCACGCTGAAGGACAGCGCCAACAAGACCGCGACGGCGACCACCAGCGTCAGCGGCAACTTCACGCTGGACACGTCGAGCCTCGCGCCGCCCTTCCTGCTGCAGGTGGGCAACCTGCTGAGCGCGAGCACCGACGCGAACCGCAGCGCCACGGTGAACGTCACACCGCTCACCGACCTGGTGGTGCGCTCGTACTACAAGGTGCAAGGCCAGTCGGCCGATGGCAGTTTCGCCAACCCGGTAAGCGTGCCGGCGCCGACGCGGCGGCAGCTGCAGTCCGTGGGTGACACGCTGTTCCCGCTGCTGCAGCTGGCCATCGGCGCCAACGGCTCGCCGGTCGGCAAGACCTTCGACCTGTTCTCGATGCCGTTCCGGGCCGACGGCAGCGGCACCGACAAGTTGCTGGACCACACCCGCGTGAGCTACGGGACGGTCAACGTGGTGCTGGTGCTCGACGCCGGCGCCGCCACCCAGACCACGGCGCTCTCGTTCCTCACGGCGACCAGCTCGATCACGGCAAGCTCCACGACCACCAATGGGACGGTGACGACCACGGCTTCCAGCACCTCGGTGGCGGCGGTCAGCAACGCGCAGATCGCCGCCGTCGATGGCATCAACGCGACGCTGTCCGCCTTCGCTTCGGTCGTCAACAGCAAGTCCAGCACGCTGACCGCCAGCGACATCGTCTCGTTCTTCGATCCGAACCTGCTGAATGAGGGCCTGAACCGCGACCAGTTCCTCGCCGGCGTGGTGCAGCAGTTCCAGGGGCTGAGCGTCGCGCTGTCGGTCGACAAGCTGCTCGCGCTCGATCCGGGGGCCGGCACGGCGCAGGTCCAGCTCAAGTTCGTCGCCACGCAGAACGGCCAGACGCAGATCGAGCGCAACACCTTCAATTTCCGCCTCTCGGGCAGCAACTGGCTGCTGGCCGGCGATGGCCGCATCGCATCGCTCTCGGTGCAGGCCGAAGGCCGCAGCAACCAGGGCACCTTCACCGGCATGAACGGCCCGGCCGTGAACCTCGACGTCAGGCCGGTGCATGGAGCCGTGGCTTCGGTGACGGCCACCGCCAGCTTCGGCATTCCGGCCTTCACGCAAGGCGCCACCGACGTGCGCCCGGGCGGCGTGCAGCTGGACGCCTTCTTCTCCAACACCGGCCCGCTGGCGCCGCCGCTGCCCGCGGCCGGCACGCCCGTGACGATCACGCTGCAGAAGACGGCAGGCGGCTCGGTGGCCTACACGCTGCCGCTGAATGCCTTCACCACCGAGTTGATCCACGTGAGCAGCCCCACGGCCACCAGCCTGCGCTTCGGCACGGTGACGGTGAGCTGGAACCAGCCGACCACCTATTCGGTGGAGCGCACGCAGCTGTCGGTGATCGTCTTCACCGACGACCCGTCCCTGAGCACCGGCTTCCAGTGCGTGGATGACGGCGGTGTGCTGGCGCCGACGGCCACATCGGGCACCGTCAACATCGCCTCCACCTGCAACGGCCAGCCGGTGCGCTTTGCCAACATCAACGTCAGCACCAACGGCCCCAACGGGGAACGTTCGCAGGTGATCTACCAGGTGACGGCGGGGCCGTGATCAGCGCAGCACGCCCAGCGCGAAGGGCAGGCTCGCCAGCCCCAGGACCGTCGACAAGGTGACCAGCCCCGCGACCAGCGCGCCGTTGTAGCCCATGCGCGAGGCCAGCACGTAGCAACTGCTGGCCGTCGGCAGCGCCGAGAAGGCAAGCAGCACGGCGCGCTGCGTGGGATCCAGCCGCAAGGCGAAGCCCAGGCCGGCCGCCACCAGCGGCAGCAGCAGGTGCCGGATCGCGAGCACGCCCACGGCCAGCGCTTTCGCCTGCGCCAGGTGGCCGAACTGCATGCCGGCGCCGGCCGCCATCAGGCCCAGGGCCAGCGAGGCGGCGCCGATGCGGTTCAGCGTCGGGTCCAGCCAGCCCGGCACGTGCAGCCCCAGCAGGTTGCACGCCAGGCCCGCGAAGGTGGCGATGATCAGCGGGTTGCGCACCAGCGCGGCGAAGAAGCCGGTCTGCGCATGGCGGGCCATCGGCCACACCGCGCCGATGTTGAACAACGGCACGCACACGCCAATGAGCACCGCGATCAGCTGCAGGCCCTGCGCGCCCGCCAGCCGCTCCGACAGCGCGAGCGCGATGAAGGAGTTGAAGCGGAAGGCCACCTGCGCGCTGGCGGCGTGTTCGCGCCGGTCGACGTGCCGCAGACCCGGCCACCAGGGCAGGCTGTAGGCGAGGGTGATGCCCGCCAACCCCAGCAGCAGGCCGGCCGCCGCGAGGCCGGACACGGCGCCCACGTCCAGTGGCGTCCGGGCGATGGACTGGAACAGCAGCACCGGGAACAGGAAGAAGTAGACCAGGGTCTCCACCTGGTCCCACGTGGGACGGGCGAGCGGGGTGA
The DNA here is from genome assembly GCF_012927085.1 of Ramlibacter agri. NCBI lineage: Bacteria > Pseudomonadati > Pseudomonadota > Betaproteobacteria > Burkholderiales > Comamonadaceae > Ramlibacter > Ramlibacter agri. The sequence goes on along the minus strand of NZ_JABBFX010000002.1, from coordinate 671,025 downwards.
AGCGGCACAGCAGGTAACCGCAAAGGATCAAGGAGAAGTCGGGAAGCAGGAGTTGCGCAAAATTCACGCGCCCGAGGATATAGGATGCTTGGGTTTGCGACCCTCAATCAAATGGAGACACGAATGCATCGCCGTACCTGGATCGCCGCTTCCGCGGGCCTGTTCGCCGCGCTGGCCGCTCCCGCCTTTGCCCAGGGCTACCCGGGCAACAAGACCATCCGCCTGACCGTCCCGTTCGCGCCGGGCGGCACCACGGACATCATCGCCCGCGTGATGGCCGAGCCCCTGGGCAAGGCCCTGGGCACCACCGTGATCGTCGAGAACAAGGCAGGTGGCGGCGGTGTCGTCGGCGCCGCCGATACGGCGCGTGCCGCGCCGGACGGCTACACGCTGGGCATCGCCACCGTGTCGACCACCGCGGCCAACCCGGCGATCAACCCGAAGACGCCGTACAACCCGGTCACCGATTTCACGCCCATCGTCAACATCGCGGCCACGCCCAACGTGCTGGCCGTCAACCCCCACTTCCCGGCCAAGGACTACAAGGCCTTCCTGGAGGAGGTGAAGAAGAACCCGGGCAAGTACTCGTTCTCCTCCTCCGGCACCGGCGGCATCGGCCACCTGCAGATGGAGCTGTTCAAGGCGATGTCGGGCACCTTCATCACCCACATTCCCTACCGCGGCGCCGGCCCGGCCCTGAACGACACGGTGGCGGGGCAAGTGCCGATGATCTTCGACAACCTGCCGTCCGCGCTGCCCTTCATCAAGGAAGGGCGCCTGGTGCCGATCGTGGTCGCCGCGCCCCAGCGCCTGAAGGAACTGCCCAACGTGCCGACCTTCAAGGAAGTGGGCCTGGAGCCGGTGAACCGCCTGGCCTACTACGGCATCGTCGGCCCCAAGGGCATGCCCAAGGACGTGGTCGAGAAGATCCACGCCGCCGCCGTCAAGGCGCTGCAGGACCCGGCCGTGCGCAAGCGCATCGAGGACACCGGCTCCATCATCATCGGCAACACGCCCGAGCAGTTCTCCGAGCAGATCAAGGCGGAGTTCGACGTGTACAAGAAGGTGGTGGAGAAGGCCGGCCTGAAGCTGGATTGAGCGACGACGCCATCGACGCCTTCGTCGACGCCCTTTGGCTCGAGGAAGGCCTCTCGCGCAACACGCTGGCGGCGTACCGGCGCGACCTCGCGCTGTATGCCCGCTGGCTGGCGGAGCGGGGCAAGCGCCTGCCGGCCACCGACGAGGCGGACCTGCAGGGCTACTTCGCCGCCCGCCATGCGCAGACCAAGGCGACTTCGGCCAACCGCCGGTTGACCGTCTTCAAGCGCTACTTCCGCTGGGCGCTGCGCGAGCGCCTGATCACCGATGACCCGACCCTGCGCCTGCAGTCGGCCAGGCAGCCGCTGCGGGTGCCCAAGACGCTGACCGAAGCCCAGGTCGAGGCGCTGCTGGACGCGCCTGACGACGAGACGCCGCTGGGCCTGCGGGACCGCACGATGCTGGAGCTGATGTACGCCAGCGGCCTGCGGGTGAGCGAGCTGGTGGGCTTGCGCGTGTTCGAGCTGAGCCTGAACGAAGGCATCCTGCGCGTCACCGGCAAGGGCAGCAAGGAGCGCCTGGTGCCCTTCGGGCAGGTGGCGCGCGACTGGATCGTGCGCTACCTCGCCGAAGCGCGGCCCGCCATCCTGGCCGGCCAGCAGACCGAGGACCTGTTCGTCACGGCGCGCGGCCATGGCATGACGCGCGCGATGTTCTGGGTGCTGGTGAAGAAGTACGCCGCGGCCGCCGGAATCCGGGTGCCGCTGTCACCGCATACACTCCGGCATGCCTTTGCCACGCACCTGCTGAACCACGGCGCCGACCTGCGCGCGGTCCAGATGCTGCTTGGCCATGCCGACATCTCCACCACGACGATCTACACCCACGTCGCCCGCGAAAGGCTGAAGGTGCTGCACGCGCAGCACCATCCGCGCGGCTGACGGGGGGAGTCGAGAACCCTCAGGACCTTATGCAAACGACCCGACGCGCGCTGCTGCTGTCCGGCGCGGCATCCGCTGCCGCCCTGGCGCTGCCCGCCTTCGCGCAGAACTACCCCACCAAGCCGATCCGCATCCTCGTGGCCTACCCGGCCGGCGGCGTCAGCGACGCCATCGCCCGCACGCTGGGCGACCGCCTCTCGGTCCAGATGGGCCAGCCGGTGGTGGTGGAGAACAAGGCCGGCGCCGCCGGCATCATCGGCATGGAAGCCGTCGCCAAGGCGCAGCCGGACGGCTACACGATCGGCTTCTCGGCGATCAGCCCGCTGGTGCTGAGCCCGCACCTGCAGAAGGTGCCCTACAACCCCGACGCGGACCTGGCGCCGGTGGCCAGCGTGTTCTATTCGCCGGTGCTGCTGCTCGCCACGCCGGCCAGCCGCGCGCATGACTTCCGCGACCTCCTGGGCGGCGCCAAGGACCGCCCCGGCTCCGTGCGCTGGGCTACGTCGGGCAACGGCTCGCTGGGCCACCTGATGCTGGAGCAGCTGATGGCGCAGGCCAAGGTGCAGATGGTGCACATCCCCTACAAGGGCGGCGGCCAGCAGCTGACGGACGCCCTGAGCGGCCAGTTCGAGATCCTGTCCACCAACGCCGGCCCGACGCTGACCGACCACATCCGCACCGGCAAGCTGCGGCCGCTGGCGGTGGGCGCGCCCAAGCGCCTGGACTCGCTGCCCATGGTGCCGACGCTGGCCGAACTGGGTTACCCGCGCGCCAACATGTCCTCGCTGTTCGGCGTGTTCGCGCCGGGCAAGACGCCGCAGCGGATCATCGACCGGCTGAACACCGAGGTGAACGAGGCGCTGAAGACGCCGGAACTGCGCAACCGCCTGCTGTCCACCGACAACGTGCCCACGGGCGGCAGCGCGCAGGATTTCGCCAAGGAGATCGACCGCGAGTCGGTGGCGAACGCGGCGATCATCAAGGCGGTGGGGATCAAGGGCGACTAGGGCTGATCGGGCTCGCGGTCCGGGCCCGAAGGGCGTCCCAGCTTGATCGCGGGGTCGATGCGCCGCTTGTAATGGGCGTAGTCGGCCGGGGCGTCGGCCACGCCGGCCGCGCCCACGTTCTGCGGCAGCTCCGACTGGATGGTGACGTGGCTCAGGGGCTCGCCGGCATTGCGGCGCGCCCGCAGCTGCTCGGCGAAGCGCAATGCCTCCGAAAGCTGGTCAGAAGGGAAGCACTCGCTGCGCGCGAGCGGCTGTTCGCCGGCATGCTCCAGCCAGAAGACGGCGATCATCGGGCAGGAAGGGGAGGGGTGTGTTCCACCCCACCAGTATGACGCAGCGCTAGTGCCGACAGGCTTCTACCGCTTCCTCCAGCACCTGCTTGCCGCCCTCGAAAGCCTGCACCTGCACGCGGCCGCAGCCGGGCGCCGTCTCGGCCGTGCGCCGGGTGACGATGCGCAGGCCGCGCGGATCGATGCCGCTGGATTCTCCGTAGATCAGCGCGAGCTGGACGACGCGGTCCTGGAAGGCCTTGGCCTCGGAAGAAGCGAGCCAGCGCTCGAGCGGCTGGACCGGCTGCGCCAGGGCCGCCGTGCAGGCGCAGCTTGCGGCGAGCCAGGCCGCGCGCACCTTCAGTCCTTCCCCGCCGCCAGCAGCGCGAGCTCGTCCAGCGTGAAGCCCGCGCGGCGCCGCGCCTCTTCGTTGAAGGGCGGATACAGCCGCGGCGCGGCGTAGCGCTCGACCAAAACGCCGTAGTGGGCCAGCGGGTCCAGGCCCTCGCGTTCGCAGAGGACGCGGTACCAGTGGTTGCCGATGGCGACGTGGCCGACCTCGTCGCGCAGGATCACGTCGAGAATGTCCACGGCCCGCAGCGCAGCGGGCGAGCCCACCTGGCGCAGCTTCTGCTGGATCTGCGGGGTGGCGTCGAGGCCGCGTGCCTCCAGCGTGCGGGGCACCAGGGCCATCCGGGCCACGATGTCGCCAGCCGTCTTCTCGCACATGATCCACAAGCCGTCGTGGGCCTGGAAGTCGCCATAGGCGTGGCCCAGCGTGCCGAGATGGTCCGCCAGCAGGCTGAAGTGGTACGACTCCTCGGCCGCGACCCGCAGCCAGTCCTCGTGGAATTCGCGCGGCATGCCTTCGAAGCGCCAGGCGGCGTCCAGCGCGAGGTTGATCGCGTTGAATTCGATGTGCGCGATGGCGTGCAGCAGGGCCGCCAGGCCCTCGGGCTTGGCCGGCGAGCGCCTCGGCACCCGGGCGGGATGGACCAGCTCCGGCCGCGCCGGACGGCCGGGCAGCGGCTGCTCAGGGATGGGGGCAGTGGGGGAAAGGCTGCATTGCCCGACATTTGCATGCAGCGCGGTCGCGAGCGCCGCCTTCTGGCGGGGATCGGCGCAGCAGAGGGCCTGCAGAGCCTGCTGGCGAAGGTCCATCCCTAGAATTGTAGTTTTTGGCAAGAACGAGAACGATGGCCATTTACGAATTGGACGGCAAGGCTCCCAAGCTGGGCCCGGGAGCCTGGGTCGCCGACAGCGCACAGGTGATCGGCGAAGTCGAACTGGGGGCCAACGCCAGCATCTGGTACGGCGCCGTGGTCCGCGGCGACACCGGCGAACTGATCCAGGTCGGCGACAACAGCAACATCCAGGACGGCTCGGTGCTGCATGCCGACTTCGGCTGGCCGCTGATCGTGGGCAACAACGTCACGGTGGGCCACCAGGTGATGCTGCATGGCTGCACCATCGGCGACGGTTCGCTGGTCGGCATCCAGGCGGTGGTCTTGAATGGGGCGAAGATCGGCCGCAACTGCGTGGTTGGCGCCGGCGCGGTCGTCACCGAAGGCAAGGAGTTCCCGGACAACTCGCTGATCGTGGGCGCACCGGCCAAGGCCATCCGCACGCTGGATGCAGCGGCGGTCGCGAAGTTCGCGCCGCTGGCGCCGCACTACGTGGAAAACGCCCGACGCCACGCCAAGGGCCTGAAGAAGATCGCCTGATGTCCGAATTGCACAAGTTCCTGTTCGACGGGATACCCGTCCGCGGCATGGTCGTGCGTCTCACCGACGCCTGGACCGAAATCCTGCAACGCCGCCGCGCCGACGATGCGGCCAGCACCTGGCCCTGGCCGGTGATGGAGATGATGGGCGAGATGGCCGCGGCCGGCGCCCTGATGCAGGCCAACATCAAGTTCAACGGCGCGCTGATCATGCAGATCTTCGGCGAAGGCCCGGTGAAGGTGGCGGTGGCCGAAGTGCAGCCGGACCTGAGCCTGCGCGTCACCGCCAAGGTGGTGGGCGAGGTGGCGGCCGACGCCCACCTGCAGGAGCTGGTGAACGTCAACGGCCGCGGACGCTGCGCCATCACGCTGGATCCCAAGGACAAGCTGCCGGGCCAGCAGGCCTACCAGGGCGTGGTGCCGCTCAACGCCTCGCACGGCCACGAGCGGCCGCGCCTGGCCGACGTGCTGGAACACTACATGCGGCAATCCGAGCAGCTCGATACCAGGCTGGTGCTGGCGGCCAACGAGTCGGTCGCCGCGGGCCTGCTGATCCAGCGCCTGCCGGCCGAAGGCGAGGGCAACATCGGCGGCCAGAAGATGGAGCTGGAAGAGCAGCTGGAGCACTTCAACCGCATCGCCACGCTGGCGGGCAGCCTGTCCGGCGACGAACTGCTGTCGCTGGATGTCGAGACCATCCTGCGGCGCCTGTTCTGGCAGGAGAAGCTGTTGCGCTTCGACGCGATGACGCCGCGCTTCGCCTGCACCTGCAGCCGCGAGCGCGTGGCCGGCATGATCCGCGGCCTGGGCCAGGAGGAGGCCGGCAGCATCCTCGCCGAGCGCGGCGAGATCGACGTGTCCTGCGATTTCTGCGGCGTGCACTACCGCTTCGACTCGGTGGACTCGGCGCAGCTGTTCATGGCGGCCGGGGACCGGCCGCCGGGGTCGTCGACGATGCAGTGAGGGCGCGGCGCGTTTGCGCCGCGCCGTGGCACGGTCAGGGGATCGTGCGCACCACCTTGCGCTGCGAGGTGCCCGAGCCCGCGGTGACGTACATCCGGCCGTCCACGACCACGCCACCGGCGGTCAGGGTCATCAAGTCGATCTTGTGTGGCTCATAGGACCAGGTGATGCCGTCGCTGCTGGACACCGTATTCGAGGCGCCGGTCAAGGCGGGGCCGTCACCGGCGAACACGATGCGACCGTTCAGCAAGGCGCAGGCTCCGGATTGCGTCTGGTTGGCGGTCCTCAGCGGCGAATTCTCATCGACAGGCAGGCGGGTCCAGGACGTGCCATCGGTGGACCGATACACGGAGATCCGGTCCACGCTGACGTTGTGGCCGCCCGTCACGATCATGGCGCCGCTGGCATCCGCGACGGCGCAGAAGTCATAGCGATTCTCGAATCCGTGTGCCGACGCGAGCGTCCAGGTCACGCCCCCATCGGTGGAGCGCCAGGTGTCGTCGTACCAGGTCATGCCGAGGCGTCCTCCCAGCACGTAGAGAGCGCCGTTGCTCCAGAGCATTTCGTGGCTTTCGCGGCCCGGGAAGGGCGCCGCCGCGGTGCGTTGCGTCCAGGTCGTGCCGTCGAAGTACCACACCGCGGGGCTGGCCGCGCCCGTGGCGTCCGTGCCGCCGGACAGGTAGATGCCCACGCCGTCGGAGGCGAGCGCGAAGCGGCGCAGATCACCGGTCGGCCCCGCGCCGGGCACGAGCGTCCAGCCGGCGCCGCCGTTGGTGGATGCCCAGGTTTCCACCGTGTGGCTGTTGTAGCCCCGGGTGATGACGTAGACGGTGTGACCGATGCCGCCGACGCGGAAGTCCTGGAGGAAGGGCGCCGTGGTCGTCATGAGCTCCCAGCCCGAAAAGCTGAAGGCAGCCGGGTCGGTGACGATAGGCATGAGGCCCGAAGCGTAGGAATAGCTGGTTCCCTCCACGCGCATGCGCGCCTGGAAAAGATACGATCCGGCCTTGGTCAAGGTGCCCGAGAGCACGCCGCTGGCAGGATCCATCGAGATGCCGGGCGGCAGGCTGCCAGATTCGATCGCGAAACGGACGGAACTGGCGCACGCCGCCGGAACGCCGCTGATCGTGGGCGTGACGACGCGCGCGGACCCCACGGGACCGTCCAGGGCGCCGTCATAGCTGTAAGAGACGCGCAGGGTGTCCTGCGTGCACGGAGCGGCCGGCGGTTGCGTGGTGGTGGTGCCATTGCCGCCGCCCGCTGACGGATCGGTTGCGCTGCTGCCTCCGCTGCCACCGCCGCCACATGCGGCCAGTAAAAGGACCAGTGCGCTGCATGCGGCGCTTCGAAGCGAATTCAAAATTTTCCCCTCCCGTGGGAATACGTGCAAAACGTCAATTGTCGAGCGGGGCAGCTGGCGTGCCCATCCCTCAAGTGGAGTGCATGCTCAGAAGAGGCGCCGGAACAGGCGGTGCTCGCACTCCGGGTCGCTGCATTTTTCGCAGGACCATTGCCAGTTGCCGGTGGGAGCTGCGGGTGGGCGGCCAAGGGCCGCGAGCGCGCTTTGCAGGCGTTGCGGACCGAGCCCGTAGACCACCTGGTAAACAGTGCCCGCCTCGTGCAAGGCGTTGCGCAAGTGCGCGTCTTCGGCGGCGTGGACTTGCGAGCCCGGAAGGTCGAGGCCCATGACGAGCACGATGTCGCCTTGCCGGGGAGCGCCTTCGGAAACCAGGAAATCGGGGAAATGCGCAGCGAGCTCGCGCGCCAATTGCGTCTTGCCGGTGCCTTGCGCACCGACGACACGGACGGTCTTCACTTCACGATCTGGACGTAGACCTCGTTGGGCTTGACCATGCCCAGCTCGGAGCGGGCCTTCTCCTCCACGGTCTCCAGCCCTTCCTTCAGGTCGCGCACCTCCGCGCGCAGGCGCTCGTTGCCTTGTTGCGCGGCGGTGTTCCTGGCCTTCTGGTCTTCCAGCTTCTGCTGCATCTGGCGGACCTCGGAGACGGAGCCACGGCCGAACCAGAGCTGGCCCTGCACCACGCCCAGCAGGGCGATCAACAGGACTGCAACGATCCGGCCGTTCACCTGTGGGCCTAGGCCTTGCGCAGGTTGTAGAAGGCGGAGCGGCCGGGGTACTGCGCCACGTCGCCCAGGTCTTCCTCGATGCGCAGCAGCTGGTTGTACTTGGCCATGCGGTCCGAGCGCGAGAGCGAGCCGGTCTTGATCTGGCCGGCGTTGGTGCCCACGGCGATGTCGGCGATCGTGGAGTCTTCGGTCTCGCCCGAGCGGTGCGAGATGACGGCCGTGTAGTTGGCGCGCTTGGCCATCTCGATCGCGGCGAAGGTTTCCGTCAGCGTGCCGATCTGGTTGATCTTGATCAGGATCGAGTTGGCGATGTTCTTCTCGATGCCTTCCTTCAGGATCCTGGTGTTGGTGACGAACAGGTCGTCGCCCACCAGCTGCACGCGCCGGCCCAGGCGCTCGGTCAGGGCCTTCCAGCCGTCCCAGTCGCTTTCGCCCATGCCGTCCTCGATGCTGATGATCGGGTACTTGCCGACCCAGCTCTCCAGCGTGTCGATCCACTCGCCGGCGGAAAGCTTGCGGCCTTCGGAGCCGGACAGGTCGTACAGGCCTTCCTTGTGGAACTCGCTGGCGGCGCAGTCCAGGCCCAGGGCGATCTGCTCGCCGGGCGTGTAGCCGGCCTTTTCGATGGCCTGCAGGATCATCTGGATGGCTGCTTCGTGGTTCTCCACGTTGGGCGCGAAGCCGCCTTCGTCACCGACGGCGACGCTCATGCCCTTGTCGTGCAGGATCTTCTTCAGCGCGTGGAACACCTCGGCGCCGTAGCGCAGCGCCTCGCGGAAGCTGGGCGCCCCCACGGGGATGATCATCAGCTCCTGCAGGTCGAGGTTGTTGTTGGCGTGCGCTCCGCCGTTCACCACGTTCATCATCGGCACCGGCAGCTGGCAGCCGTTCATGCCGCCGAAGTAGCGGTACAGGGGCAGGCCGGACTCTTCGGCCGCGGCGCGGGCGACGGCCATCGAGACGGCCAGCATCGAGTTGGCGCCCAGGCGGCTCTTGTTCTCGGTGCCGTCCAGGTCGATCAGCGTCTTGTCCAGGAAGTTCTGCTCGGAGGCATCGAGGCCCAGCACCGCTTCGGAGATCTCGGTGTTGATGTGCTCCACGGCCTTCAGCACGCCCTTGCCCAGGTAGCGCTTCGGGTCGCCGTCGCGCAGCTCGATGGCTTCGCGCGAGCCGGTGGAGGCGCCGGACGGCACCGCCGCGCGGCCCATGGTGCCGGACTCCAGCAGGACGTCGCATTCCACGGTGGGGTTGCCGCGCGAGTCCAGGATCTCGCGGCCGACGATGTCAACGATTGCGCTCATTCAAGTTTCTCTCTTGGTTTTCAAAACAGCCGGACTGCCGGACGCAAAAGACGCAAAGGTTGCGCAAAGGTCGCAAAGAGACAAAAGACCTTTTCATGAATTCTTTTGCGGCTTTTGCGTACTTTGGCGACCTTTGCGTCCGGAAGTCCGTTTTCAGACGCCCTCGATCAGCACCATGCGCATCACGGCGGCGCCTTCGCGGGCCTGCTTGGCGGCTTCGTATTCGGTGGAGTCGTAGAAGGCGCGCGCCTTCTCGACGGAGGGGAATTTCAGCAGCACCACGCGCTTGGGCGACCAGTCGCCCTCCAGCACGTGCACCGCGCCGCCGCGCACGCACACCTCGGCGCCATGCACCTGCATGGCGATGGTGGACAGCTTCTTGTACTGCTCGTACTGCTGCGGGTCGGTGACTTCGACGTTGGCAAGGACGTAGGCGCTGGCCATTACGCGACCACCTTCAGGGGCTTGTTGCCCTTGTTCGTGACGCCGGCCTGGTGTTCGCAGGCGGCGCGGATGAAGGCGTTGAACAGCGGATGGCCGTCCCAGGGCGTGGACTTGAACTCGGGGTGGAACTGCACGCCCATGAACCAGGGGTGCACCGCGCGCGGCAGCTCCACGATCTCGGTCAGGTGCTCGCGCTGCGTCAGCGCGGAGATCACCAGGCCGGCGGCGCGCAGCTGGTCCAGGTACTGCACGTTGGCTTCGTAGCGGTGGCGGTGGCGCTCGGTCACGACGTCGCCATAGATCTCGTGGGCCAGCGTGCCAGGCGCGACGTCGGAGCTTTGCGCGCCCAGGCGCATGGTGCCGCCCAGGTCGGACTGGGCGTTGCGCGTCTTGACGGTGCCGTCGGCGTCCTTCCACTCGGTGATCAGCGCGATCACGGGGTAGGGCGTGTTGGGCTCGAACTCGGTGCTGTTGGCGTCCTTGAGGCCGGCGACATCACGCGCGTACTCGATGGTCGCGACCTGCATGCCCAGGCAGATGCCCAGGTACGGCGTCTTGTGCTCGCGGGCGAAGCGGGCGGCGGCGATCTTGCCTTCGACGCCGCGCTTGCCGAAGCCGCCCGGCACCAGCACGGCGTCGTACTTGGCGAGCGAGTTCACCGCTTCCGGCGTGATGGTCTCGGAGTCGAGGTAGTCCACCTTCACCCGCACGTGGTTCTTCAGGCCGGCGTGGCGCAGCGCCTCGTTCAGCGACTTGTAGCTGTCCGACAGGTCGACGTACTTGCCGACCATGGCGACGTTCACTTCGCCCTTCGGGTGCTCCACCTCGTACACCAGGTCGTCCCAGCGCTTCAGGTTGGCCGGCGGCGTGTTCAGGCGCAGCTTGTCGCAGATCAGGCCGTCCAGGCCCTGCTCGTGCAGCACGCGCGGCACCTTGTAGATGGTGTCCACGTCGGGCATCGAGATGACGCCCCACTTCGGCACGTTGGTGAACAGGCTGATCTTCTCGGCTTCGTCTTCGGGGATGACGCGGTCGGCGCGGCACAGCAGGGCGTCCGGCTGGATGCCGATCTCGCGCATCTTCTGCACGGTGTGCTGCGTCGGCTTGGTCTTCAGCTCGCCGGCGGCCTGGATGAAGGGCACGTAGGTGAGGTGGACGAAGGCGGCGTTGTTCTGGCCCAGCTTCAGGGCCATCTGGCGGGTGGCTTCCAGGAAGGGCAGCGACTCGATGTCGCCCACGGTGCCGCCGATTTCGACGATCGCCACGTCCACTTCGCTGGGCGTGCCGATGCCGGCGCCGCGCCGGATGAATTCCTGGATCTCGTTGGTGACGTGGGGGATGACCTGCACGGTCTTGCCCAGGTAGTCGCCGCGGCGTTCCTTCTCCAGCACCGACTTGTAGATCTGGCCGGTGGTGAAGTTGTTGGCCTTGCGCATTCGCGTGGTGACGAAGCGCTCGTAGTGCCCGAGGTCGAGGTCGGTCTCGGCGCCGTCGTCGGTGACGAACACCTCGCCGTGCTGGAACGGCGACATCGTGCCCGGATCCACGTTGATGTAGGGATCGAGCTTGATGAGGGTGACTTTGAGGCCCCGCGACTCCAGGATCGCTGCGAGGGAGGCTGAGGCGATTCCCTTGCCCAGGGAGGACACCACACCGCCGGTGACGAAGACGAATTTGGTCATGTCAGGTCGGGAGGTGCGCTCCCGAGGAGGTGGTAAAGCGAGATTATAGAGGTGCCCGGCCTCGTTACACTCCAGCACCATGAATGACCTGGCTGGCAAGCACATCGTCCTGGGGCTCACCGGCGGCATCGCCTGCTACAAGTCGGCGGAGCTGACGCGCCTGCTGGTGAAGGAAGGCGCCACCGTGCAAGTGGTGATGACGGAGGCGAGTGAGCAATTCATCACGCCCGTGACCATGCAGGCGCTGTCCGGCCGGCCGGTCCATTCCTCGCAGTGGGACGCGCGCGAGCCGAACAACATGCCGCACATCAACCTGTCGCGGCAAGCCGACGCCATCCTCATCGCGCCCTGCAGCGCGGACTTCATCGCCCGCCTGGTGCAGGGCCGTTCGGACGAATTGCTCAGCCTGCTGTGCCTGGCGCGGCCCATCGACAAGGTGCCGCTGCTGGTGGCGCCCGCCATGAACCGCGAGATGTGGGCCCACCCGGCCACCCAGCGGAACATGGAGCAGCTGGCCGAAGACGGCGCGCGCATCCTGGGCGTGGGCAGCGGCCTGCAGGCCTGCGGCGAGACCGGCGACGGCCGCATGCTGGAGCCGCAGCAGATCCTGGAGGACCTGGTCACCTTCTTCCAGCCCAAGCTGCTGGCCGGCAAGCGCGTGGTTGTCACGGCCGGCCCCACCTTCGAGGCGCTGGACCCGATCCGCGGCATCACCAACCATTCCAGCGGCAAGATGGGTTTCGCCATCGCGCGCGCCGCGCACGAGGCGGGCGCCGAGGTCACGCTGGTGTCCGGGCCCGTCAGCCTGCAGACGCCGCGCGGCGTGCTGCGCGTGGACGTGAAGTCGGCGCGCGATATGCTGGCCGCCACGCTGGCCGAAGTGCCGGCGGCGGACATCTTCGTCGCCACGGCCGCCGTGGCCGACTGGCGCCCGGCCACCAGCGCCGAACAGAAGATCAAGAAGGACGGCACCGGCGCCGCGCCCACCGTGGCCTTTACCGAGAACCCCGACATCCTCGCGACCGTGGCGAAGGACGAACGTGCCAAAAGCGGCCGCCTGTTCTGCGTCGGCTTCGCCGCCGAAAGCCACGACCTCGCCAACCACGCCAAGGCCAAGCGCGAACGCAAGGGCATTCCGCTGCTGGTGGGCAACATCGGCCCGCTCACTTTCGGCCAGGACGACAACCAGATGATGCTGGTGGACGCCAACGGCGTGCAGGAGCTGCCGCGCGCGCCCAAGCTGGAACTGGCCCGCAAGCTGGTCGGCGAGATCGCGCGCCGCCTGCCCGCCCAACGCTGAACTCTCAACGCTTAACGCTTAACGCACGCGCATGCAGATCGACGTCAAGATCCTCGACCCGCGCCTGGTCGACAACCTGCCCACTTACGCCACCCCCGGCAGCGCCGGCCTGGACCTGCGCGCCTGCCTCGATGCGCCGCTGGTGCTGGAGCCCAATGCCTGGCAACTGGTGCCCACCGGCATCGCGATCTGGCTGAAGGACCCGGGCTATGCCGCGATGATCCTGCCGCGCTCGGGGCTGGGCCACAAGCACGGCATCGTGCTGGGCAACCTGGTGGGCCTGATCGACAGCGACTACCAGGGCCAGCTGATGGTGAGCGCCTGGAACCGCAGCGACACCGCGTTCACGCTGCAGCCGATGGAGCGGCTGGCCCAACTCGTCATCGTTCCGGTGCTGCAGGCGCAGTTCAACGTGGTCCAGGAGTTTCCCGCGACCGAGCGGGGTGCGGGCGGTTACGGCTCGACGGGCAAGCACTAGTTCACACTGGTTCGGCACGGGTCGGACGCGGCCGACATACTGTCCATCTGTCTCCTACGGCAAGGCGCGCGGATGCCTGCAATGCATCGCGACCTTGGCCAGCTTCAATGAAGCCACACAAGGCCGCCCGCATGAGCAGGCGTCCGGTGCCGTTTCAAACCAAGGAGAAGATCATGTCCAAGCTCACCCGTGTTTCCGCCCTGGTGGTCAGTGCCGGAGCCGTTGCCATGCTGGCGGCCTGCGCCGACTACCCGACCTACGGCTACAACAGCGGCCCGGCCTATACCGCGACGACGACCACCACGACCTACCCGGTCGGCCAGTATCCGGTGCAGCAATATCCGGTGGCCGGCATTGAATACGGCCGCATTTCCAGCATCGAGTACATGCCGGTCGGCACGCGCGCGTCGGCGGGCCCGAACATCCTGGGCGCCGTGGTGGGCGGCCTGGCGGGTGCGGCCCTGGGCAGCACGATCGGTGGCGGCGCGGGGCGTACGGCGGCGACGGTGCTGGGCGGCGTGGCCGGTGCGGCCATCGGCAACCAGGTCCAGCGCAACCACGAGGGCTACACCACGACGGCGGGCTATCGCATCGTCATGCAGTCCGACGCCGGCGTGATCCGCACGTTCGAGGTGCCGGCCACGGGCGACCTGCACGTGGGCGACCGCGTGCGCGTGGACAACGGCGTGATCTATCGCGCGTAAGCAGCCGGGGCAATGAGAAACGCGGCCGATGGCCGCGTTTTCTTTGGGCGCCCTGGTTTCCCGCCTTCGCGGGAATGACGAAGCGTCAACCGATGCGGAAGAAGCCCGTCCCGACCGTCCCCGCGCCGGTCTCCTCTTCGGTCGCCTCGCGCACCGCCTCCACCTTCAGGTGCAGGCGCAGCGCGATGCCGGCGAGCGGATGATTGCCATCGAGCACCACGTGCTCGGGGTAGACCTCGGTGACCGTGTACATCAGGTCCTTCGGCGCGTCCGCACTGGTGGCGCCGGGCGGCAGGCCTTCGTAGGTCATGCCTTCCTCGACTTCGGCGGGGAAGAGGTCGCGCGGTTCCAGGAACACCTTCTGTTCGTCGTAGTCGCCGAAGGCGTCCTCCGGTTCCAGGTGCAGGTCGAGGCGGGCGCCGGGCTCGTGGCCTTGCAGCGCCTCCTCGATCTTGGCGAGCAGGTCCTTGCCGCCCACGAGGAATTCCACCGGTTCGTCCAGGCGATCGAGCTCCTCGCCCAGGGTGTCCTTCAGCGTCCAGGTCAGCGCGACGACGCAGTGCGAGGTGATTTCCATAGGAGAATTGTCCCACCGAATGGACATCGACAGCCCCCTCACCCTGCTCGGCGGGCTCACGCCGGCGCAGTTCATGAAACGCCACTGGCAGAAGAAGCCCCTGCTGGTGCGCGGAGCCATCCCCGGCTTCCAACCCTTGCTGGCGCGCAAGCAGCTGTTCGAGCTTGCCGGCCGCGACGAAGTGGAGTCGCGCCTGGTCGCGCGCGAAGGCCGCTCATGGCGCCTGCAGCGCGGGCCCTTCACGCGCCGTGCCTTGCCGCCGCTGGACCAGCCCGCGTGGACGCTGCTGGTGCAGGGCGTGGACCTGCATGCCGCCTCCGCCCACGAACTGCTGCAGCGCTTCACGTTCGTCCCCGCCGCGCGGCTGGACGACCTGATGATCAGCTGGGCCAGCGACGGCGGCGGCGTCGGCCCGCACTTCGACAGCTACGACGTGTTCCTGCTGCAGGCGCAGGGACAGCGCCGCTGGCGCATCGGCCGCCAGCAGGACCTGTCGCTGCGCGACGACCTGCCGCTGAAGATCCTCGCGAACTTCGAGCCCGAAGCGGAGTACGTGCTGGAACCCGGCGACATGCTGTACCTGCCGCCTCGCTACGCGCACGATGGCATCGCCGAAGGCGAGTGCCAGACCTGTTCGATCGGCTTCCGCGCGCCCGCGAAGGCGGAACTCGCGCGCGAGCTGCTGCAGCGCATTGCGGACGAGGCCGGTGAGCTCGAAGAGCGCATCTACCGCGATCCCGCGCAGCCGGCCACGGCGGCCGCGGGCGCCATCCCGGAAGGCCTGCGCGCTTTCGCGCAGGACGCATTGGCCGCGGCCTTGAAGGACTCGTCGGCCCTGGACCGCGCGCTCGGCGAATACCTCACCGAGCCCAAGGCGAACGTGTGGTTCGAAGCGGGCAGCGTGCCGCGCAAGCTGCAGGCGGTGGTGCTGGATGCGAAGACGCGCATGCTGCATGACGCGCAGCACGTGTTCGTCAACGGCGAGTCGTGGCGCGCCGCCGGCCGCGACGCCACGCTGATGCGCAAGCTGGCGGACCGCCGCCGCCTCGAGCGCGCCGAAGTCGAAGGCGCGAGCGAAGGCGCGCGCGAACTGCTGCGCGCGTGGTGCGAAGCCGGCTGGGCCCATGCGCAGGGGAGTGCACGATGAACGACGAAAGCAAGCTGCCATCACGGCGCTTCGAAGGGCGCGAGGATTTCCGCCAGCTCGTTCGCGATGCGCTTGCATGCGCCGCGCGCGAGGGCTGGACCGAGATCATCCTCAGCGACGCGAATTTCGAGGACTGGCCGCTCGGCGAACGCGCGGTGGCCGAGGCGTTGCAGGCCTGGTCGCGCACGGGCCGCCACATGGTGCTGCTCGCGAAGAACTACGAGCACGTGGTGCGGCAGCACGCGCGCTTCGTGCAGTGGCGCGGCCTGTGGTCGCACGTCGTCACGGCGTATGCGTGTCCCTCGGCGGATGCATTGGAAGTGCCCAGTGCGCTCTGGAGTCCCGCGTGGGTGCTCGAAAGGCGCGACCCCGAACGAAGCAACGGCTACTGCGGCAGCGAGGCGGACAGACGCGTACTTTTGCGCGAATCGCTCAACGAATGGCTGAGGCAATCGAGCCCCGCTTTCCCTTCGACCACGCTGGGACTGTAGAGTCTCGGGGTAATCCCCGATAAATCTTTCACAAGTAGCTATAATGGCTGGCTGAGCTGGAAAGCGCTCGAGCCTTTTCCACTCGGTCACTAGCGGCGTCAACAGCCGCCGGGACACTTTCCGGAAAATCTGACCCATCCCCTGAAGGAAACCTGAAATGAAGAAATCGCTCGTTCTGGCCACGCTGGTTGCCGCCGCTGCACTCGCCGCTTGCGGCAAGAAGGAAGAGCCGGCTCCTGCTCCGGCTCCGGCTCCCGCCGCTGCTCCCGCTCCGGCTCCGGAACCCGCGCCGGCTCCCGCCGCCGCTGCTCCGGCTGCTGCCGACGCCGCCGCTGGTGCTGCTTCCGCCGCTGCTGGTGCTGCCTCCGCTGCCGCGGGCGCCGCTTCCGCTGCTGCCAGCGCCGCCAAGTAAGCCCTCCGGCTTCTCGGATCAAAGCCGCCTTCGGGCGGCTTTTTTCATGGGCGCATGCACGCAGAAGTTCCCGGCCCAGTGCGGGTGTAGTCATCGTCCGACACGCAGTCGCGCCTTCGCGCCGTCCAGGCAGCGGGGGCGCGCGCGAACACTCTTCCCATTGCCAGACGTTGCGATGGGAAAGAGGATGTTTCGCAGGCCCTGTTCTTCCCGGCTGTTCGCACGGCGCGCACTCGCAGGCGCGGTGGCAGCTGCATTCGGCACCGTCTCGCTGGCGCAACCCGTCGGGATGAGCGTGCTCCACGGCACGGCAACGCTCCAGCAGGACGGCGCGCACACCACCATCACGACCGGCAATGGAGCCGGCACGCGCCACTCGGCCATCGACTGGCGCAGCTTCTCCGTACCCGCCCAAGGCAAGGTCTACTTCGCGCAACCGGACGCGCTGAGCACCTCCATCAATCGCGTCACGGGGCCCGACCCGAGCAGCATCCTCGGCACGCTGGGCTCCAACGGCAGGCTCGTGCTGGTGAACCCGGCCGGCATCGCCGTGGGACCGGGCGCGGTAGTGGACACGGCCGGCTTCACCGCATCCACGCTGCCCATGTCTACCGCGGACATGATCGCGGGCCGGCTGAACTTCGGCGCCGGCGACACGGCTGGCGCCGGCGGCGGCAAGCTCTCCGTGGAGGGCCAGGTGCTGGCGAAGAATGGCGACGTGGTGCTGATCGGCCCGCAGGTGCAGGTGGGCGCGCCTGCCGTCGTGCGAGCGCAGGGCGGTGACGTCATCCTGGCCGCGGGCCGCAAGGTGTACCTGACCGGACGCGGACTGGAGGGCATCCGCTTCGAAGTGCGCGCACCCAGCGACCGCGCCATCAACCTCGGGCGGCTGGAGGGCGACTCGGTCGCCATCTTCGCGAGCCTGCTGCAGCACAGCGGCTCGATCAGCGCGCAAGGCGCCCAGGCCGAGAGCGGCAAGGTGGTGCTGCAGGGCGGCGCGCAAGCGGAGATTGCGGGCAGCATCCGGGCCACTGCGCCGGCACAAGGCGGCAGCGTGCTGGCGAGCGCGGAGCGCCTCGTGTTGAAGTCCTCGACGTCCATCGACGTGAGCCACGCCAACGGCGGCGGCGAGATCCTGCTGGGCGGCGGCTGGCAGGGCGGCGACGCGCGCATCCGCAACGCGCAGACGGTCGACGTGGAAGAGGGCGCGCTGCTCAAGGCCGATGCCACGCTGCACGGGCCTGGCGGTACGGTGGTGGCCTGGAGCGAGGACACGACGCGCTTCGGCGGCACGCTGAGCGCGCTCGGCGCGGGGCCGGGCGGCGCCGGCGGGCGCGCGGAAGTGTCGGGGCGGCGGCAGCTGGTCTTCCGCGGCAAGGTGGACCTGGGCGCGGCCGACGGGCCCAAGGGCAGGCTGCTGCTGGATCCCGACGACGTGACCATCCAGGGCGGCAACGACCCGCTGCCACTGCTCGACCCGCTCGGCGACCTCGCCGCGCAGGTGACCGGCGCCTACACGGTCTACCAGGGCGACCTGCAGGCCCTGAACGCGAACGTGGACATCCAGGCGAACAAGAGCATCAAGGCGAACGGCAGCTTCACCAGCAACGAGCTGCTGATCGCGCCCGACCGCGACCTGCGCCTGGAAATCGTGGGCTCGGGCGGCGGCAGCGGCATCCAGCTCGCGGGCATGCCGATCCGCACCCAGGGCAGCGGCAAGGTGGAGCTCGTCACCGCGGGCAACGGCCACAACATCGACACGGACCGCATCACGACGGCGGGCGGCACGATCACGCTGAGCGCCGCGGGCTCCAATGTGCACGTGAACGCGGCACTGGCATCGGCGGGCGGGGCGATCAGCATCGCGGGCAAGAACGTGAACCTGTCAGGCAGCCAGGTGTTCGGGGCCGGCACGCAGGTGGACATCAGCGCCAGCGGCAAGATCGACAGCGATGCGGCCATCGTCCTCGGCGCGGGGGCCGTGCTCGCGACCGGCAGCTCGGACCTGCACAACCTCGCCTCGGGTTCGCTCGCGGGCAGCGGGACCCTGGCCCTGGGCGGCGGCAAGCTGCAGAACGACGGTGCGCTGCGGCCCGGTGGCCCGGGCGCGGTCGGCGACCTGCGGGTGCTCGGTGATCTCGACATCACGCCGGCGACGCAACTGGAGATCGACGTGGCGGGCCCCGGCAGCTACGACCGCTTGCTGGTGAGCGGCAATGCCAAGCTGGATGGCATGCTGTCGCTCAACCCGCTGGGCGGCTACGCGCCCGCCGCGGGCGACGGTTACGGCGTGCTGCAGGCAGCGGCGATCACGGGCCGCTTCAGCCGGTTCACCGCGCCGGCTTTCCCGGGCTTCAACTGGCAGGCCCAGGGAACGCAGGTGCTGGTGGGGGCGGGAGCGCCAGCGCCAGCACCAGCTACTGGTGACTTATCCGCTGGTCCGGGCAACGGCAACGGCAATGGCCAAGGCAACGGCAACGGCAACGGCCAAAGCAGCGCCAACGCCAACGGCCAGGGCAACGGCCAGTCCGGCAACGGCGCCGGCCAGTCCACCGGCGGAAAGCCGAACAAGCAGGAAGGCGGCGCCGGCGACCTGGCGCCCGTCGCCGCCGCGCCTCTCGCGCAGCAGCCCGAGCCGGTGCAAGCGGCCATCCGCGAACCGCTGGCGGCCACGCAGGAATACCTCGCGGCCGCAGCGAACGCTCAGCCCCTGAGTTCCAGCCTGGAGACGCAGGACCGCGGCAAGCGCCGCGTGGTGCTCACGCCCGTGGCGTGCCGCACGGAATGATCAGGCGGTGAGCCAGCCGCTGCCGGTGGCGCCGTCGGCGACGTAGATGTCGTCCGCACCGCAGGCCAGGGCCTCGGCCAGCGCGGCGCGCACCAGCTCCGGCTTGTTGTTCTGCTCGCTCAGGTGCGCCGCCACCACCTGCTGCAAGCCGCTGGAGAGCAGCCCCTGCGCGATCAGCGCGGCGGCGCTGTTGGCCAGGTGGCCCCAGGCGCCGGCCACGCGGCGCTTCAGGAAAGGCGGATAAGGGCCATCCATCAGCATGGCTTCGTCGTGGTTGCACTCCAGCAGCATGGTGCGGCAGCCGGCCAGCTCCTGCATCACGTGCGCGCTCGCGTGGCCCAGGTCGGTCAGCACGCCCAGGCGCGTGTCGCCGTCGGTGCAGGTGAGCTGCAGCGGTTCGCGGGCGTCGTGCGGTACGGTGAAGGGCCGCACCTGCAGCGCGCCGATGGCGATGGCCTGGCCGTCGCGCGCGATATGCAGCAGCCCGTCGAGGTCCGGCTCGCGCACGCCGGCGTAGGTGCCGGCGCTCATGTAGACGGGAATGCGCTCGCGCAGCGCGAGCCGCTGCGCGCAGCCGATGTGGTCGGCGTGTTCGTGGGTGATGAAGATGGCGTCGATCTGTTCGGCCATCATGCCGGCGGCGCCCAGGCGCTTGTCCAGCTCGCGGATGCCCAGCCCGCAGTCCACCAGCAGGTGGACCAGCTGGGTGCCGCAGCGAGCCTGGATCACCGTGGCATTGCCTGAGCTGCCACTCCCCAGGCTCTTGAAGCGGATCACTTCAAGTCGTCGGCGATGACCTGGACGATGCGCTGCGCATTGGCCGAGGTCTCCGGCGCCCCGCTGGCGTTCAGCACGGACACCGTGGTCTTTTCGCCCTCGGTCTTCAGTGCGATGCGGTACTTCAGCGGCTGCTCCGTCTTGCTGCTGCTGAACAGCTTGCCGAAGAAGCCCGGGTCCTTCTTGTCCGCGTTCGGCGGCACGTAGCGCACGAAGTACGTGCCCTGGCTGCGGTCGCGGTCTTCCACTGTGAAGCCGGTGCGGTCCAGCGCCAGGCCGACGCGGCGCCAGGCGCGGTCGAAGCCTTCGTCCACCACCACCACTGGCTGGTTGTTCACGGTTGCCACGCGCGAGGTCGGCTTGTCCGGCGAGCTGGCGGCGGCGGCGGCCACCTGCTGCTGCGGCACGCCCAGCTTGACCATCAGGCGGCGCAGGAACTCGGCTTCCAGCTCGGGGTCGCTCGCGCGCGGCTGCCAGACGGTCTGGTCCTTCTGGTTGTTGCTGTAGACCTCGACCATGCCGCGGTGGCTGATGAAGATCTCGGTGCCGCCGTTGGCGGAACGCTCGAAGCGGGTGCGGAACTTGTCGCGCTCGGAGGTGGAATACAGCGAGTCGAGCATCTTGCCCAGCGACTGGCGGATGAAGTCCTGCGGGAGCTTGGCGCGGTTCTCGGCCCAGTCCGTTTCCATGATGCCCAGGTTCGGCTGGTCCATCGCCAGCAGGAAGCCGTTCTCCTGCCAGAAGTCGCGCACCGGGCCCCACAGCTGGTCGGCCGGGCGGTTCACCACCAGCCAGCGCTGGTTGCCGTCACGCTCCACGCGCACGTCGCCGATGGCTGTGGCGGCCGTCGGCAGGTTGGGCACGGAGGTGCCGACCTGGTAGGCGTTCGCAGAGACCGCGCCGCCGGGCACGACGTAGCGCGACTCGCGCGACAACTGCGTCAGGTCGGGCGGCACTTCGAGCGACACGCCCTTGCCCGCGCTCTTGTAATCGACCTTGTCGCCTTCCAGCGAGGAGCAGGCGGCGAGGGTGGCAACCAGGGCCAGCAGGCCCAACTTCAACTGAAACTTCACGTTCGGAATCCTTCCAGGTCTTGCTCAGGCCAGCACGCCGGCGGCGCGCAGCGCGCCTTCGACGACGGCCTCGTTGGCCTTGGCCAGCGGCGTCATCGGCAGGCGAATGGCGCCGCCCATGAGGCCCATGCGGGCCATGGCCCACTTCACGGGAATCGGGTTCGCCTCGACGAACAAATGCTTGTGCAGCGGCATCAGCTGGAACTGGATCTCCATCGCCCGCTTGCGGTCGCCGGCGATGGCGGCCTTGCACAGCTCGTGCATCTGGCGCGGCGCCACGTTGGCCGTCACGCTGATGTTGCCCTGGCCGCCGCACAGCATCAGCGCCACGGCGGTCGGGTCGTCCCCGGAATAGATGGCGAAGCCCTGGGGGGCTTCGCGGATCAGCCACTGCGCACGCTCGATGTTGCCGGTGGCTTCCTTGATGCCGACGATGCCGGGCACCTGCGCCAGGCGCAGCACGGTGTCGTGCTGCATGTCCGCCACGGTGCGGCCGGGAACGTTGTAAAGCACCATGGGCAGGTCGCCGGTCGCTTCGGCGATCGCCTTGAAGTGCTGGTACTGGCCTTCCTGCGTGGGCTTGTTGTAGTAGGGCACGACCTGCAGTTGGCAGTCGGCGCCGACCTTGCGCGCATATTTCGCGAGCGCGATGGCTTCCGCGGTGCTGTTGGCGCCGCAGCCGGCCATGATCGGAACGCGGCCCTTGGCCTGCTCCACGGAGACGCGGATGATCTCCTGGTGTTCCTCGACGTCGACGGTGGGCGACTCGCCGGTGGTGCCGACCACGCCGATGCAGTCGGTCCCTTCGGCGATGTGCCAGTCGACGAGCTTGCGCAGCGCCGGATAGTCGACGCTGCCGTCCTCGTGCATCGGCGTCACGAGGGCCACGATGCTGCCTGTAATCGGAGTCATTAACGGTTCCCGGGGAATGCGCGATTGTAGGCTAGAGCATGTATCGGCCCGGTGTAGCCCCGGGGACGGCGCGGACGGCGGCGATCCGCTGGACGAAGCGGTCCGGGGCGGCCAGGAAGCCGCCCTCGTAGGCGACTACCCGCAGGCCCTGGCAGGCCTGCAGCAGCTCGCCCGGAGCCAGCAGGAAATCCGGGCGGCTCGGCTTGCCGACGGTCTCGTTGCCCCGGGCGAAGGTCTCGTAGACCAGGACGCCGCCCGGGGCGACGGCGGCCACGATGTCCGGAAGGCGCGGGCGCCACAGGTAATTCGTCACGACCACGCCGGCGAAGCTGCGGCCGGCGAAAGGCCAGGGGCCGTCCTCGATGTCGGCCAGCACGGCTTCGCCGGTGTCGCGCACCGCTTCGATCGCGTCCGGGTCGCGGTCGACGCCGGTGACGGGATGGCCTTGCTGCGCGAACCAGCGCATGTGGCGGCCGCGCCCGCAGGCGACGTCCAGCACGGCGCCGCCCGCGGGGACCAGATGGGTCCAGCGGCGGACCCAGGCCGAGGCTTCTTCGGTCCCGTGCATGCTCAATGCGGCCTGACTTCCTGCTTCAGCGCCTGCAGCGCGATGCCTTCCACCACGCCCGGCACCAGCAGCTTCATGAAGCGCCCCAGCTTGCCCTTGGCGGTCATCACCACTTCGCGCCGGCGCTGCTCCATGCCGTCGACGATCAGGCGCGCGCATTCCTCCACGCTCATCGCGCCTTCTTCCTTCAGGCCGCTGGAGCCGGCGGCCTGGCCCTGGGCGTTGTAGCCGCGGTAGCGGATCTGGGTGGCGACGACGCCGGGGTAGGCCGTGGTCACGCTGACGCCGGCGCTTTTCAGCTCCGCCCGCAGCGCCTCGAAGAAGCCGGTCATGGCGAACTTGCTGGCGCTGTAGGCGGTGCGCCCCGGCACGCCCACCAGGCCGGCCAGCGAACCGACCGCCACGATGCGGCCGCGGCTTTGCTTCAGGTGGGGCAGGGCGGCGTGGGTGCACCAGACGGAGCCCCACAGGTTCACCCGCATCAGGTCTTCGTACCAGTGCAGGTCTTCCGCCTTGACGTCCTCGAACAGCGCCTGCGCCGAGATGCCGGCGTTGTTGATCAGGCTGTCGATCCGGCCGAAGCGTTCGACGGCGGCGGCGACCAGGCCGCGGCACTGCGTCTCCTGCGCGACATCCATGGCCATCGTGAGCACCTGCGCGCCGCGCTCGCGGCACTGGGCGGCGACGGCGTCCAGCTTCTCCTGGCTGCGGCCGGCGAGGACAAGGGCGGCCTGGGCTTTCGCGGCCAGCTGGCGGGCGACTTCCGCGCCTATGCCGTCCGAGGCTCCGGTGATGACGGTGACGTTCATGGGCGGGAATGTAACCCGGCCTCCGCCTTTGTCATCCCGGGCTTCACCTCACTGGAAGCACGCCCAGATCATGTTCCCCACCGTCACCATCATCCGGGGCTGCGCATAGAGCGCAAACACGGCCAGCAGCACCACCACCGCGGCGCCATAGGCCAGCGCCTTCTTCATCACGCCGCCTGCGGCACGGTCCCGCGCGCGATCGGCGCTTCCCGCACCGGCAGGTTCACCAGCGCCGCGAACACGCCCAGCGCGATCGCCAGGTACCAGACGATGTCGTAGCTGCCGGTCCGGTCATACAGGTAGCCGCCCAGCCAGACGCCGAGGAAGGAACCGATCTGGTGGCTGAAGAAGACGAAGCCGCCCAGCATCGACAAATGCGCCACGCCGAAGATGTTGGCAATGACCGCGTTGGTCGAAGGCACCGTCGACAGCCACAGCAGGCCGATGACCGCGGAGAACAGGTACACCGACAGCGGCGACAGCGGCGCCGCCAGGAACAGCGCGATCGCGATCGAACGCCCCAGGTAGATGGAAGCCAGGATCTTGCGCTTGGCGAAGCGCTGCCCCAGCATGCCCGCGGCATAGGTGCCGAACACGTTGAACAGGCCGATCAGCGCCAGCGCGTAGCTGGCCACCTGCGGCGACATGCCCTTGTCCTTCAAATAGGAGGGCATGTGCACGCCGATGAACACCACCTGGAAGCCGCAGACGAAATAGCCCGCCATCAGCAGCTGGAAGCTGGGGTACTTGAAGGCCTCGCCCAGCGCCTGCAGGATCGTCTGTTCGCGCTTCGGCGCGACGCCGCCGCCGAAGCCCGGCTCGCGCAGGCCGAAGGCCAGCGGAACTATCGCCAGCACCACGAAGGACAGCATCACCAGCGCCTGCTGCCAGCCGAAGCGGTCGATCAGGAAGCCTTCCACCGGCACCATCAGGAACTGGCCGAAGGAGCCGGCCGCCGCCGCCACGCCCATCGCCCAGGACCGGCGCTCCGGGGGAATCTGGCGGCCGATGATGCCGTAGATCACGGCGTAGGTCGTGCCGGCCTGCGCCATGCCGATCAGGACGCCTGTGGTGAGGGTGAAGACAAAGGGATCGCGCGACAGCGCCATGCCCGCCAGGCCCAGCGCATACAGCACCGCTCCCATCAGCAGCACCCGGAACGCGCCGAAGCGGTCCGCCAGCATGCCGGCGAAGATGCCGGCAAAGCCCCAGGCCAGGTTCTGGATGGCCAGCGCGAAGGCGAAGGTCTCCCGCGTCCAGCCCTGGGCCTGCGTGATCGGCTGCAGCCACAGGCCGAAGCCGTGGCGGATGCCCATGGACAGGGTGACGATGAAGGCGCCGCAGGCGAGCACCTGCGCCATCGAGAGCTTGGGAGCGGGCGGATTCTGCATCGCGAGATTGTCGGGGCCGGAATCGGGGATCGCTTGCCGCGGGCCGGACAACCCTGTTGAAATCTTTGGTGCCCATTGATGATGGCGCGGCATGAATGCGACAAACAACTGGATACGCATCCAGTGGCGCAGGAAGCCGTGGCTACAATGCGCCTCGCATATGGCGACGAAACCATCCGAGTATTCCGAAGGTTCCATCCGGGTGCTGAAGGGCCTCGAGCCCGTCAAGCAGCGGCCCGGCATGTACACGCGTACGGACAACCCGCTGCACATCATCCAGGAAGTCCTGGACAACGCGGCGGACGAAGCCCTGGCCGGACACGGCAAGCGCATCAAGGTCTTCCTGCACACGGACGGCTCCGTGAGCGTGGAGGACGACGGCCGCGGCATCCCGATCGGCCTGCACCCCGAAGAGAAGGCGCCGGTGATCGAACTGGTCTACACGCGCCTGCACGCGGGGGGCAAGTTCGACAAGGGCAAGGGCGGGGCCTACAGCTTCTCCGGCGGCCTGCACGGCGTGGGCGTGTCGGTGACCAACGCGCTGGCCAGGCGGCTGGAAGTCACCAGCTTCCGCGAGGGCGAGGCGGGCAGCATGGTGTTTGCCGGCGGCGACGTCGAGGAAAAGCTGAAGAAGCGCAAGATCGGCCCCGAGGACCGCAAGCAGGGCACCACGGTCCGCGTCTGGCCGGACGCCAAGTACTTCGAGACGACGGCCTTGCCGATGAACGAGCTGGCCCACCTGCTGCGCAGCAAGGCGGTGCTGATGCCGGGCGTCACGGTGTCGCTCACCGACGAGAAGAAGAAGGACACCCAGACCTGGCAGTACAAGGGCGGCCTGCGCGACTACCTGATGCAGACGCTGACGGCCGACCCGGTGATCCCGCTGTTCGAGGGCGAGGGCTTCGCCGACAGCAACGACAACTTCGCCGAAGGCGAGGGCGCCTCCTGGTGCGTGGCCTTCACCGAAGACGGCCAGCCGGTGCGCGAAAGCTACGTCAACCTGATCCCGACCACCGCCGGCGGCACGCACGACAGCGGCCTGCGCGACGGCCTGTTCAACGCGGTCAAGAGCTTCATCGAGTTGCACAACCTGCAGCCCAAGGGCGTGAAGCTGCTGCCCGAGGACGTGTTCGCCCGCGCCTCCTACGTGCTCTCCGCCAAGGTGCTGGACCCGCAGTTCCAGGGCCAGATCAAGGAACGCCTGAATTCGCGCGACGCCGTCCGCCTGGTGTCGAGCTTCGTGCGGCCGGCGCTGGAGCTGTGGCTGAACCAGCACGTCGACTACGGCAAGAAGCTGGCCGAACTGGCCATCAAGGCTGCGCAGTCGCGCCAGCGGGCCGGCCAGAAGGTCGAGAAGCGCAAGGGCTCCGGCGTGGCCGTGCTGCCCGGCAAGCTGACCGACTGCGAAAGCAAGGACCTCGCGCACAACGAGGTCTTCCTGGTCGAGGGCGACTCCGCCGGCGGCAGCGCCAAGATGGGCCGCGACAAGGAAAGCCAGGCCATCCTGCCGCTGCGCGGCAAGGTGCTGAACACCTGGGAGGTCGAGCGCGACCGCCTGTTCGCCAACAACGAAATCCATGACATCTCCGTGGCGATCGGCGTCGATCCCCATGGTCCCAGCGATAACGTGGACCTGAGCGGCCTGCGATACGGCAAGATCTGCATCCTCTCGGACGCCGACGTCGACGGGTCGCATATCCAGGTGCTGCTGCTCACGCTCTTCTTCCGCCACTTCCCCAAGCTCATCGAGTCGGGGAACGTCTACATCGCGCGGCCGCCGCTTTTCCGCGTGGACGCGCCGGCGCGCGGCAAGAAGCCGGCGTCCAAGATGTACGCGCTGGACGAAGGCGAGCTCACGCACATCCTCGACAAGCTGCGCAAGGAAGGCGTGGGCGAGGGCAAGTGGAGCATCAGCCGTTTCAAGGGCCTGGGGGAGATGAGCGCCGAGCAGCTGTGGGAAACCACGCTGAACCCCGACACCCGCCGCCTGCTGCCGGTGCAGCTGGGCAAATTGGATTTCTCCGGCACCGAGTCGCTGATCACCAAGCTGATGGGCAAGGGCGAGGCCGCGGCGCGGCGCGAGCTGATGGAACTGCACGGCGACGCCGTCGAAATCGACATCTGACATGCACCCGGCCGCATCCGCCAACGATACCGCCGCCTTGCGCGTGCGGCTGCGGCCGACCATGCAGAGCGACATCGCCTTCGTGCTGTCGCTGGAGCAGGACCCCGAAAACCTGCCCTTCATCACGCCCTGGGAACGGACCCAGCACGAGGCGGCCATCCGCTTCCCGGACTTCCGCCATTTCATCGTGGAAGCCGGTCCGGGCCTGGAGGCGGCCGGCTTCGTCATCCTGATCGGCTGCCGCAGCCCGCACCAGTCGCTGGAGCTGAAACGCATGGTGGTGCGGTCCAAGGGCCGCGGCCTCGGCCGCGCCTCGCTGCGCGTGGTGAAGAAGGTGGCTTTCGACGACCTCGGCGCGCACCGCCTGTGGCTGGACGTGAAGCAGCGCAACACGCGCGCCAAGGCCTTGTACGACAGCGAGGGCTTCGTCGTCGAGGGCGTGCTGCGCGAGGCGGTGAAGCTGGACGACGGCTTCGAATCGATGGTCGTGATGTCCATGCTGGCGAACGAGTTCCGGCAGCGGCGGGCGCAAGGCCTGGAGTTGCGCGGATGAAGCGCGGGCTGGCGTTCGCGCTTGCAGCAGCCCTGATGCTGGGCGCCGCTGCGGCGCGAGCCGAAGTCTGGGGCTACGTCGACGAAAAAGGCGTGGCCCATTTCGCCGCCGAGAAAGTGGACGAGCGCTACGAGCTGTTCTTCCGCGGCGGCGAGAGCTTCGACACCAGCGCCGGCCTGCAGCAAGGGACGCCGCGGCCGGTGGCCGTGCCCACGGCGCCGGCCAAGCTGGTCGCCTTCTTCGAGATCTCGTCCACCTACAAGATC
This sequence comes from Ramlibacter agri, assembly GCF_012927085.1. NCBI lineage: Bacteria > Pseudomonadati > Pseudomonadota > Betaproteobacteria > Burkholderiales > Comamonadaceae > Ramlibacter > Ramlibacter agri. Next base: position 643,198 of record NZ_JABBFX010000002.1, on the reverse strand, counting down.
GTCAAGCCGCACCTGCGCGCCGCCGCCAGCGAGCAGGGGCTGGACTTCGAGCTGCTGCAGGCGCTGATCGCCACCGAGTCCGGCTTCGACACCGGCGCCGTCTCGCCCAAGGGCGCTGTGGGCCTGATGCAGATCATGCCGGCCACCGCCGAACGCTATGGCCTCACCGGCGACCGCAAGGCGCCCGTGGAAAAGAAGCTGACCGACCCGCGCACCAACGTGCGGCTGGGCGCGCGCTACCTGCACGACCTGATGAAGATGTTCCCCGGCCAGCTGGAGCTGGCCCTGGCCGCCTACAACGCGGGCGAGGGCGCCGTGCAGCGCGCCGGCAACCGCATCCCCAACTTCCGCGAAACGCAGAACTACGTGAAGACCGTGATGCAGCTGTACCAGATGCTCAAGCCGCCCGCGTCGCTGGGGGGTGGCGGCTCGAATCCGCGCGTGCCGACGCGCGTGCGCATGGAACTGCCGGGCACGTCCGCCGAGGACAACGTGCCGGTCGGCGGCGCGCGCGGGCGCGGCAACCTGCCGGCGGGCATGAGCGCCGGCGCTCCTTCTTCCCCCGATCCCGTCGCGGCCCGATGACCGACCGCCTCGAAGCCGCGCCTTTGTGGCTGGGCGCCTGCGTGGGCGCGCAGCTGCTGGTCGTTGTCCTCTGCGTCGTGATGGCCGTGGCCTGGCGCGAGCGCCCGCTGCTGCTGCACGCGGCGGCCACCCTGATGTCGGCGCTGGCGCTGCAGGCGCTGCTGGCGCACTGGCCGGTGCAGCCGCGCGCGGTGCTGCTGCTGGTGCTGGCGCTCGCGGGCCTGCAACTGCTGGACCTGGTGAGCCATGCCGGCGGACTGCGTACGCGCCGGCGCTGGCTGCTGGGCGCCAGCGCGGTGGCTCTGCCGGTGCTCGCGGCGCTTTCCACCTTCAGCGCCTGGTTCGCGGCAGGCGGCGTGCTGCTGTGGCTCGTCGTGGTGCTGCTGGTCCTGCAACGCGCCTGGTTGCAAAGCCAGCCCTGGGCCTGGTGGCTGGCGCCCGGCTTGCTGGCGCTGCTGGCGGCTGCAGGGAGCACGCTGCTGGAACAACCGCTGGCCGGCATGGCCGAGGCACTGGAGCTGGCCGTGCTGCTGACGTTGTGGACCGGCTGCATCTACATCGGCACCAGCTGGCGCGGCCGCCTGTATGGCGAGACCCGTGCGCGCATCCAGGCCCGCAACACCATCGACCCGCTGACCGGCCTGGCCACGCCGCTGGTGCTCGCCGAGCGCGTGCAGGCGGCGCGCCACCTCACCAAGCGCTACGGGCATCCGAGCGTGCTGATGATCGTGCACATCGAGAACCTGCCCGCGATCGCGCACGAGTTCGGCCCCGAGACGGCGGAGGCTGCCGTGCTGGCCGCCGCCAGCCGTGTGCGCGAGGCGCTGCTGCGGGACGGCGACGTCGCCGCGCGGTTGGCGCACGCCCGCATCGGCGTGCTGGCCGAGGGGGCGGCGCCCGGCCAGGCCGCAGCCACCGTGGCCACGCGCATCCTGTCCGCGGGCCTGAAGGAGCCGCTGGCCGCCGCGCCGGCGGAGTACCTGCGCTTCCGCATCGCGCTGGGCCCGGTGCCCGTCGACGAGATTCCTCCCAAGCTGCTGCTGCATCGCCTCAACGCCCGGCTCGACGCCGAGCTGCAGGCGCGCAACGAGCGGCGCATCGCAACCCTGAGCCAGGACGAGATGCTCGTCCGGACCGACTTCAGCACCCTGTAGAGCCATGGAGCAAGAACTACTCACCCTAGCCGATGACGGCGACGATGGCAGCGGCCTCGACCTGGCCACCTACGCCCAGCGCGCCTACCTGGAGTACGCCCTCAGTGTCGTGAAGGGCCGCGCGCTGCCCGACGTGGCGGACGGCCAGAAGCCGGTGCAGCGGCGCATCCTGTACTCGATGTACCGCATGGGCCTGGGCTTCGGCGCCGGCAATGCGGGCGCCAAGCCGGTGAAGAGCGCGCGGGTGGTCGGCGACGTGCTGGGCCGCTTCCACCCGCACGGCGACCAGGCCGCCTACGACGCACTGGTGCGCATGGCGCAGGACTTCGCGCAGCGCTACCCGCTGATCGACGGCCAGGGCAACTTCGGCAGCCGCGACGGCGACGGCGCGGCGGCGATGCGCTACACCGAAGCGCGCCTGGCCAAGATCTCCAACCTGCTGCTCGACGAGATCGACGAGGGCACGGTCGAATTCGTCCTCAACTACGACGGCAGCACGCAGGAGCCGGTGGTGTTGCCCGCGCGCCTGCCCTTCACGCTGCTCAATGGCGCCAGCGGCATCGCCGTGGGCCTGGCCACCGAGATCCCCTCGCACAACCTGCGCGAAGTGGCCGAGGCCTGCGTGGCCTTGGTCAAGAACCCCAAGCTGCCTGACGAGGACCTGCTGGCCCTGGTCCCCGGCCCGGACTATCCGGGCGGCGGCCAGATCATCTCCAGCGCGACGGACATCGCGGAGGCTTACGGCACGGGCCGCGGCTCGCTGAAGGTGCGGGCGCGCTGGAAGATCGAGGAGATGGCGCGCGGCCAATGGCAGCTGGTGGTCAACGAGCTGCCGCCCGGCGTGAGCACGCAGAAGGTGCTGGAGGAGATCGAGGAGCTCACCAATCCCAAGGTCAAGGCCGGCAAGAAGGCGCTGACGCAGGACCAGGTGCAGCTGAAGGCCTCCATCCTGGCCGTGCTGGACACGGTGCGCGACGAGTCGAGCAAGGACGCGCCGGTGCGCCTGGTGTTCGAGCCCAAGACCAGCAAGATCTCGCAGGACGACCTGGTCAACTCGCTGCTGGCGCACACCTCGCTGGAAACGTCCGCGCCGATCAACCTGACGATGGTGGGCCTGGACGGCAAGCCGGTGCAGAAGTCGCTGCGCCAGATGCTGGAAGAGTGGATCGAGTTCCGGCATCGCACCATCGAGCGCCGCTCGCGGCACCGCCTGGACAAGGTGCTGGACCGCATCCACATCCTCGAGGGCCGGCAGCTCGTGCTGCTGAACATCGACGAGGTGATCCGGATCATCCGCAACAGCGACGAGCCGAAGCAGGCGCTGATGGAGCGCTTCAAGCTCTCCGAGCGGCAGGCCGAGGACATCCTGGAAATCCGGCTGCGCCAGTTGGCGCGCCTGGAAGCGATCAAGATCGAACAGGAGCTGAAGGAACTGCGCGGCGAGCAGGAGAAGCTGGAAGAGATCCTGGGTTCGCCGGCCACGCTGCGCCGGTTGATGGTCAAGGAGATCGAGGCCGACACCAAGACTTTCGGCGATGCGCGCCGCACGCTGATCCAGGCCGAGAAGAAGGCCGTGGCCGAAGTGAAGGTGGTCGACGAGCCGGTGACGGTGGTGGTGTCGCAGAAGGGCTGGGTCCGCGCGCGCCAGGGGCATGGGCACGAGGCTTCGAGCTTCGCGTTCAAGTCCGGCGACGGACTGTATGGCACCTTTGAATGCCGCACGGTCGATACCTTGCTGGCTTTCGGCAGCAATGGCCGCGTGTACTCGGTGCCCGTGTCGGTGCTGCCGGGCGCGCGCGGTGACGGCCAGCCGCTGACGACCTTCGTCGAGCTGGAGTCGGGCACGCAGCTGGTGCACTACTTCGCGGGTTCGGCCAAGGACTGGCTGTTGCTGTCCAACTCCGGCGGCTACGGCTTCCTGGCGCAGGTGGAGAACATGGTGTCGCGGCAGAAGGGCGGCAAGTCCTTCCTGTCGCTCGGCACTGGGGAGACGGTGTGCCGTCCCTCGCAGGCCAACGTGCCGCCGCAGGCGCCGGCCACGCATGTGTGCTGCGCGTCCACGGGCAAGCGCATCCTGACCTTCGAGATCTCCGAGCTGAAGCCCATGGCCAACGGCGGCCGCGGCCTGATGCTGATGGACCTGGAGGCGAAGGAGGAACTCGCCGGTGCGGCCGCCTATTCGCGCTCGGTCCGCATCATCGGGCTGGGACGCGGCGACAAGGACCGCGAGGAAGTGCTGGAGATCCGGTCGCTGAACAACGCGAGGGGTTCGCGCGGCCGCAAGGGCAAGCAGGCCGATCTGGGCTTCAAGCCGCTGTCGGTGGTGCGGGTGGAGTAAAAAGGCGTTCCCGACGAAGGAGGGAACGCCATGGACCTGCAACTCAAGGGCAAGCTTGCCCTCGTCTCCGGCAGCACCGCCGGCATCGGCCGCGCGATTGCGACGGCGCTGGCCGCCGAGGGCGCGGCCGTCATCGTCAACGGGCGCTCCCAGGCCTCGGTCGACCAGGCGGTGCGCGAAATCGCCGCGGCCACGGGCAACATCAGCGTGCGCGGCTTCGCCGGCGACCTGGGCACGGCTGCCGCGGCCGAACAGGTCGCGAAGGAGCACCCCGGCATCCAGATCCTGGTCAACAACCTGGGCATCTTCGAACCCAAGTCCTTCGAGGAGATCCCGGACGCCGACTGGATGCGCTTCTTCGAGGTGAACGTGCTGAGCGGCGTGCGCCTCGCGCGCCTCTTGCTGCCGGCGATGCGCCAGGCCAACTGGGGCCGGATCATTTTCATCTCCAGCGAAAGCGGCATCCAGATCCCGGCGGAGATGGTGCATTACGGCGTGACGAAGACGGCGCAACTGGCGGTGGCGCGAGGCCTCGCGGAGTCGCTGGCGGGCACCGGCATCACGGTCAACAGCGTGCTGCCCGGGCCGACGCGCTCGCGCGGTGTCGGCGATTTCGTCGAGGCGCTGGCGCAAGGGCAGGGCAAGAGCGAGGCGCAGGTCGAGAAGGAATTTTTCCAGACAATGCGGCCGACCTCGCTGATCAAGCGCTTCGCGACGCCGGAAGAAGTGGCTTCGCTGGTGGCCTATGTCGCCAGTCCGCTCGCTTCGGCCACCACGGGCGCCGCGCTGCGGGTCGATGGCGGCGTCGTCAAGAGCGTGTTCTGAATGATCTTGCCTGAGCACCTGCAACGTATCACCACCGGCACGCTGGCGCACTACAACGAACGGGCCGAGGCCTTCTGGGAAGGCACGCGCGACCACGATGTCACGCAGAACATCGCTGCGCTGCTGCGCCACATCGAGGGCGCGCCGCCATTCCGCATCCTCGACTTCGGTTGCGGCCCGGGGCGTGATCTCGCGGCACTGCGTGCGCGTGGACACGAGCCGGTGGGCCTCGAAGGTTCGCCGCCGCTGGCCGCGCTGGCGCGGGTCCACAGCGGCTGCGAGGTGTGGGAGCAGGATTTCCTCGCGCTGGACCTGCCCGGCGACCATTTCGACGGAGTCTTTGCCAACGCCTCGCTGTTCCACGTGCCGCGCGAAGCCTTGCCGCGCGTGCTGAGCGAACTGCATGCGACGCTGAAGCCGGGCGGCGTGCTGTTCGCGTCCAATCCGCGCGGGAAGGACGAGGAGGGCTGGTACGGCGGGCGCTACGGCGCCTTCCACAGCCTCGAGGGCTGGCGCGCCTTCCTGGCGGCGGCGTCGTTCCAGGAACTGGAGCATTACTACCGACCCGAAGGACTGCCGCGCGAGCAGCAGGCCTGGCTCGCCAGCGCCTGGCGCAAGCGCTGATTCTGGCAAGGATTGCAAGGGCATTGCCCCACGCGGGCGCGTTGCGGCCTAGACTCGAGCGCATGACTCTTTCGCGCATCATCACCACCCGCCGCCGCGCCCCGCGCGTGGCGCAGGTGCGCGCGCGAACGCCGGCAGCACTTCCCTGAGCCCGGCGATTCACACTTTTCCCCTCTAGCGCCAAATCGAATCGCCGGGCCAGCTCCAAGCGCACAGCTTCAAGGAGACCCGGAAGTGGAAACCACTCTCCAGCGGGAGCGCACGCTCACGCATATCGATCACGTCCGCCTTGCGCGCCTGCCGTGCAGCGAGGCCATGCAGGAAATGCTCGCTGGCAGCGAGCTGGTGGCGCCGCGCGCGGTGCCTCCCACGCTCGTCACCATGCGCACGCAGGTGCTGCTGCGTGACCTGGCCTGGGATGCGCCGCCCTACGAACTGACGCTTTGCTATCCCGAGGATGCCGACCCATCGCGCGGCCTCATCTCCGTGCTGTCGCCGGTGGGCAGCGCGCTGCTCGGGCTGCAGGTCGGCGACACCGCGCGCTGGCATGGACCGCAGGGCCGCTGGGGCGAAGCCCGCATCCTCGCCGTGCTGTTCCAGCCCGAAGCCCATGGCGACTTCGGCGCATGACGGCGCGGCTCGATGCGCCGGTCCTCGCGCTGGTCGATGGCAGCGCGCCGGCGGCCAACGCCGCCTGGCGTGCCGCGCTGGTGGCGCGCGACCATCGCGTGCCTTTGCGCCTGCTGCACTCCGGCGCGGCTGGTGGTGAACACGATGCGCCGCGGCTTGCCGCTGCATTGCGGGAGCGGCTGGTCATCACGGTGGAAACGCCGCCATGCGAGGGCGATCCGCTCACGCACGCCGTGCGTGCGGCGCGCGAAGCCAGCCTGCTGGTGATCGGCTCGCGGCGCGGCAACCCGCTGCGCGAATTCGTGCTGGGCACGCAGGCCGAGCGCTTGCTGCGCCTGTGCCGCGGGCCGGTGCTGGTGGTGAAGCGTCCCGTGACCGCCGGCTACCGGCGGGTGCTGGTGCCGGTGGACCTGGGCGCCGAAGCCAGCCATGTGATCGCGACCGCGGGCCTGTTCTCGCGCGACCCGCGCATGGAAGTGCTGCATGCGCTGCGCCTGGATGCGGAGGCCACGCTGCGGCTGGCCGACGCCTCGCACGAGGTGCTGCGGCGCCAACGCGGCACCGCGGAGGTGCGGGCGCGGCTGTCGCTTCAGGAACTGATCGCGGATGCGGGAGCAGGGCCGAACGGCGCGCGGCTCGCCGTGACTTTCGGCGACGCGGCTGCGTCCGTCCTGGCGCGCGAGCGTGCCATGCGCGCGGATCTGGTGGTGCTGGGCAAGCGGCAGCGCGGGATGCTGGCCGATTTCTTCCTGGGCGGCGTCACGCAGCGGGTGCTGGCAGCGGCGCGCGCCGACGTCTTGATCGTCGTCACCCCCGCGCAGGCGGGGGCCCGGGGTGCCGAAGCGAGCGGCCGGAGGCCGCTCGTCCGCGAAGCCTAGACTTCCGCGACCAGTTCGATCTCGACGCAGGCGCCCATCGGGATCTGCGCGACGCCGAAGGCGCTGCGGGCGTGGGCGCCCTTGTCGCCGAAGACCTGGCCCAGCAGTTCGCTGGCGCCATTGGTCACCAGGTGCTGCTCGGTGAAGTCGGGCGTGGAGTTCACCAGGCTCATCACCTTGACGATGCGCTTGACCTGGTTCAGGTCGCCGATGGCCGCGTGCAGCGTGCCCATCAGGTCGATCGCGATGGCGCGCGCGGCGGACTTGCCCTCGTCGGTCTGCAGGGTCTTGCCCAGCTGGCCGACCCAGGCCTTGCCGTCCTTCTTGGCGATGTGCCCGGAGATGAAGACGAGGTTGCCGGTGCGCACGAAAGGCACGTAGGCCGCGGCCGGGGCTGCCACCGGCGGCAGCGTGATGTTCAGTTCCTTCAGTTTTTCGTAGATGTCCATCGCACTCTCCTTGGAATGCGCCGATTCTAGGCAGCAGGCGCTTCCGATGGGGAGACCGTGACAGCCACGCGCAAGGAGTGGTTCGCGCCGCCGTGGATCACGCCGCGCATCGGCGAGACGTCGGAGTAGTCGCGGCCGATGGCCAGGGTCACGTAATCCTCGCCCGGCGCGCGGTCGTTGGTGGGGTCGAGGTCGGCCCAGGTGCCGGCCGCGCCGCCGCCTTCGCCCGGCAGGTAGACCGAGACCCAGGCATGCGAGGCATCGCTGCCCACCAGCCGCGGCTGCCCCGGCGGCGGCTCGGTCAGCAGGTAGCCGCTGACGTAGCGCGCCGGCAGGCCCAGGCTGCGCAGGCCGCCCAGCATCACGTGCGCCAGGTCCTGGCAGACGCCCTTGCGCAGGGCCAACGCCTCCAGCGCCGGCGTGTTGACGTCGGTCGCCGTGGTGGCGTATTCGAAATCGGCGTGGATGCGGTGCATCAGGTCCTGCGCCGCTTCCAGCAGCGGCCGCCCCGGCGCGAAGCTGGCTTGCGCATACGCGGCAAACAGGTCGTCGCGCGGCACGTAGGGCGAGGCGAACACGAACTCGGCGGCCGGGTCGTAGCGCGAGCCGCGGTGGTAGCGCATGCGCTCGCGCACATCCTCCCAGGCCAGCTCGCACTCCGGCGCCGGCGCGGCCGAGGTCGAGACCAGGCTTTCGGCCAGCACGCGCAGCTGCTCGTGCATCACCTGCAGGCTGAAGAAGGTGCGGGTGTTGCCGAAGACATCGACGGCTTCCACCTGCTGCGCGGGCAGCGGGTCGACGGTGAGCTTGTGGTCCAGGAGCCGCTGGTGCCCGCCGTGCGCGGGCTTCAGGTGCGCCATGTGCTGCGCGGTGCGGACTGCGGGCACGTAGTCGTAAGCAGTCTCGTGCAGGACGTGGAGAAGCATCAGGCGCCCACCGAATGGCGGCTCGAATCCGCGTGCGCGAAGTAGCGCGCCGTGAGTTCGTCGGACAACCGGTACGAAGCATCGACGCACTGCCGCAGCAGTTCCAGCAGGCGCGCGGGCTGGCCCTGTGCATCGCGCTGGCACAGCGCGTCCAGGGTCCAGGCCTGCGGGTCGGGCAGGATCATCGCCATCACCGGCATCTTGCCCGGCGGCATGTTCGCCAGCTTGGCGAGCCGGCCGCGCAGCGTCTGCGCCACCCAGCCCAGCGAGCGCGGGTTGTCGCGGTCCAGCACCAGCAGGTCCAGCAGCGCGGGGATGTCGTGGCGCTGCTGGTAGCTGGCGTGGAAGGTGATGGTGCTGTCGAACAGCGCCACCACGGCTTCGTAGCCCGCTTCGTCCTCCACCGCGCCGGTCTCGAAGGCGCACAGCAGCGCCTGCGCGAGGAAGCCCAGGCGCTCCAGGTGGCGGCCGGTGGAGAGCAGCCGCCAGCCGTCGTCGCGCGTCATGCGGTCGGTCTGCGCGCCGGTCATCGCGGCGGTGTGCGCCGACAGCAGTTCCAGCACGCGCAGCGCGTCGACCGAGGAGTAATCGCCCTCGGTGCCGCAGGCCGCGCAGCCGCGCCGGAATTCCTGGTCCGCCTGCACGATCTGGTTCCACTGCTCCTGCGACAGCCGCTCGCGCACGCCCGAGGCGGCGCCGCGCAGCGCGGACAGGTTGTAGCCCACGCTGTTGGCGCCCTGCACGTCGCCCAGCGCAGCGACCAGCGAGCGCTCGAACACGCGGCGCGCCTGCGTGGCCGGTGGCACCGCGGCCAGCACCAGCGCGTTGGCGGCGGCCAGCTCGCCCAGCCAGGCCAGCAGCGGCTGCGAGTTCTGGTCCTCGCCGTTGAGGCTTTCGATGGCAAGCCGTGCGAGCCGCGCCGTGTTCTCGGTGCGCTCGGTGTAGCGGCCCAGCCAGAAGAGGTTCTCCGCCGCACGGCTGGTCACGGTGCGGTTCCGGTGCGGCGTGTCCACCGCCGGGTGCTCGTGCTGCAGCAGGGTGGACGTATCGACCGTGCCTTCGGTCAGCACCCAGGTGTCGGCGCTGCTGCCTCCGCGCTGCATGGAGGCGATCTCCGACTCCGCGGTGGCGATGCGCGTCAGCCCGCCGGGCAGCACGCGCCAGCCCTGCGCGCCGTCGGACACCGCGAACACGCGCAGCAGCAGCGAGCGCGGCACGATGCGGTCGCCCGCGGCGGCGCTTTTCCAGGTGGGCATCTGCGACAGCGGCAGGTAGGCCTGCACCGTGTGCAGGTCGGGCTCGCGCACGATGCGGCCGGCCCATTCATCCAGCTGGCGCCGCGCCAGGTTCTTGCCCAGCACCGCGCCGGCTCCGGCGCCGGCATAGGTCGCCTTGATCACGTGCTGGCCCAGTTGCGGCAGCACGGCTTCCATCGCCGCGCGCTCGCCGCACCACCAGGTGGGCAGCGCGGGCAGCTTCAGTTCCTCGCCGAGGAGATGGCGGCTCAGGGCCGGCAGGAAGCCGAGCAGGGCGGTCGATTCGAGGAAGCCGGAGCCGGGCGCGTTGGCGACCAGCACGTTGCCGGCGCGCACCGCCTGCAGCAGGCCGGGCACGCCCAGGTGCGAATCGGCGCGCAACTGCAGCGGGTCGAGGAACTCGTCGTCCAGGCGCTTCAAGACGCCGTGCACCGGCTCCAGCCCCTTGAGCGTCTTCAGGTACAGGCGCTGGTCGCGCACGGTGAGGTCGCTGCCTTCGACCAGCGTCAAGCCCAGGTAGCGCGCGAGGTAGGCGTGCTCGAAGTAGGTCTCGTTGTACGGGCCCGGCGTCAGCAGCACGATGCGCGGCTCGCCGCCGCCGGCGGGGCAGGCCCGCACCAGGCTTTCCAGCAGGGCGCGATAGGTGGCGGCCAGGCGCTGCACCTTCAGCTCGCGGAAGGCCTCGGGGAACAGGCGCGAGGTGATCAGCCGGTTTTCCAGCAGGTAGCCCAGGCCGGAGGGCGCCTGCGTGCGCTGCGTCACCACCCACCAGGCGCCATTCGGGTCGCGCGCGATGTCGAAGGCGGCGATGTGCAGGCGGCGGCCACCCGCCGGTTCGGCGCCGTGCATGGGCCGCAGGTAGCCTGGATGGCCCAGTACCAGCGCGGGCGGCAGCAGGTTACGCGCCAGCAGCTGCTGCGGGCCGTAGACGTCGGCGAGGATGCGTTCGAGCAGCCGCACGCGCTGCAGCACCCCGGCCTCGATCTTCTGCCAGTCGGCGGGCGTGAGGATCAAGGGGAACAGGTCCAGCGACCAGGGCCGCTGCGGCCCGCCGGCATCGGCGTAGACGTTGTAGGTGATGCCGTTGTCGCGCACCTGCCGCTGCAGGTTGACGGTGCGGCGGTTCAGGTCGGCGAAGCCTTCGTGGCCCAGGTGCTCGAAGAAACGCGACCAGGCCGCCGTGGGCAGGGCCTGGGGCGGCACGTGGTTCGCCAGCTCGGACGGTTCGCGCGGGGCGGAGATGCCGCCGCGCAGTTCGTCGTAGTGCCCCCGGGCCGCGGGCGGCGCCAGGGCGGCGGCGAGCGCGGCCGGCGTTTCACCGGCCTGCGCGCCGAACAGCGATTCGTTGGTGCGGTCCACAGCGTGCCGATTCTCCCATCCCGCGCGGGCGGGAGCCACGCGCGCGTCGCGCTCAGCCGACGTTCACCACCAGGCCGGGGTCGAAGTTGGCGTTTTCGTCCACCTCGTTGCGCCGATAGCCGCGCGGGTTGCACAGCACCCGGGTGCCGTCCACGAGGTAGTCGAAGCTGTCATGCGTGTGCCCGTGCACCCACAGCGCGGCGCGCCCGCCTCCCAGCAAGTGCTCGGCGCGCGACACGAAGCAGGCGTTGACCGGCGAGCCCTCGAAGCGCGGGTGCACGCTGCGCGGCGAAGGCGCATGGTGGGTGATGACGACCGTGGCGCCGTCGAAAGGCTGGTCCAGCCGCTGGGCCAGCCAGGCGGCGTGGCGGTCGAACATCGCCGCGGAGTCGCGTGGCGTCAGCAGCGCGGGCGCGCCGTCGCTGACGCGGATGCGCTGGAAGTCGCGCATGAAGCGGCTCGCGGCTTCCTCCGCGGCGGCGCGCTGCGCTTCATCGCCGAACAGCTCGAAGTCGGTCCACAAGGTCGTGCCCAGGAAGCGCACGCCCTCCCAGCGGAATTCGTCCTCGTGCAGCAGGTGCACGTCGCTGCCGGCGCAGAGGGCTCGCAGCTGGGCCACCGTGCCGTCCAGGCTGCCGCCGTAGAACTCGTGGTTGCCTGGCACGTACAGCACCGGCTTGCCCAGCGAGCGGGCCCAGGCCACGGCTTCCGGTGGCCGGGCGATGTCGCCGGCCAGGATGACCAGGTCGGCGTCCGTCGCCGGCGGCGCGAAGCCGGCCTGGCTCAGGTGCAGGTCGGAGAGGATGTGCAGCTTCAGGCCCATGGCCGGGCCTCGTCTCCGCAGGGTGCTACATTGGATCGCATGAGCATCATGGAACAGGCCTGGTGCCTGCCGCAGGCCGTGCTGGACCAGGCCGCGGAAGCCATCATATTCGCGGACCGCGAAGGGCGCATCCAGCTGTGGAACCGCGGGGCCGAAGTGCTCTTCGGCTATGCGCCCAGGGAGGCCGTGGGCCAGAGCCTCGACATCATCATCCCCGAGCGCTTCCGGCCGGCGCACAACCAGGGCTTCCGCGAAGCCATGGCCAGCGGGCAGCTGCGCGCCGCGAACCGCGTGCGCACCACGCGCGCCATCGACAAGTTCGGCGGCCGCATCTACGTCGAGATCAGCTTCTTCCTGGTGAAGGACCCGGCCGGCGGCGTCGTCGGCGCCGGCGCGATCGGGCGCGACGTGACGCAGGCCTTCCTGGAGAAGCAGGCGGCGCTTACGCGGGCCGGCGCAAGTCCAGCGTGAACGGGAACTCGCGGCTGCCGGGCACGTTGATGTTGGCGGGTGGCACCTCCAGCCGCCCCGGCGTGTGCCCCATGCGGAAGAAGCGGGCCAGGCGCCGGCTTTCCGCCTCGTAGGCGTTGACCGGGAAGCTCACGTAGTTGCGCCCGCCCGGGTGGGCCACGTGGTACTGGCAGCCGGCCACCGAACGGTTCATCCAGGTGTCGACCAGGTCGAAGGTGAGAGGTGCATGCACTCCGATGGTGGGGTGCAGCGCGCTGGACGGCAGCCAGGCGCGGTAGCGCACGCCGGCCACGAACTCGCCGGCGGTGCCGGTGGACTTCAGCGGCAGCGGGCGGCCGTTGACCGTCACCACGTAGCGGCTCTCGTTCATGCCGTCGACCTTGACCTCGATGCGTTCCAGCGAGGAGTCGACGTAGCGCACGGTGCCGCCGGTGGCGCCTTCTTCGCCCATCACATGCCAGGGCTCCAGGGCGTTGCGGATGGTCAGCTCCATGCCCAGTGCCTGCAGCTGGCCGGCCACCGGGAAGCGGAAGGCGAAATGCGGCGCGAACCAGGCCGGGTCGAAGGCGAAGCCGGCCATGCGCAGCTCGCTCAGCACGTCCTGCAGGTCCATCCAGACGAACGTGGGCAGCAGCCAGCGGTCATGCAGCTCGGTGCCCCAGCGCGTGACGGGCGCGCGGCAGGGCTCGCGCCAGAAGCGCGCCACCAGCGCGCGCAGCAACAGCTGCTGCACCACGCTCATGCGGGCGTGCGGTGGCATCTCGAAGGCTCGCAGCTCCAGCAGGCCGAGGCGGCCGGTGGCGCTGTCCGGCGAGTACAGCTTGTCGATGCAGAACTCGCTGCGGTGCGTGTTGCCGGTGACGTCGACCAGGATGTTGCGCAGCATCCGGTCCACCAGCCAGGGCGGCATCCTGTCGCCGTGCAGCTCGCGGTTGCGCTCGATCTCCTTCAGCGCGATCTCCAGCTCGTACAGCTGGTCGTTGCGCGCCTCGTCCACCCGCGGCGCCTGGCTGGTCGGGCCGATGAACAGGCCGCTGAACAGGTAGGACAGGCTGGGGTGGTTGTGCCAGTACACCAGCAGGCTCGCCAGCAGCTCCGGCTTGCGCAGGAAGGGCGAGTCGGCCGGCGTGGCGCCGCCCAGCACGAAGTGGTTGCCGCCACCGGTGCCGGTGTGGCGGCCGTCGGTCATGAACTTCTCGGCGGAGAGCCGGGTTTCGAAGGCGGCGTCGTACAGGAACTCGGTGTGCTGCACCAGCTCGCCCCAGTCGTGCGCCGGGTGGATGTTGACCTCGATGACGCCCGGGTCGGGCGTCACCTGCAGCAGCTTCAGGCGCGCATCGCGCGGCGGCGGGTAGCCTTCCAGCACGATCTGCACGCCCTGGCCTTCGGCCGTCGCTTCCACCGCGGTGAGCAGCTCCAGGTAGTCCTCCAGCTTGGCCAGTGGCGGCATGAAGACGTAGAGCATGCCGCTCTTGCCGCCGTGCTGGCTTTCCGCCTTGGGGCCGTTGGCCCGCTGCGGGTCGCGCGCCTCGACGCACAGCGCGGTGCGGGTGGTCCAGGGCGCCGACTCCTGGCGCTGCGGCATGCGCTCGATGCCGGTGCTGTTCGGGCGGGTGCCGGAAGCGGCGCCGCGGTCCTGGAACTGGCGCGGGGCTTCGCTCGCAGGCGTGGTTGCGAACTGCCCGCGCAGCGCTTCATGCGCAGGCAAGGGCGGCACCGCCGCCATCGGGTCGCGCGGGACCACGAACGGGTAGTCGGCCGGCGTGACCCACGGCAGGCTGTCCAGGGGCAACCGGTAGCCCATGGGCGAATCGCCGGGGAGCAGGTACATGCGGTCGTCGCGGAAGAACCAGGGCCCGGTGGTCCAGGGTGCGCCCCGCAGCGCGGGATTCTCGCGCTCGGCCGGCTGCAGCGGCAGCGCGTAGCCAATCGGGGTGTCGAGCTTCTGCCCGAACACGCGGCGCAGGCGCACGCGCTCCTGTTCGTCGTCCAGCCGCGACTCGAAAGGGTCGACGTTCACCGGCAGCTTGCGCTCGCGCCAGAGGTAGTAGAAGGCGTCCTCGTAGCCGGGCTGCACGTACTTGTCGGTGACGCCCAGCCGGCCGGCCAGCCCGCGGATGAAGCGCTGCGCGTCTTCGGCTTCGTAGCGCGCCGGCACGCGTTCGTCGGCGAACAGCTGCGGGTTCTTCCACACCGGCTGGCCATCGGCACGCCAGCAGATCGACAGGGCCCAGCGCGGGAGCTGCTCGCCCGGGTACCACTTGCCCTGGCCGAAATGCAGGAAGCCGCCGTCGGCGTACTCGGCGCGCAGCTTGTGCACCAGTTCGGTGGCGTAGCCCCGCTTGGTGGGGCCGAGGGCGTCGGTGTTCCATTCCGGGGCGTCGCGGTTTTCCACGGCGACGAAAGTGGGCTCGCCGCCCATGGTCAGGCGCACGTCGCCGGCCTGCAGCTGGCGGTCGACCGCTTCGCCCAGGGCCAGCACCTCGGTCCACTGCTCCTCGGTGTAGGGCTTGGTGACGCGCGGCGACTCGTGGATGCGCGTCACCTGCATGTGGTGGCTGAATTCCACTTCGGCGTCGTCGACCAGGCCCTCGATGGGCGCGGCGCCCGAGGGCTGCGGCGTGCAGGCGAGCGGGATGTGGCCTTCGCCGGCCAGCAGGCCGGAAGTGGGATCCAGGCCAATCCAGCCGGCGCCGGGCAGGTAGACCTCGCACCAGGCGTGCAGGTCGGTGAAATCCACCTCGGTGCCGCTGGGTCCGTCCAGCGCCTTCACGTCCGGCTTCAGCTGGATCAGGTAGCCGGAAACGAAGCGCGCGGCCAAGCCCAGGCGGCGCAGCAGCTGCACCAGCAGCCAGCCCGAGTCGCGGCAGGAGCCGCTGGCCAGCTCCAGCGTCAGCTCCGGCGCCTGCACGCCGGGCTCCATGCGGATCAGGTACTTCACGTCCTGCTGCAGTTGCTGGTTCAGGGCGACCAGGAAGTCGATGGTGGCGCGCGGCCGGCGATCGATCTTCTCCAGGTAGGCCTTCACGCGCGGCGTCAGCGGCTCCGCTGCGAGGTAGGGCGCGAGCTCCTGCGCCACCAGCGGTTCGTACTCGAAAGGGAACTTCTCGGCCTTGGGTTCCAGGAAGAAATCGAACGGGTTGTAGACCGCCATTTCGACCACCAGGTCCACGGTCACCTTGAACTCGGTGGTCTTTTCGGGAAACACCAGCCGCGCCTGGAAGTTGGCGAACGGGTCCTGCTGCCAGTTGATGAAGTGCCTGGCGGGCTCCACGCGCAGCGAATACGAGACGACCTTGCTGCGGCAGTGCGGGGCCGGGCGCAGGCGCACCACCTGCGGGCCCAGGGCCACCGGCCGGTCGTACTTGTAGTGCGTGACGTGGTTCAGGGCGGCGTGGATGGACATGGCCGGACCATCGTAGCAATTGGCAAGCCAGGGCTGGTGTGACTGCAGATGTTGCAAGCCTCCGCGGACCGGGGTCGCTTGGGCGCTACACCCCCGTCAGCTAGCGCACCGTTCGGGCGTCCAGCCGCGCCTCTGGTCCCGCATGGTGTTGCTTGTATGCTGCTCGGCCTTTAGGGTAAGGGCTTACGTGAAAAAGTTTGCGTTGAGTTGCTTGTAACCATTTGCGTCTTCCGGTAGCCTGTAACCAAATGCGACAACCCGTAGAAGCACGCCCCTCAGCCGAAGCGCCCATGGCGCCGCCGCGGCTCGGCGACTTCCAGCCGTCGACGGAACTCGCCATGGACACGTCGGCCGAAGGCCTGGTCGTGGCGACTTTCCTGTATGCCCGGATGCACCAGTTCAGCGCCGTCTGCCAGGCCCTGAATGCCGAAGATGCAGCTGCGTTCGTCACCGAAGTCCGCCGGATGCTGACCGATGCCGTCACCAAGCTCGGTGGCGAGGTCGCCCAGCGCCGCCCCGATTCCATCCTCGCCGTCTTCAGCAACAAGCCCGACGACAAGAAACCCAACCATGCCCAGCGCGGCCTGCACGCCGCGATCCTGGCGGTGCACGAGGCCGTCCAGCTGGCCCAGGGCATGGCCTCGCGGCCCCAGTTCTCCCATGTGCCGGTGCCAACCCTGGCGGTCGGCGTGCACCTGGGCGCCGCCGAAGTCTCCCGCCGCAAGAAGGAAAGCGGCATGGTGCAGGCCTTCGGCGAGGCGGTGGAAGTCGCCCGCCTGCTGGAGGTGACCGCCACCGACCTGGGCTGGAGCGTCGCCACCTCGTCCGGCACCCGGCTGGCCGCTGCGGGTCGCGCCGAGGGCGGCCGCATCGGCTCGGTCGCGCTGCCGGACGACAGCTTCATCGACGTGGTGGAAATCACCGGCCTGGTGCCCCGCAAGGGCTCGCAGACGCCGCCTCGGGTCTTCGACATGCTGCGCGAATCGCTCGCCGCCAACCACCAGACGCGCAAGCGCGCCGCCGCCGCGCCTGCCCCGGGCACCGGCCCGGGCGGCCACTTCCTGATCGAGGGCTACCGCGTCCTGCGCAAGATCGGCGAGGGCGGCATGGCCTCCATCTTCCTCGCGCAGGCCGCCGATGGCGGCCCGCCGCAGGTGCTGAAGGTGATGCGCCTGGACCGCGCGGTGGAAGCCGACGGCCTGCAGCGCTTCATCCAGGAATTCGCGCTGCTCGCGCAGGTGCACCACCCGAACGTGGCGCGCATCTTCAAGCAGGACTTCTCCATCGCGCATGCCTACATCGCGATGGAGTATTTCCCTTTGGGCGACCTGCGCCAGCGCATGAAGGCCGGCCCCATCCCGCCGGCCACCGCGCTGCAGTACATCAAGCAGACGGCGGCCGGACTGGACGCCATCCACCAGGTGGGCATCGTCCACCGCGACCTCAAGCCGGACAACCTCATGCTGCGCCAGGACGGCACGCTGGCCCTCGCCGATTTCGGCGTGGCCAAGCAGGTGTCCATGAAGATCACCGATACGGGAGACGGCGACATCGTCGGCACGCCTTACTACTTGAGCCCGGAGCAGGCCCTCGGCCAACCGGTCGACGCCCGCTGCGACATGTACAGCCTGGGCGTGCTCGCTTACGAGCTGCTCACCGGCCGCAAGCCCTACCACGCGAGTTCCGCGCAGGAGCTGCTGCATCAGCACATCTCCGCGCCGGTGCCGATGCTGCCCGCGGACCACGCGCACCTGCAGCACGTGCTGGAGGGCCTGATGGCCAAGGACCGCAACCAGCGCTACCCGGACGCCGGCACCCTGCTGGCCGACCTGGCGCAGATGGGATTGTGATGCACGGCAGTCCTTCCAGTTTCGCAGCGCTCGAGTCCGGCCAGGACTGGGGCCTGGCCTCCGCGCCGCAGGGCAGCGGCACCGAGCTCACCGGCCTGGGCGGCAGCGTGCTGCTGTCCCTGGCCGGCTACCGCCTGCTGCGCCGCATCGGCGAAGGCCGCCGCTCCGTCGTCTGGCTGGCCCAGGACGAGCAGAGCAAGTCCGAAGTCGCGCTGAAGGTGGGCGAGCGCGCGCTGGCCGCTTCCTTCGCCCGCGAGTACGACGTCGCGCGCCAGCTCTCGCATCCCAACATCGTGCAGGTCATCGAGCACGGCTGCGCCGGCAACGTGGCTTTCCTCGCCATGGAGCACGTTGCGGGCGGTTCGCTCGCCGCCTGCACCGGCCAGGTGCTGGAACCTGCGCTGGCGGTGCACGTGGCCTGCGAGGCCGCGAGCGCCGTGGCGCAACTGCACGCCGCGGGTCTGGTGCACCGCGACGTCAAGCCCGCCAACTTCCTGCTGCGCGGCGAAGAGGCGCTGGTGCTGGCCGATTTCGGCCTGGCCAGCGCCATCGACGCGCAGCACGCCGCCCGCCCCGGCGCGCTGTACGGCACGCCGCGCTACGTGGCCCCGGAGCAGCTGCAGAGTGCGCCGGCGCGGCCGGCCGCGGACGTCTACAGCCTCGGCGTGATGTTGTACGAAATGCTCTGCGGCAAGGCGCCCTTCACCGGCGCGACGCTGGTCGAGGTGCTGGCCCAGCACCTGGTGGCGGCGCCGCCCGCGCTGCCCGAGCGCCTGGCCTGGCTGCAGCCGCTGGTCGACGCGATGCTCGCCAAGGATCCGGCGTGCCGCCTGCCCGATGCGGGCGCGGTGCTGCAGGCCCTTGGCGCCCTCGGATTCCCGGATTCCCCCCGACCGGCCGCAGCCGGAATGAGATCGGCAAGAGGTTCCCTTGACGCTCAATGAACAGTACCTGGTCGACGTGATCGGCTTCAACGCCGTGGAGCGTTCGATGCTTGCCAGCATCTTCGCGCTGGCAGCGCGGCGCGACCCCGGATTCGTGCAGTACGACCCTGCCACCACCGCCAGCGGCTCCGCCGACATCTACCTGGTCGATGCCGACAACGCCGAGGCGCTCAACGAGTTCCGCATGCTGTCCAAGCGGGCCAACCTGCCGGCCGTGCTGGTCGGCGCGGCGCCGGACGACCTGGGCTTCCCGGTGCTGGCGCGGCCGCTGCAGTGGGCGCGCCTGCTGCAAGCGCTGGAAGAAGTGGTGACCACCACCGGCAGCGGCGCGAGGCGCAAGGACGACGAGGGCACGTTGCCGCTCGGCCTGAGCGTGCCGGGCCTGGCCCGCACGAACACCAACTCCGGCCACTCACGCCCGATGGTGGACCCCGCCGAAGCCGCCGCGGCGAAGAAGCGCGCGCTGGGCGACACCGTGCTGGTCGTCGACGACAACGCCACCGTGCGCATGTTCATGAAGGCGAAACTCGCGCCCTTCAACTTCGAGGTCGACTTCGCCGAGACCGGCGAGGAGGCCGTGGGCCTGACCGGCACGCGCGAATACGCCTGCGTGTTCCTGGACGTGGTGCTGCCCGGCATCGACGGCTACCAGGTCTGCAAGCTGATCAAGGCCAACAAGCAGGCGATCAAGAAGACCGCGGTGGTGATGCTCACCAGCCGCAGCTCGCCGTTCGACAAGCTGCGCGGCTCGCTGGCGGGCTGCGACGAATACCTGACCAAGCCTCTCGACGAGGACCGGCTGCTGGAAGTCATCGCGAAGTTCCTGCCTTCCAGCCGCAAGCGCGACAAATCCCGGAGCAAACAACAATGAGCAAATCGATTCTCGTCGTGGACGACACGCGCTCCATGCGCGCGATGGTCGCCGCCGTGCTGGAGGGCGCGGGCTACGAAGTGGCGCAGGCCGGCGACGGCGTGGAGGCGCTGGAGCTGGCGCGCGCGCGCGTGTTCGACCTGGTCGTCACCGACCACAACATGCCGCGCATGGACGGCGTGACCCTGGTGCGCGAACTGCGCGCGCTGCCGAACTACGACCCCGTGGCGCTGATCGTGCTGTCCACCGAGGCGGGCCCGGAGCTGAAGCAGAAGGGCCGCGAAGCCGGCGCCACCGGCTGGATGGCCAAGCCCTTCGACCCGCAGCGCATGCTGGACATCGTCAGCAAGTTCATCTGAGCCCGAGACTGCCATGTACCAGCCCACCAATGCATTCGGCGACCCCGGCGCCTTCCGCACCATCTTCTTCGAGGAGGCGCTGGAGCACTTGGCGAACGTGGAAGGCATCCTGCTGCGCATGGACACCGATGCGCCGCATCCGGACGACCTGAACGGAATCTTCCGGGCCGTGCACTCGATCAAGGGCAGTGCGGCGATGCTGGGATACGCCGACATGGCGGGCCTCACGCACCTGCAGGAAAACCTGCTGGACCTGCTGCGCAAGGACGAGCGCGCGCTGGAGACCGACGACATCGAGGCGATGCTGAAGGCGGTCGACGTGCTGCGCTCGCAGGTGATGCACCACCGCGGCCAGCAGCCGCAGGCCGCGGACGATTCGGAAGTGACCGCGCTGCTGCGCGAACGCGTGGCGCAGCCCGCCAGCGACGCGCGCGGCACGAAGGCCGGCGAAGTGCAGCGCAAGTTCCGGGTGGCGCTGCAGCCGCTGGAAGCCGCCATCGACGACGGCGAACTGGAGATGATGCTGGGCGGCCTGTCCGACATGGGCACCGTCACCAACCAGCAGGTGGACAACCGCGCCGGCGGCTCGGTGCGCTTCGAGGTGCTGCTGCAAGGCGCAGCGGCCGACCTGCAGAGCGTGCTGTCGCTGGTGGTGGCGCCGGAGCTGATCACCATCGAGACGATCACCGACGCGCAGCCGGCCGCGACCGCGCATGGCGCGGTGCCGCACCTGCACGCGGTGCCGCCGGCGGCGCCCGCGGCGCTGCCGCTGGGAGACGACGACGAGTTCTTCGTTGACCCGGCGGAGTTCCGCCGCAAGGCCAGCGCCGCTACGGCCGCGGCCCTGGCAGCCGCGGAACAGGAGTCGAACGAGGAAGAGGACGACGATTCGATCGAGCTGTTCGTCACGCCGCAGGACCTGAAGCAGGCGCCGCCGCTGCCGGACGACCATGGCATCGACCTCTTCGTGACGCCGCAGGACCTGAAGAAGGCGGTGAAGCCGGCGGCCGATGCCGGCGTCGACCTGTTCGAGTCGCCGCAGGACTTCCACAAGGCGCGTCGCGCCCGCCCCGAGAAGGCCGAGCCCGCGCCGCAGGCGCAGTCCGCCGCGCCAGTGGCACACGACGCCAGCTACATCCGCGTGGCCACCGAGAAGATCGACCTGCTGGTGAACCTGGTGGGCGAGCTGGTGATCACCGAAGCGATGCTCGCGCGCAGCGGCGCGCTGGCCGACGCCAGCTCCAACGACGCGCGCTACACCAGCAACAGCGGGCTGGCGGACCTGTCGCGCCACACGCGCAACCTGCAGGAGGCGGTGCTCGCCATCCGCATGCTGCCGATCAACAACGTGTTCCAGCGCTTCCCGCGCCTGGTGCATGAACTCTCGGCGCAGCTGGGCAAGCGCGTCGAACTGAAGGTCTCCGGCGAGGGCACGGAGCTGGATCGCGGCCTGATCGAGAAGATCTCCGATCCGCTCACGCACCTCGTCCGCAACGCCATTGACCATGGGCTGGAGCGACCCGAATCACGGGTCGCCGCCGGGAAACCGGCCGTGGGCACCGTCACCCTGCGCGCCAGCCAGCGCGGGGGGAACATAGTCATCGAGGTCACGGACGACGGCCGGGGCCTGGACCGCGAGCGGATCCTGGCGCGCGCCATCGAGCGCGGCATGCCCATCGCGCCGGACGCGCCCGATGCGGAGGTCTTCAACCTGATCTTCGAAGCGGGCTTCTCCACCGCCGAACGCGTGACCGAGATCTCCGGGCGCGGCGTCGGCATGGACGTGGTCCGCCGCAATATCCAGGCGCTGGGCGGCACCATCGACCTCTCCTCCACCGCGGGGCAGGGCTGCAAGGTGACCGTGAGCGTGCCGCTGACGCTGGCCATCATGGAAGCGATGACGGTCTCCATCGGCGCCGAGACCTACGTGCTGCCGCTGGCGGCCGTCGTCGAGTCGCTGAGCGTGAAGGCGTCCGACATCCACACGCTGCCCGGCACCGGCGACACGCTGCGCGTGCGCGAGGAATACCTGCCGGTGCTGCACCTGGCGCGCCTGTTCCCGCCGCAGCAGCCGCGCGGCGAGGGCGCCGGCGGCATTGCCGTCATCGTGGAAACCGAGGGCAGCAACGCGGCCCTGATCGTCGACGAACTGGTGGGCCAGCAGCAGGTGGTGGTCAAGAGCCTGGAAGCCAACTTCCGCCGCGTGCCCGGCCTGGCCGGCGCCACGGTGATGGGCGATGGCTCGGTGGCGCTGATCCTGGACGTCGCGCACCTGATGCGCATTTCGAGCCGCGAGGAAGCGATGCTCGCATGAAGGATCTCTAGGGAGGTCTCCTTGGGTGTTTTCGGGGCGGCGCAAGCCGCCCCTTTTTCTTGTGCGCGGCCGGCAACAATTGCACGCAGTCATTTTGCTTAAGCGCAACGTTCTAGTGTTTACTTATTGAAACATCCGCCGGCCTCGGCGATGCTGGTCCCGCCATAACGAAATCGTTGGAGAGACCATGAAAGTGCAAGCCCGCTCCGTGCTGCTGGCCGCCTTCGCGCTGGCCGGACTTCCCTCCCTCGCGCTCGCCGACACCGTGCGGCTGGCCGGCGCCACCACGGTGCTGAACGTGGTCGTCGCGCCCAACCGCGCCACGGTCGAAAAGGCCACCGGCCACCAGCTGGAGATCAACGCCAATGCCACCGGCAAGGGCCTGGTGGACCTCGCCGAAGGCCGGGCCGACGCCGCGATGGTGTCGGAGCCGATGGACATCGCGCTGGCCGCGGCGGAGGTCGCGGGGAAGAAGATCGACGGCGCGACGCTGCGCATGCACGAGATCCGCAAGGACGAGATCGTCTTCATCGTCCATCCCGCCAACCCGGTGAAGAAGCTGACGCTGGCGCAGCTGGGTGACATCCACACCGGCAAGATCACCAACTGGAAGCAGGTGGGTGGCAAGGACATGCCGATCACCGTGTACTCGGATGCGCTCACCGGCGGCACCCGCGCGATGATCAAGAAGATCGTGATGAACAACCAGGACTACGCGGCCAGCGTCAAGTCGCTCACTTCGGTCTCGCGCATCGCGGACCTGGTGCCGGGCGACGAGGCGGGCATCGGCGGCCTGGGACGCGGCTTCGTCAAGGCCGATGGCAAGGCGGTGATCGTGGAGACCTCGCGCATCGAGCGCCCGCTGGCCTTCGTGACGGTGGGCGAGCCGCAACCCAAGGTGCAGCAGGTGATCGCCGCGCTGCGTACCGCCGGCAACGCCCGCTGACGGGGCGGAGGCGACATGTCCGGACGCCAACTGAGCGTGGGGGCGCGGCTCGCCCTCGGCTTCGGCATCGTGCTGGGCCTGCTGGCGGCGGTGGCGTTGACCAGCCTGGGCCAGCTCGCCGGCTTCAACCGCAACGTCGAAGCGCTGGCCACCACGCGGCTGCTGCAGCTGATCACGGTGGCGCAGGCCAGCGACTCGCTGGGGCAGATCACCCGCAGCACCGGCAACGTGCTGGTGCTGGACGACGAGAAGCAGGTCAAGGCCGAACTCGTCGCGGTGCGCCAGCATCGCGAGCACATCGCCGAACTCCTGAACCGCCTGGGCAAGACGGTGCTGCCGGGGCGCGAGCAAGACCTGCTGAAGGAGATCGCCGATGCGCGCGCGGCCTACCTGCCGCAGGAGGACGCCTTCCTGCAGCACGCCGAACACGGCGACTACAGCAGCGCCAAGGACGTGCTGCTGAAGAACGTGCTGCCCGCGCAGGCGCGGCTGCTGGACGCGATGGACCGCTTCGAGCAGTTCCAGGTCTCGCTGGCGGCGGACGAGGCGCGCGTGGCCGCCGATGCCTACCACGGCACGCGGCTTTCGATCGTGGCGTTGTCGGTGGTCGCGCTGCTGGTCGGCCTGGCCGCGGCCTGGCTGATCATCCGCCGGCTGCGGTCCGAGCTGGGCGGCGAACCCGCTTACGCCCGTGCGGTGGCCGTGCGCATTGCGGGCGGTGACCTCACCGGCGAAGTCCGTACTGACGCGCGCGGCGGCGACAGCCTGCTGCACGCCATGGGCAAGATGGCCGGCAACCTGCGCCAGCTCGCCGGCGCCGTGGCCGCCGGGGCGCACACGGTCTCGGAAACCAGCACCCAGATCGCGCAGGGGCACGTGGACCTGTCGCAGCGCACCGAGGAGCAGGCCGGCACGCTGGAGGAGACCGCCACCGCGATGGACGAACTGACGGCCGCTGTCAGCCGCAACGCCGAGAGCGCGCGCCAGGCCAGCCAGTTCGCGGTGAGCGCCTCGGAAGTCGCGCGGCGCGGCGGCGAAGCGATGGGCCAGGTGGCCCGCACCATGGGCGGCATCACGGCGTCGTCGAACCGGATCGCCGACATCACCGGCGTGATCGACGCCATTGCGTTCCAGACCAACATCCTGGCGCTGAACGCCGCGGTGGAAGCCGCGCGCGCCGGCGAACAGGGCCGCGGTTTCGCCGTGGTCGCGGCGGAGGTGCGCAACCTCGCCCAGCGCAGCGCCGCAGCGGCGCGCGAGATCAAGGCGCTGATCGCCGATTCGGCCGGCCAGGTGGAGGCGGGCGCGCAGCAGGTCGAGGCCGCGGGCGGGACGATGGAGGAGATCGTCGCCTCGGTGAAGAAGGTGAGCGAGCTGATCGGCGAGATCGCCGCCTCCAGCCAGGAGCAGAGCGTAGGCATCGAACAGGTGAACCGCGCCGTGAGCCAGATGGAGCAGGTCGTGCAGCAGAACGCCACGCTGGTGGAGCAGGCGAGCGCCGCGACCGAGGCGATGAAGGAGCAGGCCGGTTCGCTGCTGGAAGCCGTGGCGCGCTTCCGCCTGCGGCAGGAGGGCGCAGCCATGCCGGCGTTGGCATGAAACAGGCGTCGCGCGCAGGCGACAGTGAGGCCCGCCGTTCGGGCTGCGCGAGGGCCCTTCCATCCTGCCAAAGCGCATACGGAAGGCCGCTCTCCGCAAAAATTGACAGGAGGCTGTCCGTAACAATTGATGTCGATTGCAACAGACGTGCACACATGGCATGCTGTCCTGGACAGTGAAAAGACGGAGAAGACGCAGATGCAGACCCAAGCGCAGACAGGTAACGGCAAGCAGGCCAAGGCCGCGGAGGGCCAGGCCAGCGAGTTCCTCACCTTCCGCCTCGGCCAGGAAAGCTATGGCATCGAGATCCTGAAGGTGCAGGAAATCCGCGGCTACGAAACGCCGACGGCCATCGCCAACGCGCCCGCCTTCATCAAGGGCGTCATCAACCTGCGCGGCGTGATCGTCCCCATCCTGGACCTGCGCATCAAGTTCAACCTGGGCCAGGTGAGCTACGACGAATTCACCGTCGCCATCATCCTCAACGTCGCCGGCCGCGTGGTGGGCGTGGTGGTGGATGCGGTGTCCGACGTGCTGACGCTGTCGTCCGAAGCGATCCGGCCGACGCCGGAATTCGCGTCGACCACCTTCGACACGAAGTACATCACGGGCCTGGGCACGGTGGAAGAGCAGATGATCATCCTGCTCGACATCGAGAAGCTGATGACCGGCGCCGACATGGCCCTGGTCGACAGCGCCGTCCACTGAAGCGCGGGACACGCGGCCGCAAGCACCCATGGACAGCCTCGCCGCGCCGGCGCGCAGCCGGGGTCTGGTCCGCCGTACGGAGGACCTGTTGCGGGTGCTCACCATCCGCCAGCGCCTGATCTGGACCTTCGTCATGCTGCTGGCGCTGATGCTGGCCGTGGCGGGCGTGGGCGCCTGGCAGATGGAGCAGATCGAGGCCGGCAGCGGCGGTGCCAGCCGCGGCAAGGAACTTCTGGCGATGGTGTGCGCCGCCGGCTTCTGCATCCAGTTCAGCTTCTGCTACTTCGTCATCGCCTCCATCGTGCGGCCGGTGAAGGTGGCGGTGAAGAGCGCGCGCAAGGTCGGCCAGGGCGACCTCACGGTGCAGGTGCGGGCCGAGGGCGGCGACGAGGTGACCGAGCTGTTCCACGGCCTCAACGAGATGACGCAGAACCTGCGCCAGCTGGTAGGCGAAGTGGTGGGCGGCGCCCACCGCGTGGCCGACACCAGCGACCAGATCGCGCAGGGCAACGTGGACCTGTCGCAGCGCACCGAGCAACAGGCCAGCACGCTGGAGGAAACCGCCAGCGCGCTGGAGCAGCTGACGTCCACCGTGGCGCAGAACGCCGACACCGCGCGCCGGGCCAGCGAACTGGCCGTGAACGCGGCGGAAACGGCGCGCAAGGGCGGCGACGTGGTGGAGCAGGTCGTCAGCACCATGGACGACATCTCCGATGCCTCCAAGAAGATCGCCGACATCATCAGCGTCATCGACGGCATCGCCTTCCAGACCAACATCCTGGCGCTGAACGCCGCGGTCGAAGCCGCGCGCGCGGGCGAGCAGGGCCGTGGCTTCGCGGTGGTGGCCGCGGAGGTGCGCAACCTCGCGCAGCGCAGCGCCGCGGCGGCGAGGGAGATCAAGGGCCTGATCGCCGACTCGGTCCGGCAGGTGCAGGCGGGCGGCGCGCTGGTGGACGCCGCCGGCCACACGATGGTGGACGTGGTGCTCTCGTTCAAGAAGGTGAGCGACCTGATCGCCGAGATCGCCGCCGCCAGCCGGGAGCAGAGCGAAGGCATTGGTCAGGTGAACACGGCGGTGGCCCAGATGGATCGCGTGGTGCAGCAGAACGCGGCGCTGGTGGAGCAGGCTTCGGCCGCCACCGAGTCGATGAAGGAACAGTCGGGCGCGCTGCTGCGCCTGGTGGCGCGCTTCCGGCTCGGGCAGGGCCGGGCCGCGGCTTGATGTTTGTCGGGGGGAGCGCCCGCGCCAAGGCGGGCGACGTCGAAGGAAGCGAAAGAAGAAAATGAAAGTCTGGCAGAAGATCCTGGTCGCACCGGCCGTCACCATCGTGTTCCTGCTGGCGCTGGGCGCGGTGTCCTACGTCATGCTCACCCGGCAGAACAATGCCCTGGAGGAGCTGGCCCGCAACCGCATGAGCGCCTTCCAGACCGCGGCCGACGCCGCGGGCGACATCGCCGAGGTGCACTCCAACGTCTACCGCCTCTTCACCTGGATCGCCAACTTGAAGGACGACCAGATCAAGAAGGTGAACCAGGAGCAGCGGCAGAAGATCGCGGCCGTGGTCAAGAGCCTGGGCGACCTCAACGCGCGCGTGCAGTTGGTGCCGGCCGAGAAGGCGCTGGTGGCCGACGTGCTGCCCAAGATCGAGAAGTACCGCAAGCTGATGGACGACGCGATCGACATCAGCTCGGCGGACGTGGCCACCGGCGCCATGTCGATGCAGGCCGCCGACACCCAGTTCCAGGAAATCGGCAAGGACATGGACAAGCTGGTGGCGCTGGAGAAGTCGCTGGCGCAGGAAAGCTACGACAGCGCCGCCGCCGCCTTCCGCATGGCGCTGGCCTGGCTGGGCGTGATCGTGGTGGCCGCGGCAGTGGCCGCCTTCGGCATCGCGCTGGTGATGAGCCGCGTGATCGTGCGGCCGCTGCAGGTGGCCATGCGCGCGGCCGACCGCATCGCCGGCGGCGACCTCTCGGGTGACATCGAGGTCCGCACCCAGGACGAGACCGGCCAGCTGCTGCAGGCGCTGCAGACCATGCTGCGCAACCTGCGCGACCTGGTGGGCCAGGTGTCCGGCGGCGCCCATGCGGTCGCCGACACCAGCGCGCAGATCGCGCAGGGCAACCTGGACCTGTCGCAGCGCACCGAGGAACAGGCGACGACGCTGGAGGAAACGGCCAGCTCGATGGAGGAGCTGACGTCCACCGTCAGCCAGAACGCCGCCAACGCGCGCCAGGCCAACCAGCTGGCGTCCAACGCATCCGACGTCGCGCGCAAGGGCGGCCAGGTGGTGGGCCAGGTGGTCAGCACCATGAACGGCATCTCCGATGCGTCGAAGAAGATCGCCGACATCATCGGCGTGATCGACGGCATCGCCTTCCAGACCAACATCCTGGCGCTGAACGCGGCGGTGGAAGCCGCCCGCGCCGGCGAGCAGGGCCGCGGCTTCGCGGTGGTGGCCGCCGAGGTGCGCAGCCTGGCACAGCGCAGCGCCGGCGCGGCCAAGGAGATCAAGGAACTGATCGGCGACTCGGTCGGCAAGGTCGACGCCGGCACGCGCCTGGTGGCCGACGCCGGCAAGACGATGGACGAGATCGTGTCCTCGGTGAAGAAGGTCAGCGACCTGATCGCCGAGATCGCTGCCGCCAGCCAGGAGCAGAGCTCCGGCATCGAGCAGGTCAACACCGCCGTCACGACGATGGACCAGGTGGTGCAGCAGAACGCCTCGCTGGTGGAAGAGGCCTCGGCCGCCGCCGAAGCCATGAAAGACCAGGCACGCTCGCTGCTGGAGATGGTGGCGCGCTTCCGCCTGGGCGACGCGCAGTCCCGGCCGCGCGCCGCCGCACCGGCGCCCGCGCCGGCTCCGGCTCCGGCCGCCATCGCGCCCATCGCCACCCGCTCGAAGGCCGCGCCCGCGATCCCGGCGCGCGCCAATCCCAAGCTGCCCTTCGCGCCGACCGAGCCGCGCCTGGCCGCCAACGGCGACTGGAAGGAGTTCTGAACGTGCATCCCCGCGCCGCCTTCGCCTCCACCCTGCCGGGCCTGCTGCCCGACCTGGGTGCCGGCGCCGCGGCCCTGCTGAACGACCCCGACTTCGAGACGGTGCGCGAGCTGATCGCGCAGTACGCCGGCATCAAGCTCAGCCCGCAGAAGCGCAACATGGTCTACAACCGGCTGCTGCGCCGGCTGCGCGCGCGCGGCACCACCAGCTTCGGCGAGTACCTGGCGCTGGTGCAGGCGCGCGACTCGGACGAGCGCGAAGCCTTCGTCAATGCGCTGACGACGAACCTGACCGCGTTCTTCCGCGAGCCGCACCACTTCGACCTGCTGGCCGGCTACGCGCGCGAGCGCCGCGACAAGCGCAAGCTGCGCGTGTGGAGCAGCGCCTGCTCCACCGGCGAGGAGGTGTGGTCGATCGCCATGGTGCTGCGCGAGCAGGACTGCCCGGGCGAGGTGCTGGGCACCGACATCGACACCGACGTGCTGCAGACGGCGGCCGGCGGCGTGTACCGCCACGACCGCATCGCCGGCATGCCGGCCGAGCGCCTGCGCAAGCATTTCCTGCGCGGCACCGGCAGCAACGACGGGCTGGTCAGCATCCGCCCCGAACTGCGCTCCGGCGTCAAGTTCGCGCAGCTGAACCTGCAGTCGGAAGCCTGGCCGGCGCAGGAGCCTTTCGACGTGATCTTCTGCCGCAACGTGGTGATCTATTTCGACCGCGATTCGCAGAAGCGGCTGCTGGCACGCCTGGCGCAGCTGCTGGTGCCGGGCGGCCTGCTGATGGTGGGCCACTCGGAAAGCTTCCCCTCGGCGCATCCCGGCTTCCGCTCGTGCGGCCGGACTGCGTACGAGCGCTTGGCGGGCCACATGGGACAGGGTTGAATCTGCAGTGAGCGAAACGAGCAGTCCGGTCCGCTATTTCGACCGCGAGTTCCAGGTGGACGCGGTGAAGATCCTTCCCGGCCAGTACCACGCCTCTTCCGGCCCCGGCACCATCACCACCGTGCTCGGCTCCTGCGTCTCCACCTGCCTGTGGGACCCGGGTTCGCGCATCGGCGGCATGAACCACTTCATGCTGCCCGGCGACACGGCTTCGCCCAGCGCGGCCTGGGCCGCGTCGGCGCGCTTCGGGGTCTACGCCATGGAAGTGCTGATCAACGACATGGGCAAGCTCGGCGCCGACCGCCGCCGGATGGTGGCCAAGGTGTTCGGCGGCGCCCGCGTGCTGGCCGGCTTCGACAAGCTGGACGTCGGCGCCAAGAACGCCGAGTTCGTGCTGGAGTTCCTGAAGGTGGAAGGCATCCCCGTCGCCGCCCAGGACCTGCTGGACGTGCATCCGCGCAAGGTGCACTTCTTTCCCGCGACCGGCAAGGTGCACGTCAAGCGCCTGAACGTCACGCCCAACGACCAGGTGCAGCTGCGCGAACGCGAGTACCTGCGCGAGCTCACCCGCAAGTCGGGTGGCGGCGAGGTCGAGATCTTCGAGGCCAGGCGCCGATGATCCGCGTCCTCGTCATCGACGATTCCGCCGTGATGCGCGCCTTCCTCGGGCGCGTGGTCGGCGCGCAGCCGGACATGGAGCTGGCGGGCGTGTCGCCCGACCCGCTGATCGCCATCGACCGCATCCGCCGCAACCCGCCGGACGTGATCACGCTCGATGTCGAGATGCCGCGCATGAACGGCCTCGACTTCCTGCGCAACCTGATGGCGGTGCGGCCGCTGCCGGTGATCATGATCTCCTCGCTCACGCGCGAGGGCGCCGAGACGACGGTGCGCGCGCTGGAGCTGGGCGCGGTGGACTTCTTCCCCAAGCCCGCCAGCTTCGACCAGCTGGAAAGCGGGGCCCAGGAGATCGCGGACAAGATCCGCGCCGCCGCCGGCGCCCGCGTGGTGCGGCACCGGCGCGCGCCGCAGGCGCCCAGCGGCTTCGCCCCGCTGGGCCCGCGCGTGATGACGCAGGCCGCGGCGCTGCACCGGGTCATCGGCATCGGCGCATCCACGGGCGGCGTCGAGGCGCTGCGCGAGGTGCTGACCGAACTGCCGGAGTCGATGCCGCCGATCCTGATCGCGCAGCACATGCCGCCCGGCTTCACCGAGACCTTCGCGCGCCGGCTCGACGCGCTGTGCAAGATGGACGTGAAGCAGGCCGAGGACAACGAAGTGGTGCGCAACGGCGTGGCCTACATCGCGCCCGGCGGCCGGCACCTGATGCTGGCGCGGCGGGGCATCGGCTATGCGCTGCGCGTCACCGACGACCCGCCGGTCAATCGCCATCGGCCTTCGGTGGACACCTTGTTCCGCTCGATCGCGCGCACTGCCGGTGGGCAGGCCGTCGGCGTGATGCTCACCGGCATGGGCGCCGATGGCGCCGATGCGATGCTGGAGATGCGCCGCGCGGGCGCGCACACCATTGCGCAGGACGAGGCGAGTTGCGTCGTCTTCGGGATGCCGCGGCAGGCGATCCAGGTCGGGGCGGCGAAGGAGGTGATGGCATTGGGCGACATTGCAGGGCGCCTGGAAAGCCTGGTCAGCGTGTAACCTGTAGGGTGCGCAGCTCCGCTGCGCACCACGCGCCAACGCATCGAGCGGTGCGCAGCGAGCTGCGCACCCTACATCTGGAGGATGCCACGCGAACCATCCCGCGCGTTGATGGGGCGTGAGCAAACCCACGGGCATCGCCTCCACCTTGCTCGGCGCGGTGCTGGGGCCGGCGCTGCAACTGCAGCAACCTTCTCTGTGGACGGCCTCGCTCTACGTTGCACTGGTCGCTGGTGGTGCAGCCGCCTTTCTGTTCAACAAGTGGATCCCCCGCGGCTGGCCCCGCCGCATCGCCTTGCTGCTCGCCGCTGCCTGCATCACTTTTGCCACCACCGGCTGGCGCGCCTGCGCCTACCTGGAAGACCAGCTCGATCCCGCGCTCGAAGGCCGCGACCTCGTCCTCACCGGCATGGTCGCTGCCATGCCGCACCGCAGCGAGGGCGGGCTGCGCCTGCGCTTCGAAGTGGAGTCCGCCCGAGCCGCTGACCAGCCCGTCACGCTCCCGCCGCAGGTGCTGCTTGGCTGGTACGCTAACGACGGCGCGCAGCCCGAGGACCTGCGGCCCGGCGAGCGCTGGCAGCTCGCCGCGCGGCTGAAGGCGCCGCACGGGCAGGTGAACCCGCACGGATTCGACTACGAGCTGTGGCTGTGGGAGCAGGGCTTGCAGGCCACCGGCTATGTGCGCGCCGGCCCGCGCGACCCGCCGCCGAAGTTGCTGTCGCGCACCTGGTGCCACCCGATCGAACAGTTGCGCCACGCGGTGCGCGCTTCCATCTATGCGCACGTCGAAGATCCGCGCCTGGCCGGCGTGCTGGCGGCGCTGGTGGTGGGCGACCAGGGCGCGATCGAGCGCGCCGACTGGGACGTGTTCCGCGCGACCGGGGTGGCCCACCTCATGAGCATCTCTGGCCTGCACGTGACCATGTTCGCCTGGGCGGCGGCACTGGCGGTGGGCTTGGCCTGGCGGCGCAGCGCCACCCTGTGCCTGGCGTGGCCCGCGCAGCACGCCGCGCTGGTGGGCGGCGTCGCCCTGGCCACGGCCTATGCGGTGTTCAGCGGCTGGGGCGTGCCGTCCCAGCGCACCATCTGGATGCTCGGATGCGTGGGCCTGCTGCGCCTTGGTGCACGCGCCTGGCCTTGGCCCGAGGTCTGGCTGCTGGCCTGCGCCGTCGTGGTCGCCATCGATCCCTGGGCGCTGACGCAGGCCGGGTTCTGGCTCAGTTTCGTCGCGGTGGGCGTGTTGTTCGCCACCGGGCGCGAGCCACAGGCGAAACCCGAGGGCGAATCGCGCTGGCGCCGCTTGCTGCATTCGCTGCAAGGCCTGCTGCACGAACAGTGGGTGGTGACGGTGGCGCTCACCCCCTTGTCGCTGCTGCTGTTCGGGCAGGTCTCGGTGGTGGGCCTGCTGGCGAACCTGGTCGCGATCCCCTGGGTGACGCTGGTCGTGACGCCGCTCGGCCTGGCCGGCGTGTTCCTGCCCTGGCTGTGGACGCCGGCCGCCTGGGCGGTGGACCTGCTCGCGTCGGGCCTGCAGTGGATGGCGTCCTTGCCGCTCGCCACCTGGTCGGCGCCGGCGCCGCCAGTCTGGGCCGGCGCTGCGGGCGTGCTGGGGGGCCTGCTGCTCGCCATGCCCTTGCCCTGGAGCGCCCGCCTGCTCGGCGCGCCGTTGCTGCTGCCCGTGCTGCTTTGGCAGGCGCCGCGACCGCCGCCGGGCGAGTTCGAACTGCTGGCCGCCGACGTGGGGCAGGGCAACGCCGTGCTGGTGCGCACCGCGCACCACACGCTGGTCTACGACGCCGGCCCCGGCTACAGCCGCGACGCCGATGCCGGCCAGCGCGTGCTGGTGCCGCTGCTGCGCGCCTGGGACGAGCGCATCGACATGCTGATGCTCAGCCACCGGGATTTCGACCACACCGGCGGCGCCGCGGCGGTGCTGCGCATGCAGCCGCAGGCCGCGCTCCTCAGCTCGCTGGAAGACGGGCACGAATTGCTGGCGCTGCACCCCGGCACGCGCTGTACGGCCGGCCAGGGCTGGGAATGGGACGGCGTGCGCTTCGAGGTGCTGCACCCGCCGGCCGAAGACTACGAAGCGAAAGCCAAGTCCAACGCCATGAGCTGCGTGCTGCGCCTGGCCAATGGCCGCGCGACCGCGCTGCTGGCGGGCGACCTGGAGCGGCCGCAGGAACGCGCGCTGCTCGATCGGCAGGCGGACGTGCGGGCCGACCTGCTGCTGGTGCCGCACCATGGCAGCAAGACTTCGTCCAGCGAGGACTTCCTGTCCGCCGTGCAGCCGGCCGCCGCCCTGGTCCAGGCCGGCTACCGCAACCGCTTCGGCCATCCGGCGGCCGAGGTGGTGGCGCGCTATCGCTCGCATGGAATCCGGCTGGTGCTGTCGGCGGCCTGCGGCGCGGCCCGCTGGCGCTCCGCAGCGCCGCGGCAGGTGCAGTGCGAGCGCGTGCTGGACCCGCGCTACTGGCGCCATCGGCTGCCGCAAGCGCCCGCCGGCGAGGAGTGACGCGGGAGCGCCCCGAAAGAGGCAAGGAACTTGCTATCCTGTAACCCGGAGAGCGCCCCATGCATAAATTCGACGAGATGTTCGCCCAGTTGACCGGGACCGGACCCTTCCAGTTCCAGTCGCAGACCATGGGCGGGCAGACGCAGTCGCAAGTGCAGGGCGTGCGCGACCACTACCGCACCTATGCCCAGTGGCTGGCGCGCCAGCCGCGCGAAATGATGCAGTCCCGGCGCGAGGAGGCGGAGGTCATCTTCCGCCGCGTCGGCATCACCTTCGCCGTCTATGGCGCCAAGGACGAAGACGGCGCCGGCACCGAGAGGCTGATCCCCTTCGACCTGATCCCGCGCATCATCCCGGCGGCCGAATGGCGGCGCATGGAGCAGGGCCTGGTGCAGCGGGTGACCGCGCTCAACCGCTTCATCCGCGACGTCTACCACGATCAGGAGATCGTCAAGGCGGGCATCGTCCCCGAGTCGCAGATCGTGGGCAACGCCCAGTTCCGCGCCGAGATGATGGGCGTCGACGTGCCCAACGACATCTACTCGCACATCGCCGGCATCGACATCGTGCGCGCGCCCAACGCCCAGGGCGAGGGCGAGTACTACGTGCTGGAGGACAACCTGCGCGTGCCCAGCGGCGTCAGCTACATGCTGGAAGACCGCAAGATGATGATGCGGCTGTTCCCGGAGCTGTTCAGCAGCTACCAGGTGGCGCCGGTGATGCACTACCCGGACCTGCTGCTGGAAACGCTGCGCGCCTCCGCGCCTTCCACCACCGACGATCCGACCGTGGTGGTGCTCACGCCCGGCATGTACAACAGCGCCTATTTCGAGCACGCCTTCCTCGCGCAGCAGATGGGCGTGGAGCTGGTCGAAGGCCAGGACCTGTTCGTGCGGGACGGCTTCGTCTACATGCGCACCACGCGCGGGCCGAAGCGGGTGGACGTGATCTACCGGCGCGTCGACGACGACTTCCTCGACCCGCTCGTCTTCCGTCCGACCTCCACGCTCGGCTGCGCCGGGCTGCTGAACGTCTACCGCGCCGGCAACGTGGCGCTGTGCAACGCCATCGGCACCGGGGTGGCCGACGACAAGTCGATCTACCCCTACGTGCCCAGGATGATCGAGTTCTACCTGGGCGAGAAACCGATCCTCTCCAACGTGCCCACCCACATGTGCCGCGAGCCCGAGTCGCTCAAGTACGTGCTGGCGCACCTGAAGGACCTGGTGGTGAAGGAAGTGCACGGCGCCGGCGGCTACGGCATGCTGGTGGGCCCGGCGGCCACGCAGCAGGAGATCGAGGATTTCCGCAAGCAGTTGATTGCCACGCCGGAGCGCTACATCGCGCAGCCGACCTTGTCGCTTTCCAGTTGCCCCACCTTCGTCGACGCGGGCATCGCGCCGCGCCACATCGACCTGCGGCCGTTCGTGCTTTCGGGCAAGGAGGTGCAGATGGTGCCCGGCGGCCTGACGCGCGTCGCGCTCAAGGAAGGCTCCCTGGTGGTCAATTCCTCCCAGGGTGGCGGCACCAAGGACACCTGGATCCTGGAAGTCTGAACAACATGCTGTCTCGCACCGCCGACCACTTGTTCTGGATGGCCCGCTACACGGAGCGGGCCGAGAACACCGCCCGCATGCTGGATGTCAACTACCAGACCTCGCTGCTGCCGCAATCGGCCGCGGTGTCGAAAGTAGGTTGGCAGGGCGTGCTTTCGATCAGCGAGCTGATGCCGTCCTACGTCGCCAAGCATGGCGAGGTGGACCCGCAGAACGTCATGCAGTTCATGGTGAAGGACGAGAGCAACGCGTCTTCCATCGTGTCCTGCCTGAAGGCCGCGCGCGAGAACGCGCGGGCCGTGCGCGGCTCGCTCACCACCGAGGCCTGGGAGACGCAGAACCAGACCTGGCTGGAGGTCAACCGCATGCTGCGGCTGGGCGATTTCGAAAAGGACCCGGGCCAGTTCTTCGAGTGGGTCAAGTTCCGCTCGCACCTGTCGCGCGGCGTCACGGTCGGCACCATGCTGATGGACGAGGCGCTGCACTTCATGCGCCTGGGCACCTTCCTCGAGCGCGCCGACAACACGGCACGGCTGCTGGACGTGAAGTTCCACGCGGTGCAGAGCGACTTCTTCGGCGCCGCCAGCGAGAAGGACCAGGAGTACGACTTCTACCACTGGAGCGCCATCCTGCGCAGCGTCTCCGGCTTCGAGATCTACCGCAAGGTCTACCGCGACGTCATCAAGCCCGAGCGCGTGGCCGACCTGCTGATCCTGCGGCCGGACATGCCGCGCTCGCTGCACGCCAGCCTGAACGAGGTCGTGTCCAACCTGGCGATGGTGGCCAACGACCAGTCCTCCGAAACGCATCGCCGCGCCGGCAAGCTGCGCGCCGAGCTGCAGTACGGGCACATCGAGGAGATCCTCGCCAACGGCCTGCACGCCTTCCTCACCCAGTTCCTGGACCGCGTGAACGACCTGGGCATGCGCATCAGCCGCGACTTCCTGATTCCCGCATGAGCGCGGAAGCGGGGAACCTGCTTGCGGTTCTCCAACGCGAGCCGGATTCGCTGCCGGTCCGCCTGGCCCTGGCGCGCGCCTGCCGCGCCGCCGGCGACCTGCTGACCGCGACAGCCTGGCTCAGCGACGCGATGCGCATTGCGCCGCAGGCACTCGAGCCGGTGCAGGAACTCGCCGACCTCCTCCTCACGCAGCAGCGCTACGTGCAGGCGGTGCCGCTCTACACCCGCTTGCTCGATGAATTCGGCGTGCGCAGCGCCGCCAACCTGCTGCACGCCGGCTTCTGCCGGGAGCACAGCGGCGATGTAGCCGCCGCCGCCGCCCTGTATCGCGCGACGCTGGAGGTGGAACCGGCGCTGGTGGAAGCCCACGTGGACCTGTCCGGCGTGCTGTGGCGGCTGGAAGATTTCGACGGCGCCCTGGCGCACGCGCGCCGCGCGGTGGAACTGGCGCCGGCGCATCCCTATGCGCAGCGCATCCTGGGCACCGCGCTGCTGCACCTGGAACGGCTCGACGAAGCGGAGCAGCACCTGCGCCGCGCGCTGGAGCTGCAACCGGGCTTCCACCTGGCCGAACTGGATCTGGCCTTCACGCTGCTGCTGGCCGGCCGGCTGGAGGAGGGCTGGCCCTTCTACGAGCGGCGCTGGCGCGACCCCGCGCGGCTGCCGCGGCCTGCTTTCTGGCAGCCTGGCTCCGAGTGGCCGGGGCCGGCGCAGCCGCTGCAGGGCCAGGCGATCGGCGTCTACGCGGAACAGGGGCTCGGCGACGTGCTGCAGTTCGTGCGCTACCTGCCGCAATTGCAGGCGCTGGGCGCGCAGGTGCGCTGCGTCGTCCAGCCCGAACTGGTGCCGCTGGTCGAGGCGAGCTTTCCCGGCGTCGAATGCCTGAAGCCGGGCGTGTCGTTCAACGTGCACCTGCATGCGGCGCTGCTGGAGTTGCCAGGGCGCTTCGGCACGACTCTTTCCAGCATCCCCTCGGCGGTGCCTTACCTGCGCGCGCCGGAGGAGGCGCGCGTGCGCTGGCGCGAACGCCTGGCGCCGTGGGCGGGCCAGCGCAAGGTGGGCCTGGCCTGGTCCGGCTCGCAGGTGCAGGTGAACAACCGCAACCGCGCCGTGCCGCTCAGCCTGCTCGCGCCGCTGCTGGGCCAGCCCGGCGTGCAGTGCTTCAGCCTGCAGAAGGGCGAGGCGGGCGCCAACACGGACCTGCAGCCCGCGCCGGGCGAACTGCCGGACTTCACCGGCGACTGGGCCGACTTCGCCGACAGCGCCGCGATGATCGAGCAGCTGGACCTGGTGGTCACGGTGGACACCGCCATCGCCCACCTCGTCGGCGCGCTGGGCAAGCCGGTGTGGATCCTGCTGCCGCCCAACGCCGACTGGCGCTGGCTGGTGGACCGCGCCGACTCGCCCTGGTATCCGACCGCGCGCCTCTTCCGCCGCGCCGCCGGCGAGGACCGTTCGGCACAGATCGCGCGCCTCATGCGCGCCTTCGAAGCCTGGCTTTCCTCGTAGGCTGGGTTGCGCGACCAGCGCACCCCAGCAACACCGGCCTGCGCCAGATGCGTCCAGCGACTACAAGCCCCCGCGCCGCCGCTCCCTAAGCTTTTTTGTCGTCAAGCCATGGGAGTCCGATGATGTTCTCTGCTGCCGATGCGCGCATGCTCAAGCGCGATGCGCTCGCCTGCTGGAAGCTGGGGCCGCTGGCGCGGCCGGTGCAGGTGGTGGCCCGGGGCGCGCCGCTGCAGTTCTGGTGCCGCGGCCCCTTCACGCAGCACAAGTTCCTTGCCGGGCGCAGCCTGCCGGAAGTGGAGTGCATCCTGGGCCTCGAAGCGGGTGCCCTCGCCGGCGGCGCGGATGTCTACGACATGACGCGCATGCCGCAGGCCAACGAGTTCGAGGTGGACGAAGCCGCGACCGAGGTGCCCCGCTGGCGGCCGGCCGGGTGTTCCTTCGTGACGGTGCGCAAGCTCGCTTCCATCGGGCCGGGTGGGTGCTTGTAGTTTCGTAGGGTGCGCAGCTTGCTGCGCACCCTACAGAGATGCGAGCGAGCGCCGCAGGTTGTCCCGCGCCCGCTGCTCCAGCGCGTCGTGATATGCGCTGGTGACAAAAATCCGCGGCCGGTCCAGAAAGGAGCGCAGCACCTGCGTCCGCCGCGCGCGGAATTCGTCTTCCGGCACGTGCGCGTACTCCGCCCGGATCTGCCGCTCGTATTCGTCGAAGCGAGCCGCCGATGCGCCGAGGATCGCCAGGTCGATATCCAGCAGCAAGGCCGCATCGGGATCGTCACCGGCTGCCTGGTGCGCCTTCGTCGCCAGCACCAGG
The DNA here is from genome assembly GCF_012927085.1 of Ramlibacter agri. Lineage (NCBI taxonomy): Bacteria > Pseudomonadati > Pseudomonadota > Betaproteobacteria > Burkholderiales > Comamonadaceae > Ramlibacter > Ramlibacter agri. Next base: position 604,993 of record NZ_JABBFX010000002.1, on the reverse strand, counting down.
TCGCGCACGCGGTCCGCCACCTCGGGCGCGCAGCCGGCGGCCCTCACGCTGTCGTGCGCCCATTGCGCGCTGCGCTCCTCGTTGTCCTTGCGCTGCGGCTCGTAGACGGCGTCGTGGAACCACAGCGCCAGTTCCACTTCGGCCGGATGCCGCGCCAGCGAGCCGGCGGCGTCGAAATGCGCCAGGCATCCGCGCAGGTGCTCCAGCGTGTGGTAGTGGCGCTGCTGCTCGCTGTATGCGGCGACCAGCTGGTTCAGCAAGCCGCCGCTGATTTCCTGCGCGCCGAGCTCGCCCCACAGGCGCTGCCAGGAGGCCGCGGTGATGCTGTTCATGGCGATTGCCTCCCCTGGCGCGGCATGGCTTCCTTCACCTCGCGCCCCAGCTCGATCACGGCCATCGCGTAGTAGCTGGACCAGTTGTAGCGCGTGATCACGTAGAAGTTCTCGGTGCCGGCCACGTAGGTGGGCGGGTCGCCGCCGTTCTGCAGCTCGATCAGCGCCAGCGGCCCCTTGTGCTCCAGCGCCGCGCCTTCCAGCACCACGCCCTTGGCCTGCATGCTGGCCACGGAGAACGTGGGCAGGATGTCCGGCGCGAGCAGCGCGTCGAGGTCCAGCTTCGCCGCGTCGAAGCTCACCGGGTAGTACGTGGGCATGCCGGGATTCCAGCCATAGCCCTTGAAGTAGTTGGCCACCGAGCCGATCACGTCGTCGGCGCTGCCGGCGAGGTCGATGCGCTTGTCGCCGTCGTAGTCCACGCCCCAGCGCACCAGGCTGCTCGGCATGAACTGCGGCATGCCCATGGCGCCGGCGTAGCTGCCGCGCGGCTTGCGCGGGTCGATGCGCATGCTGTTGCAGTAGGTGAGGAAGGCTTCCAGCTCGCCGCGGAAGTACTTGGCGCGCTCCGCGGCGCGCGGGTGGTTCGGCGGGAAGTCGAAGGCCAGCGTGGCCAGCGAGTCGAGCACGCGGAAGTCGCCCATCTGCTGGCCGTAGATCGTCTCGACGCCGACGATGCCGACGATGATCTCGGCCGGCACGCCGAACTGCTGCTCGGCCCGTTCCAGCGCTTCGCGGTTCTCTTGCCAGAAGCGCACGCCGGCGCCGAGGCGCACCGGGTCGATGAAGCGGCTGCGGTACACGCGCCAGTTCTTGGGCGTGCCGGTCGGCGCGGGCTCCATCAGGCGCGCCACCACGGGCAGCTTCTGCGCCTGGCCGACCATCGAGCGCACCCATTCCAGCGGCAGGCCGTCGCGGGCGGCCACCTCGTCGGCGAAGCGCAAGGCATCTTCGCGGTCGGCGTAGGGGACGCCGGACTGCGCCTTCTTCGCCTTGGACTTGGCGGCATGGGCGGGCTTGGCGCCCTCGGGCGCCGCGCACGCGGGCAGCGTGAGCGTCACGGCGCAGAGCAGGGGGAGCAGGAATCGCAGGGAAGCCATCGGTTCAGGTCGGCCAGGGAAGCTGTTGGAATTCACGCCGCAGCGCCTGCAGCGAGGCGCCCGGCTGACGGGCATAGCGCTGCGCTTCCAGGCGCAGCAGCCAATCCGCCAATCGTCGCGCATCTTCGCCGAAGCGGGCCGTGACAAGATTCGCGATCTGGCGGGGCGCGACGTTGTGGCCCGTTTCCAGGCCGGCGGCGCGCAGGCGCTTGCGGGCGCGGCCCAGCAGGCGCAGCCAGGGGTCGTGCTGCAACCGGTCCCACCAGGTCCAGGCGGCGCCCGCCAGGGCGGCCACCACGATGATCGCCAGCAACAGGTAGCTCAGGTCCTCCCAGCTCGGCGACTCGAAGCCCAGATTGCGCAGCAGGTTCAGCTGCCGGCTCTGCGTGTAGTTCAGGATCCACTGGTTCCAGCCGTTGTTCATCGCCTCCCAGGCCGCGCGCATCGAGGCCACGAGGTTGGGACTGACGGTGTCCATGGCATTGGCGAACACGCCGCGCGGCGGCAGCAGGCGCTCGAAGGTGCCGGTGCGGCCCGGCGCGACCGCCGAGGTCGGGTCCACGCGCGTCCAGCCGCGGCCGTCGAACCAGACCTCGGCCCAGGCATGCGCGTCGCTCTGCCGCACGATCCAGTAGTTGTCGACGTTGTTCCGCTGCCCGCCCTGGTAGCCGGTGACGATGCGCGCCGGGATGCCCAGCGCGCGCACCAGCACCACGAAGGACGACGCGATGTGCTCGCAGAAGCCTTCCTTCTTGTCGAACCAGAACTCGTCGGCCGTGTCCTGCCCGTACTGCCCCGGCTCCAGCGTGTAGCGGTAGCCGCCGGTGCGCAGCCGGTCCATCACCGCGTCGACGAGGACGGCGGAGTCGGCGCCCGGATGCTCGCGCTGGATCTCGCCGGCCAGCTCGATCGTGCGCGGGTTGAAGCCCGCCGGCAGCTGGCGGTACTCGGTGAGCACGGCGGCGCGCCGGCGCGGCCCGTAGCGGAACTGCGGGTAGCTTTCGGCGGTGTAGCGCAGCAGGTCGACGACGGGCCGCGAGGCCACCCATTGCAGGTCGCCGCTCATGGCCGCGACCAGGCCGGGCGCTTGCGGCGGCTGCACGGCGGCGTCCAGCGTCAGCAGCCAGGGCCGGTTGTTCGGCTCCATCGTCAGCTCGTAGCGGATCGGCGTGCCGGCAACCTGGAGCATGGGCTCCTCGATGCGGATCGGCGGGAAGCGGGCCGCCAGGCGCGGCGCCAGCGGCCGCCACTCGCGGCCGTCGAAATCGGCGAACACCGGTCCGCGGAAGTACAGCTGGTCCTGCGGCGGCGGGTTGCCTTGCCACTTGACGCGGAAGGCGATGCTGTCGTCCAGCGCCAGCTGCGCCACGTTGCCGATCTGCATCTGCGAGGACAGGCCGCTGCGCCCCGTCATCGCATCGCTCGGAATGCCCCACAGCGGCGCGAAGCGCGGGAACAGCACGAACAGCAGCGCCATCACCGGTGCGCCCAGCAAGGCCATCCAGCCGGCGGTGCGCGCCGCTTCGGCCAGCGAAGGCCGGCCCACCGGCATGTGGGCATTGACCAACGCCGTCAGCAGTCCCAGCAGCGCCACCAGCATCGCGGCCGCCACCGGCAGCGACTGCGAGAAGAAGAAGTTGGTGAGCATCGTGAAGAAGCTCAGGAAGAACACCACGAAGGCGTCGCGTCGCGCGCGCAGTTCCAGCGTCTTCAGCGCCAGCAGCACCACGATCAAGGTCACGCCGGCGTCGCGCCCGAGCAGCGTGCGGTGCGTCAGCCAGGTCGCACCCAGGGTGGCGGCCAGCAGGCCGAACAGCCACCACTTGCCGGGCAGCGGCTTGCCCTGCACGGCCAGCGTGCCGCGCCACAGCAGCACGCCCGCGGCCAGCAGCGTGCACCACCAGGGCAGGTTGCCGATGTGGGGCAGCAGCACCCAGCCGATCACGACCAGCAGGAACAGCGTGTCGCGCGCGTCGCGCGGCAGGGCGGCCAGGCGCAAGCGCAGGTTCAGCATAGGGCCAGCGCCTCCAGGCAGCGCCGCTTGTGGGCTTCGCCGCTCCCGGGCTTGATTTGCAGTCCGGGCAGGCGCAGGCCGTAGTCCTGGTCCAGCTTGTCGGCCTGCAACACCCAGGCCGCCAGGCGCGAGATGCGTCCTTCGCGGTCCTGGTGGCCGGCGCCGGCGAAGTCCAGCCACAGCTCATAGCGCTGCGCCTGCATGGTGTCGCGGCTCACGAGTTCATCGGACTTGGCCGCCTTCTTCCACACCACCAGCTTCAGCGGGTCGCCGCGCCGGTAGGCGCGCACGCCTTCGAATTCGCCGGTGCTCTGTGCGCGGGCCGCGGCGGCGCCGCCGGCGCGCGGCTCGCCCGGCGGCAGCGGCGGCGGATGCAGCTCGGGCGCCGGGTAGACCAGCACCTGCGCGGCCGGCCGCCACACCGTCCAGACGCGGAAGGTGCCCAGCGGAAAACGGGTCTCGGCCGTCAGCGGCGGCACCCGGTGCAGCCCGCGCTTTTCGGGCCGGAAGGCGACCTGCACCGTGCAGCTGCCTTCGGCGGGCACGTCGGTCCAGGTCCAGTGGTCTTCGTGGGTCGCGTCCAGCACCGCCAGCCCGATGCTGTGCCGCACCGACTTGCGCGCGTTGCTCAGGACCACCGACAGGGTGGCGGCGGTGCCGGCGAACTGCTGCGCCGGCGTCTGCAGGTTCAAGGTCAGCCCGCGCAGGGTCGCGTGGCAGACGTGCATGCCCACCAGGGCGCTGCCGGCCAGCAGGAAAGTGAGCAGATAGCCCAGGTTCAGCTGGTAGTTGATGGACCCGACCAGCAGCACGAGCAGGGTCAAGGCCAGCATCCAGCCCGGACGCGTGGGCAGGATGTAGACGTTGCGCTGGGTGAGCGTGTAGGTATCGGTGAGGGGCAGGCGGGCCTGCCACCACTGGCGGAAGCGGCGGCGGACCAGGGAGAGCGGGTTCAGGGTGGCGGCATCCACGCGCGTTTCTCAGGGAAGTGCGACGCCTTCCAGCATCGCCCGCACCTGTTCGACGGGGCCGCGGCCGGCGTCGCCCACGGGCACCAGGCGGTGGGCCACGGTCTGCGGGAAGATGGCCTGCACGTCGTCCGGCGCCACGTAGTCGCGGCCCGAGAGCAGCGCCTGCGCCTTGGCCGCGCGGATCACCGCGATGCCGGCGCGCGGGCTCAGGCCCTGCAGGAACCAGCGGCCGCTGCGGGTGGCGGCAATCAGGTCCTGCACGTAATCGAGCAGCGGGTCGGCCGCATGGATGTCCAGCACCTGCTGCTGCAAGGCCTGCAGCTCGATCGGCGCCAGCGTGTTTTCCAGGTGCTCCACCATGTCGCGCCGGTCGGCGCCGGTGAAGAGGGCGCGCTCCGCCGCGCGGTCCGGGTAGCCGAGGGAAATGCGCATCAGGAAGCGATCGAGCTGCGACTCGGGCAGCGCGAAGGTGCCCAGCTGGTCGTGCGGGTTCTGCGTGGCGATGACGAAGAAGGGCGAGGGCAGGGCGCGCGTTTCGCCTTCCACCGTCACCTGGTGTTCCTCCATCGCCTCCAGCAGCGCGCTCTGCGTCTTGGGGCTGGCGCGGTTGATCTCGTCGGCGAGCAGCACCTGCGCGAACACCGGGCCCGGATGGAAGACGAAGCTCTCCTTGCCGCGGTCGTAGATCGACACGCCGGAGAGGTCGCTGGGCATCAGGTCCGCGGTGAACTGCACCCGCGAGAACTGCAGCCCGAAGGCCCGCGCCAGCGCGTGAGCGAGGGTGGTCTTGCCGACCCCGGGCACGTCCTCGATCAGCAGGTGGCCGCCCGCCAGCAGGCAGGCCACGCAGTCCCGCACCTGCGCGGGCTTCCCGACGATCACCGTGTTAAGCTGGCCGAGGAGCGTTTTGAGTTTTTGTCGTGCATCCATAAAGGCATGACCTTATCCCAATTTGGCGGGTGCCGAAGGGGGGACCGATGAACAAGACCGGGTATTTCTCGCATCCGGACTGCAGGCGCCACGACATGGGGCGGGGACACCCGGAGTGTCCCGAGCGGCTCGATGCGATCGAGGACCGCCTGCTTGCCTCCGGCGTGGGCGACGCGCTCGAGCGGCGGGAGGCGCCGCTGGCGAGCACCGAACAGATCGAACTGGCGCACGAGCGCATGCACGTCGCGGGCGTCCGCGGCCTGGCCGAAGAACTGCGCGAGCAGGAGGACGCGGGCGGCATCGACCATGTGCACATCGACCCGGACACGGCCATGAACCGCCACACCTGGAACGCCGTGCTGCGCGCGGCCGGTGCGGCGCTGGCGGCCACCGATGCCGTGATGGCCGGCGAGGTCGAGAACGCCTTCTGCGCCGTGCGCCCGCCGGGGCACCACGCCTGCCGCGACCGCGCGATGGGCTTCTGCTTCTTCAACAACATCGCGATCGCGGCGCGCTATGCGCTCGAGCGCCATGGCTTGAAGCGCGTGGCCATCGTCGACTTCGACGTGCACCACGGCAACGGCACCGAGGACATCCTGGCCGGCGACGAACGTGTGCTGATGGTGAGCTTCTTCCAGCACCCCTTCTATCCGTACAGCGGCTTCGGCCCGCATGCGGCCAACATGGTCAACCTGCCGGTGCCGGCCTATACCAAGGGCCCGGCCGTGCGCGAGCTGGTCGAGGAGCAGTGGCTGCCGCGGCTGGAGGCGTTCAAGCCGGAGATGATCTTCATCAGCGCCGGCTTCGACGCCCACCGCGAGGACGACCTCGGCCAGATGGGCCTGGTGGAAGCCGACTACGCCTGGATGACGAAGCAGCTGCGCGCGGTGGCGCAGCGCCACGCCAAAGGCCGCATCGTGTCCAGCCTGGAAGGCGGCTACAACCTCGATGCGCTGGGCCGCAGCGTCGAAGCGCACCTGCGCGCCCTCGCCGACCTGTAGGAAGAAGCAACATGGAAGACCAGGTGCTGCTGGAGCGCAGGGATGCGCGCGGCGTCGTCACGCTCACGCTCAACCGGCCGGCGAGCTTCAATGCGCTCAGCGGGGAGATGATCGCCGCGCTGCAGGCCGCGCTGGACCGCATCAAGGATGACGAAAGCGTGCGCGTCGTGGTGCTGGCCGCCGAGGGCAAGGCCTTCAGCGCCGGCCACCACCTGAAGGAAATGATCGCGCGGCCCGCGCTGGACTACTACCAGCAGCTGTTCGCGCGCTGCAGCCGCATGATGCTGTCCATCCAGAAGCTGCCGGTGCCCGTCATCGCGCGGGTGCAGGGCCTGGCCACGGCGGCCGGTTGCCAGCTGGTGGCCCAGTGCGACCTGGCGGTGGCATCGGAGGACGCGAGCTTCGCCGTCAGCGGCGTCAACTTCGGCCTGTTCTGCGCCACGCCCAGCGTGCCGCTGCTGCGCAACGTGGGCGCCAAGCAGGCGATGGAGATGCTGCTGACCGGCGAATTCATTTCCGCGGCCGAGGCGCAGGCGCGCGGGCTGGTGAACCGCGCCGTGGCGGCTGCGCAACTGGATGCCGGGGTGGAGCAGCTGGTCGCCAGTATCCTCGCCAAGCCGCGCCTCGCGCTCGCCATGGGCAAGGAACTCTTCTACCGCCAGCGCGAGATGGGCGCCGAAGCCGCCTACCAGCTGGCCAGCCAGACCATGGCGGCCAACATGATGGAGGACTGCGCCCAGGAGGGCGTGGCTGCCTTCACGCAGAAGAGAAAGCCGAACTGGACATCGTGACGGAAAGAGAAGTACAAGGGCTGGACGACCTCGGGCGTTTCATCCACGACCTGGACACCGGGTCCACGGCCTGGGACATCTGGGCCCTGGTCGGCTGCCTCGTGATCGCCTTCGCGATCTGCTGGCTGAGCGGCCGCCGCCGCAAGGCCGATTCCATCTGGTACGGGCGCGCGCTGTTTGACGGCGTGCTGTTCCCGCTGCTTGCGCTGGCCTTCACCTATACCGCGAAGCTCGTCGTGGGCGAATACCACGCCGTGCCGCTGCTGCGCATCGTGGTGCCGGTGCTGGCGGCGCTGGCGGGCATCCGGCTGGTCGCGCGCGTGTTCACGGTGGTCTTTCCGTCCTCGGCGCTGGCGCGGCTGGTGGAGCTGTTGATCTCCTGGGTTGCCTGGGCGGCGGCCGCGCTCTGGATCCTCGGCCTGTTGCCGGTGGTGATGGAGGAGATGGAGAAGATCCAGTTCTCCTTCGGCAAGTCCAACATCAACCTGCTGTCCATCGTGCAGGGCGTGCTCTCGACCAGCTTCGTGCTGGCGCTGGCGCTGTGGGTGTCGGCGGCGCTGGAGCAGAAGGTGCTGCGCGACACGGTCACCGACCTGTCGCTGCGCAAGGTGGCCGCCAACGCCATCCGCGCCGTGCTGCTGCTGCTCGGCGTGCTGTTCGCGCTGTCGGCGGTGGGCGTGGACCTGACGGCCCTATCCGTGCTGGGCGGCGCGCTCGGCGTGGGCCTCGGCTTCGGCCTGCAGAAGCTGGCGGCCAACTACGTCAGCGGCTTCGTCATCCTGTTCGAGCGCAGCCTGCGCATCGGCGACACGGTGCGCGTGGACAACTTCGAAGGCGTGGTGGTCGACATCAAGACCCGCTACACCTTGATTCGCTCGCTGGGCGGCCGCGAGTCGGTGGTGCCGAACGAGAAGCTGATCACCGAGCGCATCGAGAACCTGTCGCTGGCCGACCCGCGCGTGCTGCTGACCACGCAAGTGGCGGTGAGCTACGACGCCGATCCGCAGCAGGTGAAGCAGATCCTGCTGGACGCCGCCACCGGCGCGCCGCGCGTGCTTGTCACGCCGGGCCCGAGCGTGCAGTTGAAGGCCTTCGGCGCCGACGGCCTGGAGTTCGTGCTGGCCTTCTGGATCGAGGACCCGCAGAACGGGCAGGGCGGCGTGATCTCGGATGTCAACTTCCGGGTGCTGGCGGCGCTGCGGGCGGCGGGGATCGATATTCCGTATCCGCAGCGGGTGGTGCACGTGCATTCTCAGGGGCTGCCGTTGACCGACAGCCGGTCTTCGCCTAGGGAAGCTTCCTGAGCCGTCCAGCCCCGACGCGCTCTGGTCCTTCGGTGTACGGGTTGCGCTGGTCTGCCTTGTCGCGTAGTCCTTTCTGCAAATCGGCAGGCGGCGGGTTTCCATTCAACAGTTCGTTGAACAGGCGCCGGGCCGCGACCGGATTGGCCACGCTGGTTCCTTTCAGGCGGACTGTATCGCCAGTCCGCGTGCCCGCCGCCCGAAGTCCGTGCTCCGTGAGACTTTCTTCCGAAACGGTGGCGACATCCGGTCCACTGCGTCCGTGCCCCAGCCTGCCAGGACCGGAACTGGAGTACTCCGCTGGCGGCCGGTTGAGAGATTGGGCATCGAGGTAGCCACCGACCACGACGGCATGGACGGCGTGCGAGTAACTGCCCAAGGTGTTCTTCGGCGTAACGTAGTCGAGATCCGGATCGTCAAATCGCGACTGCTTGCCGCGTCCCTGGAAGGAGGGGTCGTCCCGTTCGATCCAGGCGTCTATTTCCACAGTGCCGCTGCCCTGGTTGCAGATTTCGACGGTCCAGATGCCTGCTGGCGCCAAATTGCCACTTCCTTGCGTTCCCGCCACGCAAAGCAGCGCCATGGTCCCGTACTTGCCCTGCGGCGTGCTCGTTGGATAGACGATCCCGCAGATCGCCGGACCGGCCGTGCCCGGAGCCGGGAACCCGAACCAGCTGGTGCCGATGGTCACCAGCGGAGAAACGGGTCCCAAGCCCGCCGGAGGGATCAATCGCACGGCGAGCGCCGTTGGCTGCCCGAATTCATCGGTCGGCGGTAGCCAGACTTCCATGAAGGAGTGCGTCTTGTCGTCTGGGGCGACGCTCCAGCGCAGGGCCTTGCTTCCCTCCGACCGAATGCGCACTTGGGCATGTATCTCTGCATCGTAGGCATTCCCGGCCGCAACCATCACGGCGCAATCGGGGCGCTGCTCGAGGAAGTCGTCGATGGCCACCTCCACGGGCGAGGTGCCGTCGTGCGGTCCTGCGAACGTCCCGTATGAAAGGTTGATGACTACGGGACACTTCGTCTCGGGGTTGACTGTAGCGTCGCTGGTGCGTGCGTCGATGTAGCGGAGCGCGTCGATGACGTACCTGTGCAGGCCGCCGCCGGTGGGATCGTCGACCGCGCTGCGTGGCAACTGGACGAAGATGATTGGGGCGGCAGAGGCAAGATCGGCGGCGGCGGCGGTCCCAGGGGTTGCCACCGGGTTCGGCGCGCCGGCGGCGAGATCGGTGACGACGGATCCGTGTGTCCACCGCGCTTGCACGGCACCGTATCCCGCATCCGCGTAACAACCGTCTTCATCCAGCTCGCCGTTGGAGGAGGTTCGGGGCGTCAGGTATCCATCCACGTCGTCCTGTGCGAGTTCGACGCCGTAACCCATGGGTTGGGGCACGCGCCATGCCGTTCCTGATGCCTCGCCGCTTTGGTCCCAGAGAAAGCGCACGCGAGACTTCCACTGGCCATGCACGTTGTCCCAGTAGCGAAGGTTGCCATGGGCAAACGGACAGCCGTCGTCGATGATCGCGATGCAAGGCGCACGTACCGGTGCTGGTTGCTGTGGTTGACCGACCTGGCTTTGAAGAATCTTGCTTTCGCGGATCTGGGCTGCTGCTGCGCGCGGCATCGAAAGAAGCGCACGTACCTGAATCGGTGGAGAACCTGGAAATGTCCAGGGCTTGCCAAAAAAAAGGATGAATTGCGGCGATACCTGCGCAGTCAAGGTGTAGCGGTGGGCCTTGGTGTTGGCAATCTGTCGCAGATACACCTCCGGCACCGTCGCGCCCCACTCCTTGAGCAACCGGTCCAGCAGCGGGGTCACGACCAACTGCTTGGCCCTGTTCCGTTGCATCGCTTCTTCGGATCGCGATTGCTCTTGCTCAACGCTATTGCCGTGAGCTCGTTGTTCGGCGAGGTTGCGCAATTCGTGACGCAAACGGGAGAGAAGGGCCGTCCTCTCCGATGCAGGCTGCGCCGCCGATTGCGCTGTCATGTGAGGCTCGGAGTCGTACTCGATCAACAGCGGGAGAGTGACTGGCTTGGTTCCATCTCCGAAGCCGCTGAAATCGGTTGCGTAGCCCCAGATCACATAGGGGTCCAGGCCGTCGATGTCGGACTCGAATTTCCATCCGAATTGCGACTTCATTGGCGACGGCGCGCGGAGAAGAGGAAGCCAGGCCAGGTCCATTTGGTTCGTCTCGTTCTCGATTTCTCAGTTCCATTCGAGAACGGCCTGGTCCCACATCCACTTCAACACTCCCTTGCGAGCGACGCCCTTCAGCGGATCGTGTTCCTGGCCCTCGGCTGTCAGATCGTCGCTGGGCAGGAAGTCCTTTTTCGTCGACATCCCGGTCGTCGTGAAGGTCCGCTCCAGCCAGCCGGCATGGGCGCCGGCCTTGTTGGGTCTCGCCATTCCCGGAATCTGGGTGGTGCTGCACATGTAGGCCAGATACTCACCCACCGTCGCGCCGAGCACCCGCCCGGCCATGCTGTCCATCGGGAAGTGGACGCCGGCCACCGTGCGATTGGTGGCGATCCGTCCGGCCAGCGCGTTGAGTTGACTCCAGATCGCGGCGCCGTTCGTCCCCGGTATGAGGCAACCAAGTACATGGGCGACAGCGTAGGCCTCGGTTGCATGCCCGCTCGGAAACGTGGAATGCTCGGGCGTGGGCACCATGGGCTGGATCTTGGCGGTATGGGCGACCGGGCGCGGGCAGTTGAATGCCTGCTTGAAGCGCATGGCGGCCATCGAGGCGAACGCCAACGTGAGTTCAATCAGCTCGTAGGTGTACTTTCGGCGCGTGGGCTGAAGGTTGGCCACAGCACTCCAGAAAGGCGTTTGCGGCACGAGCTGGGAGATGATTTCATTCAAGCGATCTTCCCTGTAGCGCGCCCAGTTGAAGACGAGATCCAATTGGTCCGCAAACAGTTGAGGATCCTCCGGGCGATCGAGCTGCACGATTGCCGTGGATACCCAATTCGTTTTCAAGCTGCGGTGCACGAGGCGAGCGCCGGTGGGCCTCGCGGCACCTTGCGGCAACAGTTCGAATGCCACATCCGATATCAACTCCAGCAGGCACACGTTGAACCGGATGAGTGGCTCCCATCTGGCCATGGGCGCCGTGTCGTCGATCAGTTCGTGAATATTGTCAGGTTTCCATTGGGTATCGAGCTCGACGCCGAAGGGCGAAGTAATGATCCCACCCCGGCTGAGAATCAGCGCGTCTGCCAACACCGGATCCGCGGGAGGCTGAGGCGCGGCGCGTCCGCCGCTTCCCCATCCGCCCCACCCACCCCAGCCTCCCCACCCGCCCCAGCCACCCCATCCACTCATTTTTCTTCCCCTCCGGCCCGCGGGCCGCTGTAGCCGGCTAGGCCGGGATCCCCGCATCGCGCAGTGCCTGCGCGATGCGGTTGCTGATGCCGAAGGCGCGGCCCGGCGTGCGGGCGAGGAAGCGCCGTACGGTGAAGCCAGGGTCGCGCGCCAGCAATTCGGCGGCGCTTGCGCGCGCTTCCTCCGCGCGCCCGGCCAAGGCCAGGGCCGCGGTGAGCGCGCGATGCGTGGAAAGGTGGCTGCGATTGAGTTGCAGCGAACGGCGTGCGAGCACCACGGCCTGCTCGTAGTGGCCGGCCGTCAGTGCGGCCGAGGCCGAGAGGGCGTCGTAGAAGTAGCGCAGGGGATCGAGAGGCGACAGGCGCTGCGCGCGGTCGCACGCCTCCATGGCTGCGTGGCCCTCGTCCCGGAAGGCGTGCAACACGCCATTCAGCAGCCAGGCCAGCGAGTCGTTGGGGTTCAGGTCGAGGGCGCGCATGTAGCACTCGCCAGCTGCGTCGAAGTCGCGCAGGATGTTGGCCCGCGCGAAGCCCTCCATCGTGTGCGCGAGCGAGCAGTGCGCGTCGGCCTCGATGGCGCGCGCGGTCTGCTCCAGCGCCACGGCAGCATCGGCCTGCGGATTGGCGGACCAGCCCTGCTGCACGTTCAACACGTGCCACTTGGCCAGCCAGGCGCGCGGCACCGGATGCCGGCCGCTGCGTTCCACCAGGTATTCCAGGATGCTCCGCGCCCGCTCGAAATCCGCGTTGCCCGTGCGATGCATCATCGTCACACCGCCGATCAGCAGGGTATAGCTGTGCAATGTGGGCAGGGGCAGCGTGCGCGCCTTTTCCACCTCGGCCCGGTCGATGGCATCCATCACCCCGGCCACGATGGCGCCCAGGTGGCCGCGCTCGGGATCGAACAGTTCCTCGACGGGGGGACGCAGCACTTCGCTCCAGAGCACGTTGCCCGACACCACGTCGCTCAAGTCACACACCACCGTTGCGCGGCCGCCGACCACGGCCAGCGTGCCGGCAAGCACGTAGCGGGCACCGAGGCGGGCGCCGATCTCCTCGCACGACAGGCCGCGCGCGGCCAACGCACGCGTCGAAAGCGGCGAGATGACGCGGATGCGATGGCTGCGGGAGAGCACGGAGACCACTTCGCCGGCCAGGGCCTCGCCCAGGCCGGCCGGCGCCTCACCGCCTCCGGGCTCCAGGGGCATGACGGCGATGGACGGCCCCATGAACGCCTCTTCGGAAGGGGCGGGCAGATGGATGGGCGTGGCATGCGCTTCTTCGACCCGGAAGCAGCGCACGGGCTGGGCGATGTGCTTGAAGTAGCATTCGCCCAAGTCGTGCAGTTCCCCGTCCACCGAAGGCACGAGCGCGTCGCGGGCCTCGGCCGACAGGATCACCTCGGTGGGTTGCCCGAGCGCGGCGATGCGCGCCGTGAGGTTGACGCCGGAACCATAAACGTCCAGGTCGTCGACCACGACGTCGGCCAAGTGGATACCGGTGCGAAGGCAGATGCTCTCTCCGCCTGGAAAGCCGGCGCTGCAGCGCGCGATGACGCGTTGCGCCTCGTACGCGGCCGCCACGGCAGGCGGCACGTCGGCGAATTCCAGCAGCATCCCGTCGCCCAGACTCTTCACGAGCCGGCCTCCGTTCTCTGGCAGCACGCGCGTGCGCATCTCGTCGACGAAGCGGCGCCAGCGGGCGATGAATTCGGATTCGTGCGCCTGCATGAGCCGGACCGATTCGACGACATCCACCACCACGATGGTCCGCCTGGCCCGTGTCAGTTCGAGCCAGGACTCCTCATCGTCTGCGGCGGGTTGCATCGTGCTTGTCCTCCGGCAGGTCGCGCATCCCCATTCTGGTGGATGGCCTGCAGAGCTTGCAAGCAGGGATCGGGCCTATCTCATCAGGGAGGGCAGCCACAGGCTGAGCTGGGGGAAGGCGATCAGCACTCCCAGCATCGCCGTCAGCACGAACACGAAGGGCCAGCAGCCGCGGTAGATGGCACCCAGCCCCACGCCCGGCAGCAGCGCGTTCAGCACGAACATGTTCATGCCCACTGGCGGCGAGATCAGGCCGATCTGCACCACCATCACGATCAGCACGCCGAACCAGATGGGGTCGTAGCCGAGGGCGGTGATGATGGGGAAGAACAGCGGGATGGTGAGCAGCACCATGGTGAGCTCCTCCATCACCGTGCCCAGCACCACATAGATCGCCATCATGGCCACCACGACCATCACCGGCGACAGCCCGCTGCCGGTGATCAGGTCCTTCAGGTCGCCCGGCATGGTGGTGAAGTTGACGAAGTTGGCGAACAGCGTCGCGGCGATCAGCAGCGTGAACAGCATGGCCGTGGTGCGCGCCGATTCCACCAGCACCTCGGTGAGCTGGGCGAAGCTGAGGCGCCGGCGCGCCACAGCGAAGAGGAAGGCACCGGCCGCGCCGATGCCCGCGCCCTCGGTGGCCGTGAAGAAGCCGCCGTAGATGCCGCCCAGCACCACGAGCACCAACACCAGCACGCCCCAGATGCCGCGCAGCGCGCGCCAGCGCTCCGGCCAGCCGCTGCGGGCGCCGGCCGGTGCATGCGCCGGGTCGCGCCAGGTGATCCAGGCGATGCCCGCCATCATCAGCGCCGCGGATGCGAGCCCGGGGATCACGCCGGCGGCGAACAGCTTGCCGATGTTGGTCTCGGTGATGATCCCGTAGATCACCATGATGGTCGAGGGCGGGATCATGATGCCCAGCGTGCCGCCGGCCGCGATGACGCCCATAGCCAATGTGTCGCTGTAGCCCAGGTTCTTCATCGACGGATAGGCCACCTTGCCCATGGTCGCCGCCGTCGCGATGGAGGACCCGCAGATGGCGCCGAAGCCGGCGCAGGCCGCCACCGTCGCGTGCGCCAGGCCGCCGCGCTTGTGCCCGATGAAGGCATAGGCCGCATCGAACAGTTCCTGCGCCAGGCCAGCCCGCGCCACGAAGTTCCCCATGAGGATGAACAGCGGGATCACGGACAGCGTGTAGGCGAAGCCGGTCTCGTAGACCACCTGCGCCGTGGAGGCCAGGGCCGGCTCCCAGCCGCGCGTGAGCCCGATGCCCACGATGCCGACGCCGCCCATGGCGAAGGCCAGCGGCATGCGCAAGACGGCGAGCAGGAAGATGGCGGCGAACCCGATCAGCGCCGCCGTCACAGGGCGGTCCCTTCGCCTTCGGCCAGCGCGGCCGGCGGCCGCACGACCAGCGCGATGTGCACCAGGCCGGCCAGCCCGCACATCACCGCCATGCCGTAGATGAAATTCGACTTGGCGAACTTCAGTTGCGCGGTGGTCTCCCCGCTGGCGGCGAACTCGCCGGCGGTCTTCCACATCAGCGCGGCCAGCCCCAGCAGGGCGGCGGCGATCAGCAGGTCGATCACCGCCTTCTGGATGCGCACCGCGTGCGGCGGCAGCGAGGCGTCGAGCGAGTCGAACACCACGTGTTCGCCGCGCAGCGACACCAGCGGCAGCGCGGCGAAGATCACCACCACCATCAGCAGCTCTGTGAGTTCCAGCGAGCCGGGGATGGAGTGGTCCAGGAACTTGCGCCCCGCGACGTCGAAGAAGGTCAGGACCATGATGGCGAACAGCGCCGCCCCGGAGAGCAGGCCGCAGGCCAGGCGCAGCAGCTGCTTCAAGCGCGGCCTACTTCGAGGCCTTGGCGATCTCGGAACGGAACTCCGCGAGCACCTTGTCGGCCTGCGGCAGGCCCTTGGCCTCCGCCGCCTTGACCCACTGCGACTCCAGCGGCGCCGTCTTCGCCTTGACGTCCGCGACGAACTTGGCGTCGGCCTTGGTGATCTGCACGTTGTTCGCCTGCATGAGCGCGTAGGCGCGCCGGTCCACCTTGTCCCAGTTGCGGCCGAAC
This sequence comes from Ramlibacter agri, assembly GCF_012927085.1. NCBI lineage: Bacteria > Pseudomonadati > Pseudomonadota > Betaproteobacteria > Burkholderiales > Comamonadaceae > Ramlibacter > Ramlibacter agri. The sequence goes on along the minus strand of NZ_JABBFX010000002.1, from coordinate 589,314 downwards.
TGGCGGGCGGCCACCTCGCCGGAGGCGGCGTCGACGGCCTTCTTGTCCTCGGGCGAGAGCTTGTCGTACTTCGCCTGGTTCATCAGGAAGACGAAGCTGGTGTTGTACAGGCCGCCCGGGAAGGTGGTGGCGTACTTGATCAGCTTGTCGATCTTGAAGGACTCGGTCGATTCGGCCGGGAACAGCGTGCCGTCCATGACGCCGCCGGAGAGCAGTTCGTAGGATTCCGGCGCCGGCTTCAAGGTGACGTTCATCCCGAGCTGTTTGGAGATTTCGTTGACCATGCCGCCGCCCACGCGCCACTTCAGGCCCTGCAGGTCTTCCACCTTGGTCACCGGCCGCTTGGTGTTGAAGACGATGCCCGGGCCGTGGGTGAAATAGGCCAGCACGTGCACGCCCTGGTGTTCGGCGTTGAACTGCGGGTACTTCATGGCGACCCGGTTGAAGGCCACCGAGATCGGCTCGGAGCTGTCGCCGAGGAAGGGGAACTCCGCCATCTGCGTCAGCACGAAGCGCCCGGGCGTGTAGCCGTGCACGGTGAAGGAGACGTCGGCCAGCCCGTTCTTGACGGCGTCGAAGGTGCCGGGCGGGTTGGCCACCGCGCGTGGGAGGATGTTGCAACGGACCTTGCCGCCGCTGTTCTTCTCGACCTGGTCGCACCATTCCTTCTGGGCGACGCTCAGGGCGTGGGTGGGCGGCACCCAGCTCGACACGGTGAGGACGGTCTGCGCGCCGGCGGGCGCGCAGGCGAGGGCGGCGAGGGCCGCCGCCGGGACCAGGTGACGCTTCATCCGAGGCACTCCTGTGGTCATGCGAGGTGCGAAAGACTGTAAAGGTGGTGTGCGCCGGCCGCGGTCCAGAGTTACCCCAAGCACCTATAATCAGAAAAAAGCACGATCGTTCTTTTTGTCAAGCATCTCCGATCAGGCCGCAGGGATGCCGACAATCGGGGTGCAAGCCCCGCATAGAATTCACGTTTACGTAAACGTCAATTCGGATTCCCCCAACTCTCCTGAGGAGCGCCCCGAGCATGAAGGTCCTGGTCCCCGTGAAGCGGGTGGTGGACTACAACGTGAAAGTCCGAGTCAAGTCGGACGGCAGCGGTGTGGACATCGCCAACGTGAAGATGAGCATGAACCCCTTCGACGAAATCGCCGTCGAGGAAGCCGTGCGCCTGAAGGAGAAGGGCGTTGCCACCGAGGTGATCGCCGTGTCCTGCGGCGTCGCCCAGTGCCAGGAGACCCTGCGCACCGCCATGGCCATCGGCGCCGACCGCGCCATCCTGGTCCAGACCGACGAGGCCCTGGAGCCGCTCGCCGTCGCCAAGCTGCTGAAAGCTCTGGTCGACAAGGAGCAGCCCGGTCTCGTGATCCTGGGCAAGCAGGCGATCGACGACGACTGCAACCAGACCGGCCAGATGCTGGCGGCGCTGGCGGACCTGCCGCAAGCCACCTTCGCATCGAAGGTCGAAGTGGCCGACGGCAAGGCGAAGGTCACGCGTGAAGTTGACGGCGGTCTCGAAACCCTGTCCGTGTCGATTCCGGCCGTGGTCACCACCGACCTGCGCCTGAACGAGCCGCGCTACGTGACGCTGCCCAACATCATGAAGGCGAAGAAGAAGCCGCTGGAGACCGTGACGCCCGACGCCCTGGGCGTGGACGTCAAGCCCCGGCTGAAGACGCTGAAGGTCGCCGAGCCGCCCAAGCGCGGCGCCGGCGTGAAGGTGCCCGACGTCGCGACGCTGGTGCAGAAACTGAAGACTGAAGCCAAGGTGATCTGATGGCCGCCCTCGTCATTGCCGAACACGACAACGCCCACGTCAAGGGCGCGACCCTGAACACCGTCACCGCGGCCAAGGCCTGCGGCGGCGACGTGCACGTCCTCGTTGCTGGCGCGAATGCCGGTGAAGCCGCCAAGGCCGCCGCGCAGATCGCCGGCGTGTCCAAGGTGATCCACGCCGACGGCGCGCAGTTCGAACACGGCCTGGCCGAGAACGTCGCGGCGCAGGTGCTGGCGATTGCTTCGAACTACTCGCACATCCTGTTCCCGGCGACCGCCAGCGGCAAGAACATCGCCCCGCGCGTGGCCGCCAAGCTGGACGTCGCGCAGATCAGCGACATCACCAAGGTCGACAGCCCCGACACCTTCGAGCGCCCGATCTACGCCGGCAACGCCATCGCCACCGTGCAGAGCACGGACAAGGTGAAGGTGATCACCGTGCGCACGACCGGCTTCGACCCGGCGGCCGCCACCGGTGGCAGCGCCAGCGTCGAGAGCGCCAGCGCCGTCGCCGACACCGGCAAGAGCACTTTCGTCGGAGCGGAGATCGCCAAGAGCGACCGCCCGGAGCTGACCGCCGCCAAGATCATCGTCTCCGGTGGCCGCGCTCTGGGCTCGAGCGAGAAGTTCCACGAAGTGCTGGAGCCGCTGGCCGACAAGCTGGGCGCCGCCATCGGTGCCTCGCGCGCCGCGGTGGACGCCGGCTACGCGCCCAACGATTTCCAGGTCGGCCAGACCGGCAAGATCGTCGCGCCGCAGCTGTACATCGCCCTGGGCATCTCCGGCGCGATCCAGCACCTGGCCGGCATGAAGGACTCCAAGGTGATCGTCGCGATCAACAAGGACCCGGAAGCGCCGATCTTCAGCGTGGCCGACTACGGCCTCGAGGCCGACCTGTTCACGGCCGTGCCGGAACTGATCGCGAAGCTGTAAGAAAGCAGTACGCCCTCCTCGCCGCGAGGAGGGTGCCCCGGGGGAGAGCTGGCGATGATCCACGCTTCCCCCCGCATCCCCAGGAGACTCCCCATGACCTACCGCGCTCCCGTCAAGGACATGCTGTTCGACATCGAGCACCTCGCTCGCATCGACCAGGTTGCGCAGCTGCCCGGCTTCGAGGAGGCCGGCCTCGATACCGCCCAGGCCGTGCTCGAGGAGTGCGCGAAGTTCAACGAAGGCGTGGTCGCGCCCCTGAACGTGGACGGCGACAAGAATCCGTCCAGCTGGAAGGACGGCCAGGTCACCACGACGCCCGGCTTCAAGGAGGCCTATCGCCAGTACATCGAAGGCGGCTGGCAGGCGCTGCAGCATCCCGCCGAATACGACGGCCAGGCGCTGCCCAAGACCATCGCGGCAGCGTGCATCGAGATGCTGAACTCGGCGAACCTGAGCTTCGCCCTGTGCCCGCTGCTGACCGACGGCGCCACCGAGGCGCTGCTGACGGCCGGCTCCGACGCGCTGAAGGACGTGTACCTGCGCAAGCTGGTGAGCGGCGAGTGGACCGGCACCATGAACCTGACCGAGCCGCAGGCCGGCAGCGACCTGGCGATGGTGCGCAGCCGCGCCGAGCCTCAGGGCGACGGCACCTACAAGGTGTTCGGCACCAAGATCTTCATCACCTATGGCGAGCACGACATGGTGGACAACATCGTCCATCTGGTGCTGGCCCGGGTTCCCGGCGCGCCGGAAGGCGTCAAGGGCATCAGCCTGTTCGTCGTGCCCAAGTTCATGGTGAACCAGGACGGCTCGCTGGGCGCGCGCAACGACGTGCACTGCGTCAGCATCGAGCACAAGCTGGGCATCAAGGCCTCGCCGACGGCCGTCCTCCAATACGGCGACAACGGCGGTGCCATCGGCTATCTCGTGGGCCAGGAGAACCGCGGCCTCGAGTACATGTTCATCATGATGAACGCCGCCCGCTACGCCGTGGGCGTGCAGGGCATTGCGGTGGCCGAGACGGCCTACCAGAAGGCCGCGGCCTACGCCAAGGACCGCGTGCAGTCGCGCCCGGTGGATGGCTCCGTCAACGGCTCCGCCACCATCGTGCACCACCCGGACGTGCGCCGCATGCTCATGACCATGCGCGCACTGACCGAAGGCTGCCGCGCGATGGCCAGCGTGGCCGCCGCTGCCTACGACGCGGCCCACCACGCGGCCGACGCCGCGGTGCGCCAGCAGAACCAGGCCTTCTACGAATTCCTGGTGCCGCTGGTCAAGGGCTACAGCACCGAGATGAGCCTGGAAGTCACTTCGCTGGGCGTGCAGGTGCACGGCGGCATGGGCTTCATCGAGGAGACCGGCGCGGCGCAGTACTACCGCGATGCCCGCATCCTCACCATCTACGAAGGCACGACCGCCATCCAGGCCAACGACCTCGTGGGCCGCAAGACTGCGCGTGACGGCGGCCAGGTGGCCCAGGCCGTCGCCGGCCAGATCGAGAAGACCGAAGGCGAGCTGGCCAGGAGCGGCAGCGCCGAAGCGCGCGCCATGGCCAAGCGCCTGGCGGCGGCCCGCAAGGCTTTCCTCGATGTCGTGGCCTACGTCGTGAAGGAAGGCAAGGCTGCGCCCAACGCCGTGTTCGCCGGCTCCGTGCCCTACCTGATGCTGGCCGGCAACCTGGTGGCGGGCTGGCAGATGGCGCGCTCGCTGCTGATCGCGGAAGGCCTGTTGCAAAAGGGACAGGACGCCGCCTTCATGCGCGCGAAGATCGCCACTGCGCGCTTCTATGCCGACCACATCCTGTCCCGCGTCCCGGGCCAGCGCGATGCGATCGTGGAAGGCGCCGACAGCGTCACCGCGCTGCCCCTCGAAGCGTTTTGATATGTAGGCTGGGTTGCGCGTCAGCGCATCCCGGCAATCCAGGAGTCCCGATGTCCCGACTGCCCGCCGTCCTGCAGAACCTGCCGCTGCCCGTCATCGCCTCGCCGATGTTCATCGTCAGCAACCCCAAGCTGGTGATCGAGCAGTGCAAGGCGGGGGTGGTCGGCTCCATGCCCGCGCTCAACGCGCGGCCGGCGGCGCAACTGGACGAGTGGCTGCACGAGATCACCGAGACCCTGGCCGCGCACAACCGCGCCCACCCGGAGCGGCCGGCGGCGCCCTTCGCCATCAACCAGATCGTGCACAAGAGCAATGACCGGCTCGAGCACGACATGCAAGTGGTGGTGAAGTACAAGGTGCCGGTCGTCATCACCTCGCTGGGCGCGCGCGTCGACGTCAACGAGGCGATCCATTCCTACGGTGGCGTCGTGCTGCACGACATCATCAACAACTTCTTCGCCCGCAAGGCCGTGGAGAAGGGCGCCGACGGCCTGATCGCGGTGGCGGCGGGCGCGGGCGGCCACGCGGGCGTCAAGAGCCCGTTCGCGCTGATCCAGGAGATCCGCCAGTGGTTCGACGGCCCGCTGGCGCTTTCCGGCTCCATCGCGACGGGCGGCGCGGTGCTGGCCGCGCAGGCCATGGGCGCGGACTTCGCGTACATCGGCTCGGCCTTCATCGCCACGCACGAAGCGCGCGCCAGCGAGGCCTACAAGCAGGCCATCGTCGAAGGCAGCTCGGACGACATCGTCTATTCCAGCCTGTTCACCGGCGTGCACGGCAACTACCTGAAGCCCAGCATCGTGGCCGCCGGCCTGGACCCGGACAACCTGCCCGAGAGCGACCCGAGCAAGATGAGCTTCGGCGGCGACGCCAAGAAGGCCTGGAAGGACATTTGGGGCGCCGGCCAGGGCATCGGCGCCGTGACCGCGGTGACGCACACGGCGGAGTTCGTCGCGCGCCTGAAGCGCGAGTACGCCGAGGCGAAGGCGCGGCTGGGCGTTTCCTACTTGTCGCCGGCGTAACTGAGTTCCGTGGCCGTTCCCCAGAACACCCGGTACATGAAGATCGTGTAGATCACGATCGCCGGCAGCGTGATGGCCACGCCGACGAACAGGAACACCAGCGAGTTGTGCGCGGCGGCGGCCTGCCACACCGTCAGGTGTTCGATGACGATGTACGGGTAGATGCTGTACGCCAGCCCCAGGAAGGCCAGCACGAAGATCAGCACCGTGCTCGCGAACACCACCCAGCCATAGCCCGCCTCCACGATCTGCTTGCGGCCGGCGACATGGAAGGCCGCAAAGAAGGCGGCGGCGCAAGCCACCGGAATCGGCAGCAGGCCGATGAACTGCGGCAGCGCGAACCAGCGCTCGAACACGTTGGGGCTCACGACCGGCGTCGCCAGCGAGATGCTCACCAGCGCCACGCCCATGGGCCACAGCACCAGCCGCGCCCAGCGCGTGGCCTTGGCCCGCAGCTCACCCCAGGTCTTCATGATCAGCCAGCCCGCGCCCAGCATGGCATACGCGGTGGGCAGCGTCACGGCGATGCCCAGCGAGAACAGGCGCGCGTAAAGCCCGTGGTCGAACGCCGTGAGGTAGCTCCCGAGCATCCAGCCCTGCGCCGCCGCCGCTGTCAGCGAGCCGAGCGAGAACAGGCGGTTCCACATCGCCTTGTGCGCATCGCGCGCCTTGACGCGGAAGTCGAAGGACACACCGCGCAGGATCAGCCCGATCAGCATCACGGCCACCGGCAGGTACAGCGCCGTCAGCACGACGCCGTGCGCCTGCGGGAAAGCCACCAGCAGCACGCCGATGCCCAGCACCAGCCAGGTCTCGTTGGCGTCCCAGAACGGGCCGATGCTGGAGACCATGACGTCCTTTTCGTCGTCGGTCGCGAAAGGCAGCAGCAGGCCGACACCCAGGTCGTAGCCATCCAGCACCACGTAGGCGAGCAGGGCCAGGCCCATGATCGCCATGAAGATCAGGGGCAGGACGGTGTTCCAGTCGAGTGCCATGCTGCGCTCCTCAGGCCGAGCCGCCGACGGGCAGGGCCGCCTTGGGGCTCTGGGGCGACTGCGCAGTGGGCATCGCCGGGTGCTCGGACATGTACATCAGCACCAGCACGTAGGCGACGAGCAGGAAGGCATACAAGGCCAGGTAGGCGATGAGGGTGGAAAGCACCACGCCGGGCGGATGCGGCGCCACGGCGTCCGCGGTGCGCAGCAGGCCGTAGACCAGGAAAGGCTGGCGGCCCACCTCGGTGACGGTCCAGCCCGCGATCGTGGCCACCCAACCGGCGAAGGTCATGCCGGCCTGCAGGCGCAGCTGCCAGCGGGCGAACGGCCGCTGGCGCCACAGCGACCACGCCGAGGACCAGGACACGGCCAGCATCAGCAAGCCCATGCCGACCATGACGCGGAAGCCCCAGAACACCGGCAGCACCGGCGGGTGCGCATCGGGAAACTGGTCGAGGCCTTTGAGCGTCGCGTTCGGGTCGTGGGCCAGGATGATGCTGGCCAGCCGCGGCACCTGGATCGCGAAGTCGGTGCGGCCCTCCTTTTCGTTGGGCCAGCCGATCAAGGTCAGCGGCGCGCTGGTCTCCGTGTGCCAGATGGCTTCGATGGCGGCGATCTTGGCCGGCTGGTGCTCCAGCGTGTTGAGGCCGTGCGCATCGCCCGCGAAGATCTGGATCGGGATCGCCACGGCCGCCGTCACGACGCCGGCGCGCAGCGCGCGGCGTGTGCCGCCGTTGGCGGTGCCGCACAGCATCTGCCAGGCCGAAAGCCCGGCCACCAGGAAGGCCGCGGTGAGGACCGAGGCCAGCACCATGTGCGCCAACCGGTAGGGGAAGGACGGATTGAAGATGATCGCCAGCCAGTCCTCGGCGAAGTACTGGCCGTTGGCGAAGCTGTGGCCCTGCGGGGTCTGCATCCAGGAGTTGAGGCTCAGGATCCAGAACGCCGACAGCGTGGTGCCGGCCGCGACCATCAGAGTCGCCGTCAAGTGCACGCGGCCCGAGACGCGCGTGCGTCCGAACAGCATGATGCCCAGGAAGGTCGCCTCGAGAAAGAAGGCGGTCAGCACCTCGTAGCCAAGCAGCGGGCCGGCGATGTTGCCGACCTTCTCCATGTAGCCGGGCCAGTTGGTGCCGAACTGGAAACTCATGGTCAGGCCGGTCACCACGCCGATCGCGAAGGTGAGCGCGAAGACCTTGGTCCACAGGTAGTACGCCTCCTCCCACTGGCGCGCTTCGTCCTGGTTTGCCGCGCGGCTGTTGCGGACCCGGAAGTACACCAGGAACCAGCTGAGCGCGATGTTGATGGCCGGGAAGAGGATGTGGAAACCGATATTGGCGGCGAACTGCAGCCGCGAGAGCATCAGGGTGTCCATGCGCGGGCGTCCTCCCAAAGGGCCCTGGAATCCTAGTGGATTCGCCCATTCCCGGGGAAAATGCGAGATACTGGATGGATGAACAGTATCGACCGCTCCACCGGGAATACCGTGGATGAGGTGCGGGTGCCGGTGCAGGCCATCAAGGGCCGCGGCAGCGCCACCCGCCTTGCGCACCGCTTCGAGCGCGAAGAGCGCGAGGCCTTCGACGATGGCTGGGAGCCGTCGGAGGAGGAGGGCGCCACGCCGGCGCCGCCCGCCACGCAGGTGATCTGGGAAAACGCGCGCAGCGTCATTTCCAGCAACGACTCGCCGGACATCTATTTCGACCGCTCGCTCAATCCCTACCGGGGCTGCGAACATGGCTGCATCTATTGCTACGCCCGGCCCACGCACAGCTACCTGAACCTGTCGCCGGGCCTGGACTTCGAAACGAAGATCATCGCCAAGCGCAACACGGTGGACCTGCTGCGCGCGGAGCTGGCGCGCAAGGGCTACCAGCCGCAGCTGCTGGCCATCGGCACGGCCACCGACTGCTACCAGCCGGTGGAACGGGAGCTGCGCCTCACGCGCGGCGTCATCGAGCTGATGCACGAGACGCGGCATCCCTTCGCGCTGGTCACCAAGTCCAGCGGTGTCGAGCGCGACCTGGACCTGATCGCGCCGATGGCGGCGCAGGGCCTGGCGGCGGTGTACGTGACCATCACGACGCTGGACGCGGAGCTGGCGCGCAAGCTGGAGCCGCGCGCCGCGGCGCCGCACCGGCGCCTGCGCGTGCTGAAGACGCTGGCGGAGCACGGCATCCCTTGCGGAGTGAGCCTGGCGCCGCAGATCCCCTTCCTCAACGAGGACATGGAGCAGGTGCTCGAGGCGGCCTGGGAGGCCGGTGCGCGCGAGGCCTTCTACCACGTGATCCGGCTGCCCTGGGAGGTGGCGCCCCTCTTCAAGCAGTGGCTGGAGCTGCACTACCCGCAGCGGGCCGCACGCGTGATGCATCGCATCCAGGACATGCGTGGCGGCAAGGATTACGACAGCGATTTCGCCACGCGCATGAAGGGCAGCGGCGCCTGGTCGGAGCTGATCGCGCAGCGCTTCCGCAAGGCAGTGGACCGCATCGGCTTCAATGCGAAGCGGGAGCGCCCGCGCTTCCCGGTCGACCTGTTCCGGCCGCCGTCACCGCCCGGGCAGGGCAGCCTGTTTTAAGGCAACAACGCCAACCCGAGCCCGAACACCAGCGCGCCCACGACCGCGCCCAGGATGTTCGACTGCAGCTGCGCCGGCCCTGGCAGGCGGCGCAACGCGACGTGCCACACCCACACCACCGGCACCACGGCCAGCACCAGCATCAGCGTGGGCACCTGCCAGCGCATGAAGTTGGGCCAGGGTGGCAGCAGGTTGCGCGGGCGCTGCTGCCACAGCGCTTCCGCCGGCAGGTCCTGCACCCAGAGGCCGCAGGCGAGGATGGCCGCGCCGAACACCAGCACGGTGATGGCGAGCCGGATGGTGCGGCGCCATCCCAGCAGGCTGAGGATCATGCCGCTGCCGCCAGCCAGCAGGGCCGCCGTGGACAGCGCCGCCAGCAGCGATTCGCCCGTCGTGGCCAGCCGCCACAGGCCCGCGTTGCAGGCCAGTCCGATCCACAGGCTCGCCACCGCCACCATCCGCGCCGGATGCATGGCCTGCCGCGCCTCGCCGGGCAGGAGGAGGGTGGAGTAGCCTGTCGTGCGGAACAGCTTCAGGGCCATGACCGCATTGTGACGGGGACGGCCGAGCTTGCCATCGGGGGTGTCCTGCGGGAGCCACAAACCGGTCTCGTCATGCCCGCGGAGGCGGGCAACCAGGGCGCCCAAGGAAAAAGCGGCCTTGCGGCCGCTTTCTCGAATGTCCTGGACCCCCGCCTTCGCGGGGGTGACGAGGTGGGACTAGGCGCTGAAGAAACCCTTCAGCTTGTCTGCCCAGGTTTCCTCGGCCGGCGAGTGCTTCGCGCCGCCCTTCTTGAGGGACTCGTCCAGTTCCTTCAGCAGCTTGCGCTGGTGTTCGGTCAGCTTCACCGGCGTTTCCACCACGATGTGGCAGTACAGGTCGCCGGGGTAGCTGGAACGCACGCCCTTGATGCCCTTGCCGCGCAGGCGGAACTGCTTGCCGGCCTGGGTGCCTTCGGGGATGTCGATGGCCGCCTTGCCGTCCAGGGTGGGCACCTCGATCTCGCCGCCCAGCGAGGCCCGCGCGATGCTCACCGGCACCACGACGTGCAGGTCGTCGCCATCGCGCTCGAAGATCGCGTGCTTCTTCAGCCGGATCTCGATGTACAGGTCGCCCGGAGGGCCGCCATTGGTGCCCGGCTCGCCGTTGCCGGCGCTGCGGATGCGCATGCCGTCGTCGATGCCGGCGGGGATGCGCACTTCCAGCGTCTTCTGGCGCTTGACCTTGCCCTGGCCGTGGCAGGTCTGGCAGGGCTCGGGAATGATCTTGCCGGTGCCGCGGCAGTGCGGGCAGGTCTGCTGCACGCTGAAGAAGCCCTGGCGCATCTGCACCACACCCGCCCCATGGCAGGTCGTGCAGGTCTTGGCCTGGGTGCCGGGCTTGGCGCCGGAGCCGTGGCAGGTCTCGCATTCGTCCCAGCTCGGGATGCGGATCTGCGCGTCCTTGCCCTTGGCCGCCTCTTCCAGCGTGATCTCCATCGCATAGGAGAGATCCGCGCCGCGATAGACCTGGCGGCCACCGCGCGCGCCACCGCCGCCGCGCTGCTGGCCGAAGATGTCGCCGAAGATGTCGCCGAAGGCTTCCGCGAAGCCGCCGAAACCTTCCGCCCCGGGGCCCCCACCGCGCATGTTCGGGTCGACGCCCGCATGGCCGAACTGGTCGTAGGCCGAGCGCTTCTCGGGCTCCGAGAGCATCTCGTAGGCTTCCTTGGCCTCCTTGAACTTGGCCTCCGCTTCCTTGGCGCTGTCCCCCTGGTTGCGGTCAGGGTGGAACTTCATCGCCAGCTTGCGATAAGCCTTCTTGATCTCGTCCTCGCTGGCGTTCTTCGGGACGCCCAGGACTTCGTAGTAATCGCGTTTCGTAGCCATGTTTCTTGACTGCTACAGCGAAAACGCCGCGTTGACGGATACCCGTCGAACGCGGCGGCTCGATGCGGGCAGGATCAGCCCTTCTTGACTTCCTTCACTTCCGCGTCCACGACGTTGTCGTCGTTCGCCGGGCCGGACGAGGCGCCAGCCGCTTCCGCACCCGGGGCCGCGCCTTCCGCGGCGCCGCCTGCAGCCTGCTGCGCGGCGTACATCTGCTCGCCCAGCTTCTGGCTGACCTGCATCAGCGCGTTGGTCTTGGCCTCGATCTGCTCCTTGTCCTCGGACTTCAGGGCTTCCTCGAGCTCCTTGGCCGCCGCTTCGATCTTGGACTTCTCGCCCGCGTCGATCTTGTCGCCGTACTCGGTGAGCGACTTGCGCACGCTGTGCAGCATGGCGTCACCCTGGTTGCGAGCCTGGACGGTCTCGAGCTTCTTCTTGTCCTCGGCCGCGTTCACCTCGGCGTCCTTCACCATCTTCTCGATCTCGCCTTCGGACAGGCCCGAGTTCGCCTTGATGGTGATCTTGTTTTCCTTGCCCGTGCCCTTGTCCTTGGCGCCCACGTGCAGGATGCCGTTGGCGTCGATGTCGAAGCTCACCTCGATCTGGGGCAGGCCGCGCGGCGACGGCGGGATGCCTTCCAGGTTGAACTCGCCCAGCAGCTTGTTGCCGGTGGCAATGTCCCGCTCGCCCTGGAACACCTTGATCGTCACGGCCGGCTGGTTGTCGTCGGCGGTCGAGAAGGTCTGCGCGAACTTGGTCGGGATCGTGGTGTTCTTCTTGATCATCTTCGTCATCACGCCGCCCAGGGTCTCGATGCCCAGGGACAGCGGGGTGACGTCCAGCAGCAGCACGTCCTTGCGCTCGCCCGAGAGCACCTGGCCCTGGATGGCGGCGCCGACGGCCACGGCCTCGTCGGGGTTCACGTCCTTGCGCGGCTCCTTGCCGAAGAACTCCTTGACCTTGTCCTGCACCTTGGGCATGCGGCTCATGCCGCCCACCAGGATCACGTCCTGGATGTCGTTGACCGACACGCCGGCGTCCTTGATGGCGATCTTGCAGGGCTCGATCGTGCGGGCGACCAGGTCGTCCACCAGCGCTTCCAGCTTGGCGCGCGTGAGCTTGATGTTCAGGTGCTTCGGACCGGAGGCATCTGCCGTCACATAGGGCAGGTTGATGTCGGTCTGCGTGCTGTTGGACAGTTCGATCTTCGCCTTCTCGGCGGCTTCCTTCAGGCGCTGCAGGGCCAGCACGTCGTTCTTCAGGTCGACGCCCTGTTCCTTCTTGAACTCGGTGACGATGTAATCGATGATGCGCTGGTCGAAGTCCTCGCCGCCCAGGAAGGTGTCGCCGTTGGTGGACAGCACTTCGAACTGCTTCTCGCCCTCGACGTCGGCGATCTCGATGATCGAGATGTCGAAGGTGCCGCCGCCGAGGTCATACACGGCGATCTTGCGGTCGCCCTTGCCGTGCTTGTCCAGGCCGAAGGCCAGGGCCGCGGCGGTGGGCTCGTTGATGATGCGCTTGACGTCCAGGCCCGCGATCCGGCCGGCGTCCTTGGTGGCCTGGCGCTGCGAGTCGTTGAAGTACGCGGGCACCGTGATCACGGCTTCCGTCACTTCCTCGCCGAGGTAGTCCTCGGCGGTCTTCTTCATCTTGCGCAGCACTTCGGCGGAAACCTGCGGGGGCGCCAGCTTCTTGCCGCGCTCTTCCACCCACGCGTCGCCGTTGTCGGCGGCCACGATCTTGTAGGGCATCAGGTCGATGTCCTTCTGCACTTCCATCTCGGTGAACTTGCGGCCGATGAGGCGCTTCACCGCATAGAAGGTGTGCCGCGGGTTCGTGACGGCCTGGCGCTTGGCGGAAGCGCCAACGAGGATCTCGCCGTCTTCCTGGTACGCGATGATCGAAGGCGTGGTACGGGCGCCCTCGGAGTTCTCGATGACCTTGACGTTGTTGCCTTCCATGATGGCAACGCACGAGTTCGTCGTACCGAGGTCGATGCCGATGATCTTCGCCATGTTGTGTTCTCCTAGTCTCTTGGCAGGGCAAGCTCGCCCTGTGGATCAATCTGTTGAGTAGTTGTGGATATCCGTTACGGATTCAAGGCTCGGCCGATCATTTCGGCGCGGCCACCGTGACCAGGGCCGGGCGCATCGTGCGGTCGGCAATGGAGTAGCCCTTCTGCAGCACGGCCACCACGGTGTTCGCTTCCTGCTCCGCCGGCACCATCGAAATCGCCTGGTGCAGGTGGGGGTCGAACTTGGTGCCGGCGGCCGGGTTGATCTCGATCACCTTGTTGCGCTCGAGCGCGGCTTTCAGCTGGCGCAGCGTGGCTTCGGCGCCTTCGCGGATCTGTTCCACGGTGCCGCCGGAGTGGGCCAGGCCGGCTTCCAGGCTGTCGGCCACGGGCAGCAGGCTTTCGGCGAAGCCTTCCACGGCGAACTTGCGGGCCTTGGAGACTTCTTCGTCGGCGCGGCGGCGGATGTTCTGCATCTCGGCCTGGGAGCGCAGCAGCTGGTCGCCCAGCTCCTTGTTCTTCGCTTCCAGTGCGGCGCACTGGGCCTGCCAGTCGGTCGGGGCGGCCTGCTGGCCGGCGGCGTCATTGGCGGCAGCGTTGCCGGCTGCCTCGGGGGCAGCGTCGAGCGGACGGTCGCTCTCGGTCTGGACGTTGTCGGGCATCTCTTGGGAAAGGGGTGTTCTGGAAAGACGCCGGGCAATTGGGGGCGCGAAAGACCCTTTCAAGGCACGGCCATTGAAAAAATCACGCACCCGGCGACGGGGCGTGATTTTGACATCGGGCAGGCCCGGAGGGGCCCTGGTGGCTGGGTTGCGGCGAAGCCGCACTCCAGCGAACCTGTCTTATCGCGTCTCGATCAGCTCGACGTCGAACTTCAGGGTCGCGTTCGGCGGGATCACGCCGCCGGCGCCGCGGGCGCCATACCCCAGCTCCGGGGGGATGACCAGGGTGCGCTTGCCGCCCACCTTCATGCCCGCCACGCCTTCGTCCCAGCCCTTGATCACCATGCCGGCGCCCAGGGAGAACTCGAAAGGCGAGTTGCGGTCGCGGCTGGAATCGAACTTGGCCCCCTGCACGCCGTTGTTGTACAGCCAGCCGGTGTAGTGGACGCGGACGTCGTTGCCGGGCTTGGCCTCGGGGCCGCTGCCCACGAGCTCGTCTTCGTATTGCAGGCCGCTGGGGGTGGTGATCATGGGTTTCTTTCTTGGGTGTGTCAGAGGAGCCCGCGGCGGGCCAGGTCGCGCATGAGGGCGCCCGCGCCATAGCGCCAGGGGGCCACGCGATCGGAGTGGTTGACGCGGTTCGCCAGTGTACCGAGGCGCGGCGTGGCGATGGCGACCAGGTCGCCCACGGCGTGGGTGAAGCCCTGGCCGGGACCGTGGCGGTCCTGCGTGGGCGCGAACATGGTGCCCAGGAACAGCACGAAGCCGTCCGGGTACTGGTGGTTGGCGCCTATGCCTTGCGCCACCAGGTCCAGCGGGTCGCGGCTGATCCTGCCCAGGCTGCTGGAGCCTTCCATGACGAAGCCTTCGGGGCCCACGACCTTCATCGCCAACTCGCACTGGCGCACGTCGTCGATCGTGAAGTGCGCATCGAACAGGCGCAGGAAGGGCCCGATCGCGCAACTGGCGTTGTTGTCCTTGGCCTTCCCGAGCAGCAGGGCGCTGCGGCCTTCGAAGTCGCGCAGGTTGACGTCGTTGCCCAGCGTCGCGCCCACGGTTTCGCCGCGGCCGTTGACGGCCAGCACGATTTCCGGCTCGGGGTTGTTCCACTCGCTCTTGGGATGGATGCCGATCTCGGCGCCGGTGCCCACCGCGCTCATGGGCTGGGACTTGGTGAAGATCTCGGCATCGGGGCCGATGCCGACTTCCAGGTACTGCGACCACAGCTTGCGCGCGACCAGCACTTCCTTCAGCTTGTCCGCGTCCGGCGAGCCGGGCCGCACGCGCGAGAGGTCGTCGCCGATCACGGCCACCACTTCCTTGCGTACCGATTCGGCCAGCGCCGGGTTGCCGCGCGCCTGCTCCTCGATGACGCGTTCCAGCATCGAGGCGACGAAGGTGACGCCGGCCGCCTTGATCGCCTGCAGGTCGCAAGGCGCGAGCAGGTACGGCGTGTCGTCGACGCGCTTGTCGGCATGGCTGTTGGCGATGACCTTGGCGAGCGGCGCGATCCTGGCGCCCTGGTGCGCGCGCACCGCGGCGGCCGCGTCGGGCAGTTCCAGCAGCGCGCTGCAGGTGGGGGCGAGCTTCGACAGGTCGACCAACTGGTCGCCTTCGACTTTGACCAGCACCGCGCCCTGGCCTTCGACCCACACGCGGCCGACCAGGGTGGCTTGCTGCGCATCGGCGGGCAGCGTCGCCGCGAGGAATTCGTTCATGGCGGGGTCCCTAGTTTCTTCTTCGCCTGGGCGGCGGTCCACTTGGCGGCGAAGGGTTGCAGTTCGGCCAGGCGCTTCAGCAGGTCGGCGCCGCTGGCGGTGACGCTGTAGCCTTCGCCGTTGTGCTGCAGCAAGCCGGCCTCGCGCAGTTCCTTGATGCGGGTGTTGAGCGTGTTGGGCGTGATGCCGCCCACGCTGTCCTGCAGCAGTCGGAAAGTCTGCGGATGGCCGTCGCGCAGCGCCCACAGCACCCGCATGGCGTAGCGCGCTTCCAGCAGTGCGAACAGCTGGTGGGTGGCTGCATTTTCCTTGGGGCTCATGCTCCTGGCTTCTCCGCCGGCGGCAGGCCGGGGAAGCGAGTGTACGCAGGCGCCGCTACATAAACAATAGCGGGACTACAACGGATTGCGCGGCGTCAATCCGGCTGGTAGATCTTCTTCAAGAGCTTGATCAGCGTCTTCAGTTCGGCCGGCGACAGGCGCCCGGCCACGCCGGCTTCCAGCTCGCTGGCGGTCTTCTCGGCGTCGCGCACCAGCTTTTCGCCGCCCGGCGTCAGGTGCAGGCCCATGGCCCGGCCGTCGCGCGGATGCGGCAGGCGCGACACCAGCTCGCGCTTTTCGAGCGCATTCAGCATGCCCACCAGGTTGGGCGGCAGGATGCCCAGCGCGCTGCACAGCTGGCGCGAGGTGATGCCCGGGTTATGGGCCACCAGCGACAGCACGGAAAAATCGACCGGCCGCAGCTTGTACGGCGCCATGGCCTCCAGGAACACTTCGATCACGGACAGGGCCGCGCGGCGGGCGTTGTAGCCCAGCAGCGTTTCCAGGTAGCTGGAGTCGATCGTCTCCACCGAAGGGACTTCGCGGGCGCCGTTGGCGGGAGGGCGGGGCAGGCGGAGGCGGGGCATGGTTCAGGCCGCCAGCGGCTGGCCGCATTGGGTGCGCAGGATGGCCATGCGCATCTCGAACTCCGGCAGGATGCGCAGCCGCGCGGCGGCGGCGGGCTGGGCCCAGCGCGGGCTGCTGCCTGCGGGCGCGCGGGTGATGCGCTCCCAGGCCCAGCCCAGGAGGGCGAGTCCCACGGCGCGCAGGTAGTCGTCAGCGGCTTCACAAGCCAGCGTGGGATCCTGCGCTGCAGCCAGCGCGCGCGTCACCTCGCGCAAGGCCGCGAAGCGCTCGCGCGTGGGCGCGTCATCCAGTTCGGTTTCCAGGGAGGCGAGCACTGCAGCCAGCGCCTGGCCGCCATCGGGCAGCACCTTGCGCGCCAGCAGGTCGATGGCCTGGATCTCGTTGGTGCCCTCGTAGATCATGGTCACGCGGCTGTCGCGCACGATCTGCTCGATGCCCCATTCCTTGACGTAGCCGTGGCCGCCGAACACCTGCAGGCAACGGCTGGCGCCGCTGAAGCCCTGCTCGGTGCAGATGGACTTCAGCACCGGCGTGACCAGGCTGCACCACTGCTGCGCCGCGGCACGGCGGCTGGCGTCGGGGTGGTGCTTCGCCAGGTCCAGTTCCAGCCCGGTGCGGTAGGCGAGCAGGCGCAGGCCGTCGATCCAGGCCCGCTCGGTGTCGAGGATCCGGCGCACCGCGGGGTGGCGGATGATCGGATCGGCCGCACCTTCACCGCGCAGCGCGCCCGGCGCGCGCATCTGCGTGCGCTCCTGCGCGTAGGCCTCGGCCTTCTGCCAGGCGGCATCGAGCAGGCCGATGCCTTGCAGCGCCACGTGCAGCCGCGCCGCGTTCATCATCACGAACATCGCGTTCAGGCCGCGGCCGGCATCGCCCACGCGCCAGCCGGTCGCATTGTCGAAGCGCATCACGCAGGTGGGGCTGCCGTGCAGGCCCATCTTCTCTTCGATGCGATCGCAGTGGACCGTGTTGCGGCTGCCGTCCTGCAGAAGCTTCGGCGCGAGGAACAGCGACAGCCCCTTCGGCCCCGCCGGCGCGCCTGGCTCGCGGGCCAGCACCAGGTGCACGATGTTGTCCGTGAGGTCGTGCTCGCCGCCGGAGATGAAGATCTTGCTGCCGCTGATGCGGAAGCTGCCATCCGCCTGCGGCACCGCTTGCGTGCGCGCCAGCCCGAGGTCGCTGCCTGCGTGCGGCTCGGTGAGGCACATCGTGGCCAGCCATTCGCCGCTGGCGATCCTGGCCAGGTAGGTGGACTTCAGTTCCTCGCTGCCATGGTGCTTGAGGCATTCGTAGGCGCCGTGCAGCAGGCCCGGGGCCATCGTCCAGCCGTGGTTGGCGCCACTGAGCATCTCGTACAGCACGCCTTCCAGCACCCAGGGCAGGCCCTGGCCGCCGTCTTCGGTGGCGCAAGCCAGCGCCGGCCAGCCGGCTTGCCAGAACGCGCGGTAGGCAGCGGCGAAACCGGGCGGCGTGAGGACGCGCCCGTTGTCGAACTTGCAGCCGGGCGCATCGCCCACCGCTTGCAGCGGAGCGACCACGTCGGCGACGAACTTGCCGGCCTCTTCCAGCACCTGCGAGAGAAGGTCGCCATCGACTTCGGCGAACGCAGGCAGGGCAGGCAGGACGCGGTCCGCCTGCAGCACGTCGAACAGGAGATGGCGTTGGTCGTCGGTGGAAGGCCGGTAGGAAGGCATGCGCTCAGGCGGTTTGCGGGCGCGCTGCGCCCAGGTAGGTCTCGATCACGCGCGGGTCGCCCGCGAGCTCCTGCGCCGGCCCGTGCAGGCCGATCTCGCCGGTCTCCAGCACGTAGCCGTAGTCGGCCACGTCCAGCGCGGCGCGCGCGTTCTGTTCCACCAGCAGGATGCTGACGCCATCGGAGCGCAGGCGCTCGATGATGTGGAAGATGTCGCGCACCACCAGCGGCGCCAGGCCCAGGCTGGGCTCGTCCAGCATCAGCAGCTTGGGCCGTGACATCAGCGCGCGGCCCACGGCCAGCATCTGGCGCTCGCCGCCCGAGAGCGTGCCGGCCAATTGCGTGCGGCGCTCCTGCAGGCGCGGGAACAGCGTGTAGACGCGCTCCAGCTCGCTCTTCCAGTTGGGCACGCGCAGCTTCATGGCGCGGAAGCCGCCCAGCACCAGGTTGTCTTCCACCGGCATGGTGCCGAACAGCTCGCGCTTTTCCGGCACCAGGGCCAGGCCCATCATCACGCGTTCTTCCAGGTCGGCATCGGCGAGGTCGGCGCCGTCGAACACCACCTGGCCGCGGCAGGGCAGCACGCCCATCAGCGCGTTCAGGGTCGTCGACTTGCCGGCGCCGTTGGGGCCGATCACCGTCACCACCTGGCCGGCTTCCATCTGGAAGTTCAGCCCGGCCAGCACTTCCGCGCGGCCGTAGCCGGCGTGCAGGTTCCTCACTTCGAGCAGCAAGCCCATCTCAGTGCTCCGTTCCCAGATAGGCGGCGCGCACCGCGGGGCTGGCCTGCACTTCGGCGGGCGTGCCTTCCATCAGCTTGGTGCCGAACTCCATCACGACGATGCGGTCGGTCAGGCCCATCACGAAATCCATGTCGTGTTCCACCAGCAGCAGGCTCATGCCTTCGCTTTTCAGCTGGCGCAGCACGGCGCCCAGCGCCTGCTTCTCCTTGTGGCGCAGGCCCGCGGCCGGTTCGTCCAGCAGCAGCAGCGCGGGGTCGGTGCACAGCGCGCGGGCGATTTCCATCAGGCGCTGCGGACCGAGCGCCAGGTTGCCGGCCAGTTCGTGCATGCGGTCGGCCATGCCGATGCGCGCCAGCTGGCGCTCGGCTTCGGCGAACAGGCGGCGCTCTTCCTCGCGGTCCAGGCGCAGCATGGCGCGCACCGGGCCCGCTTCGCCGCGCATGTAGCCGCCCAGCGCGACGTTCTCCAGCACCGTCATGTCGGGGATCATCTTCACGTGCTGGAAGGTGCGCGACACGCCGCGGCGGGCAATGGCGCGCGAAGGCATGCCGCCGACCTGCTCGCCGCGGTAGGTGACCTGGCCCGAGGTGAGCGCGAGCACGCCGGTGATCAGGTTGAAGGTGGTCGACTTGCCGGCGCCGTTGGGGCCGATCAGGCCCATGATCTCGCCGGCGCGGATCTCGAAGCTGACGTCGTTGACCGCCACCAGGCCGCCGAACTGCTTGCGCACGGCCTGCACCTGCAGCAAGGGCTCGCCGGGCGTGGGCTTGGCGCGGGCGGGCAGCGGCGCAGCCTGTTCCCAGTCGCGCTTGCGTTGCGGGCGCGGCAGCCATTTCGAGACGAAGGTCCACAGGCCGTCGGGCGCGTACTTCAGCACCAGCACGATGATGATGCCGAACACGATGGTCTCGAAGTTGCCGCTGGTGCCGATCAGCTTGGGCAGCAGCACCTGCAGCTGGTCTTCCAGCAGCTTGACGACGCCGGCGCCGAGGAAGGCGCCCCAGACGTTGCCGACGCCGCCCAGCACCGCCATGAACAGGTACTCGATGCCCTTGGACAGCGAGAACGGTGTCGGGTTGACGGTGCGCTGGAAGAAGGCGAACAGCCAGCCGGAGACGGCGGCCAGCACCGCGGCGAGCACGAACACCGTCAGCTTGGCGCGGAAGGTGGAGATGCCCATCGCTTCGGCCATCGTCGCGCCGCTCTTGAGCGCGCGGATCGCGCGGCCCGGACGCGAGTCCAGCAGGTGCACGGCCGCCAGCGCCGCCAGCAGCGCGATCACCCACACCAGCACGTGCAGCCCGCGGCCCGTGCCGAGGTCATAGCCGAAGAGGTGCAGCGTGGGCACGCCCAGGATGCCGTCGTACTTGCCCAGCTGCTCCATGTTGCCCATGGTGTAGTACAGGGCCAGCCCCCAGGCGATGGTCGCCAGCGGCAGGTAGTGGCCGGACATGCGCAGCGTGATGGATCCGAGCACGAGGGCAACCACGACAGCGATCAGCACGCCGAGCACGAGGGCCGTCCAGGCCGAGCCGGTGGTCTGGGTCACCATGTAGGCGGCGGTGTAGGCGCCGATGCCGATGAAGGCGGCCTGGCCGAAGGAGATGAGGCCGGCCACGCCGGTCAGCAGCACCAGGCCCAGCGCCACGATGGCATACAGGCCGATGTAGTTGCTCTGGGTGATCCAGAAGTCGGGCACCGGCAGGGCCGGCAGCACCAGCATCACCAGCGCGAAGAGCGGGAAGGCGAAGCGCTGCATGTCAGTGCTCCTCCACGTGCGGGTCGCGCAGGGACCGCCACAGCAGCACCGGCAGGATGGAGCCGAAGACGATCACTTCCTTGAAGGAGCTGGCCCAGAAGGAGCCGAAGCTTTCCAGCAGCCCCACGCCCAGCGCGCCGACCAGGGCCAGCGGGTAGCTGGAAAGGCCCGCGAACACGGCGGCGACGAAGCCCTTCAGGCCGATGATGAAGCCGCTGTCGTAGAAGATGGTCGTGGTCGGGCCGATCAGCAGGCCGGACAGCGCGCCGATGAAGGCCGCCATCGTGAAGGCCAGGCGGCCGGCGCCGTTGGACGAGATGCCCTGCAGGCGGGCGCCGGTGCGGTTGACGGCGGTGGCGCGCAGCGCCTTGCCGGTGAGCGTGCGCTCGAAGAACAGGTACAGCAGCACGATGAGGGCGATGGAAGCCAGGAAGATGATCAACGTCTGGCCGGTGAGCGACAGCGCGCCCAGGTTGAAGCGCTGCTCCCAGAAGCTCGGATTGCGGAAGCCTTCGGCGCCGAAGAAGAACAGGCCCAGGCCGACCAGCGCGAAGTGCACGCCGACGGAGACGATCAACAGCACCAGCACCGAGGCATCGGCCAGCGATTCGTAGGCGAGGCGGTAGATCAGGTTGCCGAAGGGCGTGACCAGGGCCAGCGTCAGCGCCGCATAGAAGGCGACGGGCAGGCCGCGCGGCGCGGCCCAGAAGGAGACGAGCGCCAGGACGACGGGCAGGGCCAGCGTCTTCGTGACGGCCTTGGCGATGCGCTTGCCGCTGCGGCGCTGGCGGATGCCGTTGACCAGGTCGCCGAGCGCGGCCAGCACCGCGAGTGCCAGCAGGAACCAGACGGTGCCCGGCACCTGCTTGTACCAGGGCGTATCGGGCAGCTTGGGGGCGATGAAGAGGGCCAGCGTGAGCGCGCCGAAGGCGACGAACTCGCCTTGCGGGATGAAGATCACCCGCGTGACCGCGAACAGCAGCACGGTGGCCAGGGCCAGCAGCGCATAGACGGCGCCGTTGGTCAGGCCATCGAGCGCCAGGATGCTGGCGATGGAGAAGTCCATGGGGAAAAGTCGTTATGGATGTCAGGTTCCCTCCCCCGCTGGGGGAGGGCTAGGGTGGGGGCAGGCGCGCACGTGCCCCCACCCCGACCCTCCCCCAGCGGGGGAGGGAGGAAGGCCCCCTTACTGGGCGACGACGAACTTGCCGTCCTTCACCACCAGCATCACGCCGGTTTCGTTGGTGTAGCCCCAGTGGTCTTCCTTGGTCCAGTTCATCACGCCGTGCGCGAACACGGTGCGGCCCATGGTTTCCATGGCGTCACGCATGGCGGAGCGGAACTCCGGCGTGCCCGGCTTGCCCTTCTTCAGCGCGACCGGCACGATCTTTTCCATGGTGATGGCGAAGTCGTACGAGTGGCCGGCGAACTGGTTGCGGGAACCGGGGCCGTTGGCCTTCTCGTAGTTGGTCACGAAGTCGATGGACGCCTTCTTGGACGGGTGGCTGTCAGGCAGCTGGTCGGCGACCACCGCGGGGCCGGACACGACGAACGTGCCTTCGACGTCCTTGCCGCCGATGCGGACCAGGTCGGGCGTGGCCGCGGCGTGCGTCTGGTAGATCTTGCCCTTGAAGCCGCGCTCGACGATCGCCTTCTCGGGCATCGCGGCGCCGGAGCCGGAAGCGACGACCAGCATCGCGTCGGGGTTGGCCGACGTCAGCTTCAGCGCTTGCGGGGTGACGCTGGTGTCGGTGCGCGCGAAGCGCTCGACGCCGACGATCTTGATGCCGTTCTTGGCGGCCTCGGCTTCGGCGGCCTTCAGCCACAGTTCGCCGTAGGCGTCGGTGTAGCCCAGGAAGCCGACGGTTTTCACGCCCTGCTTCTTCATGTGCTGGAACATCGCGTGGGCCATCACGTCGTTGCCCTGCGGCAGGCGGAACAGCCACTGGTCCTGGCCCGGGGGCACGCCCACCGGCGAGGCGGCGATCTGCAGCACCTTGCTTTCGGCGGCAACGGGCGCCATGGCGGCGGCCACCGGCGTCAGGCAGGAGCCCAGGATCACGTCGACCTTGTCTTCGGTGATCAGGCGGCGCGTGTCGCTGACACCCTTGCCCGGGTCGGAGGCGTCGTCGAGGATGATCAGGTTGACCTTCTCGCCGGCGATGGTCTTGGGGAACAGCGCCAGCTGCTTCTGCATCGGGATGCCGAGGCCGGAGCCGGGACCGGTGAGCGACAGCACCACGCCGACGTTGATGTCGGCGAGGGCGGCCGTGGCAGCCGTGAGGGCCACGGCGGCGGCGATGAGCGTGCGGACCAGTTTCATTTTCTTTGTCTCCAGGTTGAAAGCTTCAGCGGGGCGCCATGCGAAGTGCGCCATCGAGGCGGATCACTTCACCGTTGAGGTGCGAGTTCGTGACGATATGGCACGCGAGCTGCGCGAACTCTTCGGGTTTGCCCAGGCGTTGGGGGAAGGGGATGGACTTGGCGAGCGACTCCTGCACCGGCTCCGGCAGTGCCTTCATCAGCGGCGTGGCGAACAGGCCCGGTGCGATGGTGCAGACACGGATGCCGTGCTGCGACAGGTCGCGCGCCATCGGCAGGGTCATGCCCACCAGGCCGCCCTTGGACGCGCTGTAGGCCTGCTGGCCTACCTGGCCGTCGAAGGCCGCGACCGAGGCGGTGAACAGCATGACGCCGCGCTCGCCGTCTTCCAGCGGCGCCTGCTTGGCGCATTCGGCGGCGAACAGGCGGCTGACGTTGTACGTGCCGACCAGGTTGATGTTCACCACGCGGGCGAAATCTTCCAGCGGCGCGGCGCTGCCGTCCTTCTGCACGACGCGCTTGGCCGTGCCGATGCCGGCGATGTTCATCAGGATGCGCGCCGGGCCGTGGGCGGCGGCCGCTTTCGCGATCGCCTGCAGCACGCTCTCCGCGTTGGTGATGTCGCACTGGATGCCGATGCCGCCGATTTCCGCGCCGACCTTTTCGGCCTGCGCGCCATTGACGTCGAGCACCGCGACCTTCGCGCCCAGGCGCGCCAGTTCGCGTGCCGTGGCTTCGCCGAGGCCGGAGGCGCCGCCCGTGACGAGGGCAGCCTGTCCCTGGATGTTCATTGCTTGTCCTTTTGCGGTGTCAGGGTGAAGGGGAGCTGGCCGTCGTGGAAGGCCTGCACCAGGGCGTCGCGGTGCTTCAGCACGGCGCGCTGGTTGATGGAGCCCTTGTCGGTGACCTCGCCCTTGTCGATGGAAGCCGGCTCGTGCAGCAGGTGCAGCCGCGCGACACGGTTGGCGCTGCCGGTGGCCTGCTTCGCGAGCGTGTTGACCACTTGCTGGAAGTGCGCCTGCACCTTGGCGCTTTCGACCACGTCCTTCATCGCTGCGCCGGCCGGCAGGCCGGCCAGTTCGCGGAGGGCGGGCGTGGGGTAGAGCAATGCGCCCACTTCGTTGCGGTTCAGGCCGGTGACCACGGCGTCCTGCACGTGGGGCGCGCCGGCGGCGATGATCTTCGCGCGCAGCGGGCCCACGCTGACGAAGGTGCCGGTGGCCAGCTTGAAGTCCTCGGCGATGCGGCCGTCGAACTTGAGGCCCTTGTGGATGTCGGCATCGTCGATCCACAGCACGGCGTCGCCGGTGCAGAAGTAGCCTTCGTCGTCGAAGGCTTCCTGCGTGGCCTCGGGGCTGCGCCAGTAGCCGCGCGTGATGTTCGGACCCTTGTAGCGGACTTCGATCTTGCCGTCGACGGGCACGAGCTTCAGTTCGACGCCCGGCGTGGGCAGGCCCAGGTAGCCGGACTTCACTTCCGGGCTGGTGATGAAGATGGCGAAGGGGGAGGACTCGGTCATGCCCAGGCCCGTGCCCATCACGATGCGCTCGCCGCAATGCGCCTCCTGCACCTCGTGCAGCAGGTCCCACACGGGCTGCGCCAGCGCGGCGCCGGCGTAGAAGAACATGCCGACACGCGACAGCAGCTTCTCGCGCAGCACCGGGTCGGCCTTCATCGCGTTGGCGATGGCCTCGAAGCCGGTCGGGACGTTGAAGTAGGCCGTGGGTGCGATCTCGCGCAGGTTGCGCAGCGTCTCCGCCATGCCGGCCGCGGTGGGCTTGCCGTCGTCGATGTAGAGCGTGCCGCCGTGGTACAGGACCAGGCCGACGTTGTGGTTGCCACCGAAGGTGTGGTTCCACGGCAGCCAGTCCACCAGCACGGGCGAGGTCTCGCCCAGCAGCGGCATCGACTGCATCATCTGCATCTGGTTGGCGCACCACATGCCATGCGTGTTGATCACCGCCTTGGGCGCCTTGGTGGAGCCGGAGGTGAACAGGAACTTGGTGATGGTGTCGGGGCCGGTGGCCTGCATCGCCGCGTCGACGGCTTGCGTGGGCGCGGTGGCCAGCAGCTCGGCGAACGAAGTCGTCTTGCGGCCTTCGAGGCTGCCTTCTCCCAGCACCACTTCGACATCGGCCGGCACCGTGGCGGCGATGGCCTTGCCATAGCGCGCGGCGTCGGCTGCGAACACCAGGCCGGGCGTCAGCGTGGCCAGCACATGGCGCAGCTTGTCGTAGTCCTGGCTGATCGTCGAATAGGCCGGCGACACCGGGCAGTGCGGGATGCCGGCATAGAGGCAACCGAGCGCGAGCAGCGCGTGCTCGATGCTGTTCTCGCTGAGGATCGCGACCGGGCGCTCGGCGCTCAGCCCGCGATCGAGCAAGGCCTGGCCGATGCGGCGCGCGGCATCCAGCGCTTCGCGATAGGTGACCTGGCGCCAGTCGCCGGTGCGGCCATCGGCCAGGCGCTCGCGCCGGGCCATGAAAACGTGGCTAGGCTTGGTTTCGGCCCAGTGCACCAGGCGGTCGGTCATGCGCCGCGCATGCGTGGTGTCCAGCGGAACTTCGGCGCGCAGGTAGCTGGTGCCGCCCTGGCCCTCGCGCAACAGGGCGCGGGTCACGCCGAAGCGCATGGGGCGGTAACGGGGCGTCGCGCTCATCCCTTGCTGACCTTCGCCGCGCGGCCTTCCAGGAAGTCGCGCACGCGCTGCTTGGCTTCCGGCGCGCTTTGCGCGATGGCCGCCATCAGGGCCTCGGTCAGGAAGCCCTGGTCCGCCGGCTGTTCGGCGATGCGCGGCAGCGCGTGCATCAGGGCGTAGTTGGTCAGCGGCGCGTTCTGCGCGACGCGCCTGGCGAGTTCGACGGCCTTGGTGAAGGCCTGGCCTTGCGGGACGAGGTACTGCGCAAAGCCGGCGCGCTCGCCGTCGACGGCGTTGTAGACGCGGCCGGTGAGCATCATGTCCGTCATGCGCGCGGCGCCGATCAGGCGCGGGATGCGCACGGCGCCGCCACCGCCCACGAAGATGCCGCGGCTGCCTTCGGGCAGCGCGTAGAACGTGGAGTCGTCGGCCACGCGGACGTGGCAGGCCGCGGCCAGCTCCAGGCCGCCGCCGACCACCGCGCCATGCAGCGCCGCGATGACGGGCACCGGGCCGTATTGCACCTCCTCCAGCGCGGCATGCCACATGCGCGAGTGGTGCAGGCCGGCGCCGGCGTCGCGCTCCTTCAGCTCGGACAGGTCGAGGCCGGCGCAGAAGTGGTCGCCCGCGCCGGCGAGCACGGCGGCGCGCACGGTGGAGGGCAGGGCCTGGAACGCGTCGCGAATGGCCAGCACCAGTCCATCGGACAGGGCATTGCGCTTGGTGGGGCGGTTCAGGCGCACGATGGCGATGTCGCCATCGATCTCGATTTGGATGTCTTTGCTGCTGGTCATGGGTTTGCTCGGGTGGCGGATTATTTGTTATAAACAATAACCAATTCAAGCCAAACCTCCCTAGGGATTACCCTAGATAGGCGCCTAACGGAGACGACCGTGGATCCCACCAACCTCATCGCCATCGACATCCACACGCACGCGGAAATCAGCTGCTGGAACCCCTTCGACAACTACGGCGAGGAGTACGACCGCGCCGCCGACAAGTACTTCCGCAGCAGCCGCCGGCCGACGATCCAGGAGACGATCGCGTACTACCGCGAGCGCAAGATCGGGCTCGTGATGTTCACGGTGGACAGCGAGTCCAACCTGGGGCGGCGCCGCATCCCGAACGAGGAGATCGCGCAGGCCGCGCGCGAGAACAGCGACATGATGATCGCGTTCGGCAGCATCGACCCGCACAAGGGCAAGATGGGCGCGCGCGAAGCCGAGCGCATGATCAGGGAAGAGGGCGTCAAGGGCTTCAAGTTCCACCCGACGGTGCAGGGCTACCACCCTTACGACAAGATGGCCTGGCCGATCTACGAGGTGATCAACGCGCACAAGCTGCCGGCGATCTTCCACACCGGCCACAGCGGCATCGGCAGCGGCATGCGCTGCGGCGGCGGGCTGCGGCTGGAGTACAGCAACCCGATGCACCTGGACGACGTCGCCATCGACTTTCCCGACATGCAGATCGTGATGGCGCACCCCAGCTTCCCGTGGCAGGACGAAGCGCTGTCGGTGGCCACGCACAAGCCCAACGTGTGGATCGACCTCTCGGGCTGGAGCCCCAAGTACTTCCCGAAGCAGCTGGTGCAGTACGCCAACACGCTGCTGAAGGACCGCATCCTGTTCGGCAGCGACTACCCGCTGATCACGCCCGACCGCTGGATGAAGGATTTCGAGGAAGCCGGCTTCAAGCCGGAAGTGATGCCCGGCATCCTGAAGGGCAACGCGGTGCGGCTGCTGGGCCTGGCGTAGGCCGAAGGCCATGCCGGGGTTGCCACCCCGGCCTACGAACTCCCGTCGACCGCGCCGGTCCTACCGGGATGGTTGACTACCTGATCGGCGTCGACGGGGGCGGCAGTGGCACGCGGGCCCTGGTGCAGAGCAGCGCCGGGCCCTTCGTCGGCAGTGGCGAAGCCGGGCCGTCGGCGCTGGGGCAGGGCATCGCCAAGGCCTGGCGCAACATCGAACTTGCCATCCGCTCCGCCTTCGACCAGGGCAGCCTGGCTCTGCCGCCCTGGAACCGCTGCGCGCTCGCGGCCGGGCTGTCCGGCGTCACCCACGCGCCCTTGCGCGACGCCTTCCTCGCCGCCGATCCCGGATTTGCCCGGCTCGACGCCGAAACCGATTCCTTCACGATGCTCATCGGCGCCCATGGCGGCAAGCCGGGCGTGATCCTCATTGCCGGCACCGGCAGCATCGCCGAGGCGCTCCACGCGGACGGCAGCCGCGCTACAGTCGGCGGATGGGGTTTTCCGGTGGGTGACGAAGGCAGCGGCGCCTGGCTCGGCTTGCAGGCCGTGCGGCACGGGCAGGCCGCCATGGACGGCCGCGCCAACCCGTCGCCGCTGGCGCGCCGGGTGTGGATGCATTGCGGCGACGAACGCCAGGCGCTGCAAGCCTGGTGCGCTGCCGCCGGGCAGTTCGAATTCGCCCAGTTGGCTCGCGCCGTGTTCGACACCGAAGCGCAGGATCCGCATGCCGCCATGTTGCTGCAGCGCGCCGTCGAGGCCATCGAAGACCTCGCGCTGGCGGTCGACCCGCGTGGCCGCCTGCCGCTGGCCGCCAGCGGCAGCATTGCCGAGCGCCTGGCGCCGCGCATGCGCCCGGCCTGGCGCGGCCGGCTGGTGCCGCCCAAGGAGAATGCCGTGGCCGGCGCGCTGACGCTCATCCGCCAGGCGCAGGCGCGCGAACCGGAAGAGGCGGTGTGACCCGGACGCTCGCGGGCAACATCCTCACGCCGGACGGCTTCGTCGCCGGGAGCCTGGCCATAGCAAGCGATGGCCGCATAGCGGCCATTCGCGGCACGTCCCTCAGCGGACGCGAAGCACGCGATAGCACTCAACCCTTGCTGCTGCCAGGGTTCATCGACCTGCACGTGCACGGCGGCGCCGGCCGCGACGTGATGGAAGGCGGTACCGCCGCCGTCGAAGTCGCGCGCCAGCACGCCCGCCACGGCACCACGGCGCTGCTCGCCACGACGATGACGGCGCCCTACGAGGACCTCGAACTCGCGCTGCGCGACCTCGGCAACCTGTGCCGTGATGGTGCATCGGGCGCCGCGCAGGTGCTCGGCGTGCACCTCGAAGGCCCGTACATCAACGCGGCCAGGCTGGGCGCGCAACCCGACTTCGCGCGGCCGGTGGCGCTGGACGAGATCCGCCGCCTGCATGCGCTGGCCCCGGTGAAGCTGCTGACCGTGGCGCCGGAAGTGCCCGGCAACCTGGACGCGATCGGGCAACTGGTGGCGGCGGGCTTCCGCGTGCAGGTCGGCCATACGGCCGGCGGCTACGAGGACGGCCGGCAGGCCTTGCAGCGCGGCGCGCGCGGCTTCACGCACCTTTTCAACGCCATGACGCCGCTGCATCACCGCGTGCCCGGCATGGTGGGCGCGGCACTTGCACACGCGCAGTACGCGGAGATCATTCCCGACCTGCTGCATGTGCACGCGGGCGCCATCCGGGTGGCGCTGCGCAGCATCCCGCACCTGTATTGCGTGACGGATTCGACGGCTGCCACCGGCATGCCCGATGGCGAATACAAGCTGGGCCGCCAGGCCGTGACGAAGTGTCTCGGCGGCGTGCGCCTCGCGGACGGCACGCTGGCCGGCTCGACGCTCACGATGGACCGCGCGTTGCGCAACCTGGTCGACGGGATCGGCCTGGAGCTGGAAGACGCGGCCCTTCGCGTTTCCACCTACGCGGCCGATTTCCTGGAGCTCGCCGACCGCGGCCGGCTGGCAGCCGGCGCCTGGGCCGACATCGCGGTGCTCGACGCGCAGCTACAAGTGCGGCAAGTGTTCGTGCAAGGAGAAGCGATCGATGTCGCGCATGCTGGCTGAGGCGCAGGAAGCGCCGCAGGTCGTCGCCCGCCAACTGGCGCAGGACGCGGAGCGCTACCGCGCGCTCGGCGCACGCCTGCGCCAGGCGCCGCCAGCTTCGCTGCTCACCATCGCCCGCGGCAGTTCAGACCACGCGGCGCACTACGCAGCGTACCTCGTGATGGCGCGCCTGGGGCGGCTGGTGACCTCGATGCCCATGTCGCTGGTGACCCTGTACCACTCGAAGATCGAGTGCCGGGGCCTCGCGTCCTTCGCCTTTTCGCAATCGGGCCAGAGCCCCGACGTGGTCGGGCCCACGCGCTACTTCCGCGATGGCGGCGCGGTCACCTGCGCTTTCGTGAACGATTCCGCATCGCCGCTGGCGCAGGCGGCCGAATGGTTGTTCCCGCTGCACGCGGGGCCCGAGACCAGCGTCGCGGCCACCAAGAGCTTCATCGCGCAGCTGGTGGCCGGCGCGCGCCTGGCCGCTGCCTGGCAGGACGACACCGCGCTGCAACAAGCCTTGCAAGCCTTGCCGCAGGCCCTGGAACAGGCCGTGCGGGCCGACTGGTCACCCGCCGTCGCTGCGCTGCGCGACGTCGATCGCCTGTTCGTCATCGGCCGCGGCCTCGGCCTGCCGGTGGCGATGGAAGCGGCGCTGAAGTTCAAGGAAACCTGCGGCATCCAGGCCGAGGCTTTTTCGGCCGCGGAGATCCAGCACGGGCCGATGGCATTGATCGAACAGGGTTATCCCTTGCTGGTGTTTGCGCCCCGCGGGCCCGCGCAGGCCGGCGTGCTCGAAGTGGCGCGCGCGATGCGCGATCGCGGTGCATGCGTGCTGCTTGCCGCTCCGGCGGGAACACCCGATGCGATGCTGCCGCTGGTCGAAGCCGGCCTGCCGGATGTCGACCCCGTGTGCGCGATCCAGAGTTTCTATCCGATGGTGGAAGCGCTGGCGCGCGCGCGTGGCAACAACCCTGACAGCCCGCCGCACCTGAAGAAGGTCACGCGAACCAGCTGAGCACCTTCGCGAACATGGGCCGACGATGGCCCGAGCCTTGCATTGTCCAGCGCATCGCCAGAGACGAAAAGGGCATTTACACATTCGCATGTTCGCGCTGTCGCATGCACGCACAACTGCGTTCGCGAATGAACTCGGCCCTCTTGTTTTTATCTACCGTTCACCTACAGTGAAGTCGGCGTTCCGCCTACACGAGACGTTGAGGCAGAAAGCCGGAGCGGGAGTACAGTGACACCGCCACTGCGCAGCCGCTGCAGACCGTAAACGAAGGAGGCTTCATGGACGTCGTCCGCAATTTCCTCACGCGCTACGAGAAGACGCGCGAGGAAGAGATGTCGATCGAGGAATATCTCGATCTGTGCAAACGGGAGCCGCTGACGTACGCGACGGCCGCCGAGCGCATGCTTGCCGCCATCGGCGAGCCCGAGATGATCGACACGCGGCACGACCAGCGCCTGTCGCGCATCTTCGGCAACAAAGTCATTCGCATCTATCCCGCTTTCAAGGACTTCTACGGACTCGAAGAGCCGATCGAGCAGGTCGTCTCGCACTTCCGCCACGCGGCGCAGGGCCTCGAAGAAAAGAAGCAGATCCTGTACCTCCTGGGCCCCGTCGGTGGCGGCAAGTCGTCGATCGCCGAGCGCCTGAAGCAGCTGATGGAGCAGGTGCCGTTCTACGCGCTCAAGGGCTCGCCGATGAACGAGTCGCCGCTGGGCCTGTTCAGCAACGACGAAGACGGCCCGCTGCTCGAACAGCAGTACGGCATCCCGCGCCGCTACACGCAAAAGATCCTGTCGCCGTGGGCCGTGAAGCGCCTCGACGAATTCGGCGGCGACATCCGCAAGTTCAAGGTCGTCAAGCGCTACCCGTCCATCCTGAAGCAGATCGCCATCTCGAAGACGGAGCCGGGTGACGAGAACAACCAGGACATCTCCTCGCTGGTCGGCAAGGTCGACATCCGCAAGCTCGAAAGCTTTGCGCAGGACGATCCGGACGCCTACAGCTACTCCGGCGGCCTGTGCCTCGCGAACCAGGGCCTGCTGGAATTCGTCGAAATGTTCAAGGCGCCCATCAAGGTGCTGCACCCGCTGCTGACGGCCACGCAGGAAGGCAACTTCAAGGGCACCGAAGGCTTCGGCGCGATTCCCTTCGACGGCATCGTCATGGCCCACTCCAACGAGAGCGAGTGGAAGGCCTTCAAGAACAACAAGAACAACGAAGCCTTCCTCGACCGCATCTACGTGGTGAAGGTGCCGTACTGCCTGCGCGTCACCGAGGAAGTGAAGATCTACGAGAAGCTGATCAACAACTCCTCGCTGGCCGAAGCCACCTGCGCGCCCGGCACGCTGAAGATGATGGCGCAGTTCTCGGTGCTCACGCGCCTGAAGGAGCCGGAGAACTCCAGCCTCTTTTCCAAGATGCTGGTCTACGATGGCGAGAACCTGAAGGACACCGACCCGAAGGCCAAGAGCTACCAGGAATACCGCGACTACGCGGGCGTCGACGAAGGCATGACGGGCATCTCCACCCGCTTCGCCTTCAAGATCATCTCCAAGGTCTTCAACTTCGGCTCCGAAGAAGTCGCGGCCAACCCGGTGCACCTGATGTACGTGCTCGAACAGCAGATCGAGCGCGAGCAGTTCCCGGCCGAGACCGAGCAGAAGTACCTGTCCTTCATCAAGGAGCACCTGGCCGCCCGGTATGCCGAGTTCATCGGCAAGGAAATCCAGACGGCCTACCTCGAGTCGTATTCCGAGTACGGCCAGAACATCTTCGACCGCTACGTCACCTACGCGGACTTCTGGATCCAGGACCAGGAATTCCGCGACACCGACACCGGCGAGATCTTCGACCGCGCGGCGCTCAATGCCGAACTCGAGAAGATCGAAAAGCCCGCGGGCCTGTCGAACCCCAAGGACTTCCGCAACGAGATCGTCAATTTCGTGCTGCGCGCCCGGGCCAACAACGCCGGCAAGAACCCGGTGTGGACCAGCTATGAGAAGCTGCGCACGGTGATCGAGAAGAAGATGTTCTCCAACACCGAGGAACTGCTGCCCGTCATCAGCTTCAACGCCAAGGCCTCGGCCGACGAGGCCAAGAAGCACGAGGACTTCGTGCTGCGCATGGAGGAAAAGGGCTACACGAAGCGGCAGGTGCGCCTGCTGTGCGAGTGGTACCTGCGCGTGCGCAAGAGCTCCTGACGAACGAGGCTGTCCACCATCATCGAGACCTTTTAAGAGGAAGGGCCGCCCAGTGACCAACAGAATACCTGGCGAGCGGACCATGCTCCACCAGGTCATCGACCGGCGCCTGTCGGGGAAAAACAAGTCGATCGGCAACCGGGAGCGCTTCCTCAGGCGCTACCGGGACCAGATCAAGGAAGCCGTGCGCAAGGCGGTCGGTGACCGCGGCATCAAGGACATCGAGGGGGGCGCGGACATCACGCTGCCCCGCCGCGATGTGACCGAGCCGGTGTTCGGCCACGCGCCGGGCGGCAGCCGCGAGCTGGTGCACCCGGGCAACCAGGAGTACGTGCGCGGCGACCGCATCCAGCGGCCGCAGGGCGGCGGCGGGGGCGGCAACGGCAGCGGCGCTTCGCCGGATGGCCAGGGCGAGGACGATTTCGTCTTCCGCATCTCGCGCGAAGAGTTCATGAACTACTTCTTCGACGACCTGGCGCTCCCGCGCATGCTGCGCACCCAGCTGCTGGCCGACGTGCCCGAATGGAAGATGCGCCGCGCCGGCTTCATCTCCGAGGGCAACCCGACCAGCCTGCACGTGGTGCGCTCGATGCGCGTGGGCCTCGCCCGCCGCATCGCGATGGGCGGCGACCCGCGCCGCGAGCTGAAGGAGGCCGAACAGCAACTGGCCTTGCTGGAGGCAAGCGGCACCGAGGCCGAGCTCGAGAAGCAGCGCGTAGTGGTGGAAGAACTGCGCGCGCGGCTGAAGCGCGTGCCGTTCCTGGACCCCTTCGACCTGCGCTACCGCAACCGCATCCGCGAGCCCAAGCCCACCAGCAAGGCCGTGATGTTCTGCCTGATGGACGTCTCGGGCTCGATGGACGAGTCGCGCAAGGACCTCGCCAAGCGCTTCTTCATCCTGCTGTACCTGTTTCTGTCCAAGCACTACGAGAAGACCGAGGTGGTGTTCATCCGCCACCACACGCAGGCGGCCGAGGTGACGGAAGACGAGTTCTTCCACGCCACGGAGTCCGGCGGCACGGTCGTCTCAAGCGCGCTCACGCTGATGAACGACATCATCCGCGAGCGCTACATGGGCAGCGAGTGGAACATCTACGGCGCGCAGGCCTCGGACGGCGACAACTGGCAGCAGGATTCGTCCAAGTGCCGCGAGCTCCTGGACAACAAGATCCTGCCGCTGGTGCGCTACTACGCCTACGTGCAGGTGGCCGACGAGGACCAGAACCTGTGGGAGGAGTACACGCGCGTGCGTGACGCCAACCCGCACTTCGCCATGCAGAAGATCTGCACGCCCTCGCAAATCTTCCCGGTGTTCCGGGACCTGTTCAAGAAGACTCCGCAGGCCGCATGATGGAAGCCGAACTCCTTACCCCGTCGGACGCGAAGAAGGACGAGAGCCGGCGCCTGCCGAGCCCGTCCGACTGGAACTTCGACCTGATCGAAACCTACTTCCAGGCGATCCGCCGCACGGCGGAACGCTTCGGCCTGGACACCTATCCGAGCCAGCTGGAACTGATCTCGTCCGAGCAGATGCTCGACGCCTATGCCTCGGTGGGCATGCCGGTGAACTACCGCCACTGGTCCTACGGCAAGCACTTCATCCAGAGCGAGAAGAGCTACCGCCGCGGCCACATGGGGCTGGCGTACGAGATCGTGATCAACTCCGATCCCTGCATCGCCTACCTCATGGAGGAGAACACGATGCCGATGCAGGCGCTGGTGATGGCGCACGCCTGCTTCGGGCACAACTCCTTCTTCAAGGGCAACTACCTGTTCCGGATGTGGACGGACGCCAGCTCGATCATCGACTACCTGGTCTATGCCAAGAGCTTCGTCACCGAATGCGAGGAGCGCCACGGCATCGACGCGGTGGAACAGGTGCTGGACGCCTGCCATGCGCTGATGAACTACGGCGTGGACCGCTATCGCCGGCCGCAGAAGATCTCCATGGTGGAGGAGGAGCAGCGCCGCAAGGACCGCGAGGACTACCTGCAGCAGCAGGTCAACGACATGTGGCGCACGCTGCCCGCCAAGGCCGGCAAGCAGGCCGAGAAGAAGACGCGCCGCTTCCCCGAGGAGCCGCAGGAAAACATCCTGTACTTCATCGAGAAGAACGCGCCGCTGCTGGAGCCCTGGCAGCGTGAGATCGTGCGCATCGTGCGCAAGATCGCGCAGTACTTCTATCCGCAGCGGCAGACGCAGGTGATGAACGAGGGCTGGGCCACGTTCTGGCACTACACGCTGCTGAACACCATGTACGACGAGGGCATGCTCTCGGACGGCTACATGATGGAGATCCTCAGCTCGCACACCAACGTGGTGTTCCAGCCGCCGGTGACGCATCCGGCCTATAGCGGCATCAACCCGTATGCGCTGGGCTTCGCCATGTTCACGGACATCAAGCGCATCTGCCAGAACCCGACCGACGAGGACCGCGAGTGGTTCCCGGACCTGGCGGGCAGCGACTGGATCAAGTCGCTGGACTACGCGATGCGGCACTTCAAGGACGAGAGCTTCATCGGCCAGTACCTGTCGCCCAAGCTGATGCGCGACCTGCGCCTGTTCGCCATCATGGACGACTCGGCGCAATCCGAGCTGCTGGTCTCCGCCATCCACGACGACAACGGCTACCGGCGCCTGCGCGAGTCGCTGTCGCGGCAGCACGACCTGGGCTGGCGCGAGCCGAACATCCAGGTGTGGAACGTCAATGCGCGCGGCGACCGCTCGCTGACCCTGCGCCACATTCGCCACAGCGACCGTCCGCTGGACAACAGCGCAGAGGAAGTGGTGAAGCACGTCGCCCGCCTGTGGGGCTTCCGCGTCCGGCTGGAAAGCGTGGACGGCCACGACCGCGTGATGCAGCACTGGGAAGTGACACCGCCGGCGGCGGTGCATTGAAGAAGCGGCCCTCGGGCCGCTTCTCAATTCCGGGTCTCGAAATGTAGGGTGCGCAGCTTGCTGCGCACCGCGCGATGCTCCTCGTGAGGTGCGCAGCAAGCTGCGCACCCTACAGGGTTCGTCAGGATGCTTCCTCGCCGAGCGCCTTCGTCTCCGCGGCCGCCTGCGCCGCGAGCTCCACCAGCACCTCGATCGGCTCCTCCCTGGTGACCTCGTTCGCCACCGTGATCGGCGCGACCTGCATCTGCTCCTTCAACAACGCCAGGTTGTTCCGCCCGATCCCCAGGTACGTCAGCCCCGCCGCCGCCATCGCGTGCAGGTCATAGATGTTCCGCCCATCCAGCACCAGCGGTGAACGCAAGGCCTCCCGCAGCGCCCGCAGGTTCGGGCTCTTGTAGCTCTTCCACTCGGTCAGCACGATCAGTGCATCCGCGCCTTGCGCGGCATCCAGCGGCTTGGGCACGAAGGTCAGGTTGCGCAGCAGCTCGGGATGGTCGGCCAGGTCGCCGGCCAGCGCGCGCGCTGCCTGCTCCTGCGCCACCGGGTCGTGCGCGCGCACCGTGGCGCCGGCGCGCAGCAGCGCCTCGATGATGGAGCGGCTGGGCGCCTCGCGCATGTCGTCGGTGCCGGGCTTGAAGGCGAGCCCCCACACGGCGAAGGAGCGGCCCGCGAGCCGGCGGCCGAACTGCGCCCAGACCTTCTCCAGCAGCACCTTCTTCTGCGCCTGGTTCACGCGCTGCACTGCATCCAGGATCTGCAGCCCATGGCCGTTCTCGCTGGCGGTGCGGCACAGCGCGTCGACGTCCTTGGGGAAGCAGCTGCCGCCATAACCGGTGCCGGCATAGAGGAAGCTGTAGCCGATGCGCGGGTCGGAGCCTATGCCCTGGCGCACCAGCTCGATGTCGGCGCCGACGCGGTCGGCCAGGTTGGCCAGTTCGTTCATGAAGCTGATGCGGGTGGCCAGCATCGCGTTGGCAGCGTACTTGGTGAACTCCGCGCTGCGCACGTCCATCACGCGCGTGCGCTCGTGGTTGCGGTTGAACGGGCGGTACAGCTCGCGCAGCAAAGCGAGCGCGCGCTCGCCGGCGGGCGTCTCGTCCACGCCCAGCACGATGCGGTCCGGCCGCATGAAGTCCTCCACTGCCGCCCCTTCCTTCAGGAACTCGGGGTTGCTCGCCACCGCGAATTCGATGTCGGCGCCGCGTGCGGCCAGCTCCTCGCGGATCGCGGCCGCCACCTTTTCCGCCGTCCCCACGGGCACCGTGGACTTGTCGACGACGGCCTTGAAGCCCTGCATGTGGCGGCCGATGCTGCGCGCGGCGGCCAGCACGTACTGCAGGTCCGCGGCCCCGTCCTCGTCGGGCGGCGTGCCGACGGCGATGAACTGCACATCGGCGAAGGCGGTGGCCGCGGCGGGGTCGGAGGAGAACACGAGGCGTCCTTCCTCCACGTTGCGCGCGATGATCTCCTCCAGCCCCGGCTCGTGGATCGGCATGCCGCCCGCGTTCAGCAGGTGGATCTTGGCCTGGTCGACGTCGAGGCAGAACACGTTGTTCCCCAGTTCGGCGAGGCAGGCGCCGGTGACCAGGCCCACGTAGCCGGTCCCGATGATGGTGACGTTCATTGCTGCAGTACTCCCTCCGCATGCGTCTGCGGCGAACGCACAGGCTAGGCCGCGGGCCGGGCGCGCGTCGGCTCTTGCGCATCTGTTTGCGGAGTAGGCAGGCTCCTACGACTGGTCGAGTCAATTCCGGTGGCGCCGCATTTGTTGCACTTGTGACCATGCGCTCTCGAATCCAGAGGGAGCACTGCCATGATTTCGCGCGAAGCGAACCTGCCACGCAAGGCGATGCGGGTCGCGATCCCGCTGCACGTCGAGATCGCCGGCCGCACGCATGCGGCGCACGACTGGTCCACCACCGGCGTGGGCCTCACCGACCTGGAGCCCGTCCCGCAGCCCGGCGAGGTCGTCGATGCCAGGCTGAGCTTCCCGATGCGCGACTCGACCTTGCTGATCCCGGTGCAGCTGGCCTACCGCAGCCGCCACGGCAGCGTGCACGGCTTCGAGTTCCACGAGCTGTCGCCGCGCAACCGGCGCATCCTGCGCCACTACATCGAGCTGTCGCTGGACGGCAAGCTGGGCGAGGTCGACGACATCGTCGCGGTGGTCGCGCTGCCGGGCACGGGCACGCCGGTGCACGCGCCGCTGCTGCTGCAAGGCGGCGAAGGCCTGCCGCGCCCGAATCGCGCGCGCATGGCCGGCGCAGTGTTGCTGGGCCTGGCGGTGGTGGGCGCGGCGGTGGGCATCGTCTGGTACAACTTGACATACCAGTTGCAGGGCACCGGTTTCGCGAGCGGCAGCATTGCGCGCGTCACCGCCAACCACGACGGCCAGCTTGTACGACTGCTCGTACAGCCTGGTTCGCGCGTGGAGCCGGGCACGGCGCTGTTCACGGTCGACAACCCGCAGCTGCGCACCGAGGTGCGGGCGCTGGAGCAGCACATCGCGCTGCTGGTCGCCGAGCAGGCGCGCCTCGCACGCGAGCGCCGCGGCGCCGATGCCGGCCTGCTGGATTCGCTGCGGCGCAACT
The DNA here is from genome assembly GCF_012927085.1 of Ramlibacter agri. Taxonomy (NCBI): domain Bacteria; kingdom Pseudomonadati; phylum Pseudomonadota; class Betaproteobacteria; order Burkholderiales; family Comamonadaceae; genus Ramlibacter; species Ramlibacter agri. The sequence goes on along the minus strand of NZ_JABBFX010000002.1, from coordinate 551,262 downwards.
GGGCCGACCGCCAGGGCGAACTGGCGAACGCGCGCAAGCTGTACGAAGCCGGCGTCATCACGCAGCGCGACATGCTGGTGGTGAACGACCAGGCGCAAGCCATGCGCAACGACTACCTGCGGCAGGTGGCCGACAGCGCCACGCACAGCCAGAGCATCAACGCCTCCGACAACCTGAGCCGATTGCAGCTGGAGCTGGCGGCCAAGAAGGAACTGCTGGCGCGCCAGGACGAAGACAGCATCGTGCGCGCCCCGATGAAGGGCAAGGTGTTCACCGTGGAGCACGTGAACGGCGAGTTCGTGGCCGCGCGCGACCCGGTGGTGCTGCTGGAGGCCGACGTCACGCCCAGCGTGCTGCTGCGCCTGCCCAACGAGGACGCGGTGAAGCTGCGGCCCGGCATGCCGGCCACGGTGGCGGTGCCCTTCGAGAACAGGCAGTATCCGGCGCGGATCTCCGCCATCGGCCTGGCCGCGGCTTCGGCGGCGGCCGCCGTCACGCAGGAGGGCGGGCTCGACCAGACCCTGGTGAAGGTCGACTTCGACGACCGCCAGGTGCGGCTGCCGGCCAATGCGCGCGTGAACGTCTGGATCCGGAACCCCTCGCTGCCCTGGTCATGACCGCGCGCTCCGCCCGCCTGCAGGCGCTGCGCTCCGCGGTATTGCCGATCCTGCTGTACGGCACTTCCAGCTACGCTTTCCTCTATTGGGCGCGCGCAGGCCTGCACCCCTTGCACGTCAAGGTGCTGCTTGCCTTCGGCGTGCTGGCCTTCTGGCGCTATGGCTGGCAGGTGGTGCACTACCTGCGCGCGGCCTGGTATGCGCTGATCCACTATCCGCGCCTGCGCGCGGCGGCGGAGCGCGTGGCCGACAGCGGGCGCACGTCGGAGCGCATCTTCATCGTCGTGCCTTCCTACCTGGAGGAAGCCTGGGTCAGCACCGAGGCGACGCAGGCGCTGATGGCCAACATCGCCGCGCTGCCGTGCAAGGCGACCATCGTGGCGGCCGTGGGCAGCGACGAGGACGAAGCGGTCATCGCCGCCGCGGTCAACGCCCACCCCGCGCGCGACAAGGTGGAACTGGTGTTCCAGCGACAGAGCCAGGGCAAGCGCATCGCGATGGGCCATGCGCTGCGCGCCGTGGCGCGCCGCCACGACGATGAGCCGGACAGCGTGACCATCCTGATGGACGGCGACACCTGGCTCGCGCCCGACACCTTGGCGCGCGTGCTGCCCTTCTTCGCCGCCTTCCGCGACCTCGGCGCGCTGACCACCGACGAGACGGCCTTCATCCCGGGCCGCGATGCCTGGTACCGCGACTGGTTCGCGCTCAAGTTCGGCCAGCGCCACGTGCTGTTCCAGTCGCACAGCCTGTCGCACAAGGTGCTCACCTTGACCGGCCGCTTCTCGGCCTTCCGCACCGGCATCGTGGTGCAGGAAGACTTCCTGCAGCGCATCGAGCACGACACCATCGACCACTGGCTGCACGGCCGCTTCCGCTTCCTGATGGGCGACGACAAGAGCTCGTGGTTCCACGTGCTGCAAAGCGGTTGGAAGATGCTGTACCTGCCGGATGTCCGCGTGGTCTCGCTGGAAAGCCGCGAAACGAGCTTCCTGCGCGCCAGCGTGGAGCTGCCGTATCGCTGGTTCGGCAACACCATGCGCAACAACCCGCGGGCGCTGGCCCTGGGGCCGTGGCGCACCGGCTGGTTCATCTGGCTGGTGCTGCTGGACCAGCGCATCTCGATGTGGACCTCGCTGGTCGGCATCACCGGCGCGACCGTCATGGCCCTCACCAAGTCGCCGATCTTCCTGCCGCTGTACATCGCCTGGGCGGCGCTCGTGCGCACCGTGCAGGTGGCGGTGATCGCGGCCAACGGCCACGGCGTGACCTGGCGCACGATCCCGCTGATGCTCTACACGCACTGGATCGGCGCCATCGTCAAGATCCGCGCCTGGCACCACCTCTCGGACCAGAGCTGGAGCAAGGGCAGGGGCCGGCAGGCGGTGGCGGCCAAGGGCGGCCTGCTGCGGCGGCTCGCGCCGACGGCGACGATGCTCACGGCCTATGTGGCCTTCGGCCTGGTGATCCTGCTGACGCACAGCGCGCTGCGGCTGCCGGCTGCGGGCTGGCTGGCCCCTTCGTCCACGGCATGGCTGGTGACGCCCGCCAACGCCGCGACCGCGCCGCAGCCCGCGGGCACGGTGCCGCCCGGGGTGCGGGCCGACGATGGCCAGGACGACGCGGCGCCGCTGCAGGCCTGGCTGGACCGCCAGCCGCCGGGGCCGGTGGCGATCCGGCTGCCGGCCGGCGTGCTGGATTTCAAGCAGCCGCTGGTGATCCGGCGCGACGGCGTCAGCATCGTCGGCGCGGGGCGCGAGCGGACCCGCATCGTGTCGCACCTGCAGGCGCCGGCGCCGGCCGTGATCCAGGTCCTGGGCGAAGAAGGCAAGCGCACGGCGCGCCTGGCGCAGGCGCTGGGGCCGGACGAGAAGCTCGTGCGGGTCACGGGCCGGCTGCAGGTGCAGCCCGGGGACCTGCTGTGGCTGCGCGAGCCGAACGACGACGCCTTCCTGCACTCCATCGGCAGCCAGCGCTGGAATCGCAAGTATCCCTACCTGCGGCAGGCGCTGCTGCGCGTGGAGAGCGTGGATGCCGCGGGCGTGCATCTTTCCGAACCTTCGGGAGTGTCCTTCGACGCCAGTACAACCGAAGTTGCGCGCGCCTTGCCGGTGCGCGGCGTGCAGCTGGCGGACTTCAGCATCCAGCAGCTGGCCGATGGTCGCGCCATCGCCAGCGTGTCACACGTGTACGAGAACGTGCTGCCGGACTTCGCGGTCGACGCCATCTCGCTGCTGTGGACGCAGGATGCCGACATCGAGCGCGTGGGCGTCATCGACGCCGGCCGGCATCCGCTGTTGATCGAGCAGAGCTACGGCTTCCGCGTGCGCGACATCCTGCTCGATGGCGCCTGGAACAAGGGCGACCAGGGCAGCGGCTACCTGCGCATCGCGCGCAGCTACCGCGGACTCGTGGAAGGTGGCACGGTGCGCAACATCCGCCACATCGCGCTGCAATGGAGCTCCGCGTTCAACCGCATCCGCAACGTGTCCAGCAACGTCGACGTCAACTTCCACGGCGGCTATGCGCATCACAACGAGGTGGAGGGCATGCGCTTCTCCATCCCGCCCGAGCACCATTGGGGCCCGGTCTACTTGACGCCGCCCGACGCGCATTGGGCGCCGCCGGACGGTCCCGGAAACACCGTGGACGGCCAGCCGGCCGGTCATGCGCCGTCTTAGGGTGCGCAGCTTGCTGCGCACCGCTCACGGGCCCATGATCGGTTTGTCATGGATCGGCTGTTCCGCTTCGCCACCGCTGTCAAACAGGACCCTGCCGTCTCCGCCTGGCTGCACGAGCGGCCTGGCGAATTGGGCGCCATCGCACGCCACTGGTTCGAAACGCTGCGCGCCTGCGGCGACGACATCCGGGAGCTGATGCACGACGGCCAGGCCACCGCCTGTGTCGCCGACGCCGCATTTGCTTACGTCGCTGTCTACAAAGCCCACGTGGACGTGGGCTTCTTCCTCGGTGCACAGCTGCCCGATCCCGCGAGCCTGCTGGAGGGCACCGGGAAGTTCATGCGCCACGTGAAGCTCGGGCCCGGACGCGAGGTCGATTCCGAGGCGCTGATGCACCTGATCTCGTTGGCTTGCCGCGACATGCAGGCCCGGGTGCACGCCGGAAGCTAGGGCCTCCGCGTGAGGTCGACAGTCCGCTTTGACGCAGATCAAAGGATTCGTATGGTAGAGGAAAGTATTCTTCGTGCCGACCGAAGAGGAGACCTGCGCCGATGCGAAACAACCAGCCCGTCACCCAGCAAGAACACCGGCTTGCCGACGACGCGATCATCATGTCCATCACGGACACGGAGAGCCGCATCGTCTACGTGAACCCCGACTTCATCCAGGCCAGCGGCTTCGAGCGGGAGGAGCTCACCGGCGAATTCCACAACCTGGTGCGCCATCCGGACATGCCGCGCGAGGCCTTCGCCGACCTGTGGGCGACCATCCGCGGCAACGAGTCGTGGACCGGCATGATCAAGAACCGCCGCAAGAACGGCGACCACTACTGGGTGCGCGCCAACGCGACGCCCATCACGCGCGACGGGCACATCACCGGCTACACCTCGGTCCGGGTGACGCCGACGCGGCAGGAGGTCGAAGCGGCGGAAGCCCTCTACGCGCGGCTGCGCAATGGGACTGCGCGCGGCACCGCCCTGCGCAAGGGCGTGGCCGTGCGCACCGGCCTGCTGGCATGGACGTCCTGGCTCCAGGTGATGCCGCTGCGATGGCGCATCCGGCTGGCCGCATTGGGCGGGCTGGCGCTGGCCGTCGCCGCGATGCTCGCTGGCGGTTTGCCTTCAGCCACCGTGGCGCAGGCCGGCGCGCTCGCCTTGCTGGGCGCTTTCCTCAATTGCTGGATGCTGGAGGCGCAGGTCGCCCGGCCGCTGCAGCGCATCCTGGCGCAAGCCGAACTGTCCGCCCGTGGCCAGGCTTGCGCCGAACTGCACCTGAACCGGATCGACGAGATCGGCATGCTGGCGCGTGCGACCACGCAGGCCAACCTGAACCTGCGCTCGCTGGTCAAGGACGTCGTGAAGCGCTCGCACGCGGTCGACGCCAGCGGCACCGGCCTGCACCGCGCCAGCCAGGAACTGGCGGCGCGCACCGAACATCAGGCGAGCGCGCTGGAAGAATCGGCCGCCTCCATGGAGGAACTGGCAGCGGCGGTCAAGCAGAATGCCGAGCGCGCGCAGCGGGCGATGGACCTGGTGCGCTCGGCCAGCGAGACCACCCTGCAGGGCGGAGCGGCGGTCGGCGCCGTCGCCGACACCATGCAGGGCATCCGCGACAGCGCCGGGCAGATCGCGAACATCATCGGCCTGATCGACGACATCGCCTTCCAGACCAACATCCTCGCGCTCAATGCGGCGGTGGAGGCCGCGCGCGCCGGCGAGCAGGGCCGGGGCTTCGCCGTCGTCTCGGCGGAAGTGCGGGCGCTGGCGCGGCGCAGCGCGGAAGCCGCGAAGCAGATCAAGTCCATCATCGCGCACAGCCTCCAGCAGGTGGAGCAGGGCGCGCACCGGGTGCAGGGCGCGGCCGGGACGACGGCGGACGTGGTGGAGAGCGTGCGCCGCGTCAGCCGGCTGATGGAGGAGATCAGCGCGGCCTGCGCCGAGCAGAGCACCGGCGTGGCCCAGGTCGGGGACGCGGTCGTGCAGATGGACCAGGCCACGCAACAGAACGCCCAGATGGTGCAGGACGTCGCGGGCGCGGTGGCGCAACTGGCCCTGCAGACCGGCGACCTGGTGCTGGCGGTCGGCGTGTTCGCGGGCGCAGCCCATGGGGCTCCCGCTGCGCGGCAACGCCCGGCCGCGCCGACACGCGCCGGTTTGCGCCGCGCCACGGCGCCTGCCTGAGGCGGCGAGCCGCCGTTCTAGTTCGCCTGCAGCGAATACAACTCCGCCGGCTCCTTCGGCTTGACCACCGCACTCAGCTGCGTCAGCACCTCCAGCACGTCCAGCCGCGCGCTCAGGATCTCGCGCTGCATCTCGTGCAGCCGCAAGGTGAGTTCCTCGACGTCGCGGTCGGCGTCCGGCAGCGCCGTGACCGGGTGGTCCAGCCGGTAGCAGGCCAGCTCCGTCTTCTGCCGCACCAGCTTGTTCTCGGCCTGCAGCAGCCGCATGTCGTTCTGCTTCAGGCGCAGCCGCTCGGCCAGCAGCTCGATCTTCTGCGCCAGCGCGGCGCGGATCGACTCCTGCTGGTCGCGCGCGATGCCCTCGGTCGCTTCGGCCGCGGCGTCGCGCACCTGGTCGTTGCCGATCGGGATGCGCACCCGTACGCCGGCCACGTTGTAGGGGCCGCGGTCCAGGTCCTTGCTCCGCTCCACGTAGAAGCGCACCGAGGTGTTGTCCTTGTACGAGGGCAGGAAGCTGCCGCGGCCGGCCACCAGCGCCTGCAGCTGGATGTCCGGGGAGCGTTCCGCCGCGCGCTGCACCAGTTCGTCCACCGGTTTCAGCTGCACGTCCTCGATGTGGTTGATCAGCTCCTGCGAGGCCGGGTAGACCAGCACGTCGCGCAGGCCGCCGTAGTGCTGGCTGCGCAGCTGGGCGCGTTCGGCCTTGAACTCGATGTCGGCGACGTCGGCGCGGGTGGCGCGGCCGGCGGCGAGTTCGGCCTTGCGCCGCTCCAGCACCGGCCGGATCGCGGTGCTCTCGCGCGCATACATGGTGGCCAGCAGCTTGTTGCGCATCTGCTCCACGGCCAGCAGGTTCTCCTGCAACTGGCGCTCCTCCATGTCACGCAGCAGCTGCACGTACTGCGTCTTGCTTTCCAGCTTCAGGCGCTCCAGCGTGCGGCGCGCGTCGCTGCGGCCTTCGTTGAACAGCTCCCACTCGAGGCCGGCGCTGTAGCGCCCGCCGTAGTTGTCGGTCTGGTCCGCCAGGCCAGTGACGTAGAGGCCATTGAACGGAACCGCGTTGTCGAGCTTGGCGAAATAGCCATCGCGCTGCTGCTCCAGCCGCTGCGCCATCGCGCCATTGACCGAGTTCGCCGGGCTCGCCGTCGTGGACAGCGGCGGCACCTGCTGGGTGGTGAGCACCTGGCTGGTCATGCTGTTGCACAGGCTTCCCGCCAGGCGCAGGCGCACGCCCTGCGCGTGCGCCGCGGGCAAGCAGAAGGCAGCGGCCGCAGCCAGCGTGAGCGCGCCGGCGCCAAGCGGCAATCCCTGCATCGAAGACGTCCTTTCGTGGAGTAAATTCCGGGCCGGAAAGCAAAAGCCGAGGGGCGGCGGGCGCTGCCCGCCGCGGTCCTCGGCTCCTCGAAAAATTCTATGCGAGGCGCGCGGCCAGCGGGGCCGTCCAGCCGTGATTCACGAGAGGAAAACCATGTTCGCGAACAATCTCATGCAAGGCCAGCGCATCCTGGTCACCGGCGGGGGCACCGGCCTCGGCCAGTCCATGGCCGAGCGCTTCCTGGAGCTCGGCGCCGACGTCGCCATCTGCGGCCGCCGCAAGGCCGTGTGCGACGAGACCGCCGACGCCTGGCGCGCGCGCTTTCCGGACCGCCGCATCGACACCTTCGGCGTCGACATCCGCGTCGCGGCGGCGGTGGAGGAAATGGTGGCGGAGCTGTTCGAGGACGGTGGCCTGTCGGGCCTCGTCAACAATGCGGCCGGCAACTTCATCGCGCCGACCGAGAGCCTGTCGCCGCGCGGCTTCGACGCCGTCGCCAACATCGTCTTCCACGGCACCTTTTACGTGACGCAGGCCCTCGGAAAGCGCTGGGTGGCGCAGGCGCGCGCCGGCCACTGGACGCGCGACCAGCCCTGGCGCAGCGTGATGAGCATCATCACGACCTGGGTCGACAACGGCAGCCCCTTCGTGGTGCCCTCGGCCATGAGCAAGGCCGGCATCGACGTCATGACCAAGTCGCTGGCCGTCGAATGGGCGCCTTACGGCGTGCGGCTGAATGCGGTAGGCCCCGGCGAGATCCCGACCGAAGGCATGAGCAAGCGCCTCAACCCGGGCGAGGAACCCGGCGCCCGAAGCCGCGAGCGCAACCCGATGGCGCGGCCCGGCCGCATGGGCGAGCTGCAGAACCTGGCCGCCTTCCTGATGGCGCCCGCCCAGTGCGACTGGCTGACGGGCCAGAGCATCATGATGGACGGCGGCAACGCGCTGGCGACGGGGGGCAACTTCTACGAGCTGCGCAGCTGGAGCGAGCAGGACTGGCGCGAGGCGCGCGAGCGCATCGAGGCGCAGAACGCCAAGGACCGGGCGCAGCGGGGATAGGCTGCCGCCTGAATTTGCGCACTGCAGCATAAAGGCGCCATTGGACTTTCGTCCGATTGGGCCGCCGGGGTCAGGGGCTGGAACATGAGGCGGTTTTTACCCAGGCCGTCCCCATGTCCGACCCGACAAGAAAATTGTCCGCCAGCGCCGAACTCGCGACCAAGTCGGCGCTGCTGTTCCAGAAACGCGCCAAGGTGGCGCAGGAGCATTTCAGCGAGAGGGTGCGCCAGGCCAGCCAGGACCAGGGCACCGTCGCGCCGCCGAATCCCTGGGAGTTGTTCAGCGCCACCGGGCAGTACGCCATCGATTCGGCCCAGCGCTCCGTCCTCTTCTGGGACACGCTGCGCCAGCGCGGCAACGGCTTCATCGAGCGCTCTCGCGCCGGGCTGCCGCCGGTGCTGCACTTCGACTACGAGATGGTGCTGGACGGCCGCACGCTGCCGCGCAAGGTCAACTACGCGCTGGTGCGCATCGTGCCGCCCGACGGCCTGCAGGTCGATGACAGGCTGCGGCCCTACGTGATCATCGACCCGCGCGCCGGCCACGGCCCCGGCATCGGCGGCTTCAAGGACGACTCGCAGGTGGGGGCCGCGCTGCGCGAGGGCCACCCGGTCTACTTCGTCATCTTCTTCCCCGAGCCGGAAGAGGGCCAGACGCTGCTGGACGTGTGCGCGGCGGAGCAGGAGTTCGTGCGCAAGGTGCGCGCGCTGCACCCGGGCGCGCCCAAGCCGGCCATCGTCGGCAACTGCCAGGGCGGCTGGGCCGCCATGATGCTGGTGGCGTCCAGCCCGGACGACACCGGCCCGATCGTGATCAACGGCGCGCCCATGTCCTATTGGGGCGGCGCCTGGGCCGAAGGCGAGGGCGACAACCCGATGCGCTACGCCGGCGGGCTGCTGGGAGGGACGTGGCTCTCGTCCTTCACCTCGGACCTGGCGGACGGCAAGTTCGACGGCGCCTGGCTGGTGCAGAACTTCGAGAACCTGAACCCGGCCAACACCTTCTGGGACAAGTACTACCACGTGTACGCCAACGCGGACACCGAGCCGCCGCGCTTCCTGGACTTCGAGCGCTGGTGGGGCGGCTTCTACCTGATGAACCGCGAGGAGATCGAGTGGATCACGCAGAACCTCTTCGTCGGCAACAGGCTCTGGAAGGGCGCGGTGCAGACGGGGCAGGGCGGCGTGTTCGACCTGCGGGCGCTGAAGGTGCCCATCATCCTGTTCGCGTCCATGGGCGACAACATCACGCCGCCGCAGCAGGCCTTCAACTGGGTCGCGGACGTCTACGGCAGCACCGAAGAGATCAAGGCCCACGGGCAGGTGATCGTCGGCCTGCTGCATGAAGACATCGGCCACCTGGGCATCTTCGTGTCCGGCAAGGTGGCGAAGAAGGAGCACGCGCAGATCGTCGAGGTGATGGAGTCCATCGAGGCGCTGGCGCCCGGCCTGTACGGCATGAAGATCGCGACGAAGCGCGGGGCCGATGGCCAGCCGGCCTACGAGGTGAGCTTCGTCGAGCGGCAGCTGGAAGAACTGGTGCCGCAGTTGAACCGCTTCCGGCGCGGCGACGAGAAGGCCTTCGAGGCGGTGAACGCGGTGTCCGAGTTCAACCAGCGCGCCTACGAACTGTTCGCGCAGCCCACGGTGCAGGCGATGGCCACGGACTGGGGCGGCAAGCTGCAGCGCGACTTCCATCCGCTACGCTTCCAGCGCTGGTCCATCTCCGACCTGAATCCTTTCCTGTGGTGGCTGCCCGCAGCCGCCGAAGGCGTGCGCAGCCAGCGCCGCGCGATGGGCGCGGACCATCCGCTGCGCCGCTCGGAAAAGGCGATGGCGGAGATCACCAGCGCGGCGCTGGACTACCAGCGCGCCATCCGGGACGCGATCAGCGAGGCGAGCTTCTTCCAGGTCTACGGCAACCTGTTCTCGGTGCTGCTGGCGGACAAGCAGGAGGCGCAGGCCGCGCAGCCGATGCAGGACCCGCGCGAGCTGCCGGTGGTGAAGGACGCGCTCGCCTCGATCGCCCAAGGTGGCTACGCGGAGGCGACCGCGCGCGCCGCCTACCTGCTGGCGCGCAAGGGCGAGCCGCTGCCGCTGTCACGGCTGGAGCTGAAGCAGGAGCTGATGGGCGACTACCAGGACCTGCTGCCCGCCATGCCGCGCGACGAGGCGCGGCGCATCCGCGGCGAGCAGGAGCTGATCGTGCGCTATGCGCCGGACGAGGCCATCGCGACCTTGCCTTCGCTGCTGCCGCAGCGCTCCGACCGCGACCGCTTCCTGAACCTGCTGGAGCGGCTGCTGAAGGACAAGCGCGTGCAGGGCGTGAAGCCGCTGCCGGAGCAGGTGGCGATGTTCGATCGCATCCGCACGCTGGTCGGCGCCAAGGCCACCGTGCCTGCCGTCGCCAAGGCCAAGGCCCCCGCGCGCCGCCGCGCTCCCGCGCGTACCGCGGCTCCCAGGAGAATGCAATGAGCGCCGCCCGCCACGAGAACTACGACCGCCTGATCGCGCGCGCCCGCTCGCTGCTGCCGGTGTCGACGGCGGTGGCGCACCCCTGCGACGAACCCTCGCTCACCGGCGCCATCGAAGCGGCGGCGCTGGGCCTCATCGCGCCGCTGCTGGTCGGCCCGCGCGACCGCATCCTCGGCGTGGCGGAGCAGTTCGGCCTGAACCTCGCCGGCCTGGAGATCGTCGACACGCCCCACAGCCATGCGTCGGCGGACGAGGCCGTGCGGCTGGTGCGCGAAGGCCGCGCCGAATGCCTGATGAAGGGCAGCCTGCACACCGACGAATTGATGGGCGCAGTGGTGTCGCGGGAGGGCGGCCTGCGCACCGCCCGGCGCATCAGCCACTGCTTCGTGATGGACGTGCCGAACCACGCCACGCCCCTCATCATCTCGGACGCGGCGATCAACATCGCGCCCTCGCTGGAGGACAAGGTCCACATCGTGCAGAACGCGATCGACCTGGCCCAGGCCCTGGGCGTGCCCGAAGCGCGGGTGGCGATCCTGTCGGCGATGGAGACGGTCAACCCGAAGATCCCATCGACGGTGGAAGCCGCCGCCCTCTGCAAGATGGCCGATCGCGGCCAGATCACCGGCGGCATCCTCGATGGCCCGCTGGCGCTGGACAACGCCATCGACCTGCAGGCCGCCGCGATCAAGAAGATCGCCTCGCCGGTGGCGGGCCGCGCCAACGTGCTGATCGTGCCGGACCTCGAGGCGGGCAACATGCTGGCCAAGAGCCTGAGCTTCCTGGCGGGCGCCGCCGCGGCCGGCATCGTGCTGGGCGCCAAGGTGCCGATCATCCTGACCAGCCGCGCCGATTCGGTCACCACGCGCCTGGCTTCGTGCGCGGTCGCCTCGCTGGTGGCGCATGCGCGCCGCGCGCAGCCGGCCAAGGCGCTGGGCTAGGAGCACGCCATGGCCGACGCCATCGCCGTCCTCAACGCGGGCTCCTCCAGCCTCAAGTTCTCGCTGTTCATCGTGCGCGGCGAAGAGCTGGAGCCGGCCCAGCGCGGGCAGGTGGAAAGCCTGTACACCGACCCGCACTTCATCGCCAAGGATGCGGCGGGCCGGGTGCTGGAAAACAAGCGCTGGGGCCACGGGTTGAAACTGGGCCACACGGGCGCGGTCGCCCACCTGGTGGCGCACCTGCGCGAGAGCCTGCAGGGCGCCCACCTGGCCGGTGTGGGCCACCGCGTCGTGCATGGCGGCATGGAATACACGAAGCCGGTGCGCGTGGACGCCGGGCTGGTACAGGCGCTGCAGAAGTTCGTTCCGCTCGCTCCGCTGCACCAGCCGCACAACCTGGCGCCCATCGCCGCCATCCTGGGGAAGCTGCCGGACCTGCCGCAGGTGGCCTGCTTCGACACGTCCTTCCACCGCAGCAATCCCGAGGTGGCGCAGATGTTCGCGCTGCCCCATGCGCTGCACACCCAGGGCGTGCGCCGCTACGGCTTCCACGGGCTGTCCTACGAGTACATCGCCTCCACCTTGCCGCAGGTCGACGCGCGCGCCGCTGCCGGCCGCACGGTGGTCATGCACCTGGGCAACGGCGCCAGCATGTGCGCGCTGGAGGGCGGGCGCAGCGTCGCCAGCACCATGGGCTTCACGGCGGTCGAGGGCCTGCCCATGGGCACGCGCTGTGGCAGCGTCGACCCGGGCGTGATCCTGTACCTGATGGACCAGCGCGGGATGGACGTGCGCGCCATCGAGAAGATGGTCTACAAGGAGTCGGGCCTGCTGGGCGTGTCCGGCGTGTCCAGCGACATGCGCGCGCTGCTTGGCAGCAGCGACCCGCGCGCCGCCGTTGCCATCGACCTGTACTGCTATCGCATCCGGCGCGAGCTCGGCTCGCTGGCGGCGGCGCTTGGCGGGCTGGACGCGCTGGTGTTCACCGCCGGCATCGGCGAGCACGCGGCGCCGATCCGCGAGCGCGTCTGCCGCGACGCCGAGTGGCTGGGCCTGCGGCTGGACACCGGCGCCAATGCGCAGGGCGCGCGCCGCATCAGCGCCGAGGGCAGCCGCGTTGCCGCCTACGTGGTGCCGACCAACGAGGAACTGATGATCGCCCGCCACACGCGCGCGCTGCTGGCGGGCTGAGGCCAAGAGCATGGACGCACGCCACTACACCGCCATGGCCACGCTGCGCGACGGCAGCGCCGTCCTGGTCCGGGCGCAGCGGCCGGACGACCGCGCCGGCCTGGAGCAGGCGCTGGGGCGCATGGACGACGAATCGATCCAGATGCGCTTCTTCGCGCCCAAGCGCTACTTCAGCGACACCGAGCTGTCCTTCTTCCTCGACATCGACTTCGTACAGCAGGTCGCGCTGGTGGCCGAACTGGATGGCGTCATCGCCGGCGGCTGCCGCTACATCGCGACGCAGCCGGGGCGGGCGGAGGTGGCCTTCGCCGTCGCCGACGACTGCCAGGGCCGCGGCCTCGGCCGCGTCCTGCTGGAGCACCTGGCGGGCATCGCCCGCGCGCAGGGCCTGCAGCAGCTGTTTGCCGAAGTGCTGCCCGACAACACGCCCATGCTCGCGGTGTTCCGCAAGTCGGGGCTGCAGACCGTGACGCGCCACGAAGCCGGCGTGGTGCACGTCACCCTGGACCTCACATGAAAGTTGCAACTCCACCCCTGAAGGGCATGAAGGCGCTGGTCGTCGGCATCGCCAACGAGAACTCCATCGCCTACGGCTGCGCCGCCGCGTTCAAGCAGCTGGAAGCGGACCTGGCCATCACCTACCTGAACGAGAAGGCGAAGCCGCACGTCGAGCCGATCGCGCAGCGGCTGGAGGCGTCGATCTTCCTGCCCTGCGACGTGTCGCAGCCCGGGCAGCTGGAAGCCGTGTTCGACCAGGTCGACAAGCAGTGGGGCCGGCTCGACATCCTGGTGCACTCGGTCGCCTGGGCGCCCAAGGAGGACCTGCAGGGCGGGCTGCTGGCCTGCAGCGCCGAGGGCTTCGCCAAGGCCATCGACGTCTCCTGCCACTCGTTCATCCGCATGGCGCGCCTGGCCGCGCCGCTGATGAAGGAGGGCGGCACGATGATGGCCATGAGCTACCACGGCGCCGAGAAGGTGGTGCCCAACTACAACGTGATGGGCCCGGTAAAGGCGGCCCTGGAAGCCTCGTGCCGCTACCTCGCGTACGAGCTGGGGCCCCAGGGCATCCGCGTGCACCCGGTTTCGCCCGGGCCGCTGAAGACGCGCGCGGCCTCGGGGCTGAAGGACTTCGACCTGCTGCTGAACGAGGCGATGCAGAGGGCTCCGCTCGGCGAGCTGGTCGACATCATGGACGTGGGGTTCGCCTGTGCGTACCTGGCCACGCCTTATGCCCGCCGCATCAGCGGCGGTACGGTGTACGTCGACGGCGGCGTGCACATCATGGCCTGAGAGCCGGAGGAGACCCACCATGCGCATCGTGATCGGAAACCTGCCAGACGACGTGACGGAGGAAAGCATCCAGGAGGCCCTGTCGCCCTTCGCGCCGGTGGAAGCCATCAAGCTGGTGCACGAGAGCGGCGCGCCGACGGCGATCATCGAGCTGGAGACCACCCGCCCGCACGCCGAGAACCTGGCCAACCGCATCCGCGGCCGGCTCTACCAGGGCAAGCCGCTGAATGCCTGGGTGCCGACGATGGACTGGTAGGCGGCTGCCATGTTCGACGGCAGCCTCCTGGAACGCCTGTTCGGCAAGGCCGAAGCGAAGGACGAGGCGCAGCAGCGCCTCGTCGCCGAACTCACCGACATGATCGTGGACACCGTGGAGCCCAAGGTGCGTGCGCATTCGCGCTACCGCCAGAAGCTGCACGACTGCGTGACGACCACGATGGCCTTCCTGCGCGAGCTCGGGCGCGCGCCGCTGGAGCCGGTGCTGCTGGCGCGCGCGCGCTGGAACGAAGACCCGCTGCTGCACGCGCTCTATGGCCGCGCCGACGACATCCCCGACTTCCTGGGCCGCAACCGCGAGCTGCGCGCCTTCTTCGAGGCGCCGGCGAACGCGGCTTGCGAGGAAGCCTATGCGCTGCTGGGCGTGCACATGCACGAGAAGACCGTGCTGGGCCCGAAGTTCGAGGACGGCGTGATGCGGGAAGACGTGGCGCAGGTCACGGTCAACTTCACCGGCCACCGGCTGGTGTGCCCGTCGGCCACGCTGGCGCAGGCGCGGCTTGAGGTGGGCAGGCGCATCATGAACCGGCTGGCCCAGGTGACGCTGGCGCGCATCCTGGCGCTGGACGAGAAGGCGCTGGGGCTGGAGCGGCACAAGGCCTATCTCGGCACGCGGCTGCGGATGCTGAAGCTGGCGCAGGACGGCATGCAGGGCATCGTCGACGACCCGAGCACGATCGATGCGCAGATCCGCGACACCGAGCGCCAGCGCGACGAGGCGGTGCGCGGCTTCATCGAGACGAAGTCCAGCGTCGCCACGCTGGACTCCTACATTGCGCTGATCGACGACGTGTTCTCGCACCCGGCGCAGCACGTGAGCCTGTCGCAGAGCGACGTGACGGTCAGCCGCATGAGCGTGAAGGTCGACGTGAACTCGCAGGACCGGCACGACACGCTGCGGCTCGCGGAGTTGCGGGTGGGGGACAAGGTGGATGCGATCGTCGCTTTCGTGCAGTGCCCGCGCTCGGAGATGCCGCCGAAGGGGAACCTGCTGGCGCAGGCGGAGCGCTTCCTGTAGTCAGGTGCGGATGACGGAGATGTACTCCGTCCCGCTCTCCCCCAGCCACACCTCGCCCTTGCGCCCCAGGATCTGGCGGACGTTGGCGGATTCGCGTGGCAGCTTGTGCGGTTCGAACTTCTCGCTGGCCGGGTCGAAGGACCAGATCGTGTTGGAACCCCAGTCGCTCACCCACGCCCGATCGCGCTCGTCCACGTACACCGCGTAGGCCTGCGGCCGCGCGCCGGGCAGCTTCCAGCTGCGCCAGTTGCCAGCTGCCGGGTCGTGCATGGACAGGTTCCCGCTGTTCCACTCGCTGACCCACAGCCGCCCGCGGCTGTCGCTCCAGATGCGGCGCGGGCCGCCATCGCGGTCGGGCGGCGGAATGGGCGTGGAGTCGCCGGTGCGGCGGTCGATGCGCGCGATGAAGGAGTTGGCGAGCGAGCAGTGCCAAATGTCGCCGGTCGGCGTGGCGCAGATGCCGTAGGGCCCGCGCCCGCGCGGCGCCGCTTTTGCACTGACGTGCCCGGTCTTCACTTCCACCTTGCCGACGTAGCCGGCCTGGCCGGTGAACCAGAGGTCGCCATCGGCGTCGAAGGCGCAGGTGTTCAGGTTGGCGTAGGGGGTGTTCGCCGGCAGCCGGAACAGCGTCACCTGGCGCTGCGGCCAGGTGACGCGGGCGATCGCGTTCTGGCCGCCATCGGTGACCCAGGCCGCGTGGTCCGGCCCCTGAATGACGCCGTGCGGCGCCGAGCCGCTGCCCAGCGCGACGAGCTCGGCGCGGCCGCTGGCCGGGTCGAACCAGCCCAGGTGGCCGCTGGCCTGCGCGGTGAACCAGACGCCGCCATCGGGCGCGGGAGCGACATCATGGATGCCGGTCTGGCTGCGGGTGGCGAGCTTCCAGGATTGCAGGCCGGCCTGGGCGCTGGCCAGCGGCGGCAACGTGGCGGCCGCGAGGGCGGCCAGGGTGGTGCGACGGGTGGGCACGGTGGGATCCTCCCACGCGCGTTGTGCCGCGCCGCCGCGCGCGCGTCAAGCCTTGGCCGGCAGCAGTTCCACGGCTTCGTCGCCGCGCGCGGTCGGCGCGTGCCGTCCCAGCGCCGCATGGTCCGCGAGCTTGCGCGCCACGTCGGCGGTGGCGGCCAGCCGCCAGCCTTGGGCAGCGGCGACGTCGTGCACCGCGTCCACGCCCAGGATCGTCTCGCCGGGCACCATGGTATGGCCCTGGTCGCCGTGCAGGCCGTCGTCCACCGCCACCAGCATCACCGGGCCGCGGTGGATGGCCACGGTGGCCGGCCGGCCGGTGGGCGCGCGCTTCAGCAGCGCGGAGGCGGCGCGCATGATGCGCGTTTCCGCCGGCGTGGTGAGGGTGGCTTCGTCGGCCGCGAACACCGCCATCAGCCGGGTGCCGTAAGGCAGGACGTGCTTGGCGCCGAACAGGTAAAGCGTGTCGCGCGCGGACTGCTGCACCTGCTTCACGAGTTCCGCAAGCTCGGCGGCCGCGCCCTGCGTCGGCGGGCCCAGCAGGTCCGCCAGCAGCACGTAGGCCTGGTCGAAGGAGACGTCGCCCGCCGCATTGGCGCGGGTCCAGCGCGCGTTGATCTCGCGCACCAGCTGGTCCTCGTACTGGCGGCCCAGGGATTCCTTCTGCTGCTCCAGCGCGTCCTCGACGACGTTGGACACCGAGCTCATGAAGGCGGCCTGCTGCGCCTCGCGCCGGGCCAGCACGGCATTGATGGCTTCGGCCAGCTCGTCGGGGCGGTAAGGCTTGGTGAGGTAGTCGTCGGCGCCGGCCGTCATGCCCTGGCGCATGTGCTTGCGGTCGGACATGGCAGTGAGCAGGATCACCGGCACGTTGGCCAACCCCGGGTCGTTGCGCATCTGGGCGACGACCTCGTAGCCGGTCATGCCCGGCATCATCACGTCGCAGACAACCACGTCCGGCCGTTCCGCCATGGCCGCCGCCACGCCCTTGGGGCCGTCCGGCGCCTCGCGCACTGCATGCCCTGCCTTCTTCAGGGCAAAACTGGCGACGAAGCGCTGGGCGTCGTCGTCTTCGATGATGAGCACATTGGCCATTCGATCGATTCTCGCAAAGAAAAAAGCGCCGCGGGGCGGCGCTTTTCCTATGGAAACGAAATGGGTGCGGGTTTCAGTCCACGTTCCACATCTCGCGGGCCACGTCCACCACCAGTTGCAGCTTCTTGCGCTGGTCTTCCACGGCGATGTTGTTGCCGTGGACGGTGCTGGAGAAGCCGCACTGGGGCGACAGCGCCAGCTGCTCCATCGGGGCGTACAGGGCGGCGGCTTCGATGCGGCGCTTCAGTTCGTCCTTGTCTTCCAGCTGGCCGAACTTGGTGGTCACCAGGCCCAGCACCACGGTCTTGCCCTTGGGCAGGAAGCGCAGCGGCTTGAAGTCGCCGGAACGGGCGTCGTCGTATTCCAGGAAGAAGGCGTCGAGGTCCATTTCCTTCAGCAGCGCCTCGGCCACCGGCTCGTAGTTGCCGGCCGCCGCGTGCGTGCTCTTGAAGTTGCCGCGGCACAGGTGCATGCCCAGGAGCATGCCTTGCGGCTTCTGCGCCACCACCTTGTTGATGAACTTGGCGTAGCGGTGCGGCAGCTCGTTGGGGTCGTCACCGCGCTGGCGGGCGGCTTCGCGCATCTTCTCGTCGCACAGGTAGGCGAGGTTGGTGTCGTCCATCTGCACGTAGCGGCAGCCCGCTTCGTACAGGGAGCGCAGCTCGTCGCCGTAGGCCTTGGCCACGTCGTCGTAGAACGCGGGGTCCAGCTCAGGGTAGGCTTCCTTGCTGATGCCGGCGCGGCCGCCGCGGAAGTGCAGCATTGTCGGCGACGGGATCGTGACCTTGGGCGTGTGGCCGGCGGAGACCTGCGACTTCAGGTAGTCGAAGTCGGCCTTCTGGATGTCCTTGGCGTGGCGCACCTTGTCGATGACGCGGATCACCGGCGGGGCCAGTTCCTCGGTGCCGTCCGGCTTGCGGATCGTGACCGGGATGTCCGTCTTCACGCCACCGAGCTGCTCGAGGAAGTCGATGTGGAAGTAGGTGCGGCGGAACTCGCCGTCGGTGATCGCCTTGAGGCCGATGCTTTCCTGGAACTTGACGATCTCGGCGATCGCCTTGTCTTCCACGGCGCGCAGCTGTTCGGGCGTGATCTCGCCCTTCGCCTTCTGGGCGCGGGCTTCGAGCAGGTATTGGGGACGCAGGAAGCTGCCGACGTGGTCGTAGCGGGCAGGGAGTTGCATCATGGGCGAAGGGTCCTCGGGATAAAGCGCGGAAACGGCGGAGTTTAACGGGTCACAAATCGAGGACCAGCAGCTTGCCCTTGGCGCGCGAGCAGCACGGCGTGAACTGGTCGTTCTTCGCCTTCTCGTCGTCGGTGAAGTACAGGTCGCGGTGGTCGCATTCGCCTTCCAGCACGCGCGTGATGCAGGTGCCGCACACGCCCTGTTCGCAGGACACGAGGATCTCGACGCCGTGCTCCAGCAGTGCGCTGGTGACCGA
The DNA here is from genome assembly GCF_012927085.1 of Ramlibacter agri. Classification (NCBI taxonomy): domain Bacteria; kingdom Pseudomonadati; phylum Pseudomonadota; class Betaproteobacteria; order Burkholderiales; family Comamonadaceae; genus Ramlibacter; species Ramlibacter agri. The sequence continues at coordinate 532,721 of NZ_JABBFX010000002.1, read as the reverse complement.
CTTGTCGGCCGGGATCTCGTAGACCTGGCCGCTGCTGGCGATCTTGACCTGGAAGGCCTGGTCGCCGGTGGTGTCCTGCGGCGCGGCGCCGAAGTATTCCAGGTGCACGTGGTCGGTGGGCCAGCCTTGCTGCTGCGCCGTCTTCACCACCCAGTCGATGAAGCCGCCGGGGCCGCACACGTACAGGTGCGTGCCGGCGTCCGGCTTGGCGATCACGCGGGCCAGGTCCAGCTTCTGCGCGGCGTCGCCGTCGTCGTGGTGGTAGGCCACGTTGGCGCCGAAGGGCGAGGCGGCGATCTCGTCGCGGAAAGCGGTGCGGTCCGGCGAGCGCGTGCAGTAGTGCATCGTGAAGTCGGCGCCGATGTGCGACAGGCGCTGCGCCATGCACAGCAGCGGCGTCACGCCGATGCCGCCCGCGAACAGCAGCGTCTTCTGCGCGTGCACCAGCGGGAAGTGGTTGCGCGGCTCGCTGATCTGGACGGTGTCGCCTTCCTTCAGCTGGTCGTGCATGGCCACCGAGCCGCCGCGCGAGGCGGGGTCGCGCAGCACCGCGATGCGGTAGCGGTGCTGTTCGGCCGCGTCGTTGCACAGCGAATACTGGCGCGTCAGGCCGCCCGGCACCGTCACGTCGATGTGCGAGCCGGCGCTGAAGGCGGGCAGGGCAGCGCCGTCGGCGCGCGCGAGTTCGTAGCTGAAGATGCCGGTGGCTTCCTGCGTCTTGCGCAGGACCTTGACGGTGATCATGGGCGGTGGGTGGTTAAGCGGCGAGTTTCTGCGGCTGTTCGGCCGCGACCAGGCGGTCGATGATACGCCGGCTCTGCACGCCCCCCGCGTCGATGTTCAGCATCAGCAGGCGGCGCTCGGGGTGCAGCAGCAGGTTCTTCTGCTGCGCTTCCAGCACCGCGGTGTCCTCGGAGAACACCTTGCCCTGGCCTTCGCGGATCTGCGCGGTGAGGTTGGTGTCCTTCACGTTGAAGTTGCGTGCCATGCCCCAGAAGTACCACATGGTGTCGTCGGTCTCGGGGGTGAGGAAGTCCACCACGATCGAATAGACCTTGTCTTTCGGATCGGCGTGGTAGCCGCCGCGGCCGGCCAGCGCCACGCCCACCTCGATCATGATGTGGCTGGGTGGGCTGAAATGGCACACCTGCCAGCGGTCCACCGGCTGGTCGTCGGGCAGGCCGTTGCCGCGCAGGTTGGCGCGCCAGAAGGGCGGGGCCATCACGTTGTCCATGAAGCGGTTGGTGATGACGTGGTCGCCCTCGGTCTTCGTGTTCACCGGGGTCTCGTCGATCTCCTTCTGGCCGATGGACGTCGAGTGCACGTAGGTCTCGTGCGTCAGGTCCATCAGGTTGTCGACCATCAGGCGGTAATCGCACTTGATGTGGTACAGGCCGCCGCCGTAGGCCCAGTTCGGGTTCTCGGCCCACTCCAGGTGGTGGATCTTGGCCGGGTCCGCCTTCTCTGCCTCGCCGGGCCACACCCAGATGAAGCCGTAGCGCTCGACGACCGGGTAGGCCTTGATCTTCGGGAAGCCGGCCGTGCGCTGCAGCGGCATCGACACCGTCTTGCCGTCGCATCCCATGACCAGGCCGTGGTAGCCGCACACCAGGTTGTTGTCGCAGACGTAGCCGAGCGACAGCTGCGCGCCACGGTGCGGGCAGAAGTCCTCCACCGCAGCAACCTGGCCGTTGGCCTGGCGATAGAAGGCGATGCGCTCGTTGCAGATGGTGCGGCCCAGGGGCTTGGCGTTGATCTCGTCGGGCGTGCAGGCAACGTACCAGGCGTTCTTCGGGAAAGACATGGCTAGTCTCGAAAGGGTGGGTTGAATGAGGATGGGCGGATTATGGTCCAAAGAATACGTGCTGTATACAATGGCTTGCCATTTCGATCTGGAATCCGCCAGAATGGCTGAAACAAGGGCTCTTCTGTATACATGAAGCCATGACAACGCGTACCAACACCGCCCCCGCCGACACCGAAGCCAGCGGCGGCTCGCAGGCCGTGAAGGCCCAGCTGCGGCTGCGCGAGATGATCCTGGCCGGCGAGCTGGCGCCCGGCGCCCGCATCGCGGAGCTGGCGCTGGTGGAGCGGCTGGGTGTATCGCGCACGCCGATTCGCGCCGCGCTGATGCGGCTGGAGCAGGAAGGCCTGCTGGAAGCGCTGCCGAACGGCGGCTACGCCGTGCGGACCTTTTCGGAGCGTGACGTGTCCGATGCCATCGAGCTGCGCGGCACGATGGAGGGGCTGGCCGCGCGGATGGCGGCCGAGCGTGGCGCCGCGCCGGTGGTGCTGGCGGAAGCGCGCGAATGCCTCGATGGCGTCGATGCGCTGCTGCGCGAGCCGGCGCTGGACGACGAAGGCTTCGGCCAGTACGTCGAACTGAACCAGAAGTTCCACAACCTGCTGTCCGAGATGGCGGGCAGCAGCGTGATCGCGCGCGAGCTGGAGCGGGTGGTGAGCCTGCCCTTCGCCTCACCTTCGGGTTTCGTCGTGGTGCAGGCCACGTCGGCGCAATCGCGCGACATGCTGATCGTGGCGCAGGACCAGCACCGGCAGGTGCTGGACGCGATCGAGCGGCGGGAAGGTTCGCGCGCCGAGGCCATCATGCGCGAGCATTCGCGCCTGGCCCAGCGCAACCTGCGCGAGGCGGTGCGCAGCCCGGAGCGGCACCAGATGCCGGGCGTGCGCCTGATCCGCCAACGCAATCAATAGTGCAACTTGCCGTCGGCTCCGACGACGGCGATGTCCACCCACTTGCTGCCGATCTGGCCCTTGGAGAAGTCGACCCGGTAGCCGCCGAAATCGATCTCGCCGGTGGTGCGCAGCACCTTCTCGATCGAGGCTGGCGTGATGACGGCGTCCTTGCTGCGCTTGATGGCCTCGCCCACCGTGCGGGCCGACAGGTAGCCTTCTAAGTGGAAGGAGGTGTAGGTCGTGACCTGCGGGTAGGCCGCTTTCATCGCCGCCTGGAAGTCGCGCTGCAGCGGCAGCACGATGCCGTTCGGGTTGGGGTAGGTCTGGGCGATGCCGACACCCCGCGCGCCTTCCACCCCGGCCAGTTTCACCAGCATTGGCGTCGGCACGTACGACAGGATGAACATCGACTGCGACATGCCGGCCTTGCGCAGCGCCGCCACGCCGTCGGCCATGAAGCGGGGCGCGCCCACCACCAGCACCGTCTGCGGCTCCAGCTTCTTCAGTTCCTGCGCGGCCGCCGCCATCTCCGGGGCGCCCGGGCCGGACTTCACGCCCTGGATGCCCAGGCCGGGGGCGGCCTTGGCGGTGTCCTGTGCCACGGCGAAGCCGGAGGTGCCGATGGCCAGGTCCTGGTACAGCACGCCCATCTTGCTCACGCCCAGGGTGCGGGCGTGGTTCACGATCTTCTCGATCTGCTGCTTGTCGCCCGCGCGCAGGTGGAACAGGTGCGGGTGGCCCGGGTTGCGCAGCACCTCGGCGCCCGGGATGGCGTTGATCACCAGGACGTCGCTCTCGTCGAGCAGCTTGTCCTTGAACATGCGCAGCAGCGCTTCCGAGCCGATCGGCGAGAGCAGGGCGACTGGCTTCTTCTGCATGGCCTTGCCGAACTGCTCGGCGAAACCGTCGCCGGAGTAGCGGTCGTCCAGGTCGAAGAAGTTCAGCTTCAGGCCGCGGACGCCGCCGCTCTTGTTGACCTGCTGCACATAGGCCTGGATGCCCTCGTTGATCTCCACGGCGTCCGGCACCGGGATCTTCGTGAACGGGCCGACCTGGCCGATCGTGACTTCCTGCCCCCACGCGGCGCCTGCACCCAGGACCGCGGCGATGGAAAGCATGCGCGCGCAGCGCAGCAGCGTCGACTTCATGAGTTCTTTCCTCTTATTGCTTAAGTAATCTACCTCATCCTAGATGTGTCACAACGTAACCGCAATCCCCCGACCGGGGCTTGTTTGTGAAATAACTCTCGCTTCCTATCGCAAACCGTCATAACTGATAGAGGGATGCCCCGGCTTGCCGCCCAGTCGGGCGCGCGCACAATGCCGCCCGACGCACCACGGGCGGGGCGCCTGCGCGCCTGTCCGGTCAACCAAGGAGACCCCAAATGCACAAGAGAACGATGCTTCAGGCCGCCGTGGCCCTGGCCCTGGCGGGCACCGCCGGCCTCGCCACCGCCGCGGACGACGTGTTCAAGATCGGCCTGATCCTGCCGATGACCGGCCAGCAGGCCACCACCGGGCGCCAGATCGAGGCCGCCGCCAAGCTGTGGATGGCGCAGAACGGCGACACCGTCGCTGGCAAGAAGGTGCAACTGATCGTCAAGGACGACGCCAGCGTGCCGGCCAACACCCGCCGCCTGGCCCAGGAACTGGTGGTCAACGACAAGGTCAACGTGCTGGCCGGCATGGGCATCACGCCTTCCGCACTGGCCGTGGCGCCCATTGCCACCCAGTCGAAGACGCCGCTGGTGGTGATGGCCGCCGCCACCTCCAGCATCACCGAGGCCTCGCCCTTCATCGTGCGCAGCAGCTTCACGCTGCCCCAGGCCTCCGTGGCCCTGGCCGACTGGGCGCCCAAGAACGGCATCAAGTCCGTGGTGACCCTGGTGTCCGACTACGGCCCGGGCCTGGACGCCGAGAAGTTCTTCGCCGAGCGCTTCCTGTTCAACGGCGGCAAGGTCATGGACAAGCTGCGCGTGCCGCTGATGAACCCGGACTTCGCCCCCTTCCTGCAGAAGGTGCGTGACCTGAAGCCGGACGCCGTGTTCGTGTTCGTGCCCTCGGGCGCCGGCACCGCGGTGATGAAGCAGTTCGCCGAGCGCGGCATGGACAAGGCCGGCATCAAGCTGATCGGCACCGGCGACGTGACGGACGACGACCTGTTGCCGGAAATGGGCGACGTCGCCCTGGGCGTGGTCACCTCGCATCACTACTCCGCCGACCACAACTCGCCGGCGAACAAGAAGTTCGTGGAAGCCTTCGAGAAGGCGAACAAGGGCCTGCGCCCGAACTTCATGGCCGTGGGTGGCTACGACGGCATGCGCATCATCTACGAAGCGCTGAAGAAGACCGGCGGCAAGGGCGGCGGCGAAGCGCTGCTGGGCGCCATGAAGGGCCAGATCTTCGAAAGCCCGCGCGGCCCGGTGTTCATCGATGCGCAAACCCGCGACATCGTCCAGAACATCTACCTGCGCAAGGTGGAGAAGAAGAACGGCCAGTTGTATAACGTGGAATTCGACGTCATCAAGGACGTCAAGGATCCCGGCAAGACCAAGTAAGAAAACCAAGGGGGCCTTCGGGCCCCTTTCACCATGCTCACCATCCTTTTCGACGGCATCGCCTACGGCATGCTGCTCTTCGTGCTTGCGGTCGGCCTGGCCGTGACCATGGGCTTGATGAACTTCATCAACCTGGCGCACGGCGCGTTCGCCATGGTCGGTGGCTACATCACCGTGCTGGCGATGCAGCGCCTCGGCGTGCCCTTCCTGGCGTCTCTGCCGCTTGCCTTCGTCGGCGCGGCGCTGCTGGGCGCGGTGCTCGAACGCACGCTGTACCGCCCGCTGTATCGCAAGCCGCACCTGGACCAGGTGCTGTTCTCCATCGGCCTCGTGTTCATGGCCGTGGCGGCCGTCGACTACTACATCGGCTCGACGCAGCAGATCATCCAGCTGCCGCAGTGGCTCAAGGGCCGCACCGACATCGGGTCGCTGGGCGTGGGCCACTATCGCCTGTTCATCATCGCCGTCTGCGCGGTGCTGACCGTCATCCTGCAGTACATCCTGGCGAAGACGCGCTTCGGCAGCCGCCTGCGCGCCTCGGTGGACGACCAGCGCGTCGCCGCCGGCATGGGCATCAACGTGAACGTGGTGTTCCTCTCCACCTTCGCCTTCGGCTCCGGTCTGGCCGGCCTGGGCGGGGCGCTGGGCGCCGAGGTGCTGGGCCTGGACCCGAGCTTTCCGTTGAAGTTCATGATCTATTTCCTGATCGTGGTGGCGGTGGGCGGCACGTCCTCGATCACCGGCCCGCTGCTCGCCGCGCTGCTGCTAGGCATCGCCGACGTCGCCGGCAAGTACTACATCCCCAAGATGGGGGCATTCATCGTCTACACGCTCATGATCGTCATCCTGCTTTGGAAGCCGAACGGGCTGTTCGTGCGCCAGGGGGGCAAGGCATGACGGCACAACAGAGTCTGCTGCGCCCGGTGCGCATGAAGTGGTGGGAGCCCGTGCTGTGGCTCGTGCTGTTCGCCGCGCCCGTGGCGTTCCCGTCGCAGGCGCCGATCATCAACGAGACCGCGATCTGGGCGCTGTTCGCGCTGTCGCTGGACCTGGTGCTGGGTTACGCCGGCGTCGTGTCGCTGGGCCAGGCCGCTTTCTTCGGCTTCGGCGCCTACATCGCGGCGCTGTTCGCCAAGCACGTGAGCCCCGATCCGCACATCGGCATGCTGGTCGCCATTGGCGCGAGCGCGGCGCTGGGCCTGCTGGCCAGCCTGACCATCCTGCGCGGCACCGACCTCACGCGGCTGATGGTGACCCTGGGCCTCGCGGCCATCCTGCTGGAACTGGCCAACAAGCTGGACTGGCTGACCGGCGGCACCGACGGCATCCAGGGCTTGACCATCGCCCCGGTGTTCGGCCAGTTCGAGTTCGGCATCGACGGCCGCGTGGCCTCGTATTACTCGATGGGCCTGCTGCTGCTGTTCGTGCTGCTCTGCCGCCTGATCGTCAACTCGCCCTTCGGCGCGACGCTCAAGGCCATCCGCGACAACCGCCTGCGCGCCATGGCCATCGGCATCCCGGTGCATGCGCGGCTGATCTCGATCTACGCTCTCGCCGCTGGCATCGCCGGCGCGGCCGGCGCGGCCTTCGTGCACACCTCGGGCTACACCTCGCTGGAAGCGTTCTCCTTCGACCGCTCCGCCGACGTGATGCTGATGGTGGTGATCGGCGGCGTGGGCTGGCTGTATGGCGGCATCTTCGGCGCCATCATCTTCAAGGTGATCCAGGACGTGCTGTCGCAGATCACGCCGCAATACTGGATGTTCTGGATCGGCCTGTTCCTGGTGGTGCTGGTCCTGGTCGGGCGCGACCGCTTGCTGCGTCCCTGGACCTGGTGGAGGAAAGCATGAGCGCAGACATCGTGCTGTCCTGCGAAGGCCTGGTGAAGCGCTTCGGCGGCATCACCGCGACCAACAACGTCACGCTGAACCTGAAGCGCGGCGCCCGCCACGCGCTGATCGGCCCCAACGGCGCCGGCAAGACGACGCTGATCAACCTGCTGACCGGCGTGCTGGAGCCCACCGAGGGCCGCATCACGCTGGAAGGCGAGGACATCAGCAACTTGGCGCCGCACCGCCGCGTGCGCCGCGGCATGGTGCGCACCTTCCAGATCAACCAGCTGTTCAACTCGATGACGCCGCTGGAGACGCTGGCGCTGGTCGTGTCGCAGCACCAGGGCCTGGGCGCCACCTGGTGGCGCTCGCTGGGCCGCAACGCCGCGGTGGCCGAACGCGCCGAGCAACTGCTCGCACAGTTCCACCTGGCCGAAGTCGCCAACCAGCGCACCGAGCACCTGGCCTACGGCAAGCGCCGCCTGCTGGAGATCGCTATCGCGCTGGCCTGCGAGCCGCGCGTGCTGCTGCTGGACGAACCGGTGGCGGGCGTGCCCGCGGGCGAACGCGAGGAACTGCTGCAGACCGTGGCGGCCTTGCCGGCCGACGTGTCCGTGCTGCTGATCGAACACGACATGGACCTGGTCTTCAGCTTCGCCGACCGCATGACCGTGCTGGTGAACGGCACCGTGCTGACCGAAGGCACGCCGGAGGAGATCGAGTCCAACCCCGAGGTGAAGGCCGTGTACCTCGGCCACGGCGACGAGCTGAACGAAGCCGTGCCCCTGGAGACCCCCAACCATGGCTGAACTGCTGAAAGTCGAAAAGCTGCGCGCCGGCTATGGCGAGGCCGTGGTCCTGAACGACGTGGCCTTCAGCCTCGCCGAAGGCCAGACCCTGGCCCTGCTGGGACGCAACGGCACCGGCAAGACGACGCTGATCAACACGCTGGCCGGCGCGACGCGCCAGCACGCGGGCAGCATCACGCTGGGCAGCGTCGCCCTGCACAAGCTGCCTTCGCACCAGCGCGCCGCGGCCGGCATCGGCTGGGTGCCGCAGGAGCGCAACATCTTCAAGTCGCTGACGGTACACGAGAACCTGACCGCGGTCGCGCGGCCGGGCCGCTGGACGCCGGAGCGCGTGTACGAGATGTTCCCGCGCCTGGCGGAGCGCAAGACCAATCTGGGCACGCAGCTGTCCGGCGGCGAGCAGCAGATGCTGGCCATGGGCCGCGCGCTGGTCGTCAACCCCAAGCTGCTGCTGCTGGACGAGCCGCTGGAAGGCCTGGCGCCGATCATCGTCGCCGAGCTGCTGAAGGCTGTCTCGCGCATCACCCGCGAGGAGGGCCTGTCGGCCATCATCGTGGAACAGCATCCGCAGGCCATCCTGGCCATCTCGGACACGGCGATCGTGCTGGACCACGGCACCGTGGTGCACAGCGACAGCGCCAAGGCGCTGCGCTCCAACCCCGAGCTCCTCGACCGCCTCCTGGGTGTGGCACGATAGACGCATGAAATTCCAACGCAGGCAGGTGCTGGCAGCCTTCGCGGCCGGCGCCGTTTCCCCCTTCGCCCTGGCGCAAGCCAACTGGCCCACCAAGCCGATCAAGATCGTGGTGCCTTTCGGCCCGGGCGGCGTGGCCGACCTGACCGCGCGCGCCGTCGGCGAGGCGCTGGGGGCCAAGCTGGGACAGGCCGTCATCATCGACAACAAGCCGGGCGCCGGCGGCATCACGGGCGGCGACGCCGTGGTGCGCGCCGCGCCGGACGGCTACACGCTGTTCCTCATGAGCAATGGCACGGCGGTCAGCGCCGGCCTGTTCAGCAAGCTGCCCTTCGATCCGCAGAAGGACTTCGCGCCGATCTCGCTGCTGGGCACCTTCGACCTGGCGGTGATCGTCCCCGAGAACTCGCGCTTCAAGAACCTCGGCGAGCTGCTGGCCGCGGCCAAGGCGAACCCGGGCAAGCTGAACATCGCGACCATCGCGGTGGGCAGCACGCAGAACCTGGCGGCCGAACTGTTCAAGACCACCGCCGGCATCGACGTGCAGGTGGTGCCGTTCAACGGCTCGCCGATGGTCATCACCGCGCTGCGCGGCGGCCAGGTGGATGCCGCCATCGAGATCCTGGCGCCGCTGAAGGGCCAGATCCAGAGCAAGGCGCTGCGCCCGCTGGCCGTGCTGGGCGAAAGGCGCCCGGCCGACATGAAGGACGTGCCGACGGTGGCGGAAAGCGGCGGCGCGCTCGCGGGCTTCAACGTCGCCTCCTGGAACGCGCTGGCGGCGCCGGCGCACACGCCCAAGGAAATCATCACGAAGCTCAATCACGAGCTGCAGGCGCTGCTGATGCAGCCCGAGATGAAGAAGAAGCTGGCCGACATCAACGTCGACGCCCGCTCCAGCACGCCGGAGCAGCTGGCCGGCCTGCTTTCCAGCGAAATCAAGCGCTGGAGCGACGTGATCGCGCGGGCGAAGATCCCGCGCCAGTAAGAGCTCCCGGGCAAGCGCGGCCATCGGCCCGCTTGCGCCGCGCAAGAACGACACCCAGTGCTCGCCATCCTGGCATTGACGGGCCCGATCTACGCGATCGTGGCCGTGGGCTGGCTCTGCACGCGCTACGGCCTGTTCGACCGCACCGACATGCGCGTGTTCGGCAAGTACGTGGTCAACCTGGCGCTGCCGGCGCTGCTGTTCACCGCGATCGCGCAGCGGCGCTTCGGCGAAGTGCTGCAACCCGTTTTCCTCGCCGCCTACGGCCTGGGTTCGCTCGCGTCCCTGCTGCTGGGCCTGCTGTGGGCGCGGCGCGTGGCGCGCAAGCGCGTGTCCGCCTCCGCGATCGCGGGCCTGGGCATGGCCTGCCCGAACTCCAGCTTCATCGGCTTTCCGGTGGTGGCGCAGGTGTTCGGCCCCACGGTGGCCGGCATCGGCCTGGCGATGGCCTTGCTGGTGGAGAACTTCTTCACCATCCCGCTGGCGCTGGCCATCGCCGACAGCGACGGCGGCGGGGAGGGCTCGGTGGACGCGGCCTTGCGGCGCTCGCTGCGCAGCATCTCGCGCAATCCCATGATCTGGGGCATCGTCGCCGGCTTCGTGTTTTCCTTCTTCCGCTGGGAGCTGCCGGAGCCGGTGGCGCGCACCGTCAACCTGTTCGCCACGGCTTGCGGCTCGTTGTCATTGTTCGTGATCGGCGGCTCGCTGGCGGGCATCCGCATCCACGGGCCCGTGGCGCGCGACGCCGGCGTGGTGGCCATCGGCAAGCTGCTGGTGCACCCGCTGGCGGTGCTGTGCCTGGTGCTGCTGTTGCCGCCCATGGAGCGCCAGCTGCAACTGGCCGTGGTGGTGATGGCGGCGGTGCCGATGATGGGGATCTATCCCATCCTGGCGCAGAAGTACGGGCACGACACGGATGCCGCGGCGGCGCAGCTGGGGACGACGGTGGCGTCGTTCTTCACGCTGACGGCGCTGCTGTGGGTGGTGCAGCACTTCTGGGCGTGATCGCACGTGCGGTGCGCAGCGGAGCTGCGCACCCTACATGCGGGGTTGCAGCTCGTAGGGTGCGCAGCTCCGCTGCGCACCGCGCGACTAAGCGTGCGCGACCACGCTCGGCGCCGTCTTCCGGATCAGGTCCAGCGCCGCCTTCTGCACCGGCGTCGCCGGCCGCTGCAGGCTGGTCGCCAGCGACAGCCGGATCCGCATCGGCGGCGTGCCGATCGGCTGCGCCGTGTAGGCCGAGGGCCGCGGCGTGTTCAGCAAGGCGTTGCGCGAGAGGATCGCGCAGCCGGCGCCATCCAGCACCAGGTCCAGGATCGCGGACACGCCGTCGATCTCCAGCGCCACGTTGGGCCGCAGGCCCGCATCCGCCATCTCCGCCTCCACGTGCATGCGGATGGCGTTGGGCCGGGTCGGGATCACCAGCGGCAGCCGCGCGACCTCGGCCAGGTCCACCGGCCCGGGCGGCGGGTCCTCGTGCAGCCCCGGCGGGCGGCGGCGCACCAGCAGCAGGTCTTCTTCCAGCAGGGGCAGGATGTCCAGCTCGCGCGAGGGCTGGGCGTTGTAGAGGACGACGATGTCCAGCCGGCCGCCGATCAGGCCTTCCTGCAGGCTGGCCGACAGCCCCTCGCTGATGGACAGGTGTGCCTCGGGCAGGGTTTCGCGGAAGGAGCGGCTCAGCGGCACGGTCAGCACCCGGGCCACGCTGGTCGGCAGGCCCACGGCCACCCGGCCGGACAAGCCGCCGCGCAGCCGGCCCAGGTCTTCCTTGGCCCGCTCCACCTGGTGCAGGATGCCCCGGCCGTGGTCCAGCAGCAGCTTGCCCGCCTCGGTGGGGACGGCGCCGCGGCCGTTGCGGACCAGGAGCGTCTGGCGCAGCTCCACCTCGAGCAGGCGCACCTGGCGCGACAGCGCCGGTTGGGCGACGTCGAGCTCGATGGCGGCGCGGGTGAAGCTCCCGAGCTCCGCCACCCGCACGAAATACTCCAGTTGCTTGAGGTCCATCTGAACAGGAATAGCTTTGTACGAATTATGCCGAAGCGCTATACCTGCTAGTCCACGGCCCCGCTTTTGTTTGGAGGAGGGCGCGTTGACAATGCGCGCCATGAGTGCCGTGATCCAGGGTATTTCCTCAATGGCCACCCGGCTCGTGCTGAACGAGCTCGCGCAGGCCTACCAACAGCAATCGTCCAGCCCCGTCGCCATCGAATCGGTGGGCGGCGTCGATGCCGCCAAGCGCGTGCAGGCTGGCGAATACTTCGACTTCGTGGTGCTCGCCGCCGATGCGATCGACAAGCTGATCGTCGCGGGCCGCGTCGTCGATGGCAGCCGTGTCGACCTCGTGAACTCCGGCGTCGCAGTGGCCGTGAAGGCCGGCGCTCCGCAGCCCGACATCTCCAGCGAAGAGGCGCTCAAGCGCGCCGTGCTGGCCGCGCCCACCGTCGGTTACTCCACCGGCCCGAGCGGCGTGGCGCTGGTCAAGCAGTTCGAGCGCTGGGGCATCGCCGCGCAACTGGAAGGCCGCCTGGTGCAGGCCCCGCCCGGCGTGCCCGTGGGCTCGCTGGTGGCGCGCGGCGACGTCGCCCTGGGCTTCCAGCAACTGAGCGAGCTGCTGCCGCTGGAAGGCATCACCATCGTCGGCCCGCTGCCCGCGGCCATGCAGATCAACACCATCTTCTCCGCCGGCATCTGTGCCGCCTCGGCCCAGCCCGAAGCGGTGCGCAGCCTGCTGGCCTTCATGGCTTCGCCCGCCACCGCCGAAGCGAAACGGCGCCACGGCATGGAAGCCGCCTGAAACCGTCACCGGAACCAACAACAGGAAGACCCGAGATGAGCATCATCATCGATTGCCACGGCCACTACACGACGGCCCCGAAGCAGCTGGAGCAATGGCGCAACCAGCAGATCGCCGGCATCAAGGACCCGTCGCAGAAGCCCAAGGTCGCCGACCTGAAGATCAGCGACGACGAACTGCGCGAGACGATCATCAACAACCAGCTGCGCCTGATGAAGGAGCGCGGCAACGACATGACGCTGTTCTCGCCGCGCGCGAGCTTCATGGCGCACCACATCGGCGACTTCGAGGTGTCCAGCACCTGGGCCGCGATCTGCAACGAGCTGTGCTTCCGCGTCAGCCAGCTGTTCCCCGACCACTTCGCGCCGGTGGCGATGCTGCCGCAGTCGCCGGGCGTGGACCCGAAGACCTGCATTCCCGAGATGGTGAAGTGCATCGAGCAGTACGGCAACGTCGGCATCAACCTGAACCCGGATCCCTCGGGCGGCCACTGGAAGGAGCCGCCGCTGACGGACAAGTGGTGGTACCCCATCTACGAGAAGATGGTGGAGTACGACGTGCCGGCCATGATCCACGTGTCCACTTCGTGCAACCCCGCCTTCCATACCACCGGCGCGCACTACCTGAACGCGGACACCACCGCCTTCATGCAACTGGTGCAGGGTGACCTGTTCAAGGATTTCCCGACGCTGCGCTTCATCGTCCCGCACGGCGGCGGCGCGGTGCCTTACCACTGGGGCCGCTTCCGCGGGCTGGCGCAGGAAATGAAGCGCCCGCTGCTGAAGGACCACGTGATGAACAACGTGTTCTTCGACACCTGCGTGTACCACCAGCCGGGCATCAACCTGCTGAACACCGTGATCCCGGTGAAGAACGTGCTGTTCGCCTCCGAGATGATCGGCGCCGTGCGCGGCATCGACCCCGAGACCGGCAACTACTACGACGACACGAAGAAGTACATCGACGCGTCGCCTATCCTGTCCGCCGAAGACAAGCACGCGATCTTCGAAGCGAACTCGCGCCGCGTCTTCCCGCGCCTCGATGCGCTGCTGAAGCAGCGCGGCAAGTAATACGGACTGCCGGACGCAAAAGACGCAAAGGATTCGCGAAGGACGCAAAAGAAGAATTGATTGAGTCCTTTTGCGTCCTTCGCGAATCTTTTGCGCCCTTTGCGTCCGGAAGTTTGAATCCAGGAGCTAAACCATGTATGAACTAGGCGTCGTCTACCGCAACATCAAGCGCACCGACCGCGAAACTGCCGATGCGCTGGCGAAATTCGGCTCGGCCACCGTGCACGAAGCCATGGGCCGCGTCGGCCTGCTGAAGCCCTACATGCGCCCCATCTACGCCGGCGCGCAAGTGTCCGGCACCGCCGTGACGGTGCTGGTGCACCCGGGCGACAACTGGATGATGCACGTCGTCGCCGAGCAGATCAAACCCGGCGACATCGTCGTGGCGGCCTGCACCAGCGAGAACACCGACGGCTTCTTCGGCGACCTGCTGGCCACGTCCTTCCAGGCCCGCGGCGCCCGCGCGCTGATCATCGACGCCGGCTGCCGCGACGTGAAGACGCTCACGGAGATGGGCTTCCCGGTCTGGAGCAAGGCCATCAGCTCCAAGGGCACCATCAAGGCCACGCTCGGCTCCGTCAACATCCCGGTGGTCTGCGCCGGCGCGCTGGTCACCCCCGGTGACGTGATCGTGGCCGACGACGACGGCGTGGTCTGCGTGCCCGCCGCCATGGCGAAGAAGACGCTGGACGCCGCCACCGCCCGCGAAGCCAACGAAGGCGAGAAGCGCGCCAAGCTGGCCAGCGGCGTGCTGGGCCTGGACATGTACAAGATGCGCGAGCCGCTGGAAAAGGCCGGGCTCAAGTACATCGACTGATAGTGGATGGTGCGCAGCGGAGCTGCGCACCCTACAGACGACAAGAGCAAGGAGATTTCATGCGCGACACCATTTCCCGCCGCCAGGCCCTGACCGCCATCGCTGCTGCTGCGGCCACGCCGCTGGCAGCGCAAGCGCAGGGCGCCTGGCCTGAGCACCCGGTCAGCATCGTCGTCGGCTACTCCGCCGGTGGCGCCGTGGACGCGGTGGCGCGCACGCTGGGCCAGGCCCTGCAGAAGCAGATGGGCCAGACCTTCCTGGTCGACAACAAGCCGGGCGCGGGCACCAACATCGCCGTCAAGTACGTCATCAACGCGAAGCCCGATGGCTACACGCTGTTGATGGCCGCCAACGCGCTGGCCGCGAACATGTCGCTGTTCCAGCCGCAGCCCTTCGACGCCGAGAAGGACCTGGTGCCGGTGGCGCTGATCGGCCGCGTGCCGGTGGTGCTGGCCGCCAACCCGGGCGCGCCCTTCAGCAACGTCAAGCAGCTGATCGAAGCCGCCAAGAAGAAGCCGAACTCGGTGGCCTTCGCCTCGCCCGGCAACGGCTCGACGCCGCACATGGCCGCGGAGCTGTTCGCCCGCGCCGCCGGCATCGACCTGATGCACGTGCCCTACAAGGGCGGCGCCCAGGCCATCACCGACGTGGTCGGCGGCCAGGTGCCCCTGCTGGCGATGAACGCGCTGGAAGTGAAGCCGATGGCCGAGAGCGGCAAGCTCAAGGTGCTGGCCGTGCTGAGCCCGCAGCGTTCGCCCATCTTCCCCGACGTGCCCACCATCGCCGAAAGCGGCTTCAAGGGCTTCGAGGCCTCCGTCTGGTACGCGCTGATGGCGCCGGCCCACACGCCCGCGGCCATCGTCGACAAGCTGCATGCCGAAGTGCAGAAGGCCCTGGCCTCGCCCGAGGTGAAGGAACGCGTCACGGCCGTCGGCGGCGAAGTCATCCCCGGCACGCGCCAGCAACTGGCGCAGCTGCTGCATTCCGAGATCCAGCGCTACGCGAAGCTGGTCAAGGATGCCAACATCAAAGCGGATTGAACGAAGACATGAGCAAACCCACTTCCGGCGGTTTCGAGAAGACGCCCGGCTGGCTCGACTGGTACGCAGGCCCGAGCAAGCCCCAATTCAAGCTGCCGCCCAACGCGGTCGACGCGCATTGCCACGTGTTCGGCCCCGGCGCGGAGTTCCCCTATGCGCCCGAGCGCAAGTACACGCCCTGCGACGCCAGCAAGGCGCAGCTGTTCGCGCTGCGCGACCACCTGGGCTTCACGAAGAACGTGGTGGTGCAGGCCACCTGCCACGGCGCCGACAACCGCGCCATGGTCGACGCGCTGAAGGCCTCCAATGGCAAGGCCAAGGGCATCGCCACCGTCAAGCGCAGCATCAGCGACGCCGAACTGCAGGAGCTGCATGCCGCCGGCGTGCGCGGCGTGCGCTTCAACTTCGTCAAGCGTCTCGTGGACTTCACGCCCAAGGACGAACTGATGGAGATCGCCGGCCGCATCGCCAAGCTGGGCTGGCACATCGTCATCTATTTCGAGGCGGTGGACCTGCCCGAGCTGTGGGACTTCTTCACCGGCCTGCCGACCACGGTGGTGGTGGACCACATGGGCCGCCCGGACGTGACCAAGCCGATCGACGGCCCCGAGTTCGAGCTGTTCCTGAAGTTCATGCGCGAGAACACCAACGTGTGGAGCAAGGTGAGCTGCCCCGAGCGCCTGTCGGTGTCCGGCCCGCCGGCGCTGGACGGCGAGCGCAATGCCTACCAGGACGTCGTGCCGTTCGCGCGCAAGGTGGTCGAGAGCTTCCCCGATCGCGTGCTGTGGGGCACCGACTGGCCGCACCCGAACCTGAAGGGCCACATGCCCGACGACGGCCTGCTGGTGGACTTCATCCCGCACATCGCGCCCACCAAGGAACTGCAGCAGAAGCTGCTGGTCGACAACCCCAACCGCCTCTACTGGCCCGAGGAGAAATAGCATGTCTCTCGACAAGCCGTACGCCAACATCCCCGGCACCACCATCTTCGACGCCGAGCAGAGCCGCAAGGGCTACTGGCTCAACCAGTTCTGCATGTCGCTGATGAAGGCCGAGAACCGCGAGCGCTTCAAGAAGGACGAGCGCGCCTATCTCGACGAATGGCCGATGACCGAGGACCAGAAGAAGTCGGTGCTGTCCCGCGACATGAACGCCATGATCGCGCTGGGCGGCAACATCTACTTCCTGGCCAAGATCGGCGCCACCGACGGCAAGAGCTTCCAGCAGATGGCGGGCTCGATGACCGGCATGACCGAAGAGGCCTACCGCGACATGATGGTCGGCGGCGGCCGTCCGGCCACCTGGGGCCGGGAACAGGAGAAAAAATAATGGCGCGCATCACCGCCTCCGTCTACACGTCGCACGTGCCCGCCATCGGCGCGGCCATGGACCTGGGCAAGGCCCAGGAGCCGTACTGGCAGAAGGTCTTCTCCGGCTACGAATTTTCAAGGAAATGGGAGCAGGAGAACAAGCCGGACGTCGTGTTCCTGGTCTTCAACGACCACGCCACGGCCTTCAGCCTGGAAATGATCCCGACCTTCGCGATCGGCACCGCGGCTGAATTCCAGCCCGCCGACGAGGGCTGGGGCCCGCGCCCGGTGCCCAAGGTGATCGGCGCGCCGGACCTGGCTTCGCACATCGCCCACTCGGTGATCCAGCAGGACTTCGACCTGACCATCGTCAACAAGATGGACGTGGACCACGGCTTGACCGTGCCGCTGTCGCTGATGTGCGGCCAGGTGAAGGAATGGCCCTTCAAGGTCATTCCCTTCGCCGTCAACGTCGTGCAGTACCCGGTGCCGAGCGGCATGCGCTGCTTCAAGCTGGGCCAGGCGATCCGCAAGGCCGTCGAGAGCTTCGACGAAGACCTGAACGTGCAGATCTGGGGCACCGGCGGCATGAGTCACCAGCTGCAGGGCCCGCGCGCCGGCCTGATCAACAAGGAGTGGGACAACAAGTTCCTGGACCGGCTGATCGAGGATCCGGAAGGCCTGGCCAACGTGAACCACATCGAATACGTCAACGAAGCCGGCAGCGAAGGCATCGAACTGGTGATGTGGCTGATCGCGCGCGGCGCGATGAGCGACGTCGCCGGCGGCCCCAAGCCCGTCGTCAAGCACCGCTTCTACCATGTCCCGGCGTCCAACACCGCCGTGGGCCACCTGATCCTGGAGAACCCCCAATGAGCAAGACCGTCCGCATCGCCCTGGCGGGCCCCGGCGCCTTCGGCATCAAGCACCTCGATGGCCTGAAGAACATCGATGGCGTGGAAGTCACGTCGATCATCGGCCGCGAACTGGGCAAGGCCCAGGAAGTGGCCGACAAGTACGGCGCCAAGCACGTGACGAACAACCTCGACGAGGCGCTGGCGCGCCCCGACGTCGACGCCGTCATCCTGTGCACGCCCACGCAGATGCACGCCGCCCAGTCCATCGCCGCCATGAAGGCCGGCAAGCACGTGCAGGTCGAGATCCCGCTGTGCGACAAGCTGGAGGAAGGCCGCGAAGTGCTGGCGACGCAGAAGCAGACGGGCCTGGTCGCGATGGTCGGCCACACCCGCCGCTTCAACCCCAGCC
Source organism: Ramlibacter agri (assembly GCF_012927085.1). NCBI lineage: Bacteria > Pseudomonadati > Pseudomonadota > Betaproteobacteria > Burkholderiales > Comamonadaceae > Ramlibacter > Ramlibacter agri. The sequence goes on along the minus strand of NZ_JABBFX010000002.1, from coordinate 514,850 downwards.
ACCAGTACGTGCACAAGGAAATCGAGGCCGGCAAGTTCAACATCCAGCAGATGGATGTGCAGACCTATTTCTTCCGCCGCACCAACATGAACGCCGCCGGCCAGGCCCGCAGCTGGACCGACCACCTGCTGTGGCACCACGCCGCGCACACGGTGGACCTGTTCCAGTACCAGGCCGGCAGCAAGGTCGTGAAGGCCAATGCGATCCAGGGCCCGATCCATCCGGCGCTCGGCATCGCCATGGACATGAGCATCCAGCTGCAGGCTGAGAACGGCGCCATCTGCACGCTGTCGCTGTCCTTCAACAACGATGGCCCGCTGGGCACCTTCTTCCGCTACATCGGCGACACCGCGACCTACATCGCGCGCTACGACGACCTGTTCAACGGCAAGGAAGAGAAGATCGACGTGTCGAAGGTGGACGTGTCGATGAACGGCATCGAACTGCAGGACCGCGAGTTCATCGCCGCGATCCGCGAAGGCCGCGAGCCGAATTCCAGCGTGGGCCAGGTGATGGCCTGCTACGACGTGCTGGACCAGCTGGAGAAGCAGCTGGGCTGACCGTCACCGGTCCCCAAGCAAAAAGCGCCGCAAATGCGGCGCTTTTCTTTTTACTTCGGCTCCTCGCTCGGGCTGGTGGTCGCCGGGGCCGGCTGCGGCGCCGACTTGCGGGCCGCCTTTTCTTCCTTCTTGCGCTTCTTCTCGAGTTCGCGTTGGCGTTTCTCGAATCCGTAGTTGGGTTTCGGCATGCTGGTCTCCTTGGGGACAGGCCGCGCTCGCCTGTCAGATGGGCAATTGCTCTGCAGGAGCCCTTTGCGCGTGTCTCGCCGCTCCATGGTAGCGCATCTCAAGCGAACTTGACCCCGCGCAAAACCGCATCCGGCGAAGGGCGCGATCATTCCCGCATGCCTTCCCTCCTGCGCGGAGCGCTGTCCGCGCTGCTGCTCGCCCTGAACACGCTCTTCTGGAGTTCGCTGGTCTTCGCCGGCGCGCTGGTCAAGCTGTTGCTGCCGTTCCACGCGGCGCGGCGCCGGATCGACCCGCTGCTCGATGCCTTCGCCCGCGGCTGGGTGGCCTGCAACAGCGCCTGGATGCGGTGGCTGCTGCCCACGCAATGGGACGCGGAAGGCGCGGATGGCCTGGAGCGCGCCGGCTGGTACCTGGTGAACTGCAACCACCAGTCCTGGGTCGACATCTTCGCGCTGCAGCACGTGCTGCACGGGCGCATCCCGCTGCTCAAGTTCTTCCTCAAGCAGCAGCTGATTTACGTGCCGGTGATCGGGCTGGCCTGGTGGGCGCTGGATTTCCCCTTCATGCGCAGGCACGGCAAGAGCGAGCTGCGCCGCCGGCCGGAACTGCGGGCCCAGGACCAGGAGGCGACGCTGCGCGCCTGCCGCAAGTTCTCTCGCGCGCCGACCAGCGTGATGAACTTCGTCGAAGGCACGCGCTTCACGCCGGGCAAGCACGGCGCCCAGGCCTCGCCTTACAAGCACCTGCTCAAGCCCAAGGCCGGCGCCTTCGCGCTGACGCTCAACGCGATGGGCGAGCGCTTCAACTCGCTGCTGGATGCGACCATCGTCTACCCGCAGGGCGTGCCGAGCTTCTGGGACTTCCTGTGCGGCCGCGCGCCGCGCATCGTCGTGCGCTTGCGGCAGTTGCCCATCCCGGAAGGATTCGCCGCCAGCGACTACGCCAGCGACCCGGCCTTCCGCCGGCGCTTCCAGCGCTGGCTGGCGGCGCTGTGGGAGGAGAAGGACCGGCAGGTCGACGAGCTGCTGCACGCCGCGGCGCGCGCCTGATCAGGTCTCCTCCACCTCCACCTTCGTCGCATCCTCGCGCCGCGACATCCGCATCCGCAGCTGGAAGCGGTCCGCCCGGTACCAGGCCATGAACAGCTGGATCGCCGCGCCGTCGGCGTCGTACAGCACCCGCGTGAGCTTCATGATCGGCGCGCCGATGGCGATGCCCAGCGCCTGCGCTACCTCGTAGCCCGCGGCCTCGCAGGTCACCACCTGGTCGGCCGCGCCGATGCGGATGCCATGCTCCTCCAGCAGCTGCACGAAGGCCTTGCGTTCCAGCGCCGTGCGGCTGACTGCCGGCGCCACATGGCGCGGCACGTGCACCTCCGTGTAGGTGAGCGTGCCGCCTTCGTTGGAGCGCAGGCGCACGACCCTCAGCAACTTCTCGCCAGCGGCAAGCCCGAGCTGCTGCGCAACGAAAGGCGAGGCCGGCACCCAGCGGAAGGACAACACCTTGCGCACGTCGGGCCGCCCGCGATCGAGGAACTTGTCGACGTGTTCCCGCAGCAGGCGAGGGCGCGCGGGCGCGCCTTCGGCCGCGGCGACGGTGCCGCGCCGCTCGGTACGCAGCACCAGCCCCTGGTCCTGCAGGCGCTGCAGCGCGGTGCGGATGGTGACGCGCGCCGCGCCGAATTCGGCGGCCAGCGCCCGCTCGCCCGGCAGCCCGGTGCCGTCGTACATGCCGGCGCGGATGCGCGCGGCGAGCGCCATCTCGATGCGGTGGTAGCGGGCGACGGGGGAGGCTTGGGCCATGTTGTGGTCTAAAGGATAGGACCAGTGGTTCCATTGTAGGGAGAGCCCCGGGCACCCAGAATGCGCGATTCGCTGCAGACTCGGGCCCTTGCCGCCCCCTGAAGGAGACAACATGCAAACTTTCCGCCGCCTGGCTGTGCTGTGCGCCGCCACCGTCACCGCCGTCGCCGCCCACGCCGCCGACCCCTGGCCCAGCCACCCCATCCACTTCGTCGTGCCCTTCGGCCCCGGCGGCGCCAATGACCTGCTGGGCCGCGCGGCCGCCGACGGCGCCTCCAAGGCGCTGGGCGTGCCGGTCATCGTCGACAACAAGCCGGGCGCCGGCGCGGTGCTGGGCACCGACATCGTCGCCAAGGCGCAGCCCGATGGCTACACCTTCCTGATCAGCGCCGCCGGCGTCATCTCCAACAGCATGATCCGCAAGGTCCCGTACAAGGACAGCGACCTCGTGCCGGTGGCGATGGTCGGCCTGGCCCCCTCGGTCATCATCGTGCCCGCCAACTCGCCCTACCAGGACCTGAAGGACTTCGTCGCGAAATCCAAGGAAGGCAAGGGCCTGCACTTCGGCACCGCCGGCGTCGGCAGCACGCCGCACTTCGTCGAGGGCATGCTCACCACCGACTACGGTGCCAAGCTGGACCTGGTGCCCTACAAGAGCGGCGGCGAATCCGTGGCCGCCGTGCTGGGCGGGCAGATCGATGCGACCTCCGAAGCCAGCATCGTCGTGATCCCTTACCTGAAGGCCGGCAAGCTGAAGGCGCTGGCCACCACCTGGACGCAGCGCATCGCTGCCTACCCGCAACTGCCCACGGCCATGGAGCAGGGCTTCAAGGACGTGCAGATCGCGCACTGGGCCGGCGTGCACGCGCCCGCCGGCACGCCGGTGGAGATCCAGGACAAGCTGGCCGCGGCCATCGACAAGGCCATGAAGGACCCGGCCACCATCGAGAAGCTGCGCGGCATGGGCATCGAGCCGATCGGCGGCACCCGTGCCTCCTTCGTCAAGTTCGTCGACGAAGAGCGCGTGCGCCTGGGCAAGGTGGTCAAGGCCACCGGCATGAAGGACGAGTGATGACTGCTGTGAGCCCGCGCAAGGCGCTGCGCGCGCTGGCCGAAGCACGCCGCGGCGTGATCGTGCCCGGCGCCTTCAATGCGCTGTCGGCGCGCGTGATCGCCGACGCCGGCTTCGAGGCCATCTACGTCACCGGCGCGGGCGTCACCAACATGTGGTTCGGCATGCCCGACCAGGCCTTCATGGGCCTGGCGGAAATCGCCGACCACACGGCGCGCATCCGCGACGCCGTGGACCTGCCGCTGCTGGTGGACGCCGACACCGGCTTCGGCAACGCGCTGAACGTGTACCACACGGTGCGCACGCTGGAGCGCGCGGGCGCCGACTGCATCCAGCTGGAAGACCAGGTGGCGCCCAAGCGCTGCGGTCACTTCAGCGGCAAGGAAGTCATCTCCACCGAGGAAGCGGTCAGCAAGATCAAGGCGGCGGTGGACGCGCGCCGCGACGCCGACCTGATGATCATGGCGCGCACCGATGCCTGCGCCACGCACGGCTTCGAGGCCGCGATCGAGCGCGCGCAGAAGATGAGCGAGGCCGGCGCCGACATCCTGTTCGTCGAGGCCGTCACGCAGCCGGATGAAGTGCGGGCGCTCCCCAAGCGCCTGGGCCCGCCCCAGCTGATGAACATGGTGATCGGCGGCAAGACGCCGATCTTCGGCGCGGACGATCTCGCTGCGCTGGGCTACGGCTTCGTGCTGTACGCCAACGCCGCCCTGCAGGGCGCGCTGGCCGGCATGAACCGCGTGCTCACCGTGCTGCGCGACACGAAGCGGGTCGACGAAGACCCGCAGCTGGTGGCGCCCTTCGCGGAGCGCCAGCGCCTCGTTGGCAAGCCGGAGTGGGATGCGCTGGAGAAGCGCTACCGCACGTAGGCGGCCTCGACGTCTCAGGCGACCAGCGCTTCCTTCCGCGGCTGCTCCCGCTCCGCCGCCTTCGCGAACACCTCCGCCGCCCACTCCACGAACGCGCGCACCCGCGCGCTCAAGTGCCGGTTCGGCGGATACACCACGTGCAGCGGGATCAGCGGATGCTTCCACTCCGGCAGCACCTCCACCAGCTCCCCGCGCGCGATGTGCGGCATCGCCTGGAAACAGGCGACTTGCGCGATGCCCAGCCCCGCGAGCGCCGCCGCGAGGTACGCATTGCCTTCGTTCACCGACAGCTTGTGCCGCCCGGCCACCTCGATGCGCTCCTCGCCCTTCTCGAACACGTTGGGAAACAGGCGTCCCGTGCGCGGCGAGAAGAAGTTGATGACGGTGTGGCCGTCCTCCAGCTCCAGCGGATGCCTGGGCGTGCCGTTGGCGGCCAGGTAGGCCGGCGTGGCGACGGATACCAGCCCCATGTTGGCGATGCGCCGTGCCACCAGCGATTGCTCGGTCAGTTCGCCGCCGCGGATCACGCAGTCGACGTTGTCGCTGATCAGGTCCACGGGCCGGTCGCCCACGCCCAGGTCCAGCTGGATGTCCGGGTAGCGGCGGTAGAAGTCCGGCAGCGCCGGGATGATGATCTGCGACGCGATCGATGAGCCCACGTCCACGCGCAGCCGGCCGCCCGGCTTGCCCTGCGCCAGCGTCATCGCCGCTTCCATCTCGTCGAGATCGTTCAACAGCCGCGAAGCGCGCTCGTAATAGGCGGCGCCATCGGGCGTGACGGTCACGCGTCGCGTCGTCCGGTTCAACAGCTTCACCTTCAGCCGGGTCTCCAGCTGCTGCAGCAGCTTGGTGGCGGAGCCCTTGGGCATGTCCAGGGACTCGGCCGCCCGCGTGAAGCTGCCGGTTTCCACCACTCGCCCGAACACCCGCATTGCCTGGATCTGGTCCATGAACTTCTACTCCTCGTCGGTGCGCATTGTTCACGGCCTGGAAACAGACAACTGGCCACGGCCCCGTTTATCCGCACGATCCGAATGCCTATATTTGCTGTCATGCGATCCTTGCCCGACCTCCTGGAGCTGCCCGGCCACGCGCCCATGGCCCTGCGCCTGCACGGCGACAAGCGTGCCGCCGCCGGCCGCCTGGTGCTGCACCTGCATGGCGGCGCCTTCACGGGCGGCGGCCTGGACAGCGGCGAGTGCCTGGCGCAACTGCTGGCCGAGAGCGGCGCGCTGGTGCTGTCCATCGCCTATCCGCTGGCGCCCGAGCATCCCTTCCCGCAAGCGGTGGAAGCGGGCTATGCGGCACTTTCCTGGCTGCACCAGCAGCGCGCGCGTATTGCCGGGCCCAAGGCGCAGGTGTTCCTGGCCGGCGAAGAAGCGGGCGGCAACCTGGCCGCTGCCATCGCGCTGGTGGCGCGCGACCGCGCCGCGCCGCCGCTGGCCGGCCTGGTGCTGGTAACGCCGATGCTCGACCCGTGCACGGCTTCCGCTTCGCAGCGGCAAGCCCAGGGCGCCGAGGTGCAGTGCCGCTTCGCCCAGGGCTGGGGCCAGTACCTGCCCAACCCGCGCGACGCCGAGCATCCTTATGCGGTGCCAGCGTACGCGCAGCGTCTGGCTGGCCTGCCGCCTACGCTGGTGCTGGCGGGCGAGGACGATCCCATGCGCGACGAAGCCACCGCTTTCGCGCGCCGCCTGGAGCAGGCCGGCGTTGCCGTCCGCACGGCGCTGGTCCCGGCCACCGGCTGGCCCGAGTCGCTGGAGACCGTGGCCGAGCCCTGTCCCTGCGCCGCGGTGGTGCAGGGCGAGTTCGCGCGCTTCCTTGCCGCGCCCGTGCCGCAGCCCTCGTAGCGCTCCGCGCCACCCCTTCATCCCCCATTGCACATCCCGGCCTGTTGGCCGGGCTGGGCCAACGCATCCCAAAAGAAAGGCATCACCATGGAAAACGCTGCCAACAACAAGAAGCGCAACTGGCGACTGTGGACCGCGGCCGGCGCCGTCGCCAGCCTGTCCGCCCTCGCCACCGCCGTCATCAGCCTGCAGGGCGGGGCCGCGCAGGCCACGGCCAATGCCGCACCGCCGCCGCCGCAAGTGTCGGTGGCAACTGTCAGCGAGGCCGATGTCACTGCCTGGGACGAGTTCTCCGGCCGGCTGGAAGCCGTCGAACGCGTCGAGGTACGTTCGCGCGTCGCCGGTGCCGTGCAGGCCGTGCATTTCCGCGAAGGCGCGCTGGTGCGCCAGGGCGAGCTGTTGATCACGATCGACCCCGCGCCTTACCAGGCCGAAGTGGAACGCGCCGAGGCGCAGGTGGCCGCCGCGCAGGCGCGCCAGGCGCAGGCGCAGAGCGAGCACGCACGCGCCCAGCGCCTGTGGGAAGAGAGTGCCATCGCGCAGCGTGAGCTGGAAGAGCGCGCCAACGCCGAACGCGAAGCCGGCGCCAACCTGCGCGCCGCGCAGGCGCAACTGCAGGGCGCGCGCCTGAACCTGGGTTACACGCAGGTGCGCGCGCCGGTGTCGGGCCGCATCGGCAAGCTGGAAGTGACGCCTGGCAACCTGGTGGCCGCGGGCCCCGGCGCGCCGGTGCTCACCAACCTGGTTTCGGTGAGCCCGATCTATGCCAGCTTCGACGCCGACGAACAGGTGATCGCCCGCGCGCTGAAGGACCTGCCCGGTGGCGCCAGCGCCCGCCAGCTGATCGAACGCATCCCCGTGCAAATGGGCACCGGCACCAGCAGCGACACGCCTTATGCGGGCCACCTGCAGCTGGTCGACAACCAGGTGGACGCGAAGAGCGGAACCATCCGCCTGCGCGCCGCCTTCGACAACAAGGATGGCGCGCTCATTCCCGGCCAGTTCGCCCGCGTGCGCATGGGCCAGGCCCGCAGCACGCGCGCAGTGCTCGTCACCGAGCGCGCGGTCGGCACCGACCAGGAAAAGAAGTTCGTGCTGGTGGTGGGCGCGGACAACAAGGCGGAATACCGCGAAGTGACGCTGGGCGCCAGCAGCCACGGGCTGCGCGTGGTGCAGAGCGGCCTGAAGCCGGGCGAGCGCATCGTCGTCAACGGCCTGCAGCGGGTGCGCCCCGGCGCGGTGGTACAGCCGCAGCAAGTGACCATGGAAGCGAAGGCATGAACATCTCGCGCTTTTTCATCGACCGGCCGATCTTTGCCGGCGTGCTGTCGCTGTTGATCTTCCTTGCGGGGCTCATCGCGCTGCGCTCGCTGCCGATCTCGGAATACCCCGAGGTCGTGCCGCCCACCATCGTCGTGCGCGCCAACTACCCCGGCGCCAACCCGAAGGTGATCGCCGAGACGGTGGCCACGCCGCTGGAAGAGGCCATCAACGGCGTCGAAGGCATGCTCTACATGGGCAGCCAGGCGACCACCGACGGCCTGCTGACGCTCAGCGTGACCTTCCGCCTGGGCACCGACCCGGACAAGGCGCAGCAGCTGGTGCAGAACCGCGTGGCGCAGGCCGAGGCGCGGCTGCCTGAGGACGTGCGGCGCCTGGGGCTGTCCACGGTCAAGAGCTCGCCCGACATCACGATGGTGGTCCACCTCGTGTCGCCCAACGGCCGCTACGGCATGGACTACCTGCGCAACTACGCCGTGCTGAACGTGCGCGACCGGCTGGCGCGCATCGGCGGTGTCGGCGACGTCGGCATCTGGGGCGGTGGCGAGTACGCCATGCGCGTCTGGCTCGACCCGCAGAAGGTGGCGCAGCGCGGCCTGTCGGCCAGCGACGTCGTCAAGGCCATCCGCGAGCAGAACGTGCAGGCGGCCGCCGGCGTGGTGGGCGCCTCGCCCGGCCTGCCCGGTGTGGACATCCAGTTGTCCATCAACGCGCAGGGACGGCTGCAGAACGAGGAGGAGTTCGGCGACATCATCGTCAAGACCGGCAGCGACGGCGCCGTCACGCGGCTGCGCGACGTGGCGCGGCTGGAGCTGGGCGCGGCCGACTACTCGCTGCGCTCGCTCCTGAACAACGACTCCGCGGTGGGCATCGGCGTGTTCCAGGCGCCGGGCTCCAACGCGCTGCAGATCTCGGAGCAGGTGCGCGCGACGATGGAGGAACTGCGCAAGGGCATGCCCGAAGGCGTGGACTACCGCATCGCCTACGACCCCACCCAGTTCGTGCGCGCCTCCATCGAATCGGTGGTGCACACGCTGCTGGAAGCCATCGCGCTGGTGGTGCTGGTGGTGATCCTGTTCCTGCAGACCTGGCGGGCCTCGGTCATCCCGCTGCTGGCCGTGCCGGTGTCGGTGGTTGGCACCTTCGCGGTGCTGCACATGCTGGGTTTCTCGATCAATGCGCTGAGCCTGTTCGGGCTGGTGCTGGCCATCGGCATCGTGGTGGACGACGCCATCGTGGTGGTGGAGAACGTGGAGCGCAACATCGAGGCGGGGCTGAGTCCGCGCGAGGCCACGTACCGCGCCATGCGCGAAGTGTCCGGGCCGATCATCGCCATCGCGCTGGTGCTGGTCGCGGTGTTCGTGCCGCTGGCCTTCATCAGCGGGCTCACGGGCCAGTTCTACCGCCAGTTCGCGGTGACCATCGCGATCTCCACGGTGATCTCGGCCTTCAACTCGCTGACCCTGTCGCCGGCGCTGGCGGCGCTGCTGCTGCGCGGCCACGATGCGCCCAAGGACGCGCTGACGCGCTTCATGGACCGCGCCTTCGGCTGGCTGTTCCGCCGCTTCAACAAGGTGTTCCTGCGCGGCTCGAACGCTTACGGCGGTGGCGTGCGCACGGTGCTGGCGCACAAGGGCGCGATGATCGCCGTGTACGCGGTGCTGGCCGTGGCCACGGCCGGCCTGTTCCACGCGGTGCCCAAGGGCTTCGTGCCGGCGCAGGACAAGCAGTACCTGATCGGCTTCGCGCAGCTGCCGGACGGCGCCACGCTGGACCGCACCGACGCGGTAATCCGCAAGATGGGCGAGATCGCGCAGAAGAACCCCAACGTGGAGGGCACGCTGGCTTTCCCGGGACTCTCGATCAACGGCTTCACCAACAGCTCCAACGCGGGCATCGTGTTCGCGATGCTGAAGCCCTTCGACGAGCGCAAGGGCAAGGACCAGAGCGGCGAGGCGGTGGCCGGCCAGTTGAACCAGGCCTTCGCCGGCATCCAGGACGCCTTCATCGTCATGTTCCCGCCGCCGCCCGTGCAGGGCCTGGGCACCACCGGCGGCTTCAAGCTGCAACTGGAGGACCGCGGTTCGTTGGGCTACGAAGCGATGGACAACGCGGTGAAGGCCTTCATGGCGAAGGCCTGGCAGACGCCGGAGCTGGCGGGCATGTTTACCAGCTGGCAGGTCAACGTGCCGCAGCTCTATGCCGACATCGACCGCACCCGCGCGCGCCAGCTGGGCGTGGCCGTCACCGACGTGTTCGACACCATGTCCACCTACCTGGGCAGCGTGTACGTCAACGACTTCAACAAGTTCGGCCGCACCTACAGCGTGCGGGTGCAGGCGGACGCGGCCTACCGCGCGCGGCCGGAGGACATCGGCGCGCTGAAGGTGCGCTCTTCGTCCGGCGAGATGGTGCCGCTGTCGGCGCTGATGAACGTGCGTTCCAGCTACGGGCCGGAGCGGGCCATGCGCTACAACGGCTACCTCACAGCCGACATCAACGGCGGGCCGGCCCCGGGCTTCTCGTCCGGCCAGGCGCAGGAGGCGATCAAGCGCATCGCTGCGGAGACGCTGCCCTCGGGCATCTCCTACGAATGGACCGAGCTGACCTACCAGGAGATCCTGGCCGGCAATTCCGCGGTGGTGGTGTTCCCGCTGGCCATCCTGCTGGTGTTCCTGGTGCTGGCCGCGCAGTACGAAAGCCTGACCCTGCCGCTGGCGATCCTGCTGATCGTGCCCATGGGCGTGTTCGCGGCGCTGGCTGGCGTGTGGCTCGGTGGCGGCGAGAACAACGTGTTCACGCAGATCGGGCTGATGGTGCTGGTGGGCCTGTCGGCGAAGAACGCGATCCTGATCGTGGAGTTCGCCCGCGAGCTGGAGTTCGCGGGGAAGACCCCGGTGCAGGCGGCGATCGAGGCTGCACGCCTGCGCCTGCGGCCGATCCTGATGACCTCGCTGGCCTTCGTGATGGGCGTGGTGCCGCTGGTGCTGTCTTCCGGCGCGGGCTCCGAGATGCGGCGCGCCATGGGCGTGGCCGTGTTCAGCGGAATGATCGGCGTGACGGCCTTCGGCCTCTTCCTCACGCCCGTGTTCTACGTCGTGCTGCGGCGGCTGGCGGGCAACCGGCCGCTGCGCCAGCACGGGCAGGTGCCCCACTTCGAGGGCTTCGCCGGCGGTGGTGGCGGCGCGGTGCGCCCCGTTCCCGCGGCGCCCCTGCATTCCCTGGAGTCCTGATCATGAAGACCTTCGCGCTTCTTCCCCTCGTCGGCGCGCTGCTGCTCGCCGGTTGCGCCACCGCCTTGCCGGAGCTGCCCGCGCAGCCGGCGCCGCCCGTGCAATTCAAGGAGGCCGCACGCTGGACCACCGCGGCGCCGGCCGAAGCGCAGGACCGGGGTGAATGGTGGAAAGCCTTCGCCGACCCGCAGCTGGATGCCTTGGTGCGGCGCGCCGGCGAAGCCAACACCAGCGTCGCCGAGGCCGCCGCGCGGCTGGCACAAGCGCGTTCGTTGGTGCGCGCCGCCAATGCCGACCGCCTGCCGCAGGTCGGCTTGGGCGCTTCGGTGGACCGCGCGGCCGGCGCCAACAGCGTGGCCGGCCCCGCGCCTTTCGCGCTCTACCAGGCCGGCGTGCAGCTCGCCTACGAGCCCGACCTGTTCGGCCGCGCCACCGGCCGGCGCGACGTCGCCTCGCTGGATGCGCAGGCGCGCGAAGCGCTGCTGCAAAGCACGCGCCTGGCCGTGCAGGCCGAGACGGCGCAAACCTACCTGGTGCTGCGCGCGCTGGACGTGGAGCAGGCGCTGGTGCGCGAGACGGTGGACGCCTATGCCGGCACCTTGCGCCTGACGCAGCGCCGCTACCAGGCCGGTGACGTCGCCGAGCTCGACGTCGTCCGCGCGCAGACTGAAGTTGCCGCCACCGAGGCCGATGGCCTGGCCATCGCCCGGCAGCGCGCCACCGTCGAACATGCGCTGGCGGTGCTGGTCGGCGAACCGGCGTCGGAGTTCACGGTGCCGGTTGCAGACTGGACGACGGCCTTGCCCGTCATCCCCGCGGGCGTGCCGGCGACGGTGCTGGCGCGGCGGCCGGACGTGGCCGCGGCCCAGTCCTCGCTGCTGGCGGCGCAGGCGCGCGTCGGCGTGGCGCAGGCGGCCTGGTTCCCCAGCCTGTCGCTGACCGCGGAAGGCGGCTTCGCATCACCGGCGCTGGGCGACCTGCTGCGCTGGTCGGCCCGCGCGTGGAGCGTGGAGGCGCTGCTGTCCTTGCCGATCTTCGACGGCGGTCGCAGGCAGGCCGGTGTCGAGAGCGCGCAGGCGCAGCTCGATGCCGCGCTGGCCAGCTACCGCGGCCAGGTGCTGGTGGCTTTCCGTGAAGTGGAAGACCAGCTGTCGGCGCTGCGCCTGCTGCACGAGCAGTCGCTGGCGCAGGGCCGCGCCGTCGATGCGGCTCGTCGAGCCACCACGCTGTCGGACACGCGCTACCGCAACGGCCTGGTGAGCCAGCTGGAACTGCTGGACGCGCGCCGCAGCGAGCTGCGCAATCGCCGCGAGGCGCTACAGGTGCGGTCCGCGGAGTTCCAGGCGACGGTGGTGCTGGTGAAGGCGCTGGGTGGCAGCTGGGACGCTGCGCCGCGCCAGGGCGAGGGCAGGGCGCGCACCGAGCTGGCCGTGAAGGGACGCGGTTGAGGCATGGGCCTCAGGCGGCGAAGCGGGAGGCTGGTTCGGCGAAGGCGTCGTTGATGGCGCCCCTCACCGGCTTCCCGAGCCGGCCCAGCGGCGCGCGCGTTCGAGGATGGGCCGGTCGACCATGCGACCGCGGAACTCGAAGGCGCCTTGGCCCTGCGGGCCCGCGGCCTCGGCGGCGGCGAGCACGTCGCGCGCCCACGCCTGTTCTTCCGCCGTCGCCCCGAAGCCCGTGTTGGCCGCGGCCACCTGACGCGGATGGATGCAGACCGTGCCGGTGAAGCCGATGGCCCGTGCCTCCGCGCAAGAGGCCGCGAAGTCCTGCATGTCCTCGATCTCCGCGATGCTGTCCGCGAGCCCCCAGCAGGCGAGGCCATGGGCACGCGCCGCCAGTGTCACCTGTTGCGCCGGCATCAGCAGGGAGGCTGCCTGGGGCGTGACGCCCATTTCCGCCGCGAAATCCTCGGCGCCGAAACCCAGGGCGCACAGAGCCGGTGACGCCAGCGCGATGCGTTCCGCGCGCAGCACGCCCAGCGCGGATTCGATCAGCGCTGCGATCGGTGGCGGCGTGGCGCAGCGCGCCGCCAGGGCGGCCGCGAGCTCCTGCACCTCTTCGGCCGATTCGACCTTGGGCAACAGCACGGCCGCCAGCGCCGCCAGCGGCAACGCGGCGATGTCTTCCTGCCAGGCGCCGGCGTTCACCCGCGCGAGGACCGGCACTTCCCTGGCCAGCGCCTCGATCGCGGGCCCGGCGGCGACGCGCGCATCCGCCTTGTGGGCCGGCGGCACGCTGTCTTCCAGGTCCACGATCACGGCATCGGCGCCGCGTTGCGCGGCACCGGCCAGCATGCGCGGCGCGATGGCCGGCACGAACAGCAGCGAACGGGCAGCCTTCACGCGCACCGCACGGTTCCTCTTTCCGCCAGCGCCTGGATGTCTCCCGCCGCTACGCCCAACTCCTGCAGCACCTGCGCGGTATGTTCACCGAGCAGCGGCGCCTCGTTGCGCAGCGCGCCGGGCGTGCCGTCCAGGCGCGGCGTCACCGCGTGCATCACCATGTGCCGCGGCCCGAAGGGCACGAAGCAGCCGCGCTGCTGCACGTGCCTGTCCGCCAGCAGCGAAGCGGTGTCGTGCACCGGTCCCACCGTCACGCCGCGTTCGCGGAAGAGGGCCAGGCATTCGGCGAGGCCGAGGCCGGCGATGAAGTCCGCGATGCAGCCATCGAGCTCCGCGTCGTTGGCCAGCCGCGCCGCATTGCTGGCAAAGCGCGGGTCGGCGCAGAGCTCGGGGCGGCCGATGGCTTCCATCACGCGGCGCGCCATCGTTTCGGTCGAGCCCGAGAGCGCGACCCAGGCGCCGTCGCGGCAACGGTACACGCCGCGCGGCGACGCGACCTTGATGGTGGGATCGGGCGCGCGGCCCGTGGCCGCGAGGATGGCGGCATCGGGCCCGAGGATGGAGAGCATGGGCTCGAGCAGCGACAGGTCCACCACCTGGCCGCGGCCGCCGTTCACTTCCACTTCGCGCACGGCGGCCAGCGTCGCGAACGCGCCGGACAGGCCAGCCACCATGTCGGCCAGCGCCATGTTGGGCAGGCGCGGGGCGCCGCTCTCGGAATGCTTGTGGGCGAAGCCGCTGAAGCCTTCCACCAGGCTGCCGAAGCCGGGCAGCTCGCTGTAAGGACCGCTCTGGCCCCAGCCGGAGATGCGCACGATCACCAGCCGCGGCGCCACCGCATGCAGGTCCGCGGGGCCCAGGCCCAGCGATTCCAGCCGTCCGGGCCGGAAGCTTTCGACCAGCACGTCGGCGCCGGCCACCAGCTTCTTCAGCAGCTCGCGCGCCTGCGCGTCGCGCAGGTCCAGCGCGGCGCTGCGCTTGTTGCGGCCATAGACCTGCCACCAGGCGTCGAGGCTGCGGCCGCCGTCCAGCGGCTCCTTCCAGTGGCGCAGCGTGTCGCCGCCTTCCGGGTCTTCGATCTTCAGGACGTCGGCGCCGAAGTCGGCCAGCTGCATCGTCAGCATGTTGCCGGCGACCAGCCGCGACAGGTCGATGACGCGCACGCCGCGCAGGGGCGTGCTCATTCTGCCTTGATCCCCATCTTGCGCACCAGCGCCTGCCAGCCCGGCGCCTCGCGCCGCAGCTGCGCCACGAAAGCGTCGTTGGACACGTGCAGGATGCCGGTTTCCATCGCCGCGAACCTGGCCACGACTTCGGGCTTGCGCAGGGCGACGTCCGCCGCGTGGCCGATGCGCGCCGCGACGTCCTTGGGAATGCCCTTGGGCGCGAACAGGCCGCCGATCACGGCGACCGGGTCGCCGGGCAGGCCGGCTTCGGCCAACGTCGGCACCTCCGGCAGCGAGCCTTCGCGCTGGTCGCCGGTGACGGCCAGCGCGCGCAGCTTGCCCGAGCGCACGAAGGGCAGGGAGGCGGTCAGCGAGTCGGCGGCGAACAGCACCTGCCCGCCCATGAGGTCGGCCAGCGCCGCGCCGCTGCCCTTGTAGGGAACGTGCGTCGCCTTGACGCCGGCGCGATTGAGGAAGATTTCCGAGGCCAGGTGCGTCATGGTGCCGACGCCCGCCGAAGCGAAGGCGGCGGGCGTGGCGCGCAGGCGCTCCACCAGCTCGTTCAGCGTGCGGGGGCTGCCTGGCGTGGCGGCGACCAGGATGGCGAAGGGCGCGCGCAGCACCGGCGCCACCGGCGTGAAGTCGTCCAGCGTGTAGCGGGCAGAAGGGTTGATCTCGGGCACCACCAGCAGCTGCGCGGTGGACGTGAACAGCAACGTGTAGCCGTCCGCCGGCGCGCGCATCACGGCTTGGTGGGCGACGATGCCGCCGGCGCCGGCGCGGTTGTCCACCACGACAGGCTGGCCCAGCTCGGTGGCCATGAACTGGGCGATCAGGCGCGCGGAGATGTCGCTGCCGGAGCCGGGGCCTTGCGGCACGACCAGCGTGATGGGGCGCGCGGGCCAGGCCTCGGCGGCGCCGGCCGGCAGCGCGGCGCCGGCTGCGAGGGCCAGGGACGCGGCGAGCAGGCCGCGGCGGGTTGCACAATGCATGGGTTCGTCTCCTCGAAGGGCGGCTTCATGCTATCAGATATGTGCTATGGCAACAATTGCTAAGACAAGTAAACCGCGCAAGCGCGCCTCGCAGGCGGAGCTGGCGGGCCACCGCCCGGAGGCCCTGATCACCTTCCGCGTGCAGGTGCTCGCGCAGCTGCTGTCCAGGCTGGTGGACACTTCCGTGCGCGACGCGCTGGGCCTCACCAGCCGGCAATGGCGCGTGCTGGTGATCCTGGCGCGCATCGGGCCGTCCACCTCGGGCGAGGTGGCGCGCATGGCCCACTTCGACCACAGCCAGGTCAGCCGCGTGGCCTTCGAGCTGGCGAACCTGGGCCTGGTGGAGCAGGGCGCCGACGCGGCCGACCGCCGCAAGCAGGTGCTGTCGCTGACGGTGGCCGGCTCCGATGCCTTGCGCAACGGCCTGCCGGCGTCGCTGGACCGCGAGGACCGCCTGCGCGCAACGCTGAGCGCAGACGACTACAAGACCTTCTGTAAAGTGCTGGATGTGCTGGGCGCGGAAGCGCTGCGGATGGTGGGAGAGTCTTCCTAGGAGGCGGGTGATGAAGGCAGCGGAGGGATTCGCCAGGGATTTGCGGCAGTGGATGCACGATCCGCTGCTGCGCATGTGGTCGCAGCCAACGGCGCGCACCGCGAACGGCCTGTTCAACGAGGCGTTGGACGCGGCGTGGGCGCCGCTGGCTGGCAAGCCGCAGCGCGCGCTCGTCGCCGCGCGGCAGGCCTTCTTCTTCGCGCGCATGGCGGCGCACGGCGATGCCGGCCTATGGACCGTGGCGCGCGAACAGCTGGAGCTGCTGCAGCGCCTTTTCCACGACCCGCGCCACGGCGGCGTTTACTCGCGGCTGCCCACCGAGCGCGCGGGCGCTCCGGCCAAGGAGCTGTACACGAACGCCTTTGCAGTGCTTGCTTATGCGGAAGGCCATGCACGTTCCGGCGATACGCGCTGGCTCGATTTGGCGGACCAGGTGCTGGACGAGATCCTGCGCGGCTTCGCGCTGCCGGACGGCAACCTGGCGACGGCGACTTCGGAGGACTTCGGCGAATGCCTCGCCGGTCCCGCGCAGAACCCGCAGATGCACTTGTTCGAAGCGGTGCTGCACCTGTGGACCGTGGGGCAACGGGAGAAGCACGCGCGGATCCTGCGCGATCTGGCACTCGCCATCCACAGCCGCTTCTTCGACGCGCAGTGCGGCGCGCTGATGGAACTGCCCTTGGGCAGCGAGGGCAACTGGCAGGAGCCCGGCCACCAGTGCGAATGGTTCACCCTGGTCACGCTGGCCGGCGCGGCGATCGCCGGCACGCCGCTCGTGTCCGCGATCGAAAGCGCGTTCGCGCAGGCGTTGCAGGTTGCCGCGCGCCATGGTGGCGTGCTGCCACTGAAGCTGTCGCCGGCAGGGGAAGTGCTGGACGGCTCGCACCGCATCTGGACGCAGCTGGAACTGGTGCGCGCAATGGCCTTGCAAGAGGACATGGATGAAGTCCTCTTCGCCACGGCGGCGCAAGCGCTGCAAGCGCGCTTCCTGCACGCGAAGGGCTGGTACGAGGTGATCGCGGACGACGGCACGGTGCTGCGCACCGACATGCCGGCCAGCACGCCGTACCACCTGGTCACCTGCTTCGACGAAGTTTCGGCGCGGATGCAACAGGACTGAGCGTCCCGAATTGCAAGCGCCTGCGAATCCCACCACAATCCGCATCCTTCCTGCTTGCCGCCGCGCATTCCGCGCGGCCCCAACCGAGCCGGTGAAGCCATGACACTCTTTCTTGTCCTGACCTAAAGACCGCCCATCTGCCGCCCTGGCTGGATGTGTGCGTCACTCCAGCCGGCGCGCGGCAACGCAGCCCCGGCCCGAATGCCATTTCAGCCGGGGCTTTTGCTTGATGGAGGGCGCAGATGAGCCCGCCGGGCCGCCCCAAGGGCGAATACCGGAGCGCTCTGCGCGGAGGATCCTGATGTCCGCCAAGGTTTTGTCGCGCGGATTCGCGCAAGGGCAGGTGAAGAAGCTGCAACGCATGAAGCAGCCGATCACCCTGCAGATTCGTCTCGCTGTCGAACCCCGCAACCACGTGGCTCGCGCCGCCGCATTGCGGGCCTCGTCCAACGCGGCGGGGCGCCACGTGCGCAGCGCCGGCGCGCTTCGGCGCGCCGAGAAGGTCGCGCTGGCGCGGCTGGTTCGCACCGGCGGTCGCGAGGAGGATTGACGGGCGGCGTGTAGGGTGCACAGCTTGCTGCGCACCGCACGAGGTGTTTCACGCGGTGCGCAGCAAGGTGCGCACGCTACGAGCACGAGTAGCGATTGCCCTTTACGCGCAGCGCCACGCCGCGTTCGCCGAATCCCTGTAGATTGCACGGCAGATCGGCACTTCAAGGAGGCCCTCATGTCCAAGTGGGGAAAGGCGATCGCCGTCGCCCTCGCATGGGCGCTTGCGTCCGGCGCGGTGGACGCCTGCACGCGCATCGTCTACCTCGGCAACGACAACGACGTGATCACGGCGCGTTCGATGGACTGGAACGCCGACATCGAGACCAATCTCTGGATCTTTCCCCGGGGCATGGCGCGCAACGGCGAGGTGGGCCCGAGCTCGGTGCAGTGGACGTCCCGCTACGGCAGCGTGATCGCTTCCGGCTACGAAGTGTCGACGACGGACGGCATGAACGAGGCCGGGCTTGCGGCCAATCTTCTTTGGCTGGTGGAGTCGGAATATCCCAAGTTCGACGGTTCACAGCCCGGGCTCGCGATCTCGCTGTGGGCGCAGTACGTTCTCGACAACTTCGCCACGGTGAAGGAGGCGGTCGATGCGCTGCGCCGCGAGCCCTTCGTCCTCGTCACCGACAAGGTGCCGGGGCAGGACCGGCTGGCGACGGTGCACCTGTCCATGTCCGACGCGAGCGGCGACAGCGCGATCGTCGAATACATAGGCGGCAAGCAGGTGATCCACCACGATCGCAAGTACCAGGTGATGACCAATTCGCCGAGGTTCGACGACCAGCTCGCGCTGAATGCCTACTGGAAGGAGATCGGCGGCACGGTGATGCTCCCCGGCACCAACCGCTCGGCCGACCGCTTTGCGCGCGCTTCCTTCTACGTGAACGCCATTCCCAAGAGCGAGGACCCCGTGGTTGCGGTGGCCGGCATGTTCAGCGTGATCCGCAACGCGTCGGTGCCCTTCGGCATCACCACGCCCGGCCAGCCCAACATCTCGTCGACGCGCTGGCGCACCCTTGCCGACCACAAGCGCAAGCTCTATTTCTTCGAATCGGCGCTGACGCCCAACGTGTTCTGGGTCGACCTGAAGCAGGTGGATTTCAGCCCGGGCGCCCAGGTCAAGAAGCTGGACCTCGGGCCCGAGCAGCGCAACACTTTCGCAGGCAATGCGCTCAAGGATTTCGTGGCGTCGCCGCCCTTCAAGTTCCTCGGCTTGCCGTGAGCCAAAAAAAAGCCCCACGCCGGCCAGGCGTGGGGCTTTCAAGGGCACCGCTCAACGCAGCTTCACCAGCCCGTTGAGCACCTGGTCGAGGCCGCCGAACACCGAGATGCGGTCGATGCGTTCCGCCACGCGTTCCAGCGTTTCCAGCTCCTTCAGGCGCAGGGCGGTGGGGTTGTCCTCCATCACCTTGGCCGTGTTCAGCAGGGAACGCGTCGCCGCGGTCTCCTCGCGGCGGCGGATCACGTTGGCTTCGGCCGCCTTGCCCGCTTCGACCACCTGCGCCAGGATGGTCTTCATCTCGCCGGGCAGCACGATGTCCTTCACCCCCACGCTGTCGACTTCCACGCCGAAAGGCGAGAGCTTGGCGCGCGCGTGCGCGGACACGACGTCGTCGATGACGGTCTTGTTCTCCAGCAGCTCGTCGAGCGAGCGCGTGCCGACGGCGGCGCGCAGGCCGAACTGCAGCTCGCGGTACAGGTGGTCCGCGGGCTTGGCCAGCTGCTCGTACGCCTTCAGCGGGTCGGTGTAGCGCCAGGTGGCCGCGAGGTTCAGGCGCAGGCTCACCTTGTCGCGGGTCAGGATCTCCTGGCCCGTCACTTCCAGCGCCTGCATGCGCAGGTCCAGCACTTCGACCGCGACGTTGTGGTTGAAGCGCCAGAAGCCGTACGCGCCCGGACCGATGCGGCGGACGATCTTGCCGTCCACGTAGACGAGGCCGGCGCCGAGCTCGGGCACCTGCACCAGCAGCACGCCGGCCAGGCCGGCGACGGCACGCGGGCGCAGCTGCACCTGCAGCAGGCGCGGCAGCAGTTCGGCCGGCACCTCGGGCGCGGCGGCGATGTCGATCACTTCCACCTGCACCGTGATTAGGCCGCGCCAGTACAGCTTGCGCGAGCCGGGCGGCAGGATCTCGACCAGCACGCCGTTCTCGTGGCGCAGGCCGACCTGGTCGGGGCCGAGCTCGACGCGTTCGAATTCGCTTTCGACCACATCGGGCTCCTCGGCCAGCAGGTACTCGGTGAGCGGGTGCGCGAAGCCGGGCTCGCCCAGCGAAAAGACCTGTACCTGCAGGTCGTCGGCGAAACTCGCGAGCCGGTGCTTGCCCGGGCGCAGGACGCGCTCGAAGTCGCCGTTGCGCAGCAGCAGGCCGCGCTCGCTCTTGCGGATGGTCACACGCTTGAATTGCATCTTGTTCTCCTTGTGTGCGTGCGTTGATGAAGAGGGGGCCGGTTCAGGGGCACGGCGGGCGGGCGGTGCCTGGGCCCGGGTGCACAGTGCGCCGCCGCCCCGCGGGGCAGCTGGCTGGCCGTGTACGCGGAACCCCGCTTGCCGTCCGCGCAGGACCGTGCCGCTGGCGCGGCCGGGGTTTGCTGTCGATTTCCAATCGATGTGAGCAGGAATCGAACCTGCGACAGACGCGTTAGCAGCGCGTTGCTCTACCAGACTGAGCTATCAACAGTGGAGGGTGATCGAGTCACCCGTTCCCTCGCGTCCCTGCATGGCGGCACGTGCCGCGGCGACGGGATTCCCGGCCGCTGCACGCCGGCGGGGCTGGTGAACCCCGACCTGTGAGCGCATGCGCTTCCACGAAAGACTCGTTGCGCCCGCACTGGAATCAGTGCAGGCGCGAATGCTTCGGCAGCCTCGCGGCCAGCCATTCGTGCACGTCGGCGCGGATGCGGCGTCCTTCCAGCAGGAAGGATTCGAAGCGCGTCGGCACGTACGGCAGGTACAGCAGCGGCATGCCGGCTTCTTCCGGCGTCCGGTTCGCCTTGCGCGCGTTGCATGCCGCGCAGGCGGTGACCAGGTTCATCCAGCTGTAGGCGCCGCCGCACGAGTCCGGCACGATGTGCTCGGCCTGCAGCTCGCGCTCCGCGAACACCTCGCCGCAGTAGGCGCAGGTGTGGCGGTCGCGGCGAAGCAGCTTGGCCTTGGTCACGCCGGGCACGACGTCGAACAGGTTCAGCCTGGCGTGGCCACGGAGCGCCACGATGGGCGCGACGTCGATGCGCGACTGCCGGCCCGTGACGGCGTTCCAGCCGCCGCGCAGCGTGGCCAGCGGGCCGGCGCCGTCTTCCCACACCACCGAGCCGGCGGCGTAGTGCAGGGCGGCCTCCTCGAGGCCGATCCACGCCTGCGGGGTGCCCTGGATGTCCAGTTGCAGGACGGAATGCATGGGTTCTCCTTGCTCGGGGTGGATGAAGACGGGGCCGCGCGGGCCCCCTCCCGCATCAGCCCTTCACGCAGAGCACCTGCTTCAGCGTGTGCACGACGTCGACCAGGTCGGCATGAGTTCCATGGGACGCTCCTTGTCGTTGTTGTTCGTTGCGCAATCCCTCACGCTTTCGCGAGGGATCGGCCAATGGGCTGTGACGGCAAACCCACAGCCTGGGGTTGCGGTCCGGGCATTTCCCCTAAGCTTCAGAAGGCCTTCCACTTAAGCTTCGGAGACCTCATGCCTCGCGTTCCCCCTGTCCGCCGCGTGATTCCCTCGAGCCTGGCGGCTCTTGCGCTCGTGGCTTCGACCCTTGCCGTTGCCGCCCCCACCCAGACGAACTTCCCGTCCGAGATCCAGGTGGCAGGCACCCGGCTGCAGCTGAATGGCGCCGGCACGCGGTACAAGGCGGTCTTCAAGGTCTACGACCTCGGCCTGTACACGGCGGCGAAGGCCAGTTCGCCCGACACCCTCCTGAAGCAGGCGGGCCCGATGCGCCTGCAGTTCACGGCGCTGCGCGAACTCCCGGGTACGGACCTGGGCCTGCTGTTCATCAAGGGGCTGCAGGAGAACTCGCCGAAGGACAAGGTCCAGAAGCACGCGGTTTCCAGCAACCGCCTGATCGAGATCTTTTCGGGCAAGTCCAAGCTGGTGCCGGGCGACACCTTCGCCATGGAGTACGTCCCCGGCAAGGGCACGCAGTTCTTCATCCAGGACCAGCCGCAGGGCGCGCCGGTCGGCGACGCCGAGTTCTTCGGCATGATCCTGAAGATCTGGGTGGGCGATGCGCCGGCGGACCATCTGTTGAAGAAGGCCTTGCTGGCGCTCGACCAGTAGCAAAGGGCGTCACCACTCGCCGCTCAGGCGCACGCGCTGGGCGACGTCTTCTTCATCGAGTGGTTCGGGCGGAACCGGCTGCACACGCACACGGCGCGAATGCCTCCAGGTGGACAGCCATCGTGCGATCACAGTGGCCGCAATCTGGCAAAGCGTGAGGATCATGATGGCTCCCAGGTGAGTTGGTTGAATGGCGGTGGAAAAGCGGCTTTCCACTTCGGCTGTGTCCAGGCGCGAGCGGCCGGCATGCCGGCCCGGGGCCCTCGCTGCACATGGGGAGCGACCCCGTGCACATCCCGTCCTGCCGTTCCCGCGGCTGCGCGCGGACGGTGGTGCCTGGGCACACCCGAAGTGAAAAGGTGCGAAGCAGCGGCCGGCCAGTGCCGGCGCTGCCTCGCGGCAAGTTGTCAAGGAACACACCCGGGGTCGTCGATGCGGCACAGGGGAAAGAAAAAACAGAAAGGCCCGGATTCCTTGCGGAGTCCGGGCCTCTGGTGAAAGAGGTTGATGCGGGACGCGCCTACACGTCTCCCGCTCCCGGACTGCCGCAGCTATCCTCATGGCCGCACGCATACGGCCGCTGCCCCGCGATGCGGGTCATGGCTGCTGTGGTGGGTCGGTTCGATAGCACGATGGGTCCTTGGAAAGCTTGGTTGCATGCCTCAGGGGAGGCGAGGGACGCGACTATAAAGAGTCTTAACAAGTCGCGCAAGCGGGTGCACAATCTTTTCTTGCGCCGTTGCGCGAATTGAACACAGTGACAGAGAACGTGACCGTTACCCGGCGCCGCAACATGCAGGCGCTGTACCAAGGCTACGCGCGGCAGCAGCTCGCGCAGGGCGCCAGTGCCAAGGGCCTCGAGCAGGCCTTCGCGGCAACTCTCGAAATTTCACCGAGCACCTGGTCGCAGATCAAGTCCGCGCGCCCCATCGGCGACAAGCTGGCGCGCCAGATCGAGCAGCATGCCGGCCAGGCCGCCGGCTGGCTGGACGAAGAACGCGAGGAAGGGCCCGCGGCCGATCCGGCCGAGGACCGCTTCCTCGCGCTGGCCAGGAACGCCTGGCGTCAATCGAATGCGAAGCAGAAGCGCGAGCTCACGCGCTTGCTGAAGGCCTGGCCTTCGCCGCCACCCTAGGCTCAGGCGGCGAGCCGGAAAACCTCCACCGCCTGCACCAGACCGTCGGCCTGGCGCTGCAGCGCGCCGGCTGCCGCGGCCGCTTCTTCCACCAGCGCCGCGTTCTGTTGCGTGGCCTGGTCCATCAGCGCGATGGCCTGGTTGACCTGTGCGATGCCGGCGCTCTGCTCGAGGCTGGCCGTGGTGATGCCGGCAATGATGTCGGAGACGCGGCGCACCTCCGTCACGATCTCGCCCATGGTCTGGCCGGCCGTGTCCACCAGCTGCGTGCCGGAGGCGACGGTGCCCGCCGAGGCGGTGATCAGCGTCTTGATCTCGCGCGCGGCATCGGCGGAGCGCTGCGCGAGGCTGCGCACCTCGGACGCCACCACCGCGAAGCCGCGGCCTTGCTCGCCGGCGCGCGCCGCTTCCACGGCGGCGTTCAGCGCCAGGATGTTGGTCTGGAAGGCGATGCCGTCGATCACGCCGGTGATGTCGGCGATCTTGCGGGACGAGGCCTCGATGTTGCCCATGGTGTCCACCACTTGCGCCACCACGCTGCCGCCCTTGGTGGCCAGTTCGGCGGCCGCATTGGCCAGCGTGCTCGCGTGGCGCGCGTTCTCGGCGTTGGACTTCACGGTGGTCGTCAGCTGCTCCATCGAAGCGGCGGTCTCCTGCAGCGAGCTGGCCTGCTGCTCGGTGCGCGAGGACAGGTCCTGGTTGCCCGAGGCGATCTGCGTCGAGGCGGTGGCGATCGAGTTCGTGCCCATGCGCACTTCGCCGACGATCTTCACCAGGCTGGCTGACATCGTGTCCAGTGCCTTCAGCAGCTGGCCCGTCTCGTCGTCGCCCCTGGCGTCGATGCGCACGGCGAGGTTGCCGCCGGCAACGTCCTGGGCCACGGCCACGGCGCGTTGCAGGGGGCCCGTGATGCTGCGCACCAGCACCCAGGCCAGCAGCACGCCCAGCACCAGCGAGGCGGCGGCGCAGCCCACCAGCACCGTCACGGCCTCGCCGCGCAGCGCCTGCACGTGGACGGCGGATTCGTCCAGCTGCCTGCGCTGGATCTCGACGATCCGGCGCACGCCGGCCAGGTACTGCTTGGCGTTCGGCTCGAACTCGGCCTCGAACAGCCTGGCGGCGCCGGGCATGTCGCCGGCCTTCTTCAGCCGGTTCACCTCTTCGCGCACGGCGAGGTACTTCTTGCGCTTCACGCCCACGTCGTCGAAGGCCTGGCGCTCCTCGGGCGTGTCCATCTTCGTCTCGATGAACTTCTGCAGCTCGTTGGTTTCCTGGATGGCTGCCGCGGAGAAGGGGGCGAAGTAGGCGACCAGGCTCGCATCGCCGCTCTTGGCGATGGCGGCGGCGCGCTGCAGGCCGGACTCGGTGTTGCGCAGCCATTCGGCGCCGGCGCGCTCCACGCGGACGCTGTTGTCGCCCATGGCGTCGAGCTCGGCGCCGAGCGTGCGCAGCTTCATGGCCACGATGGCCGTGCTGGCGAGGAACAGGGTGAGGATGATGCCCAGCACCAGGGCCAGGCGCTTGCCGATGGAAAAGTTGTTCAGGGACATGGGGATTCTGGATTCCTGGCCGTGCAACGACGGCCCATGTCCTGTTTCGGCAGCGGGCGGCCGAACTTGAGCGCTCAGCGCAGCCCGAGCGGCCCGCGGTCCTTGAGGCGCCCCGACTCGAGGTCGGCGATCATCTGCAGGATGATGCGCCGGTGGTCCTCCATCGCGGCCAGCCCATCCCTCAGCGCCGCGAGCGCGCCGGCGGTCGCCTCGGAGCCCGCGTGCCCGGAGCCCTCCGTCATCTGTTCCAGCCGCGCGATGCGCCGCCGGGCCTCCAGCAGGTGGGCGTCGGCCATCGACAGGGCCTGCCGTTCACTGGCCAGGTTCGGCATGGAAGTCCGCTCCTGAGGCCGCTGGCGCATCACCGTTCATGCAGGCCCTCCGCTTGGAGTCCCGAGGCCAGAATTATCGTCCCGCTGCCGGCGCCCGGCACTGGATTTTCCACGCCGGGACCGCCCTTTGGCGAAGCCCTAGCATTGCGGCTTTGGGCCAACCTGGAAAAACACAATGCGCCTGTTCGATGGCATTCCGCCGTTCCGCAAGTTCGCGCTCGGCCTCGGCGTTGCGGTGGCCTTCACCGCGGCGCATGGCGCCTCGATGGCGCCGGTGGCGGCGCAGCATGGCATGGTCGTCACGGCCCAGCACCTGGCCAGCCAGGTCGGCGTCGATGTGCTGCGCAAGGGCGGCAACGCGGTCGATGCGGCCGTGGCAGTCGGCTACGCGCTGGCCGTGGTGTACCCGGCGGCCGGCAACCTCGGCGGTGGCGGCTTCATGACCATCCAGCTGGCCGACGGCCGCAAGACCTTCATCGACTTCCGCGAGAAGGCGCCGCTGGCGGCCAGGGCCGACATGTACCTCGACGCCGCCGGCAACGTGAGGAAGGGCGCCAGCACCTACGGCCACCTGGGCGTCGCCGTGCCCGGCTCCGTTGCCGGCATGGAATACGCGCTGGCGAAGTACGGCACCCGCAAGCGCGGCGAGCTCATCGCGCCGGCCATCGCGCTGGCGGAGCGCGGCTTCGTGCTCGACCAGGGCGACGTGGACCTGATGCGATTGGCCACCGAGGGTTTCCGCAAGGACCCGGCGACGGCCGCCATCTTCCTCGACCAGGGGCAACCCTGGCAGCCGGGCCAGCGGCTGGTGCAGAAGGACCTGGCGAAGACGCTGCGCCAGGTTGCGCGGCACGGCGCGCCAGGCTTCTATGCCGGCCCCGTGGCCGCCGCGATCGCGGCTTCCAGCCAGGCGGGCGGCGGCATCGTCACGCAGGCCGACCTGGCCCGCTACAAGGTGCGCGAACTGGCGCCGATCGAGTGCGACTACCGCGGCTACCACGTGGTTTCGGCGCCGCCGCCCAGCTCGGGTGGGGTGGTCCTCTGCGAGATCCTCAACGTGCTGGAGGGCTACCCCATGCGCGACCTGGGCTTCCGCTCGGCGCAGGCGGTGCACTACCAGATCGAGGCCATGCGCCATGCCTACATGGACCGCAACAGCTACCTGGGCGACCCCGACTTCGTGACGAACCCGGTCGGCCGCCTGCTCGATCGCAACTATGCCGCCGCCCTGCGGCAGGCGATCGATGCCAGCAAGGCCGGCGTGTCCGCGGAGATCAAGCCGGGCGTGCCGCCGCACGAGGGCACCAACACCACGCACTATTCGATCGCCGACCAGGACGGCAACGCGGTCAGCGTGACCTACACGCTCAACGACTGGTTCGGCGCGCGCGTCACCGCGGCCGGCACCGGCGTGCTGCTGAACGACGAGATGGACGACTTCACCTCGAAGCCGGGCGTGCCCAACCTGTACGGGCTGGTGCAGGGCGAGGCCAACGCCATCGCGCCCGGCAAGACGCCGCTGTCGTCGATGTCGCCCACCATCGTCAGCCGCGACGGCAAGCCGGTGATGGTGGTGGGGACGGCGGGCGGTAGCCGCATTCCCACCGCGGTGCTGCACACGATCCTGAACGTGATCGACTACGACATGGATGTCCAGGAGGCCGTCGACGCGCCGCGCTTCCACCAGCAGTGGCTGCCCCTGACGACGATCGTGGAGCGCTTCGCGCTGAGCCCCGACACGCGCGCACTGCTGGAGGCGAAGGGCCAGCAGTTCGTGTCCGGCGACGTGTCGCGGCACGTGGTGGCCATCCTCATCGGCGCACCGTCCTTGCGCGGCAAGCCGGTGGGCGCGAACCGCTTCTACGGCGCCACCGACCCGCGTCGCAACACGGGGCTCGCGCTGGGCTACTGAACGGGCTTGTTCCCCAACCAGATCACGATGCCGTCCTCGGCCACGGTGATCTGCTCGGGCTGCAGGCCCATGGTGTCGGCCAGCGCCAGGTCGCCGGGCGCGAACTGGTGCAGCACGATCTCGCCCAGCGCATTGGCCGCGGCCGCGGGCGCAAAGGCCTGGATGAAGGCCACGGTCTCCGGCGGCATGCCGGGCCAGCGCAGGTCCAGCACTTCCAGCTGGCGCGCGCGCAGCGTGCGGTCGGAGGCTTCGTAACGCAGGCGAAAGGCCACATCCATCTCGCCGGCCTGCACCTGGCGCGACTGCACGTCGGTGGCGCGCAGCTGCAGCGTGGCGCCGAGCTTCTGGCGCGCGGGCAAGAGCAGCAGGGCCGGGGCGTCCAGCCGCAGCTGCAGCAAGCCGGCGAGGTCCAGCCGCACGGGGAAGCGGGCCGACAAGGTCTTGTGCAGTTCCGCGGCCGAAATCTTCAGCCGCGGCCGCTCGGCCTGCTCCTGGGCCAGCAGGCGCGTCAAGGGCCAGCAGGCGAGGGCCGAGAACAGCAGGCGGCGTTGCATGGCCCATTGTGTCTCAAGGAAAACCACGATGGCCCGGCTTTGCACGTTCGCATACACAGGCGCATGGACCGAACGAGCGAACGGCTGGCCCAGTGCTACACCGGCGTCGTGCACGACGTCATGCGCGCGATGGGCCTGCGCGATTTCACCTTGCCGCCAGAGTTGCGGCCGCTGTTTCCGCAGCGGCGCCTCGCCGGCCCGGCCTTCACCATCGACGGCCGCGTCGACCCGCGGGCCGACGCGCACGAGACGCTGCTGGCCTGGACCGGCCTGCTGTCGAAGGCGAAGCCCGGCCACCTGTGGGTGTGCCAGCCCAATGACCGCGTGGTCGCCCACATGGGCGAGCTGTCGGCCGAGACCTTGAAGAACAAGGGCGTGCTGGGTTGCGTCGCCGACGGCTACGTGCGCGACGTCGACTTCCTCATCGAGATGGGCTTCCAGACCTGGTCGCGCGGCTTCACCCCGCGCGACATCGTCGGCTACTGGCTACCGCGGGCGATCGAGGTCGACATCCGCATCGGCGACGTCATCATCGCGCCGGGCGACTACCTGCTGGGCGACCGCGACGGCATGGTGCGCGTGCCGCAGGCGCTGGCGGCCGAGGTGCTGGAGCAGGCCGAGGCAGCGATCGCCACCGAAAACAAGGTGCGCAGCGCCATCCTGCGCGGCGTCGACCCGCAGCAGGCTTACCTGGAGTTCGGGAAGTTCTGAGGTGGCTCAGGCGCGCGGCAGGATGCGCGCCAGCGCGCGGGCAATGTCCGCCGCCACCAGCGGCTTGGCCAGCACCTCCTGCACGCCGGCCGCCTGCGCGCGGGCCGCGAGCGCAGGGCCCAGATAGCCCGTCATCAGGAGGACCGGCAGGTCCGGGCGCAAGCGGCGCGCGGCTGCTGCCAGTTCCGTCCCGGTCAGGCGCGGCATCGCCTCGTCACTGAGCAACGCGTCGAATTGAGCTGGCGCGTTCTCGAGAGCCTGCAGCGCAGCGACGCTGGAAGTGAATCCGACCGGCTCATAACCCAGCGCCGCGAGCGTCTCCTCGCCCAGCGCCACCAGCGGGGCTTCATCGTCCACCAGCAGGATGCGTTCGCCTTCGCCGCGCGGCAGCGCCGCGTCGCCGGGATCGGATTCCGTGCGCTGCGTGGTCTCGCCGGACCAGGGCAGCAGCACGGTGAAGCTGCTGCCCCGTCCGGGCTCGCTGCGCACGTCGATGGCGCCGTGCAGTTCGGCCACGATGCCATGCACCAGCGACAGCCCGAGGCCGGTTCCCACGCCTACGTCCTTGGTCGTGTAGAAGGGATCGAAGATGCGCTCCACCTCCTGTGGCGCCATGCCGGCGCCTTCGTCCGCCACCAGCAGCTCCAGGTAGCGGCCGGCCGCGAGCTCGCCGCTGGTGCACTGGCGCGGCGCCTCCAGCATCAGCGGCGCCAGCCGCACGGCCACCGTGCCGGGGGCGTGGCTGGCCTGGATGGCATTGGTGACGAGGTTCATCACGACCTGGTGCACCTGCGCCGGGTCGCCGACGATGGCAGCGTCGTCCGCGTGCAGCTCGCGCGCGAGCCGCAGGCCGGGCGGCGGCGCGCCCTCCAGCAGGTCCAGCGCCTCGGCCACCGCGGACTCCACGTGCACCGGCAGCTTGTCGCCGAGGCCGCTGCGGCTGAAGGCCAGGATGCGCTGCACCAGCGAGCGGGCGCGCAGCCCCGCGCCCATCACGCCATCCAGCTGCTGCTGCAGGGCGCTGCCCGCCTGGGCGTGGCCGCGCGCCAGTTCCGCGTAGCCCAGGATGGCGCCCAGGATGTTGTTGAAGTCGTGGGCGATGCCGCCGGCCAGCGTGCCCATGGCCTCCAGCTTCTGCGCGGTGCGCAGGCGCACCTCCAGCTGCTCGCGCTGCGCCTCGGCGCGCTTGCGCGGGGTGATGTCCTCGATGGAGCCGGCCATGCGCCTCGGCCGGCCCTGCTCGTCGCGCACCAGCAGGCCGCGCTGGCGCACCCAGTTCCAGTCCTGGGCTTCCTCCGGGCGCCCCGCGCTGCCGGCGGCGGCCACCCGCATCTCCACGTCGAACTGCGGCGCGCGGCCACGCAGGTGAGCGACCAGCGTGTCGCGCACGCGCGCGCGGTCCTGCGGGTGGTAGCGCAGGCGCTCCAGCCACGCACGCCGCGGCCGCAGCGGCTCGCTCGCGGCCAGGCCGCACACCTGCTGCGCGCGGCCGGAGAAGAACACCTCGTCGCTCGCCAGGTCCCAGTCCCACAGGCCTTCGTTGGAGCCGGCCACCGCCAGCGCATAGCGCTCCTGCGAGGCGCGCAGCGCGAGTTCCGAGCGGGCGATGGAAGCGCGGCCCGTCTCCAGTCCGCGCAGCTGGCGCAACACCACGGCCAGCAGGCCGATGGCCGCGGCGCACAACAGCAGCGTGCGGGCGATGCTGCCCACGGCCGCCTCGCGCCAGGGCGCGAAGACCTTGTCGAGGTCGCGCGTGACCACCACGTGCACCGGATAGCCCGGCACCGGCTGCAGGATGCCGAGCCGGTCCACCTGGTCGCGCAGGCCGGTGAAGCGCTGCACCCGCGGCGCCTGGCCGGGCGGCAGGGCCAGCGCCGGGTGCCAGCCATCCGGGGCCGCCTGGCCCATCGCGCTTTCGCTGGGCGGATGGCGGGCGAGCAGTGCGCCATCGCCCGCGCGCAGCGCGATGACGCTGGCGAAGCCCAGCGGCAGGTCGGCATAGAAGCGCTCGAAATAGCCCGCATCGATCAGCGCTCCAGCGCTGCCGACGAAGTGGCCGTCGCGGTCCACCACGCGGTGCAGGATGGGCAAGACCCAGCGTTGCTGGTCCGGCAGCCGGGTGATGCCGTCGAAAGCGGTCGCCGCGCCGGCCTTCAGCTGCTGGAAGGCGGGACGCCCGGCCATGCGGTCCAGTGGCGCCGGCAACGGTCCGCTGCTCGCGCGCAGGCGGCCCTCGGCATCGGTGAGGAAGACGACGGCGACGTCGCTGACTTCGTCGCGCTGCCGCTCCACGTAGGCCTGCAATTGGGCGGCGTCGAGGCCGCGCAGGTCGCCGCTGCGCTCGTCGTCGGCGATCCCGAGCAGCATCACCTCCACGGTCTGCAAAGAGCGCCGGGCCTGTTCAGCCAGCACGCGGGCCAGCACGGCCATCTCCTCGCTGGCCCGGCGCTCCATGGCGTGGCGGTCGGTCCACAGGCCGTGCGCCGTGCTCGCGAGCATGGCGGCGATGAAGAGCACGCCGGCGGCGCCCAGCCAGCGCCGCCGCAGTTCGTTCTGGCGCTCCGGGCTACGTACAGCCATCGTGCACGCCGCGCCGGCTGCTGGCGGCTTCGAGCGCCGCGTAGAGCTCGGCGCGCGGGAAGGGCTTGGCCAGTGCGGCGTCGGCGCCGAGCTGGCGGGCGAGCGCGCCGCGCCGCTCGCCGTCGACGAAGCGGGTGGAGATGGCGACCAGCAGCGCGCCGGGGTGCACGCGGGCCAGCAGGCGCAGGGTCTCGCTGCCGGTGCGCTTGGGCTCGGCCAGTTCGCAGACCACCAGCTCCACCGGGCCGCCGCCGGCGTCCACGTAAGGCAGGTCGGTGAAGACCACTTCGTAGCCGCGCTCGCCCAGCCAGGCCGCCAGCACCTGCTGGAAGGGGCCGTCGATGTCGATGGCGAGCGCGCGGTGTCCGTCGTTCATGGCGTGGTCTTCCAGGTTGGATTGGGCCGCAGGGGCCGGAGGGCCGCAAGCGCGGCTGCGGACTTGCGCATTACCGCTGTAACGCGGCGGTGGGCTGCGCATTGAAGGCCCCGGTGCGCGGTGCTATGGTGGCCCCCACGCCGCGGCCGCGCGGCGGAGAACACGCCATGCCCGCCGTCCTTCCCCACGTGCTCGCCGTCGACGACGATGCCGACCTGCGCAGCGTCATCGCGCAATACCTGAGCCAGAACGAGCTGCGTGTGACGGCGGTCGCCTCCGGCGCCGAGATGGACCGGGCGATGGAGAAGGAAGTGTTCGATTGCCTGCTGCTGGACCTGAAGCTGCCCGGCGAGGACGGCCTGGCCATCGCCCACCGGCTGCGCGGGCACAGCAGCATTCCCATCCTGATGGTCACCGGCCGCAGCGACGAGGTGGATCGCGTCATGGGCCTGGAGCTCGGCGCCGACGACTACCTGACCAAGCCTTTCTCGCTGCGTGAACTGCTGGCGCGCATCCGTGCGCTGCTGCGCCGCGTGAAGCTGCACGCGACCCTGGCCGACGAAGTGGGCAAGTTGCGCGCCTACCGCTTCGAAGGTTGGGAGCTGAACCTGCGGCTGCGCCGCCTGAAGAGCCCGGACGGCAAGGTGATGGCCTTGCCCAACGGCGAGTTCAGCCTGCTGACGGCGCTGCTGTCCTCGCCGCAGCGCGTGCTGAGCCGCGGGCAGCTGATCGAGCAGTCGCACCTGTACGACGACGAGGTCTACGACCGCTCGATCGACGTGCAGATCCTGCGGCTGCGCCGCAAGATCGAGGCCGATCCCGCGCAGCCGCGCTTCATCGTCACCGAACGCGGCACCGGCTACATGTTCGCCGTGCCGGTGCAGGTGCTCTGAGCGCATCGCTTCACCAGGCCGCGTCATGGGACGCGGCGGCATGCGCGCGGACTTCGAGCGCGCTGGTGGCGACCAGCAGGCGCCGGGCAGAGGCGGCCGCACCGGCGGCGCCATGCGCGACCAGCGCGAGGCGGCCGGCGCGGATGGCGGCGTCGTAGTGCTGCGCCACGTCCTCCGGCAGGCCGAGCGAAGCGAGCGTGCTGCCCAGCGCCGAGTCGGCCGCGCCTTCGAGCACGTCGCCCAGCGCGTGCACCAGCGGCCCGACGATCACCACCTGGCCGACGCCCGGGAAGAGAAGCAGCGCGGTGGCGCCATCGGGCCACCAGCGGCTGCGCGCCAGCAGGCCGAAGCGGCCCCAGCAGCGGGTGCCGCTGCCGCTGACCAGCAGGCCGGTGACGTCGGCTTCGCGGTGCTGGTTCTTGCCGATCACCGACAGGTTCCGGGTGTCGAAGCCGGCTTCGCGCAACACCGACAGGCCACGCTGCAGCTGCAGCATGTCGGCGAACAGGGCGACGGTGTGGCTTTCATGTTCCATGGAGGTCCTAGGGAGTGCGTCCAGCCACTGTCGGTGCTCGCCGCGAAGGGCGTGTTGCGGGCCGGGGCGCGTTCCGTTACCGATGCAATGCGAGGCGCTCCAGGCGCAACCGCCGGTTCACAGGTGCCGGCCACACTGGTGCGGACCGAAAGGAAACGAAACATGTCCAATCCCCTGGGTTCGCTGTTCGGCGCATTGATCGGCGCCACGGCCTATGTCGCCGCCGAGGTGCCGCAACTGCCGGCGAGCGTGCCCGACGAGGTGCGCGCGGAGATCCGCCATGCGCGGGTCGAGCTGTATTGCGACCACCGCGACAGCGCCATCAACGACATCCGGGCGGCCTGCACCCATCTGCGGCAGCGTCCCGGGCCCTTGTGCGGCGAGACGCTGGCCAGGCTGGAGCAGGCCAATTGGCTGGTGCGGCGACGGCAGTTCGGCCCGGCGCAGGACGCGCTGGAGCGCGCGCTGGCCAGCCTGGAGACCTTGTCGTGATCCACGCCGCCTGGCGCTTCGCGGTGGTGCTGGCGGCGGTCCCGGTCGCGGTGCCGGCCACGCTGCTGTGGGCGCACATGCACGCGCCCCCGCCGCCCGAGCGGGGCAGCGTCGACGGCTACGCGTACCAGACCGGCCGGCAGGCATCGTGGCTGGACCTCGCGCGGCACCGCGACGGCTACGACCTGCGCATCCGCTTTTCCGAGGGCTGGCGGCAGGCGCAGCTTGGCGACGTGAAGCTGGACATCTTCGATGCCTCGGGCAAGGACGTGTTCACGCTGCGGGATGCCGGCCCGAACACCGACGTGCAACTGCCGGCCGGCAGCTACCGCATCCTCGCGCAGGCGGGGCGCAACGCCATCACCGGCAGTGCGGTGCTCGCGCCGGGACGCACGGTGCGCGTCCGGATGCATTGGGCGCACGAGCCGGTGGCGGGCTGAGCGTCGCTTCGGCGCGCCGTCGTAGCGTCTTGTAACCACGCTCGTCGCCCGCGCGGGACCGCGCGGCGGGCACGGCGCTCCGTGCGCGCGACCCTGCCGGGTATAACGGACCGAAACGATGCGCGGAGGGCGCGACATGCTGCAGAGGGCATCCGTTCTGCTGGGACTGGCGATCCTGCTGTCCCTGCTGTTCCCGTTCCAGCTGGCGCTGAAGGAGGGCGGGGTCGACCCGCGCGCCTTCCCGGTGCAGGGCATCGACCTCGCCGGCATCGGCATGCTGTTCGCGGTGCTGCCTTCGACGGCGCTGTACCGGCACGGCCGCCTCGAGGAACGCGTCTCGCGCTGGACGCCATGGCTGGCGTCGCTGGCCTTGTTCACGCTGCTGTTCCTGCTGCTGCACGTGCACTGGACGCACGAACTGCTGGCGGACTGGCTGCGCGAGGCGTTCGGTTCGCAGCGCCTGACGCTGAAGGGCGCGGAGCTGGCGAGCGAGCTCGGCGTGCTGGTGTGCATGGCGGGCGTCCTCGTGAACCTGCATGCCGTGGCCGAAGCGCCCATCGCGCGGCGCCGGAGGAAGCAGCGATGAAGCGGCTGTACATCGGCCTCACGCTGCTGCTGATGGCCTTCCTGACTTCGCTGGACCAGCTGGATGCCGTGCACCGCTTCGTCGCGCGCGCCGGCGTGCAGCGCTGGATGACGGAGCTGGCGTTGTCGCTGGCGGCGGTGGCTTTCTTCGCGCGGCGCAGCAGCCTGCACCGGCGCATGCTGTTCCCGCGGCGCGGGCTGCGCCTGCTGCTGGCGGGGATCGCCGCCTACGCCCTGGGCCTGGCCGTCATCTCCGGACTGCTGGCGCGCGCCGCCGGCATGCTGCCGATCGAAGCCGAGGGCCCCTGGGCCAGCGTGCCGGGCGTGCTCGCGTTCTTGCGGCCGCTGCCGCTGTTCATCGCGGCGGAAGCGCTGCTGGTGGTCGGCGCCTTCCGGGCCCTGACGAACCTGGTACCGCCGGACGAATTCGCCGCGGACTTCTGAGCGCCGCCCGGCGCCTCAGTGGTAGTCGCGCTTGGCGTTGGCGCAGCCGGGGTCGGTCGCGACGACGTTGGACACGCCGATGTTGCCGGGCGAGCCGCCCTGGCTCACCTTCCAGCTTTCGCCGGGACGCAGCAGGCGGCTGTCGAGGGCCTCGGTCCAGGCGCACTTGGGCATGTTGCTGCGGTTGATCACGATGGTGCTCGGGGAACCGACGCCGTAGTAGTCGTATTGCATCCAGGTTTCCATGTAGACGCCGGGATGCTTGTCGAACTGGTAGGACTGCGACATCACCGGCCCGGCGGGCGGGTAGTAGCAGCCGGCGAGGGCGAGGGCGGCGAGGGCGAGCAGGAGGGCGCGGGGAACAGTCATGGCACGAACTCCTTCCGGGCGCGCTGTGCGCCTGGGCAGGATCATCCCCGGCGCTGCCCGGCGGCGCATTGGACTTTGGTCCCACCTGCCGTTGTTATCTTAGAATTATGACAACATGACAAGCAATCCCGAACCTGCGGCCGGCGAAGCCGCCTCCCGCGACATCCGCCGCGTCATCCGGGCCCTCATGCTCGTCATGGCCCTGGCCGCGCTGGACCAGAGCATCGTCGCCACCGCGCTGCCGCGCATCGTGGGCGAGCTCGGGGGCGTGCAGCACCTGTCCTGGGTCGTCACCGCCTACATCCTGGCGTCCACCGCGGTGATGCCGCTGTACGGCAAGCTGTCCGACCAGTACGGCCGCAAGCCGGTGCTTTACACGGCGATCGCGCTGTTCCTGGTCGGCTCCATGCTCTGCGCGCTGGCGCAGACGCTGCTGCAGCTGATCGTCTTCCGCGCCGTGCAGGGCCTGGGCGCGGGCGGGCTGCTGCCGCTGGCGCAGATCATCATCGGCGACCTCGTGCCGCCCGCACGGCGCGGGCGCCGGCAGGGCAACGTGGTCGCGATCTTCGCCGTCTGCAGCGTGCTGGGGCCGGTGCTGGGCGGCGTCATCACCGACCTGCTGTCGTGGCACTGGATCTTCCTGGTGAACGTGCCGGTGGGCGCTTTGTCCTTCTACGTCATCGCCCGCACGCTCCACAACACCAACACCTTGCGCGAGCGCCAGATCGACTTCGCCGGCGCGGCCCTGCTGACCGCCGCCACCATGGCCTTCCTGCTGGTTCTGACCCTGGGCGGCACCGAATGGCCCTGGTGGTCGCTGCCCACGGGCCTGGGCCTGCTGGCGGGCGGCGTGCTGACGGCGGTGCTGGTGTGGCACCTGCACCGCGCGCCGGAGCCCGTGCTGCCGCCGGCCCTGTTCGGCAACCGCGTGTTCCTGGTGGCCTGCCTGGTGCTCGCGCTGACGATCATGGGCATGCAGGGCTCGGCCCTGTTCTTCCCGCTGTTCTTCCAGACCGTGATGGGCGTGACGCCTTCGCATTCGGGCTTCCTCACGGGGCCGCTGATGATCGGCATCGTCATCGCGGCGATCGTCAACGGCCGCGTGATCCTGCCGCGCACCGGGCGCTACAAGCCGACGCAGGTGGTCGGGCTGTCCATCGCCGTCCTGGCTTTCGCTGTGCTCGCCTGGGCCGTGGCCACCTCGCGCGGCTTCGGCGTGCTGGAGCCGCCCATCTTTTTCCTGGGGCTGGGCCTGGGGCTGGTGATGCCGAACATGACCATCGCCGTGCAGAACGCGCTGCCGATGCGCCATCTGGGCGTCGGCACGGCCACGCTGGCCTTCTTCCGCTCGCTGGGCGGGCTGGTCGGCGTCGCCGGCGCCGGCGCGATCCTCAACAACCTGCTGCAGAACGCGGGACTGGCCCCGGGGCCGGCGGGCGAGGGCCTGCACGTCGCTGCGGCGTCCGCCGACCTGCTGCCTGCGTATCGCTCCGCCATCGCCGCGGTGTTCAGCACCGGCGTGGGCGTGATCGCGCTGGCGCTGGTGGCGGTGCGCTGGCTGCCGGAGAAGCCGCTGGCCGCGCATCGCGGCGCGGACGAACAGGGCTAGGCATGCGGTCGTCGATGCCGGGAGTGTCGCTGCACCGCCAGGTCTTCCTGGTGCTGCGGGACCGCATCGTCAGCGGCGCGTTGCCGGCGGCGTCGCCGCTGCCCACGGAGGGAGAGCTGTGCGAACAGTTCGGCGTCTCGCGCATCACCGTGCGCCGGGCGCTGGCCGACCTCACGGCGCAAGGCCTGGTCGAGCGCCGGCATGGCGTGGGCAGCTTCGTCCAGGCCGGTGCGCGGGTGCAGCGCGAGCAGGCCAGCCTGGACTATGTCGAAAGCCTGCGCCAGCGCGCCGCCGAAACCAAGGTGACGGTGCTGGGGCTGGAGCGGGTGGTTCCGCCTGCGGACATCGCGGCCTTCCTCGGCCTGCAGCCGGCCGACAAGGCCGTGCACGTGCGGCGCCTGCGCCGCCTCGAGGGCCAGCCGGTGATGCTGACCGAAGCCTGGGTCCCGCTGGACCTGGGGCAGCACGTCACCGCGCTGGCGCTGCGCCGCCAGGCCTTGTACGAAATCGTGCAGGCGCAGGGCGTGACCCTGGGCCGCGTGGTGCAGGAGATCACGGCGGTCGCCGCGTCCCCCGAGCAGGCGCAGCACCTGGCGACCGAGC
Source organism: Ramlibacter agri (assembly GCF_012927085.1). Taxonomy (NCBI): domain Bacteria; kingdom Pseudomonadati; phylum Pseudomonadota; class Betaproteobacteria; order Burkholderiales; family Comamonadaceae; genus Ramlibacter; species Ramlibacter agri. The sequence continues at coordinate 477,869 of NZ_JABBFX010000002.1, read as the reverse complement.
CCGGCGCGCCGGTGCTGCAACTGGTGCGCCTGATGCACGGGCGCGATGCGCGACCGATCGAACACCTCACGGTGTGGACGAGCCCGGAGCGCAGCCGGATCGTGACCGAGCTGACCTTGACCGACGTCGATACCTTGCGGACCGGGCGGCTGGTGCACGACCGCGGTCGGCCTTAGGGAGGCTCAGGCGGCGACCAGCCGCGTCAGGGCCGCGATCTCCGCGGCGGCGGCCAGGCGCGCCGTGTTCTCGATGGCGCGGTAGCGCAAGACGATCTCCTGGCCGGTCGGCGTGAGCGAAGCGCCGCCGCCGTGCGCGCCGCCGGCCGCCGTGGCCACGGCGGGCGAAGCCAGCGACTGGTTCATCTCGTCGACCAGCACCCAGGCCCGGCGGTAGGACATCTCCAGCTGCCGCGCGGCGCCCGAGATCGAACCGGTTTCGGCGATGGCCTCCAGCAGGGCGACCTTGCCCGGGCCGATGGCGACGACGTCGTCCCGGTAGATGCGCAGGCGGAATTGGACGCGTTGGCTCATGCGCCATTGTTGCAGGCCGTGCTCCGGCGACCGCGCGACCGGCCCCTGTTCGCTTTCCGCTATTTCCAGCAGAATATAGCGATGAAGAGAAGATCGTGCTTTCGCCGATTGGCGAAGCGGGGCCCTGCTATCCCTCGCCGCCGGCAGCGCTGACCGCGTCAACGCTATGTCTAACTAGATATCACGAACGATGGAACAGCCGCCCTTTCGACCGGCCGCCTGGTCGCCGTCCGCGCAAACCTGGCAGGGCGCCGCCCCGCTGCAGGACGCGCATCCGGAACGCATGCGCCTCGGCGAGATGGACCCGCACCTGCACTGCTCGGTGATCGGCACCTGCCTGTCCGCGCCCGAGCTGCGCAAGCTGATGGCGAAGTTCATCGGCGTGGCGGGCACGAGCGACCTCGACGTGCACCACGAGGCGGTGCGGCTGGCCAGCCAGGACTCGGAAGTCGCGCGCACCTTGCACCGGGCCCTGGACCGCCGGCACGAAGGCACCGTGCAGCGCTTCACGCGCGCCCGCGACGACAGCGCCCTGGCGGCGTTGTGGGCCGATTCGCTGAAGTCGGGCGAAGTGCCCGGCGCCTATTGGGCGGTGCTCACGCATCGCCGCGCGTCCGTGGAATTGCGCCAACAGGCCTTCGGCGAGGTGCACATGCTGTCGCACCTGATGGGGGCGGCGAACCGCGCCGACATCCGCCGCCTGGTGGCGATCGAGAAGGACAACGCCGAATGGCGGGAGCGCAGCGAACGGCAGCAGCAAAGGCTGGCCGAGATCGCCGGCGAGCGCGACACGGCGCAACAGGCCTGCGACGAGCTGCGCCTGCGGGTCCAGGAGCTGGAGCGGCTGTTGGCCGCGCGGGAGGCGCCGCAGCCGGAAAGCGGCTCGGAGTCGTCCGCCGACGCGCTGGCGCGGGCCGTGGCGCTGCACACGCGGCGGCGCGAGGCGGCCGAGGCGCGGGCCCTCGCGCTGGCCGGCGAAACCACGCTGCTGCGGGAGGAAAAGGACCATGCGCGCGCGCATGGCGAGGAACTGGCGCGCGAACTGGCCGCGGCCGAGGCCGAACTGCGGCGGGTCGCCGAAGATGCGCCAGCGCCGCCGGCCGGCGCGCTTGCGGGGCGGCGGCTGCTCTATGTAGGCGGACGCCCGAGTTCCAGTGCGGCCATCCGCGGTTTTGCCGCGCGCCTGGGCGCCGAATTCCGGCACCACGACGGCGGGCTCGAGGACCGCAAGGGGCTGCTCGCTTCCGCGCTGGGCTGGGCGGAAGTCGTGGCCTTCCCCGTGGATTGCATCGACCACGATTCCGCGCTGGCGCTGAAGAAGGCCTGCCTGCAGCGCGGCAAGCGGTTCCTGCCGCTGCGCACGGCCAGCGTCGCCAGCCTGGCGGCGGCGGTCACCACGCTCGCCGCGCCGGTGAACGCTGCGCAGACGTGCGCCGGTCCGTGCCGGCGGCATGGCTGAAGGCGCCTAAGCGCCGTCCGGCACCGGCAGTTCCTTCGTCCGCGCCGCCCACACCGCCACCGCTGCCGTCAGCGCCGCGATCGCGTACGAGAACAGCGCCACCGCCTGGCTCAGCCCCAGGTGGTCGGCCAGCCAGCCCACGGCCAGGATAGGCACGATGGTGCCCAGGTAGCCGACGATCATGTACGAGGCCAGCAGCCCCGAGCGGTGGCCCGGGTGCGTCAGCTTGCCGATCACGGACATGCCGGCCACGTTGGCGAGGGCGTGGCCGAAGGACGTCACCAGCACGCTGGCCGCGAACAGCAGCGCGGTGCGGCCGAAGGTGGTCCAGGCGAGCAGCAGGTTGGCAGCGGCCAGCGCGAAGCCGCTGACCACGACGATCGTCTTCGTGCGCCACTGGCGCACCATGAACTGGAAGGCGGAGGACAGGAACAGGATGGCGGCGATGGTGCCGCCGCTGACGGCCGGCCCGTGCCAGGGCACCAGCTCGCGCATGAAGCTCGGCGCTAGCGACGCATAGAGGCTGAACATGCCGAAGGCACTGAAGGCGCCGAGGCTGGCGATCCAGAAATGGCGCCGCCCCATGCGCGGCGGCATGGCGATCGAAGGCAGCCACTGCTTGATCGCCGAGCGCCAGGAGCCACCGTGCGGCGCTTCGTGCACCGGCACCGGCACGGACAGCTGGAACAGCGCGTACACCGCCAGCAGGCCCATCAAGGCCGAAGGCACATAGGCCGTCTGCAGCGGGTGCGGCACCCACTGGGCGATCAGGCCGCCCACCAGCGGGCCCATGCCGAAGCCCAGCGTCATCGCCATCGTGGTGATGGCCGACAGCCGCCGCGGGTCGCGCCCGGTCCCGACCTGCACCATGCCGGTCGCCGCCGACGTGCTGATCATCCCGGAGGCGATGCCGATGACCAGGCGCGCGAACATGAAGGAGGGCACGCCCCCGACCACGGCGGACAGCGCCACGCCGAAGGTCATGAGCACCAGGCCGATCCGCAGGATGGCCAGGAAGCCGAAGCGCGCCGTCAGCCGGCCCATGAACAGCAGGCTGACCAGCACGCCGAACATGTAGACGACGAAGATGTGGGTGATGTCGCTCGCCCGCAGGTTCCAGGCGGACTGGTACAGGGGATAGAGCGGGCTGGCGAGGGCGGTGCCCATCACCCCCACGCACATGGCGTAGGAGATCCAGAAGAAGGGCGGCCAGGAACGGGACTTCGGCATGAAGCGCGCGATCGTACCGCCCGGCGCAAGCTCATGCAGGTGCAGGGGCACTGGCAAGCGGGCGGCCCCGCGGAGTACAGTGCAGCACCGTCCGATCCGGGAGGTTTCCATGCCAGCCAATCGCCGTGTGTTCATGCTCAGGGTCGCCGCCGCGGGTTCCGCGCTGGCCACCGTGGCGAGCCAGGCCCAGCCAGCAAAGGTCAGCGAGAAGGATCCCCAGGCCGTCGCCCTGGGCTACGTCGAAGACACCAAGCGGGCCGACAGCAAGAAATTCCCCAAGCACGCGCCCGACCAGAAGTGCGACAACTGCCAGCTCTTCCAGGGCAAGCCCTCGGACGCGAGCGGCCCCTGCGCCATCTTCGGCGGCAAGCTGGTGGCCGGCGGCGGCTGGTGCAGCGCCTGGACCAAGAAGGCCTAAATCCTTCAAATTCGTTGTCGCGCGGGCACCGGTGGGGCATATTGGCCGGATGGACCGGCCGCTGACGTCCACCGAATACCGACTGCTTGTCGAGCACTCGCCGGTGCTGCTGTGGCGCGCGGGCCTCGACGCGAAGTGCGACTACTTCAATGAGACCTGGCTCGCCTTCACCGGCCGCAGCATGGCGCAGGAGCTGGGCGACGGCTGGGCCGGGGGCGTGCACCCGGACGACCTGCAGCGCTGCGTCGCGTATTACCTCGATTATTTCCACCGGCGCCAGGCCTTCGAGATGGAATACCGGCTGCGCCGCCACGACGGCGCCTACCGGTGGATCTTCGACCGGGGCGTGCCCTTCACGGACGACAGCGGCGTGTTCGCCGGCTTCATCGGCAGCTGCATCGACGTCGACGAGCGCCGCCAGGGCGAGGACGCGCAGCAGCGGCAAGCCCGCGAACAGCTGGAGCTGGCGCGCGACTTCGAGAAGTGGATCCTGGCCATCGTCAGCCACGACATCCGCGACCCGCTGAACGCCATCGGGCTGGCCGCGCAGGTGCTGGCCCGGACCGGCGCGGCCGCGGCGCCCGGGCAGAAGCAGGCCGAGGTGATCACGCGGGCCGTGGGCCGCATCCGGCACATCGTGGGCGACCTGCTCGACCTGTCGCGCGAGCGCGAAGGCGCCGGCATCGCGGTGGACCCCCAGCCCACGGACCTGCGCGCTCTGTGCCAGCACATCATCGACGAGCTGCGGGCCTTGGCCGTCGACCGGCCGATCAGCTTCGACTGCGAGGTCGATGGGCGCGGCGCCTGGGACGAGCAGCGCATCCTGCAGGCGCTGTCCAACCTGGCCTCCAACGCCGTGCAGCACGGCACGCCCGGCTCGCCGGTGGGGCTGCGCCTGACGGGCGATGCGCAGCGCGTGGCGCTGGAGGTGCACAACGAGGGCGAGATTCCCGCCGAGGTCCTGCCGCGCATCTTCGAACCCTTCGGCTCCGGGCGCCAACACGGCGGCCGCGGCGAAGGGCTGGGGCTGGGGCTGTTCATCGCCAAGGCCATCGCCGAGGCCCACGGCGGCGGGCTGGAGGTGGATTCGCCGCCGGGGGGAACGACCTTCCGCATGGTGCTGCCGCGCGCTAGCGGGGCAGCCAGCGCTCCAGCGACACCGACACCGGGTACTGCATCTTCCAGGCCTGCATCATCGGGCTGACGTCGCCGCCGACGACGAGGCTCGTCACCTGCGCGCGCGGGTAGACCGGCACCGGCTGCTCGTCCGGCGCAGTGAGCAGCGATGCATCCCACAGCCGCCGCGCTGCGTCGCCGCGCAGGTTGGGGGCGATCAAGGTCGTCCAGTAGATGCCGCTGCGCACCTCGCGCGCCGGCAGCGCCGCGCGCTGCCAGACGAAATCTTCCACGCCGGCAGCGTCCAGGCCCTGCGCGGCCAGCAGGCGAGCGCGCTCCGGCGACAGCAGCAGGGCGAGGCCGCTGGGGTACTCCAGCGTCGTGACGTCGCGCGCCAGCCGCTCCAGGCCTTCGGCGATGTAGTTGCCCACGTGGCTCCAGCCGCCCACCATCAAGGTCAGCACGCTCTCCTGCGCGCCGAAGCCGCGCCGCTGCGCCAGGCTGGGCCAGGGCGAGGCTTCCTCGTTCTCGGCAAAGGCCAGCGTGTAGGCCGCGGGGTTGCCTTGCACCGGCAGCGCGTTGCTGCCGATGTCCAGCCCGCCCAGGTTGACCAGGGCCAACCGCAGCGCCCGGCCGATGCTGGCGTTGGCGCGGTTGCCGGGGCCCAGTGCGTTGAGGCCGGCGTTCATGCCGGCGGCGTGGCGGATCGGGCCGTTCACCACCTGCATCAGCGCGAAGGAATTGGTGGCGCGCATCGGCGTCGAATACGCGCTGGGCAGGCCGTTGGCGCCCGCGCTGAAGGCCTGCACCGCGCCCAGCACGACGGGCAGGCAGGCCGGCGTGCAGCCGGCCATCACGGCGACCGTGGCGACCTTCTCCACCGTCACGCGCCAGTTCTCCGGGCCCATGGCTTCGGTGACCACGGCCTGCGGCGAGGCGCTGGTGCCTTGCAGCATGCGCGCCACCGCGGCCGGCGTCGGCGGCGTCACGGGCAGGCCGTCGCTCCAGCGTTGCGCGTGGAAGAACTCCTGGACCGCGTCGTAGTCGCCTTCGAAGGCGATGCGTGCTTGCTGCGGCGGCGGGCGGGTGCCGCTGCGCTGCTCGTGCTCGCGCAGTGGCGTGGCCAGCTGGTCCAGCAGGCGATCGGCCAGCGCGGCGAGGACTGCGGGCGCGGCCTGCGCGAGCGGGTAGGGCGCGCCGGTCCAGCGCACTTCGCTGCCGCAGCCGTGCACGCTGTTGCGCGCGTCCTCCCGCAGCGTGTCGTACACGGCCACCGCGCCGGGGCGGCCGCGCGTTTCGAGCCGCGCCGTGTAGTGCACGGCGTAGTGCGTGGTCGACGCGGAGGGCGCTGCAGCGTAGACGAAGGCGTCGCAGCTGGCGACGATGCGGTCCCAGAAGGCCGCGTCGTCGATCGAATAGGCCGAGGGCTTGTCGAGCGCGACGATGCGGGCGCGCGGAAAGCGTTGTGCGACCCGCGCGCGAATGGCCTCGAACAGCGGCGCGAAGCCGGAGTCGGCGCCGGGCCACGAGTTCACCAGCCCGAGTTGCAGGCCGTCCAGGCTGGCGGGCCGCGGCGCGAGCGGCCTCAAGGTGACGGGATGCGGCTCGCCGCGCGGGTTGAGGACCTGGAATTCAGGCATCGCGGTATTGCTCCAGCCATGGAGGGTCGTAGCGCAGGCCCGTGCCGGCTTCCTGCGGCACTTGCAGCAGGCCATCGTGCAACACGGAACGGCGGCCGAACATCTGGTCGCCGCGCGGCATGTATTCCACCAGGCCGCCGCCGGAGCAGGCCGCGACGCTGTGCGTCGAATGCCAGGCATAGGCGTGGGGCGAGAAGCGCACGCCGGCGGCAGCGCAAGCTTGGGCGATGCGGTTCATGCCGGTGTAGCCGCCGCAGCGCTGCAGGTCCGGCATCAGCACGTCCACCGCGCCCTGCGCCAGGAAGGCCTCGAACTCCTGCGGCAGGTACAGGTTCTCGCCGGTGGCAATCGGGATGTCGATGCGGCGGCGCAGTTCGGCATGGCCGGCGACGTCGTGGAAGGGCAGCGGCTCCTCGATCCAGGCGATGTCGTAGGGGCGCAGGGCCGCGGCCAGTTGCACGGCGCGTTCGAGGTCGAGGCCCTGGTTGCAGTCGACCATCAGGCGCACGCCGGGGCCGATGGCCTCGCGCACGGCCGCCACACGTTGCACGTCGCGCTGCAGCTCCGGGCTGGCCACGCGCATCTTGATGGCGCGAAAGCCTTGTGCCACGAAGTCGCGCGCTTCGGCCACGATGGAATCGAGCGGTTGCGCCAGCCACATGCGGCCGCTGCCGTACACGTCCACTCCATCGCGTTTCCCGCCCCAAAGCCGCCACAGCGGCTGGCCGGCGGCCTGGCCCGCGATGTCCCACATGGCGACGTCCAGCGCCGAAGTAGCGAAGGCCCACAAGCCGGATTGCCCGAGCCAGAAAGCCCGCTTCCACGAGAGCTCGGCGAAGCCGGCCGTGTCGCACGGATCGCGGCCGACGACGAGGCCTGCGAAGTCGTCCACCAGCGCGCGCAGCGCCTGCACCCCGAAACGCCCCGGCACCTGGATGTGGCTGCTGCCGGCCAGGCCGCTGTCGGTGTGCAGGGTGAGCACCAGGTAGCTGACGGCATCGAAGCTGCCGATGGATGCGCTGACGGCGGTGCCGGTGGGAACGCTGAGCGTCCTTTGTTCGAGTGCGGTGATCTTCATGCTTGTCAATTGCCTGCATGTTGCAGGCATAATGCCCGGCAGTCAATCGCCAAGGCTCAAATGCCGACCCAGCAGCCCCTGGACAAGCGCATCAACTACCGCCTCAACCTCATCGCCCATGGGTGGAGCGCGGTGGTCGCCGCGAAGATGCGCGGCAAGTACCGCTTGAACGCGGCGGCGATGAAAATCCTGTCGGTCATCGCGCATTACCAGCCGATCTCGCCCAGCGAACTGGGCACGCGCACCGCCACCGACTCGCCCAAGATCGCGCGCGCCGTCGGCACGCTGGTGGATCAGGGGCTGGTGGAGCGCCTGCCCGACCCGCACGACGGCCGCCGCGCCGTGCTGAGCGTCACGCCCAAGGGCGCCAGGATCCATGCCGACATCGACGACCTGGCGAACACCATGCAGGCGAAGATCACCTCCGAACTGACGGAGGCCGAACGCAAGTCGCTCTACGCCATCCTCGACAAGCTGGAAGCGGGCGTCCACCGCCAGCTGCGCGGGTAGCGGCGGGCCAGCAAAGAATGCAACAACGGAGACATACCATGGCTACTTTCGCGCGCCGCTGCCTGCTGCTGGGCGGCCTGTCCCTTCTCACGCTGGGCGCGTCGGCGCAGGGCGCATGGCCCGAACGGCAAGTGAACTTCGTGACCTGGTCCTCGCCCGGCGGCAACATCGACGTGGCCATGCGCCTGGTGGGCGAGCGCCTGGCGCAGAAGTGGAAGCAGCCCGTGGTGGCCGAGAACCGCACCGGCGCCAGCGGCATCATCGCCACCGACTACGTGGCCAAGGCCAGGCCGGACGGCTACACGGTGCTGTTCACGACGCCGACGGCGCAGATCAACACCGCCTTCGTGCGGGCCAAGCTGCCCTTCGATGCGCGCCGCGACTTCGAGCCGGTGTCGCTGCTGCTGACGGGCCAGGTGGCGCTGGTGGCCGCGCCCAACGCGCCCTACAACAACCTTTCGGAACTGGTGGCCTATGCGAAGAAGCAGCCCAAGGGCATCAGCTTCGGCAGCTGGGGCATCGGTTCCGGCGGCCACCTGCTGGGCGAGCAGATGAAGAACCAGGCCAAGGTCACCATGGTGCACGTGCCCTACAAGGGCGGCGAGCTGGCGGAGATGGCCGACGTCATCGGCGGCTCGCTGGACACGGCCTTCATGGCCAACGGCAACGCCAAGATCCAGTCGCAGGCCGGCAAGATCAAGGTGCTGGCGATCACGGGCCAGGCGCGGCACAAGGACTTCCCCACGGTGGCGACCTTCCGCGAGCAGGGCTACAGTGGTTTCGACGCCGCGGCCTGGATCGGCGCCTACGTGCCGGCGGGCACGCCCAAGGCAGTGGTGGCCAAGCTGTCGGCGGACATGGCGGAAGTGCTGAAGCAGCCGGACATCGCCGCGCGGCTGGAAGGCCTGGGCTTCGGCGTGGAGGGCTCGACGCCGGCCGAATTCGCGAACTTCACCAACGAGCAGTACAAGCTGTGGGGCAACATGATCGAAGCCGCCGGCATCCCCAAGGAATGAAGCAAGACATGAACAAACCCTGCGTGCTGTTGTGGACGCCCTGGGCCAGCCACCAGTCGGCCGTGCATGAAGTGCTGCGCGAGCAGCCGGACTTCGAACTGGTGGCAGCCGCCAGCGAGGCCGAGGCGATCGAGGGGCTGGCGCGCGCCGATGCGATGCTGCTGGCCGGTGTCGGCAACGGCTACAGCGCCGCGCTGGCGCAAGCGGTGCACGCGGCGCCGCGCCTGCGCTGGCTGCAGCTGCTGTCCACGGGCCAGGAGGCGCTTGAGCAGCGCGGCGTGCCGCAGCAGGTCACCGTCACCGGCGTCGGCAACAGCTCCGCGGCCGTGGTGGCGGAGCATGCGATGGCCTTGCTGCTGGCGCTGGGCCGCCGCATCGGCGAAGCGGCCGTCAACGGCCAGCGCGGGCGCTGGGACCGCGCGCTCGCTGCGCGCATCACCTCGCTGGAAGGCATGACCTTGTGCCTGGCCGGCTATGGCCGCATCGGCAAGGAGATCGCCAAGCGCGCGCAGGCCTTCGGCATGCGCTGCATCGCGGTCAACCGCAGCGGCCGCAACGATGCGCCGGAGCTGGCCGACACGGTGTACCCCGTGTCGCAGTTGCGCGAGGCGCTGGCGCAGTCGGATGCCGTCGCGATTTCCTTTCCGCTGACGGACGACACGCGCAGCCTGTTCGGCGTGGGCGAGTGGGCTGCTTGCAGGAAGGGCGCGCTGGTCGTGAACGTGGGACGCGGTGCCACCGTCGACACCGATGCGCTGGTGGGCGCGCTGCACAGCGGGCACATCGCGGGCGCCGGTCTCGATGTGACCGACCCCGAGCCGCTGCCGGACGGCCATCCTTTGTGGACCGCACCGGGCGCGCTGATCACGCCGCACATCGGCGGTGGCGGCAGCACCGCCGGCCTGCAGCGCCTGGGCGCGCTGGTGCTGGACAACGTGCGCCGCTTCCGCGCCGGCGCAGAGCTGCAGCACCGGGTGGAGCTGGCGTGAAGATCGAGCGGGTCGACCTGCTGCAGGCCCATGGCGGCTGGCAGGTGCTGTCCTTCCTGAAGCTCACGGCGAGCGACGGGCAGGCCGGCTGGTCCGAGTTCTCCGAGGGTTTCACGCCGGGCCTGACGGCCGTCATCCGCGCGCAGGCGCAGGGGCTCGTCGGGCGCGACCCGCGCGAGATTCCCGCGCTGATGTACGAGCTGAACGCGCGTGCGCGTCCTTCCGCGGGCGGCGTCAACGCGCAGGCCGCGGCCGCCATCGAGAACGCCTTGCTGGACCTGAAGGCGCGCGCGCTGGGCGTCCCGGTGTACGAGCTGTTCGGCGGCGCGGTGCGCAAGCGCATCCCCGTCTATGCCTCGCATACGGGCATGTACCGCATGCGCAATCCGGACCTGTTCCGCGCCGCTGGCGCCTTCGTGCCGCGCCGCATGGAGGACATGGCGACCCTGGGCGCGGAAGTGGCCGCGCGCGGCGTGGGCGCGCTGAAGACCAACCTGCTGTCCTTCGCCGCCGACGGCACGCCGCGCGTGCACATGCCCGGCTTCGCGCGCGGCAGCGCGCCCGACCCGGCGCTCAACGCGACGCGCGCGCTGGCGGACGACGCCGCCGCGCTGGTGGAGCAGCTGCGCGCGGGCGGCGGCGCCGGCATGGGCGTGATGCTGGACCTGAACTTCAATTTCAAGCCGGAAGGCGTGCGGCGCCTGGCGGCAGCGCTGGACCCGCTGGGGCTGGAGTGGTTGGAGGTGGACGGCATCGACCCGCCCACGCTGGCGGCGCTGCGTGCCAGCATCTCCACGCCCATCGCATCGCTGGAAGCGGTGTACGGGCGCGCCGGCCTGCTGCCTTACCTTGAAGCGCGCGCCGTCGACGTCGCCATCATCGACCCGATGTGGAACGGGCTGGGCGAGTCGGTGCGCATGGCGATGCTGGCCGATGCTTTCAACGTCAACGTCGCTTCGCACCTGTTCAGCGGCGGGCTGGCGACGGCGATGGCCGCCCACTTCTGCGCCGTGGTGCCGAACCTGCGCATCATGGAAGTGGACCTGGACCGCGTGCCCTGGCACGACAGCCTGTTCCAGGGCAAGGTGGAAATCCGCGAAGGCTGCGCCGTCGTGCCGGAAGGGCCGGGCTGGGGCGTGGTGCCGGACGAGGAGGGGATGCGGCTGCATCCTTGACGCATGGCGCTGGCCGAACTCCCCCGATTGCGCCGCCGCGGCGTGCTGGGGCTCGGCCTGGCCGTCGCTTTGCGGTGCGCGGGCGCATCGGCGCAGTCTTCGGCCCACGCGCAGGCCGCGGCGCTCTTCGACGAGTACTGGGAGCGCACCGCCGTCATGTTTCCCGAGTGGGCCAGCTACCGCGGCGACCACCGCTTCGGCGACCGCCTGGACGACGGCTCGCCGGGGGCGCGCGAGCGCTGGTACGCGCTGGTGCGCGAGCTGAAGGCGCGGCTGCAGGCGCTGCCGCGGGCGCAGCTGGATGCGCAGGACCGGCTCTCGGTGGACGTGCTGACCCGCCGCCTGGACTACTCGCTGGCGATGGAGCCGCACGAGGGCTTCGCGTCGATGACGGTGAACGCTTCGCCCTGGCCCTTCCAGGCCGGCTTCCACGACCTGCTGAACGCGGTGCCCATGGCCAGCGAGCCGCAGGCGCGCCAGGTGCTGGCACGCATGGCCGCCTACCCGGGGCGCGTGGAGCAGGAGATCGCGAAGCTGCGCACTGGCATGGCCGCGGGCTGGGTGCCACCGCGGCACGCGCTGGAGATCGCGCTGCAGCAGCTGGACACGCAGCTGGCGCAGCATGGCAGTGCGAGCATCTACTTCGAACCCTTCAAGCGCCCGGGCTCGGACGTTCCCGAGGCCACGCGCGAACAGCTGCGCGCCGAGGGCGCGGCCGCGGTGGACCAGCAGGTGCTGCCGGCGCTGCAGCGCCTGCGCGACTTCGTGGCTGGCGACTACATCGCCCGCGCGCCGCGGGAGGGCGGACTGGTGCGCTATCCCGATGGCGCCGCCGTGTACGCAAAGGTGGTGCGCAGCCAGACGACGACGAACCTCACGCCAGACGAGATCCATGCCATCGGCCTGGACCAGCTGGCGCGCGCGCAGCAAGGCATGGAGGCGGTGCGGCGCGAGGTGGGCTTCGCCGGCGACATGGAGGCCTTCCGCCGCTTCCTGAACACCGACCCGCGCTTCTTCAAGCACAGCGGCGAGGAGGTGCTGGCCGGCTACCGCGACATCATCAAGCGCGTGGAGCCGGAGTTGCCGCGCCTGTTCGCGCAATTGCCGCGCGCGCCGGTGGGCGTGCGCGCGCTGCCGGCCTTCATGGGCACCGGCGCGGTCGAGTCCTATGACGGGCCTTCGCTGGACGGAGCCCGCCCGGGCTGGTTCAACGCCAATGCGGCGGCCTATGCCGTGCGCCCGACCTGGGGCATGGAGGCCATCGCGCTGCACGAGGCCGTGCCGGGCCACCACCTGCAGATTGCCCGCGCCGCCGAACTGACGGCGTTGCCCACCTTCCGCCGGGCGCAGGGCTTCACGGCCTTCGCCGAGGGCTGGGGCCTGTATGCGGAGACGCTGGGCCCCGAACTGGGGCTTTACCAGGACCCCTACAGCCGCTACGGCTTCTACGCCAACCAGGCCTGGCGCGCCGCGCGGCTGGTGGTGGACACGGGCATCCACGCCAGGGGCTGGACGCGCCAGCGGGCCCTGGAAGTGATGGCCGCCGGCACGGGCATGGAGCGCAATCGCGTCGAGTTCGAGGTGGACCGCTACATCTCGGCGCCCGGGCAGGCGTTGGCTTACATGATCGGCGAGTTGAAGTTCATCGAGCTGCGCGAGAAGGCGCGCACGGCGCTGGGCGCGCGCTTCGACATCCGGAAGTTCCACATGGCTGTCCTGGACCAGGGGCAGTTGCCGCTGGATTTGCTGGAGCGGGTGGTGGAGGAGTGGATCGCCGCACCTGTGGCGTTTACCCCATGACGCGTGATCACTGCTTTGCCAAGACGACACCCGCTCGTGTAGTCTCGCCCGAGGAGGATAGTGGGCATCGACATGAACGAGATCGCACAGCACTTCCTCGCCACCTGCGCCAAGGGCGGCGAAGTCGACGGCGGATGGTTGTTTGCCAAGGCATTGCAGCAGGCGCAGCTCGATTATTCGGACAAGAGCCTGTCGCGGCTCGAGCAGCTGCTCTCGGCCATCCGGGAGCGCGCGAAGCCGTCGCGTGAGGCGCTGCAGGAGACGCCGAAGGGCCGCAACTTCTGCTCCCTGCTGGCGTACTACCTGATCGAGGTCGTGCAACGCCGGACGGGTGCGAGCGTGGATTGGCTGGACCGGGCGGCGGCGCTGCGTGTCTTTCCCGCGGGCACCCAATTGCCGGACGCCCCCCTCACACGCCTGATCGCAAACGTGCCTGACCAGGGCGCGGCGTTCATGCCGCTGGGCTGGATCGAAGCGAGGGTGCTCGGAGAGGACCAGCAGACCCGCGTGGACGACTATGTCGCCGGCCTCGTCGCCCAGGTCGAGCGCGATGGCCCGGTCGTCTGGTGGACGGGCATGCACGCCGTGGGGCAGCTGGCTTCGTGGCAGATGATGATGGCCGCCGATGGTGGCACGGTGCAACCGGCGCGCCTGACGTCTGCCGCCCCGAAGACCTTCGAGATGCTGATGGGAGCAGACGCCAAGGAGTCGCTGCAGAGGGCCGGGCAAGCCATGGAGGACAACCGCGAAGGCGCCGCCTGGCAGGTCCTCAGCTACGACGGCATTGCCGACCTTCGAAGGGGGCGCGTCGATGCGGTGATGGTGATGCTGTACACCTACGGCGCGTCGCCGTTGCGGCTGAAGATCGCCTTTCCCTACCAGCCGACCCAAGGCAGCCGCAGGTTCGCGATTCTCGATCCCACGCTGCTCGGCGCCAACGTGGAGGACGCGAAGATCTCGATGCTGGGTGGCGCCATGGAGCGAGGCATCCAGAGCATCAAATGGGCGTTCGGGACGACGTGGAACCAGTTGCGGCAAGCCGGTTAGACCGAGTGGCTCCCGAGCATCCGGCCGGTATGGGACAGAGGAGCGCCTGATGCCTGAGAGATCGGCGCTTTACGTCCTCGCGTTTCCCACCCTGTCTCCGGACGACGCGAGTCGCATCGAGGCGCTTCGGGCCGACCATGATCCAGCCGGACATAGCCTGCTGAAGGCGCACTTCACCTTCGTGTTCGGCTGCGCCACCGTGAGTCCGGAGGCGGCGGAAGCCGCAATGCGCGCGGTTGCAGCCCAAGTGGCGACCATCGAATTCAGCCTGTCCGCCGCACGCCTGTCCGAGCACGGTGGCTTGCAGTACGTGTTCCTGTGCCCCGGCCAGGGCTGCGCGGAAATGCTGGAACTGCACCGGAGACTGGACGCAGGGTGCGAAGAGCACAGCGAGGAGTTCACGCCCCACCTCACGGTGTGCAAGACGCCGCATCGAGCGCAGGCGCACGAGGCCCTGCACCGGGCGAGTCGCATCGGTTTGCCGATGCAGGGAACCCTGCTGGCGTTGAGCCTGGGCGCGGTCCGGGATGGCAGGTTCGAAGTCCTGGCCGAAGCTCCCCTGGCGGGCCATCGCCTGGGCTGAGTCCTCTTGCGCCACCCCGCCAAGCGGGCGCACCATGCAGCCTCCGCCAAGGAGCCCCCATGGGACTGCGTTTCCTGGAACACATCCTGATCCTCACCCACGACCCGGACGCCACGCGCGACTGGTTCGTGAATTGCCTGGGGTTCAGGGCAGGGCCGCATCCGGATTTCGGCTTTCCGGTGCACTGGCTTTACATCGGCGAGCAGGACGTCATCCACATCGGCCAGGCGCGGCACTCGCAGCACCAGGACCAGTACCTGAAGGCCGCGGGCGACAAGGAAGGCGTGGACTACAGCGCCGCCGGTGCGCCCGGCTCGGGGCGCATCGACCACGTGTGCCTCAACTGCGAGGGTATGGACGAATTCATCGAACGCCTGCGCGCCAACGGCGTGGAGTTCTCCGAACGCAAGGCGCACGGCTCCAACCTGTACCAGCTGTTCATGCGCGAGCCGGTCAACGGCATCAAGATCGAGCTGAATTTCGCCTGGCAGGAGGCGGTGCGCCTGGGCCGGGTGCCGGGCTGGACCGACCAGGGAGTTGCACGGCCGGGCTGAGCGCCGCACAATGGCCGCGCGCGCCACCGCTGCCTCCCGCAGCGGCAACAAGGAGGGGCCGCCATGGACTTTGCCAGCACCCAGCGCCTGACGCTCGCCGGCGCCAGGAAGATCGTGGCCGCGGCCACGGCCCGCGCCGAGCAGGCGGGCATCACGATCTCGGTCGCCGTCGTCGATGCAGGCGGGCATCCGCTGCTGCTCGAACGCATGGACGGCGGCCGCTTCCACACCGTGCACTCCGCGACCGTCAAGGCCGTCTGCGCCGCGTCGAACCGCCGGCCTACCGGGCCCAACGGCGCGCAAGGGCAGCCTCTCGACACCGCCCACGCGATCGGGCTCGCACTGGCTGCGGGCGCCGAGCGCTGGACCGCCATGGAAGGCGGCTGCCCCATCATCGTCGGTGGCGACTGCATCGGCGGCGTCGGCGTCGCGGGCGGCAGCTTCGAACTGGACGAGCGCATCGCCCGCGAAGCGGTCGACGTCGTCGTCGCCAACCGGTAGGCGCCATGGCTTTCGAACCCCTGCGTGTCGCCTGCATCGGCATGGGCTGGTGGTCGGACGTGCTGGCCGACGCGATGCAGCGCTCGGACCAGTTGCGCATCGTCGCCTGCTATTCGCGCTCCGCCGACAAGCGTGAAGCCTTCGCGGCGAAATACGGCTGCCGCGCCGAGGCCAGCTACGAAGCGGTCCTGGAAGACGCGTCCATCGAGGCCGTCGTCAACACCACGCCGAACAACGTCCATCTGGAGACCACCCGCGCCGCTGCAGCCGCCGGCAAGCATGTCTTCCTGGACAAGCCCATCGCCAACACCATCGCCGACGCGTGTGCGATCACGCAGGCCTGCCGCGCCGCCGGCGTGGTGCTCTCCGTGGGCTACCAGCGCCGGCGCGAGAGCCACTTCCGCTGGGTCCGCCGCGAGATCGAGGCCGGCGCCTTCGGCAAGCTGGTCAACGCCGAGGCCAACATCAGCCGCGACCGCCTCGGCAAGATCGACCTGTCTTCCTGGCGCTACCAGGCCGAAGGCATGCCCGGCGGCGTGATGCTGCAGATCGGCGTGCACTATGCGGACGTTCTCACCTACCTGCTCGGGCCGGTGAAAGCCGTCAGTGGCCAGCTCGCGCAACTGGTGCTGCCCGGCGACAACCCCGACGTCGCCAGCCTGCTGCTGGAACACGAGAGCGGCGCGCTGTCCACGCTGAACGCGAGCTACGCGTCCGCGTCCGAGTACTACCTGCTCAACGTGTACGGCAAGGACGCGACGGCGTACTACGACCTGCATGGCGGCCTGCGCGTCCTGAGGCGCGGGGTGCAGGGCGTCGAGCCGGTGCCGTGCGTGAAGAACGACCCGCTGGCGGAAGAACTCGAGGAGTTCGCCGCCGCCGTGCGCGGCGAGGCCAGGCCGGAGATGGGCGGCGATGCGGCGACGGCATCGCTGGCCGTCATCCGCGCCGGCCTCCGCTCCGCGCGCGAGCGGCGCCGGGTCGAGGTCGCGGAGATCCTCACCGAGGAGGGCTGAACATGCTGACCCGCTGGATCGTCGGCGCCTGGCTCGCAGCCTGCGCGCTGGCCAGCTTTGCCCAGGAGGCGCCTTTCCCGCAGCGCGGCCCCATCGAGCTGACGGTGCTGTTCCCCGCCGGTTCGTCGGCCGACATCACTGCGCGGCTGCTCGCCGACGGCATCGCCCGCCAGCTCTCGGCCACCGTGGTCGTCGTCAACCGGCCCGGCGCCGGCGGCGCGGTGGGCTACCGCCACGTGGCCGGCCAGAAGCCGGACGGCTACACGCTGGTCTGGAATTCCAACTCGATCTCCACCACCTACCACTCGGGCCAGCTGCCCTTCGATTACCACGCCTTCGACCCGGTGGCGCGCGTGCTGGTGGAATCGCCGGTGCTGGCCGTGCGCGGCGATGCACGCTGGAAGACGCTGGCGGATTTCCTGGCGGACGCGAAGGCGCACCCGAACCAGCTGACGGTGGGCAACTCGGGGCTCGGCAGCCACACGCACATCTCCTCGGTGGCGCTGTTCAAGATGGCGGGTGTCGGCGTGGTGGACGTGCCGTATCCGGCCGCGCAGGTGATGCCCAGCCTGCTGGGTGGCCACATCGATGCCGTGATGCAACTGCCCGCTGCGCTGGCGACCCTGGTGAAGTCGGGGCAGGTGCGCGTGCTGGCGGCACTGGTGGAACGGCGCGACCCCGCGCTGCCCGATGTGCCCACCGCGCGCGAGCAGGGCGTGGACGTCGCGCTGGACGCCTGGCGCGGCATCGCCGTGCCCAGGGGCACGCCGCCGCAGGTGGTGTTCGCGCTGCAGATGGCCATCCGCAGGACCGTGGAGAGCCCGGAGTTCGCCGCGGCGTGCGAGCGCCTGGGCGTGCATCCCGCTTACCTGAGCGCCACCGAATTCGGCGAGCTGATCGCGAAAGAGGACGTGCAGCTAGCCGGCCTGATGCAGGTGATCGGCCTGAAGAAGTAAGGGGCCATACTACGGCCCCATGAATTTACGCCGTCCCCTCGCCGCCGCGGCCAGCGCCGCCGTCTTCTTCATGACCCACGCCTCCGCCGCGCCGCCGGACCAGTTCTACTGGCTCAACGAGATGAACAAGGCCTCCGCCGTCATGGTGGTGGAGCAGGGCATCGTGCCGCCGGAGCTGGGTGACCGCATCGCGCGCGCGATCTCGCAGGTCATCGCCAACGGCGACAAGCCGGGCGCCACGCGCTCGCGCGACTACCTGGTGGTGGAGAAGGACCTCATCGCCATCGGCGGGCCGGACGTCACCCGCGTGCATTCGGGCCGCAGCCGGCAGGACCTGGCCGCCACCTCGGAGCGCCTGTTCCTGCGCACCGACGTGCTCGATTTCTTCACCGCGCTGAACGCATACCGCGGCGCGTTGCTGAAGATGGCGCAGGCGAATCCCGATGCGATCATGCCGGCCTACACCTGGGGCGTGCAGGCGCAACCCATCACCTACGGCCACTACCTCGCTGCTTACGGCCAGGCGCTGTCCCGCGACGGCGAGCGCCTGCGCCAGGAGTGGGCCCGCCTGAACAAGTCGCCGCTCGGCTCCGCGGCGCTGGGCACGTCCAGTTTCCCGGTGAATCGCGCGCGGCTGGCGGCGCTGCTCGGTTTCGACGGCGTGGTGGAGAACTCGCTGGACGCGATCCAGATCGCGCCGGTGGACATGCGCATGGAGAGTGGCGCCACGGCGAGCTCGGTGGCCTTGACTGTAGGCATGATGCTGGCCGACGTCACCGCGCAGTACGGCCAGACCAAGCCCTGGTTCATCCTCACCGAAGGCGAGCAGACGGGCGTCAGCAGCATCATGCCGCAGAAGCGCAATCCGTCTTCCATCGTCTACACCCGCAGCCTGGCGAGTGAAGTGATCGGCAGTGCGCAGACCTACGCACTGCGCGCGCACAACGTGCAGGCCGGCATGACCGACTACAAGCTCACCGAGCCCGACCCCACGCTGCGGCTGGCCACGCGCGTGCTCACGCAGGCCACCGGCGTGATGGGCGCGCTGCGCTTCGACGCCGCGCGGGCGCTCGACGAGGTCAATGCGGACTACTCGACGACCACGGAGCTCGCCGACACGCTGCAGCGCGTGGCCGACGTGCCCTTTCGCGTCGGCCACCACTTCGCGTCCAACGTCGTCACCTTCGGCCGTTCGCACAATCTGCGGCCCACGCAGATCCCGTATGCGGATGCGCAGCGCATCTACGCGGAGTCGGCGCGCGAGTTCAATACCGATCCCAAACTGCCGCTGGACGAAGCCGCGTTCCGCAAGGCGCTGACCGCCGAAAACATGGTGCAAGCCAGCCAGGGCGTGGGCGGCCCGCAGCCGGCCGAAGTGGCGCGCATGCTGGCCGCGCAGAAGCAGCAGCTGGAACAGGACGTGGCCTGGGTGCTTGCCACCAAGGGCAAGCTGGCGACGGCGTCCAGCAGTCTCGACCGGGACTTCGCGAAGCTGCGGCGCCAATAGCCCTCGCGTAAGATGCGGCGGCAGTGGCCCCTGCATCCCGTCCCCTTTCCACGCGCGCGCCGGCGTCGACCAGCGTGACCCTTGCCGACGTGGCGAAGGTCGCCGGCGTCTCCAAGATCACCGCCTCGCGCGCGCTCGCGAACCCCGACATCGTCTCGGCCGAGACGCGCAAGCGGGTGCAGGACGCCGTGGTGCAGACCGGCTACGTGCCCAACATGCTGGCCGGCGCGCTGCGCTCGCAGCGCACGCGGCTCATCGCCTGCCTCGTCCCCACCATCGGTTCGGGCTCGGTGTTCATGGACGCCGTGCAGTCGCTGACCGAGGTGCTCAAGGCGGCCGGCTACCAGGTGATCCTGGGCCAGCGCGGCTACGACGTCTCGCAGGAAGAACAGCTGGTCGAAGCGCTGCTCGCCCGCCGCCCCGACGGCCTGGTGCTCATGGGCACTGTGCGCTCGGATGCGGCGCGCCGCCGCCTGCAGTCCACCGGGATTCCGCTGGTGGAGGCCTGGGACATCTCCGGCGAACCGGTGGACACGATGGTCGGCTTCTCGCACCGCAAGGTGGGTGCGGCCACGGCGCGCTACCTTCATCAGAAGGGCCGCAAGCGGCTGGGCGTCATCACCACCGGCGAGCCACGCGGCGCGCAGCGGGGGCAGGGCTTCCTGGAAACGGCGCGCCGCCTCGGCCTGGTCGACAAAGGCACGGAGCTGCCCACGTGGCGCTTCGCCGCCCCTTCGCGCATGCGGCATGGGCGCGAAGGGCTGGCGAACCTGCTGCAGCAGCAGCCCGAGCTCGATGCCGTCTATTGCTCCACCGACCTCATCGCGCTAGGCGTGCTGACCGAAGCGCGGGCGCGCGGCATCGAAGTGCCGCAGCAGCTGGCGATCGTCGGCTTCGGTGACGCGGACTTCGCCGTCGACACCGACCCGCCGCTCACCACCGTGCGCGTGGACAGCGTGGCGCTGGGCCGGCGCGCCGCCGAGATGCTGATGGCGCGCATCGAAGGCACCGCCGAGCCAGGCCAGGTCGTCGACCTCGGCTTCCAGGTCATCGAACGCGGTACCGCGTAAACCCTCATCGGATTTCTGGATTTCGCGCTTGACGCGCGGCAAATGATACCGATATCATTTGCCTCCATGACATCGATATCATCCAAGTCCGGCTACGGCGCGCTGGACGCGCTGCGCGGCCTTTGCGTCGTCGCGCAGACCCCCTTCGACGCCGAGGGCGCGGTCGACCTGAAGAGCGTCGACACGCTGGCCGAGTTCTACTTCAAGCACGGCGCCGCCGCGCTCACCGTGCTGGGCGTCGCGGGCGAAGCGCCCAAGCTCACGCAGGATGAATCGCTGGCCGTCGCCGAGCGCTACATCCGCGCGGCGCAGGGCCGCCCCATCATCGTGGGCGTCAGCAACGCCGGCGTGGCGCAACTGGCGGAGCTCACCGCGCAGGTCATGGACCGCGGCGCGGCCGGCGTGATGATCGCGCCGCCCGGCGGCCTGAAGACCGAGGAAGAACTGTTCTCGTATTTCGCCGCCGTCTTCAAGCGCATCGGCGACGTGCCGGTGGTGCTGCAGGACTTCCCCTTTTCCACGGGCACCTGGATGTCGGTAGCCAGCATGCTCACCCTGATCGAGCGGCACCCGCAGATCCGCGTGATCAAGGAGGAAGACCTCCCGAGCATCACCAAGATCACCAGGCTGCGCGCCGGCACCGGCCGCCGCGTCGGCATCCTCACCGGCAACAACGCGATGTTCCTGCCGCTGGAAATGGGCCGCGGCATCGACGGGCCGATGGCGGGCTTCTCCCACCCGGAAATGCTCTCTGGCGTGTACGAGCTGTACACCGCCGGCAGGGTGCAGGAGGCGCACGAGCTGTTCGACACCTACCTCCCGCTCCTGAGCTACGAGAACCAGAGCCAGTGGGGCGTGGCCGTGCGCAAGGAGATCCTGCGCCGCCGCGGCGCGATCAAGAGCGCCGTCATGCGCAGCCCGGGCCCGGTGCTCACGCCCACGGACCACGCGGAAATCGATTTCCTGCTGTCACGCCTCGATCGCGCGCTCGCCGCGCGGCGCTGAGCCCAACCCACCCACAAAGGAGACCCACATGCAGTTCGGCCGGTTCATCGCGGCGGCCGCCGCCAGCCTCGTGCTCGCCGCCAGCGCCTTCGCGCAGGCCTACCCGCAGCGGCCCGTGATCGTCGTCGTGCCCTTCGTGCCCGGTGGTTCCTCAGACACCACCATGCGCACGCTGTCGGCCAGGATGGGCGAGAGCCTGGGCCAGTCGGTGGTGTTGGACAACAAGCCGGGCGCCAACGGCACGCTGGGCGCCGGCCTGGTCGTGCGTGCGCAGCCCGATGGCTACACGCTGTTGATCGGCTCCGTCGGTACCTACGCCATCTCTCCGCAGCTGCTGAAGAGCGTGACCTGGGACGCGCGCAAGGACCTCGACATGCTGGCGATGCCGGTGCGCACGCCCAACGTCGTCGTGGTCGCGCCCAGCTTCCCGGCCAACACCATCGCGGAGCTGGTCGAGTACATGAAGAAGCATCCGGGGCAGGTGTCCTTCGCAAGCGCAGGCACGGGCTCCACCGACCACCTCAGCGCCTTGCTGCTGTGGCAGAAGACCGGCACGCAGGGCGTGCACGTGCCCTACAAGGGTGGCGGCGCAGCCATCACCGACGTGATGGGCAACCACTCCAACGTGCTGATCACCAACCTCGGCGTGCTCACCCCGCACATCAAGGCGGGCAAGCTGAAGGCGCTGGCCGTGACCTCTGCGAAGCGCGTGCCGGAACTGCCCGATGTGCCCACGCTGACCGAACTGGGCCTGAAGGGCCTGGAGATCTATTCCTGGCAAGGCGTCGCCGCACCCAAGGGCTTGCCGCCCGCCGTGCGCACCAGGATCGTCGCCTCCCTCAACGACGCCATGAAGGACCCGCAAGCGCGCAAGTCCCTGGAGGACGCAGGCTTCGAGATGGTGAGCATGACGCCCGCCCAGGCCGCGACCGAACTGAACGCCGAAATCAACCGCTGGAAAACCGTCATCGAAACCGCAGGCATCAAGGCCGAGTGAGACCCTTATGAGCAAGATCAACCGAGTGGAAATCATCGACTTCGAATACGAAGTCAGGAACCTGGCAGCCGCCACCGAGCACACGCACAACCACGTCGCCTACAAGAAGGGCGCGAAGATGAACATGCGCAAGTACGCCGTGGTCATCCAGGCCGACGACGGCTCGCGCGGCGAGTACGTCACCATGTGGGGCGGCACGCGCCCGGCGCTGGCGCAGTCCATCATGCTGGCGCCCAGCCTGCTGGGCCGCGACCCGGCCATGCGCGAAGACATCTACGACGACTTCAAGCGCCTGCTGCACCACTTCGACCACATGGGCTACGGCCCGGTCGACATCGCGCTGTGGGACCTGGAAGGCAAGCGCATGAACGCCTCGATCCAGCGCATGCTGGGCGGCTACCGCAAGCGCCTGAAGACCTATGCCAGCACCTTCCACGGCGACACCAACGGCGGCCTCGACAGCCCCGAGAAGTTCGGCGAGTTCGCCGTGCAATGCCGCGAGATGGGCTTCCAGGGCTACAAGATCCACGGGTGGTTCGACGGCGACAAGAAGGCCGAGGCCGCCATCATCACCGCCTGCCGCAAGGCCGTGGGCGCCGGGATGGACCTGATGTACGACGGCGGCTGCGACCTGAAGACCTTCGCCGACGCGCTGTACGTGGGCAAGGCTTGCGACGACGCCAACTTCTTCTGGTACGAGGACCCGTATCGCGACACCGGCGTCTCGTCCTTCGCGCACAAGAAGCTGCGCGAGATGATCAAGACGCCGCTGCTGATCGGCGAGCACGTGCGCGGCCTGGAGCCCAAGGCGGACTTCATCATGGCCGGCGGCACCGACTTCGTGCGTGTCGATCCCGAGTACGACATGGGCATCACCGGCGCCATCAAGACGGCGCGCATGGCCGAAGCCTTCGGCCTGGACGTCGAGATCCACGCCGTGGGCCCCGCGCACCGCCACGTGATGGGCGCCATCCGCAACTCCAACTGGTACGAGCTGGCGCTGGTGGGCCCCGACTGCCCGAACGTCGTGCCCCCGGTCTACACCTGCGGCTACTCGGACCAGATCGACTGCATCGACAAGGACGGCACCGTGGGCGTGCCCGAAGGCCCGGGCCTGGGCGTCAGCTACGACTGGGACTTCATCAACGAGCACGCCAAGGCGCGGCACGTCTTCGAGACGAAGAAATGAGCCAGGTCTCCTGCCGCATGCTGCTGGCCCTCGCGCTCGCCCTCTGCGGCGGGAGCGCCCTGGCGCAGGACTGGCCCACCAAGCCGGTGAAGCTGGTGGTCGGCTTCCCGCCGGGCGGCACGACCGACGTGCTGGCCCGCCTGGTCGCCACGCGGCTGGGCGAGAAGCTGGGCCAGCAGTTCATCGTCGACAACCGCGGCGGCGCCAGCGGGATGATCGGCACCGACGCGGTGGCGAAGGCGCCGGCCGACGGCTACACGCTGCTGTTCTCCAGCAGCACGCTGGCCACCTACCAGGCGCTGTACCCGAAGGTGCCCTTCGACGCCGCCAGGGACTTCGAGCCGGTCGCGACGGTGGCCTTCACGCCCTACGTGATGGTGGTGCACCCCTCGCTGCCGGTGCACTCGATGCAGGAGCTCGTCGCCTACGCGAAGAAGAATCCCGGCAAGGTGAACTACGCCGCGTCCTCCCCGGGCGGTGGCCAGCATCTGGCCTGGGAGATGTTCAAGCGCAGCACGCAGACCGACCTGGTCTACGTGCCGTACAAGGGCACGGGTTCGCTGATGCCGGACCTGCTGTCCGGCACCTTGCAGGCCGGCATCGACAACGTCGCCGTGCTCACGCCCTACATCAAGAGCGGCCAGCTACGCGCGTTGGCGGTGACGAGCGAGCAGCGTTCGCCGCTGCTGCCCAGCGTGCCGACCGCGATCGAATCGGGCTTCGCCGACTACAAGGTGATCGGCTGGTTCGGCGTGTTCGCGCCGGCGAAGACGCCGCCTGCGATCACGCAGAAGCTGGCGGCCGCTGTCAACGCCGTGATGAACGAGAAGCCCATGCGCGAACGCCTGGCCGAACTCGGGGCGGAGCCGCAGGTGGGCGGCCCGGAGGCGATGCGCAAGCTGCTGGCGTCGGAGACGGCGCACTGGGGCAAGCTGATCAAGGACGCCGGCATCGTGCTGCAGTGAGCAGGAAACCGACATGAAGATTGCCGTCGACGCCGCACAGACCGCGGCCACCGAGTTGCTGCAGGCCGCCGGCCTGGAAGCGGAGATGGCGCAAGCCACCGCCCGGCGCCTTGTCGAAGGCGACCTCCTGGGCCACAACAGCCATGGGCTGCGCATGCTGCCCGTCTACCTGGAGCGCCTGGGCGACGGCCGCATCGCCCGCGAAGGGCGCATCGAGGTTCTGGCCGACCACGGCGCTTCCTTCAGCTGGAGCACCAACCGGCTGCCCGGCGCCTGGGCCATGGAACGCCTGCTCGAGGAAGCGATGCAGCGCGTGAAGTCGCATCCGGTGGTGACGGCCACGCTTGCCAACTGCTCGCACGTCGGCGCGCTGCAGGCCTACCTGGAAGCGCCGGCGCGGCGCGGCCTGCTGGCGACCTTGATGGTGACCGACCCGGGCGTGGCTTCGGTCGCGCCGCCGGGCGGCATCGACCCGGTGACGACCAGCAACCCGATCGCGGCCTGCATTCCTACCGAGGGCGAGCCGCTGCTGATCGACACCAGCACTTCGCTGGTGAGCAACGGCGCGATCGCGAACCACGCAGCCGCGGGGCGCAAGCTGCCGGGGAACTGGGTGGTGGACAACCAGGGGCAGCCCAGCGACGACCCGCAGGCGCTCAGCGCCAAGCCGCCGGGCACGATCATGCCGCTGGGCGGCGAGGACTTCGGCTACAAGGGCTTCGCCTTCGGCCTGCTGGTGGAAGCCTATGCGCTGGCGCTCGCGGGCTATGGCCGCGAGCTGCCGCGGCAGCGCGGTGCGCAGGGCGTGTTCCTGCAGCTGATCGAACCCAATGCCTTCGGGCACGGCAAGCAAGCTTTTCTCGCTTCCACGAGCGCGCTGGTGGGGCAGTGTCACGCCAGCCGCCCCGCGCCGGGCGCCAGCATCCGCCTGCCCGGCGAGCGCGCGCTCGCCCGCAAGGCAAGCCAGCTGCGCGACGGGCTGGACATCGCGGACGACGTCAGGACGCAACTCGATGCCTGGGCCCAGCGCCTCGGGTGTCCCGCATTCGCCCATCGCGCGGACCACTGAAGCCCGCGCTCCTTCAATCCGGAGACATCATGGCCCCTTCCTCGATCCGCCGCGCCTTGCTGGGCGCGGCGCTGGCCTCCACGCCCCTGTTCGCCCTGGCGCAGCAGGCGGCGAACTTCCCGAACAAGGCGATCCGCATCGTCGTGGCCGCCGCGCCGGGCGGCACGTCCGACATCCTGGCGCGCTTGCTGGGGCAGAAGCTCTCGGAAAAGTGGGGCCAGCCGGTCCTGATCGACAACCGGCCGGGCGCCGACAGCAACGTCGGCGCCGACCTCGCCGCCAAGGCCGCGCCCGATGGCTACACCTTGCTGCTGCTGGACGTGAGCACGCTGACGATGGGGCCTAGCCTTTATCCCAAGCTCTCCTACAACCCGCGCACGGACTTCGCGCCGGTGACCATGGTCATCTTCTCCCCGCATGCGGTGGCCGTGCACGCGGGCCTGCCGGTGAACAACGTCAAGGAGCTGGTCGCCTGGTCCAAGGCCAACCCCGGCAAGCTCAATTTCGGTTCCTCCAGCAACGCGACGCGGCTGGCGGCCGCGCGCCTGAACCTGGCCACCGGCATGGACATGGTGATCGTGCCTTACAAGGGCGGCGCGCAGGCGATCACGGCCACATCCGGCGGCGAGTCCAACATCATGATGAGCAGCTTGCTGTCGGTGATGCCGCACCTGAAGAACGGCCGGCTGAAAGCCCTGGCCGTCGCCAGCGAGCGCCGCATGGAAGCCGAGCCCAACATCCCCACGGTGCTGGAAAGCGGCGTGAAGGACTACGTCACCGGCAGCTGGCAAGGCCTGCTGGCCCCGGCCCACACGCCGCCCGACGTGGTGAAGAAGCTGAACGCCGCCTTCGTGGAGATCCTGCGCACGCCGGAGATCCAGAAGCAGCTGGTGGCGCAGGGCGCGGAAGTGGTGGCGGACACGCCGGAGCATTTCGGCGCCTTCCTGAAGGAAGACACCGAGAAGTGGACCAAGGTGGTCAAGGACGCCAACATCAAGGTGGACCAGTGAAGCCGGCGGACGCGCGCTAAGCCTGGCATTCCGTTGCAATAGAGGGAAAGTCCGGCTCCGCGCCTCGGGCAAAATCGGGGGATGCCGGATCCCATCCCGTACGAAGAGCAGGAATCCAGCAGTTACGAGGCCTACTTCCGCGATCCCTCCATGGCCGCGGAATCCCCGCTAGCCTGGGCCCTCCACCAACGCACAGACCTGATCGACGCCGTCCGCGGCCTGCTTGGCGGGCCGCAGGCGCCTGCGCGCCTGCGCCTGTGGTGCTTCATGGAGCTGGCCAGCCAGCCGCAGGGCCGGCTGGTGCGCGACGACCTCAACCGCCTGTTCCACGTCCTCAAGCCCGAAGCGCTGGACATGGTGCTGAAGCGCCTGCGCGACCTGGCCTTGCTGGTGTGGGACGCGACTGCACAGGATTACCACCTTTCCCCGCTGGCGCAGCAGGTGCACGGCCTGCTGGCGCCGCTGACGCGCGCCAACGCCAGCGAAGACGACGACATGGCCACGCTGCTGGCGCAGGTCGCCGGCGCGCAGGCGCTGGGCCTGGCCGACGCCAGCCAGATCAAGCACCTGCACGCGCAGCTCGCGCGCCTGCACGACGACTTTGCCGAAGCCATCGCCAGCGGTTCCGAGGCGCTGCTGCGCGCTGCCCAGCCTCGCTTCGACCGCGCGCTGGCGCTGGTCGAAAAGGCGGGCGAGGCGCTGACCGCCTTGATCCGCAGCGATTTCGAAGACCCCCGGCTGGAAAAGGAAGCACGCGCGCTCGGCCAGGGCCAGGCGCGCCTGCTGTCCATGGCCAGCCAGTTCACCCGGGCGCTGCAGCAGGCCGACCGCCAGCGCGTCACCCTGGGCAGCACCGGCATCACCAGCTCCGACGTGCGCCACTGGCTGCAGCAGCACCCTGCGCTGCACGAGCTGCTGGGCGACGCGCTCGCCACCGGCGTGCGGCCGGTGTTCGTCAGCCAGCATGACCTGGTGGACGTGGCCGAAGGCGAGTTCGAGCGCGACCGGCCCGACCCGCAGCGCTCCGTGGGCCTGCCGCCGGCGGCCGAAGCCGCCGCGGGCAGCATGGAGACCCTGCGCATGCCGTTCGAACTGGACGACCTGATCACCAAGCTGGCCTCCTGGAACGAAGCCGCCGAGGAACTGCGCAAGCGCCCCGTGCGCGATGCCGTGCTGGGAGGCCGCTTCGCGCAGGCCGCCTACCGCATGCAGCTGCTGCCCCTGCTGGGCGATGCGCAGGCGCGCACGCTCAAGGGCCAGACCGGCGACCTGGCGCGCTCGCCGTGGCGAGCGGTGTTGACCCCGGGCACCGACAAGGTGGACGATGCCCACGTGGTGGCGCTGAGCGCCGGCCACCTCGAACCCGAATCCCGATGAGTACTGCTCCCGACGATGCCGCCATCCTGGCGGCCGAACTGCTTGCGCGCCGCTGGCTGCCCCGCCAGCACCCGCGCGTGAAGCGCGCCCTGATCGACGCCGACCTGTGGCAGGCGGTGCAGGAACGCCTGGGCCAGGTGGGCCTGCGCCTGGTCGACAACATCCACGCCGACCACGTCACCGTGGCGCTGCTGCGCGGCGCCGAACACGCCGTCTTCGGCGAAGCCGGCCTCAACGCCAGCAACAACATCGACCTCCCGCGCGACGCCGTGTCGCTGCTGGTGGTGCTGTGGTCGCTGATCGTGCTGCCCAAGCGCGAGCGCCAGGCCGCGCGCGCGGCCAACGCCGAAATCGATGGCCAGGACGAGATGTTCCGCACCGAGAAGCCCATGCCCAGCGCCGCGTCTGTCAGCCCCAGCGTCTCGTACAAGGCGCTGCTGGCCGACTTCGGCAACCAGCTGGGGAAGAAAGTCCGCCTGGACAACAACCTGAAGCGCCTGGAGTCGCACGGTTTCATCACGCGACGTGCCGACGACATCGGCGAAGGGCCGCTGCTGGACCTGCTGCTGGATTACGACAGCCTGGCGCCGCGCATCCTGGACGGCGCATTGGGCGATGTACTGGCGCGCACGCGCAAGGACGCCGCGCCGGAGGAGCAGGCCTGATGTTCCACCTGCAAAGCCTCGAACTGCTGCACTGGGACTACTGCCAGCGCCTGAGCCTGCCGCTGGACGGCGCCATCATCACCGTCGCCGGGCCCAACGGCTCCGGCAAGACCACGCTGCTGGATGCGATGCGCACGCTGCTGGGCCTGGAGTGCTCGGGCGGCCGCAACTACAAGACCTACGCGCGCCACGCCAACGCCGACGCGGCCTGGCTGCGCGCCACGGTGGAGAACCGGCCGCGCAACCGGCAGGCGTCGAGCCGGCCCTTCGCGCGCAACCTGCTGTACTCGGACCAGGTCACGCTGGCCTGCCGCATCGAGCGCAACGGCGGCGACTGGGTGCGCCGCTACGTGATGGTCGAAGACAACATCGCCATCGAGAAGCTGATGGAGCTGCCGGAAAAGGACTGGCTGGGCATCGAGCATTGGCGCAAGCGCCTGGAAGGCGCAGGCCTGTCGCGCGCCATCGCCCGCGTGCTGGCGCTGGAGCAGGGCCAGACCGACCGCCTGTGCGAATACTCGCCCAAGGAACTGCTGCGCCTGGTGTTCGACGTGTTCGGCGACCAGGAGGTCCTGGACCGCTACGAGGAAGCGCGCCAGCACCAGCGCCAGCTGACCGAGGAAGTGGAAGCCGCCGAGCGCGAGCTGGCGCATGGGCTGGCGCAACTTGCGCAGCTGGATGCGCGCGTCAACCTGTACCGCCAGTACCAGGCCAAGCTGCGCGAACGCGAGCAGCTGGCCACCGAGGTCATCCCGGTACTGTCCTGGGCGGAGGAGCGGCACGACGTCGCCAACCGCCTGCGCGAGCTGCACAGGCAGCGCGTGCACCACGCGGTCGAAGCGCGCCAGCGCGGCGAGTACAAGCAGCGCCTGCTGGCGCTGCTGCGCGAGCAGCAGGAAGCCACCGAGCGGGTGCGCCAGCTGGATGCCGACAAGCGCTCGGCGCAGGAAGCCCTGACGACCGCGAGTGCCGCGGAAAAGCCGGTCGAACAGCTGGTGAAGCAGGCCGACGAACTGCAGGCGCTGGCCGCCGTGGAAGGCGACGCGGCGCAGCTGGCGCAGCGCGTGTCCGAACTCGAACAGCGCAAGGCCGAACTGGCCGGGCGCTGGCAGGAGGTGAGCTCCGAGCGCAAGAAGGCGCAGGCCGCGCTGGACGCGCTGCAGGGCCAGCGCCAGGCGCCGCCGCCGCCGGAGGTGCAGCGCTTCCTGCGCGTGCTGCGCAACGAGAACATCGGGCACCACGTGCTGGCCGACGTCATCGAGATCACCGAGGAGCGCTGGCGCGCCGCCGCCGAAGGCGTGCTGCGCGGCTCGCGCTGGATCGTGGTGCTGGAGAACGCGGGTGACGAGGCGCGGGCGATGGCGCTGGCCGAGCGCGAGCGTTATCGGCACTACCTGGTCGCGGATGCTTCTGCCGCTCCTTCCAAGCCGGACCCGCAGAGCCTGCTGGCGGTGTTGCGCTTCTCGGCCAGCGCACCGGTGTGGCTGCTGAAGCAGCTTTCTCAAATCCGGCGTGTGGACAGCACCGCCGATGGCATCGCGACCGGCGGCGAATGGATCACGCCCGAAGCCTACTGGCGCGACGGCCGCGGCGGCCGCAGCGTGTGGGTGGATCCGTCGGACCACCAGTTCGGCGCGGCGGCCATTGCGTCGCGGCGCGAGTCGATCGAGAAGCGCCTGGCGCAGCTGGATGGCGAGCTGACGCAGGTGGCGCAACAGCAGTCCGAAGGGCAGCGGCAGCTGAACGCGGCGCTGGAGGCCAGCAAGGGCCATCGCGCCGCCGAAGAACTGGCGCGCCGCAGCGAGGACTTCGCGCAGGCGCGCCTGCAGCTGCCCGCCTTGAAGCAGGCGCGGGTGGAGGCGGCGCGGCGCTGGCAGCAACTGGAAGCGACGCGCGACCAGGCCGTGCGTGCGATGACCAACGCCGAAGCCGCGTACCGCGAGACGCAGAACCGGCTGTCCGACAGCGAGCGGATCGCCGAGAAGTACGAACGTGAATGGAAGGAGCGCTACGAGTCGCAACGCTCGAAGGCCGCGGAATCGCAGGCGGCGAAGCGTCGCTTCCCTTCACGCTGGATTTCGGGCGACAAGCTGTCCGAGCTGCGCCGCCACTACGTCAACGCCACGCAGGCGAAACTGCGCCACGAGGGCATAGAGCGCGACCTGTCGCAAGGCCAGTGGGAAACCGATGGCGCGGTGGAGGAGAAGGCCACGCTGATGCGCGCCACGGTGAGTGGCCAGCAAGGCGACCTGGAGCAGCGCAAGGCCAGCAACGAGGCCGCGCGCGTCGCGGTGGGCAATGCGCGCGAGCGCTACATCGACGTGCTGCGCGCCACGGTGCGCCGCTACCGCAAGAACATCGTCGAGCTGGGCCAGCTGGCCGGCGTCGAGGTTTCGGCGGACCTGCCGCACCTGGACAACGACGACATGGTGCTGCGCCAGGCGGAGCTGAAGGTCAGCTTCAACTTCGACGGCAAGGGCCAGATCGGCCTGAACGACGGCGAGGCTTCAGGTGGGCAGCAGGTGATCAAGTCGCTGATCCTGCTGGTGGGCCTGCTGAAGGACGACGAGACGGCCGGCGGCTTCGTCTTCATCGACGAACCCTTCGCGCACCTCGACGTGCGCAACATCCAGCTGGTGGGCCACTTCCTCAAGTCGACCCGCGCGCAGTACGTGCTGACGACGCCGATCACGCACAACGTGGAGGTGTTCGAGCCGGCGGACATCACGCTGGTGACTTCCAAGAAGCCGGCGGGGGCGCGCTGGGCGCCGCCGATCGGCATCCTGCAGCGCAGGGTGGAGGCCTGAGGCCGTGGCGGCCTGGCTCGACACGCCTGCCGGGCGCGCGGCTCGCCGCCGCCGGGCCAGCGTGCCGGTGCCGGAAGAACTGTCGATCGAACTGCTGCAGCACCGCGACCTGCTGGTGCGGTGGGTGCGCAAGGAGAGGCAGGAGGCCGCGCGGGCCTCGCTGCTGAAGGAGTCCGGTGACGCCGGCATCGAGCGCGCCGAAGCCGCTTGCGAACTGCTGCTGCGGGAGGGCTGGATCGAGCGGCGCGAACGGCTGGAGGGTGGCTCCTGGCAGTGGCACGGCATCGCCTGGCGCGACCTGGAAGGCCTCCAGCGCGTGCTGGGTGTCGCCGGCCGCCAGCAGCGGGATGCCGAGCGGCAGCAGGTCTTGTCGACGGCGCAGGAGTGGCTGCGCGCAAGAGCTGCCGACGACGCGGCGCTCGACCCGGACCTGCAGGACGAATTGGCGGCGGCGCTCGAGCAACTTGGGGCGGACCGGACGATGCCGCTGGACGCGCTGCGCACCCGCATGGGACTGCTGCGTGCGTTGGTCGACTGGCACGACGCCGGCAGCGAAGGCCTGCGCCGCGACTTCGCCCTGCGGGCCGGTGGCGCGACCAAGGCGATCGGCGCGGCGGACTGGCGCTGGCTGGAGGCGAGCTTCGACCTGGAGCGGCTTCGCATCGAGCAGTTCTCGCCGACGCTCTGGCTCGCGGGTGACGCCGGTCTCCAGTGGGGACCAAGGCGGCTCGATGCCGGAGCGGTCCATTGCCTGGGTGTTCCCTTGCAGGACATCCTGCGTGCCGATGCATGCACCGGATCCGTGACGCGCTACTGGCTGATCGAGAATCGTGCCAGCTTCGAGCGGCAGGCGCGGGGCCTGCCAGCGGGCGTGTTCTTGCTCTGGATGCCGGGACGCCCCTCGACCGCATGGAGGCAGGCGGTGTCGCACCTGCTGCGCCTGGCGCCGGCGCCGGGCTGGATCAGCGCGGATGTGGATCCTGCGGGGGTCGACATCGCGCGCAGCGTGGGCGCGCTCTGGGCGGAACGCGGCCTGTCATGGGAGCCCCATCGCATGGGACTGCCTGAATGGCAGTCCACCGAACAGCGCTGGCCCCTGAATGACCACGATCGCGCACTCCTGGGCCGGCTGCTGGCCGACGATGGATTGGCGTCGGCGCTGCGCTCCATCTGCGAAGCGATGCTGCGCGAAGGCCGCAAAGCCGAACAGGAAGGCTGGCTGTAGGCCAGGGTGCGAGTGGCGAAGCCCGATCCGCGGCTTCGCCCCTCGCTGTCAGACCGCCGCCACGGCGCGCGGCGCGCCGACCCACTGCAGCCCTTCGCCGCGCGCGTAGTCGGCGGCAGCCAGGGGGTCGCGGAACAACCGCGTCAGCCGCACCACGCGGTCGGTCGTGCCGCGGCCGGAGCCCGAGCGGATCGACACCGAGCAGGCGTACCAGCCGTTTTCCAGCGCCTTGATCAGCGGGGAGATGAGGTATTTGCCCACGTTCAGCGGGCGATGAATGCTTTCTTGCATGCTTGTTTTTCTAATGGTCGCGCGCTGGTGCGGGAACGGCGAAGCCGGTCTTCGACCAGGTTGAAGTGCGCGGGGAGAACAGGCGGCCTGCCCCTCGTGTGCGGGCCGCGGCGAGAGCAGGAACGGGTTCCTGCGAGAGAGGCGCGATGCGCCTCAGCCGGCCAAGGTCACGAGGGAGGCCGGCGAGGGGACGGGAAGACTGGGCTCCGGTCCCCGGGGAGAGGGGCCACCGCGGAGGGCGGCGGCCCGTTGGGGATCAGGCCAGCACGACGATGTTGGACGCTTGCGGGCCCTTGGCGCCTTGCGTCGTTTCGAACTGCACGCGGGCGTTTTCGGGCAGCGTCTTGAAGCCGTTGCCCTGGATCTCGCGGAAGTGGGCGAACAGGTCCTTGCTGCCGTCATCCGGCGCGATGAAGCCGTAGCCCTTGCTTTCGTTGAACCACTTGACGGTGCCGGTCTGGGTGGGATTGCTCATTTCGATTTCTCCAATGGAAGATTTGCCGCTCGGCATGGTAAGCCGGCGGTGCAGAACGCCAAGAGGAGCATCGGGGAATTTCGACTGCGGCAGGCCGGCCCGAAGGCAGCTGCAGGGGAGAAGAGAGGCCGGGGATGAACGTCTTTCCAACGTCTGGCCGCTCTATTCTAACCGATTTGCTGCTTTCGTGCTCAGGAGGCCGGCTTGGCGTCCATGGCCATCGCCCACGCGCCCCAGGCCTCGTCGGATTCGCGCCTGGCGTTCATCCACTCGTGGAACTCGGGGGTCTCGATGACCTTTTCGCCGCGCCCCGCGGCCTCGAACTCCGCCCGGGTGGTGCGGAAGCGTTCGTGCGCGACTTCTTCGGCAGACTGCTTCTGCTCCGCGGCGGCCTCTGCAGCGGCCACGGCCGCGGTCCATTCTTTGCTCATGTGGGCCCCCAAGGACGACAAAGCGTCATTGTGAGGCATGCGGCGGGGTCGCGCCGCCGAAGGGCTATCCGGGAAACCCGAGCTCAGGGAGTGCTGCGCGCCAGGAATTTGCCTGCCCGAGCTTCAGTAGCCCCATCCTCCGCCGTATACGCCAGCGCCCCATTCACCCACACCTTGACGATCCCTTCACTCACCTGCGCCGGCTGCTCGAAGGTGGCCGCATCGCGCACCAGCTTCGGGTCGAACAGCACGACGTCGGCTGCATGGCCGGCCGTCAGCTCGCCGCGGCCGCCCAGGCGGAAGCGGCGGGCCGACAGGCCGGTCATCTTGTGGATCGCTTCCTCCAGCTGCAGCACGCCCTTCTCGCGCCAGTAGCGCGCCAGCACGCGCGGGAACGCGCCCCACAGGCGCGGATGCGGGCGCTCGTCATGTGGCAGGCCGTCGGAGCCGATCATGGCGAGCGGATGGCGGATCACGCGTTCGACATCGTCCTCGCGCATCTGGAAGTAGCAGGCGCCTCCGGGCATCAGGCGGCGCGCGGCTTCCTGCTGCGTGACGTTCCATTCGCGCGCGATGTCGGCGATGTAGCGGCCCGCCATCTCGGGGTAGGGCTGGCTGCCCGTGACCAGCACGTCGATGATGCCGTCCACGAGATCCTCGCGCAGCACCGTGGAGCCGGCGGTGTAGGGGTAGACGTCGAGCGCCAGTTCCTGGCCGCGCGCGAGTTCGTCCACCAGCGGCAGCGTCTCGCGCGTGCGGCCCCAGTTGGCCGGGCCGGCGCACTTGTGGTGGGACAGCACCAGCGGCAGGCCGGCCTGCTTCGCCGTCTGCGCCGCTTCGTGCAGCGCGGGCAGGATGCCGGCCAGCTCGTCGCGGATGTGCGTGGCATAGACGCCGCCGTTGCGGGCGGCGACGCTCGCCACCGCGACCAGTTCCTCGGCGTCGGCCGCATAGGCCTCGCGGTAGAACACGCCGGACGACAGGCCCAAGGCGCCGGCATCCATCGCTTCCTGCATGGCCGCTGCCATGGCCGCGCGTTCCTCCGCGTTGGCCGGCCGGTCCAGGCTTTGCATGTGCCTGATCCGCAGGGCCGTGTGGCCTTGCAGGGCGGCGACGTTGACGCCGGGCCGGGCCGCGTTGACGGCCTGCGCGTAAGCGGCCATCGTCGGATAACGGAACTGCTGTGCCCCCAGCAGCGAAAGCGGTGCGATCGGCGCATCGGTCACCACCGGCGCCAGCGAGATGCCGCAGTTGCCGGCGATCACCGTGGTGACGCCCTGCGACAGCTTGGGCAGCATGTCGGCCTTGTCGATCACGGCGGCGTCGTCGTGCGTGTGCACGTCGATGAAGCCGGGCGCGGCGACGAGGCCGGCGCAGTCGAATTCCTGCAACAGGCCCTGCCGCTCCAGCAGGTGGCGCGGCACCTCAGCCACCGCCACGATGCGGCCGCCGGCCAGCAGCAGGTCGCCGGCGCGGGCCGGAGCGCCGGTGCCGTCGACGAGCGTTGCATTGCGCAGCAGGGTCACCGTCTCAGCCGTTCCCATGCGGGCCCTCCTGGATGTCGCGAGCGGCGGAATATTCGGCGCTGTCGAAGCCGTGCCGGTGCAGGAGCTGCTTGAACTGCTGCAGCCCGTGCGCCACCTGCGGGCCCAGCTTCTGGGCCAGCCGCACCATCAGGATCTCGATCACCACCAGGTGCGCCAGATAGGCCTCGGTACCCACGCGCATCACGGCGTCCTGCGGCACCGAGACGGCGATCAGGTGGTCGGCGATCTCCGCGAGCGGAGTGTCCGGCTGCGTCAGGGCAACCACCGTCGCGCCTTGCGAGCGCGCGAAGCGGGCGGCCTCCAAGGTGTAGGGCATGCGGCCCACATGCGAGATGACGAAGGCCACGCCCTGCGGGCCCAGCGTGCTGGCGGAAACCAGCTGCTGGTGGGCGTCGAAGATCGCGTTGGCGTGCCGGCCCAGGCGGAACAAGCGGCTTTGCAGCTCGCTGGCCATGAAGGTCGAGGCGGCGCCCACCGAGTAGCAGTCGATGCGGTGCGCCTGCGCCAGCTTGTCGGCGATGCGGTCGACCAGCTCGGGGTCGATGCGGCGGCCCAGTTCGGCCAGCGAAGCGACGGCGGCCTGCGTGATCTTGCTGGCCACGTCCTGCGCGCTGTCCTCGGGCAGCACGCTGCGGTGCAGGTAGGACCCGGACACCGCCAGGTCCTGCGCCAGCGCCAGCATGAATTCGCGCGCCGAGTCGTGGCCGAAGCTGCGGCAGGTGCGCACGATGGTGGGCATGGAGACGAAGGCCGCGCGCGCGAGCTGTTCCACGGTCGCGCCGACGGCGGCGCGCGGGTCGTCGAGGATCACCTGCACCACCGCGCGCTGCGCCTCGGGCAGGTCGGGCAGGCGTTCGCGCAGCTGCCGCAGCAGGCCAGGGGAAGGAGGATTCATCGTCCTGCGGTCCTCAGAAGCGCGTGTGCACCGCGCCGGTGATGGCGCCGTCGTCTTCCACCAGCGGCAGCCAGCGCCACTTGTCGAAGGTCGTGCAGGGATGCGAGATGCCCAGGCCGACGCGGTCGCCCACGCGCGGCGCGGTGCCGGCCGGGTCGAAGCGCAGGTAGGCGTGCTGGTCGTTCAGCGCGCTGACCTTCCAAGCGTCGGGTGCGGGCTGGGCCTGGCGCGCGCCGCGCGGCGCATGCGCGATGGGCACCGGCATCTCCAGGTCATAGGAGACATCGCGACGGCCGCAGGTGAGCAGGGCCAGCCCGGGCTCCGGCACCGACTGCACCATGGCCCAGACCTCCAGGGCAGGGCGCAGCGATGCGTCCAGGCCTTCGCGCTGCTCCACGTTCTTCAGGAAGCGCGCGTAGTTCAGGTGGTCGTGCGTCACGTAGCAGCCCGAGCGCAGCACGCCGCGCACGGGGCGCGACAGGCCTTGCGCGCGCAGCAGCGGCACGACCAGGTCGAACACGGCGGAGCCGCCGGCCGTGAGCAGGATCTCGCCGTCGGCGAACAACCCGCGCGTATCGCAGGCCTGCGCCGCTTCCAGCACGCGGCGCACCAGCGCCGTCACTTCGCGGGCGTCGTGCTCGCTGTCGCAGCGGGCCACGCCGCCTTCGTAGCATTCGATGCCGCCCAGCCGCGTGGCGGGCGAGCGCGCCAGCGCCTCGGCCAGCGGCAGCGCTTCTTCCAAGGTGCGGCAGCCGGTGCGCTGGCCGGGGACGCCCATTTCCAGCAGCACGTCGAAGCGGCGCGCGTTCTTGCGGCGCGCGGCCCAATCCTCGATCAATGCCAGCTGCGCGAGCGAGTCCACCAGGAACCAGAGGCGCAGGCCGTCATGGCGGCGCAGCAGCAGGTCCAGGCCATCGAGGTCGGCATCGCACACGACCTGGTTGGCGATGACGATGCGCCGCGCGCCGGCCTCGACGCCCACCGAAGCCTGGTACACGGTCGCGAAGGTCAGGCCCCAGGCACCGGCGGCCAGCTGGCGTGCGAACAGCTCCGGCGCCATCGTGGTCTTGCCGTGCGGCGCCAGGTCCACGCCCTTGCGCTGCGCGAAGTCCTGCATCCAGCGCAGGTTGTGTTCCAGCGCGGGCCGGCGCAGCACGGCCAGCGGGTAGGGCAGGTCGTCGGCCAGCAAGTGCCAGCCGCGTTGCGCGAGTTCGCCGGTGGCAACGGGGGATGCCGTCAGCGGAAAACTCTTCTGGCGGGAATCGAGGACGAAGTCGTTCATGTCGTTTTCACAGGTCGGTGCGCCAGCAGGCCGTCCAGCGGCCTTCGCCGGCGGGGCGCAGCTGCACGTCCACGCTGGCGCAGGCATCGACGGCATGCGGGCAGCGCGTGCGGAAGACGCAGCCGGACGGTGGATTGGCGGGGCTGGGCAGGTCGCCTTGCAGCAGCGGGATGGTACGGCGCTGCGCCGGGTCCGGGATGGGCGCGGCGGCCAGCAGCGCGCGGGTGTAGGGGTGCGCGGGCTGCGCGTACAGCGCTTCGGTCGGCGCGATCTCCATCACGCGGCCCAGGTACAGCACCACGACGCGGTCGCACAGGTATTCGACGACGTCGAGGTCGTGCGAGATGAACAGCAGGGTCAGCCCCAGCTGCTCCTTCAGGTCGCCCAGCAGGTTGACCACCTGCGCCTGGATGGAGACGTCCAGCGCCGACAGCGGTTCGTCGGCGACGATGAACTTCGGCTGCACCGCCAGCGCCCGCGCGATGCCGATGCGCTGGCGCTGGCCGCCGGAGAACTCATGGGGGAAACGCTCCGCGTGCTCGGGCCGCAGGCCCACCTGCTGCAGCAGCTCGTGGATGCGCGGCAGCCGCTCCGCGCCCTTGGCCAGGCCATGCGTGTCCAGCGCCTCGGCCAGCACCTGGCGGATGCGCATGCGCGGGTTGAGGCTGGCGTACGGGTCCTGGAAGATGATCTGGATGTCCGAGCGCAGTGGCCGGTACTGCGATTGCGAGAGCTGCGCCAGATCGCGCTGCCTGCCGTCCGCGTGGTACAGCATCTCGCCCGCCGTCGGGTCCACCAGGCGTGTCAGCAGCCGGCCGATCGTGCTCTTGCCCGAACCCGATTCGCCCACCAGGCCCAGCGTCTCGCCGTTGCGGATGGAGAAGCTCACGTCCTCGACGGCGCGCACGGGATGCGGGCCGCTGCCGAAGTGCTTGCGCAGGCCGCGGATTTCGATGAGGTCGTTCATGCCACGGCCTCCTCGGTCGGGACGGCGATGCAGCGGACCTTGCGTCCATCCGCGGCCCGTGCCAGCGCCGGGACCGCGGCATCGCAGGCGGCCTGGTGCTGCGGGCAGCGCGGCCCGAAGGCGCAGCCGGGCGGTGGCGCCAGCGGACTGGACACCTGGCCCGGGATCGCGACCAGGCGCTTGCGGCCCGCCGCCATGCCCTGGCGGCGCGCGACGCCGGGCAGGCAGGCGAGCAGGCCGCGCGTGTAGGGGTGCGCCGGCTGCGCGAACAGCTCGCGCACCGGCGCCGCCTCGACGATGCGGCCGGCGTACATCACGGCCACCGCATCGGCGTACTGGGCGACGACACCCAGGTTGTGCGTGACGAACAGCAGGCTCATGCCGGTTTCCTTCTGCAGCCGGCCCATCAGCGCGAGGATCTGCGCCTGGATCGTCACGTCCAGCGCGGTGGTCGGCTCGTCGGCGATCAGCAGCGTGGGCTCGCAGGCCATGGCCATCGCGATCATCACGCGCTGGCGCATGCCGCCGGAGAGCTGGTGCGGGTATTCGTGCAGCCGGCGCGCCGCGGCGGGGATCTCGACCAGCTCCAGCATCTGCAGCGCGCGGGCGAAGCCGGCGCGGCGGTCCACGCCCTTGTGCAGGCGCACGCTTTCGGCGATCTGGTCGCCGATGGTCAGCACCGGGTTCAGGCTGGTCATCGGCTCCTGGAAGATCATGGCCAGCTCGTTGCCGCGCAGCGCGCGCAGCCGCGCTTCGTCCAGCGCGAGCAGGTTGACCCGCTGGCCGTCGCGGCGGACGAACCACGCTTCGCCTTCGACCTGCGCCTGCGAAGTGCGCGCATGCAGGCCCATCAGCGACAGGCTGGTGACCGACTTGCCGGAGCCGGATTCGCCGACCAGCGCCAGGGTCTGCCCGGGCGCGATGGCGAAGGACACGTCGGCCACGCTCTGGATGCGGCCGGCATCGGTGGCGAAGGAGGTGGAGAGGCCGGTGACCTCGAGGCGCGGCGAAGTCATGAGGCCTTCTTCAGCTTGGGATCCAGCAGGTCGCGCACGCCGTCGCCCAGGGTCTGCAGCGACAAGGCCGTCAGCACGATCGCGAGGCCGGGCGTCATGATCGTCCAGAAGGCGCGGTCCGCGTATTCCAGGCTGCCCGCGATCATCGTGCCCCAGGTCGGGATCTCGGGCGGCACGCCGACGCCCAGGAAGGACAGGCCCGCCTCGGCGAGGATGGCGTAGGCGAAGATGAAGGTCACCTGCACGAGGATGGGTGAAGCCAGGTTGGGCAGGATGTGCGAAGCGAGGATGCGATGCGTGCGCACGCCCAGCGCCCGCGCCGCGTCGACGAACAGCAGTTCGCGCAGCACCAGGGTCGCCGCCCGCACGACCCGCGCCACGCGCGGCGTGTAGACGATGGCCAGGGCCAGCATCACGTTCCACAGCGAGCCGCCGAGGATGGCCACCAGCGCAATTCCCAGCAGGATGTCCGGGAAGGCCATCATCGCGTCGACCAGGCGCATCACCGGGCCATCGAGGCCGCGGAAGAAACCGGCCAGCATGCCGAGGATCGTCCCCGCCGCTACGGCGCCGGCCGCGGTGACTGCGCCGATCAACAGCGAGTAGCGCGCGCCGTGGACGATGCGCAGCATCACGTCGCGTCCCAGTTCGTCGGTGCCGGCCCAGTGTTCGGCCGAGGGCGCGTGCAGGCGTTGCGACACTGCGGTTTCGTTGGGATCGGCGCCAGAGATCAAAGGGAAGACGATGGCCGTGGCCACCACGAGCAGCAGCACCAGCGCCGCGGCAAGCACGATCTTGCGGGCGAACAGGCGCCGCAGGGTGTTGGCGAAGCGGCTCACTTGCCCTCCAGCCGGATGCGCGGATCGGCCACCGTGTACAGCAGGTCGATCAGCAGGTTGATGAGGACGTAGATGGCGGCGATCACCAGCAGCGTGCCCTGGATGACCGGGTAGTCGCGCCGCAGCACGGCGCGCACCACGAGGTTGCCCACGCCCGGCAGGTTGAACACGGTCTCGGTGACGACGGTGCCGCCGATCATCAGCGCCACGGTCAGGCCGATGACGGTGATGATGGGGACGAGCGCGTTGCGCAGCACGTGCTTCAGCATCACCGTGCGCTCGGCCAGGCCCTTGGCGCGCGCGGTGCGCACGTAGTCCTCGCCCAGGATGTCCAGCATCGCGGCGCGCGTGAAGCGGATGATCAGCGCGGAGTTGAGCAGGCCCAGCACCGCGGCCGGCAGCGCAAGGTGCACCAACCTCTGCCCGAAACCGGTGCCGGGGTCACCGTAGCCCGAGGCGGGGAACCAGCCCAGGTGCACGGCGAACACCTGGATCAGGATCAGCCCCAGCCAGAAACTCGGCACGCTGGCGCCCAGCATCGCGACGGTGCTCACGGCCTGGTCGGCCGCGCTGCCGCGCCAGATGGCGGCCGCCATGCCGGCGGGCACGCCGATCAGCGCCGCGATGGCCACCGCGAACAAGGCGAGGAACAGTGTCGGCTCCGCCCGGTCCACCAGC
Source organism: Ramlibacter agri (assembly GCF_012927085.1). NCBI lineage: Bacteria > Pseudomonadati > Pseudomonadota > Betaproteobacteria > Burkholderiales > Comamonadaceae > Ramlibacter > Ramlibacter agri. The sequence goes on along the minus strand of NZ_JABBFX010000002.1, from coordinate 436,944 downwards.
GCCTGCGCCACCGGCTGCTGCAGGAAGATGGACTGGCCCAGGTTGCCGTGCCCCAGCTCGCCCAGCCACAGCACGAACTGCGTCGTGAGCGGCTTGTCCAGGCCGTAGCGGATGCGCGCCTGCGCGATGTCCGCCGCGGTGGCCTGGTCGCCCAGCAGCAGCGCCACCGGGTCGCCCGAGGCGAGGCGCGTGAGCACGAACACGAGCACCGCAACGAGGGCGAGCACCACGAGGGCGCCGGCGAAGCGGCGAAGCAGCAAGCGCAGCATGAGCCGAGGCCTGTCCCTACTTCGCGAGACCCGTGTTCCAGAAGAACGGCCAGATCGCCGGCGTGTAGCCTTCCAGCTTGGCCGAGCGCGCGGACAGGCTGTTGAACTTGCCGACCTCGATGAAGGGCACTTCGTCGTAAACGACCTGCTGCACCTTGCCCCAGAGCGGCCCGCGCCTGGCGATCACGGCTTCCTGGTTGAAGGCGTCCAGCGCGCTCTTCTTGGCGGGCGTCTCCCACCAGCCCGGCGCGCCGTCGCCCAGCTGCGGCGGCGACAGCATCGGCTCGGGGAACAGGCCCGAGTGCGTGAAGTAGACGTCCCACAGCTTGGGGTCGTTGCGGCGCTGGACCAGGGTGGCCCAGTCCACCACGACCAGCTCGGTCTTGAAGCCGGCCTTCTTCAGCTGTTCGGCCATCACGAGCGCCATGTTGTAGTGGAACTCGTACTGGCGGCTGGCCATGATGCGCACCGGCTGGCCGTTGTAGCCCGCCTTGGCGGCCTGGTCCTTGGCGAGCTGCGGGTTGCGCTCGTTGTACAGCTTGTCGCCGGCGGCGGAATAGTAAGGCGTGCCCTTGGGAAAGAAGTTGGGCTCCGCGGTGAAGAAGCGGTTGTCGCCGAAGCCGGCCGCCATCAGCTCACCGGAGCCCACGGCCGTCTGCACCGCGCGGCGCAGCGGCGCCGAGGCCAGCAGGCCTTCCTTGGTGTTGAAGACGATGTAGGGGAAGCCGAAGTTCCTGGTGACGATGGGCACCACGGCCGGCTGGGCCTTCTCGACGCGCGTCATCGCTTCCACCGGCAGCAGGTCGGCGTAGTGGAACTGGCCGGAGAGCGCGCCTTCGACCCGCGTGTTGGCGTTGGGCACCGGCACGAAGCGAAGCTCGTCGAGCACCGCTTCGCGCTTGCCGGCATAGCCGCTGGCCGGCTCCTTGCGCGGGTTGTAGCCGTCGAAGCGCACCAGCACCGTGTACTGGTCGGGGCGGCGTTCCTTGAACCTGTAGGGGCCGGTGCCGGTGAAGTCCTTCAGCTGCGGCGCGATGCTTTCCCTGGCCATGATGGCGGCCATGCCGCTGGGCAGCGCCAGCTGCGCAAGCAGCGGCGCGTAGATGGCCTTCATCTTGAATTCGACCGTGTGCGGGTCCTTGGCCGTCAGCGAGGCCAGCTGCGCGCCCACCGACTTGCCGCGCGGCGACAGTTCCATCCAGCGCTGCAGCGAAGCGACCACGTCGTCGGCCGTCATCTCGCGGCCGTTGTGGAACTTGACGCCCTTGCGCAGCGGGATCGTGTAGGTGAGGCCGTCCTTGGACACCGTGGGCAGGCTTTCGGCCAGCATCGGCGCGACGTTCCAGTTGGCGTCGAAGGTGTACAGCGGCTCGTACACGTGCTGCATGATCGTGCCCACCAGGTCGGCGGTGGTGATCATCGGGTCCAGGCCTTGCGGCTCCGCGATCATCGCCAGGTTGGCCGCGCCACCGCGCGTGGGAGCGGCCTGGAGGGCGGATGCCCAGGGCAGGCTGGCGCTGGCGGCCAGCGCGGCGAGGATGGTGCGCCGGCGGGCGAATGGCGGTGTCACGGATTGCATGGCATCTCCTGAAGTAATAACATTACATGCGGCGCATCGTATTTCCCTGTGCGGACGAAGTCAAACAGGGTTTCTACGGGGCCTGATGATGTAATGACCTTACAAGGAGTCTCCATGTCGAAAGTCGAAATGCTGGGCCAGTCCCCCATTGCCTCGGACCGCCTGGCCCGCCCGCTGTCGCCCGCCACGCGTGCCGGCGATTTCGTGTTCGTCTCCGGGCAGGTGCCCACCGACGACCAGGGCCAGGTCATTGCCGGCGGCATCGAGGCGCAGACGCGCCGCGTGTTCGAGCGCCTGAGCGAAGCGCTGGCGCTGGCCGGCTGCACCTTGGCCGACGTCTGCAAGGTGAGCGTGTGGCTGGACGACGCCCGCGACTTCGGCAGCTTCAACCGCGTCTACCTGGAATGCTTCGGCGACCACCGCCCGGCGCGCTCCACCGTGGAGTCGCGGCTGATGATCGACGCGAAGGTCGAGATCGACGTGACGGCTTACAAGCCGCGCTGACGCCGCCTCAGGCCAGGAAGGACGCGTGCGCCAGGAGGCGCAGCGCTGCCGAAATGATCACCGCCAGGGTCAGCGTGACGCCGACGACGCGGAAACGATAGTTCTCGGCCACGTGGCTCACGCCCCATGCGTGGCAGAGCCGCCCGATCACCAGGGCCGCGCCGCTCCCATGGACGAAGAGCGGCCGCGCGCCGGCCGCCTCCGAGAAGTAGAGCAGCAGCAAAGCCAACGGCACGTACTCCGCGAAATTGGCGTGGACCCGCATGGCCCGCAGCAGCACTTCGTGGCCGCGGTCACCGACGGCGACACCCAGGCGCCTGCGCAGGAGCAGGGTGCGGACGCTCAGGGCGACGAAGATCAGCGCGAGCGCGCCGGCATAGGGGAAGACAATGGGCATGGCATTTCCTCCGGGCGGTCGGCCAGCACGCGTTCCAGCTCGCCGAAGTCGACGGGCTTGGTCATGTGGCCATCGAAGCCGGCCGCGAGCGAGCGCTGCCGGTCGTCCGGCTGGCCATAGCCGGTAAGGGCGTGGATCGCGATTGCGTGCCCCCAGGGCTGTTCGCGGATGAGCCGGCACAGTTCCCAGCCGCTCAAGCCAGGCATGCCGATGTCCATCAGGATCACGTCGGGACGCAGGCGCTCCGCCTTCGCCAGGGCCTGGCCCGCGTCGTTGCAGGTGTGGGCGTCGTGGCCCTGGGAGCCAAGCAGGACGGCGATGGTGTTGGCTGCGTCGACGTTGTCATCGACCACCAGGATCCTCCGCAATTTGCGTTTGCTGCGGCCGGCCGGGGCGCCGTCCGCGTTCGCCGCGCGCGCGGGGCCGGCCGCTTCCACCGGCAGCCGCACGGTGAACTCGCTGCCGCGCCCGGGCCCCTCGCTCCGCACGGCCAGCGTGCCGCCATGCAGTTCCACCAGCCGGCGCGCCAGCGTCAGGCCAATCCCGAGGCCCGAGCGCGAACGTTCCGTCGAGGGATCGACCTGCGTGAACATGTCGAAGATCGCATGGAGCTTGTGCGCGGGAATGCCGATGCCGGTGTCGCGCACCCGCACCCTGGCCTGGCCGGCGTCGACGTCGGCGGTGATGTGGATCTCGCCGCCCTCGGGCGTGAACTTCGCCGCGTTGTTCAGGAGGTTGCCCAGCACCTGGCCCAGGCGCACCGCGTCGGCATGCACGCGGATCGGCTGTTGCGGCAATTCCACCGCGAGGCGGTGCTTCTGCTGCTCCATCGCCGGGCGTGCGGAGTCCGCGGCCGCGAGCACGACCGCGCAGAGGTCCAGGCGTTCGCTGCGCAACCGCACCTTGCCCTGGTTGATGCGCGTCATGTCCAGCAGGTCGTCGACGAGGCGCACGATCTGCGAGATCTGCCGCTCCATCATCACCCGCGTGCGCTGCAGCGCCTGCGGCTCGCTGAGCATGCCGAGCAGCTGGATGCCGTTGCGCAGCGGCGCCAGCGGGTTGCGCAGCTCGTGCGAGAGCACGGCCAGGAATTCGTCCTTGCGGCGGTCGGCGTCCTTCAGCGCCTCCTCCGCCTGCCGCCGCGCGCTGACGTCGCTGGCCGCGCCGAACCATTCGGCGATTTCCCCGTCGGGGCCCAGCACCGGCACCGCGCGCGAGGCGGTCCAGCCGGTGCTGCCGTCCACGCGCAGCACCCGGTGTTCGAGCTGGAAGGGATTCTTGCGCGCAATGGCGGCGCGGACGGCCGCCAGCACCTGCGGCTGGTCCTCGGGCAGGATGTATTTCTCCAGCCAGCTGCGGTCCGCCTGCTGCGTGTCGGGAATGAATTCGCGCCCCTGCAGGTAGCGCATCTCGCTCCAGTCGGCGTTCATGCGGTACACGGCGTCGGCGGTCGCGGCGACCAGGGCGCGATAGCGCTCCTCGCTCTCGCTGAGCGTGCGGATCGCTTCGGCGCGCTCCCGCGCCATCTGCAGGTGGGTGGCCACGCGGGCCAGCAGCTCGCCCGCGGCGAAGGGCTTGACGATGTAGTCGTCGGCGCCGGCCTTCAGCGCCTCGACCCGGTAGCCGTCGCCGGCGCGGGCAGACAGCATCAGCACCGGCAGCCTGCGCGTGGCCTCGTGCCCGCGCAGGGCGGCGAGCAGGCCGTAGCCGTCCAGCCGCGGCATCATGATGTCGGTGAGCACGAGCGCCGGCGGCTCGGCCAGCGCGGCCTGCAGGGCCGCGGCGCCGTCCGGCACGGTCTGCACTGTGTAGTGCGAGGCCAGCAGGCGCTGCAGGTACTGGCGCATATCGGCGTTGTCGTCGGCGACGAGGACGCGCGGCCGCTCGCCTTCGGCGTCGTCGGGCGCTGCGTGCAGGCCCGCGGCTGGAAGCAAGGTGTCCGGCCCCGCGCCTTCGGGCAGCCAGCGCAGCGCCTCTTCCACGTAAGGATCCGCCGCGATCGACGAGCCGCTGGCCGGTTCGTCCTTGCCCAGGTGCTGCGCCGGCAGGTGGGCGTGGCCAAAGGGAAGGCGGACGAAGAAGTCGGAGCCTTCGCCGGGCACGCTGCGCGCCTGAACGCTGCCGCCATGCAGCTTCACGAGTTCGGCCACCAGCGCCAGGCCGATGCCGCTGCCTTCGCTGGAGCGGCCGCGCGCGCCCTCGACGCGGTGGAAGCGGTCGAAGACGCGCGGCAGCGCTTCCGCGGGGATGCCGGTGCCGGTGTCGCGCACGCTCAGTTCCACGGCATCGCCGGCGCGCCGCAGCACCACGTCCACTTCGCCATCCAGCGTGTACTTGAACGCGTTCGACAGCAGGTTGAGGACGATCTTCTCCCACATGGAGCGATCGACGAAGACCAGTTCGTCCAGCGGCGCGCAGTCCACCACCAGCCGCAGGCCGGCCTTCTCGAAGGCCGAGCGGAACATGCTGGCGAGGTCGATGGTGAAGGCGGCCAGGTCCGTCGGCTGGTAGGCGGCCTGGATGCGCCCGGCCTCGATGCGCGAGAAGTCCAGCAGCGTGTTGACCAGGCGCAGCAGCCGCAGCGCGTTGCGGTAGACGAGTTCCAGCGGCTCGCGCGCGCCGGCGTTTCCGCCGTCCTCGCGCCGCAGCAGGTCTTCGACCGGCCCGAGGATCAGCGTGAGCGGGGTGCGCAACTCGTGGCTGACGTTGCTGAAGAACACCGTCTTGGCGCGATCGAGTTCGGCCAGCGCCTCGGCCCGGCGGCGCTCGTCGTCATAGGCCTGCGCATTGGCGATCGCGGTCGACACCTGGCCGGCCACGAGGTCGATGAAGGCCGCGTACTGCGCGTCGTAGGGGCGCTTCGGGTTGAGCCCGAACACCAGCCGGCCCATGGGCGTGCCGTTGGCGCGCAGCAGCGGGCGCTCCTGGACTTGCACGGCTGGTGCGGCGTCCAGCTGCTGCCTCGCTTCCTTCGTGCTGCCGAGCAGCTCGTCGCCGGCGTAGACCAGCGCGAAGGGGATGTCCTGCGGCTGCTGCTCGAAGGCTTGGACCGCGCGCACGCAGGCGTGGCGCGCGGTCAGCGCGCCGGCATTGGTGGCGCCCAGCTCCTTCAGCAGCGCCAGGCGCCGCTCGCCGACCACGCGCGCCGTGGTCTCGGTGACGATGCAGTACACGCCGGCCACGCTACCGCTCTCGTCGCGTATCGGGTCGTAGGAGACGTCGAAGTAGGTCTCTTCCGGATAGCCGTTGCGCTCGATGGGAAAGAGCAGGTCGTTGGCGCCGAAGGCCTCGCCGGTGCGGATGACGCCGTCCAGCAGGCCGTGCAGCATGTCGTCCCAGATCTCGGGCCAGGCCTCGCGCCCGGGGCGGCCCAGCGGCCATGGGTGCCGCGCGCCGAAGACCGGCCGGTAAGGGGCGTTGTAGAGGACCGTGAACTCCGGCCCCCAGAACAGGATGATCTGCGCCTTCGAAGGCAGCAGCATGCCCACGGCGCTCAGCAGGCACTGGGGCCAGGTGTGCAGCGGCCCGATGGCCGTGCGGGACCAATCCAGCGCGCGCATGCGCTCGGCCATCTCGCCGCCGCCGGACAGATAGGTCAAGGCTTGAGACGGGCTCAAGGCCGGATTCCCTCTCGCGGTGTTCACAGGGGACCGAGTTTCCTGGACCGGAGTGCCGACTCTTCTAGGATAAACCCCCGGCCGCGTGTCCGTGAATGGCTGAACTAGGCCCCAGGCTCAGGCGGGCGTGCGCGACAGGACCTGCCCCTTGTGCGCGCCCGCGTGCCGGCCATCGCGCCAGGTGAGGGCGCCATTCACGATGACGGCCGCGATGCCTTCTGCCGGCAGCGTGGGGTTGGTGTAGTTCGCCGCGTCGCGCACGGTGGCGGCGTCGAACACGACGATGTCCGCGGCCTGGCCCGCCTTCAAGGTGCCGCGGTCGGCGAGGCCGAAGTTGCGCGCCGTCAGGCCCGTCATCTTCCACACCGCCGTCTCCAGCGGGAACAGGCCGACGTCGCGCGCGTAGTGGCCCAGCACGCGGGGGAAGGTGCCCCACAGGCGCGGGTGCGGCTTCTCGCCGACCGGGATGCCGTCGCTGCCCACCATGGTCTCGTCGAAGGCCAGGATGCGCTGCACGTCGTTCTCGTCCATCATGAAATAGATGGCGCTGCCGGGCGAAAGGCGGCGCGCCGCCTCGTCCTTGGCCACGCCCCAGTCGCGGGCGATGTCGTCCAGGTCGCGGCCGGCCATCTGCGGATGCGGCTCGCTCGACGCGATCAGCACGCGGCCATCCAGCATGCCGCGGTCGGTGCGGATCATCGTGCTGCCAGCGGTGTAGGGGTAGCAGTCCAGGGAGATGCACTGGTGCTTCATCGCTTCCTGGATGAAGGGCAGCGTCTCCTGCGTGCGGCCGAAGTTGCGCGCGCCCTGCAGCTTGTGGTGCGACACCACCACCGGGATGTCCAGCTCGCGGCCGATGCGGAAGGTCTCCTGCAGCGAGTCCATCACCTTGTCGGCTTCGTCGCGCATGTGCGTCACGTACAGGCCCTTGCGTGCGCTCAGCGGCCGGCCGACCTCGATGATCTCCTCGGTGGTGGCGGCGGTGGCCGGCGGGTAGAAGGTGCCGGTGGACATGCCGATGGCGCCGGCCTGCAGGGCCTCTTCCACCATCTCGCGCATCCTGGCGATCTCTTCCTGGTTCGCCGGACGGCCCAGCTCCGGCATCACCACCGCGCGCAGCGTCGAATGGCCCACCATCGCCGCCAGGTTGACGGAGGAGGGCTGGGCGCGCAGCGCGTCCATGTAGGCGCGGAAGCTGGTGAAGCGCTTGTCGGGCGCCGACTCGATCAGGCCCAGCGGCATCGGCAGGTCCATGTCGCGCCGCAGCGGCGCGGCGGAGATGCCGCAGTTGCCGGCGATGACGGTGGTCACGCCCTGCGAGACCTTGAAGTCCATGCCCGGATGCGACAGCACGGCCATGTCGTCGTGCGTGTGGGCGTCGATGAAGCCGGGCGCGACGATGCGTCCCTTGGCGTCCATGGTCTCGCGCGCCGTGTAGCCGGCCAGGTCGCCGATGGCGGCGATGCGGCCGTCCTGGACTGCCACGTCGGCGTCGAAGCGCGGGGCCTTGGTGCCGTCGATGACGGTGCCGCCGCGGATGATCAGGTCCACGTTCATGTTCTTCTCCTTTAGCGGAAGTGGCAGGCCACGAGCTGCTCGCCGTCGCCGCGCGGGCTGAGCGGCGGCTTCTCCTTGGCGCACACCGGTTGCGCCAGTGGGCAGCGCGTGTGGAAGCGGCAGCCGGTGGGCGGGTTGGCCGGGCTCGGCGGGTCGCCTTGCAGCAGGATGCGCTTGGCCGGCGTGCGCGGGTTGGGCACCGGCACGGCGGACAGCAGGATCTCGGTGTAAGGATGGCGCGGCGCGGAGAACAGCGTGTCGCGGTTGGCGACCTCCACGATGTGCCCCAGGTACATCACCGCGATGCGGTGGCTGATGTGGCGCACCACGGCCAGGTCGTGCGCGACGAACAGGTAGGCGATGCCGAACTCTTGCTGCAGGTCCATCAGCAGGTTGACCACCTGCGCCTGCACCGAGACGTCCAACGCCGACACGGGTTCGTCGCAGACGATCAGCTTGGGCTGCAGCGCGAGCGCACGGGCGATGCCCAGGCGCTGGCGCTGGCCGCCGGAGAATTCGTGCGGATACTTCTTCGCCGCTTCCGGCCGCAGGCCCACCTTGGAGAACAACCACTGCACGCGCTCGGCGCGCTCCTTGGCGTTGCCCACACCGAAATTGCGCAGCGGTTCGGCGACGATCTCGCCGGCGTTCAGGCGCGGGTTCAGCGAGGCGTAGGGATCCTGGAAGATGATCTGCATCTCCCTGCGGCGCTGGCGCAAGGGCTCGCTGCCCAGTCCGACCAGTTCCTCGCCATCCAGCTTGACGGAACCCGAAGTGGGCTCGACGAGGCGCAGCACCGACTTGGCGGTGGTCGTCTTGCCGCAACCGGATTCGCCCACCAGCGACAGTGTTTCGCCCTTCGCCACCGAGAAGGAGACGTCGTCCACGGCCTGGATCGCCGGCTTCTCCGGCTGCAGCCAGCGCTTGGGGCTGGTGTAGTGCTTCTTGAGGTTGCGGACCTCGAGCAGGGGCGTGTTCATGCGGCCACCTCCTCGCGCACGCGGTTCTCTTCGACGGCGAAACAGGCCACGACGTGGCCGGAGCCCTGGTCGACCAGGGTCGGCGTCTGCGAGCGGCAGCGTTCATTGGCATGCGGACAGCGCGCCGCGAAGGCACAGCCGCGTCCCAGTTCGTGCGGCGCCGGCACCATGCCCGGGATTTCGCTGAGACGGTGGCTGCGCGTGTTCATCGCCGGCATCGACGCCATGAGCGCCCGCGTGTAGGGGTGCAGAGGCCGGTCGAACAGGTCGACCACGTCGGCTTCCTCCACCTTGCGTCCCGCATACATCACAACTACGCGGTCGCAGCTTTCGGCGACCACGCCGAGGTCGTGCGTGATCATCACCACGCCCATGCCGAACTCCTGCTGCAGTTTCTTGAGGAGATCGATGATCTGCGCCTGGATGGTCACATCCAGCGCGGTGGTCGGTTCGTCGGCGATCAGCAGCTCGGGGTTGCAGGCCAGGGCCAGCGCGATCATGACGCGCTGGCGCATTCCGCCCGAAAGCTGGTGCGGATACTCGTGGGCGCGGCGCTCGGGCTCGGGGATCTGCACCACGCGCAGCATCTCCACCGCGCGTTCCATCGCCTGCGCCTTGCTGACCCTCTGGTGCAGGCGCACGGTCTCGGCGATCTGCCGGCCCACGGTCAGCACCGGGTTCAGCGAGGTCATCGGCTCCTGGAAGATCATCGAGATGCGGTTGCCGCGGATCGCGCGCATCTCGCCTTCAGAGAGCTTCAGCAGGTCGACGCCGCGATAGCGCACCTGGCCGCCGGCAAAGCGGCCGGGCGGGCGCGGCACCAGCCGCATGATGGACAGCGCCGTCACGCTCTTGCCGCAGCCGGATTCGCCCACCACGCCCAGGGTCTGGCCGGCGTGCACGGTGTAGCTGACGCCGTCCACCGACTTCACGGTGCCGGCGAGCGTATCGAAGTAGGTGCGCAGGCCGTCGACCTCGAGCAGCGGTGCGTTCGGGTTCGTGTTCATGGCACTCACAGCTGGCGCGCGAGCCGCGGGTCCAGCGCGTCGCGCAGCCCGTCGCCCAGCAGGTTGATGGCCAGCACCGTCAGCGCCAGGAAGACGCCGGGGTACAGGATGATGTGGAAGGCGACGGCCACGAAATTGCGGCCCTCGGCCATCATGTTGCCCCAGCTGGGCACCTGCGCCGGGATGCCGACGCCCAGGAAGGACAGCGAGGCTTCGATCAGCACGGCAGACGCGGCGACGAAGGTGGCCTGCACGATGAGCGGCGCCACCGTGTTGGGCAGCACGTGCCGCCACAGGATGGTGGGCAGGCGGGTGCCGACGGCATGCGCGGCTTCCACATAGAGTTGTTCGCGCAGGGTCAACGCCAGCGAGCGCATCAGCCGCGCCACCCGCGGGATCTCGGGGATGGTGATGGCGACGATGACGGTGGTCATGCTGGCCTTGGTCACCGCCATCAGCGCGATCGCCAGCAGGATGCCGGGGATGGCCATCAGGCCGTCCATGAAACGCATGATGGGGCCGTCGGCCCAGCGCACGAAGCCGGCCACCAGGCCGATCACCACGCCGATGACCGTGGCGAAGATGGCCACGGAGATGCCGACGATCAACGACACCCGGCCGCCCCAGACGGCGCGGCTGAAGACGTCGCGGCCCAGCGCATCGGTGCCGAAATAGTGCTCCGCCGAGGGCGGCTGCAGGCGGGCCAGCGGGTCGATGTCCTGCGGGTCGTAGTTGGCGATGTGCGGCGCGGCGATGGCGATGATCGCCACGATCACCAGCATCAGCGCGCCGGCAATCAGGGTCGGGTGCTTGCGCAGCCAGCGCCAGCGGCGCGGGCGCGGGGCTTGCGTGTCGACGCCGGTGTCGTCTTCGATGGGCAGGGCGGCGGTCATGGTCAGTACCGGATGCGCGGATCGAACAGGCGGTAGCTCAGGTCGATCAGCAGGTTGATCAGCACGTAGACGCCGGCGGACAGCAGCAGCACGCTCTGGATCACGGGATAGTCGTGGCGCTGCACGGAGTCGATGACGAGCCGGCCGACGCCGGGGATGGCGTACACGGTCTCGGTCACCACCACGCCGCCGATCAGCAGCGCGATGCCGACGCCGATGGTGGTGGCGATGGGGATGGCCGCATTGCGCAGCGCGTGGCCCAGCACCGGCAGCACGCCCAGGCCCTTGGCCCAGGCGGTGCGGATGTAGTCCTCGTGCAGCACTTCGAGCACGGTGGCGCGCGTCATGCGCGTCACCAGCGCGATGTAGACCAGTGCCAGGTTGACGCAGGGCAGCACCAGGCTTTGCAGCCACTTGCCAGGACCCTCGGCGAAGCGCACGTAGCCCTGCACCGGAAACCAGTCCAGCTTGATGGCGAAGCCGTAGATCAGCAGGTAGCCGACCAGGAACACCGGCAGCGAGAAGGCCAGCACCGCGAACAGCATGACGAAGCGGTCGATCCAGCTGCCGGCGCGGTAGGCGGCCAAGGTGCCCAGGGGCACGGCCACCAAGATCGTGATCAGCATGGTGAAGGCCGCGATCGCCAGGGTCGGCTCGATGCGCTGCGCCAGCAGCTCGGACACCGGCACCTGCGTGAAGATGGAGACACCCAGGTTGCCGGTGAGCAGGTTGCCGACCCAGATGGCGAACTGCTTCCACAGCGGCTGGTCCAGGCCCAGCGCCACATGCAGCTTGGCGATGTCGTCCGCCGTCGCCAGGTCGCCGGCGATCAGCGCCGCCGGGTCGCCGGGCGACAGGTGGATCAGCAGGAACACCAGCACGGCCACCACCGCCATCACGGGCACGGTGGCGAGCAGGCGGCGCAGGAAGTAACCCATGCCTCGTTCCTTACTTGTCCAGGACCCAGAGGTTGGGGATGCCGGACCAGAGCTTGTCGGCGCCCTTCAGCTCCTTGCGGGCCGCGGCGGCGGGCGTGTACTGGCCCAGGTTGATGTAGGGCACGGCCTCGTAGGCGCGCACCTGGAAGGCGTCCAGCAGCTGCTTGCGCCTGGCGGGCACGCCTTCGCGGATCCACGCGGTGCGCAATTCGTCCAGCTTCTCGTCGCAGGGCCAGCCGGGCAGGGTGTTGCCACAGGCCGCGCTCAGGTACGTGCTGACGATCGGGCTGTTGATGGCGAACTCGTTGGCCACCGTCACGTAGGCGCTCCAGCCGCCGGACTCGGGCACATCCTTCTTCGCGCGGCGCGCGCCGATCGAGGCCCAGTCCATGTTGACCGGTTCGACGTTGAGGCCCATGTTCTTCATGGTCTGCAGCGCCACCAGGCCCAGCGCGTTCAGGTAAGGCACGTCGCTGGGGACCAGCAAAGCCACCTTCTCGCCCTTGTAGCCGGCCGCCTTCAGCATCTCCCTGGCCTTGGCGACGTCCGGCGTGCGATAGGGCTCGGAGCCGGCGGCGGTGTCGTTGGCGCTGCCGCAGATGAAGTAGGTGGCGCAATAGCGCATGCGCATGTCCAGCGGGTAGCCCATGGCCGCATTGAAGCGCTCCTGGCTCACCGCCTTCAGCACGGCCTGCCGCACCCGGGCGTTGTTGAAGGGCGGATGCAGCTGGTTCATGATCAGCTGCGCCTGCTGCGTGCCGGCGGACAGCAGCTTGACGTTGGGGTCGCTGCGCAGCGGCGTGATGTAGTCGGCCGGCACCTGTTCGATGAAGTCGACTTCGCCCTTCTTCAGAGCGGAGACGGCGCTGTTGGAGTCGGGCAGGTACAGCCACTCGATGCGGTCGAAGTGGCTCTTCTTGCTGCCGGCCAGGCCGCTGGGGGGCTCGCTGCGGGCGGCGTAGTTCGGGTTGCGCACGAACACCGTCTTGCTGCCCGGCACCCACTCGTCACGCTTGAAGAGATAGGGACCGGAGCCCACCACTTCGGTCAGCGGCGTGGTCGTCGGCATCTTCGCCAGGCGCTCGGGCATCACCACCGGCGGGAAGCCCGAGGGCTTGGCCAGCGCGTCCAGCACCATGCCGAAGGGCTCCTTCAGCTGCAGCTTGAAGGTCTTGGCGTCGATGGTGGACCATTCGGCGCCGGCCTTCTTCAGCGCGGTGCCGAAGGAGTCGCGCACCATCCAGCGCTGCACCGAGGCCACGGCGTCGGCGGCGGTGACGTCCTTGCCGTCGGAGAATTTCTGGCCGGGCCTCAGCGTGAAGGTCCAGGTGAGGCCGTCCCTGGAGGTGGTCCACTTGTCCACCATCTGCGGCTTGGGCTGGCCGTGCTCGTCCTGCGCGAACAGGGTGTCATACACCATGTAGCCGAAGTTGCGCGAGATGTAGGCGGTGGTGAAGGTCGGGTCGAGGATCTTCAGGTCTGCGTGGGCGACGAAGCGCAGCGTCTTCGTCTGCGCATGCCCCAGCGTGGGCGCGAGGGCGGCGGCGAGCAGCGTGGCGGCCGCGGCGAGTTGCTTCAGGCGCATGGGTGGTACTTCCTCAGATTTGCATCAGCACCGGCTGGGCCACGTCGTCGAGCGGCCAGCGCGGGCGCCGGATCTTGGTATAGGGCAGGGTGGGCGTGTGCGGCGTGGCGGCGCCGGGCGCGCCCACGTAGATCACCTGGGTCGCGACCTTGGCGAAGGAGGCATGGAAATGCTGCGCCGACTTGACGACGACGATGCCCTTGGATTGCAGGTCGCAACCGAGCTGCGTGAAGACGTCGGTGTCCATGGCCTGGTTGCGCAGCGTGCACAGGACGATCTCGATGCCTTCGGCTTCCACCAGCGCGCAGTCGCCCATGGCGGTGGGCGCGCCGGCCAGGCCGGTCATGACGAGGTCGTGCTTCAACGCCTTCACGGTGCATTGCAGGTCCAGCGGCTGGCCGGACAGCGGGCCGATCTTGCCGCCGATGCGCAGCGGCAGGCGCGCGCCCTGGCCGGCGTCGAAGGCGATACGCACCGTGACCGGGTCCCACATCGGGCCGATCGCCGCGTTGCTGACGCCGCGTTCGATCATTCGCTGGAGGATGAAGGTGGAATCGCCCGGCGCGCCGCTGCCGGGGTTGTCGGCGCGATCGGCCAGCACCACCGGGCCCTTGCCGAAGGCCAGCGCCTCGTCCAGCGCGGCATCGATCTGCGGGTACTTCACCGCGAGCTGGTCGCGCATGGCGATCATTTCTTCGGCGATCTGCAGCGCCAGTTTTTGCGCCTTGGCGGGATCGCCATCGGTGTAGACGAGCACCTTGCTGCCCATCTCGGGCACGTTGCCGTGGGCGAAACCCTGGCCGACGGAGATGCTCAGCACGCCGTCCTTGCCTTCCAGGGCCATCACCTTGTCGATGAGGCCGCGGGCCGGCTGGCGCGTGGTGTGCACGGGCACCACCATCTGGCAGTCCACCAGTGCGGCGACCGGATGGATCCGGCCCAGCGCCTTGCGCTCGCACAGGTCCAGCAGCTCGCGGGCGCGCTCCATGATGTCGGTGTGCGGGTACTCCTTCATGGAGACCAGCACGTCGGCGTGCTTCACCATCGCGGGCGTCAGGTGCATGTGCGGGTCGAGCTCGGCGCCGACGACGCACTTCGTCCCGACCATCGCGCGCACGCGCTGCAGCAGGTCGCCTTCGCAATCGTCGTAGCCGTCGGCCACCATCGCGCCGTGCAGGCCCAGCAGCACCATGTCCACCGGCAGCGCTCCGCGCAGGTCGCCCAGCAGCTCGTCGCGCAGCTTCTCGTAGGCCTCGCGCGTGACGGTGCCGCTCGGCTGCGCGCCGGCCACCATGCCTTCGACCAGGGTCCAGCCCTTGGCTTCCTTCACCTCGCGCGCCGCGCACAGCGGGCCGGAGAAGAAGGTCAGTTCCAACGGGTGCTGACCGGCGGCGAAATAGCCGCGGTCGTGGAAGGACGCCAGCCCGGTGGGCATGGGCGCGAACGTGTTGGTCTCGGTCGCGAGCGACCCGCTGAAAACGCGCATCGTCTTACTTGTCCAGCATCCAGTAGGTGGGCATGCCGGCCCACATCTTGTCGACGTTCTTCAGGCTGGTGCGCGCGGCGGTGGCCGCGGAGTACTGGCCCAGGTTCACGTAGGGGAAGACTTCGTAGGCGCGCTGCTGGAACTCGGCGAGCTTTTCCTTGCGCTTGGCCGGATTGGTCTCCTTGATCCAGGCGGTGCGCAGTTCGTCCAGCTGCTTGTCGCAGGGCCAGCCGGGCAGGCTGTTGCCGCAGGCCGGGCTCAGGTAGGCGTTGGTGATCGGCGAATCGACGTCGAACTGGCCGGCCACGGTGACGTAGACGTTCCAGCCGCCCTGCTCGGGCGCTTCCCGCTTGGCGCGGCGCGCGCCGATGGAAGCCCAGTCCATGTTCTGCGCGTCGACGTTCATGCCGATGCTGCGCAGGGTCTGGATGGTCATCAACGCTTCGGCATTGAGGTAGGTGACGTCGGTGGGCACCAGCACGGTCACCTTCTCGCCCTTGTAGCCGGACTCCGCCAGCAGCTGCTTGGCCTTGGCGAGGTCGGGCTTGCGGAAGGGGTCGGCGCCGGCATCGGTTTCGTTGGGGCTGCCGCAGATGAAGAAGGTGGAGCAGTAGGTCACCCGCATGTCCAGCGGGTAGCCCATGGCGGCGGTGAAGCGCTCCTGGCTCACGGCGTGCGCCACGGCCTGGCGGGCCTTCGGATTGTTGAAGGGCGCGTGCAGCTGGTTCATCACCAGGAAGCCCTGCCAGGCGCCGGCGGCACGCACCTTGACGTTGGGGTCGGTGCGCAGCGGCGTGATGTAGTCGGCGGGCAGCTGCTCGATGAAGTCCACCTCGCCCTTCTTCAGGGCGGCGACGGCGCTGTTGGAGTCGGGCAGGTACAGCCACTCGACGCGGTCGACGGCGGGCTTCTTGCTGCCGGCCAGGCCGCTGGCCGGCTCGCTGCGCGCCACGTAGTTCGGGTTGCGCACGAACACGGCCTTGTTGCCCGGCACCCATTCGTCGCGCTTGAAGACGAAGGGGCCGGAGCCCAGCACCTCGGTCAGGGGCGACGTGGCCGGCATCCTGGCCAGGCGCTCGGGCAGCACGAAGGCGGGGAAGCCGGAGGGCTTGGCCATGCCTTCCAGCACCAGGCCGAAGGGCTCCTTCAGGGTCAGCGTGAAGTTGCGCGCGTCCACGGCCTTCCACTGCGCGCCGGCGTTGCCCATGGCGCGGCCGATGGAGTCCCGCGCGCCCCAGCGCTGCATGGAGGCCACGGCATCGGCGGCGGTGACGGCGCTGCCATCGGAGAATTTCAGGCCAGGACGCAAGGTGAAGGTCCAGTTCAGGCCGTCCTTGGAGGCCGTGTACTTCTCCACCATCTGCGGCTGCGGCTTGCCGTTGGCGTCCTGCGCGAACAGGGTGTCGTACACCATGTAGCCGAAGTTGCGCGAGATGTAGGCGGTGGTGAAGGTGGGGTCCAGGATCTTCAGGTCCGCGTGCGCCACGATGCGCAGCGTCTTGGGGGCCTGGGCCACGGCGGGCGTCGTGGCGAGCAGGACGCCCGCGGCGGCGAGCGCCAGGGCGGCGAAGGAACGTCGGATCATCGTTGGGTCTCCTTGTTGTCTTGGCGGTTCAGCGGCCAGATCGGCCGGCGCAGCTTGCGGTAGGGGAGGGTGTTGAGGTCGCTGGTCACAGAGCCGGGCGCGTCGGCATAGATCACGTGCTTCGCGACCTTCGCGTACGAGGCGTAGAAGTGCTGCGAGGACTTGACCACGACGATCTTCTTCGCCGCCAGCTCGCAGCCGGCGTTGGTGAAGAGGTCGGTGCCCATCGCCTGGTTGCGCAGGGTCACCAGCAGGATCTCGATGCCATGGGCTTCGACGAGCGCGCTGTCGCCCATGTGCACGCGGGTGTTGCCCAGGCCGGTCTGTTCGTGCTGCGGCAGCAGCGCCTTGACGGTCACTTCCAGGTCCAGCGGCTCGCCGGACAGCGGGCTGATCTTGCCGCCGATGCGCAGGTTCAGGCGCGCGCCCTGGCCGGCGTCGAAGGCCACGCGCACGGCCATCGGGTCCCACAGCGGGCCGACCGCGGCGTTGGTGATGCCGCGCTCCACCAGGCGGCGCAGGATGAAGGTGGAATCACTCGCCGCGCCGCCGCCCGGGTTGTCGGCGCCGTCGGCCAGCACCACCGGGCCGCCCTCGAATGCGAGCGCCTGGTCCAGCGCGGCGTCGATGCCGGGCGAAGGCGGCGCGAGCTTGTCACGCATGGCGATCACTTCGTCGGCCAGCTGGCGCGCCAGCTTCTGCGCCTTGGCTGCGTCGCCATCGGCGTAGACCAGCACCTTGGTGCCCATCTCCGGCACGTCGCCCCAGGGGAAGCCGTGCGTGAGCGAGACCGACAGGATGCCGTCCTTGCCTTCGAGCGCCTGCATGCGCGCGACGAAGGCCTTGGCCGGGTCGCGCGAGGTGTGGAAGAGGGCGACCATTTCGCAATCGACCACCGCGGCGACCGGCTTGATGCGCTTCTGCACCGTGGCGGCGCACAGGTCCACCAGCTCCATCGCGCGCGGCAGCACGTCGGTGTGCGGATACTCCTTGTACGAGATGATGACGTCGGCGTGCGCCACCATGTCCGGCGTCAGGTGGTTGTGCGGGTCGAGTTCCGCGCCGACCACGACGTCCGGCCCGACGACGGCGCGCACGCGCTCCAGCAGGTCGCCTTCGCAATCGTCATAGCCGTCGGCCACCATGGCGCCGTGCAGGCCCAGCACCACCATGTCGACCGGCAGGGCCATGCGCAGATCGTGCAGCAGTTCGTCGCGCAGGGTCTCGTAGGCGTGGCGCGTGGTGGTGCCGCTCGGCTGCGCGCCGGCCACCATGCCTTCGATCAAGGTCCAGCCCAGTTCCTTGCCGCGGATGCGCGCGGCCCACAGCGGGCCGGCGAAGAACTGCATCTGGTCCGGGTGCTGGCCGGCGGGGAAATAGCCGCGGTCGCGGAAGGACGCGATGCTGGTAGGCATCGGCCCGAAGGTGTTGGTCTCGGTGGCCAGGGTGCCGCTGAAGACGCGCATGCAAACTCCTTTCTCAGCCCCGCAGGCGCGCGGGCGACAGCATCTGTTCGGTGAGGCCGAAGGCGGCGATGCGCTCCGGAATCGGCAGGCCGCGGGCCAGCGCGGCGCAGGTCTCGCCCATGGCGGCGGAGGTCTGGATGCCATAGCCGCCCTGGGCCGCGACCCAGAAGAAGCCGGGCGCGAGCGGGTCGAAGCCGCCCACCAGGTCGCCGTCCGCCACGAAGGAGCGCAGGCCGGCCCAGGTGCGCGTGGGCCGGCGGATTTCCAGCGTCGTCATCTCCTGGATGCGGTGGATGGCCAGCGCGATGTCCATCTCCTCGGGCTGCACGTCGCAGGGATCGACCGGGTCGGCGTTGGCCGGCGAACCCAGCAGCATGCCGGCGTCGGGCTTGAAGTACCAGCCTTCGCTGGCGCCGATGGCCATCGGCCATTTCTCGATGTGGGCACCGGCCGGCGGTGCAAAGATGAAGGCGGCGCGGCGCTTGGGCTGCAGGCCCAGCGGCGGCAGGCCGGCCTGCTGCGCGATGACGTCGGCCCAGGCGCCGGCCGCATTGAGCACCACGGGCGCTTCATACAGCTGGCCGCCGGCCTGCACCTGCCAGAGGCCGCCTTCGCGCTGCAGCGAAGTGACCTCGGCATCGCAGACGACCTTGCCGCCGGCGCGCTTGAGCCCGCGCAGGTAGCCCTGGTGGATGGCGTGCACGTCCATGTCCGCCGCATCGGGCTCGAACACGGCGCCGGCCACGCGCTCGGGGCGCAGCACGGGGACCAACGCGCAGGCGCCCGCGGCGTCGAGCCGCTGCGCGCGCGGCGTCGTCGCGCGCAGCACGTCCCACCATTCCTCGAGGTGCGCCTCGTCGCCCGGCTCGGCGACGATCAGCGCGCCGCGCGGCGACAGCAAGGGATGTTCGCTGAAGCCTGCCGGCGGCTGGTCGAAGAAGGCGCGGCTCGCGAGCGTCAGGGCACGCACCTGCGGCGTGCCATAGCTTTCCATGAACAGCGCCGCCGAGCGGCCGGTGGAGTGGTAGCCGGGTTGCGACTCACGCTCCAGCAGGATGACCTGGCCGTGGGGCGCGAGCCAGTGGCCCACGGAAGCGGCGGCGATGCCGCCGCCGATGACGAGGAAGTCGGCCCGGTGGGCCTTCAGGGAAGACTGCATGGAGGCTGGTCGATTTCGGCGCAGTGTATGTCGGTTTTGCGCATACGCAAAAAGGGATTTCCCCTGTTCCCTGTGTACGGGCGCACCGGCCTCGTGCAGAATTTGCGCATGCGCAAGGCGACTGCAAAACCCGTACCAGCTCCCGCGGCGGCCAGTCCCACCGTGGACCGCGCCACGCTGGGGCGCCGCCTGCTGGCCGCGCGCAAGCAATTGGGCTGGACGCTGGCGGAGCTGGCGGAGCGCTCCGGCGTGTCCATCACCACCATATCGCGCGCCGAGCGCGGGCAGCTCGCGCTGGGCTATGAAAATTTCTCAGCGCTGGCGCGGGCGCTGCAGATGGACTTCGGCGCGATGTTCGCCGAAACCGGCGTGGCCCCGCGGCCCTTCGCGGGCCCGGTGCTGACGAAGGCGGGGCAGGGCGTGGTCTATCGCGGCCTCGCCTTCTCGTACGAGTTCCTCGGCACCACCGCCGTGGGCAAGCAGATGGAGCCGGTGCTGGGCACGGTGCACGCGCGCACCCTCAGCGGGCCGGAGGATTTCGCGCGGCATCCCGGCGAGGAGTTCGTCTACGTCCTCACCGGCAGCATCGACGTGCATTTCGACACCGGCGAGGTCGTGCGGCTGGAGAAGGGCGACTCGCTCTACTTCGACAGCCGCGTCGGCCACGCCTACGTCACCGTGAGCCGCCAGCTCGCCAAGGTCATCGGCGTCATCACCAGCGAGAGCAGCATGATGAAGCAGGCGCGAACGGGCGCGCCTGCGTTGGCGAAACAGCGCGGAGGCTAGTCCAGCGCGATGCCGAAACGCTGGATCACCGGCTTCCAGCGCGCGACTTCCTCGGCAATATAGACGCCGAAGGCTTTCGGCCCCTTGTCGACCACGTCGAGCCCCTGCGCGCGATAGGCGGCCGCGACTTCGGGATCCTTCAAGGCCTGGGCCACCTGCTTGTGGATGGCCTCCAGCACCTCCGGCGGCGTGCCGGCGGTGGTGGCGACGCCGAACCAGCCGACCGGCGCGAAATCGATGCCGCTTTCCTTCAGCGTCGGCACGTCGGGCAGCGCGCTGCTGCGGCGCGGGCCGATGGTGGCGATGGCCTTGATCTTGCCGGCCTTCACGAAGGGCGCCACCGCGAGCGGCGGCAGGGCGGCGAGCTGGACGTCGTTGGCGACCAGGGCGGTCACGATCTGGGGCGAGCCGGCATAGGGCACGTGCGGCACATCGGTGGCGCCTGACCGCGCCACGAGATAGGCCATGTTCAGGTGGCCGAGCGTGCCGGCGCCGGGCGAGGCATAGGCCATGCGGTTCTTCGGGTCCGCCATCGCCTTCAGCAGCGCCTGCGCGTTGTTGGCGGGGGTGGCGTTGCTGGCGACCAGGATCGTCGGCGTCTCGGCCACCAGGGCCACGGGCGCGAGATCCTTCAAGGGGTCGTAGGGCATCTTCCGGTACAGGAGGCCATTGGTGGCCAGCGGCCCCGACGGTGCGAGCACCAGCGTGTGGCCGTCCGGCGTCGCCTTGGCGGCCTGGTCGGCCCCGATCATGCCGGCGGCGCCGGGCTTGTTCTCCACGACCATGGTCTTGCCGGTGGCCTTCTGCACGCGATCGAAGATCAGGCGGGCGATGGCATCGGGGGTGGAACCGGCGGCATAGGGCACCACGATGCGCACCGTCTTGGCGGGCCACGCGGTGGCTTCCGCCTGCACTGCGGCGGGAAGGGAAAGTGCCAGCGCGATGGCGGCGAGCAGGGTTTTCAACGGATTTCTCCAGGTTCCAGTGTGTCGGTGACCGAGCGGCCCAGGTTGCCGAAGCGGGCGAAGGCCCAGCGCATGGCTTCGCTTTCCCCGCGCCAGGGCGCTTCGTCGCCGAGGTGCAGCCAGAGCCGCCACAGGAAGCGCCGGCGTGCGGGATCGGCATGGTCCTCGTACGCCGTGCGGCCGTGCAGCACGGTGAAGTTGTTCAGGAGCTGGACGTCGCCCGGCTCGAACGCCATGTGCAAAGGCATGTCCTCGCGCCGTGCGATGGCATCGAAGCAGTCCAGGGCCGCCGTTTCCGCCGCTGTGAGCGGGGCCGTCTTCTGCGCTCCGCCCAGGATGTAGGAGCGGGCGTAGCGGCTGCTGACGCGTCCGTCATGCGCAGCGAAGACGGGGATGCGTTCGGTGACCGCCGCCTCGCCGGGCCACTGCTCCGCCTTGCGGTCGTAGGGGAAGCCGCGCAGCAGCACGGGCAGGTGCTCGGGATGCTGGCGCAGCATTTCGTTGTAGATGGCCGGCGTGCTGACGATGGTGCTCTTGCCGCCGGCCAGGGCCTTGCGCACGCACAGCAGCGCCACCACGTCGGTCGGGTCGCAGTGGTAGTTGAGGTCGGCCTTGCTCTGGTAGCCGCGCACGTTCTGCTGCGCGGCGCTGCCGGAGTAGCCGAAGTCCACGCCCCTGTCGGTGACGGGGCAGAGGAAGTCGGCTTGTGCGTTCTGCGTCAGGCCCTGGCCGAACAGCAGGCCGATGGCCCAATAGGCCAGCTGGATCTGGCCGGGCGTCATGGCGTCCACCGGCACGCCCCGCAGCAGCACGAAGCCGCGCGTCGCCAGCTCGGCACGGGCCGTGTCGGCGAGGGGGACGAGCGGGGCGAGCGCCGTGCGCGCTTCCTCGCTTCCCAGCGCGCGGAAGTCGCGTCCTTCCCAGCGGCGCGCGGCATCGACCAGCGCGCCAGCCTGGGCTGCGCCGAGTTCGTGCAGCCATGAACGGTCGGCGGCGAAATCGGCGCCCTTCCATACGGAAGGCCCGCGCATCGGCCGTGCCGTGGGGCTCATCGTCTCCTGCATTGATCGTTTCCTTCGGGTTGATGGGAGCGGCGCCAGTGTCCGCGTTGCCCCGCCTGCGGAAAAGCGAAAAAATCGCGGTGGGGCTTAACCAGAAGTTGATCGATGAACCTGCGCCACCTGGAAGTGTTTCGCCACGTCATGCAGACGGGATCCGTGAAAGGCGCCGCTGCCGTGCTGCGCGTCTCCGACGCCGCGGCCAGCAAGCTGCTGTCCACCGCCGAGAGGCGCATGGGCCTGGCGCTGTTCGAGCGAGCCAAGGGACGCCTGGTGCCGACGCCGGAAGCGCGGCGGCTCTACGCGGACGTGGAGCAATTGTGGGAGCGGGTCGAGCGCATCGAAGCGCTGACGCGCTCGCTGGCGCAGCCGACCGGCGGCATCCTGAACCTCGCGATCTCGCCGAGCTTCGGCGTCACCGTGGTGCCGCAGGCCGCGACGCGCCTGCTGGCCAGCATGCCGGAACTGACCATCAACGTCGACCTGCTGATTCCGCACCTGCTGCTGCAGAACCTCGTCGATGGCATCGCGGACCTGGGCGTCTCCTTCAACCCGCAGCAGCATCCGAGCGTGGAGGTGGTCGACCGCGTGCGTTGCGGGCTGGTCTGCGTGATGCCCGCGAGCCATGTGCTCGCCGCGCGCAAGTTCATCCGCGCCGCGGATCTTCCGGGCCATCCGGTGGTCTCGTTTCCGCAGGCGCTGGACTACGGCCTGTCCGACGAGGCGCTGTTCGGCCGCTACAGCGGCAGCATCGCCCGCCGCCTCAACGTGCGCTCCGGCCAGACCGCCTGCTGGTTCAGCCTCGCGGGCGCCGGCGTGGCGATCGTCGATGCCGCCTCGGTGGCGGGCGGCGCCTTTCCCGACCTGGCGATCCGCCCCTACCGCTGCGACGCCGTCATCGAGATCCTGCTGCTGCGCCATCGCGACCGCCCGCTGTCGCGGGCGGCGTCCCGGTTCTGCGATTCGTTTCGCCGCACCTGGAAGGAGCTCTCGTAAGGCATTCAGGGCGTCGCGTCCGCCAACGGGATGCACAGGACCAGTTCGGTGCCCGCCGTCCCGCTCGCCACGCGCAGCGTGCCTTGCAGCTGCTGCGCGCGCAGCTGCATGTTGCGGATGCCGCGCTGCGCGCGTGACGCCGGTGCCGTGGCCATGCCGAGCCCGTTGTCGGCGACGCGCAGCAGCAGGTGGCCGTCCTCCCGCCGGCAGGCGACGCGCAGCTCGGTCGCACGCGCGTGCTTCAGCACGTTGGCGACCGCCTCCTGCACGATGCGCAGAACCTGCAGCACCGCGGGGCCGGCGGGCAGGGTGGCGGCGTCCTCGACGTCCCAATGCAGGGCGATGCCGGCGGTGCGCAGCCGCGGCTCCAGCCGGTAGCGCAGGTTGCCCAGCGCCGTCTGCAGCCCGGACGCGTCGGACTCCAGCGAATCGATCACCAGGCGCAGGTCGTCCATGCACTCGCGCAGCAGGCCGGCCACCTCGCCCGGCCCCGCGGCGCCGCGCTCCACGGCATCCAGCGTCGTGATCAGCTGCGAGCCGATGCCGTCGTGCATGTCGCGCATCAGGCGTTCGCGCTCCATGGTGAGAATGGCGGCGCGTTCCAGGTCGCGCACCCGCGCATGCGAGGCCTCCAGCTCCAGGGCCCGCGCCAGCACGCGCCGCTCCAGTTCGGCGTTGAGCGCGCGGGCCTCGTCGTAGGTGCGGAAGTAGCTTTCCGCCAGCGCGTAGACCAGGGCGCAGAGCAGCAGCGGCGCGCCATAGGCCATGCGCGCCGCCGGTCCGAAGGGCAGCCACTGCGCGGAAACGGCGAAGTCGGTCAGCCCCAGCAGCAGGGTGGCGACCATCGCGCCGAGGATGACCCAGGGGCCCGCTTCGCCGCGGGGCGAGCGCCGCAGGTGCCCCAGCAGCAGCGCGATGCACCAGATGCCCATGGCTGCGCAGGCCACGTACCAGGGTAGCCGCAAGGCACTGCAGGCCGCCGGCGGCAGCGCAGCGATGACCGGCAGCGAGATGGCGGCGCCCGCCAGCAGCCAGCGCTCCAGCCGCGGCCGGGCCTGGCCCGTGTAGCGCAGCATGAAGATCCATTGCAGCGTGACGTCGAGGGCCAGGCTGCCGAGGATGAAGCCCTCCCACACGTTGGAGGGCACCGGCGGCGACACGGTGTAATGAAAATTTCGCAGTGACCAGACCAGGGCCAGCGCGGCGAACACGCCGTAGATGCGCTCCTTGGGGCGGCGCAGCCACAGCAGCAGCACCAGCAGGCCGACGAACACCAGCGCCATGTTCAGCGCGCGCGGCAGCGCCACGCGCAGCAGCTGCGCGCGCGCGTGCACCGGCTCGATCGTCTCGCGCGGGCCGAGCGCGATCGGGCCGAGGCCGCCGCGCAGGTTGGGCGCCACGCGCAGGCGCAGCAGCAGCTCGTTGCGGCCGGCGTGCAGCAGGTGCGGCGGGATCGCGTTCAGCTGCGGCGTTCCGAGCTGGCGATGGAAGGACCCGGTCATGGTGCCGCCACCGACGTCGACGCCGTTGATGAACAGGCGGTGCGTGGTGGCCACCGTCGGCAGGAAGGCCGCCCATTCCTCGCTCGGCGCCTGTGGCAGCACGACCTCCGCGCGGTACCAGCCGTAGCCGGATTGGCCCGGGTTGCTGTGCGCCCAGTTGTCCGGCAGCGAACGCGGCAGCCACGGCGCGCGGGCATCCGGCGCGATGGGGTCGTCGGACTTGATGAAGCCGGCCTGCATGACCTGCAGGACGCCTTCCGGCAGCTCCTGCGACGTGAGCTGCACCAGGGCTGCGGCCGCGATCGCCCCCAGCAGCAGCGTCAGCAGCAGCAGGCGGACCAGCCGCGTCACGGCTTCAGCAGGCCGCGCTGCTGGGCCAGGTACACGGCATGCTGCCGCGAGCGGGCTTGCAGCTTGCGGTAGATGTTGCGCACGTGCGTCTTCACCGTGAGCGGCGAGATGCGCAGCTGCTCGCCGATCTCCGTCACGCTGCGCCCGCGCGAGATGGCCCCGAGGATCACGCTTTCGCGCGGGGACAGCGGCGATTCTTCGGCAGGCTCCGGGACGCTGGGCGCCACGGGTGCCATGGGCGCCGAGAGCTGCGGCCGCAGCCGCACCAGCAACAGGCGCGCGAGCGCGGGGCTGATCGGCGACCCGCCCGCCTGCAGGGCGTGGATGCTGGCGTTGAAGTCCTCGGGCAGGCTGTCCTTCAGCAGGTAGCCGGTGGCGCCGGACTCGATCGCCTCGAACAGGTTGCGTTCGCCACCGAACACCGACACCACCATGATGCAGGTCTGCGGCGAGGCGTGGCGGACCTGCCGGATCACGTCGAACCCGCTGCCATCCGGCAGGCCCAGGTCCACCAGCAGGACGTCGGGGGCGAGCGCGCCGAGCGCGGCGCAGGCTTCGGCGGCGCTGCGGAAATCACCCACCAGCACCAGGCGGTCGTCGCGTGCGAGGTTCTGGCGATAACGCTGCGCGTGCAGCGGGTTGTCTTCCACGATGGCCACGCTGATGCGCAGCCCGCGGCCCGCCGCGGTGGAAACGATGGTCATGTACTGCTCCCAACGATGGCTCGAGTGTAGCGGCAGGGCGCGGAAGGCTGAGGAATAATCCCTGCGTGGCCCACCAATTTGTAAGCGCACTGAACTCTCGTTCGTAGGAGTCCTCCTACCGGGCTCATGTCTGCAAGGAGATCAGTTCGCATGTTCAAGTCCGGTGCCGTCGCCCTCTTCGCCGCCGCAGTGCTCAGCCCCTGCCTCGCCCAGGCCGACACCTTCGAGCAGGGCATGAACACGATGTGGGAAGTGCTGTGGCACCAGAGCGGGACGGCCACGCGGCTCGTCCGCTGGGACCAGGACATCAAGGTGCGCATGTTCGGCGTCAACCTCGGCGCGCACAAGCAGCACTCCATGCAGGCGCTGCGCGACGCTGCCGCCGAGGCTGGCGTCAAGGTCATCGACGTGAGCGACCGGCCGGACGCCGCGCAGGTCGCCAACGTCAGCATCGAAGTGGTGCCGAACTCTTCGCTCAGCGAGAACCAGCCCTGCGAGACGCGGCTGAACTTCAAGAGCGAGACGACCATCGATTCGGTCACGATGCAGATGCGCGACAGCGACGCCTACCGCTGCGCCTACCACGAGTCCATGCACGTCATGGGCGTGCGCGGCCATCCGGAAGGCAGCACCGTGCTGAGCTACTTCACGAAGCACGTCGACAGCCTGGAACCGCTGGACAAGGCGATGCTGCGCGCCTGGTACTCGCCGCGCACCAAGCCCGGCATGACGCCTTTCGAAGTACTGCCGATCCTCGCGGACGAACTGGTGGGCATCTCGCCGGACAAGCAGCTGGCGAAGCTGGAGCGTGACCAGTACCTGCAGCACACCGTGGCCGACATGCAGGCTTTCGCGGACGGCCGCGGCGACGTGCCGATGATCGTCAAGGCCTGCGGCAAGGCGACGCCGGACGGCATCCGCTACGGCCGCATGGAGATGAGCTACTTCCTGGGCGTCGCTTACCAGCAGGGTTCGTCGGTGGCGAAGGATCCGGGCGCGGCCTCGATCTGGCTCGAGCGCGCGGCCAACATGGGCAGCAGCAGCGCGAAGACGCGCCTGCTCGCGGCCGGCGGCGCGCAACTGGCCGGCAATCGCTGAGGCTACATGCCCAGCAGCCGGGGCAGCACCAGCGAAATCTCCGGCACGTAGGTGACGAGCACCAGGAACACCAGCATCGTCACCAGCCACGGCCACACCGCGATGGTCAGCTCGGTGATCCCCATCCGCGCGATGCCTGAAGCCACGTAGAGGTTCAGCCCCACGGGCGGGTGGCACAGCCCCACCTCCATGTTCACGGTGATCAGGATGCCGAAGTGGATGGGGTCGATGCCCAGCTTCATGGCCACCGGGAACAGGATGGGCGCCATGATCAGGATGATCGACGACGGCTCCATCACGTTGCCGGCCGCCAGCAGGATCAGGTTCACCAGCAGCAGGAAGCCCACCGCGCCGAAGCCGCGCTCCACCATCCAGCCGGCCATGGCCTGCGGGATCTGCTCGCTGGTCATGAGGAACGAGAACAGCACTGCGTTGGTGATGATGTACAGCAGCATCGCGCTGGTGTTGGCCGAGGCCAGCAGCACCCTTGGCACTTCGCTGAGCCGCAGGTCGCGGTAGACGAACACCGCGACGATGAAGGCATACACCGCGCTGACCGCCGCCGCCTCCGTGGGCGTGAACAGGCCGGTGTAGATGCCGCCGATGACGATGACGATCAGCAGCAGCCCCCAGATGGAATCGCGGCCGGCGCGCAGCTTCCGGTTCCAGGGCTCGCGCGCCATGCGCGGATAGTCACCTCGGCGCGCGCGGTACCAGGTCATCAGCCCGAGCATCGTTGCCAGCAGCATCCCGGGAACGATCCCCGCGATGAACAGCTTGCCGACCGAGGTGTTGGTCGAAACGGCGTACAGCACCATCGCGATGGAGGGCGGGATCAGGATGCCCAGCGCGCCCGAGGTCGTTACCACGCCGGCCCCGAAGCGTCGCGGATAGCCTGCCTTCACCATCGCCGGCAGCAGCACGGACCCGATGGCAACCACGGTCGCGGGTGAAGACCCGGACACCGCGGCGAACAGCGCACACGCCACCACCGCCGACAGCCCCAGCCCGCCATGCCAGTGGCCGACCAGCGCGGTCGCGAAGCTGATCATCCGCCGCGCCACGCCGCCGTGCGTGAGGAAGTTGCCGGCCAGGATGAAGAACGGGATCGCCATGATCTCGAAGTTCTCGATGCCGGTGAACAGCTTCATCGCCACCGAGTCCAGCGGCACTTCGGTCAGCAGGAACATGAAGCTCAGCACCGTCAGGCCCAGCGCGATCGAGATCGGCATGCCGGTGAGCATCAGCGAGACCAGCAGCGCGAACACGAGCAAGGTGCGCGCGCCGCCGGGCGCCGGCACCACGCCGTGCTTGAACAGCAGGCCCAGGCCGAGCAGCGCGAAGGGCAGCAGGAGCAGGAACCAGCCGAGCACACGGCCGCGCGGCTTCGATGACGCCGCCGCGGCCTCCGTGGAGAGCGTCACCGGCGCCTCCTCCTGCTCCACGCCATCGACGTGCGCCTGGTCGTGCCGCGGCAGTTCGCCGCGGCGCCAGAAGTGCCAGGCCACCTGCAGGAAGCGGAAGCACATGAGCGCGGAGCCGAGCGGGATGGCGAGGTAGACGATCCACATCGGCGCTTCCAGGTCGTTGGAGCGGGTGCCCGAGCTCCACACGCCCTGCACGAAATGCAGGCCGAAGTTGGCGATGGTGGCGGTGAACACGGCGCCGCACAGCAGCCCGAACAGGATGACCTTGCGCGCCCGCTTCGGTTCCAGCCGCAGCACCAGCACGTCCACGCCCACGTGGATGCCGGTGCGCACGCCGTAGGCGGCGCCGAACTTGGCCATCCAGATGAACATGTAGATGCACAGCTCCTGCGCCCACGACAGGTCGCGCGCGGCGAGCCACGCGAACAGGCCGCGCAGCAACGGCGAGAAGAGCGTGATGCCGTGCGCTTCCAGCCACTTGGCGAGGTCGATGGAAGCGGAAGTGCCGTAGCGGTGCACCACCGCCACGAACACGAGGGCCGTCGCCGCCGCGATGAGGCTGGCGATCAGCACCTCCTCCAGCCGGTCGAGCAGGGCGCCGGCCAGGCGTCCCACGCGCCGGCCGGGCGCCAGCTCAGGCAGTGATACCGGCGGATCGGAGGAGATCATCCACGATCTGCTTGCTGCCGACGCGGGACTCGGCTTCCTTGTAGACGGGCTTCATGGCGTCGACCCACGCCTGCCGCTGCTGCGGCGTCAGGTAGTGCAGGGTCGCCTTGCCGTTTTCCTTGATGCGCGCCAGCGCGTCGACGTTCTCCTGCCGCGCGATGGAGTTGGTGTAGTCGGTCGCCTCGTTCATCGCCTTCGCGAGCTGGCCGCGCAGGTCCGCCGGCAGCCCGTTCCAGAACTTCGCGTTGGCGATCACCGCGTATTGCAGGTGCGCGTGGCTGGAGACGGTGATGTGCTTCTGCACCTCGTAGAACTTTTGCGTCCAGTAGTTGGACGGCGTGTTCTCGCAGCCGTCCACCACGCCGGTCTGCAGCGCCTGGTAGACCTCGGAGAAGGCCAAGATCTGCGGCAGCGCGCCGAGGC
This sequence comes from Ramlibacter agri, assembly GCF_012927085.1. Classification (NCBI taxonomy): domain Bacteria; kingdom Pseudomonadati; phylum Pseudomonadota; class Betaproteobacteria; order Burkholderiales; family Comamonadaceae; genus Ramlibacter; species Ramlibacter agri. Next base: position 407,943 of record NZ_JABBFX010000002.1, on the reverse strand, counting down.
GGCGGAAGTACAGGTCGGCGATCTTCGAGCCGGAGATGCGGACCTTCAGGCCCTGGAAGTCGGCCGGCATCAGCAGCGGCCGGTTGGCCGACACCATGTGGAAGCCGTTGTCCCAGTAGGCCAGGCCGACGATGCCCTTGGGTTCCAGCATCTTCAGCAGCGAAGTGCCGATGGGGCCGGCGATGGTCTTGTTGTAGCCCTCGTCGCCGTTGAAGATGAAGGGCAGGTCCATGGCCTCGAACTCGGGCACGCCGATGGGCCGGAACTTGGCGGTGGACGGCGCGAGCAGCTGCACGGCGCCGCTGGCCAGCGCGTCCATCTCCTCCTTGTCCTTGTACAGCGTGGAGTTGGGATAGACCTCCACCTTCACCTTGCCGTTGGTGTACTTCTGCGCGAGCTCCTGGAAGCGGAGGGACCCCTTGCCCTTGGGCGTGTCGTTCGCGACGACGTGGCTGAACTTGACGATGACGGGCTGCTGGGCGAAGAGGCCGCGTGTGCCGGCGAAGGCGGCGGTGCCCACTGCAATCAGGACGGTGCGACGTTTCACGGTCTTGTCTCCTGCTGTTGCGGCCGAAGCACGGACCCGGTGCCCTGCGCCACGCGCGGCCGCGTCCGCGGGCAGGTGCCCGATTCTTGACCTTGCGGCGGCGGCGCAGGGTCGGGGTTAGTACCCGGAACTTGCTCAGCCGTTCCTGGTCCTGTCTGCCGGGCCCGCAGGCTGGGTTTCGCGCAGCGAACCCCAGCTCAGGGCGCGGCGAGATACTGCTTCATGCCTGCCAGGATCATCTCGATCGCGACGGCGGTCAGCACCAGTCCCATCAGCCGCTCGATCGCGGCGATCACCGGTTCGCCCAGCACGCGCCGCAGGCGATCGGCGGCCAGCAGCACCACCAGCGACACCAGCATCGCCAGCAGCAGCGCGGCGATCCACACCAGCGTGTGCTGCGGCTGGCGCGAGGCGAGCAGCATCACCGTCGCCATCGCCGAGGGCCCGGCCAGCAGCGGCACGGCCAGCGGCACGATCAATGGCTCGCTGCCGTCGCTGGCCACGCCCACGGCGTCGCCGTGCCCGAACACCATGCGCAGCGCGATGATCAGCAGGATCACGCCGCCGGCCACTTCCAGCGATTGCGGCGACAGGCGCATCACCTGCAGGAAGCCGCGCCCGGCCAGCAGGAAAGCCAGCAGCAGCCCGAAGGCGATGGCCGTCTCGCGCAGGGCCACCAAGCGCCGCCGCTCGGGCGCCACGCTGCGCATCACGCCGATGAACACCGGCAGGGCGCCGAAGGGGTCCAGCACCAGCAGCAGGAGGATGAAGGCGGAGAGAAAGTCGTTCTGCATGGAGGCCGGGATCGTACGGGATTGCCCGAATCGCCGGAAAATAGCCGGATGCAACAAAGAAAACTCGGCCCCTTCACCGTTTCCGCCATCGGCCTCGGCTGCATGAACCTGAGCCACGCCTATGGCGTCCCCCCGTCCGCCGAGCAGGGCGGCAAGGTGCTGCGCGCCGCGCTCGACGCCGGCGTGACGCTGTTCGACACCGCCGCGCTGTACGGCTTCGGCAAGAACGAGGAACTGGTCGGCCCGGTGCTGAAGCCACATCGGCAGGACATCACCCTGTGCAGCAAGGGCGGCATGGCCGGCGTCACCGGCGACGACGGCGTCCTGCGCCGCGTCATCGACGGCCGGCCCGAGACCGTCATCAAGAACTGCGAAGACAGCCTGCGCCGGCTGCAGACGGACGTCATCGACCTCTACTACCTGCACCGCTGGGACAAGAAGGTGCCGATCGAGGAGAGCGTCGGCGCCATGAAGCGCCTGGTGGAGCAGGGCAAGGTGCGCACCATCGGCCTGTCGGAAGTGTCGGCCACGACGATCCGCAAGGCGCATGCGGTGCACCCGATCACCGCGGTGCAGACCGAGTATTCGCTGTGGACCCGCAACCCCGAGATCGCGGTGCTGGACGCCTGCCGCGAGCTGGGCATCACTTTCGTCGCCTTCAGCCCGGTGGCGCGCGGCTACCTGTGCGATGCGGTGCACGACGTCACCAGCTTCGACGCCAAGGACATCCGCAAGGCGATGCCGCGCTTCGAGCCGGCCAACTACGCGCACAACCTGGCGCTGCTGCCGGCCTACCGCGAACTCGCGGGCGAAGCGGGCTGCACTCCGGCGCAACTGGCGCTGGCCTGGCTGCTGCACAAGGGCGAGAACATCATCCCGATCCCCGGCACGACGAGCGTCGAGCACCTGAAGGAAGACCTGGCAGCCGACGCCGTGCGGCTGACGCCGGCGTTGCTGCAGCGCGTGGAAGCGCTGATCAACGAGAAGACGGTGGCGGGGAACCGGTACACCGAGCAGGCGAACCGGGAAGTGGATACCGAAGTGTTCTAGCCGGTTGTCATTGCGGCTCAGGGCCGCAATGACAAGGTGGTCACTGCAACTCGTACCCCGACTCCTTGATCACCGCGCCCCAATGGTTGGTGGCCTTCACGACCCAGTCTTGCAACTGCGCCGGCGGGGCATAGGTGGGCACGTTGCCCAGCTTCGACAGCTTCTCCACCACCTCGGGGTCGGCCAGTGCCGCCTGCACCGCGGCGCCGAACTTCGCGACGAACTCCGGCTTCATGCCCTTGGGCCCGAAGAAGGCCAGCCAGGGGTTCTGGTCGATGCCGTTGATGCCCAGCTCCTGGAAGGTGGGCACCTCGGGCGCCGCCTTGGCGCGGGTCGTGCCCGAAACGGCCAGGATCTGCATCTTGCCCGCGCGGTGGTGCTCGATCGATTCCGTCAGCGACAGGAAGCCGGCCGGCACCTGGCCGCCCAGCAGGTCCGCCACCAGCGGCGCGCCGCCCTTGTAGGGCACGGCCACCATGTTCGTGCCCAGCGCCTTGCCCACCAGGATGCCGGCGAACTGCGGCACGCTGCCGGCGGCGGGGATGCCGTAGTTGGCCTGGCCCGGATGCGCCTTCAGCCAGCTGCCGAACTCGGGCGCGGTCTTCACGCCGATGCTGCTGGAAAGCACCATCACGTTGTAGTAGCTGGCCACGCCCGCCAGCGGCGTGAAGTCGGTCAGCGGGTTGTAGCCCGGGTTCTTGAAGGTCAGCGGGATGATGACCTGCGAGTGGTCGATGGTCAGCATCACCGTGTTGCCGTCCGGCGCCGCGGCCTTCAGCTGCTGCGTGGCGATCATGCCGCCCGCGCCCGGCTTGTTGTCCACGATGATCGGCTGCTTCAGCGTGGCCTGCATCTTCTCGGCCAGCACGCGCGCCACCACGTCGGTGGCGCCGCCCGGCGGGAAGCCCACCAGGATGCGCAGCGGTGGGTCGGCGGCCTGCGCGCTGCCGGCGAAGGCGCCCATGGCGAGCAGCAGGGCTGGGAGGAGGCGACGCGTCATCTTCATGGGAGCTCCTGGGTTCTTGGTGGTGTCACGAAAGGGAATCGGGAACGACGAGGCCGTCACGCACGTCGCGTGCCTGGCGTTGCGGGTCGCGTTGCGCGGCGGGGCCGAAGCCGCCGCCGCCGGGCAGGTCCACCCGCAGGCGGCCGCCCGCGGGCACGTGGATGGAGCCCTTGCTGGTGTAGACGCTGGCCTCGCCGTCGGCGCTGAACACCTGCACGAGGCCCGGCGTGCCGGCGTTGCCGCTGCTGCGTCCGCGCGCCGCGTTGTCGCGCCGGTCGAAGGTGGCGGCCGAACATTCGAAGGCCGCGCCGTCGCGCGCGCCGATCTCGATGCGCTGCGCCACGCCGCCGCGCCACTGGCCGGCGCCGCCGGAGCCGGGCAGGTATTCCTTGTGCCAGAACACGAGCGGCGACTGCGCCTCGGTCACTTCCACCGGGATGCCGCCCACGCCGCTGGGGAAGGCCGTCGTCGACAGGCCGTCCTTGGTGGGCCGCGCGCCGGTGCCGCCCAGGCCCACGCTCATCACGTTGAAGGGCTGGCCCTGCTGGCGGTCGCGGCTCATGGCCAGCACCCAGATGCTGCCGGCGGACTCTGCGGGCACGCGGCCTTCGAGCGCCTGCTCCAGGCAGCCGAACATCAGGTCCGGCAGCATCTGGCCGATCACGTGGCGTGCCGTCACCGGGCTGGGCCGCTGCGGGTCCACGATGCTGCCCGGCTCGGCGCGCACCTCGAAGGGCGCGAGCGATGCCGCGTTGTTCGGCACGTCCGGCGCGATCAGGCACTTGAGGCCGAACACCGAATAGGCGTCGGTATAGCACTTGGGCGAGTTGATGCCGCGCGCCGAGGCCCGCGAGGAACCGGCGTAGTCGACGACGAGGTGATCGCCTTTCTTGCGCAGCGTCGCGACCAGGTTCACCGGCTGCTCGTAGCCATCGAGCCGCATCTCGGCGCGCCACTCGCCGTCGGGCAGCCGCGCGATCGCTTCGCGTGCTGCGCGTGCCGATTGCGTGAGGATGTGTTCGGCGAGGCCCGCGATGTCCTGCAGCCCGAATTCGACCAGCATGTCCAGCAGGCGGCGCGCGCCCACCTCGTTGCTGCTCACCAGCGAGAGGATGTCGCCGCGCGCTTCCACCGGGTTGCGCGAGTTGGCCTGCACGATGGCCAGCACGTCTTCATTCAACACGCCGGCGCGCGCCAGCTTCAGGTGCGGGATGCAGACGCCTTCCTCGTACACCGACGCGGCGTCCGCCGTGAAGCCGCGGCCGCCGACGTCGATGGTGTGGCAGGTGGAGGCGAACACCGCCACCGGCTTGTTGCCACGGAACACCGGCGTCACGACGACAAAGTCGAACAGGTGGCCGGTCCCCAGCCACGGGTCGTTGGTCACCAGCACGTCGCCCGGCGACAGCTTGTCCAGCGGGTAGCGCCGGAGGAAGTGCCCGACCGCCACCGCCATGGTGTTCACGTGGCCCGGCGTGCCGGTGACGGCCTGCGCCAGCATGCGGCCCTGCGTGTCGTACACGCCGGCCGACAGGTCGCCGGCCTCGCGGGCCACCGAACCGAAAGCGGTGCGCAGCAGGGTCTGGGCCTGCTCCTCCACCACCGAAATGAGGCGGTTCCACATCACCTGGGTGCGGATCGCCTGCAGCATGTCCTTGCCAGCGTTCACGACGCCACCTCCATCCGCAAATGCCCGTGGCTGTCGACCTGCGCCTTCCAGCCGGCCGGCAGCACCACGGTCGTTTCATGTTCCACGACGAGCGCGGGCCCGTCCATCCGTGCCGTCCCCAGCACGTCGAAGCGCCAGTGCTGGCCGAAGGCCCGGCGCTCGCCGGCGGCGGGCTCCCAGGCTTCGCGCGTGTTCTCGGGCGGGCGCGTCGCTTTCACGGGCGCGAGCGAGGCGGTGGCCACCGCGGCGGCCGGTGTGGACACCGTGACCGACCAGGTGACGATCTCCACTTCGGAGCCCGGCACGCGCAGGCCGTAGACCTGTTCGTAGGCTTGCTCGAAGGCCTCGCCCAGCGCGGCCAGCGATGCGAGGGTCACCACGCCGGCCGGCAGCCGCACGCGCAGCTCGTGGCCCTGGCCGGCGTAGCGCAACTCCGCGAGGCGCGTCACTTCCACTTCGGCGTCGCCGCGCGCCGGTTCGACCACGGCCATCGCCTCGACTTCCATCGCGCAGAGCTTGTCTTCCACGCACATCGGCTCGGCGCTGCCCAGCACCATCAGCTCGCTGCGCACCACTTCGAAGGACACCGGCGCGCGCAGGAAACCGATGGCGGAGCCGACGCCCGCGCCCGAAGGCACCAGCACGCGCTTGATGCCCAGCTTCTGGGCGAGCCGGCCCGCATGCAGCGGCGCCGCGCCGCCGAAGGCGATCATCGTGAAGCCCTCCAGGTCCTGACCGCGCTCGATGGCATGCACGCGCGCGGCATTGGCCATGTTCTCTTCCACCACCTCGCTCATGCCCACGGCGGCCCAGAAGCCGTTCATCTCCAGCTTGTCGCCGATGTGGGCCTGCAGCGCGGCCTCCGCGCGGAACGGGTCCAGCGGCATGCGGCCGGCGGCGAAGCGGCTCGGGTCGATGCGGCCCAGCATCAGGTTGGCGTCGGTCACCGCGGGCTGCATGCCGCCGCGGCCGTAGCAGGCCGGCCCGGGTTCGGAGCCGCAGGAATCGGGGCCGACGGTGATGCGGCGCAGCGCGTCGACGCGCCCCAGCGAGCCGCCGCCGGCGCCGATCTCCACCAGCTCGATCACGGGGATGCGCACCGGCAGGCCGCTGCCCTTGAGGTTCTTCCAGGCGCGGCCCACCTCGAAGCGGCGCGAGCGCTCCGGCTCGCTGTCGTTGATGAGGCAGATCTTGGCCGTGGTCCCGCCCATGTCGAAGGCCAGCACCTTGTCCAGCCCGCATTCGCGCGCCAGGTGCGCGGCCAGGATGGCGCCGCCGGCCGGGCCCGATTCGACCAGGCGGATCGGGAAGCGCGCGGCCTGGTCCAGCGTGGTGAGGCCGCCGCCGGACATCATCAGCAGCAGCGGGCAGGCGAGGCCTTCTTCCTGCGCGCGCTGTTGCAAGCGCACCAGGTAGCTGCCCATGAGCGGGCGCACGTAGGCGTTGGCGACGGTGGTGGAGAAGCGCTCGTATTCGCGGATCTCGGGGCAGACCTCGCTCGAAAGGCAGATGGTGACGGCGTCGCCCAGCAGCGGCTGCAGGATCTCGCGGGCGCGCTTTTCGTGTTCGGGATGCGCCCAGGCGTGGATGAAGCCGATGGCGACGGCTTCCACGCCGGCCTCGCGCATGGCGATGCCGGCGCGGCGCACGCCTTCTTCGTCCAGCGGCAGCAGCACCGAGCCGTCGGCCGCGATGCGCTCGCGTACCGTGAAGCGCCAGGGCCGCGGCACCAGCTCGGGCGCGCCTTCGATGTCGAGGTCGTAGGCATCGAAGCGCTTCTCGTAGCCCATGGCCAGCACGTCGCGCAGGCCTTCGGTGGTGAGGAGGGCCGTGCGCGCGCCCTTGCGCTCGATCAGCGCGTTGGTGGCCAGCGTGGTGCCGTGGATGAACAGCGACACCTCGCTGGCCGCCACGCCGGATTCGGTGAGCAGCCGCGCGATGCCCTGCATCACGGCGACTTCGGGTTCGCGCGGCGTGGTCAGCACCTTGCAGCTGTGGCGGCGGCGCGGCGTTTCCAGCACCACGTCGGTGAAGGTGCCGCCGATGTCGGCCGCGAGCCGGATGGAGGGATTGCTCATACGGAAGCCTGCTGGTAGCGGGGATCGCGCCAGGCTTCGCGCTGCAGCAGGTCGCGCAGGCGGGCCACGGCGGTCCACAGTTGTTCGTGGGTGGCGGTCAGGGGATGCGGGGCGAAGCGCAGGGCCTCGGGCTTGCGCGCGGAAACCACCACGCCGTGGTGCACCAGCGCCTGCGCCAGCGGTGCGGCGTGGGCGAAGCGCAGGGCGACGTGGCCGCCGCGGCGGGCGTGCTCGCGCGGGCTGGCGAGTTCGATGCCGAAGCCGGCGCACTGTTCGTCCAGCAGCTGGATCAAGGTGTCGCCGAGCGAGCGATGCTGCGCGTCGAGGGCTTGCGGGTCCACCTCGCGCCAGACCGCCGCGGCCGCTGCGAAAGCCGCCTGGGCCAGCACCGGGGGCGTGCCGACCAGGAAGCGGTCGGGGCCGGGGGCTGGCCGGTAGTCCGGCTCGAAGGCGAAGGTGTCGGCATGGCCCATCCAGCCGCAAACCGCCGGCCAGGCGCCTTCGGCGTGGCGCGGATGGACGTAGAGGAAGGCAGGGGCGCCGGGGCCGCCGCACAGGTACTTGTAGCCGCAGCCCACGGCCAGGTCGCTGTCGGTGCCGCGCAGGGCTATCGCGACCGCGCCGGCCGAATGCGACAGGTCCCACAGGCTCAGTGCGCCGGCGGCGCGGACCTGCGCATTGGCGCTGGCCATGTCCAGCCGCGTGCTGTCGCGGTAGTCGACGTGCGAGAGGGCGACCACGGCGACGTCGCCGGGCGCGAGCGCTGCGGGCAGGGCGGCGATGTCGTCGAGGAAACGCAGTTCCGCCCCGCCTGCCTGGGCGATGCCTTCGGCGGCGTAGCGGTTGGAGGGGAACACGTCGCGCTGGACGACGATGACACGGCGCGGCGCCTGGAGCGCGAGCGCAAAGCGCAGCAGCTTGTACTGGTTGATGCTGGTGCTGTCGGCCACTCGCACGTCCTCGGCCTGCGCGCCGATGACGGGGGCGATGGCGGCGCCCAGCTTCGCGGGCTGCTCCAGCCAATCCAGTTCGTTCCAGCCACGGCGGCGCGCCTCGGCCCAGCCTTGCTGCAGCACGGCCTGCATGCGCGCGGGCGCGTCGGCGGGCATGGGCCCGATGGAGTTGGCGTCGAAGTACAGCGTGTCCGGCGCGCCGGGGGCGAAGCGCTCGCGCAGGCCGCGCAGCGAAGCGTTGCCGCCGTCGCGCGCGATGCAGTCGGCCAGGGTCAAGGGCATGGCGCGATGCTAGGGAGGGCGCGGCATTCCAACAAGACGCCTTGCGCTCATGTACATTCCATCCGGTTATGGCTACCGACGACCCCCTCCCGCCCGATCCGGCGGCCCTGGTGCTGCTGGCGGAAATCGCCGATGCCGGCAGCGTGACCGAGGCGGCGCGCCGCCTGGGCGTGTCGCAGCCGGCCGTCAGCAAGCAGCTGCGCCGGCTGGAGCAGGCGCTGGGCGTCACGCTGTTCGAGCGCGGGCTGCGCGGCATCCAGCCCACCGAGTACGGCCACGCGCTGTTGCCGCGGGCACGCGCGATCCGTACCCAGGCGCGGCAGGCGGGCGAGGAGGTGCAGCAGCGGCGCGGGCTGCGCGAAGGCAAGCTGGAAATCGCGCTGTCGCACTTCGCCACCATCGCGCTGCTGCCGCGCGTGATGCCGGCCTTTCGCGAGCGCTGGCCGGGCGTGCAGCTGTCCATCGTGCCGCCCACCTTCCAGCTCGGTGGCCTGCGCGAAGGCCGGCCCGATTTCGCCGTGATGTCGATGCCGGCGGAGCGGCTCGGCGCCGAGTATTCGGCGCGGCCGCTCTATGCGACGACGGTGGCGGTGGTGCTGCGGCCCGGCCACCCGCTGGCGGGCGCGAAGTCGCTGGCCGAACTTCGCGAGGCACAGTGGCTGCTGCCCAGCCTGGAGAGTTCGGTCACGCGCGGCCTGGTGCGGGCCTTCCGGCAGGCGCGCATCGGCACGCCGCAATGCGCGATGACCTGCCAGACCCTCACGGGCCTGGAGACGATCGCGACCCACACGGACCTGGTGGCCGCGATGCCGCTGGAAGTGCATGAGGCGCGGGCCTCGTCGACGGGGCTCAAGCGCTTGCCGCTGGCCGAGCCCATCGAGGGCCCGCGCGTGGCCATCCTGCGCTGGGCCGATGCGAAGCCGACGCCGGCTTCGGCCGACCTCGAAGAAGCTTTCGTGCAGGCCGCCCACCAGATGGCGCGGGCCGGCACGAGCCGGCGGCGCGCATGAATATATGAAAACACTGTCTTTTGTGTGTGTTCATATAGTTTGGGACAATAACGTCCGTATGAAAAAAATCCTCGCCCTTGTCGCCACCCTGGCTGCCGCCGGCGCCTCCTTTGCCGCTCAGCCCCTGGTCAATCCCGCCGAGCTGAAGGCGCAGCTGGGCAAACCCGAGGTGCGGGTGATCGACATCCGCGACACTAAGACTTTCGCCGCGCAGCACATCCCCGGCGCCGTCAATGCGCCTTATGGCAAGTGGCGCGGCCCGGCCAACAACCCTGGCGAAATGCCGGAGCTGCCGAAGCTGACGGAGCTGGTGCGCTCGCTGGGCCTCACGCCCGCGACGCATGCGGTGGTCGTCTCCAGCGGCTCCGACGCCAGCGACTTTGGCGCGGCCGCCCGCGTGTACTGGACGCTCAAGGTGCTGGGCCTGAAGGAACTGTCGCTGCTCAATGGCGGCGTGAAGGCCTGGGCCGATGCCAAGCTCCCGCAGGACAGCGCGGTGGCCACGGTCACGCCCAGCGCGTACAGCCCGCAGCTCGATACCAGCCTGATCGCCACCCGCGACGAAGTGGCGCAGGACGTCGCCAAGGGCAGCGCGGTGCTGGTGGATTCGCGCCCGAAGGCCTTCTACGAGGGCGAGACGCGCGCCCCCGCCGCCAAGATGCCCGGCACCCTGCAGGGCGCCGTGAACGTGGAATACAGCCGCTTCTTCGACGGCGAGAGCAATGGCGTGCTGAACACGCAGAAGGTGCACGGCGCCTCCAGCGTGCTGGACCCGAACAAGCCCACGGTCGCCTTCTGCAACACCGGCCACTGGGCTTCGACCGACTGGTTCGTGATGTCCGAGCTGCTGGGCCAGAAGAACGTCAAGCTCTATCCCGGCTCCATGGTCGACTGGACCCAGGACCCGCGCGGGCTGGAAGTGGCCAACGCGCCCAGCCGCGGCAAGCAGCTGATGATCGACGCCAGGATCTGGGCCGACAAGACCTTCAAGTAAGTTGATGAAGCGCCTTCCCCTGGCGGCCGCGATGGCCGCCTTTTTCATTTTCCTGGTCTGGAGCGTGTCCGTGCGCCAGGCCGCCCTGTTCGCGGTGGGCATCGGCTTCGGTGCCGCGCTCGCCGGCGCCCGCTTCGGCTTCACGACCGGCTGGCGCCAACTGGTGGAGCAGCGCGACCCGAGTGGCGTCTACGGCCAGCTGTTGCTGCTGGGGCTCGCTGCTTTGTTCGCGATGCCGCTGCTCGGTCACTTCACCGAACTGCATCCGGCGCTCGGCCCGCCCAGCGTCAGCCTGCTGGTGGGCGCCTTCGTGTTCGGCCTGACGATGCAGATCGCCGACGGCTGCGGCTCCGGCACCTTGTACAAGGCGGGCCTGGGCGTGCCGCTGAACATGGTGATCCTGCCGCTGTTCGCGCTGGGCAGCTTCTTCGGCTCGGTGCAGATGCACGACTGGCTGAAGCTCGGCGCAATGGAGCCCGTGGGCCTGGTGCAGGCCTGGGGCGTGGGCCCGGCGCTCGCCGCCACCTTGGTGGCGCTGGCCGTCATCGGCATCTTGGTGCGCCTGTGGGTCGGCCCCGGCAAGCCGCTGTTCGAGAAGCGCTGGGTCTGGGGCGCGGTGGCGCTGGCCGTGCTGGCGACCATCAACCTGGTGATCGCCGGCCAGCCCTGGGGCGTGGTGTACGGCTTCGGCCTGTGGGCTGCCAAGGGCGCGCAGGCGCTGGGCCTGTTCGATCCCGCGAACAACGCCTTCTGGAGCGACGCGGGCAACACGCAGCGCCTGGGGCAATCCGCGCTGCTGGACGTCACCTCCATCACCAACATCGGCCTGCTGGCCGGTGCGCTGTGGATCTCGACGCGCAAGCCGTCGTCGTCCAAGCCGCTGACGCCGGCGCAATGGGGCATCGGCCTGGTGGCCGGCTTCGTGATGGGCTACAGCTCGCGCCTGGCCTTCGGCTGCAACGTGGGCGCGATGTTCAGCGGCATTTCCACCGGCAGCGTGCATGGCTGGATCTGGCTGCCAATGGCCTTCCTGGGCACGCTCATCGGTGTGCGGGTGCGCCGCCGCTTCGCCTTCTGAGGACCGCCATGACCGACAACAACACACGCGTGCTGCGCTGGTCCTTCTGGATCGTGCTGGTGGGCTTCCTGGCCTGGGACTTCGCCCGCTCGCCGGCCATCGACCTGCGGCAGGAGCCGCCTCTCATCGCGGCCGGGTCGGGGCAGGTGGTCGACGGCGGCCACTGCTCCTCCGCCAAATGAGCCTCAGGGCTTGGCTGCGACGTTGATCGTCGACACCCGCGGCCTTCCGCGCAGCAAGGCCAGCCCCGCCACCACCAGCAGCACGATTCCCGCCGTCGCCAGGCCATTGGGCACGTCGCCCCACACCAGGTAGCCGAGCACCAGCGCTGCCAGCAGGCCGGCATAGCGGAAAGGCGCGATCACGCTCATCTCGCCGCTGCGCATCGCCAGCGTGATCAGGTAGTAGCCCACGCTCAGCACCACTGAAGCGCCGGCCAGCAGCCCCAGTTGCTGCCCTGACACCGGCTGCCACGCCTGCGCGAGGAGGGCCCATCCCCCCGACATCGCCGTCACCGTCAACGCGGTGCTGAGCGTGATCACCAGCACCGGCACGCCGGTGGCGATGGTGCGCGTCACCACGTCGCGGCTCGCGTTGAGCCAGGCGGCGAACAGGCACAACAGCGCCCAGGCGTTGAAGGCATCGCTGCGTGGCTGCACCACCAGCAGCACGCCGATGAATCCGGCCACGATCGCGACCCAGCGGCCGGCCGCGACGCGCTCGCCGAAGAAGGCGATGGCATAGAGCGTCACGAACAGCGGCGCCGCCATGTTGATGGCCGTGGTGTTGGCCAGCGGCAGGTGGAACAGCGAGACCAGGTAGGCCAGCGTGGCGATGCCATCGAGGAAGGCGCGCAGCATCACGCGCCGGTCCAGCAGCCGCGGCAGGTGCCGCATCGCGCCGCTCGCCTGGATCAGCCCCAGCAGCAGCACGATGGAAAAGATGCCGCGCAGGAAGATCAGTTGCGGCGCCGGCAGCGACTGGCTGACGAACTTGACGAATGTGTCGTTGACGGCGAAGGCGGCCATGCCGGCCGCCATGGCGAGCACGCCGCGCCGGTTGGCGGCGTGCTGGGGGGAAGGGGAGTGCATCGGCACCGGATCATACGGTGCCGGTGCTGGCCGCCTTTCGCTTGGCATAGAGCGCGAGGCGCAGCGCCGCGACGCTGCCCGAAGCCGCCGCGGGCGCGGCGGCCTCCCAGGGCGCGAGCTCGTTCTTGCGATGGCAGGCCGCCATGTGGCCCGCTTCGGTGGGCTCCAGCACCGGCTCTTCCACCCGGCAGCGGTCGATGGCGAACGGGCAGCGCGGATGGAAGCGGCAACCGGCCGGCGCGCTGGCGGGGCTGGCCACTTCGCCCGCGGCCTGCGCCTGGTGCCGCGACGGTTCGCCCGGCTGCGGCCGCGGGATCGCGTCCAGCAGCATGCGCGTGTAGGGATGGCGCGGGTTGGCGAACAGCGAATGCTTGGGCGCGATCTCGACCAGCTGGCCCAGGTACATCACCGCCACGCGGTCGGCCATGTGCTTCACCACCGCCAGGTCGTGCGCGATGAACAGGTAGGTCAGGCGCAGCCGCGCCTGCAGGTCCTTCAGCAGGTTCACCACCTGCGCCTGGATCGACACGTCCAGCGCCGACACGGGCTCGTCGCACACCACCAGGTCCGGATGCAGCATCAGCGCGCGGGCGATGCCCACCCGCTGCCGCTGGCCGCCCGAGAACTCGTGCGTGTAGCGGTCCGCATGGTGCTGCGACAGGCCCACCAGGCCCAGCAACTCGTCGACGCGTGCGCGGCGCTCGGCGGCGTTGCCCATGCCGTGCACGATGAGCGGCTCTTCCAGCGTCTGGCGCACCTTCAGGCGCGGGTCCAGCGAGGCGAAGGGGTCCTGGAACACCATCTGCATGCGCTGGCGCAGCGGCCGCAAGGCGCGCTGCGACAGGTCCGTGATGTCCTGGCCGTCGAAGCGGATGCGGCCGGCGCTGGAATCGATCAGGCGCAGCACCAGGCGCGCGGTGGTCGACTTGCCGGAGCCGCTCTCGCCCACCAGGGCCAGCGTTTCGCCGCGCATGACGGCGAAGCTCACGCCGTCGACGGCGCGCACCGGCGCGCGGGCCGGCTTGAACAGGCCGCCGGCCGAACCGAAGTGGCGCACCAGGCCTTCCACTTCCAGCAGCGGCTTGCTGCGGCCATCCGCATCGAACATGGGGCGGGCACTCATTCGAAGCTCCCGGCGCTGGCAGGCATCGCGGCGAACTGTTCCACCGGCGCGTGGATGCAGGCAACACCGTGCGCCGGGCCCAGTGCCCGCAGCGGCGGGTCCTGCAAGGTGCATTCCGGCGTGCCGAACACGCAGCGGGGATGGAAGCGGCAGCCCTTGGGCGCCTGGCCCGGCGCGGGCAGGCTGCCCTCGATGACCAGCAGGCGCTCGCGCTCTTCCTCGATGCGCGGCATGCTTCCCAGCAGGCCCAGCGTGTAAGGGTGCTGTGGATCGTTGAAGATGTCCGCGACCGGGGCGCGCTCCACCACGCGGCCCGCGTACATCACCGCCACTTCGTCGGCCATGCCGGCGACGACGCCGAGGTCGTGCGTGATCAGGATGATGGCCATCTGCGTTTCGCGCTGGATCTCGCGCAGCAGGTCCAGCACCTGCGCCTGCACCGTCACGTCCAGCGCCGTGGTCGGCTCGTCGGCGATCAGCAGGTCGGGCGAGCAGGCCAGTGCCATGGCGATCATCACGCGCTGGCGCATGCCGCCGGAAAGCTGGTGCGGATAGTCGTCGAAGCGCTGCGCCGCCGCCGTGATGCGCACCCGCGCCAGCGCCGCGATGGCGCGGGCCTTCAGTTCGGGCAGCGGCGTATCCGGCTCGTGCGCCCGCATCGCCTCGACGATCTGGAAGCCGATGGTGTAGACCGGGTTCAGGCTGGTCATGGGCTCCTGGAACACCATGGCGATGCGCTTGCCGCGCAGCGTGCGCAGGCGCTCCGGGGCAGCGGCGGCCAGGTCCTCGCCGTCGAAGACGATGCGGCCGGCGGCGACGCGCCCCGGCGCCGGCACCAGGCCCATGATGGACAGCGACAGCATCGACTTGCCGCAGCCGCTTTCGCCGACGATGCCCAGGGTCTGGCCGCGCTGCACGGTGAGGTCGACGCCGTCGACGGCCGCGAACTCGCCCGCGTCCGTGCGGAACACGGTGCGCAGGCCTTCGATGGTCAGCAAAGCGGGGCTCATGCGCGTCCTCGCGATTTCGGGTCCAGCACCACCTGCAGGCCGTCCTGGAACAGGTTGAGGCCGAACACCAGCAGCAGGATGGCCACGCCCGGGAACAGCGCCATGTGCGGCGCGATCAGCAGCGCGGTGCGGCTGTTGGCCAGCATCGCGCCCCATTCGGGCAGCGGCGCCTGCGCGCCCAGGCCCAGGAAGCTGAGGCTGGCGCAGGTGAGGATGTTGATGCCCACCCGCAAGGTCGCCAGTGCCAGCACCGTCGCGGCGATGTTGGGCAGCACGTGGCGCGCCAGCAGGCGCAGGTTGCTCATGCCCATGGCGCGGCAGGCCTCGATGTAGGGCTCCTCCTTGACGGAGAGCGTCTGGCCGCGGGCGAAGCGGGCGAAGATGGGGATGGTGTAGATCGCCACCGCGAGGATGGCATTGGCCAGGCTCGGGCCCAGGATGCTGATGATGACGATGGCCAGCAGCACGCCCGGGAAGGCCAGCAGCACGTCGATCAGACGCATGATCACCGTGTCCACCTTGCCGCCCGCGTAGGCAGAGAGCATGCCGATCGGCACGCCGATGGCCGCCGCCAGCGCCGCCGACAGCACGCCTTCCACCAGCGAGATGCGGGCGCCGAACAGGATGCGCGACAGGATGTCGCGCCCCAGTTCGTCGGTGCCGAACCAGTGCTGCGCCGACGGCGTGGACATGACGTTGGCCAGGTCGCCCTGCAGCGGATCGTGCGGCGCGATCAGCGGGGCCAGCAGGCCGGCCAGCACGAAGGCGGCGAACAGCACCAGCCCGGGCAGGGCCAGGCGCGAGCGCTTGAACTGCTTCCACTTGCTCATGACGCGGAGATCCTAGGGTCCAGCAGCCCGTACAGCAGGTCGGTCACGATGTTCACCGCGATGAAGGTCACGGCCACCACCAGCACGGCGGCCTGCACCACGGGGAAGTCGCGCGCCAGGATGGACTGCACCAGCAGCCGGCCGAGGCCGGGCCAGGCGAACACGGTTTCGGTGACGACGGCGGAACCGAGCAGGTAGCCCAGTTGCAGGCCGGCCACCGTCACCACCGGGATGATCGCGTTGCGCACGCCGTGCCGCCAGATCACCAGGTGTTCGCGCAGGCCCTTGGCGCGCGCGGTGCGCACGTACTGGTTGTCCAGCACTTCCACCAGGCTGCTGCGCATGATGCGGCAGATGACGGCCATGCTGGCCGCCGACAGCGTGAGCGCCGGCATGATGATGGCCGGCCAGGAGTCGAAGCCCGTCATCGGCAGCAGGTTGACCCACACGGCGAAGGCCAGGATCAACAGCAGGCCTAGCGAGAACGCCGGCGTGGAGATGGCGAGGATGGACAGCACCAGTGCCAGGTTGTCGATCCAGGTGAAGCGCTTCACCGCCGACACGATGCCCGCCAGCCCACCGACCACCGCGGCGATCAACAGCGCGACGGCACCCAGCAGCAGCGTGTTGCCGTAGCGGCCCAGGATCTCCTCGCTGACCGGCCGGCCCGTGCGGAACGAGGTGCCGAAGTCGCCAGTGAGCGCGCGGCCGGCGAAGTGCAGGTACTGCTGCGCGAGCGGCTGGTCCAGGCCCAGCGCACGCCGCACGTTCTCCACGTCCTCGCGGGTGGCCATCTGGCCGGCCACGATCTCGGCCGGGTCCCCGGGGATCAGGTGGATCATCAGGAACACGGCGACCGACACGCCGACCAGCACGGGGACCGCCTGCAGCAGGCGCCGGATCAGGAAGCGAAGCACGGGTCCCTCAGGCCTTCCAGGCCTTGCTGAAGTCGATGAATTCGTTCACATACACCTTGACGTCGTGCACGTTCGAGCGCGTGGCGGACACCTGGTCCTCGTAGTAGAGGGTGACGTGCGGTTCCTGCTGGTAGACCTTGGCCTGCAGTTCGGCGAGCAGGCGGTGGCGCTCCTTGGGATCGACCGCCGTGCGCTGCTGCAGCACCAGCTTGTCCACCTCGGGGTCCTTGATGCCCCAGTAGTTCATCTTGCCGGCGCTGTGGCTCATCAGGGTCTGGGTGAAGTCCATGTCGCCGGTCGGGCTGCCCTTGCCGCTCATGAACATGGGCACCTTGCCCTTGTTCAGCGCCGCGAGGTAGGCGCCGAATTCGGGCGACTGGATGTTGGCCTTGATGCCCACCGCGGCGAGCTGGCCCTGGATGGCCTCGCCCACCTGCCGGTCCATGTTGTAGCGCCCGGTCGGCACCATGAAGTCGGTGCTGAAGCCGTTGGGGAAGCCGGCCTCGGCCAGCAGCTTCTTCGCCTTGACCGGGTCGTAGGGATAGGGCTGCAGCTCCTTGGCGGAGCCCTCGATCGAGGCGGCCTCCAGCGAGCCGCCCAGCGAGCCGATGCCGCTCAGCACGCCCTGCACCAGCGCGGGCTTGTTGATGGCGTAGCCGACCGCCTGGCGCACGCGCAGGTCGTTGAAGGGCGCCACGTTCATGTTCATGCCCAGGTAGATGGTGCGGTAGCCGGGCTTGCGCACCACGCGCACGGCGTCCAGCGCGCCCAGCTTCTTGACCATCACGTAGGGCAGCTCGGAGATCACGTCGGCCTGGCCGCTCAGGAGCAGCAGGGTGCGGGCCGAGTCCTCGGGCACGACGCTGAACACGACGGCGTCGAGCCTGGCCTTCTCGCCCCAGTACTTGTCGTTGCGCACCACCGTGAGCTTCTCGCCCGGCTGCCAGCTTTGCAGCTTGAAGGGACCGGTGCCCGACGCGGCCTTGCTGAAATTGGCGCCCTGCTTCTGCACGAAGGAGGGGCTCAGGATGTAGACGTTGTAGGCGCTCAGCTGCGACAGCAGCGGCGCGAACGGCTCCTTGGTCGTCAGGCGGAAGGTGAGGTCGTCCACCACCGCGGTGGACTCCACCATCTCCAGCGTGCTGCGGCGCGGCGAACCGGTGGCCGGGTTCAGCAGGCGGTCGTAGCTGAACTTGACGGCCTGCGCGTCGAAGGGTGAACCATCGTGGAATGTCACGCCCGGGCGCAGCTTGAAGGTCCAGGTGCGCTTGTCGGGCGACAGCGTCCACGAAAGCGCAAGGCCGGGGACGATCCGGCCTTCCTCGTCCTGCCGGGTCAGCGCCTCGTACATGCTGCCGACGGCGCGGAAGGTGGTGACGTCGGTGATGAACTGCGGGTCCAGCGTCTGCGTGGCGGAGCCGGCGGCGTAGACGAGGGTGCCGCCGTTGCGCGGCTTGGGCTGGGCGAGCACCGGGCCGCCCATGGCTGCCGCGGCGCCGGCGAGCATCGTGCGGTGGAAGGCTCTTCTGCTGGTCATGTCTGGTCTCCTTGTGCGTATTGTCGGCCGCAGGCGGCGGCGATCTTCCCGAGCAGGGCGTCGCAGTGCGGCTTGTCGGTCCAGCGCGTGACGGCCACGAGGTCCAGCGAAGGCGCGACCCACACCATGTGCTGGCCGCCGCCCAGCGCGAACACGCCGTCTTCCGGCACCGAGGGAAAGAGCTGGCGGCCGGTGTTGAGCCACCACATGAAGCCGTATTGCGCGTTGGCCGGCGCGGGCTGCGTCATCTCCGCCAGGTAGCGGCGCGAGATGAGTTGCCGGCCGCCCCAGTTGCCGCCGCGCGCCACCAGCAGCGCGACGCGCGCGTGGTCCTGGGCGGAGATGAACAGGCCGCCGCCCCAGTGGCCGCCGCCGGACACCGACTCCACCTCGCGGCCGTCGCAGGCGATGCGCGCGTTGTCGTAGCCGCGCCATTCCCAGCCGGACGAGGCGCCGATCGGGTCCATCACGCACTCGCGCAGCACGTCCGCCAGCGAGCGGCGGAACAGCTGCGTGAGGCACAGAGCCGTGCGGTTCACGCGCACGTCGTTGTATTCCCAGCGGCTGCCGGGCGGCTCCAGCTGGCGCAGCGTGCCCTTGTTGCTGTTGTCGGCGGCGTGCGAGCCGGCCTGGCGGTTGTGGTCCACGCTGTCCGGCTTGCCCCACACGCTGCCCTGCCACTCGCTGGTCTGCTGCAGCAGGTGGCGCCAGGTGATGGCGCTGTTGTGCGAGTCGTCGAAGGCGCCGTCCAGCCGGTAGTCGGCCACGCGGTCGTCCAGCGAGCGGATCAGGCCTTCGTCGAAGGCGATGCCGGCGGCCAGCGCCACGTAGCTCTTGGCGGCGGAGTAGGTGGTATCGGCGCGCGCTATATCGCCCCACTGCGCCACCATGCGGCCGCCGCGGATCACCACGCCGGCCGGGCCGCCGCGCGGCTTGACCACGCCGATCGGCTGGTCGTGCGGCGGCTTGTCGCCGACGTAGGCGGTGCCGATGTAGCGGCCGTCCGGCAGGTACAGGCTGTAGGGCCAGGTCGAATCGTGTTCCAGCGCGCAGCTGGCGGCGCCGTCGAGCGCCGCGGCCGACATGCCGGCTTCGGCGGGCGCCACCTGCGCCCACTCGCCGCGGGGCGGGAAGTACAGCTTCATCGCGCGCCGCCCCCGGCCAGCGCCGCCGTCACGCCCTGCAGCAGCACGTTGACCTTGTCCTTGGCCGTCTCCCAGCCGCGCGTATGGCCCATGCGCACGACCACGAGGTCCATCGAAGGCACGACCAGCACGTACTGGCCGCCGCCGCCGGCGAAATAGTAGGTGTCGGCAGGCAGCGCGATCTCGCCCATGCTGTTCAGCCAGATCTGCGCGCCGTATTCGCGGTTCTTCCAGGCCGGGGCCGGCGCCGTCGCGAACTGCACCCAGCCTTCGGGCAGGATGCGCCGGCCGTTCCACACGCCGTCGTTCAGGTACAGCAGGCCCAGGCGCGCCCAGTCGCGTGCGGTGCCGTAGTCGAAGCCACTGATGATGAAGTGGCCCCAGCGGTCCGTCTCCAGCACGAAGCCCTGCATGCCGATGCGGTCGAACAAGTGCGTCTGCGGCCAGGTGAGCGGGTCACCCCCGAGCTTCAGCACGGTTTCGCGGAAGATCTTCGCCAGGCTCAGGGGATCGCAGTTGCGGTAGCGGCCCACGGTGTCGGGCGCGTGTTCCAGCGGCCTTTCGATGGCCCACTCGGCGGCGTTGAGCGATTCCGCATAGGGCAGGAAGTGCTCCGGCAGGCCGTAGCGCCAGGTCTCGCGCGTGTCGTCCTGGCCGGTGCAGCGCAGGCCGCTGGACATGTTCAGCAGGTGGCGCAGCGTGATCTCGCGGCGCGGGTCGCCGGGGTGGTGCCATTCCGTGATCGGCGCGCGCTCGTCGAGGCGCAGCGCGCCCTGGCCGATGAGCATGCCGATCAGCGTGCCCATGGTGCTCTTGCCCATGGACCAGCTTTCCAGCGGGCTGTCGGGGCCGACGCCGGCCCGATAGCGCTCGCCGACGATCTGGCCCTTGTGCACCACCAGCACCGCCGCGTGGTAGGCGTCGGGGTCGGCGAAGGGCGCTTCCAGCGCCTGCGCCACCGCGGCGCGCACGGAAGCCGGAGCTTCACCCGGCACCGGCCAGCCGGCGCTGGAGGCGGGGCCGTGCGGCACGTTCTCGGGGTCGAAGTGCAGGCGCAGCTCGCCGTCGCGCGGCAGGATCAGGCTGCCCTGGCCGCCGGTGAACTGCGCGCTGCGCTTGACGCTGCGCAGGCCGACGAGGCGCGCCTTCTCCTTGGCCCAGTCGGCCTCGAAGCCCGAGTGGACCGCGCGATGCGCGGCCAGCAGGTCGTCGGCCACCGTGGGCGTGAGTTCGATGGCGATGTCGACGCGACGGGCATCGCGGTCCACGTGCCAGCGCGCGTGCTGCGCCAGCGCGTCCGGCAGCAGCTGCGCCTTCAGCGACCACAGGCAGCTGGCGCCGATCGCCTCCTGCGGGTCGCGGCCGGACACGAACACGGCGGAACAGAGGGTCTTGGCCACCGTGGCCAGCATCATCTCGATGGGCACGACGGCCTCGTGCAGCACGGGCAGCGTCTTTTCGTCTTGCTTGTTCATCTCGGGTGCTCCAGGATTCATTGGCCGGCTTGCAGCGCGCAGCGGCGCGCCAGCAGTTCGCGGATCTCCGCCTCGGTGAAGCCGAACTCCGCCAGCACCTCGCCGGTGTGCTGGCCCAGGCGCGGGGCGGGCGTCGTGGCCGGCGCATTGCGGCCGCTGAAGTGCATGGGCAGGCCGATCATGGGCCGGCTGCCGCCGTCGACGGTCTGGGCGTCGACCACGATGTCCATCGCGCGCGCCTGCGGATGCGACAGCGCTTCGGCCACCGACTGCACCGGCCCGGCCGGCACGCCGGCGGCGCTGAGCGTGGCTTCCCAGTGGGCGCGGGTCTGGCCGGCCAGCGCCGCGTCGATGCATTCCTTCAGCGCCTCGCGGTGGTCCAGGCGGTCCCTGCCCGAAGCGAAGCGCGGATCCGTGCGCCATTCGGGGTGGCCCAGCACTTCGCAAAGGCGCAGCCAGTTCGATTCGTTGGCGCCGCCGATGGCGATCTCGCCGTCGGCGCAGCGGAAGGTCTGGTAGGGCGCGGTCACCGGGTGGGCGGTGCCCAGGCGCTCCGGCACCGTGCCGCCGGAGAAGAACAGGGCCGCATACCAGTAAAGCTGCTGCATGGAGGCCTGCAGCAGCGAGGTCTCCACGTGCTGGCCCTGCCCGGTGCGCAGCACGTGCACGTAGGCGCCCAGCACGCCCATTGCGGCCAGGATGCCGGCGTTGACGTCGGCGATGGAGACGCCCGGCTTCACCGGCGGCCGGCCGGGCTCGCCGGTCACGCTGATCAGGCCGCAGAAGGCCTGCAGGATCAGGTCGAAGCCGCCGCGTTCGGCCAGCGGGCCGCGGCTGCCGTAGCCGCTGACGCTGCAGTAGATGAGGCGCGGATTGATCTCGAGCAGCTGCTTCACGCCCAGGCCCAGGCCTTCCAGCGTGCCGGGCCGGAAGTTCTCGGTCAGCACGTCGGCCTGCGCCACCATGCGGCGCAGCGACTCGCGGCCTTCGTCCGTCTTCAGGTTGATGGCGACGGAGCGCTTGCCGCGATTGAGGACCTCGAAGTTGGGCGGCATGTCGTGGGCGCCCTTGCTGTTGAAGCCGCGGGCGTCGTCGCCGCCGGGGAACTTCTCCACCTTCACCACGTCGGCGCCGAGGTCCGCGAGCATCAGGCCCGCCACCGGGCCCGCCATGATCTGCGCGAGTTCCAGCACCCGCACGCCCTTCAGGGGCTGCCAGCCCGGGACCGTCGCTTCGTTCGTCATCGCGCTGCATCGTAGTGAAGCCGAGCTGCCCGGGAAAATACGCGTTTGCTTTAGCCCTATCGCGGATTACGATAGCCACTGCTATCTGGTTCGGGGCTCATGGATTCGCGCCGCTTGAGGAATTTCGTGACGGTCGTCGAGACCGGCAGCATCGCGCGCGCCGCGGCGGTGCTGCACATCGCCCAACCGGCGTTGAGCGTGCAGGTCCGGCAGATGGAAGACCTGGTCGGCTGCCAGCTCCTGAGCCGCAGCTCGCGCGGCGTGGTGCCCACGGCCACCGGCCTGGAGTTCTGCCGGCGCGCCAAGGAAACCCTGAAGATGATGGACGCGCTGCGCGCCATCGGCCAGGAGGACCTGTCTTCGCCGTCGGGGCACGTGGTGCTCGGCACGGCTGCCAGCGCCGCCAACATGCTGGCCGTGCCGCTGGTGAACGCGGTGCGCGAGCGCTATCCCGGCATCACGCTGGAACTGCTGGAAAGCCCCGGCGCCCACCTGGGCGAGATGCTGCTGCGCGGCCGCGTGGACATCTGCGTGATGCTGGGCGAGTACGAGTCCTCCGGCATGCAGGTGCTGCCGGTGCTGGAGGAAGACCTGTTCGTCGTCGGCCTGCGCGGCGAGGCGGGCGGCGAAGTCGACCTGGATCGCCTGGATGGCGCGCGCATGGTGATGCCGGCGCGGCCCAACAGCCTGCGCACGCTGTTCGACCGCGAATGCGCCGCGCGCGGCGTCACGCCGCAGGTGGTGACGGAAGCGTCCTCGCCCTGGACGATGGTGCAGCTGGTGCGCGCGGGCATAGGCGCAACGGTGCTGCCCATGTCGATGCTCGGTGGCACGCAGCCGGCGGACCTGCCGGTGGCGCGGCTGGTGAATCCCGCGCTCTCGCGGCCGGTTTCGGTGGCCACCGCCATCGCCGCGCCGCAGTCGCCCCACCTGCTGGCCGTGAAGGCGCTGCTGCTGGAGACGCTGGAGCAGCAGGCGCACGGCAGCAGCTGGCAGGGCGTGCGGGCCTGGCCGGCGCCCGCGGCTATGCTCGCGGCATGACCGAAGCCATCCTCGTAGAGCGCAGCGGCCCCATCGCCACGGTGGTGCTCAATCGTCCCGACAAGCTGAACGCGATGAACAAGTCCATGTGGCAGGCGCTCGCCGCCGCCGTGGACACGCTCTCGGCCGACGACGGCGTGCGCTGCATCGTCGTGCGCGGCGCCGGCGAAAAGGCCTTCTGCCCCGGCGCCGACATCAGCGAGTTCGAGCGCGAGCGCTCCAACGCCGCGCAGGCCGCCGACTACGGCCGCCTGGTGCGCGCGGTGGTCGCGAGCATGGAGAACTGCCGGCATCCGCTGCTCGCGCAGATCCACGGCCTGTGCGTCGGCGGCGGGCTGCTGATCGCGTCGCTGTGCGACATCCGCATCTGCGGCGAGTCCGGCCGCTTCGGCGTGCCGGTGAAGAACCTGGGGCTGGTGGAAGCCTATGCCGAGATGGCGCCGCTGGTGCGCCTGGCCGGCGCCGACGCGGCGCTGGAGATCCTGCTGGAAGGCCGCGTGTTCGGCGCGGCGGAGGCGAAGGACAAGCGCCTGGTGACGCGCGTCGTGCCCGATGCCGAGGTCGCGGCGGAGGCGGCGGCCGCGGCGCAGCGCATCGCCGAAGGCGCGCCGCTGGTGGCGCGCTGGCACAAGAAGTTCGCGCGGCGCCTGGCCGACCCGCGGCCCATCAGCGAAGCCGAGGAGCGCGAGTGCTACGCCTGCTTCGACACCGAGGACTTCCGCATCGGCTGGGCGGCCTTCCTGGCGAAGCGCAAGCCCGACTTCGTGGGTCGCTGAACGAGCAAACCTTGACTTGCGTCAGCCGGCGCGGCGGCCCGCGCGCCAATACTTCTTGCGAAGGAGACTTCGCATGGCACAACCCCAACCCATCCCGGGCACGACCATCTTCGACGGCATCCAGGCCGCCAAAGGCTATGCCCTGAACAAGATGTGCTTCTCGTTCAACGACGCGGGCAACCGCGCGGCCTTCAAGGCGGACGAGGAGGGCTACATGGCGCGCTTCCAGCTCACCGCGCCGCAGGCCGAAGCCATCCGCAAGCGTGACGTGCTGGGCCTGCTGGCCGCGGGTGGCAACGTCTACTACCTCGCCAAGTTCGCCGGCATCCTGGGCCTGGACGTGCAGGACCTCGGCGCCGCGCAGACCGGCATGAGCAAGCAGGACTTCAAGGCGATGCTGGTGCGCGCCAACGAACAAGTGATCCACTGACAGGAGAAGAGACATGGCCCGAATCGTCGGTGGACTCACCACCTCCCACGTGCCCGCCATCGGCGGCGCCATCGCCAAGGGCTTGCAGGGCGAGCCCTATTGGAAGCCCTTCTTCGACGGCTTCCTGCCGGTGCGCGAGTGGCTCGCGGACGTGAAGCCGGATGTCGCGGTCGTCTTCTACAACGACCACGGCCTGAACTTTTTCCTCGACAAGATGCCCACTTTCGCCGTGGGCGCCGCACCGGAGTACCGCAACGCCGACGAGGGCTGGGGCATCCCCACGCTGCCCCCCTTCACCGGCCAGGTGGACCTGTCGTGGCACGTCATCGAACATCTCATCGCGCGCGAGTTCGACATCACCACCTGCCAGGAGATGCTGGTGGACCACGCCTTCACCTTGCCGCTGAAGCTGTTCTGGCCGGAAGCGTGCCCGGTGACGGTGGTGCCGGTGTGCATCAACACCGTGCAGTTCCCCTTGCCGAGCGCGCGCCGCTGCTATGCGCTAGGCCAGGCCGTGGGCGAGGCCATCGCTTCCTGGAACAGCGACAAGAAGGTTGTGGTGATCGGCACCGGCGGCCTGTCGCACCAGCTCGATGGCGAGCGGGCGGGCTTCATCAACAAGCCCTTCGACCTGAAGTTCATGGACAGCCTGGTGCACGACCCCGAATGGGCCACGCAGTTCAGCATCCATGAGCTGGTGGAGAAGACCGGCACCCAGGGCGTGGAACTGCTGATGTGGCTGGCCACGCGCGGCGCGGTGCCGGGCGCGGTGCGCAAGGTGCATACGAACTATCACATTCCCATCTCCAACACCGCGGCCGGCATGATGGCGCTGGAGTCGTTAGCGTAGGTAAAGCCGTCTTGAAGCAGGCCGGGGCCGGGCGCATACTGGTTCGCATGGAACCGGGTGACGACGAAGCCGGCCTGGCGGTCAGCATCTTCGAGAAATCCTGCCTCTACTGCGGCGCGCGCTTCCGCGTGCTGGCGCCGCACGGCCAGCAAGGCGACCACCGCGAGGAATACGCCTGCCCCGAATGCGGCAAGGAGTACCAGGTGGATGCGTCGGTGGAGCCGGAGGTGCAGCTGCTGCAGCCGCGGCGGGATGGCAAGAACGACAGGTACCAGGAGACGATGTTCTAGCTGCGCTTCACATCGGCCCGAGGCGCTGTCCGCTCTCCGCGTCGAACAGGTGCACGGCCTCCAGCCGGGGCCGCAGGTGGAGCGTGTCCCCGGGCTGCACGGCGAGCCGTTCGTGGAAGAGCGCCACCACGTCCGCGCCGGCCAGGCGCAGGTTGAGCTGCGTGTCCGAGCCGAGAGGCTCCACGCCTTGGACTTGCGCGGCCACGCCTTCACCCGGCGCGCAGCGCTCGAAATGCTCGGGACGGATGCCATAGCTGGCGGCCTGGCCGGGCAAGCCATCCATCACGGGCAGCGGCAGCAGCACGCCATCGGCCTCGAAGCCGTGCGCGGTGCAGCGGCCCTCGATGAAATTCATGGCGGGCGAGCCGATGAAGCCGGCGACGAAGCGGTTGGCCGGCCGGTCGAACAGTTCCAGCGGCGTGCCCACCTGCTCGATGCGGCCGCCATGCAGCACGACGATGCGGTCGGCCATGGTCATGGCCTCCACCTGGTCGTGCGTGACGTAGACCATCGTCGTGCCCAGCTTGCGGTGCAGCGCCTTGATCTCGCCGCGCATCACGATGCGCAGCTTGGCGTCCAGGTTGGACAGCGGCTCGTCGAACAGGAAGACCTGCGGGTTGCGCACGATGGCGCGCCCCATGGCCACGCGCTGGCGCTGCCCGCCCGAGAGCTGGCGCGGATAACGTTCCAGCAACGCGGACAGGCCGAGAATCTGCGCCGCCCAGCCCACGCGCTCGGCGATCTCCGCGCGTGGCCGGCCGCGGTGTTCCAGCGAGAAGGCCATGTTGGCCGCCACCGTCATGTGCGGATACAGCGCGTAGTTCTGGAACACCATCGCGATGTCGCGGTCCTTGGGGTCCAGCTCGGTGACGTCCCGCGCGCCGATGGCGATGCGCCCGCTGCTCACGGTTTCCAGGCCGGCCAGCAGGCGCAGCAGCGTCGACTTGCCGCAGCCCGAAGGGCCCACCAGCGCGATGAACTCGCCATCGCGGATGGCGAGGTCGATGCCGTGGATCACGGGGGTGCTGGCAAAACGCTTCTGGACCTGGGAGAAAACGACTGCGGCCATGGAGGATGAATCAGGAGATGGAGGTCAGCCCTTGAGCCCGGTATGGGCTAGGCCTTCGATGAACTGCTTCTGCGCGACCACGAACACCAGCAGCACCGGCAATGCCGTCAGCGTGGCGGCGGCCAGCTGGATGTTCCACATGGGGCCGCCATAAGCGTCGGTGAACTGCGTCAGCGCCTGCGGCAGCGTGAACAGCGTGGGCGTGGACAGGAACACGATCGGTTCCAGGTACAGGTTCCAGCTGTGCAGGAAAGTGAAGATCGCCACGGAGGCCAGCGCCGGGCGCGCCAGCGGCAAGGCGATGGTGCGGAAGATCTTGAAGCGGCCCAGGCCGTCCACCCGCGCCGCCTCTTCCAGTTCGGCCGGCAGCGTGATGTAGAACTGCCGCATGATGAAAGTGGCGAACACGCAGGGCGCGCCGAAGATCGGGATCAGCACCAGCGGCCAGTGCGTGTTGACGAGGCCGAGCGCGCGGAACATCTGGAACAGCGGCACGATGGTCACTTCCGAGGGGATCAGCAGCCCAGTCAGCACCACCACGAACAGCGCGTTGGCGCCCGGGAAGCGGATGCGCGCGAAGGCATAGCCCGCCATGGACGCGACGCCCAAGGTGCCCAGCGTCACCACCGCGGCGATCCAGGCCGAGTTCCAGTACTGGCGCGCGAAGGGCTGCAGCTTGAACACCTGCTGGTAGCTGCTGAAGTCCGCGTGCGCCGGCCACAGCTGCGGCGGGAAGGCGAAGATCTCGCTGATCGGCTTGACCGAGGACGTCACCATCCACCAGGTCGGGAACACGAAAGGCACCAGCAGCAGGCACATGAGCCCGTACAGGGCCGCCTGGGTGCGCGGGGAAAGGCGGCCTTGCATCAGGACTGCTCGTGGAAGACGAAGCGCTTGCGCAACTGCCACTGCGCCAGCGTGAGCAGCGCCACGATGGCGAACAGCACGATGGCCAAGGTGGAACCGTAGCCGAAGCGGTGGAACTGGAAGGTCTGCTGATAGAGGTAGTACACCAGCACCGTGGTCGAATGGCCGGGTCCGCCCTGCGTCAGCACCGCGATCTGCGCGAACACCTGCAGCGCGCCCACCACCGTGATGACCGAGGTGAGCAGGATGGTGGGGCTGATCATCGGCAAGGTGATGCGGCGGAACTGCCGCCACGCGCTGGCGCCGTCGATGCGCGCCGCCTCATAGAGTTCGCGCGGCACGCCTTGCAAGGCGGCCAGCAACAGGATCATGTTCAGGCCCACGTTCTTGAACACCTGCACCACGATCACCGAAGCCATCGCGGTGGCCGGCATGCGCAACCAGTTGGGCCCTTCGATGCCGGCCAGCTTCAGCACGCCGTTGATGCCGCCGTTGGCCTGCAGCAGGAAGCCCCAGACGATGGTCCACGCCACCAGTGAAACGACCACCGGCGAGAAGAAGAGGGTGCGGAAGGCGGTGATGCCCACCAGCTTCTGGTTCAACAGCACCGCCAGCAGCAGCGCCAGGCTCAGGTTGAAAACGACCAGGCCGGCGGCAAACACGGCCGAGGCCGCCAGCACCGGCGGCAAGGTCGCGTCCTGCAGCAGGTCCTGGTAGTTCTGCGCGCCGGTGAACTCGAAAGTGTTGGCCAGCACGTTCCACTCGTGCAGCGAATACCAGAACACCAGCGCCAGCGGCGCCAGCACGAAGACCAGCACGCCGGCGAGCTGCGGCGCCACGAACAGGCCGCCGGCCAGGGCCTCGCGCCGCGCCAGGGTCCAGAAAGGCCGGGCCTCCTGCATCGCTTACTTCGCCAGCAGCGGGCCGATCTGCGCGCAGATCGATTTCATCGCCGCCGGAATGTCCGCCTTGGGCTGCCAGACCGGGTCGAGGCCGGCGCGCACCATCTGCTGCAGGCGGGCGAAGTCGGTGTGCCCCGGCATCAGCTTGCCGGTGGAGATGCCGCTGACCACCACCTTGTCCAACTGCGCCGGCGACAGGCGCGCGTTGGTCTTGCCCAGCGTGTCGGCGTTGAGCAGCGAGCGGCGTGCCGAGGGGAAGAACTGCGCGAGCTTCGCCGAGTTCTCCGGGTTGGTCATGTAGGCCACGAACTTCGCCGCCATCTCGGCGTTCTTGCTTTGCTTCAACACGCCCACGCCGGCCTGGCCGACGATCGCGTAGTCGCCCATCGGGCCGCGCGGCAGCGGCACCAGGTCCCAGTCGAAGGATTTCTCCTTGGGCAGCAGCGAGGCGCGGCTGATCTGCGTGATGGTCATCGCGGCGTCGCCGGCGAAGAAGTCGACGTTCTGGCCGGGGCCGGGCATGGCCTTCTTGTCGAACACGGCGTCGTGCACGAAGTTCAGTGCGTCGACCATCGGCTTGTCGGCGAAGGTGCAGCGCTTGCCGTCCGCGCTCCACGGCGAGGCGCCCCAGCCGTAGTAGACGGAGGACAGGAACTGCCAGGCCTGGTAGTTGAAGTCGCGCACCACGATCCCGCCCTTGCCGCTCTTGGCGGCCACGGCCTGCGCGGTGGCGATGGCGTTGGGCCAGGTCCACTGGTTGGCGGCGATCAGCTCCGCCGGCGTCTTGGCGCCGGCCTGCTTGATCAGGTCGTTGTTGACGAAGACGCCGAAGGGCGAGGTGGAGAAAGGATAGGCGTAGAGCGTGCCGTCCTTGGTCCAGCGCTCGGTGGCGCTGGGCGCCACGTCGGCCAGCGCGTAGCCGGGCGTGGCCGCGAGCGTCTTGCCCACCGGGTAGAGCGCGCCAGAATTGACGAAGTCATGGGCCGAGGTCTCGAAGATCCAGGCCATGTCCGGCGCGTTGCCGCCGGCGATCTGCGTGGTCAGCGCGGTGGTGTAGTTGTCGAAGGGCAGCGGCTCGAAGGTGACGCTGACGTTCGGCTGCTGCGCCTTGAAGCCTTCCGCGATGCTGTTGAACAGCTTCAGGTGCGCTTCGTTGGCGCTCCAGATCGTCATGCGCAGCTTCACTTCCTGTGCTGCGGCCTGGCTTGCGAAGGCGAGGCAAAGGGCGAGGCTGCCCGCCAGGCCGAGGGCCTTGGGCAGGAGGCGGAGGGATCGTTGGCTCATGCTGGTCTCCTTCTTTGTTGGCGTGTGTCAGTAAGCGTGGATGGACGGCCAGCGCGTCTCCACGCCTTCGCGTGCGAGCAGCGCCTGGAATTCGGCCAGTTGCGCGTCGCCGCCCTGCACCTGGTGCGGCGTGCGGCCGGTGGCCAGGCAATGCGCGGCCAGCAGGCCGGCCACTTCGCCCACGTTCCACTCCACCGGGTGCAGCCGGTAGCAGCCGTTGGTGATGTGGGTGGTGGCCATGTTCTTGCCGCCGGCCAGCAGGTTGGTCATGCGCCGGGGCAGCAGCGCGCCCAGCGGGATCTGGAAGGGGCAGGACGGCACGTCGATGTAGTTGTCGCCGCCGGTGGACGGATGCAGGTCGATGCGGTACATGCCCACGCCCACGCTGTCGCGATAGTTGACCGCGCCCAGGTCGCCGCGCACGGCATACGACAGGTCCTGTTCCAGCACGCGCGTCACGCCCAGCAGGCGCCGGCCTTCGCGGATGTAGGGCGCCATGGCCAGGCCGTGGCTGGTGCCGGTGATGTCGCCGCGCAGGCGCAGGCCGCGGAAGCCCTGGCCGCCGTCGGCGCGCGGCGCCTCGGTCTGCAGCCAGTAGAACATCGAGTGCGAGAGTTCGGCTGCGGCCTGCAGGTGGCGCGCCTTCTCTTCCTCGCTGACGTCGAGGATGGAGCCCTCGAGGTAGTCGATCATCGGCCAGTTCACCAGGCAGATGTCCGAGGCATAGGCGCCGGGCACGAAGTTGCGCCGCGCGGCGATGCGCCGGAAGGTCCACAGGTTCATGTCGCCGCCACCCTTGCGCTGGTCGGCGTCCACCAGCAGCGGGTCGTCGTCGGGGTTGGGCGTGAAGCCGCGCTCCACGACCTCCAGCGTGCGCGGATGCGGCGCCTTGAAGCTCAGCATGGGCGCGCCCCAGAAGGCGGGCTGGTAGCGGCGCCAGGTGTCGTAGTTGCGCGGCTTGTCGCCGACCTGGTCGCCGTCCACGTGGTCCACCGCGAAGCAGATCGACAGCGCCTGCACGTTGTGCGGCTGCGCCTGCGCGGGCGCGCTGGGCTCGCCGGTGTCGCCCTGGCTCTCGAAGCCGACGGCGTATTCGGTGCCGGTGAGCGGCAGCAGCTCGCCGGTCTCGGTGGCATCGATCACGTAGGCGGCCTGCACCGTCACGGTCTCGCCGGTGTCACGCTGCTTCAGGGTGACGGCGCGTACGCGATCGCCTTCGGTTTCGGCGCCCACCGGCCGGTACGGTTGCAGGATCGTGAGGCGCCCGCCGCCGATGTAGGGGAGCAGCATGGCTTGCAGCACCGCCAGGCCCACGCGCGGCTCGGCGCAGAGGCGGCTGACCCAGCCGGCGCCCGGGTTCAGGTCGCCCCAGGCGCGGCTGGCCTCGGTGAGCGGGTAGTGGTCGCGATAGAACTGGCGGATGCCGGTGCGCAGCGCGCGGTAACGGCGCGTGACGCCGAACTGCTCGACCCAGGTGTGTTCGTCCGGCGGCACCGCCTGCGAAGTGAGCTGGCCGCCGATCCAGTCGTATTCCTCGCTCATCACCACCGAGCGGCCGCCGGCCAGCGCGCCCAATGCGGCAGCCACGCCGCCGAGGCCGCCGCCTACCACCAGGATGTCCGTCTTGAGTTCTTGCATGCGTATGTCGTGGGGTGAATTCAGGCGGGCGCGGGGCCCAGGGTCTCGCCGCGAACGGGCTGGCAGGGCAGCAGCAGTTGCCGCACCGGCGCGTCGCCGCCATGCTCGATGCGATGCACCAGGTTCGCCGTGGCCTGCCGCGCCATCTGCTCGCGCGGGATGACGAAGGAAGCGAAGCGGGTGGGATGCGCCTCGACGCGCACGTGCGAGCCGAGTGCCATCAGGGAGAAGTCCGCCGGCAGCGACAGGCCGCGCGCGTGGGCCGCGGCCTCCAGGCGCAGGGCGTCGACCAGTTCCACGCAGAAGACGGCGGTGGCGCCGCGTTCCAGCAGCGTGTCCAGCAGCTGGTTTTCCGGCGTGCCCATGTCCTGTTCGGCCATCACGAGCTGCAGGTCATCGCCGAGCGCGGATCGAAAGCCGGTCCAGCGGTCGGACGTGGATTCGGCCGGACCGGTGGCGCCGAGATAGGCGAGCTTGCGGTGGCCCAGCGCACGGGCCTGCCGCACCAGTTCGGCGGTGGCCGCCGCGTAATCCGCGCCCACGTAGGGCACGGGTCCGCCCGCATCGTCGCGCCGGCCGATGGCCACGAAGGGGAAGCTGCCGGCCACGAGCCGCGCGAGTTCGTCGTGGTCGAAACTCTTGCCCAGCACGATGCAGCCGTCGGCGAGGCGCAGCCGGTTCTCTTCCGAGAAGATCTTGCGCGCGCCCGGCGCGCCGGCGCCGCCCGTGAGCAGGAGCAGGTCGTAGTGGTGCGCCTGCGCCTCCTCCTCGATGCCGAACAGGAAGGGCAGGAAGAAGTCGGCATGCGCGCTGGGGAAGGCCGGCTCGTAGGTGAACACGCCCAGGATGCGGTTGCTGCCCTTGACCATGCGCCGGGCGATCGGGTCGGGCACGTAGCCGGTCTCGCGGATGATCTTCTGCACCCGCTCGCGCGTCTCCTGCGGGATGCGGGCCTGCGCCGCGGCATTGCCATTGAGGACCAGCGACACCGTGGCCTGGCTCACGCCGGCCAGGCGGGCGATGTGCTGCTGCGTGAGTCGGCTGGAAGCAGGCATGTCAGGCGGCACGCGCTTGGATGCGCTGCGCCAGCGCGCGGACGGCGGCGAGCGCGGGCGGATGCGCGCCAGCCGTCTGGCAGGCGGCGCTTCCGGCTGCGACGGCGAAGGCCAGGTGGACGGCGTCTTCGGCTTCCGGCTGCTGCATGCGGCTGGCCACCAGGCCGGCGATGCTGGCGTCGCCGGCGCCCACCGTGTCGACGACGGCGATGCGCGGCGCGTCTGCGCGCCAGCTCCCGCGCGGCGTGATGAGGGTCGCACCCGCGGCGCCTTCCGTGAACAGCAGCCACGCGCGCGGGTTCACAGCGCGGATGCCGGCCAGGGCGGACGCGGCGTCGAGTTCCGGCATCAGCCCGCGCAAATCCTCGTCGGACACCTTGATCGCAGCGGCGATGCGGCACATGCGCTCGAAGGTGGGCGCATAGCGGACGGGGTCCATGGTGCGGCGGAAGTTCGGGTCGTAGCTGACGTGCACGCCCGCGGCATGCAGGCTTTCGGCCAGTTGCACCAGGCGCGTGGCCAGCGGCTCGCGCGCCAGGCTGATGCCGCCGAAGTGCACCCAGGCCGCGGACTGCTGCCAGGCTGCGGGCAGGGCGGACGGATCGAAGTCCAGGTCCGCGCTGGCATCGCCGACGAAGAAGTACTGCGGTGGGGACGCTTGCGGCACGATGGCCAGCAGCGGCGAACGATCGACGCGTTGCAGGAAGCGCAGGTCCAGCCCCGCCGACTCGCTGGCGGACCACAGCGCATCGCCGAAGCAGCAGCGGCTGATGGCGCCGGCGAAGGCGCTGTGCAGCCCGAGGGCCGCGGCGGCGCGGGCGACGTTCCAGGTCGAGCCGCCGCACTTGGCGACCCATTGCTCGCCATCGACGCGGATCATGTCCGTCAGCGCCTCGCCGGCGGCGACGAATTCCGGCAGCGTGGCACTCATGGCTTCAGCGCGCGATGATTTCGTAGCACGCACCGGTCGTGTGGTAGTCCACCTTGCCGGCCGGGCTCTTCTCGTCGGTCGTGTTGACGTTCTCGCGCGTGAGCAGGCGGAACCAGGCGCCGTGTTCATGGTCGACCCAGTGGCGCCAGCAGTAGGCCCACAGGCGCTCTTCCCAGTCCCAGTACACCGTCTTGCCGGTGCGGCGGAACAGCACCACCGCCGTGGCCATGCTCTCGCACTGCACCCAGTGGTACTTGCGGTCGTCGCAGATGGTGAAGTCGGGCGCGAAGCCGTAGTAGAGGCCTTCGTACTCCGGATCCCAGGCCTTGGCGAACGCGCGTTCGAACAAGGCTTCGGCGCGCGGCAGCAGCCAGGGCTGCGGGCGATGGCGCTCGAGGATCAGCAACAGCTTCGCCCACTCGGTGAAGTGTCCCGGCTGGTAGCCCCAGGGCCGGAAGATGTTGCTCATGTCGTTCTTGTTGTAGTCCCAGTCGACCGACCAGTCGGGGCGGTAGTGTTCCCAGATCATCAGGCCGTCGGTCAGCGCGGTTTGCCGCACGCAGATGTTCTCGGCCACCAGCGCGGCGCGATCCAGGAAGCGCTCGTCGTTCGTCGCTTCGTAGGCGGCCAGGCAGGCTTCGACCGAATGCATGTTCGCGTTCTGGCCGCGGTAGTCCTTCAACTGCCAGTCGGGCGTCGCCTCGTCCGCGTACAGGCCGTGGTCGGCCTGCCAGAAGCGGCGCTCCATGAGATCGAAGGTCTCGTACAGCCAGTCGCGCGCTTCCGGGATGCCGGCCATCACGGCATGCGCGTAGGCGAGCAGTACGAAGGCCAGGCCGTAGCAGTGGTTGGTGCCATCGATCACCGTGGCGCGGCCCTGGTCCCAATGCAGTTGCCAGGCATAGCCGCCCGTGGCGGGGTTGCGGTGCACGTCGCGCAGAAAGGCGACGGCCCGCCGCGTGTTGTCCATATACGCCGGTGTGTCCGGGAAGTGCCGCGCCGCCATCGCCCAGACGAAGACATAGCGCGTGCTGCTCACCAGGTGGCGCGTGTGGGCGTCGAAGACGCTGCCGTCGTCCTTCAGGAAATGGAAGAAGCCGCCGCTCGGGTCGGTGGCCCGCGGGTGGTAGAAGGCCAGCGTGTGGCGTACATGGGCCAGGATGGCCTGGCGGTCATGGATGTCCGGCAGGGGTGGGAGGGCGGGGCTCGGCATGGTTGCTTATGCGTATGAGCGGAATGGTAATTCGTATAAGCAACTCTGCCAAGCCGACTCGACCTGGGGTTTTCCATGGGAAGCGGGCAAAAGAAAAGCGGCCCGCAGGCCGCTTTCGTGAATGCCCTGGGTCCCCGCCTGCGCGGGGATGACGAGGGAGTTACAGCGTGTCGATGAACGACCGCAGCTTGTCCGACCGGCTCGGATGCTTCAGCTTGCGCAGCGCCTTCGCCTCGATCTGGCGGATGCGCTCGCGGGTGACGTCGAACTGCTTGCCGACTTCTTCCAGCGTGTGGTCCGTGCTCATCTCGATGCCGAAGCGCATGCGCAGCACCTTGGCTTCGCGCGGGGTCAGCGAGTCGAGGATGTCCTTCACCACGTCGCGCAGGCCTGCCTGCATGGCGGCTTCGATCGGCGCGGTGTTGGTGCTGTCCTCGATGAAATCGCCCAGGTGGGAATCGTCGTCGTCCCCGATCGGCGTTTCCATGGAGATCGGCTCCTTGGCGATCTTCATGATCTTGCGGATCTTGTCTTCCGGGATCTCCATCTTGGCCGCCAGGATGCCGGCGTCCGGCTCGAAGCCGAATTCCTGCAGGTGCTGGCGCGAGATGCGGTTCATCTTGTTGATGGTCTCGATCATGTGCACCGGGATGCGGATCGTGCGGGCCTGGTCCGCGATCGAGCGCGTGATGGCCTGCCGGATCCACCAGGTGGCGTAGGTCGAGAACTTGTAGCCGCGGCGGTATTCGAACTTGTCCACCGCCTTCATCAGGCCGATGTTGCCTTCCTGGATCAGGTCCAGGAACTGCAGGCCGCGGTTGGTGTACTTCTTGGCGATCGAGATCACGAGGCGCAGGTTGGCCTCGATCATCTCCTTCTTCGCGTCGCGCGACGAAGACTCGCCTTCGTTCATGCGGCGGTTGATTTCCTTCAGCTCGCCCAGGGGCACCACCACCTTCGACTGCAGGTCGGCCAGCTTCTGCTGCAGTTCCTGGATGGCCGGGATGTTGCGCTGGATCACGACGCTCCAGGGCTTGCCGGCGGCGGCCTGCTTTTCCACCCACTGGCGGTTCAGCAGGTTGGGCGGGAATTCCTTGATGAAGGTTTCCTGCGGCATGCCGCACTTGTCGACGATGATGCGGCGCAGCTCGCGCTCCTTCTTGCGCACGTCGTCGACCTGGCCGCGCACCATGTCGCACAGCTTCTCGATGGTCTTCGCCGTGAAGCGGATGGTCATCAGCTCGTCGGACAGGGCGTGCTGGGCCTTCTGGTAGGCGGGCGAACCCCAGCCTTCCTTGTCGTAGACCTTGTGCACCTTCTCGAACAGGCCGGCGATGCGGTCGAAGCGCTCCAGCGCCTGCGCCTTCAGCTCTTCGAGCTTCTTGGTCAGCGCCTTGCTGCCGCCGGAGCCGTCGTCGTCGTCATCGGCGTCGAACTCGTCGAAGTCTTCCTCGGCCACGTAGTCGTCGGCTTCGTTCGGGTTGGAGAAGCCGTCGACGATGGTGGAGATGACGATCTTGCCTTCGCGGATGTCCGCGGCCATGCGCAGGATCTCGGCGATGGTGGCGGGCGAAGCGGAGATGGCCTCCATCATCGCCATCAGGCCGCCTTCGATGCGCTTGGCGATTTCGATTTCGCCTTCGCGCGTCAGCAGTTCCACGGTGCCCATTTCGCGCATGTACATGCGCACGGGGTCGGTGGTGCGGCCGAATTCGCTGTCCACGGTGGACAGGGCGGCTTCGGCTTCCTCTTCGGCTTCTTCTTCCGTCGCGGCGGTGGGGCCGGTGTTCGTCAGCAGCAGCGTCTCGGCATCGGGCGTCTGCTCGTACACGGCCACGCCCATGTCGTTCAGCATGGACACCACGACTTCCAGCGTCTCGGCGTCGACCAGCTTGTCCGGCAGGTGGTCGGAGATCTCGGCGTGCGTCAGGTAGCCGCGCGTCTTGCCCAGCTTGATCAGCATCTTCAAGCGCTGGCGGCGCTTGAGCATTTCCTCTTCGGTGAGGACGGTCTCGTCCAGGCCGAATTCCTTCATCAAGGCGCGTTCCTTCGCCTTGCTGATCTTCATGCGCAGGGGCTTGACCTTCTCGGCCACCGCCTCGACCACGGGTTCGCTGTCGGCGAATTCGGCCTCGATGTCACCCAGGTCCGCGTCGTCTTCCGGCTTGCCGGCTTCCGCGGTGGTGGCCGCCTTGGGCTTGCGGCCGCGCTTGGCGCCGCCCGTGGCCTTGGCCGTCGAGTCGGACTCGGCGGCCGCGTTCTTGGGCGGGCGGCCGGGTTTCTTCTTCACCACCTCTTCGGTGGCGGCAGCGGTCTTCGCGGTCTTCTTCGGTTCTTCCTTGGCGGCGGCCTTGTCGGCCTTGGCTATGGACTTGGTGGGCACGGGCTTCGTTACTTTCGTCGGGGCGGATACTTTGGGGGAAGCGGCGTCACTCTTCACGACCTTCAGCGACGCCTTGGCGGCAGGGGCTGTGGCTTTGACCGGTTTGCTGGCAACAGGTTTCGCGGCGGCGGCTTTCGCGGACTTCTGGGCGGGCATAGGACCTCGTAAAAACGGCAGGAACACAAAAGCGCCACGGACCCGGCGCGGGTAGTGAAGAGGCTCGTCACGAGGACGCGCCTTTTAGGGGCAAGATGGGTGGGCGATCATTTGGGGTGCAGCCCTTGCGGTAGTTTGGCCTGGCCCGCTATCTGGGGCGCCGCGCAGGGTGCGCGGCTGGCCGGTCCGGAGGTGCTGCTGTCGCTCTTGCCGCCAGCAAACCCTACATTATAGGATCAGCCGCCGATTTCAAGGCTTGGGGCCGGGTTTTTGCTGTTCCAGCAAGGCCTTGTAGCGGGCGAAAGCAGCCGGATCGGTGGTGGCGGCGGCCGCCAGGCGCTTCATTTCGTCCTCGCGGCGGCTCTGCTTTTCCTTGGCGAGGATGTCCGCCAGTTCGGCGGGGTCGCTGTCCACGCCGGCCGGCACCTTGGCGAGCTCTTGCCGGACGACCTGCTCGAAGCCGTGGCCCTGCAGGGCTTCCTGCAGCACTTCCCAGGGCTGGGGGCCGTGGTCGTGGTGCTGGCTGTCGAGCCAGGTGAAAAGCGGCCCGTGCGGCTCGGGCAGCTCGCACAGCAGGTGGTGCTCGTCGTTGCTGAGGCGGTCCCAGGCGGCCGGCTCCGCGAACAGGATCTGCAGCGCCCGGGTGGCGCGGTTGACGGGCACGCCGCGGCCCTGCATGCGCGGCGGCGGCGCTTCGTCCCGGCGGCCTTTCCAGCGGCGCTTGCCGCCACCGCCGCCTTGGCGGCGCTGCGGGCTGGGTTCGTGCCAGGAGCCGCCGCCGGCGTCGCTCTCGACGTGGTAGCTGGCGTCGGGCCAGTCGCCATCGCCGTAAGCGTCGTCGGACCGGTGGCTGCCGTCCGGGCGCGCGGACCGGCCCTTGCCGCTGCCGCGTTCCTGCCAGAGCTCGCCCAGTTCCGCGGCTGGAAGCTGGGCCAGTTCCGCGATCTCGGTCAGCAGCTGGCGCTTGAGCGCGCCATCGGGCAGCTGGGTCCACAGCGGCTTGGCATTGGCGGCCATGTGGGCCCGGCCTTCGGCGGTGGACAGGTCGCAGCCATCGCGCGAGGACTCCACCAGGAAGCGCGAGAGCGGTGTCGCGTCGCCCACGTAGCGGGCGAAGGCGTCGCCGCCGTGTTCGCGGATGAAGCTGTCCGGGTCGTGCTCGGACGGCAGGAACAGGAACTTCACGTTGCGCACGTCGGTGGCATAGGGCAGGGCGCCGTCCAGCGCCTTGCGGGCCGCGCGGCGGCCGGCGGCGTCGCCGTCGAAGCTGAACACCACGTTGTCGGTGAAGCGGAACAGCTTCTGGATGTGCTCGCCGGTGCAGGCGGTGCCCAGCGTGGCCACGGCCTGGGGGAAGCCCAGCTGCGCCAGCGCCACCACGTCCATGTAGCCCTCGGTCACCAGCACGTAGCCGGCGTCGCGGATGGCGTTGCGGGCTTCGAACAGGCCATAGAGCTCGCGGCCCTTGCTGAAGACCGGCGTCTCCGGCGAGTTCAGGTACTTGGGCTTGTCGTCGCCGAGCACGCGGCCGCCGAAGCCGATGCACTCGCCCTTGACGTTGCGGATGGGGAACATCACGCGGTCGCGGAAGCGGTCGTAGCGCTTGCCATCTTCCTCGTTGACGATCACCAGGCCGCTCTCGGCCAGCAGCGGGTCGTCGTAGGCCGGGAAGACGCTGGCCAGCGAGCGCCAGCCTTCCGGCGCGTAGCCGAGGCCGAAGGCCTTGGCGACCTCGCCGGATACGCCGCGCTTCTTGAAATAGGCGACGGCCTTGGGCGAGCTGCGCAGGTGCTTGCGATAGGCGGTGCCGGCCTTTTCGAGCACGTCGGTCAGCGTGGCCTGCTTCTTCTTCTGCTCCTGCTGGCGGACGCGCTCCGCCGGCGAGACGTCCTCGTCGGGCACCTGCATGCCGTACTGGCCGGCGAGGTCCTTCACCGCTTCCGGGAAGCCCATGCCGGCGTGTTCCATCAGGAAGCGGATGGCATTGCCGTTCTGGCCGCAGCCGAAGCAGTGATAGAACTGCTTGGTGGGGCTCACGGTGAAGGACGGCGACTTCTCCGCGTGGAACGGGCACAGGCCCTGGAAATTGGCCCCGGTCTTTTTCAGCTGGACGTAGCGGCCGACGATCTCGACGACGTCGGCGCGCGCGATGAGTTCATCGATGAAGGACTGGGGGATGGCCATGCTTGTGGTGTCTGCCCCGATTCTGCACCGGGCGGAATGCGGCTAACCTGCGCTTCCACCCCGGACCGGAGACCAGGCAATGGCCAGCATTTTCGACCAGGACCTCCCGCGCACCGAAGCGAACTTCACGCCGCTGTCGCCATTGTCCTTCCTGGAGCGGGCCGCCGAGGTTTACCCGCAACGTACCGCAGTGGTCCATGGGGCCATCCGGCGCAGCTGGCGAGAGACTTATTCCCGCTGCCGGCGGCTGGCCAGCGCCCTGCAGCGGGCTGGCCTGGCCAAGAACGACACCGTGGCCGTGATGCTGCCCAACGTACCGCCCATGGTGGAGGCGCACTTCGGCGTGCCGATGGCCGGCGCGGTGCTGAACGCGCTGAACACCCGGCTCGACCCGGAGGCCATCGCCTTCATGCTGGAACACGGCGAGGCGAAGGCGGTGATCGTCGATCCGGAGTTCGCGCCGGTGATGCAGAAGGCGATCGCGCTGCGCAAGGAGGCGAAGCCGCTGCTGGTGATCGACGCGGAGGACGCGCTTTTTCCCGGTCCGCGGATCGGCACGACGACCTACGAGGAATTCCTGGCCGGCGGCGATCCGGACTTCGCCTGGCAGCTGCCGGCCGACGAATGGGACGCCATCGCCCTGAACTACACCAGCGGCACCACCGGCAATCCCAAGGGCGTGGTCTACCACCACCGCGGCGCGGCCAGCAACGCCATCTCCAACATCCTCGAGTGGGACCTGCCCAAGCACGCGGTCTACCTGTGGACCTTGCCGATGTTCCATTGCAACGGCTGGTGCTTCCCGTGGACGGTGGCGGCGCGGGCCGGCGTCAACGTCTGCCTGCGCAAGGTGGAGGCGAGGGCGATGGCCGAGGCGATCCGCGAGCACGGCGTCACACACTACTGCGGCGCGCCCATCGTGCACGGCATGCTGGTGAACGCGCCCGAAGACGTGAAGCAGGGCCTGCCGCGCGGCGTCAAGGCCATGGTGGCGGGTGCGGCGCCGCCAGCCTCGCTGATCGAGGGCATGGAGAAGCTGGGCTTCGACCTCACGCACGTCTACGGCCTGACCGAGGTGTACGGCCCGGCCACCGCCTGCGCCAGGCACGAGGAATGGGACGGCCTGGACATCGGCGAGCGGGCGCGCCTGAACGCGCGCCAGGGCGTGCGCTACCACCTGCAGCGCAGCGCGCGCGTGCTGGACCCGCAGACGATGCGGCCCGTGCCCTGGGACGGCGAGACCATGGGCGAGATCATGTTCCAGGGCAACATCACCATGAAGGGCTACCTGAAGAACGCCAAGGCGACCGCGGAAGCTTTCGCTGGCGGCTGGTACCACACGGGCGACCTGGCGGTGCAGTACCCGGACGGCTACATCAAGATCAAGGACCGCAGCAAGGACATCATCATCTCCGGCGGCGAGAACATCTCCTCGATCGAGGTGGAGGACGTGCTGTACCGGCATCCGGCCGTGCTGGCTGCGGCCGTGGTCGCGCGCCCAGACCCCAAGTGGGGCGAGACGCCTTGCGCCTTCCTGGAACTGAAGGCCGGCGCGACGTTGACGGCCGAAGAGGTGGTGGCGCATTGCAGGAAGCACCTGGCCGGATTCAAGGTGCCGAAGGCCGTGGTGTTCGGCGAACTGCCCAAGACCTCCACCGGCAAGATCCAGAAATTCGAACTGCGCAAGAAGGCCGGTTCGGCCAGCGCCATCGACGTATGAGGAGACGATGCGCCGCACGCCGATGGCGTCCTTCGGCTACGGCGGCCCGAGCGCGCGGCGCGGCTGTGACCCGTACAGCCCCATGTCGCACCTGGGCTTTCGTTGCGTGAAGAGCGCATGACAACCTGAAACGCGCGGCCTTCGGCATACTCGCCGCCATGCGAATGCTGAGTCCGTCGGGGGCCTATGTGCTGGCCCATCCCGCCGAGTTCGTGCTCCGGGTGCTGAAAGGCTTCAAGAACAACCAGGGCCTGCTGCTGGCCGGCGCGGTAGCGTACTACGCGCTGCTGTCCGTGGTGCCGCTGCTGATCCTGACTGTCATCGTGCTGTCCAACTGGATGGACCAGGAGGAACTGCTGTCCACGCTGGGCCGCTACCTCGAATGGCTGGTGCCGGGCCAGTCCACCGCGGTAGTCAACGAGCTGGCGAACTTCGTGCACAACCAGAGCGTCGTCGGCTGGGTGCTGCTGGGCACGATGCTGTTCTTCAGCTCGCTGGCCTTTTCGGTGCTGGAGAAGGCGATGGCGGTGATCTTCCTGCACCGCTTCGCCGTGCGGCACCGCCGCTTCCTGGTCTCGGCGCTGCTGCCCTACTGCTACATCTTCGCGCTGGGCTTCGGCCTGATGATCGTGACCTTCGTGTCCGGCGGCATCCAGGCGATGGCGCAGGACTCCATCCATTTCCTCGGCTGGGAATGGTCGCTGAGCGGCGTATCGGGCGTGCTGCTGTACCTGCTGGGATTCGCCGGCGAGATCGTGCTGATCACCTCGATCTACATGGTGATGCCGGTGGGCCGCCTGTGGTGGCGCCATGCGCTGGTCGGCGGCGTGACGGCCGCGGTGCTGTGGGAGATCACGCGGCGGGTGCTGGTGTGGTACTTCAGCACCCTGTCGAAGGTGAGCGAGGTGTATGGCTCGCTCACCACCGCGATCGTCGTCCTGTTCAGCCTGGAGATCGGCGCCACCTTGCTGCTGTTCGGGGCGCAGGTGATCTCCGACTACGAGCAGGTCGGGCGCCTCACTTCGGAGCCATCCGGATCGCGCCGTCGAGACGGATCACTTCGCCATTGAGCATGTCGTTCTCGAAGATGTGCTTCGCGAGCTTGGCGTAGTCCTGCGGCGTGCCCAGCCGCGAAGGGAAGGGCACGCTGGCGGCCAGGGCGTCCTGCACTTCCTGCGGCATGCCGAACAGCATGGGCGTGCCGAAGATGCCGGGGGCGATGGTCATGTTGCGGATGCCGTTGCGCGCCAGGTCGCGCGCGATGGGCAGGGTCATGCCGACCACGCCGCCCTTGGACGCGCTGTACGCGGCCTGGCCGATCTGGCCGTCGTAGGCCGCGACCGAGGCGGTGGAGATCATGCAGCCGCGTTCGCCGGTGGATTCCGGCTCGTTCTTCGCCATCGCGTCGGAGGCCAGGCGGATCATGTTGAAGCTGCCCACCAGGTTGACCATGACCGTCTTCGAGAACACGCCCAGGTTGTGCGGGCCGTTCTTGCCGACGGTCTTTTCGGCCGGCGCGATGCCGGCGCAGTTGACCAGGCCCATCAGCTTGCCCAGGGACACGGCCTTGGCGACCACGGCCTTGCCGTCCTCTTCCTGGCTGACGTCGCACTTCACGAAGGCGCCGCCGATCTCCTTGGCGACCGCCTCGCCTTTCTCGACCTGCATGTCCGCGACCACGACCTTGCCGCCGGCGGCGGCGAGCATGCGCGCCGTGCCTTCGCCGAGGCCGGACGCGCCACCCGTCACAATGAACACCTTGCCCTGGATTTCCATTCGCGCTCCTGGTTGACGTTTACGTAAACGTCATTATCACGACCTTTCCCATGCTTTCCCGATTTCCCCTGCGCGGCCTGGGTGCCGCAGTTCTCCTGGCGTGCCTGGCCGCCTGTTCCACGCCGCCGCGCGTGCCCGAAACCCCCGCCGCCCCCACGCCCCCGGTCGCCGTGGCCAAGTTGCCGCCGAAGATCGGCCTGGCGCTGGGTGGCGGCGCCGCCCGCGGCTTTGCCCACGTCGGCGTGATCCAGGTGCTGGAAGAAAACGGCATCAAGCCCGACCTGGTGGTCGGCACCTCGGCCGGCAGCCTGGTCGCGGCCATGTACGCCAGCGGACGCAACGGCCAGCAGTTGCAGGTCGCGGCCATGCAGATGGACGAGGCGGCCTTCGCCGACTGGACGCTGCCGCTCTTCAATCGCGGGGTGTTGCGCGGCGAGGCGCTGGCACGTTACGTCGACAACCAGGTCGGCCACAAGCTGATGGAGAACATGGCCATGCCGCTGGGCGTGGTCGCCACCGACCTGGCCAGCGGGCAGGGCGTGCTGTTCCAGCGCGGCGACACCGGCACGGCGGTGCGCGCGTCCAGCGCGGTGCCGGCGGTGTTCCTGCCGGTGCGCATCGGCCAGCACGAGTACGTCGATGGCGGCCTGGTGTCGCCGGTGCCGGTGCGCTATGCGCGGCAGATGGGCGCGGAGGTGGTGATCGGCGTCGACATCTCCAGCGCGCCCGAAGGCAACCCCTCGGGCGACACGCTGCAGGTGCTGCTGCAGACCTTCGCCATCATGGGCAAGAGCATCAACGGCTGGGAGCTGAAGGACGCCGACGTCGTCGTGCGGCCGGCGCTGCGCGGCATGAGCAGCGCGGACTTCACCAGCAAGAAGCGCGCGATCGAGGCGGGCCGGGCGGCGATGCAAGCCGCGCTGCCGCAGCTGAAGGCGGCCCTCGAAGCGAAGGCCCATACCGCCGCGCCGTAAATCGCCCACGCAAGAAAAAAGCCTCCAACGTTGCCGCTGGAGGCCGGAATGGATCCCTGTACCCGAGGTATCGAAAGGACCCGAGGAGACAACCTTTCGGTCCCCACTCAGGTGGGGACTCGCATGTTCAGTTCAAGGCTCAGGCGGCGCGCTTGGCCTTGGTCGTGCCCGTCTTGGCGGCGTTCACGGCGGTGCTGGCCACGGCGTTGAAGTTGGCTTCAGCGACGTCGCTGGCCTGCTTCACGGCCTTCTGCACGGATTCCAGGGCGTTGTTGCCGGCGGCAAC
The DNA here is from genome assembly GCF_012927085.1 of Ramlibacter agri. Classification (NCBI taxonomy): domain Bacteria; kingdom Pseudomonadati; phylum Pseudomonadota; class Betaproteobacteria; order Burkholderiales; family Comamonadaceae; genus Ramlibacter; species Ramlibacter agri. Next base: position 364,285 of record NZ_JABBFX010000002.1, on the reverse strand, counting down.
GGCGCTCTTGAACACGGCGACGGCGGTCTCGGAGCCGGCCGGGGCGTTCTTGGCGGCGTTGTCCACGACGGCCAGGAACTTCTTCTGGGCGTCGGCCAGCTGGCCTTCGAAGGTCTTGGTGAACTCGGCGCCGGTGGCGGTGGCGATGTCGTACAGGTGGCGGCTGTAGGCGGCGGTCTTCTCGGACAGCGGCTGGAACAGGGCGGCTTGCACGGCCAGCAGTTCCTGGGCGTCCTTGACGCTCAGCACGGTCTGGGCGGCTTCGGCGCCTTCGGTCAGGGCGGCGCGGGAGGCGGTGATGTTCAGCTCGACGAGCTTCTCGACGCCTTCGAAGGCCTTTTGGGTCAGGCCGAACAGGGTTTCGACGTTTGCCTTTTGGGCGGCCAGCAGTTGCTCAGCGGTCAGCATGGTTTTCTCCAGAGTGGAATCAGTTGAGGGGACTTCGTTGTCTGCCTGAACGCCATGTTGCAGTGCAGCATGGATAGAAGTATAGGGGCGCGGCAGCCCAACGCAAGCCTCTTTTGTTGCGGAGCAGCATATTTAGGTGGTCCTACCTAAATCCGCCGTCGGCCTATGCTCCCGGCCCATGCGTGTCTTTTACGCCGACCAGTTCGTCCTGCCCCTGCCGCCGGGGCACCGCTTCCCGATGGAAAAGTACCGCCTGCTGCGCGACCGGCTGGCCGCGGAAGTGCCCGACATCCAGCTCATGCGGGCCGAACCCGCCACGGACGGGGAACTGGCCCTGGTCCACAGGCCGGGCTACATCCAGGGCATCAGCGAGGGCACGGTGGATCCTTCCATCATGCGGGAAATCGGCTTCCCGTGGAGCCAGGCCATGGCGGACCGGGCCCGGCGCTCGGTCGGCGCGACCATCGCCGCCTGCCGGGCCGCTTTCCAGGACGGCATCGCGGCCAACATCGCCGGCGGCACCCACCACGCCTATGCCGAGAAGGGCGGCGGCTTCTGCGTCTTCAACGATGCGGCCGTCGCCATCCGGCTGATGCAGGCCGAGCACGGGCGGCACAGCCGGAGGCCGCTGAAGGTGGCGATCGTCGACCTCGACGTCCACCAGGGCAACGGCACGGCCCGGATCTTCCGCGACGACACGAGCGTGTTCACGCTGTCCTTGCATGGCGCGAAGAACTTCCCCTTCCGCAAGGAGCCGGGCGACCTCGATGTGGACCTGCCGGATGGCACGGGCGACGAGGCCTACCTGCACGCCCTGGAGCACGCGCTGGAGGAACTGGGGCAGCGCTTCGACCCGGCGCTGGTGATCTACCTGGCTGGCGCCGACCCGCACGAGGGCGACCGCCTCGGCCGCCTGAAACTCACCTGGGACGGCCTCGAAGCGCGCGACCGCCGGGTGTTCGACTGGGCCTGGCAGCGCGGGCTGCCGCTGGCCTTCGCGATGGCAGGTGGCTACGGACATCGCATCGAGGACACGGTGCAGGTGCAGGTGAACACCTTTGCCGCGGCCGCGAGCTATGCGCGGCGCTGGCACAATCGGCCGCGATGACCGACAAGCCGCAGCCCGAAGGGCGCGAAGGCTACCGCGCCTTCCGCGCCATCCCCACCCGCTGGATGGACAACGACGCCTACGGCCACGTCAACAACGTCGTCTACTACAGCTGGTTCGACACCGCCGTCAACGCGCACCTGATCGAGCAGGGCGCCCTGGACATCCACGGTGGCGAGACCATCGGCCTGGTCATCGAGACCCAGTGCAATTACTTCGCGCCTGTGGAGTTCCCGCAGGTCGTGGAGGCCGGCCTGCGGGTGGCGCGCCTGGGCACGTCCAGCGTGCGCTACGAAGTGGGCCTGTTCCTGCAAGGCGGCGCGAGCACGGTGGCCAAGGGCCACTTCATCCACGTCTATGTCGACAAGGCGACGCGCCGGCCGGTGCCGCTGCCCGCCAACCTGAAGAAAGTCCTGGAGGCCCTGACTTGATTCCCGCTACCCCCCAGGTCACCACCGTGGTGACCGATTCCGATAGCGTCGATGCCGCGATCGCCAGCCGCTTTTCCTGCCGCGCCTTCCACCGCGAGCAGGAGGTGCCGCGCTCCACGATCGAGGAGATCCTGGCGGTGGCCAGCCGCGCGCCCTCGGGTACCAACATCCAGCCCTGGAACGTCTATGTGCTGCAGGGCGCCAGCCGCGATGCTCTGGTGGCCAAGACCTGCGAGGCGCACGACGCCGTGTATCGCGACCCGGAGCTGGCGGCGCGCTACCGCAGCGACCTGGACTACTACCCGACGAAGTGGTCCTCGCCCTTCATCGAGCGCCGGCGCGAGAACGGCTGGGGCCTCTACGGCCTGCTGGGCATCGCCCGCGGCGAGAAGGACAAGATGCATGGGCAGCACCAGCGCAACTACCAGTTCTTCGACGCCCCGGTGGGCCTGATGTTCACCATCGACAAGGTGCTGGGGCGCGGCTCGCTGATGGACTGCGCGATGTTCATGCAGAACGTGATGGTGGCCGCGCGGGCGCGCGGGCTGCACACCTGCCCGCAGGCGGCCTGGCTGGAATATGCGGCGGTGGTGCTGCCGCACATCGGTGCCGGCGACAACGAGATGCTGGTGGCGGGGATGTCGCTGGGGTATGCGGACGTGGGGGCGACGGTGAATCGCTTTCACACACCGCGCGAGGCGGTGGGGAATTTCACGCGCTGGCTTTGAAGGGTCAGAGCTTCCCGAAGCGCCGCCGAACGTCCATCAGGCAATTGTCCCTGCCATCTCCCGGCAGCATCTCGCAGCGCTCGCGCGCCGCATTGAACTGCGCCTGTGCGATCTTCTGCTCGCGCTCGGTCCGCTCGCGCACGATGCCGTCGGACTTCATCTGCTGCGCGACCACTTCCTTCTGCAGCCTGGCATCGGCCTTGGCGTCGGCCAGCACCGACTTGGCGTCCTTGCGGCAGACCTCGCGGGCCGCGCCATCGAGCGGCCGGCAGCGCTGCAGCGACACGCCGTAGGCCGCTTCGGCCCGGGCGACGCGCACCTTTTCGTCGTTGTCCGCCGTGGGCTTGAACTGCATCGCCAGCTGTGCCTGCGCGATGTCGCGCTCGCCGCGCACCTGCTCCTGGCAGACGTCGCGCGCGTTGCCGTCCAGCCGCTTGCAGCGGCCCTTGGCCGCGGAGTATTCGGCCTCGATGCGCATGTCCTGCGCCTTGTAGGCTTCCTTGGTCATGGTCTGGGCCGAGGCGCCGACCATGCAGAGCAGGGCAGCGGCGGCCCATCCGGCGATGCGGTACTTCATGCGAACGCTCCTGCGCTTTACTGGCTGCGTTCGCGCCGCCGCTGCGGCGCGCCGTCCAGGCGGAATTCGGGGTTGCGGCCTTCCCAGTTCTTCACCTGGCGCTCGGCCTCGTCCTTGGCCAGCCCGTGGCGCTGCTGGATGCGCCCGAGCAACTGGTCGCGCCGGCCGGCGATGACGTCGAGGTCGTCGTCGGTCAGCTTGCCCCACTGTTCCCGCACCTTGCCTTTCAGCTGCTTCCAGCGGCCCTGGATGCGATCCTGGTTCATGCTTTCTCCCTGCGCCTTGCCGCGCATCGCCCCCGCATGCTGGCCGGCTGGCCTGGCTCAGCGGGTAGGAAGGCGGCCGCAGCCGCGGTAGGCAGCGGCCTACCGCGGTCGATTGGGTATGCTTCGCCTGAAGAGAACAATGCCCCGGAGTGCCGGGGACCGAGGAGACCCCCGAAGATGCGATTGATCCGGCCCGCCCGGCTGGCGGCCTTCCTGTTGCTGCTGCCGCAATTCGTTTCCGCCGCCGAAGTCGACGGCAGCCAGCTGTCCGCGGCCTGGGGCATCCCCTTCGCCGGCCTGCTGCTGTCGATCGCGCTGTGCCCGCTGCTCGCCACGAGGTTCTGGCACCACCACTATGGCAAGGCGACAGCGGCCTGGGCGCTGGCCTTCCTGCTGCCATTCGCGGCCCTGTTCGGGTTGCCGGCCGCCGGGACGGCGGTGGTGCATACGGTCGTCGGCGAGTACCTGCCATTCGTGATCCTGCTGGCCGCGCTGTTCGCGGTGTCCGGCGGCATCTACATCCGCGGCAACCTGCATGGCAGCCCGGCGCTGAACACGGGCATCCTGGCCATCGGCGCCGTGCTGGCCAGCTTCATGGGCACCACCGGCGCGTCGATGCTGCTGGTGCGCCCGCTGATCCGCGCCAACGACAACCGCCGGCACAGCGCGCACGTGTTCGTGTTCTTCATCTTCATCGTGTCCAATGCCGGCGGCTCGCTGACGCCGCTGGGCGACCCGCCTCTGTTCCTGGGCTTCCTGCAGGGCGTGGACTTCTTCTGGACCCTGCGCCACCTGCTTCCCATGACGGCCTTCCTGGTCGGGGCGCTGCTCGTGCTGTTCTACGCCCTGGACAGCTGGTACTACCGGCGGCGCGAGGAGGTCCGGCCGCGCGACCCGACGCCGGACACCCGCGGCATCGGCTTCGAGGGCGCGCGCAACTTCTGGCTGCTGGCCGCCATCGTGGCCCTGGTGCTGGCGAGCGGTGTGTGGAAGTCGCCGGTACGCTTCGACGTCTTCGGCGCCGAAATCGGCTTGCCGGACCTCGTGCGCGACCTGGGCCTGGTCCTGGTGGCCGTCGTGTCGATGGCGATCACGCCGCGCCAGGTGCACGAGGCCAACCAGTTCTCCTGGGGCCCGATGCTCGAAGTGGCCAAGTTGTTCGCGGGCATCTTCCTGACCATCATCCCGGTGATCGCGATGCTGCGCGCCGGCATGCACGGCGCCTTCGCGCCCGTCGTGGCCGCCGTCACGCGGCCGGACGGCACGCCCGACCCCGCCATGTATTTCTGGGCCAGCGGGGTGCTCAGCTCCTTCCTGGACAACGCGCCGACCTACCTGGTGTTCTTCAACACCGCGGGCGGCGACGCGCACCATCTCATGACGGAGCTGGCGCCGGTGCTGGCTGCCATCTCCGCCGGTTCGGTGTTCATGGGGGCCAACTCCTACATCGGCAACGCCCCCAACCTGATGGTCAAGGCGGTCGTGGAGGATCGAGGTGTCACAATGCCGGGTTTCTTCGGCTACATGGCGTGGTCGGTCGCCGTGCTGATCCCGCTGTTCCTGATCATCACCTTCGCGTGGTTCCGATGACCCAAGCCTCCATCCTCGTCGCCCGGGCCGTGTTCCCGGAGACCCTTGATTTCCTGCGGCGGCATTTCGAAGTCGAAAACAACCAGGCGGACGCCATCTGGTCCCCGGCCGAACTGCGGCAGAAGCTGCAAGGCAAGGCCGGCGTCCTCACCACCGGCAGCGAGCGCATCGACGCCGCGCTGCTGGACGCCTGCCCGCAGCTGAAGATCTGCGCCAACATGGCCGTGGGCTTCAACAACTTCGACGTCGCCGCCATGACGGCGCGCGGCGTGCTGGGCACCAACACGCCCGACGTGCTGACCGAGACCACCGCCGATTTCGGCTTCGCGCTGCTGATGGCGACCGCGCGCCGCATGACCGAGAGCGAGCATTTCCTGCGCGCCGGCCAGTGGAACAAGTGGGCGATCGACATGTTCGCCGGCGCCGACGTGCACGGCAGCACCCTCGGCATCCTGGGCATGGGCCGCATCGGCCAGGGCATCGCCAGGCGCGGCGCCCACGGCTTCGGCATGAACGTGATCTACCACAACCGCTCGCGGCTCTCGCCCGAGCTGGAAGCCGAGTGCAAGGCGCGCTACGTCTCCAAGGACGAACTGCTGCAAACCGCCGACCACCTGGTGCTGGTGCTGCCTTACGCGGCGGAATCGCACCATGCGATCGGCGCGGCCGAACTGGCGCAGATGAAGCCGACCGCCACGCTGGTCAACATCGCCCGCGGTGGCATCGTCGACGACGCCGCGCTGGCGCAGGCCCTGCGCGACAAGCGCATCGCGGCCGCCGGCCTGGACGTGTTCGAAGGCGAGCCGAAGGTCCACCCGGACCTGCTGGCGCTGTCCAACGTGGTGCTGACGCCCCACATCGCCAGCGCCACCATCCCCACGCGCCGCAAGATGGCGCAGCTCGCGGCCGACAACCTGGTGGGCTTCCTGGCCCAGGGCCAGCCCGTCACGCCGCTCAACCCCGAAGTGCTGAAGAAGAAGTCGTAGTGGAAATCTGGATCCTCATGGCGCTGGCGCTGGCCAGCGTCGTCCTGCTGGTGGCCTTGCTGCTGCGCAAGCCGCCCGTGCCCGAAACCGGCAAGGCCGAACTGCTGGCTGCCAGCGAACGCCTGGAGCGCGAGCTGCGGCGCGAGATCAGCGAATCGGGCCGCGGCCTGCGCGCCGAAGTCACGCAGACCCTGTCCACCTTCCAGCTGACGGTGACGCAGCAGGGCCAGGAGGCCAGCCGCACGCAGAACGCCCACGCGGACGCCTTCGCCCAGCAGCTGATGCAGACCCTGTCCGCCTTCCAGCAGACGCTGGTGCAGCAGGCGCAGGAAACCACCCGCACGCAGAACGCGCAGATCGACGCCTTCGCGCAGCAGCTGGCGCTGATGCAGAAGAGCCTGACCGACACGCTCAACACGCAGCTGCAGGGCCTGAGCGAAGCCAACGCGCGGCGCATCGCCGAAGTGCGGCAGACGCTGGAGACGCAGCTCAATGCGATGCAGCAGACCAACGCCGCCAAGCTCGACGAGATGCGCAAGACGGTGGACGAGAAGCTGCAGACCACGCTGGAAGCGCGCCTGGGCGAGAGCTTCAAGCAGGTGGCCGAACGCCTGGAGCAGGTGCACCACGGCCTGGGCCAGATGCAGTCCCTGGCGCAGGGCGTGGGCGACCTGCAGCGCGTGCTGACCAACGTCAAGACCCGCGGCATGTTCGGCGAAGTGCAGCTGGAAGCGCTGCTGGAGCAGGTGCTGACGCCGGAGCAGTACAGCCGCCAGGTGGAGACCAAGCCGCGCAGCAACCAGCGGGTGGACTTCGCCATCCGATTCCCGGGCCGCAGCACCGACGGCTCGCCGGTCTGGCTGCCGATCGACGCCAAGTTCCCGCGCGAGGACTACGAGCGCCTGCTCGATGCGCACGAGCATGCCGACGCCGCCGGCGTGGAAAGCGCCGGCCGCGCGCTGGAAGTGCGCATCCGCGAAGAGGCCAAGTCGATCTGCGAGTCCTACCTGAGCCCGCCGTACACGACCGACTTCGCCATCCTGTTCCTGCCGATCGAGAGCCTGTACGCCGAGGTGCTGCGCCGCCCGGGCCTGATGGACAAGATCCAGCGCGACTACCGCGTCACGCTGGCCGGCCCGACCACCTTGCTGGCCATGTTGAACAGCCTGCACATGGGCTTCCGCACGCTGGCGCTGGAGCAGCAGGCCTCGGAAGTGTGGAAGGTGCTGGGCGCGGTGAAGACCGAGTTCGAGCGCTATGGCGAATGGGTGGCCCGCATCAAGGAGCAGGTGCAGAAGGCGTCCGACACCCTGGAAAAGGCCGACACCCGCACCAAGCAGATGCGCCGCGCGCTGAAGGTGGTGGAGGCATTGCCCGAGGCCGACGCCCAGGCGCTGCTGCCGCAGGCCGACGAGAGCAGTGACGACGGCCAGTCCTGACAGCGCGGCCAGTCCGCGCGAGCTGTTCCGGCTGATCACCGGCCACGTCTTCCTGCACGCCACGATGGCCGGCATGCGCCTGGCCTCGCCGCTGCTGGCGCTGCGCCAGGGCTACAGCGAGCTGGCGGTGGGCGTGCTGCTGTCGCTTTACGCGCTGACGCAGGTCTTCCTGTCGCTGCCGGCCGGCCGCTATGCGGACAAGCACGGGCTGAAGCGGCCGTTCGCGCTGAGCGTCGTTGCCGCGGCCACCGGCGGCTTGCTGGCGGTGGCCTTTCCGATTTTTCCGGTGCTGTGCCTGGCCGCCTTGCTCACTGGTGGGGCGACCGGCACCGCCGTCATCGCGCTGCAGCGGCATGTGGGCCGCGCGGCCGGCGGCGGCATGGAGCTGAAGCGGGCCTTTTCCTGGCTTGCGATCGGTCCCGCCTTCTCCAACTTCCTGGGGCCCTTCGTCGCCGGCTTCGTGATCGACCACGCCGGTTTCCGCACCGCCTTCGCGGTGATGGGCCTGCTGCCGCTGGCGACCTGGTATTTCGTGCGCACGGCGCGCGAAAGCCCCGCGCCCGAAGCGCGCCGCAACCGGACCAGCGGCGGGGCCTGGGACCTGTGGCTGGACCCGATGTTCCGCCGGCTGATCCTGGTGAACTGGTTCCTGTCCTCGGCCTGGGACGTGCATACCTTCGTGGTGCCGGTGCTGGGCAACGCGCGCGGTTTGTCCGCTTCGGTCATCGGCACCATCCTCGGCCTGTTCGCCGCGGCGGCGGCGGTCGTGCGGGTGTTCCTGCCGCTGCTGGCCGCGCGCTTCCACGAGTGGGTGCTGATCGTGGCGGCGATGGTCGCCACCACGCTGATCTACGCGGTGTATCCCTTCATGCACGTCGCGCTGACCATGGGCGCCTGCTCGATCCTGCTGGGCGCGGCGCTGGGCATGGTGCAGCCGATGGTGATGAGCATGCTGCACCACATCACCCCGGAGCACCGGCACGGCGAGGCGGTGGGCATGCGCATGCTGGTGATCAACGCGTCCAGCGTCGCCATGCCATTGCTCTTCGGCACCGCGGGCGCGGCCATCGGCATCAGCGGCGTGTTCTGGACGGTCTCCGCGACGGTGGGCGCCGGGGTGAAGGTGGCGCTGGGCCTCAGAGCCGATAAAACGTCTTGATGATGTCCCAGGCCGCCTGGGGCTCGTCGGCGAACTGGAACAGGTCCAGGTCGGCCGCCGAGATCACGCCTTCGTCGACCAGCATCTCGAAGTTGATCAGCCGCTTCCAGTAGTCGGAGCCGAACAGCACGATCGGCACCTGGCGCGCCTTGTGCGTCTGCACCAGCGTGATCACCTCGAACAGCTCGTCGAGCGTGCCGAAGCCGCCGGGGAAGGCCACCAGCGCCTTCGCCCGCATCATGAAGTGCATCTTGCGCAGCGCGAAGTAGTGGAACTTGAAGCTCAGCGCCGGCGTCACGTAGGGGTTGGCGCCTTCTTCCATGGGCAGCGCGATCGACAGGCCGACGCTGATGCCGCCCGCCTCGTGCGCGCCGCGGTTGGCCGCTTCCATGATGCCGGGGCCGCCGCCCGTGCACACGAACAGCATGTCGCGCGGCTCCTTGTCCGCGCTGTACTCGGCCACCAGCCGGCCGAAGGCACGGGCCTGCTCGTAGTAGTGGGCGTTGCGGGCCAGCGCCCGGGCGCGGCGTGCGTCCATCCGGGCAGGGCCGGACTCGCCGCCCGCATCCGCGGCTTGCGGCTGGGGCGCGGCCTCGGCTTGCTTGACCAGGGCATCGGCGTCCGACTGGTCGCGAAAGCGCGCGCTGCCGAACACGACGATGGTGTTCTCGATGCCATGCTCCTGCTGCTCCAGGTCCGGTTTCAGCAGCTCCAGCTGGAAGCGGATGCCGCGGGTTTCGCGGCGCAGCAGGAACTCGGGGTCGACGAAGGCCAGCCGGCTGGCGTCGGGGTCCAGCGGCAGGCCGCGGTCGGAATGCGCCTTCAGGGTGGCCCAGGCGTCCGCCAGGCGCCGGTCGTGGATGTTGCGGGTGGAAGACATAGGACCCATTGTGGCCGCTTTCAAAGTCCGGTCCGGGCCGCCTTCCCGCTATCCTTGCGTCGGACGAGAGGGGAGCGAGTCTTGGAGAACCCGCTTTATCACGTGCTGCTGCAGGGCCGTCGGGTCGGCCCGTATGACCGCCGCACGATCGTCGGCATGCGCATCAAGAAAGCCCTGGCGAGCGCGGACGTGGTGGTGGCCGGCAACGGCCGCCAGCTGACCGTGGCCGACCTGGTCAAGATGCGGCCGGACGATCCATTCGAACCCAGCCGCAGCGGCAGCTATTCCGTGATCCAGGCCGTGTACACCGCGGCGCTGGCGGACAGCGCCGGGCCGGGGATGACCTTGCCCGTCTTCAAGGGCGAGATCGAGGTGCGCGTGCAGACGAAGGCGCTACGCCTGGCCGGGCGCTTCCGCGAGCGGCTGCGCTGGAAGGAAGACCGCGTCAAGATTGCGCTGGAGGAACTGGTGTACGCGCGCGTGCGCGGCAGCCTGGTCGATATCGGCATGCGCAGCCGCGCCGCGGGTCCCCTGCAGCGGGTCACCCTGGAGCTGTTCACGGCGGAGAGCGCCGCGGAATTCATCACGGCGCTGCCGCCATTGCCCAACGCGCCGGAGCTGGTGCAGTCGAAAGTCCGCCGCGGGCCGAATCCCATGGCCTGGATGGCCGTGGCCGGGTCGCTCGTGGCCGTGGGTGGCGTGTTGGTGTGGGTCCTGACGCGCTGAGTCACAGGCGCAGCGCGCGGCCGCTTCCAGGACTTCAGGCGCCCCGGCGGGCCAGCCAGGCCAGCAGGCGTTCGCGCGCCGGCGCCAGGCCCTTGTAGGCAAGCACGGCGTCGCTCATGGTCGACAGGGCCGCGTGCAGGCGCCGGGCCTGCGCGGGCGTCGCCACCGCCTCGGCCAGTGGCTGCAGCATCACGTGGATGGTGAACACGGCGTGGCCGGGCCTCAGCGGGAAGAAGGTCTGCCGCTCCGCCCGCAGGAAGCACTGCGCCGCGAAGGCCTCCGGGTCGGGCGTGTTCGGCCAGGGCGCGCGCGGGTGCCGGCGCGGGTGCTGGTCGTAGCGGCCGCTGGGGCTGAGGGTCCAGACGTGGCGCTCCCATTCGCCGCCGCCGGTGACCAGCTGCGTCAGCTGGCGCGCGCCGGCCATCAGCAGGGCGTTGTCGGCCACCGGGGCATGGACCGCGGTGAAAGGCAGGCCCAGCTTGTCTTCCGGCGCCCAGTGCGATGGCACGCAGACGCACAGCCAGGGCAGGGCGGTGCTGGCGCCGTCGAGCACCGCGAAATCCTGCTCGAAGGCGAGCTCGATGGGCTCGCTGGCTGCAATACCTTCGGCCCGCGCGCGGCGCAGGATCGCGTCGATCGCGGGGGCGGAGTCGTAGCCCGGCACGCACAGGCGGCTGGCGCCGGCAGCCAGCACCTGCTGCTTCTCCCGCCACAACGCGCTGCCTTCGGCGAGCGGCGTCAGGTGCGGCGCGCCGGCTTCCAGCCGCTGCAGGCCGGGCTGCATCCGGAAGGGGGCGGCGATGGCGAGCAGGTCCATGAAAAAAGGCTCCTTGCGGAGCCTTGATTCTGCTGGGGAGCGCTTAGACGCGACGGCGGTATTCGCCGGTGCGGGTGTCGATTTCGACCTTGTCGCCCTGGGCCACGAAGATCGGCACGCCGATTTCGAAGCCGGTGGCGATCTTGGCGGGCTTCAGCACCTTGCCGGAGGTGTCGCCCTTGACGGCGGGCTCGGTCCAGGTGATTTCGCGCTCGACGCTGGTGGGCAGTTCGACGGAGATGGCCTTGCCTTCGTAGAACACCACTTCGGCGGGCAGGCCGTCTTGCAGGTAGTTCAGCGCGTCGCCCATGTTGTCGGCTTCGACTTCGTACTGGTTGTAGTCGGCGTCCATCCAGACGTACATCGGGTCGGCGAAGTAGGAATAGGTGCAGTCCTTCTTGTCGAGGATGACCTGGTCCATCTTGTCGTCGGCCTTGAAGACGGTTTCCGTGCCCTGGTTGTTCAGCAGGGACTTGAGCTTCATGCGCACGGTGGCCGAGTTGCGGCCGCCGCGGGAGTATTCGGTCTTCAGCACGACCCACGGCTGGCCGTTCTGCATGATCACGTTGCCGGCGCGGATTTCTTGAGCGATTTTCATGACGGGTGTCTACGGTGAGAGCCGCGGCGCGCAAGACGGTTGGTTGCGGTGGGCGGCGGTAACGGGGCGCGCAAAGAGCGGCGGTGCCGGCTCGCGCAAAGCTCTATATTCTACCTCGCCCGGCCGCGAAGCGCTCCAGCTCGCTGGCCAGCTCCGGCAAGGCCTCGATCCGCGTCAAGGTTTCCGCGGCCGGCGCCTGCCAGCCGGCGAAATCCGGTGCCGGCAAGCCTTCTTCCAGCCCGTTCCATACCCGGAAGAAGCGGGCCAGGTCCGCCGGCGGCTGCAGCCAGCGCAGGAAGGCCTCCAGCTTGGCGTGGTGGGCAAAGTCGTCCTGCGGGTAGATGTGCCAGACGCAGGGCCTGCCGGCCAGCAGGCCGCGCACCAGCGAATCTTCGCCACGCACGAAGTTCAGGTCGCAGGACCACAGCAGCTGGTCGTACTCGCGCTGGCTCAGCAGGGGCAGCCAGTGCGGGCGCAGCAGGCCGCGGGCGTTCCAGCCGGCGTGTTCCGCTGCCAGCCGGGCCAGCGCCGCGTGCATGGCGGCCGTGGGTCGGCCGGCGGTGACCAGCAATTCGGTCGGTTCCTGTGCCAGGTGGCGCAGCAGTTCGGGCAGGGCTGGCGGCTCGTAGCAGAACAGGCTCACCACCCGCGCCGCGCCTGGCTGGACGCCATGGCCACGCAGCCAGGCCGCGCGGTCGAACTGCGCGTGCCGTTGCGGCAGGTCCTGTTCGCGCAGCAGCCCGCCGGTGCGCTCGCTGAAGCCCGGGTAGAAGAAGTGCTTGGCCAGCCCGGCGCCCGGGCCGGAATGGACCGGCGAGAGCAGGCCGTGGCTGCGCTCGACGTAGCTTTCAGCCGACAGGTATTCGAGATTGATCCAGGCCGGTGGCCGCGGCGCCGCGCGCATCCGGGCGACGAATTCCGGCGGCGGATCGCAGCCGAAGGCTTCGACGACGACGTCGCCCGGCGCGTGCGCCGGCACCTGCGCGGTCCAGTGCACCACCTCCACGCCGGGATGGCCCGGCGCCATCCAGGCCAGCGGGGCCGGGTCGTCCATCCACAGCCGCACCAGGGCGCCGCGGCGCGCGAGTTCGCTGGCCAGGCGCCAGCAGACGCCGGCGTCGCCGTGGTTGTCGATGACCTTGCAGAAAATGTCCCAGCGCATGCGGCTTGGATAATAGAGGGCCTATGGTGCAGGACCACTCCGAAGAATTGCTGGCGCAGGTCGCCGCGCTGCCCGCGCTGCCCGGCGTCTACCGCTACTACGACGCCGAGGGCGGCGTGCTGTACGTCGGCAAGGCGCGCAACCTGAAGAAGCGCGTCTCCAGCTACTTCACCAAGAACCACGGCGGCACGCGCATCGGCCACATGGTCGGCAAGATCGTGCGGCTGGAAACGACGGTGGTGCGCTCGGAAGCCGAGGCGCTGCTGCTCGAGAACAACCTGATCAAGACGCTGGCGCCGCGCTACAACATCCTGTTCCGCGACGACAAGAGCTACCCCTACCTCAAGATCACCGGCGTCGGTGTGCCCGCCAGCCAGCGTGGCAGCGCCGCGGCGGCCGTCGTGTTCCCGCGCGTGGCCTACTACCGTGGCGCAGTGGATCGCAAGCATCGCTACTTCGGCCCGTACCCCAGCGCCTGGGCGGTGAAGGAGTCGATCCAGCTGCTGCAGAAGGTGTTTCGGCTGCGCACCTGCGAGGACACGGTGTTCGCCAACCGCACCCGGCCTTGCCTGCTGTACCAGATCAAGCGCTGCACCGGCCCCTGCGTGGGCTTCGTGACGGCCGACGACTACCAGCGCGACGTGACCAACGCGGAGGCCTTCCTGCGCGGCGACACGCAGAAGGTGCTGAAGGGCCTGGAAGACCGCATGATGGAGCACGCGGAAAAGCTGGAGTTCGAGCAGGCGGCCGAACTGCGCAACCAGATGAGCGCGCTGTCCAAGGTGCTGCACCAGCAGTCGGTGGACACCGCTTCGGACAAGGACGTCGACATCCTGGCCGTGCAGGTGCAGGGCGGCAAGGCCTGTGTCAACCTGGCCATGGTGCGCGGCGGCCGCCACCTGGGCGACCGCGCCTACTTCCCCAGCCACGTGGAGGACGCGGCGGCGCTGCAGGACCTGGGCGACAGCGAGGACGCCGTCGCCGCGCAGCCGGTCGAAGTGCAGGTGCTGGAAGCCTTCATCGCGCAGCACTACCTGGGCGTGCCGGTGCCCTCGGCCCTGATCACCAGCCACCCGGTCGACCCGGAACTGATTGGCGCGCTGTCGCAGCAGGCCGGCGTGCGCATCGGCGCCGCGCACAACCCGCGCGGCCAGCGCCGGCTGTGGCTGGAGATGGCGGAGAAGAACGCGCAGCTGCAGCTGGCGCGGCTGCTGGCGGAAGAGGGCTCGCAGCAGGCCCGGACGCGGGCGCTGGTCGATTCGCTGGACCTGGCGCCGGACGAACTGGACACCTTCCGCGTCGAATGCTTCGACATCTCGCATACGGCGGGCGAGGCGACCCAGGCTTCCTGCGTGGTGTTCCACCACCATGCGATGCAGAACCGCGAGTACCGCCGCTACAACATCGATGGCATCACGCCTGGCGACGACTATGCGGCCATGCGCCAGGTGCTGGCGCGCCGCTATGCGCGCCTGGCCCAGGCTGGGCGCGACACGCCCGATGCGAATCCGCCGCCAGGCGAGGAAGAGGTCGCCTTCGATGCCGCCGAAGCGCAGGAAGCCGCGGTCGACGCGCAGGAGGCTGTGGCCCTCGTGCCGCTGGACGCGGTGCAGGAAGCGCCGGCCGGCGAGCTGCCCCCGGTGCAGGAAGCACCGGCGGCGGGGGAGTTGGCGGCCCCGGCGAAGAAGGTCAAGGTCGGCGGCGGCGGCAGCGCCCAGCGCCTGCCGGACCTGGTGCTGGTCGACGGCGGCCGCGGCCAGGTCAGCATGGCGCGCGAGGTCTTCGCCGAGCTCGGCCTCGATCTCTCCGTGATCGTCGGCGTGGAAAAAGGCGAGGGCCGCAAGGTCGGCCTGGAGGAACTGGTGTTCGCCGACGGCCGCGAAAAGGTCTACCTGGGCCGCGACTCGGCGGCGCTGATGCTGATCGCGCAGATCCGCGACGAGGCGCACCGCTTCGCCATCACCGGCATGCGGGCGCGCCGCGCGCGGGTGCGCGTGGGCGGCAGCCAGCTGGAGGAAATCCCCGGCGTGGGCGCCAAGAAGCGCGCCCGCCTGCTGCAGCGCTTCGGCGGCGTACGGGGCGTCGCGGCGGCCAGCGTGGAGGACATCGCCACGGTGGAAGGCATCTCGCGCGAGCTCGCGGAAGAGATCTACCGGGCGTTGCACTAGCGGGCCTGTCCGCTCAGGCACAATAGCGCTGCCCATGTTCTTCACGGTCCCGACGCTACTCACCTGGACGCGCATCGTAGCCATCCCGCTGCTGGTGGGGGTGTTCTATCTGGGACTGGAGCCGCACACCCAGAACCTGGTGGCCACGGTGATGTTCGTCGTGTTCGCCTTGACCGACTGGCTGGACGGCTACTTGGCGCGCAAGCTCGATCAGACGTCGTCCTTCGGCGCCTTCCTCGACCCGGTCGCCGACAAGTTCCTGGTCTGTGCCTCGCTGCTGGTGCTGGTGCACCTGAAACGGGCCGACGTCTTCGTGGCGCTGATCATCATCGGCCGCGAAATCGCGATCTCGGCCCTGCGCGAATGGATGGCGCAGATCGGCGCCTCCAAGAGCGTGGCCGTGCACATGCTGGGCAAGGTCAAGACCACCGTGCAGATGGTCGCCATCCCCTTCCTGCTTTACAACGGCCTGCTGTTCGGCGTGGTCGACACGCACCTGTGGGGTACCGGCTTGATCTGGATCGCCGCCATCCTGACCGTCTGGTCGATGATCTACTACCTGCAGAAGGCGCTGCCCGAGATCCGGCGCCGCGTGAAGCACTAGATGTCCGCCGTGCCGCAGGCCGCGCAGCCGGCCGGTCCGCTGGTGCGGGCCATGCCGGCCGTCTTCGTCCTGATCTGGTCCACCGGCTTCATCGTCGCGCGCTACGGCATGCCGCATGCGCCGCCGATGAAATTCCTGGCCTTCCGCTACCTGTTCTCGGTCGCCTGTTTCCTCGTGTGGGCGCTGGCCGTGCGCGCCAGCTGGCCGCGCGACCGCCGCCAGGCTGGCCACCTCGCGGTCACCGGCATCTTCATGCACGCGGGCTACCTGGGCGGCGTCTGGGCCGCGGTGAAGCTGGGCATGGGCGCGGGCCTCGCGGCCTTGCTGGTGGGCCTGCAGCCGGTGCTGACGGCGATCTGGGTGTCGATGCGCGGCGGCCAGGTGGCGCGCCGCCAATGGGGCGGCCTGGCGCTGGGCCTCGCCGGCCTGCTGCTGGTGGTCTGGCAGAAGCTGGGGCATGGCGAGGTCAACCCGCTGAACCTCACCTATGCGTTGATCGCGCTGGCTTCCATCACGGCCGGCACGCTGTACCAGAAGCGTTTCGTGCAGCCCTGCGACGTGCGCACGGCCAACCTGGTGCAACTGGCGGCCGCTTTCGTCGCGACCCTGCCGCTTGCGTTGATGGAAACCGAATCCATCCGCTGGACCCTGGCCGACAGCAGCCTCAACGGCCAGCTGGCCGGCGCGCTGGCCTGGTCGGTGCTGGGCCTGACCCTGGGCGGCAGCTCGCTGCTCTACCTGTTGATCCAGCGCGGCGCAGCCACCACCGTCAGCAGCCTCATGTACCTGGTGCCGCCCACCACGGCCATCATGGCCTGGCTTCTGTTCGGCGAGCC
This sequence comes from Ramlibacter agri, assembly GCF_012927085.1. Lineage (NCBI taxonomy): Bacteria > Pseudomonadati > Pseudomonadota > Betaproteobacteria > Burkholderiales > Comamonadaceae > Ramlibacter > Ramlibacter agri. The sequence continues at coordinate 347,802 of NZ_JABBFX010000002.1, read as the reverse complement.
GATCACGGCGCTGATCGTGCTGGGCATGGCGCTCACCGCCGTGGGCGTGAGCCTGGTCGTGCGGCCGCCGAAGCGGGCTTGAGCTTCCACGGCTCGGCGCGGAAGCGCTCGGCCAGGAAATCCACCAGCAGCCGGATGCGCCGTGGCGTCGTCGGCGTGTGCGGCGCCAGCCAGTGGATGTCCGCGTCGACCATCGCGTAGCCGGGTAGCACGCGCACCAGTTCACCGCTGGCCAGCGGGGCGGCGATGTCCCACAGGCTGCGCAGCATGATTCCGTGCCCGGCCAGGCACCAGTCGCGCACGAGTTCCCCGGAGTTGCTGGAAAGCGGGCTGCCCACGCGCACCCGCATCTCCGTGCGGTCGCGTTCGCGCTGCAGCCGCCAGACTTCGAATTGCTCGTTCTCGCGCACGACCAGGCAGGCGTGCTGCGCCAGCTCCTCCACGCCCTGCGGCGTGCCGTGCCGGCGCAGGTAGTCGGGCGAAGCCACCAGCACGCGTTGATTGCGCGCGAGGCGGCGGCCGGTCCATTCGCTGGCGCGCTGGCCGCGCACCGACCACAGCCAGACGGCGCCGTCGTAGCCTTCCAACGCCAGGTCCGGCAACTGTTCCACCAGTTGCAACTGCAGCTCCAGCTGCGGATGCCGCGCCTGAAAATCGGCCAGCGCCGGCCCGAGCCACAGGCGGCCGAAGCCGAAAGTGGCGGCGAGGCGGATGCGGCCCACCGGCTCCTTCTGCCGCTCCTGCAGTTCCGCTTCCATCGCAGCGAAGCCTTCCAGCAGGGCTACGGCGCGCTGGCACAGCACTTCGCCTTCCGGCGTGGGCACCACGCGCCGCGTGGTGCGCTGGAACAGCTTGAGGCCCAGCCGGGCTTCGAGCGCGGCGAGCCGCTTGGTGATGACCGAGGGCACCACGCCGGCGGCGGTGGCGGCGCCGGCCAGGCTGCCTTGTTGCTTGATCGCGAGCAGCAGCTGGAGGTCGCCGCGGTCGAGGGGAGGGGAACTGGATTGCTGCACGAATGGAAAGAATCGCTTGCCGGATTATTGCTTGTGGGCCACGGGCTCCGGCCCGAGAATCGGCGCCATGTTCGAAAGCTTCGAATCGCTGCGCCTCGAACGCGAAGGCGTCGCGCTGCAGGTGCGCCGTGCGGGGCAGGGCGCGCCGCTGCTGCTGCTGCACGGTCATCCGCAGAGCCAGGCCATGTGGCACCGGGTTGCGCCGGAGCTCGCGCAGACCTTTCATGTCGTGATGCTGGACCTGCGCGGCTACGGCGACTCCGGCCGGCCGGCCGCGGGCGAGCGCAATGCCAGCTACAGCAAGCGCGAGATGGCGCGCGACGCGCTGCACGCGATGCGCACGCTGGGCCACGAGCGCTTCCAGGTGCTGGCCCACGACCGCGGCGCGCGCGTCGCGCATAGGCTGGCGCTGGATCATCCGCAGGCCGTGGAGCGCATGCTGCTGCTGGACATCGCGCCCACCTTGGCCATGTACCGCAATACGACGGAAGCATTCGCCCGCGCCTACTGGCACTGGTTCTTCCTGATCCAGCCGCCGCCGCTGCCGGAAGCGCTGATCGCCTCCGACCCGGTGCGCTACGTGCGCGCCGTCATGGGCGCGCGCCACGCCGGCCTGGCCGCGTTCGCGCCGGAGGCGCTGGCGGAATACGAGCGCTGCGCCGCCATCGCCGGCACGGCCGAAGCGGTGTGCGCCGACTACCGTGCCAGCGCCGGCATCGACCTGGAACATGACCAGGCGGACCAGGACGCCGGCCGCCGCCTCACGCAGCCGCTGCGCGTGCTGTGGGGCGAGCACGGCGCGGTGGGCCGCTGTTTCGACGTGCAGTCGCTGTGGCGCGCGGCGGCCGGCAGTTTCACCGGCCGCAGCCTGCCCTGCGGCCACTACATCGCGGAAGAAGCCCCGGCGCTGCTTCTGCAGGAATCCCTTTCGTTTTTCAGGAGCACACAGTGAGCAAGAAGCGCATCGCAGTCATCGCCGGCGACGGCATCGGCAAGGAAGTCATGCCCGAGGGCATGCGCGTGGTGGACGCCGCCGCCCGCAAGTACGGCGTCGACCTGCAGTTCGACGTGTTCGAGTGGGGCAACTGGGAATACTGCGAGAAGACCGGCAAGTACCTGCCGGAGAACTGGAAGGACCTGATCGGCGGCCACGACGCCATCTTCTACGGCGCGGTGGGCTGGCCCGAGAAGATCGCCGACCACGTGTCGCTGTGGCAGTCGCTGCTGCTGTTCCGCCGCGAGTTCGACCAGTACATCAACCTGCGCCCGGCCCGCCTGATGCCCGGCATCGTCGCCCCGGTGGTGCGCAAGGACGGCAGCAAGCGCGAGCCCGGCGAGATCGACATGTACATCGTGCGCGAGAACACCGAGGGCGAATACAGCTCCATCGGCGGCCGCATGTACCCCGGCACCGAGCGCGAGATCGTGATGCAGGAGACGGTGATGTCCCGCATCGGCGTGGACCGCGTGCTGAAGTTTGCCTTCGAGCTGGCCCAGTCGCGGCCCAAGAAGCACCTGACCAGCGCCACCAAGTCCAACGGCATCGCGATCACCATGCCCTATTGGGATGAGCGCGTGGCCGAAATGGCGAAGAAGTACCCCGGCGTGAAGACCGACAAGTTCCACATCGACATCCTGACCGCGCACTTCGTGCAGCGGCCGGACTTCTTCGACGTGGTGGTGGCCAGCAACCTGTTCGGCGACATCCTGTCCGACCTGGGCCCGGCCTGCACCGGCACCATCGGCATCGCGCCCAGCGCCAACCTGAACCCGGACCGCAAGTTCCCCTCGCTGTTCGAACCGGTGCACGGCTCGGCGCCGGACATCTACGGCAAGAACATCGCCAACCCGATCGGCCAGATCTGGTGCGGCGCGATGATGCTGGAGTTCCTGGGCCACAAGGACGCGCACGACGGCATCCTGAAGGCGATCGAGGGCGTGCTGGACCCGAAGTCGGGCGCGCCGCGCACGCCGGACATCGGCGGCAAGGCGAGCACCTCCGACCTTGGCAAGGCCATCGCCGCCGCGCTGTAACTGTTTGCTGGACGCGCCGCGGTGCAACATGGTGCGCCGCGGCGGAAAACTGATTTCCGCCTGGTGCAGCGCCACTACAATGCGCGTCCGCGTGTTGTATTGCCGCAGGCCGTATTGACACGGTTTGCGGTGCTGGCTCTAATCGACGCCAGTGGCCGCCATGCCGGCCGACACCGTCTCCCCTTCCTCGCATCGCCGTGCAGCGGCCAGCGCGGGAACGGGAGACGAATTTTTGACAAAAGACCGTCCAGAACCACATACCCGAGGGGCCCCCGTGAACAAGACCGAACTGATCGAGCACATCGCGAAGCATGCCGATATCTCCAAGGCCGCCGCCACGCGCGCGCTGGAGTCCATGATCGGCGCGGTGAAGACCACGCTGAAAAAAGGCGGCTCGGTTTCGCTCGTGGGTTTCGGCACTTTCGCGGTGGGTAAACGGGCCGCGCGCAGCGGCCGGAATCCCCGCACCGGCGCTCAGATTAAAATCAAGGCTGCCAAGGTACCCAAGTTCCGTCCCGGCAAGGCGCTCAAGGATGCGCTGAACTGATGGTCGGCTCCCGGTGGGGTGCTTAGCTCAGCTGGTAGAGCGGCGCCCTTACAAGGCGTAGGTCGGCGGTTCGATCCCGTCAGCACCCACCAACAACAAAGGCGAACCGAGGTCGGTTCGCCTTTTTGGTATTCCCCACGAGACTCCTGATCCCATGTTCGATTTCGTCCGCAAGCACAACAAGGTGATGCAGTGGCTGCTGTTCCTGCTCATCTTCCCCTCGTTCGTACTGTTCGGCCTGGAAGGCTACAACCGGTACCGCGAGCGGGGCGAGACGGTCGCCAAGGTCGACGGCCGCGACATCACGCAGCAGGACTGGGACAACGCGCACAAGCAGCAGGTGGATCGCATCCGCCAGCAGGCGCCCAACGTCGACCCCAAGCTGCTCGACTCGCCCGCCGCCAAGTATTCGACGCTGGAGCGCATGGTGCGCGACCAGGTGCTCGCTGCGGCGGTGGAACACAACAACCTGACCGTGGGTGACCAGCGGCTGGCGCGCGAGTTGCAGAAGAACGAGCTGATCGCCATGCTGCGCAAGCCCGATGGCAGCCTGGACGTGGAGCGCTATCGCCAGCTGCTGGCCGCGCAGGGCATGACCCCGGAGATGTTCGAGAACTCGATGCGCGGCGAACTCGCCACGCGCCAGGTCCTGGGCGGAGTCACCGACACCGCGCTGGCCGGCGCTGCGCAGGCAGGAGTCTCCCTGAACAGCTACTTCGAGCGCCGCGAAGTGCAGGTGGCGCGCTTCACCCCGGCCGATTTCCAGGCCAAGGTGCAGCCCACCGACGCGGAGCTGGAGGCCTTCTACCAGGCCAACCCGAAGCTGTTCCAGGCCCCGGAGCAGGCGAGCATCGAATGGGTGATGCTGGACCTGCCCGCCGTCGCCCGCGGCCTGGCGGTCAACGAGCAGGACCTGAAGAACTACTACGACCAGAACGCCATGCGCCTGGGCGGCCAGGAGGAGCGCCGCGCGAGCCACATCCTGGTCGCCGTGCCCAAGGGCGCGAGCGCCGACGACAAGGCCAAGGCCAGGGCGAAGGCCGAAGCGCTGCTGGCGCAGGTGAAGAAGAACCCGGAAAGCTTCGCCGAGGTGGCGAAGAAGAATTCGCAGGACCCGGGCTCGGCGGCCAACGGCGGCGACCTCGACTACTTCGGCCGCGGCGCGATGACCAAGCCTTTCGAGGACGCGGCCTTCGCGCTGAAGAAGGGCGAGATCAGCGGCCTGGTGGAATCCGACTTCGGCTTCCACATCATCAAGCTCACCGACATCCGCGGCGAAAAGCCGAAGTCCTTCGCGGAGTTGAAGCCCCAGCTGGAAGCCGAAGTGCAGAAGCAGCAGGCGCAGAAGAAGTTCGCCGAGGCCGCCGAGACCTTCAGCAACACGGTCTACGAGCAGTCCGACAGCCTGAAGCCGGTGGCCGACAAGCTGAAGCTGGAAATCCACAAGGCGGACAACGTCACGCGCCTGCCCGCGCCCGGCGCCACCGGCCCGCTGGCCAACCCGAAGTTCCTGCAGGCGCTGTTCGGCCCGGATGCGGTGGACAAGAAGCGCAACACCGAGGCGCTGGAGATCGGCGGCAACCAGATGGTGTCCGGCCGCATCGTGTCGCACCAGCCGGCGCGCACCAAGCCCTTCGCCGAGGTGAAGCAGCAGGTGCGCGACCTGGTCGTGCAGCAGCAGGCGGCCGAACTGGCCCGCAAGGACGGCCAGGAGAAGCTGGCGGCCTGGAAGGCCAAGCCCGATGCCGCCACGCTGCCCGCCGCGCAGACGGTCTCGCGCCAGGACGCCGGCAAGCTTCCGGGCAAGGTGATCGAAGCCGCCCTGCGCGCCGACGCCAGCGCGCTGCCCGCCTGGGTGGGCGTGGACCTGGGTCCCGAGGGTTTCGCCGTCGTCAAGGTGAACAAGGTGCTGCCGCGCGAGACGCCGGCCGAGGCGCAGGCCAAGGCCGAAATGCAGCAGTACACGCGCGCCTGGACGGCCGCCGAGGCGCAGGCCTACTACGACATGCTGAAGGCCCGCTTCAAGGTCCAGATCAACGTCGCCAAGCCGAAGGACGACGCGCAATAAGCGCTCGTTCGCGCCGCTCGCAAGCCGGGTTCCGCGTCCGCGGACCCCGGCTGTCTCCCCCTCCTATTGCCCCAAAGTCCCAGCGCCGCCACCGGCGCTGCGGCTTATGCTGCGCCGAACGCCGAAACCAAGGAGGGCGGTGCATGGGCTCCTTCGCGTTGTCGGACGCCGAACGGGCTGCCTGGCAGGCAGGCCTGCTCGATTCGGCCATGGACGCGATCGTCACGGTGGATGAAGGACAGCGCATCGTGCTGTTCAACCGCGCGGCCGAGCGCATCTTCGGCTGGACGGCGCCGCAGGCGCTGGGCCGGCACGTGGAGATGCTGCTGCCGCCCCGCCTGCGCAGCGAGACAGCCGGCGCGCGGCAGCTGGCCGCGGCCGGGCGTGGCCTGCGCGCCGCCGGCGAGGAGTTTCCGCTGGAGGCTTCGCTGTCGCGCGTGCAGACCCACGAAGGCGAGCTCGCCACGCTGGTGGTGCGGGACGTCAGCGATCGCGTGCAGGCGCAGCAGGAGCTGGCCGCCTTCGCCGCCGAGGCGAGCAGCGCGCGCGAGCAGGAAAAGGCGCGCATCGCCCGCGAACTGCACGACGAACTGGCGCAGATGCTCACGGCCCTGAAGATGGACGTGAACTGGCTGCGCGACCACCTGGAGGAGCACGGCGCCGGCGCCAAGCTGGCGCAGATGCTCGGGCTGCTCGATCAGGCGGTCGGGGCCACCCGGCGCATCGCCGCCGACCTGCGGCCGCTGGTGCTGGACGACCTGGGCCTGGTGCCCGCCATCGAGTGGCTGGCCGCCGGCTTCACGCAGCGGCATGGTGTCGCCTGCGAACTGCGGGTGGACGAAAGCCTGCAACTGCAGGAGCCGCACGCCACCGCCATCTTCCGCATCGTGCAGGAGTCGCTGGCCAACGTCGGCAAGCATGCGCACGCGCACCAGGTGGCGGTGTGCCTGGGGCGGGACGAAAGCGAGGTGCTGCTGCGCGTGCAGGACGACGGCGCCGGCTTCTGGCTGGCCGAACCGCGCAAGGCTTCGTCGCTCGGGCTCGCGGGCCTACGCGAACGCGCGCGGCTGCTGCGCGGCACCCTGGCCATCGCCACGGCGCCGGGGGAGGGCACCTGCATCGAGGTGCGCATCCCGCTGGAGCGGCAGGCCGGCGCCCGCGTTGCGGAGGCCCGGCCGCAGCGCTAAGCTGGGCTCGAAGGAGGGAGCCATGCAAACCTTGCAAAATCGCTGGCTGGCCCGCCTGCTCGCGCTCTGCATGCTGCTGGCCGCGCTGCCGGCGCTGGCGGCCCCGCTCGGCGCGGCAGGCCTCAAGGCCAGGTACGACAGCCTGGGCCCGCAGCTGGCCAGCAACCAGTTCGGCGGCCCGCTGGTGCTGCAGTCCGAAGAGGCGCAGCGCCGCATCGACGGCAGCGTCTACGCGGTGCTGGACCATCCGTTCGCGGTGGTGACCGGCGCGCTCGTCGATCCCGCGCAATGGTGCGACATCCTCATCCTGCATCTCAACACCAAGTACTGCCGGCGCACCGAGGCGAACGGCGAGACGGTGCTGGAGCTGCGCGTGGGGCGGAAAGTCGAGCAGGACGTGGATTCGGCTTCGCTGCTGCGCTTCGGCTGGCGGCCGCCGACGAAGACGGCGGACTATTTCGGCATCCAGATGACCGCGCCCGAAGGCCCTTACGGCACGCGCGACTACACGCTGCTGGTGGAGGCCGTGCCGCTGCCCGGCAACCGCACCTTCCTGCGCATGGGCTACGGCCTGGCCTACGGCACGGCCAGCTCGATAGCCTTGCAGCTCTACCTGGGCACCGCCGGCCGCGACAAGGTGGGCTTCACCCGCCAGGAGCCCGGGGCGCAGGGCGGCGAGGACGGCTTCGTCGGCGGCATGCGCGGCGTGGTCGAGCGCAACACGATGCGCTACTACCTCGCCATCGACTCCTACCTGCGTTCGCTGGCCGCGCCGCCGTCCGAGCGGCTGGAGAAGCGGCTGGCCTCGTGGTTCGACGGCACCGAGAAATTCCCGCGCCAGCTGCACGAGGTGGAACGCGACGAGTACCTGCAGATGAAGCGCAACGAGGTCCGGCGGCAGGCGGCCGCGCGCTGAGCTGCGCCTCTCCCCTCATTGGACGAAGGTGCCATATGGGCGCGGGCCGTCGCGGCCTTAAGCTGGCCGGCTGCAAGGAGGGCGCGTCATGCAGGTCTTGCGTCCCTGGCCGGCCTTGGGGCTGGCCCTGGTCCTGGTTCTCGCCGCCGGCCAGGCCGCGGCCTCCGGTGTGCTGGGGGCCGAAGGCCTGCGCGCGCAGCATGCGAGCCTCGCGCCGCAACTGGCGTCCAGCCCGCTGAAGGCGCCGCTGGTGATGAAGTCGGAAGAGGCCAGCCGCCGCATCGAAGGCGAGATGTACGCGGTGCTGGACCAGCCCTTCGCCACCGTCAGCAGCGCGCTGGCGGACCCGGCGCACTGGTGCGACATCCTGATCCTGCACCTCAATAACAAGCAGTGCCAGACCACCAGGGCCGGCGCCGACACCGTGCTGGAGCTGAAGGTGGGCAACACCTACAAGCAGCCGGCGGCGCAGGCGTCGACGCTGCGCTTCACCTGGAAAACACCGGAAGTCCAGCCCGATTACCTCGGCGTGCAGATGTCGGCGGCGCAGGGCCCGTACAGCACGCAGGACTACCAGCTGGTCGCCGAAGCGGTGCCGCTGGAGGGCGACCGCACCTTCCTGCACATGACCTACGCGTTCGGCTACGGCGCGGCCGGCTCGATCGCCTTCAACGTGTACTTCGGAACCGCGGGCAAGGACAAGGTGGGCTTCTCGCCGGCCAACGGCAACCCACCCTTCGTGGGCGGCGCGCGCGGGCTGATGGAGCGCAACACGATGCGCTACTTCCTCTGCATCCAGGCCTACCTCGATACGCTGGCCGCTGCGTCCGACGATCGCCTGGAGCGGCGCATGGAAGCCTGGTTCGACGGCACCGAGAAGTATCCGCGCCAGCTGCACGAGATGGAGCGGGCGGAGTACTTGAAGATGAAGCGGGTGGAGGCGCAGCGGTAGCGAGCAGGAAAGAAGAAAGGCCCCGAAGGGCCTTTGCGTTCAACGTTCGCTGGGGTGGCTGATGGGACTCGAACCCACGACAACAGGAATCACAATCCTGGACTCTACCAACTGAGCTACAGCCACCGCAAGAGCGAGATTATAGCCACAACTGCAGCCCTGTTCAGTTGACCATCACGAGCTTGCCTTTGACTTCGCGGGAACCCATGCGCGCATAGGCTGCCTTGAGCTCTGCCATCGGCATCGTGCGATCGATCACCGGCTTCACTTTTCCTTGCGCGTACCACTGCGCCAGTTCCGCCATCATGGCCGCATTGGCCTTGGGCTCGCGCCGCGAGAAGTCGCCCCAGAACACGCCGACGATGGACGCGCCCTTTAGCAGCGCCAGGTTCAGCGGCAGGCTGGGGATGGGGCCGGCGGCGAAGCCCACCACCAGGTAGCGGCCGCGCCAGGCGATCGAGCGGAAGGCCGGCTCGGCGAAATCGCCGCCCACCGGGTCGTAGATGACGTCCGGGCCCTTGCCGTCGGTGGCGGCCTTGATCGCTTCGCGCAGCGCATTCGGCGCGGGATGCTGGCTGTAGTCGATGGTCGCGTCGGCGCCGATCGATTTGCACAGCTCGCATTTCTCCGGCGAGGAGGCGGCCGCGATGACGCGTGCGCCCATCGCCTTCGCGATCTGGATCGCCGCCGTGCCGACGCCGCCCGCGGCGCCGAGCACCAGCACGGTCTCGCCGGCCTTGAGCTGGGCGCGATCGACCAGCGCGTGGTGCGAGGTCGCGTAGATCATGATGAAGGCCGCCGCGTCGACGAAGGGAAAGCCGGGCGGCAGCGGCATGCACAGCGCCGCCGGCGCGAGCGTGTGGGTCGCGAAGCCGCCGGTGCCGGACAGGCAGGCCACATGCTGGCCGACCTGCAGATGCTTCACGCCTTCACCCACCGCCTCGACGACGCCCGCATACTCCGAGCCCGGCACGAAGGGCAGCGGCGGCTTCATCTGGTACTTGTTCTGCACGATCAGCAGGTCGGGGAAGTTGAGGCTGGCCGCCTCGATGCGCACCAGCACCTCGCCGGCTTTCGGCTGGGGCGTGGGCAGTTCCTTCCATTGCAGCGCATCGACGCCGACGGGGTTTTCGCAAAGCCAGGCATGCATGGGAAAGCTCTCGATCTCGTGGTCGCCGCATCATAGGCAAACGGCTGGGCGAGTGCTTGTCCCGGCCGTGACGGGCGAACCCTACAATCGGCGCAGCCATGAAGATCCTCCTCTCGAACGACGACGGCTACCAGGCGCCCGGTATCGTGGCGCTGTACGAAGCGATCCGCGACCTCGGCGACGTGGAAGTGGTCGCGCCCGAGCACAACAACAGCGCCAAGTCGAATGCACTGACCCTGCACGCGCCCCTGTACGTGAACGAGGCCCCCAACGGCTTCCGCTACGTCAATGGGACGCCGGCGGACTGCGTGCACATCGCGCTGACCGGCCTGCTCGGATACAAGCCCGACCTGGTGGTGAGCGGCATCAACAACGGCGCCAACATGGGCGACGACACCATCTATTCCGGCACTGTGGGCGCCGCGATGGAGGGCTACCTGTTCGGCATCCCCGCGATCGCCTTCTCGCAGGTGGAGAAGGGCTGGGCCCACCTCGACGCCGCGGTGAAGCGCGCGCGTGAACTGGTGCAGTACCTTGTGGAGCACCACCGCGCCAGCGAAGCCATGTGGCTGCTGAACGTGAACATCCCCAACCTGCCTTACGAGCAGCTGAAGCCTTTCAAGGTCTGCCGCCTCGGCCGCCGCCACGCGGCGGAGAAGGTGATCTCGCAGACCAGCCCGCGCGGCGACACGATGTACTGGATCGGCGGCGCCGGCAAGGCCAAGGACGACGCCGAGGGCACGGACTTCCATGCCTCGCTGCAGGGCCATCCGACGATCACGCCGCTGAAGGTGGACCTCACGGACCACGACGCGTTGCGCTACTGGGGCCAGGCCGCGCAGCAGATGGCCCAGCGCAAGGAGGGCGGGTGAGCCGCCGCCCGAGTTTTCCGGCGCGCCTGCCCGAAGACGGCACGCGCCCGCCGCAGCCGCGCGGCAGCGCGAGTGTGCCCCTGCCGCCGCAGCGCGTCGCGCCGGCCGGCGTGGGCCTGGACTCGCAGGCCATTCGCACGCGCATGGTGCAGAAGCTCGCCGCGCAAGGCGTCGGCGATCCGCGCGTGCTGGGCGCGATGGGCGCGGTGGAACGCCACCGTTTCGTCGACAGCGCGCTGGTGAACCAGGCCTACGAAGACACCAGCCTGCCGATCGGCCTGGGCCAGACCATCTCCAAGCCCAGCGTGGTGGCGCGCATGATCGAGCTCCTGCTCGCCGGCCGCACCGATGCCCAGGGCCGCCTCGGGCGCGTGCTCGAAGTGGGCACCGGTTGCGGCTACCAGGCCGCGGTGCTGGGGCTCGTGGCCAGCGAGGTCTACAGCGTCGAGCGCCTGCGCGGCCTGCATGACAAGGCGCGCGACAATCTGCGGCCCTTCCGCCTGCCCAACGTGCACCTGCTGTTTGGCGATGGCATGGCGGGCTACGCCAAAGGCGCGCCGTACGCGGGCATCATTGCGGCTGCGGGTGGCGAAGCCATTCCGCAGACGTGGACCGATCAGCTTGCGGTGGGCGGCCGCATCGTCGCGCCGATGGTGCTCGCCACGGGGCAGCAGGCCCTCGTCGTCGTCGAGAAAACCGCTGGTCAACTCAAACAGACCGTGCTGGAATCGGTTCACTTTGTCCCCCTAAAATCTGGCGTTGCATGAGGAAGAAAACGATGTGGTCGGTGCACGGACGCACTTGGAAGTTTTTGTGCATCGGGGTGGCGTGCGCCTTGCTGGCAGCCTGCGCGTCGTCGCGGCACGCGCCTGCGCCGGTCGAAGACCGCACCACGGCGCGCCATGCGCCGGCTCCCGCGGCCATGGCCACGGCTGAAGCACCGAAGGTGCTGCCCGGCGCCGAGAACGCCGGCAAGCCCGGCTACTACACGGTGAAGCCCGGCGACACGCTGATCCGCATCGCGCTGGAGACCGGCCAGAACTGGCGCGACATCGCGCGCTGGAACGGGCTGGACAACCCGAACGTGATCGAGGTGGGCCAGGTGCTGCGCGTCGCGCAGCCCGGCACGCAGGTCGCTGCCGCGAACAACGAAGCGATGTCGTCGCGGCCGCTGCCGCCCGCGAGCGGCAGCTCGGCGCCGCAGCCTTCGGCGAGTGCAGCGCGGCCCGCAACCAGTGCGCCTGCCGCCGCGGCGGCGCAGCCGGCCGCGAGTGGCGAAGACGAAGTCGCCTGGGGCTGGCCCATCTCGGGCGCCGGCGCCGTGCTGGCCGGCTTCGACGAGCAGAAGAACAAGGGCCTGGACATCGGCGGGCGCGCGGGCGAGCCCGTGCTGGCCGCCGCCGATGGCCGCGTGGTCTATGCGGGCGCGGGCCTGCGCGGCTACGGCAACCTGATCATCCTGAAGCACAACAACACCTACCTCACCGCGTATGCGCACAACCAGTCGCTGCTGGTGAAGGAAGACCAGAGCGTGCGCAAGGGCCAGAAGATCGCCGAGATGGGCTCCACCGATACCGACCGCGTGAAGCTGCACTTCGAGATCCGCCGCCAGGGCAAGCCCGTCGATCCCAGCCGGTACCTGCCACCGAGATAGCCATGAAACGCCGCAACGGCCACGCTCCTGCGACACCCGAGGGTGCCCGGCAGGATGCGGACAAGGCCGGAGCGGATGAGTTGGAGGCGGCCGCGCCGGAGCCGGCCGCCACCGAAGCGCCGGCGCGCGAGGGCAACGGCGAGTTCTCCGGCGAATCGAGCGACACGCTCACGCTGTACCTGCGCGACGTGCGCCGCACCTCGCTGTTCACCGCCGAAGAAGAGTTCGACACGGCCAGCCGCGCGCGCGCCGGCGACTTCCTGGCGCGCCAGTCGATGATCGAGCACAACCTGCGGCTGGTGGTGAGCATCGCCAAGGGCTACCTCGGACGCGGTGTGCCGCTGTCGGACCTGATCGAGGAGGGCAACCTCGGCCTGATGCACGCCATCGACAAGTTCGAGCCGGAGCGCGGCTTCCGCTTCTCCACCTATGCCACGTGGTGGATCCGGCAGGCCGTGGAACGCGCCGTGATGAACCAGGGCCGCGTCATCCGCCTGCCGGTGCACGTGGTGCGCGAACTGCAGCAGGTGCTGCGCGCGCGCCGCACGCTGGAGAACGATCCCGCCTTCATCTCGACGCGCAACGGCGTCGAGGGCGACGGCGTGCGGGTGGAGGACGTCGCCGCGCTGCTGGGGCGCGATGTGCAGGAGGTCTCGCAGTTGCTGGCAATGGCGGAAGCGCCCAAGTCGCTGGACGCGGTGGTGGAGCGCTCGGACGACGAGCACACGCTGGGCGACTTCATGGCCGACGAACTGGCGGTCGATCCCACCGGCGTCACGCAGAACCGCGAGGTGGAGCGCCTGCTGGCCAGCTGGATCGACGCGCTGTCCTATCGGGAGAAGGAAGTGCTGGAAGGCCGTTTCGGCCTGCATGACCGCGAGCCGGAGACGCTGGAGGTGCTGAGCGACCGCCTGGGCCTCACGCGCGAGCGGGTGCGGCAGATCCAGAACGAGGCGCTGATGAAGCTGAAGCGCCACATGGTGCGCAGCGGGATCGACAAGGAAGCCCTGCTGTAATCCGGTACATTGCCGGGCATGGCCTGGCCCGTACTTGTCTTCGACATCGAATCCATTCCTGACGTCCAGGGGCTGCGCTTGCTGCGCGGTTCGCCCCCGGAGCTGACTGACGCGGAGGTCTACGAACAGTGGGCCAAGGAGCGCAAGGACAACGGCCAGAGCGACTTCATGCCGTTGCACCTGCAGCGCATCCTCGTCATCAGCTGCGTGTTCCGCAACGCCGAGGGCCTGCGGGTGCATTCCTTCGTGGACAAGGACGATGCCAGCGAAGGCCGCATCGTGCAGCAGTTCTTCCGCACCATCGAGCAGAAGACGCCGCAGCTGGTCAGCTGGAACGGCGGTGGCTTCGACCTGCCCGTGCTGCACTATCGCGGCCTGCGCCACGGCGTCACCGCCGGCAAGTATTGGGACCTCGGCGAGGACGACCGCGAGTTCAAGTGGAACAACTACATCAGCCGTTACCACATGCGGCACCTGGACCTGATGGACCTGCTGGCCATGTACCAGCCGCGCGCCAACGCGCCGCTGGACGCGATGGCCAAGCTGTGCGGCTTCCCCGGCAAGCTGGGCATGGATGGCTCGCAGGTCTTCAACGCCTACCGTGACGGCAAGCTGGACGAGATCCGCCGCTATTGCGAGACGGACGTCATGAACACCTACCTGCTGTATTGCCGCTTCCAGAAGATGCGCGGCGGCTTCACCGAAGCGGAATACGACCAGGAGATCGCCTTCGTCAAGGAGACGCTGGCCGGCCTGGCGCCCGCCGAGGCGCACTGGCAGGAGTACCTGGCCGCCTGGGTGTGATGTCCGGCGCAGCGTGCGCAAGCCCTCGGCCTGCGCACCAGCGACAATCGGGGGATGAGTGAACTGAAAGAGCCGGAGCCCCTGCCCGAGGGCTGGCTGGAGATCGAATCGCTGGACATCGAGGCCCAGGGCGTCGCCCGGCGCCCGGACGGCAAGGTGGTGTTCGTCGACGGCGCGCTGCCTGGCGAACGGGTGACGGTCAAGGTCAACCGCAGGAAGAACAACTGGGAGCAGGCCACCCTGGTCGCGCTGCACCGCGAGTCGGCGCAGCGGGTGCGCCCGGGCTGCCCGCATTTCGGCCTGCACGAGGGCGCCTGCGGCGGCTGCAAGATGCAGCACCTGCACCCCGCCGCCCAGGTCGCCATCAAGCAGCGGGTGCTGGAGGACAACCTCTGGCACCTGAGCAAGGTGAAGCCGGACAGCATGCTGCCCGCCATCGAAGGGCCGGCCTGGGGCTACCGCTGGCGCGCCCGCTTCAGTGTGCGGCACGTGCGGAAGAAGGAGACGGTGCTGGTCGGCTTCCACGAGCGCAAGAGCCGCTACGTGGCCGACATCAGGGAATGCCACGTGGTGCCGCAGCACGTCAGCGACCAGCTGCTGCCGCTGCGCGCGCTGATCGGCTCCATGGACGCCATCGAGACCTGCCCGCAGATCGAGCTGGCCTGTGGCGACAGCGTGACCGCGCTGGTGCTGCGGCACCTGGAGCCGCTGTCGGCGGGCGACCTGGCGAAGCTGCGCGCTTTCGCGCAGGAGCATCCCGGCGTGCAGTGGTGGCTGCAGCCCAAGGGGCCGGATACCGTGAAGCTGCTCGATGAGGGCGGCGAGGAACTGGCCTACGCGCTGCCGGAGTTCGGCATCACGATGCCGTTCCGGCCGACTGACTTCACCCAGGTCAACCCGCACATCAACCGCGTGCTGGTGGACCGCGCGCTGCGCCTGCTGCAGCCACAGCGCAAGGAGCGGGTCATCGACTGGTTCTGCGGCCTGGGCAATTTCACGCTGCCGCTGGCGACGCTGGCCGGCGAGGTGCTGGGCATCGAGGGCAGCGAAGCGCTGGTGGCGCGTTCGCGCGAAAACTTTGCGCGCAACCAGCAGGGCCGCGCCACGCCGCTGGCGACTACGCGCTTCGAAGCGCGCAACCTGTTCGAAATGACGCCGCAGCAGCTGGTGGCCGACGGCGCCGCCGACCGCTGGCTGGTGGACCCGCCGCGCGAAGGCGCCTTCGCGCTGGCCAAGGCGCTGGCCGACCTGCACCAGGACAAGTCGCTGCGGGCGGGCTGGCATCCGCCCAGGCGCATCGTCTACGTCAGCTGCAACCCGGCGACCCTGGCGCGCGACGCCGGCCTGCTGGTGCATCAGGCGGGCTACACCTGCTCGCTGGCGGGCGTGGTGAACATGTTCCCGCATACGGCGCACGTGGAGTCCATTGCGGTCTTCGACCTGCAATGAAAAACGGGGCCCGCGGGCCCCGTTTTTTTCGAGCGTGAAGGCTCAGTCGTCGCCGGCCGTCAACCCCAGGATCGCCAGCAGGCTCTGGAAGATGTTGAACAGGTCCAGGTACAGCGCCAGGGTGGCGTTGATGTAATTGGTCTCGCCGCCGTCGACGATCTGCTTCAGGTCGTACAGCATGTACAGGCTGAAGATGCCGATGGCCAGCGTGCTGATCATCATCATGCCGGCGGTGGAGCCGACGAACACGTTGACCGCCGCGCCGATCATCAGCACCAGCGCGCCGGCGAACAGCCACTTGGACATGCCGGAGAGGTCGCGCTTGATCACCGTGGCCAGGGTGGCCATCACCAGGAACACGCCCGCCGTGCCGCCGAAGGCGGTCATCACCAGCGCGGGGCCGTTCTTGAAATGCAGCACCGCGATGAGCATGCGCGAGAGCATCAGCCCCATGAAGAAGGTGAAGCCAAGCAGCACGGCGACGCCGGCCGCCGAATCCTTGGTCTTCTGGATGGCGTACATGAAGGCGAAGGCGCCGCCCAGGAACACCACCAGGCCGAGGCCGCCGTTCAGGCTGCGGGTGATGCCGGTGGCCACGCCCAGCCAGGCGCCGAGCACCGTGGGCACGAGGCTGAGGGCGAGCAGCCAGTAGGTGTTGCGCAGCACCTTGTTGCGCTGCTCCACCGAGGTCAGCGCGTCGCCGTAGCCGACGGACTGGAGGGTCTGGTAACGGTCGTTCATCGATTCTCTCCTGAGGCCTTGCACGGCATTAGATGCGAGCATTCTAGGTTGGTTCAAGCTGAGTAGACCAGGGGAACACTACTGCCTTCGCTATGCTCTCGTTTTTCCTGAATTACAGCCATGAAGACCAAATCCTTTCTCGAAGCCGCCGACGTCAAGGCGATCCTCGCCGCCGCCGAAGCCGAAGCCGTCGCCAACAAGTGGGCCGTGACCATAGCCGTCGTCGATGACGGCGGCCATCTCCTGGGCCTGCTGCGCCTGGATGGCGCCGCCGCGGTCTCGTCGCACATCGCGCCGGCCAAGGCCCATACCGCGGCCCTGGGACGCCGCGAAAGCCGCGTGTACGAGGAGATCATCAACGGTGGCCGCGTGTCCTTCCTGAGCGCTCCCGGGATCGAGGGCATGCTGGAAGGCGGCGTGCCGGTCGTGAAGGACGGCCAGTGCATCGGCGCCGTCGGCGTGAGCGGCGTGAAGTCGACCGAGGATGCGCAGGTTGCGCGCGCGGGGATTGCGGCGCTGGGGCTCTAAGACCGTGGCGCGGTGCGCGGCGGAGCTGCGCACCCTACATGCGGCCTCGTAGGGTGCGCAGCTCCGCTGCGCACCGCACGATTCACTTGGTGAGTATGAGCTTCCCAAGCCGCGTGGCCTGCAGCCGGTAGACCTCGCCGTTGTGGGCGATCTCCACCAGCCGCTGGCCGCGCAGCAGCACTTCGCTGGGCACGGGCGCCGGTCTCTGCGCCGGCGCCGCCGGCTGTTCCGCGACCGGGACGGGACGTTGCGGCGGCAGTCCGTTCATGGTTTCTGCGGGTCCGTGACGAAGCCGATCTTGTGCAGCCCGGCGCGCTGCGCCGCCGCCAGGGCCTGCGCCACCTTCTCGTAGCGCGCGTCCTTGTCGCCGCGCAGGTGCAGTTCCGGCTGCGGGTTCGCGGCGGCGGCCGCGGCGAGCCTGGGTTCCAGGTCGGCGTCGGCCAGCTGCTGCTCGTTCCAGAAGTAGTGCCCCTGCGGGTCCACCGACAGCCGGATCGTTTCCGGCTTCACCTCCACCGGCGTGCTCGTCGCATGCGGCAGGTTGATGTTGACGGCGTCCTTCATCACCGGCACGGTGATCATGAACACGATCAGCAGCACCAGCATGACGTCGACCAGCGGCGTCATGTTGATCTCGTTCATGACGTCGTCGGTGTCGTCCTGGGTCCCGAAGGCCATCTCAGGCTCCCTTCTTCATCGCCACCACCTTGGTCAGGTCGCCGTGGGCGGAGACGCGGGCGCCGGTGACGAAGTAGGCGTGCAGGTCGTGGGCGAAGCGGTTCAGCTTGGCCAGGATGGACTTGTTGCCGCGGACCAGGGCGTTGTAGCCCAGCACCGCGGGGATGGCGACCGCCAGGCCCAGCGCCGTCATCACCAGCGCCTCGCCGATCGGGCCCGCCACCTTGTCGATGGTGGCCTGGCCGACGGAGCTCATGGACAGCAGCGCGTGGTAGATGCCCCAGACGGTGCCGAACAGGCCGACGAAGGGCGCCGTGGAACCTACCGAGGCCAGGACCGCCAGACCAGCCTGCAGGCGCGCCGTGGCTTCGTCGATGGAGTTGCGCATGGAACGCGTGATCCACTCGCTGGCGCCCAGGGAGTCGTGCAGCTGCGGCTGCGCGTTGTGGTGGGCGGCTGCCTCGCGGCCTTCGAGCGCCAGGGCACGAAAAGGATTGGCGGGGTCGGTCCCGAGCTTGTCCAGGCCGTCGGCGAAATCGGCGGCATGCCAGAAGCTCTCGATGCGGCGCGACTGGCCGGCGTAGCGGCGCAGGTCCAGCGCCTTCACCACGATCACCATCCACGAGGCGAGGGACATCACCAGCAGCAACAGCGCCACCAGCTTGGTGACGAGGTCGCCCTGGTTCCACAGGTGCATCAGGCCGAATTCGGTGTTCATCGTTGTTCCTTGTTTCTTCAGTTCTTGCGCAGTTCCCAGTTCACCGGGACGTTGACCCACATCTGCTCGGGCACGCCGCCGCGCTTGCCGGGCACGTAGCGCCAGCTGCGGGCGGCCTTCACGGCGGCCTGGTCCAGGCGGTCGAAGCCGCTGGACTTCTGCACCTGCGCGTCCTGCGCGGTGCCGTCCGTGCCGATCAGCACCCGCACGACCACCAGGCCTTCCTCGCCGAGGCGGAAGCTCATGGGCGGATAAGGCGGCGGCGGGTTGTGCAGGTAGTCCGCGTCCTTGGTCGGCAGTTCGACCTTGGCGACCGGGGCGGGAGCGGGTGAGGGCGCCGCCGGCGCGGGAGCAGCTGCAACGGGCGCGGCCACTGGCGGCGCCGGGGGCTGCGGCTCGGTGGCGCCCGTGGGGGCCTGCGGCGCCGGCGTCGTGTCGCGGATCGCCAGCGGCTTGGGCGCGGGCGGCAGCGGAGCCGGCGTCGGCTTGTGCTGGACGACGGGGCGCACGGGCTCCGGCTTGGGCGGGATCACGGGCGCGGGCGGCGTCTCGACCTTCGGCGCGGGCGGCGTCAGCACCTCGCTGACCATGGCGATCGGGACGATGATTTCGACCGCGCGCTGCAGCAAGCCCTGTTGCAGGGCCCAGAGGGCGGCGATATGGAGGGTGACCACGCCGGCTGCGATGCCGGCGTGGCGGCGCAGGGGATGCGGGGCGGAGGGGTACGGCAAGGCCATGCTCATGATGCGGCCCGGGAATGCAGCGGCTGCGGGCGGGTGGACGCGAGGCGGATCAGGCGGCGGGGCCCGCCGGCCAGGCGCTGCTTTGCTGGATGGCCGGCGCGAGCTGCACGACCGCGGTTTCGCAGTGCAGGGCCGCCGTGGGATGGCTGGCCTGGCATTGCGCCACGACGTCGCGGGCACAGCCCTCGCAGTTGCCGCATTGCGTGGCCACGCCCAGCTCGAACTGGATGTCGTCGAAGCTCATGCCGGCCCGCGCATGGCGGGCGATTTCGCGGTCGGAGACGCGGCGGCAGACACAGACGATCATGATGGAATGAGCCTTCGAGGATTGCGGTGTGATGCGAAGTATAAATGCGAATTCTTCGCATTTGCAATGCCCTTTGGATTTAGAGGATTCCGGCTGCGGGCGCGTGGCCCAGCAGTTCGCGCCCGGCCTCGGCCGGACTGCGCAGGCCGCACTGGGCCAGCGCAATGGTGAGCTCGTCGCGCAGCAGGCGCAAGGCATGGGCCGCGCCGGCGGCGCCGGCGGTGGCCAGCGCATGCAGCAGCGGGCGGCCGACGAGCACGGCACGGGCGCCCAGCGCCAGCGCCTTCAGCACGTCGGTCCCGCGGTGGATGCCGCCATCGACCAGCAGCGGTAAAGCGTCGCCGACGGCGTCGGCGATGCGGGGCAGGGCGACGGCGGTGGGCGGCAGGCCGTCCAGCGTGCGGCCGCCATGGTTGGAGACCACCAGGCCGGCCAGCCCCAAGCGGGCCGCGTCGCGGGCATCCAGGGGGTTCAGCACGCCTTTCAGCAGCAGCGGCAGCTTCGTTTCGCCTTGCAGCCAGGCGACGTCGTCCCAGGTTGGCGCGCGGGCCAGCAGGTCCGGCAGGCTGGCTGGTGCCGGGCCGGGGTCGGCCGGGACCGCCTGGACGGCGGGATGCGGCGCGCGGACGCTCGCGTCGACGGTGAGGACCAGGGCCTCGAAGCCGGCCGCCTCGGCCCGCCGGACGCGTTCCAGCGTGGCCTGGCGGCTTTCCAGGAGGTACAGCTGGTACCACAGCGGTCCCCGGCCGGATTCGCTCACCACGGCCCGCGCCACGACTTCCATGGGCAGGCTGGACTGCATGCTCAGCACCAGGCCGGCGCCTTGCACGGCCGCGGCCAGGCCCAGCGCGAGTTCAGCGTCGGAATGCGCCAGCTGCTGCAGTGCCATGGGCGCGGCCAGCAGCGGCGTGGGCCAGCGCCGGCCCAGCAGTTCGATTTCGGTGGACAGCCCGGCCAGGGGTCGCAGTACCCGCGGCCAGAGCTGCAGGGCGTCCCAGGCGGCGCGGTTGGCGCGGGCGCTGAGGCCGTCGCCGGCCGCCGCCATGAAGTAGTCCCAGGCGGCAGGCGCGAGCTTCTCGCGCGCATGCGGCTCGTAATCCGCCAGGCAGCGGATGCCTTCGGGAATCGCCTGCAGAGGGGTCATTCGGAACCTCCGTGCCGCGCACTGCGGTATTCGCCCTTGGGGCGGCCCGGCGGGCTCATGTCTCAGCCCACATCCGCAGCAGGTTGTGATACGTGCCCGTCAGGGCGACCGCCGCCGGCGTCTCGCCGTGCTCGCTGCGCAGCTGCGTGATGGCGTCGTCCAGTTGCAGCAGCAGGGCGCGCTGCTCGTTGCTGCGCACCATGCTCTCGATCCAGAAGAAGGAAGCGAGGCGGGCTCCGCGCGTCACCGGCGTCACTTCGTGCACGCTGGTGCCGGGGTAGAGCAACGCCTCGCCGGCGCGCAGCTTCATGCGCTGCGGCAATGCGCCGCCGTGGATCACGAGCTCGCCGCCCTCGTATTCGTGCGGCTCGCTCAGGAAGACGGTGCAGGACAAGTCGGTGCGCACGCGTGTCGCGCCCTGGTCGGCGAAGCGGATCGCGTTGTCGACATGGGCGCCGTACAGATTGCTCTCGCCTGCATAGCGGTTGAACTGCGGCGGGAACAGCTTGCGCGGCAGCGCCGCCGCCAGGAAGCGCGGCGAGCGCTCCAGCGCGCGCGTGACGAGTGCCTGCAGCTCGCGCGCCGCTTCGCTGTCCGGCGCGAGCTGCTCGTTGCGCTTGGCCTGCGCGGCTTGCGGGCCGGCGGTGGCCCGGCCATCGGTCCACTCCGCCCTGGCCAGCCAGGCGCGAGCTTGGCGCAGCTGGTCGGCGTCGAGCAAGGGCAGGGTGAGGAGCATGGATCGGGCCTTTCCGGCGTCAGAGGAAGCGCGCCGTCAGCGTCAGCTGCACCAGCCGGCCGGCACCGGGCACATAGTGTCCCCGGTACAGCGAGTCGGCGTAGTACTTGTTGCCCACGTTGGTCACATTGCCGCGGATGCTGTAGCGGTCGTTGATGGTGTACTCCGCCAGCAGGTCCACCGTGCCGAAGCCCGGCGCATTCCATGCCGGCGGCGTGGTGTCGGCCGGCGACTGCTTGCTGCGGAAGTTGACGCCGCCGCCCACGCGCCACTGCGGCGTGAGCTGGTAGGTGGTCCACACCGTGCCGCTGTGGCGCGGGCTCAGGCCCGGGCGGTCGCCCACCCGGTTGCCCGCACTGGTGGCGGTGGAGGCGGCCTCGTCGACGACGGCGATCGGCATCCACATGTACGACAGGTACATCTCCCACTGGCGCGTGATGCGGCCGACGGCGTCGAGCTCGACGCCCGCCGTGTGGCGCTTGCCGGTCAGCAGCAGGCGCGTGGCGGCGGTGTCGGGGTCGGTGTTGCGCTCGTTCGTCTTGGTCGAGCGGAACAGGGCGAAGCGGGTCGAGAAGCGCTTGTCGGCGCTGTCGATGCGGCCGCCCAGCTCCAGGTTCTCGCTCTGCTCCGGCGGGGTGTTGGCGCTTTGCGCGTTGTACGAGTAGGTGTCGCCCGAGGTGTTGAAGGACGTGCCCCAGGAGAAGTGGAACGAGTGCTGCGCGGTCGGCTGGTACAGCACGCCGACGCGCTTGCTCCAGTCGGAGATCTTCTGCTGGTAGCTCTGCGCGGTGCCCGGCGTGGGGTAGTTGTCGTAGTCGCCGTCCATCCAGTCGTAGCGCAGGCCGCCCAGCACCTTCCAGTGCGGCGCCAGGGTCACCATGTCCTGGGCGTAGGCGCCCATGGACTTGTTCACGAACTGGTTGCCCACGCGCAGCGTGCGCAGGTCCTCGTTGACCCAGGCGCCGTCATCGGGCGTGCCGACCAGCGTGTTGGGCTTCACGGGGACGATGCCGCCCTGTGCCGCGGTGAGCGGCTGGAACACCGTCTTCTGCTCGCGCGCGAGGTCGATGCCGGTCAGCACCTGGTTCTCGTAGCCGGCGACCTTGAAGGCGCCGCTGAAGTCGCTTTGCAGGTAGGTGGTGTCGAGGTTCTGGATCTTGACGTTGAGGCCGCGCGTGAGCACGGTGTTCGGCCCGAGGTTTTCCAGCGAGGTCCCGGCCGTGTTGGCGAAGCGGATAGCGCTGGCGCGCTGGTCGCGCTCGAACCAGCCCTTGCGCACCTGCGTGCGCCACTCGCTGCCGCCGGCGAAGCGGTGCGTGTAGGCCAGGCCGGCCCACTTCGCCATGCCGTCGTTGCGGTCGCTGGCCATGCCGTAGTAGTTGGTCGGGTCGACGCCGCGCCAGATCGTGCTGTCCGCCTGGCTGGACGAGGGCGAGGGCTTGATCCACGGCAGGCCGTAGTTCACGCCGTTGTTGTTGTTCAGGTAGTAGAGCTGGGCCGCGAACTCGTTGCTGCTGTCGATGCCGGTGCGGTAGCCCAGCGCCAGGCCTTCCTTGTCGATGCTGCTGCCGCTGCCGTTGTTGTCGGCCTTGGTGCGCATCACGTTCAGCCGCAGGCCAGCTTCCTCACCGGTCTGGATGTTGAAGTCGCCGGTGATGCGGCCGTAGTCGTGGCTGCCGATCGTGGTGATCACTTCGTGCTGCGTGCTCGCCATCGGCAGCTTGCTGGCCTGGTTGACGACGCCGCCGGTGGAGCCGTGGCCGAACAGCATCGACGCGGAGCCGCGCAGCACTTCGATGCGGTCGAGGTTGAAGGTGTCGCGGTCGTAGAACGCCGGGTCGCGCATGCCGTCGAGGTAGATGTCACCCGTGGCGGCCAGCGAGAAGCCGCGCAGGCGGATGTCCTCCTCGCCGCCTTCGGCCGCCTGGAAGGTGACGCCGGCGGTGTTGCGCAGCACGTCCTTGACGGTGTCGAGGTTGCGGTCGTCGATCAGCTTTTCGGTGACCACCGTCAGCGACTGCGGGATGTCGCGCAGTTCCTGCTTGCCCTTGCCGATGTTCGTGGTGTCGGTCTTGAGCGTGTCCTTGCCCTGCGGCACCGTCTCGGTCACCGTCACGGTCTTCAGGGTGGGCGTGGGGTCGGCTGCCTGCGACCAGGCGCTGGCGGATGCAGCGAGCAGCATGGCGCCCAGCGGCAGCAGGGCAGGTTCGGAAGAGGAACGTCGTTCTTGTTGTGCCATAAGGCCTCCATCGGCCCGCGGCGGCGGGCGGTTGCGAAAGAGGCTGGCTGGACGTGGATCTTGCTGGCCGAATTTTTATTGCTGCGATTGTAACGCGCAAATGAGAATCTCTCGCATTTGCAATACAATGGGGGCAGAAACCAAGCACAACGCCAGGACCGCCATGAACACGCGAACGCTGCCGCCTACCGGTTTGTCCGTTTCTTCCGCCCCGTCCGGCCGCGAGCCGGCCGTGCAGCGGCTCGACCAGGCGCCCAAGGGCCATGTCTGCACCGTCCGCCACGTGCAGGCGGATCCGCAGGTGCCCGAACGCGCCCGCCAGCTCGAAGAGATCGGCTTCTACCCGGGCGAGCGCGTGACGGTGATGACCCGCGGTTTCCCGGGCGGCGATCCCATCGTGGTTCGCATCGGGCAGTCCACCTTCGCGCTGCGTGGCGCCGAAGCGGCCTGCGTGCACGTAGAGCCAGCCCTCCAGGCGCAGTGAACGAAGCAGTCATCCACCTCCATCCCGCCGGCCGCCTCGCGGCCCTGGTGGGGAATCCGAACGCCGGCAAGACGGCGCTGTTCAACCGCCTGACCGGCAGCAACCAGAAGGTCGCCAACTACGCCGGCGTCACCATCGAGCGCAAGGAAGGCCGGCTGAGCCTGGCCAACGGCAAGTCCGTGCGCGTGCTGGACCTGCCTGGCACCTACAGCCTGCATCCACGCTCGCCGGACGAGCGCGTCACGGTCGATGTCCTGCACGGCACTGCCAAGGGCGAGAAGCGCCCGGACCTGGTGGTGTGCGTCGTCGATGCCACCAACCTGCGGCGCAGCCTGCGGCTGGTGCTGGGCGTCAAGCGCATGGGCCTGCCTTGCGTGGTGGCCCTCAACATGGCGGACCTGGCGGCCAGCCGCGGCATCCGCCTCGACCCGGACGCGCTCGCGAGCGAGCTGGGCGTGCCGGTGGTGAGCACGGTGGCCGTGCAGGGCGAAGGTGATGCGGACCTGCGCGCGCTGCTGGAGCGCCAGGAGATCTGGCAGCCCACGACAACGCTGATGCCCGTGCCCACGCCGCCGGGCGACGAACTCCCCGACCACGAGCGCGTGCGCCAGATCCTCGAGCGGCTTGGCCTCGACGTCGTGGCGCCGCACCTGGTCAGCGACCGGATCGACCGCTTCGTGCTGCACCCGGTCATCGGACCGATCCTGCTGGCAGTGCTGCTGTTCCTGGTGTTCCAGGCGGTGTTCGCCTGGGCCGAAGCGCCCAAGGCCGCCATCGAGGCGGCGACCGAGTGGCTCAGCAAGCTGGTGGGCGGCTGGCTGCCGGACGGCTACCTGCGCAGCTTCGTCACCGACGGCCTGATCGCGGGGCTGGGCGGCGTCATCGTGTTCCTGCCGCAGATCCTGATCCTGTTCTTCTTCATCCTGGTGCTGGAGGAGTCGGGCTACCTGCCGCGGGCGGCCTTCCTGCTCGATCGCATCATGGGGGGCGTGGGCCTGTCGGGCCGCTCCTTCATCCCGCTGCTTTCCAGCTTCGCCTGCGCCATCCCCGGCATCATGGCGACGCGCACCATCGCCAACCCGCGCGACCGGCTGGTCACGATCATGATCGCGCCGATGATGACGTGCTCGGCGCGGCTGCCGGTGTACGCGCTGCTGATCGGCGCCTTCATCCCGCACCGCTCGATCGGTCTCGGCCTCGAACTGCAAGGCCTGGTGCTGTTCCTGCTGTATGTCGCCGGCATCCTCGGCTCGCTGCTGGTCGCGTGGATCCTCAAGCGCACCACCAGCCGCGGCCAGGTGCGGGCGCTGATGATGGAACTGCCCACCTACCACTGGCCGCACTGGCGAAGCGTGGCGCTGGGCCTGTGGCAGCGCACCGAGATCTTCATGCGGCGTGTCGGCACCATCATTCTCGTGCTGACCGTGGCGTTGTGGTTCCTGGCCAGCTTCCCCGGCGCGCCGGAAGGCGCGACGCGGCCGGCCATCGAGTACAGCATCGCCGGCATGCTGGGGCATTGGCTGTCGCTGGTGCTGGCGCCGATCGGCTTCAACTGGCAGATCAGCATTGCGCTGGTGCCGGGCCTGGCGGCGCGCGAGGTGGCGGTGAGTGCGCTCGGGACGGTGTATGCGCTGTCGGGCGAGGACACCGCTGGTGCCCTGGCGCCCATCATCGCCCAGAGCTGGAGCCTGGCGACGGCGCTGTCCCTGCTGGCTTGGTATGTGTTCGCGCCGCAATGCATGGCGACGCTGGCCACGGTGAAGCGCGAAACCGGCGGCTGGAAGTGGGCCATCGTGATGGCCCTCTACCTGTTCGCGCTGGCCTACCTGGCGTCGTTCGTCACCTACCGGGTGGCCGTCGCTTTGGGCTGGGGCTGAGCTACTCCGCCGATTCCATATGGGACTGCAGGTAGTTCTGCAGCCCTACCTTGGCGATCAGGTCGATCTGGGTCTCGAGGTAGTCGATGTGCTCCTCGGTGTCCTCGAGGATGCGGGCCAGGATGTCGCGCGAGATGTAGTCCTGCACGCTCTCGCAGTGCGCGATGCCGGCCTTGACGGTGGCCTGCGCGCCGCGCTCGCTGCGCAGGTCGCAGTCCAGGATCTCGGGCACGTCTTCGCCCACCATCAGCTTGCCCAGGTCCTGCAGGTTGGGCAGGGCGTCCAGGAACAGGATGCGCTCCATCAGCTTGTCGGCGTGCTTCATCTCGCCGATGGACTCTTCGTATTCCTTCTTGGCGAGCTTGCTGAAGCCCCAGTGCTTGAGGATGCGGTAGTGCAGGAAGTACTGGTTGGTGGCGGTCAGCTCGTTCTTCAGCTGGGCCTGGAGGTGCTGGATGACTTGGGGGTCGCCTTGCATGACGGGTGCTCTCCGCTTTGTGTTTATGCCGGCGATTGTGGCGCAGAAGAGGGGGCATTGCGCCCCCTCTGCCATTCCACTCGTCAGCTGCGGATCAGGTGGTCGAAGGCGCCCAGCGCGGCCTTCGCGCCATCGCCGGCGGCGATGATGATCTGCTTGAACGGGACCGTCGTCGCGTCACCGGCGGCGAACACGCCCGGCACCGAGGTCTGGCCCTTGGCGTCGACGACGATCTCGCCGTACTTGCTCAGGTCCACCGAGCCCTTCAGCCACTCGGTGTTGGGCACCAGGCCGATCTGCACGAAGACGCCTTCGAGCTCCACGTGGCGCGTGTCGCCGGTCGCGCGGTCCTGGTAGTCCAGGCCGTTGACCGTGTGGTCGCCGGTGATGGCCGTGGTCTGCGCGTTCAGGATCACGTTGACGTTGGGCAGGCTGCGCAGCTTGCGTTGCAGCACTTCGTCGGCACGCAGCTTGGAGTCGAACTCGACCAGGGTCACGTGCTTCACGATGCCCGCGAGGTCGATGGCCGCTTCCACGCCGGAGTTGCCGCCGCCGATGACCGCCACGCGCTTGCCCTTGAACAGCGGGCCGTCGCAGTGCGGGCAGTAGGCCACGCCCTTGTTCTTGAACTCCTTCTCGCCGGGCACGTTGATGTTGCGCCAGCGCGCGCCGGTGGAGATGACCACGGACTTCGCCTTCAGGGTGGCGCCGCTCTCCAGCTCCACCTCGATCAGGCCGGTGCCGCGCTTCAGCGCCTTGGCGCGCTGCAGGTTCATGATGTCCACGTCGTAGTTGCGCACGTGCTCCTCGAGCGCCAGCGCGAACTTCGGGCCTTCGGTTTCCTTCACCGAGATGAAGTTCTCGATCCCCAGCGTGTCCAGCACCTGGCCGCCGAAGCGCTCGCTGGCGATGCCGGTGCGGATGCCCTTGCGCGCCGCGTACACCGCGGCCGCGGCGCCGGCCGGGCCGCCACCGACGATCAGCACGTCGAACGGGTCCTTGGCGGCGATCTTCTTCGCCTCACGCTCGGCGCCCGAGGTGTCGATCTTGGCGACGATCTCTTCCAGGCTCATGCGGCCGTTGCCGAACATGGTGCCGTTCAGGAAGACCGTGGGCACGCCCATGATCTCGCGCTCCTTGATCTCGTCCTGGAACAGGCCGCCTTCGATCATGGTCGCCTTGATGCGCGGGTTCTGCACCGCCATCAGGTTCAGCGCCTGCACGACGTCCGGGCAGTTGTGGCAGGTCAGCGAGACGTAGACCTCGAACTCGAAATCGCCATCGAGCGCGCGCACCTGCTCCAGCAGCGCCTGTTCCACCTTGGGCGGATAGCCACCCACCTGCAGCAGCGCCAGCACCAGCGAGGTGAACTCGTGCCCCATGGGCAGGCCGGCGAAGCGCGGGCCGTGGTTCTCGCCCGGGCGGGTGATCTGGAAAGAGGGCGTGCGATGCGGACCGCCGCGCGTTTCCGTGACCGTGACGCGCGCAGATGCTTCCGCGATGTCCTTCAGCAGCGCCTGCATCTCGGCCGACGCGGGCGAGTCGTCGAGCGAGGCGACGATCTCCACCGGTTGCGTCATCCGCTCCAGGTAGGCGGCGAGCTGCGCTTTCATGTTGGTGTCGAGCATGGGCGGTTCCCTTTCGAGTTCTTGAATGAAAAAGGCCCGGTCGCGGACGCGCCGGGCCTTCTTGGGGCGAGGTGAAGCGCGTGGGCTTAGATCTTGCCGACCAGGTCCAGCGAGGGCTTCAGCGTCTCGGCGCCTTGCTCCCACTTGGCGGGGCAGACTTCACCGGGGTGCGCGGCGACGTACTGGGCAGCCTTCAGGCGGCGCAGGGTTTCCTTGGCGTCGCGGCCGATGCCGTTGTCGTGCACTTCGATGGTCTTGATGCGGCCTTCGGGATCGATCACGAAGGTGCCGCGCAGCGCCAGGCCGGCGTCCTCACCCTCGGTGATCAGCACCTGGAAGAACGTGGCCAGCTGGTGGTTGGGGTCGCCGACCAGCGGGTACTGCACCTTCTTGATGGTGTCGGAGGTGTCGTGCCAGGCCTTGTGCGTGAAGTGGGTGTCGGTGGACACGCCATACACTTCGGCGCCCAGCTTCTTGAACTCGGCGTAGTTGTCGGCCAGGTCGCCCAACTCCGTGGGGCAGACGAACGTGAAGTCGGCCGGGTAGAACACGACCACGGACCACTTGCCCTTGAAGCTCTGCTCCGTGACCGGCACGAACTTGCCGTTGTGATAAGCGGTGGCGGAGAAGGCGGGGATTTCGGTATTGATCAGGGACATTCTTTTCCTCTATGGCTCAGTAGACGTCGATGAATTGCGTCTATGGAGAATTATGGGGGAAGAAACCCTGCTTCCCCATTGAAAGGCGGCATCGGGCTCTTAGAAGCTGCCTATGGCGATGCTTCCTGTGGGCCCGCGCCTACTGCCCCTAGAAGCGATAGGTCGCACTGGCGATCACGTTGCGCTTGGCGCCGAACCAGCAGTCACCGCGGTTCAGGCAGGTGCTGACGTATTCGCGGTCCGTCGCATTGTTGATGTTCACGGCGTAGCGCCAGTTGCCGGTCTCGTAGGCCAGCATCAGGTCCAGCAAGGTCACCGAAGGCGTCTCCGGCGCCACGCCATCCTGGAACGCACTCATGTAGCGCACGCCGGCGCCCGCCGAAAAGCCGTTGATGCCGCCCAGCGCGAAGCGGTACTTGCCCCACACCGCTGCCTGGTGCTCGGGCAGTTGTTCCAGCGCCGCGTCGACGTTGGTGTAGTTGTAGTGCGCGGCGAGCTCGAAGGCGCTGGTGACGTTGCCCTTGAACTCCAGCTCCAGGCCGTCGGTTCTGGTCTGGCCCGCCTGCGTGAGGCTGGTGCCGGTGTTCACGACCTGGTTCTTCTCCTTCAGCTTGTACGCGGCCAGCGACGCGCTGTAGCGGCCGCCCGGCGGCTCGTACTTCAGGCCCGCCTCGATCTGTTCGCCGCGCAGCGGCGCCAGCGGGATCACCGTGCCGAAGGCGCTGGCCGGCGCCTGCGGCGTGAAGGACTCGCTGTAGCTGATGTACGGCGAGACGCCGCTGGGGAAGGCGTACAGCAGGCCGAGGCGCCTGGTCGTGGCGTTGGTCTTGCTGTCTTCCGAGCCTTCCAGCTGCGTGCTGGAGCGGTCGTAGCGCAGGCCGGCCACCACGATCCAGTTGTCGTAGCGCGCCTGGTCCTGCAGGTAGACGCCGGCCTGCCGCACGCCGGACCGCGGCTGCACGGCCAGCGGCCCCGCCAGCGTGTAGCCGGTGTAGGTGGGCGTGTAGACGTCGATGTTCGGCGAGGTGCCGCCCAGGTAGTCCGGGTAGTCGAAGAAGGACGACGTGTCCTTCGTGTAGCGCGCCAGGTCGAGGCCGGCGACCAGCTTGTGCTTGACGGCGCCGGTGGCAAGGTCGGCCTGCAGGTGCTGGTCGGCCTGCAGCATCTTGGCCTTCGTCACGCTGACGTCGACGAAGCGGCCCAGGACGCGCTGGTTGATCGGGTCGGCGGCCCAGCCCCCCGGCAGCGTGAACGAGTCGCCGTACAGCGAGAAGTAGTCGACGTCGTTGCGCGAATAGCGGAAGTTCTGCCGTACGACGTAGCGGTCGTCGAAGCGATGCTCGAACTGCCAGCCGATCGAGCGGCGCTCCGAGTCGTACTTGTCGAAGCCCGGCTCGCCGATGAAGTGGTTCAGCGGGATCTTGCCGTTAGGGTTGGGCAGCAGCACGCCTTGCCAGGGGAAGAACTGCGACGACGAGCCGCTCTTGTCCTTCTGCCACAGGCCCAGGATGGTCAGCGAGGTGGCGCCACTGGGCCGCCAGGTCAGGGTGGGGGCGATGCCGGCGCGGTCATCGGGCACGTAGTCGACCTGCGTATCGGAGTCGCGGCCCAGCGCGACCAGCCGGTACAGCCATTCGCCGTTCGCGGTCAGCGGGCCGGTGATGTCGGCCTGTAGCTGCTTGCGGCCGTAGTTGCCCAACTGCACGCCCACTTCGCCCTGGAAGCGGTCCTGCGGCAGCTTGCTGACGCTGTTGATCAGGCCGCCGGTGGAACTCTGGCCGAACAGCATGGACGACGGGCCGCGCAGCACTTCGATGCGCTCCAGCGTGTAGGGCTCGACCCGAGTGTTGCTGGTGTACCAGTCGAACATGCGGCGCAGGCCGTCCTGGTATTCGTCGGGGAAGGCGCCGCGGATGCGCGTGCCGTCGCTGCGCGTGTCCAGGCCGTAGGCATTGGAGCGCACGCCGGCCGCGTAATTGAGCGCGTCCTGCATGTTGGTGGCGCCCTGGTCGACCATCTGGTCGCGGGTGATCACCGTGACGGCCTGCGGCGTCTCCATCAGGGGCGTGTCGGTCTTGGTGCCGGTGATCGCGTTCTTCGCCTTGTAGCCGTTGACTGGCGAGGCCGCCGTCTCGCGCTCCGCTGGCGCGATCACGCGCACTTCCGGCAAGGTCTGCACCTGTGCCTGCGCGCCCATGGCCACGCAGGCCGCGGCAAAGGGGATGGCCAGCCGGCGGTTGTGGCTGGCGCGTACTCGTTCTCGTCCCATGGGGCTCTTCTCCTCGATGTGCAACTGGTCGACTGCTGGCTGCACCGGAGGCCCGGTGGGGCTTGCTGGGAATGCGGGGATGCCTAGGCGGCGCGGGTCACGGCGCTCCTTCCAGCGCGACGCCGGCTTCCTTGAGCAGGGGCTGCGGCGCACGCCGCCGCAACCACAAGTACAGGCCGCTGCCCAGGACCACGAGGGTCGCGAGGTCCAGCAGCGCCCACAGGATCTTCATCGGCAGGCCGGCGTAGTCGCCGAAGTGCAGCGGCTGCGAGACGAGCAGCGCCGTCAGGTACCAGGGCAGTTCGGGCGCGGCGGAAACCTGCGCCGTCCGCGCGTCCACGAGCACCGGGCGCGGCAGCTTCGAAGTGAGCGGCGTGTCGCCCTTCAGGAAGAAGGCCGTGTGGTGCGGGCTCGAATAGGCCGTGCCGGGAAAGGCCACGAAGGACAGCTTCGTGCCGGGCACGTGCGCGAGGGCGGCTTCGTAGGACTTCTGCACTGAGGCGCGCTGCGCCGCCGGCACGAGCGGCTGCCCCTTGTACGGTTCGAGCAGGTGGGTGAGCTGGTCGTGCTGCCAGTACTTGATCAGCAGGTCGGCCCAGGTGTTGATCATGCCGGTGGCGCCGACGACGAAGGCCCACGCCAGCGTCACGACACCGAGCAGGTTGTGCAGGTCCAGCCACTTCACGCGGGTGGAGCGGTCACGGCGGACCTCGCCGAAGGCCAGCCGGCGCATGAAGGGCGAATAGAGCACGACGCCGGAGACGATCGCCACCAGCAACAGCAGGCCCATGAAGCCCAGGAACAGCTTGCCCGCCAGGCCCGCGAACAGGTCGACGTGCAACTTGAACAAGATCCACATGAAGCCTTCGTCGAAGCGCGGGCTGGCCAGCACTTCGCCGGTGCGCGCGTCGACGGCCA
Source organism: Ramlibacter agri (assembly GCF_012927085.1). Classification (NCBI taxonomy): domain Bacteria; kingdom Pseudomonadati; phylum Pseudomonadota; class Betaproteobacteria; order Burkholderiales; family Comamonadaceae; genus Ramlibacter; species Ramlibacter agri. The sequence goes on along the minus strand of NZ_JABBFX010000002.1, from coordinate 315,993 downwards.
CCGAGCGGAAATCGTCCGTCGGCTCCGGCGTAGGCGTCAGGGTGATGAACCAGATGTCCGGGTTGTCCTCGTCCGGCGAGGCGAACTGCACCACGCGGTCGGGGAACCTGGACTTTGCGACGTCCAGGATGCGGTCGACGCTCACATGCGGCGTCCCGGCCGCCATTTCTGGGGCTTCGACTTCCGTGCCGGTCAGGTGCCCGATCTCGTGGTGGAAGATCAGCGGCAGGCCCGTCAGGCACAGCAGCAGCATGAAAACAGTGCAGACCAGGCTGCTCCACTTGTGCAGCCAGGCCCAGGTCCGGACAGTGCGCGCGCTCATCATGGCGCGCAACTCTATCAGGAAATGAGAGTGATTCGCATTTGTATGTGAAGCAGGCTCAGTATTCCAGGCGTTCGGGCCGGATTTCCTGCAGGATCGTCGTCGCGATTTCCTCGATCGACTTGGTGGTCGTCGAGAGCCAGCGGATGCCCTCGCGCCGCATCATCGCCTCGGCCTCCGCCACCTCGTGGCGGCAGCTTTCCAGCGCGGCGTATTTCGAATTGGGCCGGCGCTCGTTGCGGATCTCGCTCAGGCGTTCCGGCTGGATGGTCAGGCCGAAGATCTTCTTGCGGTGCGCCGTCAGCGCGGGCGGCAGCTGGCGGCGGTCGAAGTCCTCCGGGATCAACGGGTAGTTGGCCGCCTTCAGGCCATGCTGCATGGCCAGGTACAGCGAAGTCGGCGTCTTGCCGCTGCGGCTGACGCCGACCAGGATCACGTCCGCTTCCTCCAGGTCGCGGTTGGACTGGCCGTCGTCGTGCGCCAGGCTGAAGTTGATCGCCTCGATGCGGTCGTGGTACTCCTTGCTCTTGCTGACGTCGGCAAAGCGGCCCACCCGGTGGCTGGACTTCATGCCAAGCTCGATCTCCAGCGGCCGGACGAAGGTGCCGAACATGTCCAGCACCATGGCCTTGCAGCCTTCCTCGATGACTTGGAGCACCTCCACGTTGACCAGCGTGGTGAAGACCACCGGCCGCCGGCCTTCGACCTCCGCCGTGTGGTTCACCTGGCGGACGACCTGGTGCGCCTTGTCCACGGTGTCCACGAAGGGCAGGCGGACGTGGCGGGGCTTGAATTCGAACTGGGCCAGGATGGCATTGCCGAAGGTTTCGGCGGTGATGCCGGTCCCGTCGGAGACGAAGAAGACGGTGCGGGTGTGCATGCTGGGGTCGGGATGGAAGAGGACTGCCGGGCCGGCTCAGGCCGCCTACAATTCCCGCCAATTATCCGAATTCCCGCGCCATGCCTGCCCGCCGCCCCTTCGAACAACTACAAAGCCCAAGGGTGGGGCATGTCGCGTTGCGCTCGCGCGCAGACCCGGTTTCAACTTCTGGAGTATCCGTCCCATGTCTGCACGCTTCTCTCCGACCGCCCTGGTCGTACCGTTTGAGAACCTGAGGATGTCCGATGTCGAGGTCGTTGGCGGGAAGAACGCCAGCCTCGGCGAAATGATCTCGCAGCTGCCCAACGGCGTGCGCGTGCCCACGGGTTTCGCCACGACGGCGCACGCCTTCCGCGAGTTCCTGAAGCACGGCGGCCTGGCCGACCGCATCCGCCAGCGCCTGGAAACGCTGGACACCGAGGACGTGCGCGCACTGGCCGCGGCCGGCGCCGAAATCCGCGGCTGGGTCGAACAGCAGCCTTTTCCGCCGGAGCTTGAAACGGAAATCCGGTCCGCCTTCGAAAAGCTCAGCGGCGGCAACGCCCAGGCCAGCTTCGCCGTGCGCTCCTCCGCCACCGCCGAAGACCTGCCCGACGCTTCCTTCGCCGGCCAGCAGGAGACCTTCCTCAACGTGCAGGGCATCGCCGACGTCCTGCACAAGATGAAGGAGGTCTTTGCCTCCCTGTACAACGACCGCGCCATCAGCTACCGCGTGCACAAGGGCTTCGCGCATGAAGGCGTGGCGCTGTCGGCCGGCGTGCAGCGCATGGTGCGCTCCGACCTGGGCGCGGCCGGCGTGATGTTCACGATCGACACCGAGTCGGGCTTCCAGGAGGTGGTGTTCATCACCTCCAGCTACGGCCTGGGCGAGACGGTGGTGCAGGGCGCCGTCAACCCCGACGAGTTCTACGTCCACAAGCCGATGCTGAAGGCCGGCAAGCGCGCGGTGATCCGCCGCAACCTCGGCTCCAAGCTGATCCAGATGGTCTTTGCCTCCGAGCAGGAAAAGGCGAAACACGGGAAACTGGTGCAGACCACTGACGTGCCGCTGGAGCAGCGCAACCGCTATTCCCTGACCGACGACGACGTCGAGGATCTCGCCAGGTACGCGCTCATCATCGAGCAGCACTACGGCCGCCCGATGGACATCGAGTGGGGCAAGGACGGCACCGACGGCCACCTCTACATCCTGCAGGCGCGGCCGGAGACGGTGAAGAGCCAGCAGCAGGGCAAGAGCGAGACCCGCTACAAGTTGAAGGGCAAGGGCTCGGTGCTGGCCGAGGGCCGCGCCATCGGCCAGAAGGTCGGCACGGGCCCGGTGCGGCTGGTGCACAGCACCGCCGAAATGGACAAGGTGCAGGCCGGCGACGTGCTGGTCACCGACATGACCGACCCGAACTGGGAGCCGGTGATGAAGCGTGCCAGCGCCATCGTCACCAACCGCGGCGGCCGCACCTGCCACGCCGCCATCATCGCGCGCGAGCTGGGCATCCCCGCGGTGGTCGGTTGCGGCGACGCCACCGAGCTGCTGAAGGACGGCACGCTGGTGACGGTGAGCTGCGCCGAGGGCGACACCGGCTTCATCTACGACGGCCTGCTGGAAACCGAGATCACCGAGGTGCAGCGCGGCGAGATGCCCGAGATCGCCACCAAGATCATGATGAACGTGGGCAACCCGCAGCTCGCCTTCGACTTCGCCCAGCTGCCCAATGAAGGCGTGGGCCTGGCGCGGCTCGAGTTCATCATCAACAACAACATCGGCGTGCACCCCAAGGCGATCCTCGACTACCCGAACGTCGACCAGGACCTGAAGAAAGCCGTGGAATCGGTGGCCCGCGGCCACGCGTCGCCGCGCGCCTTCTACGTCGACAAGGTCGCCGAAGGCGTGGCGACCATCGCCGCCGCCTTCTGGCCCAAGCCGGTGATCGTGCGCCTGTCGGACTTCAAGTCCAACGAGTACCGCAAGCTCATTGGCGGCAGCCGCTACGAGCCGGAGGAAGAAAACCCGATGCTGGGCTTCCGCGGCGCGGCGCGCTACATCAGCGCCGACTTCCGCGAAGCCTTCGCGATGGAATGCGAAGCGCTGCTGCGGGTTCGACGTGACATGGGCCTGACCAACGTGCAGGTGATGGTGCCCTTCGTGCGCACGCTGGGCCAGGCCGAGCGCGTGACCAAGCTGCTGGCCGACCAGGGCCTGAAGCGCGGCCAGGACGACCTGAAGGTCATCATGATGTGCGAGATCCCCAGCAACGCCATCCTGGCCGAGGAGTTCCTGCAGTTCTTCGACGGCTTCTCGATCGGCTCCAACGACCTCACGCAGCTGACGCTGGGCCTGGACCGCGACTCCGGCCTCGAGCTGCTGGCGGCGGACTTCGACGAGCGCGACCCCGCCGTCAAGGCGATGCTGTCGCGCGCCATCCAGGCCTGCAAGAAGACCGGCAAGTACGTGGGCATCTGCGGCCAGGGGCCCAGCGACCACCCGGATTTCGCGCAGTGGCTGGCTGACGAGGGCATCGCGTCGATCTCGCTCAACCCGGACAGCGTCATCGCGACCTGGCAGCAGCTGGCGAAGTAGCTTCCGCTGGCGTGGTGGTCACGCCGATATGGCGGCGACCACTTCGCTGAGGAACTGCGCCGCCAGTTCCGGCCCCACCACGGCTCGCAGCACGGCTTCCGTGCGCCGCACGGCGGCGCGGAATTCCTGCGGCGAGGCGGCGGCCTCCAGCCGTACGCACAGGTCGTCGGCCTCCGGCCCCAACAGGTCCTTCAGCCTGGCCACGGCGGCACTCTTCGCCTGGTCCAGGGAGACGGCACGCGCAGCGGGAGTCACCAGTGCGCCGGGTGCCGAATCGAGCGGTGGCATGGAATCCAGGGGCACCGGCCCGGACTCGAGCGGCGCCGGGCCGGAGAGGTAGCCCCAGGTGGCGTCGAGCGCATCGGAATCGAACAAGGGCGCCGGCGCGGTGGGCGGGCCGGCGCGCGGCGAGCCGGCCTCGATGTAGCCCTCGGCGGCCAGCTGGGCCAGCAGTTGCTCGGGATCGCCCAGCACCCGCGCGAGGCGCGCCAGTTCGGCGTAGCTGCGCCGGCCGTCGACCAGGATCAGCATGGAGCGCTGCCTGGGCGTCAGCCCGCTTTGCTGGCGCGTGGCTATCGCCTCCGCGCCTTTCGCCGACTTGTGGTAGGTGGCACTCTTGTCCAGCATGGCACCCTTGCACCGTCTTGGTTGCCGGTTGTTACCGTTGGAGAGTATGCGACACGGCCTGCGGCCGCGTTGTCGCAAACACCTAGGCGCGAGCTCTGGAGGGGGTGCGATCATCGCCCGAATGGATGATGGGGGACCCACCGAACGGCACGACAAGCGCGTGCTGGCGCTGAAGGCCGGCCTGCTGGCTGCCTGGGCGCTGGTGGCCTTCGGCGTGCCCTGGTTCGCGCGCGACCTGCAGTTCAGCGTCCTCGGCTGGCCCTTCAGCTACTGGTTCGTGGCCCAGGGCGCGCTGCTGGCCTTCATCGCCATCGTCGTCGTCCATGCCTGGGCCATGGGGCGGCTGGCGCCGGAGGATGCGGTGGTCGATGACGGCGCCTGAAGACCGCGGCGCCATCCGGCGGCTGCATCGCTCGCTCGCCTGGTTCGTCGCCAGTTTCAATGCCTTCCTCCTGCTGCTCGCCTGGGCCGAGCAGCGCGGCCTATCGCGCTTCTGGCTGGGCCCGATCTTCCTGTTCTCCACGGTGATGATGTACGCGGTAATCGGCATCCGCAGCCGCACCACCGACCCCGACGAGTACTACGTCGCCGGCCGGCGCATTCCGCCCCTATACAACGGCATGGCGGCGGCGGCCGACTGGATGAGCGCCGCCTCCTTCATCAGCATGGCCGGCGGCCTGTACCTGCAGGGCTTCGGCGGCGCCGGCGGCCAGGCCGGCGGCCTGGCCTATGTGCTGGGATGGACGGGCGGCTTCGTGCTGGTGGCCCTGCTGATCGCGCCCTACCTGCGCCGGCTGAAGCTGTACACCGTGCCCGAATACTTCCAGGTGCGCTATGGCGGCCGGGCGCCGCGCATCATCGCGGCGCTGTCCGCGGTGCTGGTGTCCTTCGTGTACGTGGTGGCGCAAATCTACGGCATCGGCTTGATCGCTTCGCGGCTGACCGGCGTGCAGTTCGAGATCGGCATCCTGCTGGGGCTGGGCGGCGTGCTCCTGTGCTCCTTCCTCGGGGGCATGAAGGCGATCACCTGGACGCAGGTGGTGCAGTACACGGTGATGCTGCTGGCCTTCCTGATCCCCGTCTCCTGGCTCGCCTACAAGCAGCTGGGAAACCCGGCGGCGCCGCTGGTGTATGGCGCTCAGCTGCGCAAGATCAGCGAGCTGGAACAGCACATCGCCGCCGACCCGCGGGAGCGCGAGGTCGCGGCGATCTTCGCGCGCCGCGCCCACGAGTACGAGGCGCGCCTGCAGGACGTGCCCGCGGCGCTGCAGCGCGAGCGCGCGCTGGCGCAGGACCACATCCGCCTGCTGAAGTCCACCGGCGCCGACACCGCCGAAGTGGTGGCGGCGCACCGCGCGCTGGCCGCCTTGCCCAAGGACCCCGCCACCGCGCGCGAGTTGTGGACCCGCGCGATGAACGAGAACCTGGAGCGCTCGCGCGCGCTGGGCGGCATGCCGCCGCACGCGCAGCCTTTCGCCGGCGACCCGCAGGGCACGCCCGAGGAACGCGAGGCGTTCTCGCTGTCGCGCCGCAACTTCCTGGCGCTGATGTTCTGCCTGATGGTGGGCACGGCGGGCCTGCCGCACCTGCTCACGCGCTACTACACGGTGCCCAGCGTGGCCGCCGCGCGTTCCTCGGTGGCGTGGTCCCTGGTGTTCATCGTGCTGGTGTACGTGAGCGCGCCGGCGCTGGCCACGCTGGTGAAGTTCGAGGTGATGAACAACCTGGTGGGCAGCAGTTTCGACGCGCTGCCGTCCTGGATGGCGCAGTGGGGCAGGGTGGACAGCTCGCTGATCTCGGTGGCCGACGTCAATGGCGACCGCATCCTGCAGTGGGGCGAGATCCGCTTCGGCGCCGACTTGGTGATGCTGGCGACGCCGGAACTGGGCGGCCTGCCTTACGTGATCTCGGGCCTGGTGGCCGCGGGCGGCCTGGCGGCTGCGCTGTCCACCGCCGACGGCCTGCTGCTCACCATCAGCAATGCGCTGGTGCGCGACATCTTCTGCCACGAGCTCAAGCCCGACCTGCCGCCCGAGCAGCGCGTGATCCTGTCCAAGTTCGCGCTGATGGCGGTGGCCCTGGTGGCGGCGCTGGTGGCGACCACCAAGCCCGCGGAGATCCTGTCGCTGGTGACGGCCTGCTTCTCGATGGCCGCCTCGGCCTTCGTGCCGGCCATGCTGCTGGGAATCTTCTGGAAGGGCGCCACCCGCCGCGGGGCGGTGGCCGGCATGCTGGCCGGCCTCGGCATCACGCTGTTCTACATCCTGGCCAATGCACCGGCCGTGCGCGCCGCGCTGGGCTGGGCGCCCGGGCAGCAGCTGTGGTTCGGCATCCAGCCGCTCTCGGCCGGCGTGTTCGGCGTGCCCGTCGGTCTGCTGGCGGCCTGGTTGGTCAGCCTGGTGACGCGCCGCGCTGCCTTGCCTAGGGTAATCCCGGGTCAGGTGAGGCCTTAAGCGTCAGTAATTCGTCAGTAATGCCTTCAAGACTGCAGGCTCCCAAACGGAGGAGACAAGCATGCCTGCAGCATCCACTGCCGACGTCCTGGCCCGAGGCGCCGCCGCGCCGATGACGCTCGGGGAAAAGAAGGTCATCTTCGCGTCCTCGCTCGGCACCGTGTTCGAGTGGTACGACTTCTACCTCTATGGCGCGCTCGCGGGGATCATCGCGAAGCAGTTCTTCACCGGGCTCGATCCCACCTCGGGCTACATCTTCGCGCTGCTCGCCTTCGCCGCCGGCTTCCTGGTGCGTCCCTTCGGCGCGCTGGTGTTCGGCCGGCTCGGGGACATGATCGGGCGCAAGTACACCTTCCTCGTCACGATCCTGATCATGGGCGCGTCGACCTTCATCGTCGGCCTGCTGCCGTCCTATACGGCGATCGGCATGGCGGCGCCGGTGATCCTGATCGCCCTGCGCCTCCTGCAAGGCCTGGCCCTGGGCGGTGAGTACGGCGGCGCCGCGACCTACGTCGCCGAACATGCGCCACACGGCAAGCGCGGCGCCTACACCTCGTGGATCCAGACCACCGCGACCCTGGGCCTGTTCCTGTCGCTGCTGGTGATCCTGGGCGTGCGCAACTGGATGGGCGAGAAGGACTTCGGCGACTGGGGCTGGCGCATCCCCTTCCTGGTCTCCATCCTGCTGCTGGCCGTCTCGGTCTGGATCCGGCTGTCGCTGAGCGAATCGCCGGCCTTCCAGAAGATGAAGTCCGAGGGCAAGACCTCCAAGGCGCCGCTGAAGGAAAGCTTCGGCGAATGGCGCAACCTGAAGATCGTCATCCTGGCGCTGCTGGGCCTGACGGCGGGCCAGGCGGTGGTCTGGTACTGCGGGCAGTTCTATGCGCTGTTCTTCCTGTCCACCATCGCCAAGGTGGACGTGACCACGGCCAACCTGTTCATCGCCGCGGCGCTGGCGATCGGCACGCCCTTCTTCATCGTGTTCGGCTCGCTGTCGGACCGCATCGGCCGCAAGCCGATCATCATGGCCGGCTGCCTGGTTGCCGCGCTCACGTACTTCACGGTGTTCCCGATGCTGCTGCAGTACTCCAATCCGGCCCTGCTGGCCGCGCAGCAGGCCACCACGGTGACGATCACCGCCGACCCGCGCACCTGCTCCTTCCAGGGCAGCCCGATCGCGCGCGACATCGACTTCACCACCTCCTGCGACATCGCCAAGCGCACGCTGACGCAGTCCTACATCCCGTACGTCACCAAGGCCGGCCCGGCCAGCAGCGCGGCCACCGTGAGCGTCGGCGACAAGGTGGTCGCGGCCCCGAACGCCACGCTCAACGACCAGCGCAACGGTTTCTCCGCCGACAGCGGCAAGGCCATCGCCGAATTCCGCAAGCAGGTGGGCGACGTCACCAAGGCCGCCGGCCTGACGACGCCGGCCGACCCGGCCAAGATGAACAAGCCCATGGTGCTGCTGCTGCTGGTGTTCCTGGTGATCCTCGTGACGATGGTCTACGGGCCGATCGCCGCCATGTTGGTGGAACTGTTCCCCACGCGCATCCGCTACACCTCGATGAGCCTGCCGTACCACATCGGCAACGGCTGGTTCGGCGGCCTGCTGCCGACGACCGCCTTCGCCATGGTGGCCGCCACGGGCGACATCTACTTCGGGCTCTGGTACCCGGTGGTCGTGGCGGCCGGCACCTTCGTGATCGGCACGCTGTTCGTCCGCGAGACCAAGGACGTGGACATCTTCCAGCACGATTGAGGCCCGGCGGTTCCCGCCAAGGCCCGCTCCGGCGGGCTTTGTCGTTCCGGGCTATAATCGTTGGCTTTCCCCCTTGCTGCACCCCGTCTTGACGCCGGAGGCGGCATCACCCCCACAAGGAGATCGAATGCGTCACTATGAAATCGTCTTGCTGATCCACCCGGATCAGAGCGAGCAGGTTCCGGCCATGCTGGAGCGTTACAAGGGCATGATCACCGCCGGCAACGGCAAGGTGCATCGCGTGGAAGACTGGGGCCGCCGCCAGCTGGCTTACCAGATCAACAAGCTCGCCAAGGCGCACTTCCTGTGCATCAACATCGAGGCCGACCAGGCCGTGATGAGCGAGCTGGAGCACGCCTTCCGTTTCAACGACGCCGTCCTGCGCCACCTGACCGTGGTGAAGAAGAAGGCCGACACCGGCCCGTCGTCCATGATGAAGACGGTGGAGCGCGAGGAAGCGCGCAAGGCGCAGCAGGCCGAGTTCCAGGCCTGAGAGCCGGCTTGAGCCGGGAGTGAACCAGACGATCCTGAGCGCCCGTATCGCGGAGGCCAAGCCCCTGCGCTACACGCCGGCCGGATTGCCCGCCCTGGACCTGCGGCTCGAGCACGAGTCGGAGGCCGTCGAAGCGGGATTCAAGCGGCAGGTGAAGGTGGAAGTCAGGGCCGTCGCCTTCGGGGCCGATGCGGAAACGCTGGCCCGCCAGGCGATGGGCGCTTCGTTCCGGTTCACGGGCTTCCTCGCGGCATTCCGCAACGGCAAGCACCCGGTCCTGCACATCCAGTCATTCCAGCAAGATTAGTTTTCAAGAGGTTCCCACCATGGCCACCTTCAAGAAGTTCAACAAGGACAAGCGTCCGAAGCGCAACACCCAGTCGCTGCTGTTCAAGCGCAAGCGTTTCTGCCGCTTCACCGTCGCCGGCGTCGAAGAGATCGACTACAAGGACATCGACACCCTGCGCGACTTCATCTCCGAGAACGGCAAGATCATCCCGGCGCGCCTCACCGGCACCCGCGCGATCTACCAGCGCCAGCTGAACACCGCCATCAAGCGCGCGCGCTTCCTGGCGCTGCTGCCGTACTCCGACCAGCACCGCATCTGAGGTAAGGCACCATGCAAGTCATCCTGCTCGAGAAAGTCGTCAACCTGGGCAACCTGGGCGAGATCGTGAAGGTGCGTGACGGCTACGCCCGCAACTTCCTGATCCCGCAGGGCCACGCCCGCCGCGCGACCGAAGCCAACAAGGCCGAATTCGAAGCCAAGCGCGTCGAACTGGAAAAGCAAGCCGCCGCCAAGCTGGCCGAAGCGCAAGCCACCGGCGAGAAGCTGGCCGGCCAGACCGCCAAGCTGACGCAAAAGGCTGGCGTGGACGGCCGCCTGTTCGGCTCCGTCACCAACCACGACATCGCCGAGGAACTCACCAAGATGGGTTACCCGGTCGCGAAGGCCCAGGTGCGCATGCCCAACGGCCCGATCAAGATGGTGGGCGACAGCACGGTGTCCGTGCAGCTGCACACCGACGTGGTCGTCGAGATCAACGTCACCGTCTACGGCGAGACCGCGTAAGCGAGTCTTGTCCTCCAGAAGAGGCCGCCTCCGGGCGGCTTTTTCTTTGCGGCAGCCACTTATACCGGGCTGTCCAGGACCTATCCACAGCCTGTGCCCAGGCTTATCCCTGGACATTTTCACAGTGAGAGCGCATCCTTCCAGGCGAAGGGTTGAGCTCGCCTCGCAAACAGAAAACACGCATGTCCGCAGTCCTGAGCGCCGTTGACGACGAGTTGCCGCGCGACCGGCAGGTCGCCCAGTTGCGCATCCCCCCGCATTCGATCGAGGCCGAGTCCAGCGTGCTGGGCGGCCTGTTGCTGGACAACGGCGCCTGGGACCGGGTGGGCGACCTGCTCACCGAAGGCGACTTCTACCGCTACGAGCACAAGCTCGTCTTCACGGCGATCTCCGGGCTGATCAACAACTCGCGCCCGGCCGACGTGATCACCGTGTTCGAAGCCCTGCAGAGCCTGGGCAAGTCGGACGAGGTCGGCGGCCTGCCGTACCTGAACTCGCTGGCGCAGTACGTGCCCAGCGCAAGCAACATCCGCCGCTACGCGGAAATCGTGCGCGAGCGCGCCATCCTGCGCAAGCTGATCGCCGCCAGCGACGAGATCTCCACCAAGGCCTTCAATCCGCAGGGCCAGCCGGTCGAAAAGATCCTGGACGAGGCGGAACAGAAGATCTTCCACATCGGCGAGGAAGGCTCGCGCTCCAAGCAGGGCTTCATCGGCATGGACACCCTGGTGGTGGACTTGCTGGACCGGGTCCAGGAGATGGCCGACAACCCGGCCGACATCACGGGCGTGCCCACCGGCTTCTACGACTTCGACAAGATGACGTCGGGCCTGCAGGCGGGGGATCTGATCATCCTGGCGGCGCGTCCTTCGATGGGCAAGACTTCCCTCGCGATCAACATCGCCGAGCACGTCGCCCTCAACGAAGGCCTGCCGGTCGCCGTGTTCTCCATGGAAATGGGCGCGGCGCAGCTGGCCGTGCGTATCGTCGGTTCCATCGGCCGCATCGACCAGGGCCACCTGCGCACTGGCAAGCTCACCGACGACGAGTGGCCACGCCTGACCGAAGCCATCGAGAAGCTGCGCAACATCTCGCTGCACATCGACGAGACGCCCGGCCTCACCGTGAGCGAACTGCGTGCCAACGCCCGCCGCCTGGCGCGGCAGTGCGGCGGCAAGCTGGGCCTGATCGTGGTCGACTACCTGCAGCTGATGAGCGTGTCCGGCGGCATGAGCGACGAGAACCGCGCCACGGCCGTGGGCGAAATCTCGCGCGGCCTGAAGATGCTGTCCAAGGAACTGGGCTGCCCGCTGATCGCGCTGTCGCAGCTGTCGCGCGCGGTGGAGCAGCGCACGGACAAGCGCCCCATGATGTCGGACCTGCGCGAATCCGGCGCCATCGAGCAGGATGCGGACCTGATCATGTTCATCTACCGCGACGACTACTACAACAAGGACTCCAAGGAGCCGGGCGTCTCGGAAGTGATCATCGCCAAGCACCGCAATGGCCCCACGGGCGCGGTGAAGATGGCCTTCATCAAGAACCTGACCAAGTTCGAGAACCTGGCTTCGGGCGGCATGGACGACTACTGACGCTGCTTTCCTACTTCGCGCCTCGGCGATTCGGGCGAAGCTCGCCCGGTCACCAGGAGTCGAACATGGGAAAAGAAGAACTGGACCTGCTGCCCACCTTGGCCGAGGGCAGCCCGCCGATGCAGGCGGAACGGGTTCCGCCAGAGCTGGACGAAGACGCTTCCGCGCTGGGGAAGATCAAGGCCGCCGACGCGGCGCGCGAGGGCTTTCCGGGCGAGCACTGGGTGGCGCTTGGCCTGGGCATCCTCGCCTGGCAACTCACGCGCAAGGACCCGCGCTGGTACGTGCGCGCCGCCGGCGGTTTCGCTGCGACGACGCTGGTCGCGCGCGCCGCGGCTGGCCGGGAAGGGCTGTCGAAGGTGTTGCGGTGGACGCCGCTGGGCAAGGGGATTTCGAATTGCCCTCCTTGTGCGCCGGGCAGCCAGCGCTCGTAGCACTCGTCATTCCCGCGGAGGCGGGAACCCAGGGCTCCCAAAAGAAAAGCGGCCAACGGCCGCTTTCCTGAATGCTGCAAGGGGCTACAGCACTTCGCTCGCGAAATCCGCCAGCCGCGAACGTTCCCCGCGCGCCAGCGTGATGTGCCCGCTGTGGGGCCAGCCCTTGAACTTGTCGACCGCGAAGGTCAGGCCCGAGGAGCCTTCGGTCAGGTAGGGCGTGTCGATCTGAGCCAGGTTGCCCATGCAGATGATCTTGCTGCCCGGGCCCGCGCGCGTGATCAGCGTCTTCATCTGCTTGGGCGTCAGGTTCTGCGCCTCGTCGATGATCACGTACTTGCTCAGGAAGGTCCGCCCGCGCATGAAGTTCATGCTCTTGATCTTGATCTTCGAGCGGATCAGCTCGTTGGTGGCCGCGCGGCCCCACTCGCCGGCGGCGCCCTCGGTCTTGCCCAGCACTTCCAGGTTGTCGTCCAGCGCGCCCATCCACGGGCCCATCTTCTCCTCCTCGGTGCCGGGGAGGAAGCCGATGTCCTCGCCGACACTCACGGTGGCGCGGGTCATGATGATCTCGGTGTAGCGGCGGTCGTCCAGCACCTGGGTCAGGCCGGCGGCCAGCGCCATCAGCGTCTTGCCGGTGCCGGCGGTGCCGGTCAGCGTGACGAAGTCCACTTCCGGATCCATCAGCAGGTTCATCGCGAAGTTCTGCTCGCGGTTGCGCGTGGTCACGCCCCACACCGAGTTCTTCAGGTGGCCGTAGTCCTTCAGCGTCTTCAGCACCGCCGTCTTGCCGCGAATCTCGATGACGCGCGCATAGAGGCTGGGTTCGCCCGGCGCTTCGAAGTAGACGAACTGGTTGATGAACAGGCTGGGCACGATCGGCCCGCTGATCCGGTAGAAGGTGTGGTGGCCGGTCTGCCAGCTCTCCACCGTCTTGCCGTGCTTGACCCAGAAGTCCGGCGGCAGGGCCAGCGAACCCGAATACATCAGGTCCAGGTCGTCCAGCGTCTTGTCGTTCTGGTAGTCGTCGCAGTGCAGGCCCAGCGCGCGCGCCTTGACGCGCATGTTGATGTCCTTGGACACCAGCACCACTTCGCGCGGGGCATGCTTTTCCTGCAACGCCTGCACCACCGACAGGATCTGGTTGTCGGCCTTGCCCGGCGGCAGGCCCAGCGGCAGCCCGGTGGACGACAGCGGCATGGTCTGGAAGAACAGGCAGCCGGTCGCCTCGCGGTGGCCGGTGCGGTCCAGCTTGAGGCCGTGCGTGATGTCGGCGCCTTCGCTGCCGGCCAGCGCGTCCAGCGAGCGGCTGACCTGGCGGGCGTTGCGGGCGACTTCGGTCATGCCCTTCTTGTGGCCGTCCAGCTCCTCCAGCACGATCATCGGCAGGAAGATGTCGTGCTCCTCGAAGCGGAACAGGCTCATCGGGTCGTGCATCAGGACGTTGGTGTCCAGCACGAACATCTTGGACGGGCCGGTCGGTTTCTTCTTGCGCGGCTGGGCGGCGGGCAGCGCGACGTTCTTCTTGCGGGCCGGTTGCGGCTCGTCCAGGTAGGTCTCGATGTCGCCGGCGTAGGCGCCGGTGCTGGCGGCCACCTCGCCGCCGCCGGTGCGCGGGTCGAAGTCGTCCTGCGCCTGCGGCGCCTCAGCGAGCAGGCTGTCCTCGACCGGCGCTTCCGATTTTCGCGCCGCCTTGTGCGAGGACCGGGCCGGAGCGTCGAAGGCTTCGGGCGGGAGCATGGTGGCGCGCTTGGTCGGGGCAGGGGGCAGGGGCATGGGGGTTACAGCTCGCAGATGAGATGGTCTGGAAACAAAAAAGCCGCCAGGCGGGCCGGGCGGCTTCTTCGGGGCTGACGGTGATGACGCTTCGCGTCGCGATCAACGGCATGAATTCATTATGCACAAAGCCTGTGACGCAACAATGTCAGTACGGACGCTGTTGCGCAGGCGCGTCAAGCCCTGCAGCCGTAGGACAAAAAAGCCGTTCAGGCGGCCTTCTTCAGCAGCTTGACGGCCTTCAGGACGTCATCGACGTGGCCGGGCACCTTGAGGCCGCGCCATTCCTGCTTGAGGATGCCGTCGGCGCCCACCAGGAAGGTGCTGCGCTCGATGCCCTTCACCTTCTTGCCGTACATGATCTTGTTCTTGACCACGCCGAACATGTGGCACATCTTCTCCTCGGTGTCGGCGATCAGCTCGAAGGGCAGCTCCAACTTGGCCTTGAACTCGTCGTGGGACTTCATGTTGTCGCGCGACACGCCGAACACCACGGCGCCGGCCTTCACGAAATCCTTGTACTTGTCGCGGAACTGCATCGCCTCGGTCGTGCAACCGGGCGTGTTGTCCTTCGGGTAGAAGTACAGGACCACGATCTGACCCAGGTGGGAGGTGTTGGTGACCTTGATGCCGCCGGTGGCGTTCGCTTCAAATTCTGGAAGGGGTTTGTTGACAACGATCGCCATAAGAATGTGGTTCTGGGTGTGACAGGACTTGCGCGATGGCGGCAACGGGCTTCGCGCAGGCCCTTGCCGCAACACGCAATTTTACCAAAGAACCATCAACTCGGCCTCGTTCTTCAGGTGGGGGTTTCGAGAAGGAGGGCTACTGCCACCTCCCGGCCCTCCTGCGCCAGGATGTTGTAAGTACGGCACGCCGCCGCGCTGTCCATGGTTTCGACGCCGATCCGCCGGCGCGCCAGGCCCACGATCCAGGCCGGTTTGGGGAAGCGGATGCGCTTTCCGCTGCCGAAAATGACCACTTCCACCCCCAGATCCGCCAGCTGCTCGAAATGCTCGGGCCCGAGCTGCTCGAAGCTGCCCGCCCAGGGCAGCCGCTCGCCGCGGGAGGTGAGCACGACGTTGTGCGTGATTTTTTCCTGGCCTACGGCCACCCAGCCGGGGCCATGCCCGCTGATGGTCTGGGCGTCGGACTGATCGGGCTGGAGCTTCACGGGGGAGGGGGACTGCGTGGAATGGCCGCGCCAGGGAGGGCTGCGGGCGGTTTATGTTCAAATTATAGGTTTCACCTCGCGCGTTTGCCCGTCAGGAGGGGCTTTGAAAACAGTCCAGAAATCCGCCAAGCTGTCCAATGTCCTGTATGACATCCGCGGTCCCATCATGGACGCCGCCCGGCAGATGGAGGAAGAGGGCCACAAGATCATCAAGCTGAACATCGGCAACCTGGCCCCGTTCGGCTTCGACGCGCCCGAGGAAATCCAGCAGGACATGATCCGCAACCTGCCGAATTCGGCAGGCTACTCGGACAGCAAGGGCATCTTCGCCGCCCGCAAGGCGGTGATGCACTACACCCAGCAGCAGGGCATCAAGGGCGTCACGCTGGACGACATCTACCTGGGCAACGGCGCCAGCGAGCTGATCGCGCTGTCCACCAACGCGCTGCTGAACGAAGGCGACGAGCTGCTGCTGCCCGCCCCGGACTACCCGCTGTGGACCGCCTGCACGGCGCTGTCGGGCGGCACGCCGGTGCACTACATGTGTGACGAGGCCAACGGCTGGATGCCCGACATCGAGGACATCAAGCGCAAGATCACGCCGGCCACCAAGGGCATCGTCGTCATCAACCCGAACAACCCGACCGGCGCGCTCTACGCCGTGGAGCTGCTGAAGGAGATCGTGGCCCTGGCGCGCCAGCACGGCCTGGTGATCTTCGCCGACGAGGTCTACGACAAGGTGCTGTACGACGGCGCCCAGCACACCGCGCTGGCCAGCCTGTCGGAAGACGTGTTGACGCTGACCTTCAACTCGCTGTCCAAGAGCTACCGCAGCTGCGGCTACCGGGCCGGCTGGATGGTCGTGTCGGGCGACAAGCGCGCTGCCAGCGACTACATCGAGGGCCTGACCATGCTCTCGAACATGCGCCTGTGCGCCAACGTGCCGGGCCAGTGGGCCATCCAGACCGCCCTGGGCGGCTACCAGAGCATCGCCGACCTGGTGGCGCCCACCGGCCGCCTGGGCCGCCAGCGCGATGTCGCCTACGAGACCATCACCGCCATCCCGGGCGTCACCTGCAACAAGCCGCAGGCCGCGCTCTACATGTTCCCGCGGCTGGATCCCAAGCTGTACCCGATTGCCGACGACCGCCAGTTCTTCCTCGAAGTGCTGCAGGCCACGCGCGTGATGCTGGTGCAGGGCTCGGGCTTCAACTACCCGGACAACCAGCATTTCCGCATCGTCTTCCTGCCGCACGAGGAAGACCTGCGCGAGGCCGTCGGGCGCATCGCCCGCTTCCTCGAGCAGTACCGGCGCCGCCACAGTACCTGAAGCGAATGCGAACCATCGCGACGGCCGTCCGGACGCCGTCGCCCAAAGAGGAAATGAGAAAGTGAAAGCGATTCAAGTCGGCCTGCTGGGCATCGGCACCGTCGGTAGCGGCGTGTACAACGTCCTCAAGCGCAACCAGGCCGAGATCACGCGGCGGGCCGGCCGCGCCATCGAGATTTCCATGGTGGCGGACCTCGACACCGCCCGCGCCCAGGCCGTGGCCGGCAGCACCGCCAAGGTGGTGAAGGACGCCCGCGAGATCATCGCCAACCCGGACATCGACATCGTCGTCGAACTGATCGGCGGCTACGGCATCGCCCGCCAGCTGGTGATGGAAGCCATCGCGGCCGGCAAGCACGTGGTCACCGCCAACAAGGCGCTGCTGGCCGTGCACGGCACCGAGATCTTCGCCGCCGCCCACGCCAAGGGCGTGATGGTGGCCTTCGAAGCGGCGGTCGCCGGCGGCATCCCCATCATCAAGGCGCTGCGCGAAGGCCTCACGGCCAACAGCATCGAGTGGATCGCCGGCATCATCAACGGCACCACCAACTTCATCCTATCCGAAATGCGCGACAAGGGCCTGGACTTCGGCGTGGTGCTGAAGGAAGCCCAGCGCCTGGGCTACGCCGAAACGGACCCGACCTTCGACATCGAGGGCGTGGACGCGGCGCACAAGGCCACGATCATGAGCGCCATCGCCTTCGGCGTCCCGGTGCAGTTCAACAAGGCCTATGTCGAGGGCATCACCAAGCTCGAGGCGCAGGACATCGAATACGCCGAGCAGCTGGGCTACCGCATCAAGCTGCTGGGCATCACGCGCCGCCGCCCGCAGGGCATCGAGCTGCGCGTGCACCCGACGCTGGTGCCGGCCAAGCGCCTGATCGCCAACGTCGAAGGCGCGATGAACGCCGTGGTGGTGCAGGGCGATGCCGTCGGCACCACGCTGTACTACGGCAAGGGCGCCGGTAGCGAGCCCACCGCCAGTGCCGTCATCGCCGACCTGGTGGACGTGACGCGCCTGCATACCGTGGACGCGGCGCACCGCGTGCCGCACCTGGCCTTCCAGCCGGACCAGATGAGCGACCAGCCCATCCTGCCGATGGAAGAGGTCCTCACCAGCTACTACCTGCGCCTGCGCGTCGCCGACCAGGCCGGCGTGCTGGCCAAGGTGGCCAGCCTGCTGGCCAACGCCGGCATCAGCATCGACGCCATGCTGCAGCGCGCGGCCTCGGACGTCGGCGGCGCCGGCTCCACCCACACCGACCTGATCCTGCTGACGCACGAAGTGCGCGAAGGCGCCATGAACGCGGTGATCGCCCAGATGCAGGCGCTGCCGACCGTGCTGGCGCCGATCACGCGCATCCGCAAGGAAGAACTGGCCTGATGCTGTACCTGTCCACCCGCGGCCACCCGGACCGCAAGCACTTCTGCCAGATCCTGCTGGAAGGCCTGGCGCCGGACGGCGGCCTCTACCTGCCCGAAAGCTATCCGCAAGTCGATGCGGCGATGCTGGCGAAATGGCGCGGGCTGCCGTACGCCGATCTCGCCTTCGAGATCCTCTCGCTGTACATCGACGACATCCCGGACAGCGACCTGCTCGCGATCTGCCGCAAGACCTACACCGAGGAAGTGTTCGGCACCAAGGCGATCGTCCCGCTGAAGAAGCTGGAAGAAGGCGTCTACCTCGAAGCCCTGTCCAACGGCCCGACGCTGGCCTTCAAGGACATGGCCATGCAGCTGCTCGGCAACCTGTTCGAGTACGAACTGGGCCGCCGCGGCGAAGAACTGAACATCCTGGGCGCGACCTCGGGCGACACCGGCAGCGCCGCCGAATACGCGATGCGCGGCAAGCAGGGCGTGCGCGTGTTCATGACGTCGCCGAACGGCCGCATGAGCCCCTTCCAGCAGGCGCAGATGTTCAGCCTGCAGGACGCCAACATCCACAACCTCGCCGTCGAGGGCGTGTTCGACGATTGCCAGGACATCGTCAAGGCCGTGTCCAACGACCTCGAGTTCAAGCGCAAGTACCGCATCGGCACGGTCAACTCGATCAACTGGGCGCGCCTGGTGGCCCAGGTGGTCTACTACTTCGCCGGCTATTTCCAGGCGACGAGGGCCAACGACGAGAAGGTGTCCTTCGCGGTGCCGTCCGGCAACTTCGGCAACATCTGCGCCGGCCACGTGGCCCGCATGATGGGCCTGCCGGTCACGCAACTGGTGGCGGCGACCAACGAGAACGACGTGCTGGACGAGTTCTTCCGCACCGGCATCTACCGCGTGCGGGGCAGCGCCGACACCTACGAGACCTCCAGTCCCTCGATGGACATCTCCAAGGCGAGCAACTTCGAGCGCTTCGTGTTCGACCTGCTGGGCCGCGATGGCGCCCGGGTCCGCCAATTGTTCGGCGAGGAGCTGGGCACCAAGGGCCGCTTCGACCTGTCGGCCGACATCGAGCGCGCGCGCAGCCAGTTCGGCTTCGCCTCCGGCCGCAGCACGCATGCCGACCGCCTGGCCACGATCAAGGACACCTTCCAGCGCTTCGGCACGATGATCGACACCCACACGGCCGACGGCCTGAAGGTGGCGCGCGAACACCGCCGCGCGGGCGAGACCATGATCGTGCTGGAGACGGCGCTGCCGATCAAGTTCGCCGCCACCATCGTCGAGGCGCTGGGCCGCGAGCCGGACCGGCCGGCGAAGTTCGCCGGCATCGAGCAGCTGCCCAAGCGCGTCACCGTGCTGCCCGCCGACGTCGCGCGGGTCAAGCAGTTCATCGCGACGCACTGCGCATGAAAGCCGTCGGTTTCGCCGGCTTCAGCGGTTCCGGCAAGACCACCCTGGTCGAAAAGCTGATCCCGCTGCTGAAGCTGCGCGGACTGCGGGTTTCGGTGGTCAAGCACGCCCACCACAAGTTCGACATCGACCACCCCGGCAAGGACACCTTCCGGCACCGCGAGGCCGGCGCCTTCGAGGTCGTGGTCGCTTCCGACAAGCGCCTGGCGCTGATGCGCGAGTTCGAGCAGGCCGCCGAGCTTTCCGTCCATCACCTGATCGCCGAGCTCTGGCCCGGCGTCGACTGGGTGCTGGTGGAAGGCTTCAAGCAGAGCAACCTGCTGAAGGTGGAGGTCTGGCGCGGCGACGCCGGCAAACCGGCGCGCTACCCCGACGACGACTTCATCGTGGCCGTCGCCACCGACACGCCGGACCGCCTGCCGGAGCCGACCAGCCGGCCGGTGCTGGATCTCAACGACCCCGATGCGCTTGCGCAATGGCTGGTCGAGAATGAGGACCGGTTCGACTACGACCCGGAGAAATACGCGTGAACGCTCCCCAGCCCGCCAGGCGCCCGCTGCGCAGCCTGGACGAAGCCCTGGCGGCCCTGCTGGCGCAGGCGCAGCCGCTGGCGGACACCGAAGCCGTGTCGCCCTTCGATGCCGACGGCCGCGTGCTGGCCGAAGACCTGGTTTCGGCGCTGCAGGTGCCACCGCAGGACAACAGCTCCATGGACGGCTATGCCGTGCGGGCTGCCGAGATCAGCGAAGGCGTGGTCCTGCCGGTCAGCCAGCGCATTCCGGCCGGCGCCGCGGCGCAGCCGCTGCAGGCGGGCAGCGTGGCCCGCATCTTCACCGGCGCGCCGGTGCCCGCGGGCGCCGACGCCATCGTGATGCAGGAAGACACCGAGGCGCTCGAGGACGGCCGCGTGCGGATCGCGCGCGTGCCCGCGGCCGGCGAGTGGATCCGCCGCAGCGGCGAGGACATCACCCGCGGCAGCACGGTGCTGGCGCGCGGCCTGCGCATCGGGCCGGCGGCCCAGGGCCTGGCCGCCAGCATCGGCCGCGACCGCATCCGCGTCGCCCGGCGTCCGCGCGTGGCGCTGTTTTCCACCGGCGACGAACTGGTGATGCCGGGCGCGGTGGCCCCTGAGGCCATGAAGCCGGGCGCCATCTACAACTCCAACCGCTTCTTCCTGCGCAGCCTGCTGCTGCGCCTGGGCTGCGAGGTGCGCGACCTCGGCATCGTGCCGGACCAGCGCGCCGCCACCTTGCAGGCGCTGCAGGACGCGGCGCAGGACAACGACCTGATCCTCACCAGCGGCGGTGTCTCCGTCGGCGAGGAGGACCACATCAAGCCGGCGGTGCAGCAGCTGGGCACGCTGGACCTGTGGCAGATCGCGATGAAGCCGGGCAAGCCCTTTGCGTACGGGCGCATTGGCGATGCGCACTTCATCGGCCTGCCGGGCAACCCCGTTTCCAGCTTCG
Organism: Ramlibacter agri; assembly: GCF_012927085.1. Taxonomy (NCBI): domain Bacteria; kingdom Pseudomonadati; phylum Pseudomonadota; class Betaproteobacteria; order Burkholderiales; family Comamonadaceae; genus Ramlibacter; species Ramlibacter agri. The sequence goes on along the minus strand of NZ_JABBFX010000002.1, from coordinate 295,244 downwards.
TCACCTTCGTGCTGCTGGTGCGGCCTTTCCTGCTGAAATTGCAGGGAGCGACGCAGCTGGAACCGACGACGATCCCGCTGCCCGCCCATTTCGACTGGCCGCGGCCGGACAAGCGCCGCGAGTTCCTGCGCGCGCGCCGCAACGCGCAGGGCGGCCTGGAGCTGTTCCCCAACCAGAGCTCCGGGGTGCTGACGTCCACCGTATGGGCCGACGGCCTGATCGACTACCCGGGCAGCCAGGCCATCGCGCGCGGCGAGTTGGTGCGCTTCCTGCCGCTGGCGGACCTGCTCGCATGAGCCCGCCGGGCCGCCCCAAGGGCGAACACCCGCAGGCGCAGCCGGAGGGTGCTCCTGTGAACGTGCGCATCAAGTACTTCGCTTCGATCCGCGAGGCCGTAGGGCAGGGCAGCGAGATGCTGCAGACCCGCGCCGAGACGCTGGGTGCGCTGCGCGACGAGCTGATCGCGCGCGGCGAGCCCTACGCCAGCGCGCTGGCGCGCGGCAAGGCCGTGCGCATGGCGCTGGACCAGGACATGAGCGAGGAGCCGGCGCCCCTGCGCGAGGGCGCCGAGGTGGCTTTCTTCCCGCCGGTCACCGGGGGGTAGGCCTTACTGGACGTCGCGCGCGAGCCGCAGGCCGATGCGGAAGTCGCGGTGGTCGGCCACGTAGCGGTTGCGGATGGCACAGCGCACGTAGTTCACCTTGCCGTTCCAGCTGCCGCCGCGGGTGACGTACTTGCTTTCCGCGATCTGGGCGCCGTAAGGCGAGACGAACAGGTCCGCCGTCCACTCCCACACGTTGCCGCTCATGTCGTGGATGCCCAGGCCGTTGGGCTTCTTGGTGCCCACCGGGTGGGTCATGTTGCCGGCCACGTCCTTGTTGAACCAGGCAACCTCGGCCAGGGCGCCGGCGTCGCTGGTGCCGGAATAGACCTCGTCCTTGCCGCCGCTGCGGCAGGCGTATTCCCATTCGGCCTCGGTCGGCAGGCGGTACTTCGGTCCGCCCGTGGAGTTCAGGCGCTGCACGAACTCCTGCGCCTCGAACCAGGACACGTTGTCGACCGGGTACTCGTCGCTGATCGGAAACCTGGACGGATTGCTCCCCATCACGGCCTTCCACTGGCCCTGCGTCACCTCGGTCCTGCCGATCTGGAAGTCCTTCAGGCAGACCTGGTGCACCGGGCGCTCGTGCTTCTCGCCGGTTTCCGAGCCCATGGCATAGCAGCCGCCGGGCACGCTCACCATGTCGATCGGGGCGGGAGTCTGGGCTTGCACGGCCGCTGCCAGGGCCAGCGGCAGCGCCGCCAGCATCATGTGTTTCTTGTTCATGTTCGGGTCCTCAACGCACGACTGTAGGAGAAAATGCGCGCATGCCATCCCCGGTCTCCATCCAGACGCAGGACTTCGACCTTTCGGCCGAAGTCGAAGCGTTGCGCCGCGCCGACAAAGGCGTGGGCGCGGTCTGCAGCTTCGTCGGCACGGTGCGGGACCGCAACGACGGCCTCCCGGTGTCCGCGATGGAACTGGAGCACTACCCCGGCATGACCGAGAAGGCCATCGAGGCGATGGTGGACGAGGCGTTCAAGCGCTTCGACCTCCGCGGCGTGCGCGTGATCCACCGCGTCGGCCCGCTGCAGGTGCAGGACCAGATCGTGCTGGTGGCGGTCACCTCGTCCCACCGCGGCCAGAGCTTCCAGGCCTGCGAATTCCTGATGGACTACCTGAAGACCCAGGCGCCGTTCTGGAAGAAGGAAACGACGCCGGAAGGGGAGCGCTGGGTGGATGCGCGGGTGGCTGACGATGCGGCGCTCGCGCGCTGGGGCATCGCCAGCAGCAACGGCTGATTATTTGGCCTGGAACCCGCTCGCCTTGATGATCTTGTCCCAGCTCTGGGTGTAGGTCTTCACGCGCTGCGCGAACACCGGCTGCGGCTGGAATGCCACCGTCAGGCCCATCTCGGTCAGGCGCTGGTGCACGTCGGGCATCGCGATCACCTTGGCCAGGGCCTGGTTGAAGCGGTCCAGCGTCGCCTGCGGCGTGCCGGCCGGCGCGAACAGGCCGTAGTAGGGCAGGTCTTCGAGGCCCGTGATGCCCAGCTCGGCGAACGTGGGCACGTCCGGCAGCACGGCCTGGCGCTTGTCGCCGATGACGGCCACCACGCGCAGCTTGCCGGCCTTGTGGTTCTCGATGAAGTCCGGGATCGACGCGATGCCGGCCTTGATCTGGTTGCCCAGCATGTCCTGCATCATCGGCGCGCTGCCGCGGTAGGGCGCGGGCTGCACGTCGATCTTGTACTTGCTGCCGATCATGCCCACCAGGAATTCGGGGATCGAGGCCGGCGCCGGAATGCCGATCGTGTCCTTGCCGCCGTGCGCCTGCACGTAGGCCGCGTATTCAGGCAGGCTCTTGGCCGGCGTGCCGGCGGAGATGGCGAGGGCGTTGGCGAAGGTGGCGATACCGGCCACCGGCACGAAGTCCGTCGCCGGGTCGAAGCCGGCGTTCTTCATCACCAGCGGCAGGATCGAGATCGTGTGGTCGTGGCTCAGGAAGAAGGTGTGACCATCGGGAGCCGCGGCCTTCAGCGCCTGGGCGGCGATCTGGCCGCCGGCGCCGGCGCGGTTGTCCACCACCACCGTCTGGCCCAGCTGGTCCTTCAGCTTGTCGGCCAGCACGCGGGCGATCGCATCGCTGCCGCCACCGGGCGGGAAGCCCACCAGCAGCCGCACGGGCTGGCTGACCTGGGCCTGGGCCAGGCCGGCAACAGCGGTGAAGAGGCCCGCCAGCAGAACGCGGCGGAACGGTCGGAAGGTGGAGGTGGTCGTGCGCATGGGCGCACAGCATAGCCCAGCCGTGCTTCAGCCGAACTGACGGGACGGTGACGCGGCCGGCGGCGGCACGAAGGCCGCGCGGGCCTCGTCCTCCAGTTCACCGGTGAGCAGCTGCAGGAGTTCCAGCAGCTGTTCCTGCTGGTCCTTGCCCAGGGGGGCCATCAGGCGCTTGTAGGCTTTCTCGGCGGGTTTCTGCGCCTGCTGCAGCACGTCATGTCCCGCGGGGGTGAGGTTCACCGAGATGTTGCGCCGGTTGTCCTCGGCCGGCAGGCGAGCGACCAGGCCGCGCGCCTGCAGCCCGCGCAGGATCCGCAGCACCGTCACTTTGTCGAAGCCGAGCGCTCGCGCCAGGCTGGACTGCCCGAGGCCGGGATGGGCCTGCAGCACCGTCAGCACGCCGAACTGGGCCGGGGTCAGGGCCAGCTCCTTGCAGGCGTCCTCGAACACCGCGGCCGAGATCTGGTGGGCTCGCCGCAGCAGGAAGCCGGGACGCGCGTAGAGGCGCGAGAGGGTGGCGGGAAGCTTGGTCGGCGCGGGCACGGGGTCCTTGCGGAACAGGGAATGGCTCATTGTGCCTTGCCCGGCCGGTGGACCTTGAGGGGATGCTGGCGCCCGGATGTCGCCGCCGCGTCAGTTCAGGTAGCGCGGCCGCGACGGGTCGGCGTCCCCGCTTTCCGACGGCTCCGGCGGCGTCGCCGGCACGAAGCTTTCGCGCCACTGCGACTGCAGCAAGGCCTGGTCCAGCAGGTGCATCAGCCCCTGCATCAGCTTGGGCTGCATTTCCATCTGGAAACTGCGCGGCTTGGTATCGCCGTGCGCGGGCCGCTCGTTGAAGTTCAGGCGCAGCGGCCCGCTGGCGAGCGGCGTGGCGTCGACGTCCGTCACCAGCAGCGGGTCTTCGCCCAGCGGCAGCCGCGGCTGGCCTTCCTTGTAGGGCGTGTCGAAGTCGGCATGCTGCAGGAATTCTTCCTTCCGGAAATCGGCCAGCATCTTCTTGAGCTCAGGGTTGGCCCCGCTCAGCGACGCGCCGGCCGACTCCAGTTTCAGCAGGTGTTCGGTCAGCAGCTTGGTCAGGAGCGGCCACAGTCCCACCATCAGCCGGCGGGTGAGCCACATGCGCATCTCTTCACCCTCGACGGTGTTGATGCGCATCAGGATGCGGTCCTGCTCGGGCAGGTAGGTGACCGACATCTGGTGGATTTGCATGGAATTGATTCTAGTCACCCCGGCAGCGGCCTTCGGGTCTAGATTCCAGGCTTGAAAAAGTACCGGAATGTCCTATCTGAACGGGAGCGAGGCATTCAATGCGACTAGACAAACTCACAACCAAGTTCCAGGAAGCCCTGGCCGACGCCCAGAGCCTGGCGCTGGCCAACGACCACGCCTACATCGAGCCGGCCCACCTGCTGGTGGCCATGCTCCGGCAGGAAGACGGCCCGCGGGCGCTGTTGCAGCGCGCCGGCGTCAACGTGCCCGGCCTGCTGGCTGCCGCCGAGGGCGCCATGCACAGGCTGACGCAGGTCCAGAGCCAGGAGCAGATCGGCGTCGGCCGCGACCTGGCCGCGCTGCTGCAGCAGGCCGAGAAGGAAGCGCTCAAGCGCAACGACCAGTACATCGCCAGCGAGCTGTTCCTGCTGGCCGTGGCCGACACCAAGCAGGACATCGGCCGCATCGCCCGCGAGAACGGGCTCACCCGCAAGTCCCTGGAAGCGGCCGTCGAAGCCGTGCGTGGAGGCCAGAACGTGAATTCCGCCGATGCCGAAGGCCAGCGCGAAGCGCTGAAGAAGTACACCCTCGACCTCACCGAGCGCGCCCGCATGGGCAAGCTGGACCCGGTGATCGGCCGCGACGAGGAAATCCGCCGCGCCATCCAGGTGCTGCAACGGCGCACCAAGAACAACCCGGTGCTGATCGGCGAGCCCGGCGTCGGCAAGACCGCCATCGTCGAAGGCCTGGCGCAGCGCATCGTGGCCGGCGAAGTGCCGGAGACGCTGAAGAACAAGCGCGTGCTGTCGCTGGACATGGCGGCGCTGCTGGCCGGCGCCAAGTATCGCGGCGAGTTCGAGGAGCGCCTGAAAAGCGTGCTGAACGAACTGGCCAAGGACGAAGGCCAGACCATCGTCTTCATCGACGAACTGCACACCATGGTGGGCGCCGGCAAGGCCGAAGGCGCCATGGATGCCGGCAACATGCTGAAGCCGGCGCTGGCGCGCGGCGAGCTGCATTGCGTGGGCGCGACGACGCTGGACGAATACCGCAAATACATCGAGAAGGACGCCGCGCTGGAGCGCCGCTTCCAGAAGATCCTGGTGGGCGAACCGAGCGTGGAGGCGACCATCGCCATCCTGCGCGGCCTGCAGGAGAAGTACGAGGTGCACCACGGCGTCGAGATCACCGACCCGGCGATCGTCGCCGCGGCCGAACTCTCGCACCGCTACATCACCGACCGCTTCCTGCCGGACAAGGCCATCGACCTGATCGACGAGGCCGCGTCCAAGATCAAGATCGAGATCGACTCCAAGCCCGAAGCCATCGACCGCCTGGACCGCCGCATGATCCAGCTGCAGATCGAGCGCGAGGCGGTGAAGAAGGAGAAGGACGAAGCCTCGCAGAAGCGCCTGGGCCTCATCGAGGAGGAAATCGCGCGCCTGCAGAAGGAGAGCGCGGACCTCGAGGAGATCTGGAAGGCCGAGAAGGCGCAGGCCCAAGGCAGCGCGCACGTGAAGGAAGAGATCGACAAGCTCCGCCGCGACATCGAAGAGTTCACCCGCAAGGGCGACTTCAACAAGGTCGCCGAGCTGCAATACGGCAAGCTGCCCACCCTGGAAAAGCAGCTGAAGGAAGCGCAGGACGCCGAGACCGCCAAGGGCAAGAGCGGCAAGCCGCAGCTGCTGCGCACGCAGGTCGGCGCCGAGGAAATCGCGGAAGTGGTGGCGCGTGCCACCGGCATCCCGGTGTCCAAGCTGATGCAGGGCGAACGCGAAAAGCTGCTGCTGATGGAAGCCCGCCTGCACGAGCGCGTGGTCGGACAGGACGAGGCGATCAGCGCGGTGGCCAACGCCATCCGCCGCTCGCGCTCGGGCCTCGCGGACCCGAACCGGCCGACTGGCAGCTTCCTGTTCCTCGGCCCCACCGGTGTCGGCAAGACCGAGCTGAGCAAGGCGCTGGCGATGTTCCTGTTCGACAGCGAGGAGCACCTGATCCGCATCGACATGAGCGAGTTCATGGAGAAGCACTCGGTGGCGCGGCTGATCGGCGCGCCGCCGGGCTACGTGGGCTACGAGGAGGGCGGTTACCTCACGGAAGCCGTGCGCCGCAAGCCTTACAGCGTGATCCTGCTCGACGAGGTCGAGAAGGCGCACCACGACGTCTTCAACGTGCTGCTGCAGGTGCTCGATGATGGCCGGCTGACCGACGGCCAGGGCCGGACCGTGGACTTCAAGAACACGGTGATCATCATGACGTCCAACATCGGCTCGCACCTGATCCAGGCGATGGTGGGCAAGCCCTACGAGGACGTGAAGGAAGTGGTGTGGGACGAGCTGAAGAGCCATTTCCGCCCCGAGTTCCTGAACCGCATCGACGAGACGGTGGTGTTCCACGGCCTCGACGCGAAGAACATCGCGCAGATCGCGAAGATCCAGCTGCGCGTGCTGGAGCAGCGCCTGGCCAAGATGGACCTGTACCTGCAGGTGTCGCCGGCCGCGCTGGAGGAACTGGCGAAGGTCGGTTTCGACCCGGTGTTCGGCGCCCGGCCGCTCAAGCGGGCGATCCAGCAGCGCATCGAGAACCCGCTGTCCAGGCTCATCCTGGAAGGCCGCTTCCCGCCCAAGAGCACGATCCGGGTGGAGGTGGACCCGGTGCGCGAGCCGGGCGTGTTCCACTTCGGCGAAGGCGCGGAGCCGCGCCAGGCCGAGGCCGCCTGAGCTCGCCGTTAGGGTGCGCAGCTCTGCTGCGCACCCGCCACCCCGCAGCAAAAGCCGGACTGACCCTCCGGCTTTTTCTCATTTTTCCTTAAGCTTCCGGCCCCACAATAGCTTCCATGCAAACCCTTTTCGGCATCCTCCTGCGCGTGGTGCTGTTCGCGGTCGGTCTCGTCCTGGCTGCGAGCTTTGCCGTGGCTTTCGTCCTGGTGCTGGCTGTGTGGGCCCTCCGCACGGCCTGGCTGTGCCTCACCGGCCGGCCCGCCGCGCCCTTCGTCATGCGCTTCCGCGCGGCGGACGGCTTCCGCCGCGCCTACCGCGGCAGCGCCCAGCCGGCGCGCCGCAGCCCCGAGGCCGACGTCACCGACGTCGAGGCCAAACGCATCATTCCGCGCTGATCTTCCGCTCGCGCACGATCGCGCCCCACTTCGCCGACTCCTTCTGCATGAACTCCGTCAGCTCGGCCCGCGTGGTCGGGTGCGGCGTGAGCCCGTGCCTGGACAGCGCGTCGCGGATCTCCGGATCCTTCAGCACCTTCACGATCTCCTGGTTCCAGCGATCCAGCAGCGGCGCCGGCATCTTCTCCGAGGCGACGAAGGCATACCAGTTCAATGCTTCGAAGCCGGGCAAGCCTGCTTCGGCCACGGTGGGGATGTTGGGCAGGTAGGCCGGACGCGTGAGGCCGGTGGTGGCCAGCGGGATCAGCTTGCCGCTTTCCACGTGCGGCAGCGCCGTCGGCGGCGCCGCGAGGTAGCCGGTGAAGCGGTTGGCCAGCAGGTCCTGCATCGCCGGTGCGCCGCCCTTGTAGGGCACGTGCGTCATCTCGGCGCCGATGCGCTGCGCGAACAGTTCGCCGGCGAGATGCGAAGCCGAGCCCGAACCGGTGGAGGCGAAGGTCACGCTGCCTGGCGACTTCTTCGCCGCCGCGATGAAGTCGGCCAGGTTCTGGATGCCCGACTCCTTGTTCACCACCAGCATGTTGGGGAAGTACACGCCGCCGGACAGCGGCGCCAGGTCCTTGAACGGGTCGTAGCCCACCTTCATCATGTGCGGCGCGATCGTCAGCGGCCCGATGGAGCCGAGCAGGATCAGGCTGCCATCGGCCGGCCCGTTGGCCACGAGCTGGTGCGCGATGTTGCCGCCGGCGCCCGCGCGGTTGTCGACGAGGACGGTCGCGCCGATGTTGTCGCCCAGCTTCTTCGCGATCAGGCGGGTCTTGTCGTGAAAGGCGCGACGAAGTTGCCACAAGCGCCGCCCGCCCACAATGCGGGCAGACCTCAGGCGGGCGGGCGCCGTTGCGTCCAGCCCGCAGCCTGCTCGTAGGCACGGGCCAGCGCCAGCACCGGCAAGTCCGCGCGTGCGGGCCCTGCGAACTGCATGCCCATGGGCAGGCCGCCGGGGCCGAAGCCCACCGGCACGTTGCACACGGGCAGGCCGGCCAGCGTGAAGGGCGTGACGATCTCCATCCAGCGGTGGTAGGTGTCCATCGCCACCCCGTTGATGCTCTCCGGCCAGCGCAGGTCGACGTCGAAGGGGAAGACCTGCGCGGTCGGCGCCACCACGACGTCGTAGCGCTCGAACAGGCGCCGGAAGGCCTGGTACACGGAGGAACGCGCCACGGTGGCCTGGTACAGCTGCGCCGCGGTGAGCGCGAAGCTCTGCTCCACTTCCCAGCGCGCTTCGGGCTTGAGCAGTTCGCGCAGCCGCTCCTGTGCATACAGCGGGCCCAGCTTGCCGCCCACCAGCATCTGCCGCAAGCGCAGCCAGGCGCTCCAGTTCTGCTCGCGCGCAACCTCGAGCGTGCAGGGCTCGACTTCGCAGCCCAGGCCTTCCAGCACCTGCAGCCCCTGCTCGCACAGTTCGCGGATGCCGGGTTCCAGCGGCAGGTCCGGCCAGAGGCTGCCCAGCCAGCCGATGCGCTTGCCGCGGGCGCAGGCGATCGGGTCCGCGGCATCGGCATCGGGCAAGGTCTCTGCCAGCGACAGCGGCGCGCGCGCGTCCCAGCCCGCCATCGTGCTTAGCAAGCGCGCCACGTCTTCCACCGTGCGCGCCATTGGGCCTTCGGTACCCAGTTGCTGGAAGAAGACATCGTCGGCGGGCGCGGCAGGCACCCGGCCGCGCGAAGGCCGGAAACCGATCACGTTGTTGAAGGCCGCCGGGTTGCGCAGCGAGCCACCCATGTCGCTCCCGTCCGCTACTGGCAGCAGGCCCAGCGCCAGCGCGACGGCCGCGCCTCCGCTGCTGCCGCCCGCCGTCTTCTCAGGGTTCCAGGCATTGCGGGTGGCACCGAACACGGGATTGAAGGTGTGGGACCCCAGTCCAAACTCAGGCGTATTGGTCTTGCCGATGAGGATGGCACCCGCCCCGCGCATGCGTTGCACGAACACCGCATCCTCGGCCGGGTGGCGCAGTCCGACAGCGGGTGAACCCAGCGTGGTGGGCAGGCCACGCACGTCGCTCAGGTCCTTCACCGCGAGCGGAAAGCCGTGCAGCCAACCCATCCGCTCGCCGCGGGCGAGCTGGGCATCGCGCTCGTCGGCTTCGGCCAGCAGGGCGTCCCCGTCGCGCAGCGAGACGATGGCGTTGTGGACGGGGTTGAGGCGGCCGATGCGGTCCAGGGTGGCCTGCATCAGCTCGCGACAGGAAAGCTGGCGGGTTGCGATGCAGCGCGCCAGGCGGGTGGCATCCAGGGCAAGCAGGGTGTCCGGAGTCATGGTTGGGAGATGGAATTGCGGATATGGCGGAGTCGACGCGAACTGACGATGTGGTCCTACGGCACTGTAGGACACGAACTACGGTACCGGTACGCGGCATCTCCTAACTTGCAGTGGGCAGGCCACCAGGCCTCCGGGAGCAGAGCGGTGCAGCTCAACCGATTTCCGCGTCGCGACGGTCTTGACGCAGCCCAGCCGGCTCCGGGCAAGCTGTATCCGGTGCGGGTCGGGATCGCCGACGACCACCCCATCACCCGCACGGCGCTGCGCGCCTACCTCGACGAGCAGGAAGACATCCGGGTCGTGGCCGAGGCCACCTGCGGCCGCGAGGCCATCGACCTGGTGCGCACCCATCCGATGGACGTGCTGCTGCTGGACCTGGACATGCCCGGGCAGAGCGGCATCGATGCACTGGGCATGATCAAGGCCAAGGCCGAACACGTCGGCGTGCTGGTGCTCTCCGGCTATCCCGAGCACCAGTACGCGGTGCCCCTCATTCGCAACGGCGCCAGCGGCTACCTGAACAAGGCCTGCGAGCCGGCCGAGATCGCCATGGCCATCCGCAAGATCGCCCAGGGCAGCCGCTACATCACGCCGGTCGTGGCCGAACTGCTGGCCACGCAGGTGATCACGCCGCCGCAAAGCGGGCTGCACGAACAGCTGTCGGCGCGCGAACTGCAGGTGTTCCTGAAGCTGGCGCAGGGCAAGACGGCGGGCGAGGTGGCGACCGAGCTGTCGCTGAGCGCCAAGACGGTCAGCACCTACCGCGCGCGCCTGATGCTGAAGCTGCAGGCGCGGTCCAACAGCGACCTGACCTACTACGCGCTCAAGCACCGATTGCTGGACTAGGCTGCAGCCGGCGCCCGCTCGCGGTCGTGAGGCTGCTGCTTGTCGGCCTGCGACAGCTTGAACAGCGACACCGCCGCGACCAGGTTGTCCGCCTGCGTGGCGAGCCCGGTGGCGCCCTGGGCGGCCTGTTCGACCAGCGCGGCGTTGTGCTGCGTCATCCGGTCGAGGCCGGTGACGGCCTGGTTGATCTGCGCGATGCCCGCGGACTGCTCGCCCGAAGCGCCGGAGATGCGGCCCACGAGCTCGGTGACGCGGGAGATGCGCTTCACGATGTCCGCCATGCTCTCGCCGGCGGCCGCGGCGAGGGCCGCGCCGGCCTCGACCTCGCGCGCGCTTTGCTGCGTCAGCGCGCGCACCTCCCGGGCGGCCTCCGCGCTGCGCTGCGCCAGGCTGCGCACTTCCGCCGCCACCACGGCAAATCCGCGGCCGTGCTCGCCGGCGCGGGCAGCCTCCACCGCCGCATTCAAGGCGAGGATGTTCGTCTGGAAGGCGATGCCGTCGATCACGGCGTTGATCTCCGCGATCCGGCGGCTGGACGCCGTGATGCCGGCCATCGTGGCGACCATGTCGCCCACCGCCTTGCCGCCGTCCTGCGCCGCGCCGGCGGCGCTGGCGGCGACCTGTGCCGCCTCCTGGAGCGCATCGGTGCTTTCGCGCACGCTGGTCGTCATCTCCTCCATCGAGGCCGCGGTTTCCTGCAGGCTGCTGGCCTGCGATTCCGTGTGGTCCGACAAGGTCCGCGATCCCGCGGAGATGTCCGCAGTGTCCCGCTGGATATGGGCGGAAGCGGCGCGCACGTCGCCGACCATGGCGCGCATGTTCATGGACAGCTGGGTGAGCGAGCGGACCATGCGGCCGATCTCGTCGCCGCGCTTGGCCGGGAACTCCCGCGAAAGATCGCAGGCGGCGACCTGGTTGGCAAAGTGCACGGCCTCCCGCAAGGGCCGGACGATGGATCGTGACAGGAACAGGCCCGCCACCGTGGTCGCTGCTGCCAGGGCACCGGCGATCGCCAGGCTGGCTGCGCCGGTGCGATCCGGCAGTACCGCGAGCGCAGTGGCCACGCCGGCGACGTCGATCGCCAGCATCGCGGCCCAGAGATGTGCGTTCAGGCCCCAGGCGCGCCACAGCGCGCCCAGGCGGCGCCACGGCGACGCGGCCAGCACCTCGCCCTGGTGCATGGCCAGCCCGTGGCGCGTGCTCTCGCGCATGCGCCGGTACAGCGGTTCGACGCGGCGCTGTTCTGCGGCCGTGATGGGCGTGTGCACCATCAGGCTGCCGGCGTAGCGGGCGCCGGCCCAGAGCGGCATGAGGTTCAGCCGCACCCAGCGCCCGGGTCCGTCGTGATGCCGCAAGCGGATGATGCCGCTCCAGGGTTGCCGCGCGGTCAGGGTGGCCGTCATGTCCGCCACCGCCTCGGATGGCGTGTCCGCGTGCAGCATGCTGCTGGATTGCCGCCCGTGCAGCGAGGCCGGCTCGAAGCCGACGGCCTCCCCGTAAGCGGCGTTCGCGTAGGTGATCCGGTCCTTCTTGTCGCCGTACAGGACCAGCACCGCGGTGTCGTGCGCGCCGTCGAGGGAAGGATGATCCGATGCCAAACGACGCTCCTTGGACGGGCCGGCCGGGCTGCTAGCCGAGGTCGGCGAAGCCCGGGTTGAAAGCCACCTCCCAGAGGTGGCCATCGAGATCCTGGAAATAGCCCGCATAGCCGCCGTAGAAGGTGGGCTGCGCGGCCTTCACCAGCGTCGCGCCCGCAGCGGCGGCTTGCGCCATCACCGCGTCCACTTCCGCTTGCGAGGCCACGTTGTGGGCCAGCGTGAATTCGAGCGCGCTGGGCGCTTTCACCGGCAGGCCGGTGTCGGCGGCCAGGCTCTTGCGCGGCCACAAGGCGAGCTTCAGCCCGCCCTGCAGCTCGAAGAAGCAGACGGCGCCGTTCTCGAACTCCTGGCCGACGATGCCTTGCGTGCCAAGGCCGAGGCCGTCGCGGTAGAACGCGACCGCGCGCTCCAGGTCGTCGACGGCGAGGGTGATGAGCGTGATGCGGGGCTGCATCGCGCGAGACTAGCAAATCACCCGGAAGTCCGCCTCAGGGCTCCTGGCGGATCAGGTCGCGCACCGTGAACGACACGTCGCGCAGCAGCGGCTTGGCGCTGCCGGTCGTGCCGTAACCGGTGAGCTGCGCCACCGTGGCCCAGCGCTGCATCTCGCCGTCGGCCAGCTGCTTCTCGATGGCGGCACGGAAGGTGTAGACGAAGCGCGCGCGCGTGCCCTTGCCCTCGGACGTGCAGCGCAGCTCGGCGCGCAGCGCCATGTCGTTCGGCAGGTCCAGGCCGTTGGCCTTGCCCACGCGCGCTATGGCGCTCTGGAGTTCGCCGGCGCTCACCAGCGGGCAGTCCGATTCCTGCTTGATGGAATACGTGCCGGCCTGCGCGGCGCCCGCGAAGAGCAGGGCGATCGTCAGCAACGAAAGTTTTCCCATACGACTCTCCTCCTGGCCGGACCTTGCCGGCACGTTAGGCTTGCTTTTGCTCTTACTTCTTGTAGACGCCGCCGCAGACGATGGTGTCGTCCACGCGCTCGCAGTAGGCCGTCTTGGCCTCGATCTTCTTGGTCACCGGGTTGGGGAACTTGTAGTCCGTGTAGAAGCTGGGCTTGCTCTGGGCCAGCGTCACGCGTTCCTTGATGTATTCCTTGCCGTCGATGTCCTTCATCTCGATGAAGTTCTTGCCGACCATCTTCTCGTTGGTGCCGTGGGCAACGCAGGTGCCATCCAGCTTGTGCACGGCGAGGTACAGGTCGCGGTCGTGGAAGTCCTTGTTGTCGCGGTCGTTGATGGCGGCGTAGCCCTTGTCCTTGCCGTTCGCCTTGATGAAGGCGACGCCCTTCTTCACCATGGTTTCGGCTTCCTTGGCGGTCACCGCTTCGTCCTTGGCCGGGGCGGCGGTCGCGGCCCACGTGGCACCGGCGACGAGTACGGCGGCCATGGCGGTGGCGATACGGGTGGCATTCCTGGTCTTCATTCCCTGCTCCTTGATCGTTTGTTCTTGCGCGGAGAATCGTAACTAGCAGTTACCTGAAGCAACAACGCTTGTTACAACGCCCGTTCCGTCCAGGCGACGGAAGGCGGGCGGCCAGGAGCGAACGGTTACGAGTGTGGAATCGTTGATGTGGCTGCGCGGCTACGCGGAAGCCGCCGGCGCCGGCCGGATCACGCGCAGCGCGCCCGGGCGGACGCGGTAGCGCAGCGGCGTTGGCATCAGCGTCACCTCGCCGTCGGTCGCCACGCGCAGCTGGCGGTGGCCCGAGTGCACGACGAAGTCGCGGGCGCGCGCGGCGTGGAAGTCGCGTGCCTGCTGCAGCCGCCGCGACAGCGCCAGCAGCGCCAGCCACAGCAGGCCGAAGCGGCCGGTGCGCTGCGCGGTGTAGAGAGCCAGCGTGCCTTCGGCCAGGCTGCGGCGTTCGCCGATCTCGAAGCCTTCCATCTGGTACTCGTTGTTGCCGATGAAGAGGAAAGGCGTACGCACGGCGTGGCGTTCGTCGTCCAGGTCCACCTGCACGCGCAGCGCCGGATAGCGCCGCAGCGCGGAGATGCTGGCCTCCAGCAGCGCGCGCCACTTGCCGTGGCCCAGGCGCTTCTGGCGGTGCTCGCGCTCGCGCACGATGTCGGGATAGAGCCCGAGGCTCGAGTTGTTGATGAAGACGCGGCCGTTGACCTCGCCGACGTCGACGCTCTCCACCGCGCCGCGCGCGATCGCGTCCACTGCTTCGTCGCGCTCCAGCGGCATGCCCAGGTCCTTGGCGAAGTGGTTCAAGGTGCCCAGGGGCAGCACGCCCAGCGGCACCGACTGGTCGACCAGCTGCGCGGCGACCGCGCTGACGGTGCCGTCGCCGCCGCCGGCGACCACGGCTTCGGCGCCGGCTTGCAGCGCACGCCGCACTGCCGCTTCGATTTCGTCGCCACCATGCACCTGTTCGACCTGCGCCGCGATGCCGTGGCTGGCAAAGCGAGCGCGCAGTTGTTCGAGCCATTCCGGCGGGCAGCCGGTGCCGGCCTTGGCGTTGACGACGACGGAGAGGGTTCGCATGGGCAGCGCCAACGATACCCGGGCCTGGCCCCGGCTGGGCTTGCCGCAGGCGCAAGGCCGGGTAGGTCCGGGCCTACGCGCGCGCGGTCGCGGTCACAATCCGCGCATGTCCTCCTCCGATTCCCGCGGCCCCGGCGGCATGCGCAAGGGCCTCACCAACTACGGCGACGCCGGCTTCTCCCTGTTCCTGCGCAAGGCCTTCATCAAGGGCGCGGGCTACACGGACGCCACGCTGGACCGGCCCGTCATCGGCATCACCGATACCGGCAGCGGCTACAACCCCTGCCACGGCAACATGCCGCAGCTGCTGGAAGCGGTGCAGCGCGGGATCATGCTGGCCGGCGGGCTGCCGGTGAAGTTCCCCACCATCTCCATCGGCGAGAGCTTCGCGGCGCCGACCAGCATGTACCTGCGCAACCTGATGGCGATGGACACCGAGGAGATGCTGCGGGCGCAACCGATGGACGCCGTGGTGCTCATTGGCGGCTGCGACAAGACGGTGCCGGCGCAGCTGATGGGCGCGGCTTCCGCCGGCCTGCCCGCCATCCAGCTGATCACCGGTTCCATGCTCACCGGCTCGCACCGCGGCGAAGTGGTCGGCGCCTGCACCGACTGCCGGCGCTACTGGGCCAGGTTCCGCGCGGACGAAATCGACGAGCGCGAGATCGCCGACGTCAACGACCAGCTGGTGCCCAGCGTCGGCACCTGCTCGGTGATGGGCACGGCCAGCACCATGGCCTGCATCGCCGAGGCGCTGGGCATGACGGTGCCGGGCGGCGCGACGCCGCCGGCTGTCACTGCCGACCGCATGCGCGTCGCGGAGCACACCGGGCAGGTGGCCGTGCAGATCGCGAGGGAGCGGCGCACCGTCGACCAGGTGCTCACGGACAAGGCGCTCGAAAACGCAATGCGCGTGCTGCTGGCGATCGGCGGCTCGACCAACGCCATCGTGCACCTCACGGCCATCGCCGGCCGCCTGGGCTACGAAGTGGACCTGAAGGCGCTGGACCGCATGGGCCGCGAGACGCCGGTGCTGGTGGACCTGAAACCTTCGGGCGCGCACTACATGGAGCACTTCCACGCAGCCGGCGGCATGGCCACGCTGCTGCGCGAACTGAAGCCGCTGCTGCACCTGGATGCGCTGACGGTGACCGGCCGCACGCTGGGCGAGGAGCTGGAGCGCGCCCGTCCGGCGTTCCAGCAGGACGTGGTGCGGCCCTTCGCCAACCCGATCTACCCGCAGGGCGGCCTGGCCGTGCTGGAGGGCAACCTGGCCCCCGGCGGCGCCATCATCAAGCAGTCGGCGGCCGACCCGCGGCTGGTGGAGCACGAGGGCCGCGCCGTCGTCTTCGAAGGCCTGGAAGACCTGGCCAATCGCATCGACAGCGAGGACCTCGACGTGCACCCGGACGACGTGCTCGTGCTGAAGAACATCGGCCCCAAGGGCGCGCCCGGCATGCCCGAGGCCGGCTACATCCCGCTGCCGCGCAAGCTGGCGCGGCAGGGCGTGAAGGACATGGTGCGCATTTCCGATGGCCGCATGAGCGGCACGGCCTTCGGCACCATCGTGCTGCACGTGACGCCCGAGTCCGCCATTGGCGGGCCGCTGGCGCTGGTGCGCAATGGCGACCGCATCCGCCTGTCCTTGCGCAACCGCGAGATCAGCCTGCTGGTGGACGCGGCCGAACTGGCACGGCGCGCGCAGGAGCAGCCGGTGCAGGTGCCGCAGGCCGAGCGCGGCTACCGCAAGCTGTTCCTCGCAACGGTGACGCAGGCGGACAAGGGCGTGGACTTCGACTTCCTGGCGGCGGCAGAAGTGAAGGGGAAAGTGCCGCGGGTGTGAGAGCTGGGGTCGCTGCGCGAACCCAGCCTACGGGGTTTCCTGTGCGATCCGCCGCAGCACCGTCGCCACGATGCGGTCGCAGCGGGCGCCGGCGAAGGAGAAGGCGTCGTCGATCGCGAAGTCGAGTTCGCGCTCCAGCGCCGTGCGCAGTAGCGCCCGGGCCCGGAAGAAGCGCGTGCGCACGGTGGCGGCCGGCACCTGCAGCGCCGCGGCCACTTCCTCCACGTTCATCTCCTCCACCGCACGCAGCATGAACACGGTGCGGAACTGCTCGGGCAGCTGGTCGATGTGCGTTTCGACGATGCGCCGCAACTCGCCGCGCAGGGCGGCCTGTTCCGGGTCGTGGGCCGCTGCCGCGGCCGGGTCGGCGGCTTCTTCCGTGACCTCATCCGGTTCGGCCAGCGCCGCGGGCCCGATCGGCACGACGGCCGTGCGGCTGCGGCGCAGCCGGCCCAGCGCTTCGTTCATCACGATGCGCACCAGCCAGGTGGACAGTTGCGAATCGCCACGGAAGCCGGGCAGGGCGCGCCAGGCCTTCAGGTAGGCCTCCTGCACGACTTCCTCGCTTTCGGGGTCGTTGCGCAGCACGCTGCGGGCGGTCCGGAACAGCAGGCGGTTGTGGCGGCGCATCAGCGCCTCGAAGGCGCGGGCATCGCCGGCGGCGGCGCGCTGGCGCAGCGCCTCGTCGTCAGCGCGCAGGGCAGGGTCGGAATTCAGGCTCATCGTTTTGCGGCTTTGTCCGGCATACGATGCGCCCCGCGGCGCTGGCGTTCCCGCCATACTGCCGGCGGGAGAAAAAATCATGCCCTACATCCAGCACATCGGCCCCATCACCGCCATCATCGCCGGCATCCTGATCCTGATCATGCCCCGGCTGCTGAACTACATCATCGCCATCTACCTGATCATCACGGGCCTGGTCGGCCTGGGGACCATCAGCTTCCACTGAGCCGGTCCCCGGCGGATCTTCAGGTCGGGCCGCCGGCGTGCTGGGCGTAGAGCTTCTGCATGCCGCCGAGCCAGCGGTCGTAGTCCTGGCCCTTGGCCTGGAAATACTTCGCCACCTCGGGGTGCGGCAGCGCCAGGAATTTTTCCTCGCGCATGGCCTGCACCACGACCTCGCCCACCTGCTCGGGCGTCAGCACGCCGTTGATGCCGGCCGAGCCGGTGCCGTCGCGCGTCATGTCGGTCTGCACGCTTTGCGGGCACAGGCAGGACACCCGCACGCCCTTGCGGCCATAGGCGATGCGCAGCCATTCGGCGATGGCCACCGCGGCGTGCTTGGTGACGCCGTAGGGCGCGGATTCCACGATGTTCAGCAGGCCGGCGGCCGAGGCCGTCACCAGGAAGTAGCCTTCGCCGCGCTCCACCATCTCGGGGACGACGGCGCGCGCCGCCCACACGTGGGCCATGCCATGCACTTGCCACATCTTTTCCCAGAGCGCGTCTTCCAGCTCGACGCCGCCCAGCCGGCCGAGGATGCCGGCGTTGGAGAAATAGATGTCGATGCGGCCGAAGCGCTCGCGCGCCAGCCGCACCAGTTCCTGGATGTCGGCTTCGCGGCTGACGTCGCAGCGCACCGCCAGCGCCTGGGCGCCGATGCCGCGGGCCACGCCTTCGGCCCGCTCGAAGTTCATGTCGGCCACCACCACGCCGCGGGCGCCTTCGCGCGCGAAGCGCTCCGCCAGGCCCGCGCCGATGCCGCTCGCGCCGCCGGTGATGACGGCCACCTTGTCCCTGATTTCCATGCAGACTCCTTGGGAAGCTTCGCGCCGAGTATCCCCCGCCGCCCCCGCCACGCCCAGCCACCCCGGCGACACCTCGAGCTCGACCAGTCAGCCAACGCGCCACCATGCCCGGCGATGCCGCCTGCACCGGCCGGGTACGACTTCCGACAGCAGCGCGACGCGGCCGTCCTACGTGCCGCCGCCATGGGCCTCGTGATCATTGGATCCAGCAAAGACAAAACGGAGCCATGGCCATGAATGCCATCGAACAGGGATATTGGGCAGAACAGGCGGACGAACCCGAGGTGCGGATCGATGGTCGCATCGACCCCGCCGTGCACGACGCGTATTGGCAGAGCGTGTTCTGGGGCGAGGCCTACTACCGCAGCGACCGCGGGTACGACGACTATGCGCCGGCCTATTGCGTGGGCTACATCGGCTACGCGCAGTACGGCGGCTCATTCGACGACGCCGAGAAATCCCTGTGCGCCAACTGGTTCCGGATCAAGGGCGATTCCCGCCTGGAACCGGACGAAGCCCTGCAGGCCATCCGGGCCGCCTGGGACCACGCCGAGCGCGGCCAGGTCGCCATGGAGGAAGAGGACGAGGAACTGCCTGCCGCCTCCGCCCGCCGCGCGCCTGCGCGGTCCCGGCAACTGGCGACGGCCTGACGACGATCTAGGCGGGGGCCAAGCCCGCCTGCGTGGCGAGCAGCCTTTCGAGCGCGTCCACGAAAGGCGCCTGGCCCGCCAGCAGCTTCGCCCGCGCAGCGTCGAAGCCGAACCATCCCAGCCGGTCCACCTCGGGGAAGGATTGCAGCCGGCCCGAGCGCGGCGGCCATTCCATCTCGAACAGGTTGCTGTGCAGGCCCTTGGGGTCGACGTCGCCCTCGCAGGCCCAGGCGGTGATGCGCTTGCCGCTGCGCTGGCGCAGTTCACCCAGCAGCTGGAAGGGCGGGGCGGCGAGGAAGCCGGTCTCCTCCTCGAACTCGCGCTGCGCAGCGGCCAGCGAGTCCTCGCCCTCGCAGACCGCGCCTTTGGGGAGCGTCCAGGCGCCGGCGTCGCGGGCGGCCCAGAAGGGACCGCCCGGATGCGCAATGAGAACTTCCACGCCGGCCGGTCGGCGGCGGTACATCAGCAAGCCGGCGCTGCGGACAATGGCCACGCCGCGAGTGTAGCGAGGTTCAGGCTGTGGCCAGTCCGGCCGCGCGCCGTACTTCGACGCGGATCTCCTCGGTGAGCCGCGCTTTCAGCTGCATGAAAGGCGCGGTGGTCTTCATCGCGTAGTGGCGCGGATGCGCCAGCGGCACCGGCAGGTCGCACTTGATGCGCCCCGGCCGCGCGCTCATCACCACCACCCGGTTGGCCATGAAGATGGACTCGTCGATGTCGTGCGTGACGAACAGCACCGTCTTGCGCTGCTCCTCCCAGATCCCGAGCAGCAACTCCTGCATCAGCTCGCGCGTCTGGTGGTCCAGCGCGCCGAAGGGTTCGTCCATGAGCAGGATACGTGGGTCATTGGCGAGCGCGCGCGCCAGCGCCGTGCGCTGCTGCATGCCGCCCGAAAGCTGCCGCGGAAAGTGCTGCTCGAAATCCTGCAGCCCCACGCGCGCGATGAAATGCCGCGCGATCTCGACCTGCCGCGGCAGCGGCAGGCCCTTCTCCCGCAAGCCGAAGCAGACGTTCTGCAGCACCGTCAGCCAGGGGAACAGCGTGTAGCTCTGGAACACCATGCCGCGGTCCGCGCCCGGGCCGGCCACCGGCTTGCCATCGAGCGAGATGATCCCGCTGGTCGGCGTGTCCAGCCCCGCCACCATGCGCAGCAGCGTGCTCTTGCCGCAGCCCGAAGGCCCGAGGATGGTAATGAAATCGTTCTCCTGCACCAGCAGGTCGGTCGCCTCCAGGGCCACGGTGCCGCCGCCCTTGCCGGCGAAGGTCTTGGCGACCCCGCTGACCTGCAGGATGCTCATCGCGCGATCTGGGCCCATGGGAACAGCTTCCGGTTGAAGGCCTTGAAGGCGAAGTCCGTCACCAGACCGATCAGCCCGATCACGATGATGCCGAAGATGATCTGGTCCGTCGCCAGCAGCGCCTGGCTGTCGGTGATCATGTGGCCGATGCCGCTGGATGCGCCGATCAGCTCCGCCACGATCACGTAGGTCCAGGCCCAGCCCAGCACCATGCGCAGGGTCTCGGCGACTTCCGGCGCGCTGGAAGGCAGCAGCACGCGGGCGACGATGCCCTGGTCCCTCGCGCCCAGCGTGTACGCCGCCTCCACCAGGTCGCGGCGCGTGTTGCCCACGCTCACCGCGATCATCAGCACTAGCTGGAAGAAGGAGCCGATGAAGATCACCGCCAGTTTCTGCGCCTCGCCAATGCCGGCCCACAGGATCAGGAGCGGGATGAAGGCGGACGCAGGCAGGTAGCGGGCGAAGCTGACGAAAGGCTCGAAGAAGGCTTCCACCGGCTTGTACGCGCCCATCGCGACGCCCAGCGGCACGGCGAACAACGCGGCGATGGCGAAGCCGCCGACCACGCGCCAGACCGTCATGCCGATGTCCTTGCCGAACCCTTGGTGCACCAGCAGGTCGAAGCCGGACTTCACCATCGTCAGCGGGTCGGCCAGGAAGGTCTTCGACACCCAGCCGCTCAAGGTCGCCGCGGCCCACACCGCGAAGAACAGGGCGAAGAAGGCGAAGCCCAGCGCGAGCCGCGCGCCGGGCCGTACGGGTTGCAGCGGCCTCACTGGATGAAGCGCGTGTCCGTCAGCTTGGCGAGATCGGGCACCTGCTTGATGATGCCGGCCTCCAGCAGCAGGTCCGCGGCCTCCTTGCTGAAGGCGGCGTGCTCGCCGGTGAAGAACTTCTGGTTGGCCGCCTTGTCCTGCCAGCGCAGGTACTTCTGGCTGGCCTCGAAGTCGGCGCCGCTTTGCTTGACGTCGGCGCCCATGATGTCGAAGCTCTTCTTCGGCTCCTTCTGGATCATGTCGACGGCCTCGAAGTAGCTGTCGGCCAGGGCCTTGGCCGCCTTCGGGTTGTCGGCCAGGAACCTGGGCGTGCAGCCGAAGGTGTCCATCACCATCGGGTAGTCCAGCGTGGTGGCGATGATCTTGCCGGCCTCCGGCTTGGCGCGCACCGCGGAAAGGTACGGCTCGTAGGTCATCGCTGCGTCGACGCCCGCGGCGCCGGCGATGATCGCGTTGGCGGCCGGCTGCGGCTCGAGGTTCACCACCTTCACGTCCTTGGTCGACAGGCCGTTCTTCTTCAGCATCCAGGCCAGCGCGAAGTAGGGCGAGGTGCCCGGGGCGCTGGCGGCGACCGTCTTGCCCTTCAGGTCGGTGATCTTCGCGATGCCGGGCTTGACCACCATGCCGTCGGCGCCATAGCTCTTGTCCAGCTGGAAGATCTGGATGCCGGGCACGCCGTTGGCCGTCCACACCACCCAGGTTTCCACGGTCGTCGCGGCGCACTGGATGTCGCCCGAGGCGAGCGCCAGGTGGCGGTCCTTCTGCGGGATCTTCTTGATGTCGACGTCCAGCCCGTGCTTCTTGAAGATGCCGGCCTCCTTGGCCAGCGTCAGCGGCGCGAAGCCGGTCCAGCCCGAGATGCCTACGGCCACTTTGGTGTCCTGCGCCTGCGCCGCGGCGGCCAGGGCGAAGAGGGAGAGCGCGAACAGCTTCTTCATGGTTACCTCCGGTGGGATGTGGTCCAGACTCTATGCACGGCTCATGCCAGGCGCAATGCGTGCAATTCCGGAATGCGGTGCTCGGTGGCGTGGCCGATGTCGCCGCTGCAAACGAGATGGTGCACGGCGGCGATGTCGCGCGCCAGGCTGCGGTCGGCCGGCATGGCGGGCGAGATGCTGCGCACCAGGCGCAGCACGCCTTCCAGCGCCGGGGCGCTTTCGAGCGGCCGCAGGAACTCGATGCCCTGGGCCGCCGCGAGCAGCTCGATGGCGACGATATGGGCCGTGTTCTCCAGCATGGCGCGCAGCCGCCGCGCGGCGAAGGTGGCCATGCTCACGTGGTCCTCCTGGTTGGCGGAGGTCGGCAGGCTGTCGACGCTGGCCGGGTGCGCCAGCGACTTGTTCTCGGAGGCGAGAGCCGCCGCCGTCACGTGCACGATCATGAAGCCCGAGTTGAGGCCCGGATCGGAGGTCAGGAAGGGCGGCAGGCGCGACACCACCGTGTCCACCAGCATCGCCACGCGCCGTTCGGCGATGGCGCCGATCTCCGCGATGGCCACCGCCAGGGCGTCAGCGGCCAGCGCCACCGGTTCGGCGTGGAAGTTGCCGCCGGACAGCATCTGGCCTTCCGAGGCGAAGACCAGCGGGTTGTCGGTGACGGCGTTGGCTTCGCGCTCCAGCACCTGCGCGGCGTAGCGCATCTGGTCCAGGCAGGCGCCCATCACCTGCGGCTGGCAGCGCAGGCAGTACGGGTCCTGCACGCGGTCGTCCCCTTCGAGGTGCGAGCGGCGGATGGCGCTGCCCACGAGCAGGGCGCGATAGGCCGCGGCGCACTGGCTCTGGCCTGGTTGGCCACGCACCGCGTGGATGCGCGGGTCGAAGGGCCCGTCGCTGCCGCGGGCCGCGTCCAGCGTCAGCGCGCCGGTGATCACGGCCGCCTCGAAGATGCGGTCGGCCGAGAGCAGGGCGTCGAGCGCCAGCGCGGTCGAGACCTGGGTGCCGTTGATCAGGGCCAGGCCTTCCTTGGCGCCCAGCTGCAGCGGCTGCAGGCCGGCGCGTTCCAGCGCCTGGCCGCCGGTCACGCGTTCGCCCTGGAAGAAGGCCTCGCCCTCGCCGATGAGGGGCAGCGACAGGTGGGCGAGCGGCGCCAGGTCGCCCGAAGCGCCGACCGAACCCTGGCAGGGAATGACGGGCGTGATGCCGGCGTTGTGCAGGGCCAGCAGGGCGTCGACGACTTCCTCGCGCACGCCGGAGTAGCCGCGCGCCAGGCTGGCCGCCTTCAGCAGCAGCACGAGGCGCACCACGCGCTCGGACAGCGGCTCGCCGACACCGACCGCGTGCGAGCGCAGCAGCTTCAGCTGCAGCAGCGCGAGGTCCTCGCGGGCGATGCGCTTCATCGCCAGCTTGCCGAAACCGGTGTTGACGCCATAGACCGGCGCATCGCCTTGCGTGGCGTCCTGCACCAATGCGGCGCTGGCGCGGATGGCGGCGCGGCACGAGGGATCGAGCTGCACCGGCAGCCGTTCCGGGCCGCTGAGGCGGCGCAATTGGCTCAGGGCGAGCTCACCAGGGATCAGTATTTCTTGGGTCATTCAGAGCATCGGCAGGTTCAAACCGTTCTCGCGCGCGCATTCGATCGCGCTCTCGTAGCCCGCATCCGCATGCCGCATCACGCCGGTCGCCGGATCGTTGAACAGCACGCGCTGGATCTTCTCGTCGGCCTCCGTAGTGCCGTCGCACACCATCACCACCCCGGCATGCTGCGAATAGCCCATGCCGACGCCGCCGCCATGGTGCAGGCTGACCCAGGTCGCGCCGCTGGCCGTATTGAGCAGGGCGTTCAGCAGCGGCCAGTCGCTGACCGCGTCGCTGCCGTCGCGCATCGCCTCGGTCTCGCGGTTGGGCGAAGCCACCGAGCCGCTATCGAGGTGGTCGCGCCCGATGACAACGGGCGCCTTCAGCTCGCCCTTGCGCACCATCTCGTTGAAGGCGAGGCCGGCCAGGTGCCGCTCGCCCAGGCCGATCCAGCAGATGCGCGCCGGCAGGCCCTGGAAGGCGATGCGCTCGCCGGCCATGTCCAGCCAGCGGTGTAGGGATGCGTTCTGCGGGAACAGCTCTCTCAGCTTGGCGTCGGTCTTGCGGATGTCTTCCGGGTCGCCCGAGAGCGCGACCCAGCGGAAGGGGCCGACGCCGCGGCAGAACAGCGGCCGGATATAGGCTGGTACGAAGCCGGGATAGTCGAAGGCGTTGGCCACGCCGAAGTCCTGCGCCACCTGGCGCAGGTTGTTGCCGTAATCCACCGTGGGCACGCCCATGGCGTGGAAGTCCAGCATCGCACGCACGTGCTGCGCGCAGGATTCGCCGGCGGCCTGCTTCAGCGCGGCGTGCTGCGCCGGGTCCTTCTGCGCCGCCTGCCACTGCGCCACGCTCCAGCCCGCGGGCAGGTAGCCATTGATGATGTCGTGGGCCGAGGTCTGGTCGGTGACGATGTCCGGACGCGGTCCGCCGGCTTTGGCGCGCTTTACCAGTTCCGGCACGATCTCCGCCGCGTTGCCGCACAGTCCGATGGAGACCGCTTCCTTGCGCTGCGTGTGATGCTTGATCAGCGCCAGCGCCTCGTCCAGGTCCTTGGCCTGCTTGTCCAGGTAGCGCGTGCGCAGGCGGAAGGCTATCCGCGATTGCTGGCATTCGATGTTGAGCGAGCAGGCACCGGCGAAGGAAGCGGCCAGCGGCTGCGCGCCGCCCATGCCGCCCAGGCCCGCGGTCAGCACCCAGCGGCCGGCGAGCTCGCCGCCATAGTGCTGACGGCCCGCTTCGGCAAAGGTCTCGTAAGTGCCTTGCACGATGCCCTGGGTGCCGATGTAGATCCAGCTGCCCGCCGTCATCTGGCCGAACATCATCAGGCCCTTGCGATCCAGCTCGTTGAAGTGCTCCCAGGTGGCCCACTTCGGCACCAGGTTGGAGTTGGCAATGAGCACCCGCGGCGCGCCGGCATGGGTGCGGAACACGCCCACCGGCTTGCCGGACTGCACCAGCAGCGTCTCGTCCGGCTGCAGCTTCTTCAGGGTGGCGAGGATGGCCTCGAAGGCCGGCCAGTTGCGCGCCGCCTTGCCGATGCCGCCGTAGACCACCAGCGCGTCCGGGTTCTCGGCGACCGCCGGGTCCAGGTTGTTCTGGATCATGCGGAAGGCCGCTTCGATCTGCCAGTTGGCGCAACTGAGCTGCGGGCCTTGCGGCGCCTTCACGGGGCGAGGGCCGGCGGCGAGGTGGGGTGTCCCGGAAGGGTCGGACATGGCGGCTCCTGGATTTGCGAGGCATCGTACTTGTCTATACAACTTCGTGTCAATCGGGTTATGCTTGGCACATGGCCAAGGATGAAGCAGTACCCGCCTACGAGCAGGTGAAGACCTGGGTCCGGCAGCACATCGCCAGCGGCGAATGGCGGCCCGGTGATGCCGTGCCCAGCGAAGCGGCGCTGATGGAACAGTTCGCGATCAGCCGCATGACGGCCAACCGCGCGCTGCGCGAGCTGGCCGCCGAGGGGCTGGTGACGCGCCAGCAAGGCTCGGGCACGCGCGTGGCCCAGCTGCACCGCATCTCGTCGCGGCTCGTCATCCGCGACATCCACGAAGAGGTGGCCGAGCGCGGCCATGTGCACACCACGCGCGTGCTGCTGGCCGAGGAGGAGCGCGCGACGCCCGAGCTGGCGCAGGCCCTGGGCCTGCGCAAGGGCGCGCGGGTCTTCCACACGGTGCTGGTGCACGCGGAGAATGGCGTTCCCATCCAGCACGAGGACCGTTACGTGAACCCGGCAGCCGCGCCCGATTACCTGAACACCGATTTCACCCGCGTGTCGCCCACGCTGCATCTGCTGGAGCACGCGCCCTTGACCGAAGCCAGCTACTGCATCGAGGCTTGCCTGCCCACGGCGGAGGAAGCCAGGGAGCTGGGCATCCGCCGCAGCGAGCCCTGCCTCAGCATGAAGCGGCGCACCGTCAGCGGCGCCCATGTCGCCAGCGTCGCGCGCCTGGTCTATCCGGGCACGCGCTACAGCATCGCGGGGCAGTTCCAGGCATGAGCTGGAATCTCGTCTCCCTCGCCAAGGTGCCGGCGACGCCCTGGCGCAACGGTGGCGGCGTCACGCGCGAACTGCTGGCCTGGCCTTCGGCGCAGGATTGGCAGGTGCGGCTGTCCGTCGCCGACGTCGAGCGCGACGGACCTTTCTCCGCCTTTCCCGGCATCGAGCGTTCGTTCGCCGTGATCGAAGGCATGGGCGTCGAGCTGCGCTTCGCCGGCCAGGCCAAGCTGGTGGCGATGGGCGTGCCGATCCGCTTCGACGGCGGCCTGGCCACGCATTGCACGCTGCCGGCCGGCCCGACGCGCGACATCAACCTGATGGCGCCGCCCGGCAAGGGCCAGCTGAAGCCGCTGGTGCCGGGCAACCGGGTGGCGGCCAAGGGCCGGCGGCTGCTCGGCTTCTATGCGCACCATGACGCCTGCGCCTTGCTGTGGCAGGGCGTGGAGCTGGAACTGCCGCCGTTCACGCTGGCCTGGCGGCTGCACGAGGGCGAAGCCCAGGGCCAGCTGCGTGGCGGCGCGGGCTGGTGGTGGGAGGTCGAACTGTGAGCTTGCGGGCCTGGACCCACTGCAAGGCCGCCACCATGGTGGGCGGTGGCGCGGCCTATGGCTGGATCGCCGATGCGGCGCTGGTCGTGGATGACGAAACCCTGGCCTGGGTGGGCCCGCGCAGCGAGCTGCCGGCGCAATACCGTGCCATCGAGGCGCACGATTGCGGCGGCGCGCTCGTCACGCCGGGCCTGGTCGACTGCCACACGCACCTCGTGTACGGCGGCGACCGTGCCGGCGAATTCGAGCAGCGCCTCAACGGCGCCAGCTACGAGGAGATCGCCCGCGCCGGCGGCGGCATCGCGTCCACCGTGCGTGCGACGCGCGCGGCCAGCGAACAGGAGCTGTTCGCGCAAAGCCGCAAGCGGCTGCGGGCGCTGCTGGACGAAGGCGTGACCACGGTGGAAATCAAGTCCGGCTATGGCCTGGCGCTGGAGCACGAGCGCAAGTGCCTGCGCGTGGCGCGCACGCTGGGCGAGTCCGAACGCGTCACCGTCCGCACCACCTTCCTCGGCGCGCATGCGCTGCCGCCGGAGTTCGCGGGCAACAGCGACGGTTACCTGGCCGAAGTGCTGTTCATGCTGCCCATGTTGAAGGGCGAAGGCCTGGTCGACGCGGTCGATGCCTTCTGCGAACGCATCGCCTTCACGCCGGCGCAGACCGAGCTGGTGTTTCGCGCGGCGCTGGCGCTGCACCTGCCGGTGAAGCTGCACGCCGAACAATTGAGCGACAGCGGCGGCGCGCAGCTCGCGGCCCGCTACGGCGCGCTCAGCTGCGACCACCTGGAGTGGCTCAGCGAGGAGGGCGCGCGTGCCATGGCACAGGCCGGCAGCGTCGCCGTGCTGCTGCCCGGCGCCTTCTATTTCCTGCGCGAGACCAAGCTGCCGCCGGTGGCGCTGCTGCGCGAGCAGGGCGTGCCCATCGCCATCTCCACCGACTGCAATCCGGGCAGCTCGCCCTGCAGCTCGCTGCTGCTGATGCTGAACATGGCCTGCACGCTGTTCCGGCTGACGCCGGAAGAGGCGTTGGCCGGCGTGACGCGCGAGGCGGCGCGCGCGCTGGGCCTCACCGACCGCGGTACCCTGGCAGCGGGCCAGCGCGCCGACTTCGTGCTGTGGGACGTGGCGCATCCCGCGCACCTGAGCTACGCCTTCGGTTCCAACCCGAGGCTGCAGACGATCCAGGGAGGACAGCCCTCATGACATTCGACTTGCGCCGCGGCACGTTGCCGCTGCTGGTGAGCATTCCCCACATGGGCACCGACATTCCCGGCGAGCTGCAGGCGTGCTACCAGCCGCGCGCCATGCAGGTGGAAGACACCGACTGGCACCTGGCGCGGCTCTATGCCTTCGCCGTGGAGCTGGGAGCGAGCGTGCTGCAGCCGCGGCATTCGCGCTACGTGATCGACCTGAACCGGCCGCCGGACGATGCGCCCATGTACCCGGGCGCCTCCAACACCGAGCTGTGCCCCACGCGCTTCTTCACCGGCGACACGCTGTACGCCGAGGGCGCCGCACCGGACAGCACCGAGCGGCTGCGCCGGCGCGACACCTACTGGCAGCCTTACCACGATGCGCTGGCCGGCGAGCTGGCGCGCATCAAGGCGCAGCACGGCTATGTCCTGCTGTGGGACGCGCACAGCATCCGCTCAGAAATCCCCTGGCTGTTCCAAGGCGTGCTGCCGGACCTGAACATCGGCACCGCGGGCGGCGCCAGCGCGGACGGTTCCATCACCGAGGCGGTGGAGGCCGCGGCGGCGCACTTCCCGCAGTACACGCGGGCCGTCAACGGCCGCTTCAAGGGCGGCTACATCACGCGCCACTATGGCAAACCCGCGGAGCACGTGCATGCGGTGCAACTGGAGATGACCCAGAAGAGTTACATGCGCGAGGACGAACCCTGGGACTGGCTGGAAGAACAGGCGCGGGCCGTGCAGCCGGTGGTGCGGGCTATGGTCGAAGCCGCGCTGCACGCTGCGCGCAAGGTCCATGGCCTCTGAATCCCGCCGCTTCCTCGCCCCGCGCGCGTGGGTCGCCGGCGGCTGGGCGCGCGACGTCCTGCTTGTTTCCGACGCGCAAGGCCATTGGTCCGAGGTGCGGCCGGATGGCCCGGAGGCCGGCGATGCCGAGCGCCTGCCCGGTCCGGTCTTGCCGGGACTGGTCGACGCCCACAGCCACGCCTTCCAGCGCGCCATCGCGGGCCTGACGGAGCGCAGCCCGGCCGGCCAGGACGATTTCTGGAGCTGGCGCGACCGCATGTACGCCGCGGCCCTGCGGATCTCGCCGGCGCAGGTGGAAGCCGTCGCCGCGCACCTCTACGCGGAGCTGCTGGCGGCGGGCTACACGCAGGTCTGCGAGTTCCACTACCTGCACAACGACACCGACGGGCGTCCCTATGCGGATACGTCCGAGGTGGCGCAGGCACTGGCGCGCGCGGCGCAGGGCGTGGGCATCGGGCTCACCTTGCTGCCGGCGCTGTACATGCGCGCGGGCTTCGGCGAGCGCGCGCTGCGCGAGGACCAGCGCCGCTTCGCCTCGACGCCGGACTCGGTGCTGGCGATCGCCGAGCGCCTGCACGGTATGGCCCCGCTCGTCACGAGCGGCGTCGCGATCCATTCGCTGCGCGCCGCCGACATGGTGGCGATCTCGGAAGTGGCCGCGGCTGCGCGCGGGCGCATGCCGCTGCACATCCACATCGCCGAACAGCGGCGCGAGGTGGAGGATTGCCGGGCCTGCCATGGCGAGCGGCCGGTCGCCTGGCTGCTGCGGCAGCAGCGCGTGGACGAGCGCTGGAACCTGGTGCACGCGACGCACACCTTGCCCGAGGAAGCGATCGCGCTGCGCGATACCGGCGCCGCGGTCGTCGTCTGCCCGAGCACCGAGGCCAACCTGGGCGATGGCGTGTTCGACCTGCAGACCTGGCTGGGCGCCAGCGGTCGCTGGTCCATCGGCTCCGACAGCCACGTGACGCGCAGCTGGTGCGAGGAACTGCGCCTGCTGGAATATTCGCAGCGCTTCGCCCTGCGCGAGCGTAACGTCGCCGCTCGCGCCGCGCTGCGCGAGAGCACGGCGGCGGCGCTGTTCGAAGGCGCGCTGGAAGGCGGCAGCGCCGCGGCCGGCGTGCCGTTGGGCGGCCTGGCGGTGGGCCAGCGCGCCGACTTCATGGTGCTCGATGCGAATGCCGACGCACTGCTCGGCGTGCCCGAAGACCAACTGCTGGACGCGCAGGTGTTCTCCGCGCCGGAGGCGAAGCCGCTCTCGGTCTATGTGGCCGGCCGACTCACGCAGCGAGCCGACACGCGCAGCGCTTTCCTCGAAGCGATGCGCGCGCTCTGGCTCACATGACGTTCAGCGGAATCTTCAGGTAGGCCACGCCGTTCTCTTCCTTCGGCGGCAACTGCCCGGCGCGGATGTTGACCTGCACCGAAGGCAGCATCAGGTTGGGCAGGCCCAGCGTGCGGTCGCGCGCCTGCCGCATCTCGACGAACGCGTCCTCGCTGACGCCGTCATGCACATGGATGTTGTGGGCCTTCTGTTCAGCCACGGTCGTTTCCCATTGCGGCGCGCGGCCTTCCGGCGGGTAGTCGTGGCAGACGAACAGGCAGGTTTCGCCCGGCCGGTCCAGCAGATGGCGGATCGAGCGATAAAGCTGGCGCGCGCTGCCGCCCGGGAAGTCGCAGCGCGCCGTGCCCACGTCCGGCATGAACAGCGTGTCGCCGACGAATACCGCATCGCCGATCTCGTAGGCCAGGCAGGCCGGTGTGTGGCCCGGCATGGCGATGACGCGCGCCTGCAGTCCCCCAACCGCGAAGGTGTCGCCATCGGCGAACAGGTGGTCGAACTGGTGGCCGTCGCAGCTGAACTCGGGCTCCAGGTGGAACAGGCGCTTGAACACGCCCTGGACCTCGGTGATGTTGCGGCCCATCGCGACGCGGCCGCCGATTTCCGCCCGCAGCCAGGCCGCAGCGCTGAGGTGGTCGGCATGGGCGTGCGTCTCCAGGATCCAGGCCACCTGCAGGCCCTGGGAGCAGACGAAGTCCGCGATGCGGCGCGCCGAAGCCGTGCTGGTGCGGCCGGACTTCGCGTCGTAGTCCAGCACCGGGTCGACGATGGCGCAGGCCGCGCCGGGGCCTTCGTACACGACGTAGCTCACCGTGCCGGTCACGGGGTCGAAGAAGGGCTGGACCTTGGCGCGCATCGCGGTTCCTTGCAGGGACATTACGTTGACGATAATATATCTACAGATAGATTGTCAAATCCGAAACTGTAGAAAGACCCCATGCCCGGAAGCACGGTGGAGATCGATGCCATGCGCGAAGCGGCGCAGTCCGCCTGCGCGCTGATGAAGGTGCTGTCCAACCCCGACCGCATGCTGCTGCTGTGCCTGCTGGCCGAGGGCGAGAAGAACGTGGGCGAGCTGCAGGAGGCGCTGGGCATCGTGCAGCCCACGCTGTCGCAGCAGCTCGCCGTGCTGCGCGACGAGGAACTCGTCGAGACCCGGCGCGACGGCAAGAACATCTACTACAGCGTGGCCAGCCCGCAGGCGCTGGCCGTGCTGCAGGTGCTGTACGACCAGTTCTGCACGCCCGCCAAGGGCCGGAGGAGCCGCCGATGACCATAGCTTTCGCGCATTTCACGCCCTGGGCCTCGCTGGCCGGCGGCCTGCTGCTGGGCGCCGCCGCCGCGGCCTTCATCCTGCTGAGCGGCCGCGTGCTGGGCATCAGCGGCATCGTCGGCGGCTTGTTGCAAGCACGCGCCGGCGACCGCGGCTGGCGCGTGGCCTTCCTGCTAGGGCTGGTCGCCGCGCCGGCGCTGTGGTCGCTGTTTGCCGCGCTGCCGGAATTCCGCAGCACCGCGAGCCCGGCGCTGCTGGCCGTCGCCGGCTTGCTGGTGGGTTGGGGCACGCGCCACGGCTCCGGCTGCACCAGCGGGCATGGGGTCTGCGGCCTGGCGCGGCTGTCGCCGCGTTCGCTGGTGGCCACGCTTGCCTTCATGGCGACGGGCTTCACCACCGTCTTCCTGCTGCGCCACGTCTTCGCCTGAGGAGCCGAGCATGAAAAAGCGCATTGCCGAATTCCTGGTCGGGCTCGCCTTCGGGCTCGGCCTGCTGCTGGCCGGCATGGCCGACCCGGGCAAGGTCCAGGGCTTCCTCGATCTCGCCGGCAACTGGGATCCCTCGCTGGCTTTCGTGATGGGCGGGGCCATCGCCGTCAGCTTCTTCGCCTTTGCCGTCGCGCGCCGGCGGACCACGGCCTGGTTGGGCGGCGCGATGCAGTTGCCGACCTCGCGCGACATCGACCGGCGCCTGGTGCTGGGCAGCCTGATGTTCGGCGTGGGCTGGGGCCTGGCCGGCTTCTGCCCGGGGCCGGCGATCGTGGCCATCGGCGCCGGTCATTGGCAGGCGGCGCTGTTCGCGCTCGCCATGCTGGGCGGCATGGCGCTGCACGACCTGGCGGGCCGGCGGCCGGCACGCGTGGCCGCCGCCCCGGAGTAGGGCTCAGGAACCCGGCTGCTTCGTCACCCGCAGGTAAGGCTTGACGGCCTTCCAGCCCTGGGGGAACAGCTTCTTCGCGTCTTCGTCGCTGACCGAGCCGGCGATGATGACGTCGTCGCCCTGTTTCCAGTTCACGGGCGTGGCCACCTTGTACTTCGCGGTGAGCTGCATCGAATCCAGCACGCGCAGGATCTCGTCGAAGTTGCGCCCCGTCGTCATGGGGTAGGTCAGCATCAGCTTGATCTTCTTGTCCGGACCGACGATGAACACTGAGCGCACCGTCTGGTTGGTGGCGGCGGTGCGGCCGTCGGAGCTGCCCGGTTCCTCGGCCGGCAGCATGTTGTACAGCTTGGAGACGGCCAGGTCCTTGTCGCCGATGATGGGGTAGTTGACCTTGGCGCCCTGGGTCTCCTCGATGTCGCCCAGCCAGCGGCTGTGGCTGTCCACCGGGTCGACCGACAGCCCGATCAGCTTGGCATTGCGCTTCTTGAACTCCGGCTCGATCTTGGCCATGTAGCCCAGTTCGGTGGTGCACACCGGCGTGAAGTCCTTGGGATGCGAGAACAGGATGGCCCAGCTGTCGCCGATCCAGTCGTGGAACTGGATCGGGCCCGTGGTGGTTTCGGCGCGGAAATCGGGCGCGGTGTCGTTGATGCGCAAGGACATGGTGGATGCTCCTGTTGGAATGGGCAGGGATGATGCGCCGCCGCGCTCGGGCGTGTCAACGCGCCGTCAGGTCTTGCGGAACTCGCTGGGCGCCTGGCCCATCGCCGCCTTGAACATCGCCGTGAAGGCGCTGTCGCTGGCGTAGCCGGTGGCCGCCGCCACCTGGCTCACCGGCAGTCCGCGGGCCAGCAGGGGCAGGGCGTGCGCGATGACGGCCTGCTGGCGCCAGCGCTGGTAGCTGGTGCCCAGCTCGTCGCGGAACAGCCGCGCCATGGTGCGCTCGCTGGCGCCGACGTCGGCGGCCCACTGCGCCAGCGTCGCACGCTCGGCCGGCGCGCGCAGCACCGCATCGCACAGCGCGCGCAGGCGCTTGTCGCCGGTCTGCGCCGGCGGCAAGGGCACGCCGAGGTCCTGCGTCGCCGCCCCCTGCAGTTCGTCGAGCACCAGGCCTTCCAGCAGCTTTTCGCGCTCGCGCGGCAGCTCGGGCCGGTCCAGTGCCGCGACCAGCTCGCGCAGCAGCGGCGACACCACCAGCATCCGGCAGCCGGACCAGCCCGGCGGCGTGACCGAGGCGTCGATGTAGACCGTGCGCAGCTGCGCGTGCTCCAGCACGTGGATCGCATGCACCGCGTGCGGCGCGATCCAGACCGCGCGCGAAGGCGGCACGATGTAGGTGACCTCGCCGCTGGCGCGGTCCGGCGCCGCCGCGCGCACCTGCACGATGCCGCTCGCGCAGTACGCCAGCTGCGCCGAAGGGTGGCGGTGCGGGTCGAAATGGGCGTCGGCCGGCATGTTGCGCGAACGCACGCGCACCGGGCGCTGGCGGGTGGGGCGGAAGGCGCCGGTGTCCCCGAAAGGGACGCCGTCATCGGGTGGGCGGGCCATTGGCTGATTTTCGCTGATCTATGGCGTTCCGTCGCATTTCAGAAACGGGCGTCCGCCGGTAGCATCCCTGCCATGACGACCGCCAGTACCGCCTTGCCTGCCTCTGCCGCCAACCTTCGCAACGAAGCGGGCGTGATCGGGCTGGTGGGCATCGCCCACCTCGTGAGCCATTTCAGCCAGCTGCTGCTGGCGCCCCTGTTCCCCTGGCTCAAGGAAGCCTTCCACGTCGGCTACATCGAGCTGGGCGCGCTGATGACCGTGTTCTTCGTGGTGTCCTGCGCGGTGCAGACCAGCTCGGGCTTCCTGGTGGACCGCTTCGGCCCGCGTCCCATCCTGTTCACCGGCCTCACGCTGCTGGCGGTGGCGGCCTTCGGCTTCGCGTCCAGCCCCAACTACGGGACGATGGCCTTCTTCGCCGTGATCGCCGGCATCGGCAACGGCGTCTTCCATCCGGTGGACTACACCATCCTGAACCGCAAGGTCAGCACGCCGCGCCTGGGCCATGCCTACAGCGTGCACGGCGTCACCGGCAGCCTGGGCTGGGCCGCCGCGCCGGCGCTGGTGCTGCCGATCGCGATCAACTTCTCCTGGCGCGCCGCGCTGGTGGCGGCCGGCTGCGTGGTGGTGGCCGTGCTGGCGGTGGTCTGGTTCAACCGCGACAAGCTGGAACTGCCGCCCACCCTGGCCAAGCCCGCGGCCGCCAAGGGCCCGCAGGAGAGCAGCTTCGCCTTCCTGCGCATCCCCGCTGTGTGGATGTGCTTCGCCTTCTTCTTCGTCTACGCGATCATCATCAGCGTGGTGCAGGCCTTCGCGCCGGAAGCGGCGCGGCAGTTGCATGACGTGCCGCGGGCCCTGGCCGCTTCCTTCCTGACCGTGTACATGGTGTGCAGCGCCGGCGGCATGGTGCTGGGCGGCTTCCTCGCCTCCGACCCGGCGCGCTGCGAGCGCGTGGTCGGCGCCGCCTTCGGTGGCGCGGCGGTGGTGGCGCTGGTGATCGGCCTGGCGCCGGTGCCCGCGCTGGCGGTGCCGGTGCTGTTCGGCGTCATGGGCTTTGCGGCCGGCATCGCCGGGCCTTCGCGCGACCTGCTGGTGAAGCGCTCCACGCCGGAAAACTCCACCGGCCGCGTCTATGGCGTCGTCTATTCCGGCCTGGACATCGGGCAGGCCTTCTCGCCGCTGGTGTTCGGCGCCTTGATGGACCACCACAACTACCGCGGCGTGTGGCTGGGCCTGGTGGCGGTGCAGGCGGTCCTGATCGTCAGCGCCTTCAACGTGCGCAAGGCGCGCCGCACGACGCTGGTTCCCGCGTAAACCCGGGCGCCGCGGAAGCAGCGCCGTTACATTGGCGCGGTATCCTTGGCGCCATGTATGCCGCGTATTTCGGGCTGAAGCAGGAGCCGTTCTCCATCGCGCCCGACCCCCGCCTGCTGTTCATGAGCGGGCAACACCGTGAGGCCCTGGCGCACCTGCTGTACGGGGTGCAGGGCGGTGGTGGCTTTGTGCTGCTCACGGGCGAGATCGGCACCGGCAAGACCACCGTGTGCCGCAGCTTCCTGGAGCAGGTGCCGCCGCACGTCAACCTCGCCTACATCTTCAACCCCAAGCTCACCGTGCTGGAGCTGCTGGAGACGGTGTGCCACGAGTTCGGCATCGACGTGCCGCGCGCCGAAGGCCGCGCCGCCACGGTGAAGGACTTCCTCGACCCGCTCAACGACTTCCTGCTGCGCGCCCACGCCGCCGGCCGCAACAACGTGCTGGTCATCGACGAGGCG
Organism: Ramlibacter agri; assembly: GCF_012927085.1. Classification (NCBI taxonomy): domain Bacteria; kingdom Pseudomonadati; phylum Pseudomonadota; class Betaproteobacteria; order Burkholderiales; family Comamonadaceae; genus Ramlibacter; species Ramlibacter agri. The sequence goes on along the minus strand of NZ_JABBFX010000002.1, from coordinate 260,152 downwards.
CAGAACCTCGCGCCCGAGGTGCTGGAGCAGCTGCGGCTGCTGACCAACCTGGAAACCAGCGAGCGCAAGCTGCTGCAGATCATCCTGATCGGCCAGCCCGAGCTGCGCGCCATGCTGGCCCGGCCCGAGCTGGAGCAGCTGGCGCAGCGCGTGATCGCGCGCTACCACCTGGGGCCGCTGACCGAGGACGAGAGCGCCCAATATGTGCGCCACCGGCTGGAGGTCTGCGGCCTGCAGGGGCCGCTGCCCTTCGACCGCGGCGCGCTGAAGGGCGTGCACCGCGAGAGCGGTGGCGTGCCGCGCCGCATCAACCTGCTGTGCGACCGCGCGTTGCTGGGCGCCTATGCCGGCGGCCAGGCGCAGGTGACGCGCGCCGTGGTGGCCCGTGCCGCCGACGAAGTGTTTCTGCGCACGGCACGCCCGGCGCCGGCCTGGCGCCGCCTGGCGCTGGCGGGTGTCGGCGGCCTGGCTGTGGGCGTCGGGCTGTACGCGATGGCTACGCGCGAAGCGCCGCTGGCTGAGGCGCGTCCGTCGGCGGCCTTGCAGCCTGCGCCGGCGGTGCCCACTGCGCCGCCAGCGCTTGCCCAGGCCGCGGTGTCGCAGTCCGGTGGCCAGGCCGTGGCGTCCCAAGTCGGGGCCCAGGCCGCAGCGCCGCAGTCCAGCGTCCAGGGGGCCGCGCCGCAAGTGGGTGCCCAGGTCCTCGCGCCGCCGGCCGCAGCCGCGCCGGCTATGTCGCCATCCGCCAACCCGCCTGCCCAGGCCCTGCTGGTGGCTACCCAGGTTCCGCCGCCGAGGCCGGTGCTGCTGCGCGACGAGAGCGCGGCCTGGCGCGAACTGGCGCAGGTGTGGAAGCTGTCGCCGCCGCCCGATGCCGAGCCCTGCGCCGCGCTGGCGCGCGAGCGCGTGCAGTGCTTCAACAAGACCTTGAGCCTGGCGCTGATCCGCCAGCTCGGGCGGCCCGGCATCGTCACGCTCGACAAGGCCACCGGCCAGCCGTCCTATGCCATCCTGGCGGCGCTGAACGGGCAGCACGCCACGCTGCGCGCCGCCGGCACCGAACAGACCGTCACGCTGGCGGCGCTGGCCGCGCGCTGGGACGGTGACTTCGGCACGCTGTGGCGCGCCCCCGAGGGCTACGACGGCCACGTGGCCGACGGCCAGGGTGGCCTCACGGTCGCCTGGGTCGCCGACAAGCTGGCGGCCGCCAAGGGCGCGCCACCGCCGCGCCACCCGCCTGTCCTGGACAATGCGCTGCGCAGCGACGTCAAGGCTTTCCAGCTGGCGCAGGGCCTGCCCGCCGATGGCCGGCCGGGCCCGCTGACCTACATGCAATTGAACCGGGCGAGCGGCGTCGACGAGCCGCGGCTGCGCACCGACCCCTGAGAACGCGAAGAACGCATGTCCTACATCCTCGATGCCCTGCGCAAGGCCGATGCCGAGCGCGAGCGCGATCCCGCCCGCGGCATCCACGCGCAGCCGATGGCGCAACTGCCGGCTGCCTCGCGGCGCCTGCCGCCGGCCCTGGGGGCCGCGCTGGCCGCCGTGCTGGTCGTGGCGGGCGGCGCTGCCTATGTCCTGCGTGAGCGCAGCGCGCCGGCGCCATTGCCTGCGCCTGTTGCCGTTGCTCCGGTTCCCGCGCCCGTGCTTGCCCCGGTACCGGCTGCGCCGCCCGCTGCAGCGCCGGTGGCCGACAGCGTGCAGCCCGCGCCGCCGCCGATGCCGGCGCCGCAGCCGGTGAAGGTGGCGGCCGTGAAGGCCGCGCCGGCGGCCCCGGTCGCCAAGACAACGAAGACCGCGGACGCGGCCAAGCCTGCCGACGCGAACAAGGGCGCCGCGACTACGCAAGTCGCCGCCGCGGCGCCAACCGCACCGGCGAGCCAGCCCGCCGAAGCCACTGCGCAGCAACCCGCCGCGAAGCCGCTCGATGCCGCCAAGGCCTCGCCGTCCGCGACGGCGGAACGCATCTACGCCCAGGCCGAACTGCCGGCCGACATCCAGCACGCGCTGCCCAAGCTCGCCATCTCCGGCGGCGTGTATTCCGAGAACGCCGCCCAGCGCATGCTGGTCGTCGGTGGCCAGGTGGTCGGCGAAGGCGCCGAGCTCGCGCCCGGCGTGCTGCTGGAGCAGATCCGCTCGCGCAGCGCGGTGCTGCGCTTCAAGGGCTGGCGCTACAGCGTCGGCTTCTAGCCGCGGCTGGAAGCGGACGAGCCAACCCTAGTCGTCGGCGTTCGCGTGGTCCTGCAGTTGCTGCGGGGCCTGGAACACCGACCAGTGGCCGTCCTTGAACAGGTACAGCGCCGAGGACACGCGGGCGCCGCGCTCCGCGGCGAACAGCGCGGCGGCGCTGAAGCGCAAGCTGTTCAGCGCATCCTCGTCGTCGGCGCGCGCGAACACGAGCTCGCCGTGGCCGGGCACCGCGGCCACGATCCCTTCGGGATAGTCGCGCGCGGTCTGCTCCCAGAACTCGCGGTCCAGGAAGTAGCTGCTATCGAGGTCCGGCGACTTGCCGCGCACCAGCATCAGCCCGCCGTTCCAGGGCTCGACGACCGGCGCGCCATAGCGCGCGCGCAGGTTGTGCACCGCTTGCGCCAGCGCCTGTTCGGGCGTCAGGTGCAGCTGCTGCAGGTCGGCGGGCAGGGCGCTCTGCACCTGCTGCAGGCCGTCGAACACCAGCCGCAGGTGCATGTCGCCGAGGTACTGGTACCAGCTGGCCTCGAATTCGACCTTGCGGCCGTCAGGCAGTTGCGCGGTGATGCGGCCGAAGGGCTGCAGCGATTCGTCCTGCTTGTTGGCGCCGGGCGTCTCGCGCAGCACCACCAGCAGGTTGGACGCGCTTACCTGGATCTGCTCGCCTTCGGGCGGCGCGGCCGCCGCGCCCGCCATGGCGCCCGCGAAGCACGCAAGTGCCACCGCGCGCCGCAGTATCACGTTCATTGCGTTCCCCTTCTTTTCGTCCATGGTGCAACGCGAGTCGCCAACATTCAAGTTGCCCTTTGGTCGTGGTCCGCGCAAGCCGCAGGAGTGTGCTTGCGCGTCGGTGCTCAGCAACGCCATTCGTTACCCTTCTTGCGCTGCCAGCTGAACATGTAATAGGGGCCATGCGTAGCATCCGGGGCTCTTGCAGTTCAATCTCCCGAGGACTTTCCATGGCATTGCAATCCCCCTTCTTCAACAACACGTCCAAGCGCGAACCGGAACCCTATCCGCGCCCGGGAGCCACGACCCCGAACGCAGCCGCCGTCGCCGCGAACCCGGCGCCCGCGGCCACCGCGCCGGCCGCCGCCGCGAGCACCGTGAAGGAAGGCGAGAGCAAGCTCACCGTCGGTCCCAACATCAAGCTGAAGGGCGTCGAGATCACCGACTGCGACACGCTGGTGGTCGAGGGCTCGGTCGAAGCGACGATGGATTCGCGCGTGATCCAGATCTCCGAGCGCGGCGCCTTCAAAGGGTCGGCGGAAATCGACGTAGCCGAGATCCGCGGCCTGTTCGAAGGCAACCTGACCGCGCGCCAGAAGCTGGTGATCTATTCGACCGGCAAGGTGACCGGCCGCGTGCGCTACGGCAAGGTCGTGATCGAGGAGGGCGGCCAGCTTTCCGGTGAAGTCGAGGCGGGCACCAGCTCGACGCGCTCGACGACGCAGCCCGCGGCGGCGCGTCCCTTGCAGCCGGTGCAATAAGGCACCGGGTCCCCGCGTCCGCGGGGATGACGAGCTGGTCTACACCACCGTCCTGTGCCGCGCGATGCAGGTGTCCAGCACCTCCTCGTGCGGCCGCTTCCACCAGTTCCCGGTGCTGAAGATCTCCACCTCGCTGTAGCCGGCAAAGCCCTGGGCTTCGACCCAGCCGCGGATGCGCGGAATGTCGATGACGCCGTCGCCGGGCATGCCGCGGTCGTTCAGCAGGTCGGTCGTGGGCGTGAGCCAGTCGCAGACGTGGAAGGCGAGGATGCGTTCCCTGCCCGCGCGCGCGATCTGCTGCTGCAGCTTCGGATCCCACCACACGTGATAGACATCGACGGCCACGCCGAGGTCGCCGCTGCGGCCCGGGTCGAGCGCGTCGCAGATGTCCAGCGCCTGTTCCATCGTGTTGACGCAGGCGCGGTCGGCCGCGTACATCGGATGCAGCGGCTCGATAGCCACCGGCATCTTCGCCTGCCGCGCGTGCTCCAGCAGTTCGCCGATGCCGTCCTGCACCTGCGTCCGCGCCAGCGCGATGTCCTTGTGCGCGGCCTGGCCTTGCAGCGCGCCGGGCAGCCCACCCACCACCAGCACCAGGCAGGCCGCCCGCAGTTCGGCGGCTTCGTCGACCGCGCGCCGGTTGTCGTCGCGCGCGGCGCGCAGGCCCGCGGCATCGGCCGCGGGGAACATGCCGCCTCGGCAATAGCCCGAGAGTTCCAGGCCCAGCGCCCGCACTTGCTTCGACACGTTCGCCAGGCCCGCGGCCGCCACCTGGTCGCGCCAGGGCGAGATGGCGCGGATGCCGCGTTCGGCGATGGCAGCGAGGATGCGGGGCAGCGGCAGGTCCTCGCCCCGGCTCTTGCGCACGGTGGCGGTGTTGATGGAAAGCCAGCGGTGGTCTTGGGAAAAGTCGCGCATGGGGTTCAGCTTGTGCGTTCGCGCCGCAGCTGCAGCAGGATCGCGGCGTTGTCGAGGTCGCCGTCGCCGGCAGTGATCGCGTCGCGCATCAGGCGCGCGTGGGTTTCGGAAAGCGGCAGCAGCTGGCCCGCGCCGCGCGCGGCGTCCAGCATCAGGTCCACGTCCTTCAGGTGCTGGCGGATGCGCGATTGCGGCGCGAACTGGCCGCTGGCCATGAGGTGGCCCTTGGCTTCGGCCGCCGCCGAACGCGCGGGCGTCGCCAGCACCAGTTCCAGGAATTTCGCCGGCGCGATGCCCAGGCTCTCGGCGAACACCATGCCTTCGGCCAGCACCGCCCGGTTGAGGCCCAGCACGAGGTTGGTCGCGAGCTTGGCCTTCGCGGCCATGCCGGCGGGGCCGACATGCAGGCGCTGGCGCGCGATTGCATCGAACACTTCGGCCTGCGCCTCGAGGTCCGCCGCCTCGCCCCCCAGCAACTGCGTGGCTTCGCCGCCGGCGATCTGCTGGCTGGAGCCGGACAGCGGGCCTTCGATGAAGGCGATGCCGCGCTGGAGCAAGCGGGCTGCCAGGGCCTGCAGCGCTTCGGGCTCGCCGGTGGAGCAGTCGATGACCGTGCGCACGGCATGGCCCTCGGCCAGCAGGCGGCCGGGCTGTTCCAGCAAGGCGATGACGTCCTTCGTGTCGAAGACCGCGAGCAGCACGCGGGGGCAACGCGCGCCGACGGCCGCCGCCGATTCGCAGGCGGTACCGCCCATCGCTGCGAGCGCATCGCGCGCTTCGGTGCGCAGGTCGTAGCCGTGCACCGCGAAGCCCGCGGCGAGCAGGCGGCGGGCGAGGGCCTGGCCGACGAGGCCGAGCCCGACGAGGCCGATCTGTCCAGTGCTCACGGTGTCAGCGAAGTGCCGCCGCAGACCTGGATCTCCTGCCCGGTGATCGCCGCGGCCGCGGGCGTGAGCAGGAAGGCCACCAGCGCGGCCACTTCGTCGGGTTCGATCAGCCGGCCGATCGGCGGCACGCGCGCAGGCGTGCCCGCTCGCGCCGGGTCGGCGAGCATGCCGGTGCGGGTGGCGGCGGGCGAAACGACGTTGACGGTGACGCCACGCGTCACCACTTCGGCGGCCCAGCTGCGCGCCAGCGTCGCCAGCGCCGCCTTGGTCGCGGCGTACTGGCTGCGGCCGGCGACGCCGCGGGCGACGCGCGTGCCGATCACGACCATGCGGCCGTGGCCGGCCGCGGCCATGCGCGGGAGCAGGACGTCGGCGATCTGCGTGGCGGCTGCGACGTGGATGCGCCACATCGCTTCGCCGCCCTTGGCATCGAGGGAACCGAGGGCGGCGGGGCGCAGGATGCCGGCGGCGTGGACGACGGCGGTGAATTCCGCGGAGAGACCCGCCAGCGCTTTCGCGAGGGCCGAAGCCTCGGAGAGATCGACGCCCACGTGCTCGAAGCGCGCGCCGGCTATGGCAGGTGCAGCGACGTCGAAGCCGCACACCTGCCAGCCATCCTCCAGCAGGCGCCGCGCCACCGCCAGTCCGATGCCGGAACTGCTGCCGGTGACGAGCGCCCGTCCGGCCTCATTCGACACGGATGTTGCCTTCCGTGATGATCTTCTGTGCCCGCGCCATGTCGGCGGCCTGGAACTTGGCGAAGTCGTCCACCGAGCCGGGCGTGAGCAGAAGGCCTTGCTGCGCCAGCTTGTCCTTCATGTCGCCGGCGAGCGCCTTGTTGACCTCGGCGTTCAGCCGGTGCGTGATGTCCGCCGGCAGCTTGGCCGGGCCCCACAGGCCGTACCAGCTGTAGAACTCGTAGCCGGGGATGGTTTCGCCGACGGTCGGCACGTCGGGCAACGCGGGCACGCGCGCTGCGGAGGTCACTGCGACCACCCGCAGCATGCCGCTCTTGTGGTACTGCAGCGAGCCGAGCACGGGGTCGATGAAGCCGTCGATCTGGCCGCCGATCAGGTCCTGGAAGGCCGGCGCCGTGCCCTTGTACGGCACGATCAGGTAGTCGAGGTTGCCGTTGCGCTTCAGCAGCTCCGTCGAGAGGTGGCCCGCCGAGCCGATGGAACCGACCGCGAAAGTCATCTTGCCCGGATGTGCCTTGGCATAGGCGATCAGCGACTTGATGTCGGTGACCGGCAGGTTCTTGTTGATGGCGACGGACAGCGGCGCCTTCGCCACCAGCGCGATCGGCTGGAAATCCTTGGTGACGGAGTAGGCGACCGACTTCATCGTCATCGGTGCGCTGACGAAGGTGGAAGCGTTGAACAGCAGCGTGTAGCCGTCGGCCGGCGCCTTGGCGACGATGTCGGCGCCGATGGTGCCGTTGCCGCCCGGGCGGTTCTCCACGACGAAGGGTTGGCCCAGCGCGTCGCCGACTTTCTGCGCCAGTTGCCGCCCCACCGCGTCCAGCGTGCCGCCGGGCGGGAAGGGAATGATGACTCGCACCGGGCGCGCGGGCCAGGCGTCGGCGGCCAGGGATGCGAAGCTGGCGGCGGCCAGCAGGCTGGCCAGTGCAAAGCGTTTCAGGAACATGCCGTCTCCTCTTTCTCGTTCATTCGACGCCGTGCAGCGCCAGCAGCGTCTTCATGCGGCGCACTGCCAGCTCGGGTTGCTCCAGCAGGTTGGCCGCATCGGCCAGGCGGAACAGCTCTGCCAGGTGTGGCAGGCTGCGGGTGCTTTGCTGGCCGCCCACCATCGTGAAATGCGATTGGTGGCCGTTCAGCCAGGCCATGAACACGACGCCGGTCTTGTAGAAGCGCGTGGGCGCCTGGAAGATGTGGCGCGACAGCGGCACGGTGGGGCCGAGGATGGCGTGGAAGCGATCGAGGTTGCCGCGCGCCAGTTCGCCCAGCGCGGCGCTCGCGGCCGGCGCGATGGCGTCGAAGATCCCGAGCAACGCGTCGCTCTTGCCGTGCATGGCTTCCGGGCCGAAGCCGTCGCCGGCGATCAGTTCGGCGTAATTGAAGTCATCACCGGTGTACATGCGCACGCCGGGCGGCAGGCGCCGGCGCATCGCGATCTCCTTGTGCTTGTCCAGCAGAGAGATCTTGATGCCGTCGACCTTGGCCGCATGGGCGGCGATGATGCCCAGCGCCGTGTCCATCGCTTCATCGACATTGGCCGAGCCCCCGGCAGCAGCTTGACTGCTGCCTCCCCAATATCCGGCCAGCGCCGGGTCGAACATGTCGCCCAGCCAGTGCAGGACGACCGGCTGCTTCGCCTGCGACAGGATGCGGCCGTAGACCTTCTCGTAGTCGGCCGGCGACTTCGCCACGCGGGCCAGCGCGCGGGAGGCCATCACGATCAGCTTGCCACCGAGCTTCTCGATGGCTTCCATCTGCTCCTCGTAGGCGCGGATGACGTCGTCCACGCCCTTGGCGTTTTCCGGCGGCAAGTGGTCGGTGCCGCAGCCGCTGGCGACCAGCGCGCCGGGCATGTCGCGCGCCGCGTCCAGCGAATGGCGGATCAGTTCCAGCGAAGTGGGCCAGTCCAGGCCCATGCCGCGCTGCGCGGTGTCCATGGCCTCCGCCACGCCCAGGCCCAGCGACCACAGGCGGCGCCGGTAGGCGATGGTGGCGTCCCAATCGACGGCGCATTGCAGCCACGGGTCGACGGCCGCCAGCGGGTCGGCCACCACGTGCGCCGCGGAGTAGGCGATGCGGTTGAAGGTGGTGCCGCGCTCGGGCAGCTCCGGCTGCGTGCCGCGCAGCGTGTAGGTCTCCAGCGCGCGGGCCGGCGTAGGGAGCTTCAGCGACAAGGCCATGGCGCGCTCCTCAGAAGCCCAGCGACGGAATGTCGACCCAGCGCCGTTCCTTCCAGCTTTGCAGCGCGGCTTCCACCAGCTGCACGCCCTTGGCGCCTTCCGGCAGGGTCCACTGGTAGGGCGCGTCTTCCACCACGTGGCGGATGAAGTGCTCCCACTGGATCTTGAAGCCGTTGTCGTAGGCCTGCGAGTCCGGGATCTCCTGCCAGCCGTCGAAGAAGTCGATGGTCTGCTTGACGTCGGGGTTCCACACCGGCCGCGGCGTGGCGACGCGGCTCTGGGCGCGGCACTCCTGCAGGCCGGCGACGGCCGACCCGTGGGTGCCGTCGACGTGGAAGGTGACCAGGTCGTCGCGGCGCACGCGCGTGGCCCAGGACATGTTCAGCTGCGCGACCACCGGCTCGCCGTTGTGGCCCACGAGTTCGGCGGTGGCGTAGGCGGCATCGTCGGCGGTCGCGGGGTAGGGCTTGCCGTTCTCGTCCCAGCGCTGCGGGATGTGAGTGGCGCCCAGGCAGGAGATCGACTTGACCTGGCCGAACAGGTTGTCCAGCACGTAGCGCCAGTGGCACATCATGTCCAGGATCATCCCGCCGCCTTCCTCGGCGCGGTAGTTCCACGACGGCCGCTGGATCGGCTGCAGGTCGCCCTCGAACACCCAGTAGCCGAACTCCAGGCGCAGCGACAGCATGCGGCCGAAGAAGCCGGCGCGGCGCAGCATGTCCAGCTTGCGCAGGCCCGGCAGGAACAGCTTGTCCTGCACGGCGCCGTGTTTCAGGCCGGACTTCTGCGCGGTGTTGGCGATGTCCATCGCTTCGGCCAGCGTCGTGGCGATGGGCTTCTCGCAGTAAACGTGCTTGCCGGCGCGCAGCGCCTTGGCCAGCAGGGCGGGGCGCATCTGCGTGGTGCCGGCGTCGAAGAAGACGCTGTCGTCCTTGTTCTCCAGCGCGCGATCGAGGTCGGTGCCCCAGCGCTCCACCTTGTGGGCGCGGGCCAGCGCTTCGATCTTCTCGGCGTTGCGGCCGATCAGGATCGGGTCCGGCATCACCTTGTCGCCGTTCGAGAGCGTCACGCCGCCCTGCGCGCGGATGGCGAGGATGGAGCGGATCAGGTGCTGGTTCATGCCCATGCGCCCGGTGACGCCGTGCATGATGATTCCGAGACGTTGGGTGGCCATGGCTTCCTCTAATTCACTAGATGGTGAATTATCGAAGCCGCCCCGAATCAGCTTCTCAGTAGATACCCGAGGATCACGTCCGTCATGTGCGAGAGGCGCTCGCTGCGCGCCTTGGGTGCCATCAGGTCGCGGCCGAAGATGGACGACAGCGTGTGCACGTTGGACATGTAGAAGTAGGCGAGACCCGCGATGGAGACGTACAACTGCACGGGGTCGACGCCGCCGCGGAAGGTGCCGTCCTTGCGCCCGCGCTCCAGCACCGCGGCCAGCGTCTCGATCAGCGGCGAGTTCAGTTCCTGCACCCGCGGCGAGGTGTCGAGATGGCGCGCCTTGTGCAGGTTCGCGCTGTTCAGCAGGGTGATGAACTCGGGGTGCGCGAGGTAGTAGTTCCAGGTGAACTCCAGCAGGCGGCGGATCGCCTGCACCGGCTCCAGCTCCTGCAGCTTCAGCGCCTGCTCCTCGTTGCGGATGTCGCGGTAGACCTGCTCCAGCACCGCCTGGAACAGCTTCTCCTTGTCGTCGAAGTAGTAGTAGATCAGCCGCTTGTTGAGGCCCGCGCGTTCGGCGATGCGGTCCATGCGCGCGCCGCCCAGCCCGTGCTCGGCGAATTCATCGCGGGCCGCTGCTAGGATGGTGTTCTGGGAGCGGTCGGCATCGCGCTGGCGCTCCTCGGGCGCGGGGCTGGGGTCTCGAGCCATCTTCGGATAATTCACTTTCTGGTTAATTAAGTCAAGCGCACATGACCCAAGCCACGCAGCTCGCCGGCCACCTGATCGTCGAATGCCTCGCCGAACAAGGCGTCACGCACGTCTTCGGCGTGCCGGGGGAGAGCTACCTGGCGGTGCTGGATGGCTTCCACCAGTACCGCGACCGCATCCGCTTCGTCATCAACCGCCAGGAGGGTGGCGCAGCGTACATGGCCGAGGCAGTCGGCAAGCTGACCAACCGGCCCGGCGTCTGCTTCGTGACGCGCGGCCCCGGCGCCACCAATGCCTCGATCGGCGTGCACACCGCCTTCCAGGATTCCACGCCCATGGTGCTGTTCGTCGGCGACGTCGCCAGCGACCAGCGCGACCGCGAAGCCTTCCAGGAGGTGGATTACAGCGTGTTCTTCGGCCCGAGCACCAAGGGCATGGCCAAGCGGGTGGAGCGCATCGACGACCCGGACCGCATCCCCGAGTACGTGAGCCGCGCCTTCGCGACCGCCATGAACGGCCGGCCCGGCCCGGTGGTGCTGGTGCTGCCCGAGGACATGCTGGTGCAGGAAACGGCGGCGCGGCCGTTGCCGCAGGTGGACGCCGTCGAAGCCTGGAGCGACCCGGGCTCGCTGCGCACCTTGCGCGAAATGCTGCTGGCGGCGAAGAAGCCTTTCGTCATCGCCGGCGGCGGCGGCTGGACGCCGCAATCGGCGCAGGCGCTGCAGCGCTTCGCCGAGAACTGGAAGGTGCCGGTGGGCAACGCCTTCCGCTTCCAGGACACCTTCGACAACCACCATCCGCAGTACGCAGGCGACGTCGGCATCGGCATCAACCCGAAGCTGGCCGCGCGGGTGAAGGAAGCCGACCTGATCCTGGCGATCGGCCCGCGCCTGGGCGAGATGACCACCAGCGGCTACACCTTGCTGACGCCGCCGCAGGCGAAGCAGAAGCTGGTGCACATCCACGCCAGCGCCGAGGAGCTGAACCGCGTCTACCGCGCGGACCTCGCGATCAACGCCACCATGAACGCCGCGGCGCGCTCGCTGGAAGTGCTGACGGCGCCGCCGGAACTGCCCTGGGCGGACTGGACGGCGGCGGCCAACGCGGACTATGTCGCCAACCTGCAGCCGCAAAAGCTGCCCGGCGACATCGACATGCCGGCCATCGTCGGCCTGCTGCAGAAGCACCTGCCGGCCGACGCCGTGCTGACCAATGGCGCGGGCAACTTCGCGTCCTGGGTGCACCGCTTCTTCCGGCACCACGGCCTGGTCAAGGGCTACAAGACGCAGCTGGCGCCCACGGTGGGCGCGATGGGCTACGGCGTGCCGGCCGGCATCGCGGCGGCCATCGCCACCGGGCGCGTCGCCTTCACCATTGCCGGCGACGGCGACTTCCTGATGAACGGCCAGGAGCTGGCGACGGCGGCGCAGGAAGGCGCGAAGTCCATCATCGTCCTGTTGAACAACGGCAGCTTCGGCACCATCCGCATGCACCAGGAACGCGAGTATCCGGAGCGGGTGCATGGCACGCAGCTGGCCAACCCCGATTTCGCCGGCCTGGCCCGCGCCTATGGCTACCACGGCCAGAAGATCACGCGGACCGAGGAGTTCGAGCCGGCGCTGCTGGCCGCGCTGGAGCGCCCTCAAGGCACGCTGATCGAGGTGATGATCGACGTGGACGTGATCACCACCCGCGGGCCGCTCAGCGCGATCCGCGCGGCGGCCTTGAAGCGCGTCAAAGGGTAAAGGCGAAGTCGTCGACGATCGCGCCGGGCGCGGAGGTGCCTCGCAGCTGCCGCGCCCCGTAGGTCGCGTTGTCCGCCTGGAACTCCACCCGGTCCGTCAGCGCCACCAGCCCGCTGCCGAACATCCGCAGCAGCGAATCGTCGAAGCGCATCACCGCGATCGGCGCCACCGGCCTGCCGTCCTCCACCCACATGCAGGCGAAGCGGGTCATGCCGGTCACCCGGCAGGCCTGGCGGTCGCTGTAGTTCAGGTAATGCAGGTCGCTGAGGTAGACGCCCGTGCCCAGCGCCTTCAAGGCGTCCACGGCGGGCAGGGCGCCCGGCGCGAGCGCCAACGCTTCCGGGCTTTCGCGATCGCCGCTGTTGCTGGCCGCCAGCCCGTATTCGCTTGCGCTGCGCGGCGACACCAGCGTGCCGGCCGCACGGCCCTGGTCCACCAGCACGATCTCCGCCGGGTTCACGAAGCCATCGGACTGGAAGGCCGGCACGCCGGCCGCGGCGCGCGCCTCGGTGATCCGCACGGACGGGGCGAACAGCTCCTCGCCTCGCTGCAGCCGCACCAGCGTGCTGACGCCGGTACGCACGCCGCGCTCGCCGAAGCCGCCCCAGCCCAGCGTGCCCAGCAGGTCGGCGACGGCCACCGGGCTGAACAACACGCGATAACGGCCCGGCGCCAGCGTCTTGCGCGGGCGCGCCAGCAGTTCCAGCTGCGCGCGCGCCTCGCCCATGCGGCGCGCCAGTTCTGCCGTCTCCCAGTGCATGCCGGCATAGGTGGACTTCACCGCCAGGTCGCCCTCGCGGTACAGGCACCATTCGAAATGGAAGTTGCCCACCGCATGCCAGTTGCGCTGGCCGCGGCTGTCAGCATAGGCCCGCCGGACCGGGCCGCCGGCGTAGAAGCCGACCAGGTCGGCGCCGGCGCCTTCGGTGGCGATGGTCGCCACCACTTCTTCCGCGCTCGCCAGCGTGCCGGCCGCCTCGTGCGAAGTGGACTGCACGACGTCGGGCAGCAGCAGGAAGGGATCCTCCGGCACCAGCGGCAGCTCGCTGGCCAGTTGGTCGCGCTCGGCGCGCAGGCGCGCGGTGTCGGCGGCCAGGTCGCCGGTCAGGGTGCAGGTGGCGCTGGCGCGGCGCCGTCCCGCGACCACCGTGACCGTGCCATGGCGCTGCTGCACCTGGCCGCCCTGGCGCAGCTTTGCGTGGTTGAAGCGCAGGAAATCGGACTCCTCCGCCTCCAGCGACAGGCTGACCCGGTCCAGGGCGGGGACGGTGACGCAGACGGCGGCCGCGAGCGCTTCGAACCAGTCCCGCATCACTTGCCTCCCCCGAAGACCTGCACCCGGTCGAACTTGCAGGCCGGCGCGGCATGGCCGACCCGGATCACCTGGTTCGGCTCGCCCTTGCCGCAGAAAGGCGTGCCCATCACCTCGAAGGTGCCGGCGTTGCCCACCATGGACAGCGAGCGCCAGAAGCTGGCCGAGATGCCGCGGTAGTTGGGCCGCCGCACCACCTCCGCCAGCTTGCCGTGGCGGATGCGCTGGCCCCATTCGCAGCCGAACTGGAACTTGTTGCGCGAGTCGTCGATGCTCCAAGAGGCGTTGGTGCGCATCAGCACGCCATCGTCGATGCTGGCGACCATCTCCTCGAAGCTGGACGCGCCCGGCTCCACGTTGAGGTTGGCCATGCGATCGATGGGCGGGCGCTTCCAGCTGCAGGCGCGGCTGTTGGCGACGCCTTCGATGTCCGGCCGCAGCGCCCGGGCCCGCGCCTGCGACAGCGCGCCGCCCAGCGGGCGCTGCAGGATGCCGTCCCGGATCAGCCACTCGCGCTGCGCCGGCTGGCCGTCGTCGTCGAAGGCGTAGCTGGCGAATTCGGCCGGCACGTCGGGGGCAAAGCTCACGTTCAGCAGCGGGCTGCCGTAGCGGTAGTGGCCGAACATATCGAGAGTGACGAAGCTGGTGCCGGCGAAATTGCGCTCGTCGCCGAGGATGCGATCCAGCTCCAGCGGGTGGCCGATGCTCTCGTGGATCTGCAGCATCATCTGGTCGGGCGCCAGCAGCAGGTCCAGCTCGCCGGTGGGGCAGTCGGGCGCGCGGACCAGTTCCAGCGCCTCGCGCGCGACCCGCGGTGCATCGTCCAGGAAGCCGGCGCGCTCCAGCACCTCCAGGCCGCCCTGCTGGCAGAAGCCGTTGTACTGGCCGGCGGCGGAGCGGCTCTGCGTCTCGCCGCCATCGCTGGCCACGGCCACGATTTCAGGCACCAGGAACTCCCAGTCCTGCTCGATGCGGCCGCCGTCCGCGCTCAGGAACAGCTGGCGCGTGCGGGTGCTCCAGAGCGACGCATTGCGGTCGACGATGGCCGATCCGAGGTCGGCGCCGGCGCAGGCCTGGGCCAGCAGTTCGTACTTTTCCTTCAGCCCCAGGGCGGCGGCCGGGCGCTGCACCGGAGTCGCGTAGCGGCCCTTTCCGGGCGCCTGGAGCGCTTCGGCGGGGAGGGGCAGGGCATGGGCCGCGCTGGCCCGCGCAAGCGCCCTGGCGTGGCCGAAAGCGGCTTGCAGGCCGGCCCGGCTGAGGTCGCTGGTGGCGGCATAGGCGAAGCCGCCGCCGGCCGCCACGCTGACCATGGCCCCGGCGTCATGGGCCCGCCAGGGCGGCAGGGCGGCGTCGCGCCGCACCGCCAGCAGCTCGGAGCGTTCCTCCACCAGGCGGGCGGACCACCAGGCATCCGCCGGCGCGGCGTCCTGGACGAGGCGTTCGAGTTCTTCCATCGCGCCAGTCTGCCAAAAAAGAAGGGGCCAGAAATGCAAAAGGGCCGGCTTCAGCCGGCCCTTCAAGGCAAATCGATCGAGACCGATTTACTTGACGTGCTTGCCGATCAGGCCGGCCATCTCGAACATCGAGACCTGGTTCTTGCCGAACAGGACACGCAGCTTGTCGTCGGCGTTGACCATGCGCTTGTTGGCCTGGTCCTGGAGCTTGTTCTTCTTGATGTAGGCCCACAGCTTGCTGACGATTTCCGTGCGGGGCAGCGGAGCGTTGCCCACCACGGCGGCCAGGGACGCGTCCGGGGTCAGCGGCTTCATGAACGCTGCGTTCGGGGTGCGCTTCTTGGCGGGGGCCTTCTTCGCCGGCGCCTTCTTCGCCGGGGCGGCCTTCTTGGCGACAGCCTTCTTCGCGGGCGCGGCCTTCTTGGCCGGAGCCTTCTTCGCCGGTGCCGCCTTCTTGGCCGGGGCCTTCTTGGCAGCGGCCTTCTTCGCCGGTGCCGCCTTCTTCGCCGGCGCCTTCTTCGCCGTCGCTTTCTTTGCAGTTGCCATGATCGAGTTTCCTTCTAGAAGTTGATGAACCACCAATGGGACTGCACTCTCCACTGGCACTGCGGATGCTAATGGCAAACAAGGCGCTGTCAAAGGGAAATGGAAGGTTTTTCTCTCTGAAATGTTGCTTTTCTCCCTCTGGAGAAGCACTGCGTTCCCTCTGAAAACGCGCGTTTTCCCCTCGAAGAACGCTCACGCAGTGTCGCAAGAAGCGCGATCAACATCGCGTCAGCACACGGTTTTTCCCTCTGAAAACGCCTCTTCAGCGACCCGTGGGCAAGGTCGCGAGCACGACGCCCGCGAGCGCCGCGACGAACGCTGTGAACTGCAAGCCGCTGAGTGTTTCCCCGAGGAAAACGACGCCCACGAGCGCTGCGCTCACCGGCAGCATCACCGTGAACACGCCGGCCTGCGAGGCCGGCACCACCTTCAAGCCCGTCATCCAGAGCCACACCGTCCACACGCTGGCAGCGAGCGCGTAGAACAGCAGCAGCAGCCACGCGCCTGGCGCGACGCTGGTGAAGTCGAAGCGCAGCGCCTGCCAGAGGCCGAAGGGCGTGACCAGCGCGAAGCCCCAGAGGTTGATGAGCGAGGTGATGCGCTTGGGCCCGAGCGCGCCGGTGAGCGCCTTGCCGATCACCGCGTACGAGGCCTCGCAGACAACGGCAGCGAACACCAGCAGGTTGCCGAGCCACGCGCGCTGCGCCGCGGCGCTGCCTGCATCGGCGTGGGGCTGGGCCACCGCCAGCAGCCCGATGCCGCCGGCGGCGCAGGCGATGGCGCTGAGGATGCGGCCGGTGAGGGGCTCGCGCAGGAACACGCGGCTGAGGATGGCGACCACCGCGGGGATCGCCGCCATGATCACGCCCGCCGAGACGGCGCTGGTCATGCTGACGCCGAACAGCATGCAGATCGAGAACAGGAAGTTGCCGAGGAAGGACTCCAGGAACAGCAGGCGGCGCGTGCGCGCCGTCAGCGGCGGTTCGTTCGCCGGCCTGCGCAGCCAGGGCAGCATCGCCAGCCCGCCGATGCCGAAGCGCAGCCACGCCAGCAGGAACACGGGCAGGGCGGCCACCAGCGGCTTCGACAGGGCCACGTAGCTGCCCACCAGCGACATGCTCAGGGCGAGGCAGGCATAGGCCGCGGGGCGGCGGGTCACGAAGCTCATCGGAGAATGCAGGCTGGAGAGAAACCGCCGCATCATGCCCCAAGCCCCCGAGCGCCTCGTCTTCGTCTACGGCACCCTGCGCCGCGGCGGCCGCAACGACATCAACCGCCTGCAGCCGGCGCCCGAGTACCTGGGCATGGGCGAGGTGAAGGGCCGGCTGTACCACTTCGACTGGTACCCCGGTCTCGCGCTGGGCGGCGACGAGGCGGTCACCGTGGTCGGCGAGGTCTACCGGATCGGCGCGGCGCTGGAGGCCGTGCTCGATGGCATCGAGCAGATCGAGGACAGCGCCGACAGCGAATACTTGAAGCGCGAAGTGGCCGTGGCGATGCAAGGCGGCACGCGCGACTGCCTGGTGTACGAGATCAACCCGGCGCGCGTGATGGGCCGGCAACCGATCGGGCACGGCGACTGGATCGTTTTTCACCAGCCGTGAAAGCCATTTCGCATCGCAAAAAGATTTGTTGATGCGCCGCCGCAAAATTTCTCAATACAAGAAAAATGATTGCGTATTGCGGAATGAATGACACAAGTCGTTGAAATTGAAGGAAATAAAAATATGTCTTCTATAAGACATAAGAGGCCCTCAGTCTTCTAGAAGACCGCAGAATTCACTCGAAGGCCCCGGCCACAGGTTTCGAGATCAACCAACGGAGTGAAGACCATGAGCAACTGGACGCACCTGACCCGCGAGCAGCAGATCGCGCAGCTGGAAAAGGACTGGGCGGAGAACCCGCGCTGGAAGGGCATCAGGCGCGGCTACGGCGCCGCCGACGTCGTGAAGCTGCGCGGTTCGCTGCAGATCGAGCACACGCTGGCCAGGCGCGGCGCCGAGAAGCTCTGGAACTCCATCAACACCGAACCCTTCGTCAACTCGCTCGGCGCGCTGACCGGCAACCAGGCCATGCAGCAGGTGAAGGCGGGCCTGAAGGCCATCTACCTTTCCGGCTGGCAGGTGGCGGGCGACGCCAACAGCAACGGCGAGATGTACCCCGACCAGTCGCTGTACTCGGTGGACTCCGTGCCGAAGGTGGTGAAGAAGATCAACAACACCTTCCAGCGCGCCGACCAGATCCAGTGGAGCGAAGGCAAGGGCCCTGGCGACGAGGGCTACATCGACTACTTCCAGCCCATCGTGGCGGATGCCGAAGCCGGCTTCGGCGGCGTGCTGAACGCCTTCGAGCTGATGAAGGCCATGATCGAGGCGGGCGCCGCCGGCGTGCACTTCGAAGACCAGCTGGCGGCCGCCAAGAAGTGCGGCCACATGGGCGGCAAGGTGCTGGTGCCGACGCGCGAAGCCGTGTCCAAGCTGGTCGCCGCCCGCCTGGCCGCCGACGTGATGGGCGTGCCCACCATCCTGCTGGCCCGCACCGACGCCGAAGCCGCCGACCTGGTGACCAGCGACGTCGATGACCACGACAAGGCTTTCTTCACCGGCGAGCGCACGGTGGAAGGCTTCTACCGCAGCCGCAACGGCATCGAGCAGGCCATCAGCCGCGGCCTGGCCTACGCCGAAGTCGCCGACCTGATCTGGTGCGAGACCGGCACGCCGGACCTGAAGTTCGCCAAGGAATTCGCCGACGCGATCCACGCCAAGTTCCCGGGCAAGCTGCTGGCCTACAACTGCTCGCCGTCGTTCAACTGGAAGAAGAACCTGGACGACGCCACCATCGCCAAGTTCCAGCGCGAGCTGGGTGCGATGGGCTACAAGTTCCAGTTCATCACGCTGGCCGGCTTCCACAGCCTGAACTACTCGATGTTCGAGCTGGCCTACGGCTACGCCCGCAACAACATGAGCGCCTTCGTGGAACTGCAGCAGAAGGAATTCGCGGCCGCCGAGCGGGGCTTCACCGCCGTGAAGCACCAGCGCGAGGTGGGCACGGGCTACTTCGACGCCGTGACGACCACGATCGAAGCCGAAGCCTCGACCGCGGCGCTGAAGGGCTCGACCGAGGACGAACAGTTCTTCGACGACCACCGCAAGGCGGCGTAAGCCCCACCGTCGCTCCGGTGAGACAGCCCGCGGCCTGCCGCGGGTTTTTTCATTGCCGGCCGGCGAACCTCCCTCCTAAAGTCGTGCCAGGGAGGAGACCCATGGCAGTCCTGCAATGCGGCGCCTGCGACCGCTTCATCTCGGTGTCGATCGCACCCGGCGGCAATCCGGTGGCGAAAGCGGACCCCGAGCGCTGGTCGCTGACCCGCACCTTGTGTCCAGGCTGCGGCTACAGCCTGTGCGACCGCTGCGCGCCGCGCGGCACCACCTCCTGCCCGCGGTGCAAGGCGGCGTTCGCGGGCGGCGGGGCGCCGGGGGACGAGGAGGACGCCGGCCGTTGGGAGCAGCAGGCAGGCCTGATGCTGGCGCGGCGCTGGCTCGCCGGGGCCTTGCTCGGATCCGTCGTCACGAGCGTCTTGATGGTGGGCGCCAGCCGCAACGTCGGCGTGAGCCTGGTGTTGTGGGTCGCCAGCCTGCTGGCCGCCTGGTCGGGCGCGCGGCGCATGGTGGCGCTGGGCGCGGTGTCGCGCCCCTGGCTGTTCCTCGTGCCGATGCTGGGGCTGATTCCGCTGTTGAACATCATTGCGCTGGCCTGGCTGCTCTGGCGTGCCCAGGCGAGCCTGGACGAGGTCCGGACCGAGCTGCAGGCGCAGGAGCGACGGCAAGCCGCGCGCGAGCGCGCGGCCCAGCGGCGCGCGACCGCACCGCCGCCGGCGCCCCAGTCACGCGCCGAGCCGCGCAAGCCGGCAGCCTTCCGGGCGCTCGCCTGCATCAAGTTCGCCGGTCTGCCGGCACCGGACGGCGAGGTGTTGGACGTCAACATCGGTAGCGCACTGCCAGGGATGGCGCCGGACGACTCGCCCGTGGCAGTGGCGTACCAGGGCTTCGGCGTCTTCTTCGCCGTCGATGAAGGTTCGTACTACGGCCTCCTGAGCCGCCGTCAGCTGCGGGAGGCGGAGCTGGATCCGCAGGACCTGCTGCGCCTGGGCCTGGGCAACCTGGCGGGCTGGGCCGGTGGCGACGGCGGCCCGGAGTTCCGCCTCGAGCAGAGCGGGGCGGCGACGGCGCTCCTGGCACGCGGCCAGTTCGAGGCCAGCCTCGTGCTGCTGGACTCCCTGTGGGACAGCCTCGCGCCTGGTGGCGTGGTGGTGGCGATGCCGGCGCCGGATGTGCTCGCCTTCTGCGACCCGCGCTCCCGCGAAGGCATCGCGGAACTCCGCGCCATCGTGCAGCGGCTCGAGCAAAGCGGCGCCCGGATGCTGGTTCGCGAGCTGTTTGTGCGGCGCGACGGCCGCTGGACGGAGTTCACCGGAGCGGCTTACAGTTGAGCCATGTTGTATCGGAAGGGACCCGCATGAGTGACACCAGCGAGGACAAGACCGGCGTGTTCGACGCGCGCGCGCTCCACCGCCAGCCCTGCGAACACTGCGGCGGCACGGGCCAGCTGCGCATCGACAGCGAGAACATCAACGAGAACTTCGAGGTGGAAAAGCAGACGGTGATCACCGAATGCCCCACCTGCGCCGGAGCGGGTTTCGTCGCCGCGGGTTAGAATAGGGCGTATCTCCTGAGCAACAAGAGCGAGAAAGGCACCTCGGTTATGACACCGCGAACTACACCGGAAGGTTCCACGGCCCCGTAGCGGCCGCGTAGTCGCGTGCACTGAGTTGCTCCACCCCAACGAAAGCGCGGCTGCCCCCGCGCTTTTTTGTTTTTCTCGCTTCGCAAAGAACATGGTCAACATCACGCTTCCCGACGGCTCGCAACGCCAGTTTCCCGGCCCGGTGACGGTCGCCGAGGTCGCTTCCTCCATCGGCGCCGGCCTGGCCAAGGCCGCCCTGGCCGGCAAGGTCGATGGCAAGGTGGTCGACACCGCCTACAAGATCGAGCAGGACTCGAAGCTTTCCATCCTGACGGCCAAGGACGCCGAAGGCCTGGACGTGATCCGCCACTCGACGGCCCACCTGCTGGCCTACGCGGTGAAGGAGCTGTACCCCGACGCCCAGGTCACGATCGGCCCGGTCATCGAGAACGGCTTCTACTACGACTTCGCGTACAAGCGCCCCTTCACGCCCGAGGACCTGCAGGCCATCGAGAAGCGCATGGGCGAGCTCGCCGCGAAGGACGAGCCGGTGACGCGCCGCGTGCTGCCGCGCGACGAGGCCGTGGCGCACTTCAAGGCGATGGGCGAGAACTACAAGGCGGAGATCATCGGCAGCATCCCGGCCGGCGAGGACGTTTCGCTGTACGCCGAGGGCGGCTTCGAGGACCTGTGCCGCGGCCCGCACGTCCCGAGCACGGGCAAGCTGAAGTTCTTCAAGCTGATGAAGGTGGCCGGCGCCTACTGGCGCGGCGACCACCGCAACGAGATGCTGCAGCGGGTCTACGGCACCGCCTGGGCCAGCAAGGAAGACCTGCAGCAGTACCTGACGATGCTGGAGGAGGCCGAGAAGCGCGACCACCGCAAGCTGGGCCGCGAGCTGGACCTGTTCCACATCGACGACGTCGCCCCCGGCGTGGTGTTCTGGCACCCCAAGGGCTGGGCGGTCTGGCAGGCCGTGGAGCAGTACATGCGCCAGGTCTACAAGGACACCGGCTACCAGGAGGTCAAGGGTCCGCAGATCCTGGACAAGAGCCTGTGGGAGAAGACGGGCCACTGGCAGAACTACCGCGAGAACATGTTCGTCACGGAGTCGGAGAAGCGCGACTACGCGCTGAAGCCGATGAACTGCCCCGGCCACGTCCTGATCTTCAAGTCGCAGCTGCGCAGCTACCGCGACCTGCCGCTGCGCTACGGCGAATTCGGCCAGTGCCACCGCAACGAACCCACGGGCGCATTGCACGGCATCATGCGCGTGCGCGGCTTCACGCAGGACGACGGCCACGCTTTCGTGACCGAAGACCAGATCCTGGACGAATGCGTCGCCTACACGACCAAGCTGCAGCAGGTCTACAAGGACTTCGGCTTCACGGACATCCTGTACAAGGTGGCGACGCGGCCGGACAACCGGGTGGGCTCGGACGAGCTCTGGGACAAGGCCGAACACGCCGTGATGGAGGCGCTGCGCCGCTCCGGCGTCGATTTCGTCATCTCCCCCGGCGACGGCGCCTTCTACGGCCCGAAGATCGAATACACGCTGAAGGACGCCCTGGGCCGCCAATGGCAGTGCGGCACGATGCAGGTCGACTTCAACACGGCGGAGCGCCTGGGTGCGGAATATGTCACGGAGACGAGCGGCCGCGCCCACCCCGTGATGCTGCACCGGGCCATCGTCGGCAGCCTGGAACGTTTCATCGGCATGCTGGTCGAACACCATGCCGGCGCGCTGCCCGCCTGGCTCGCTCCAGTGCAGGTTTCGGTGCTGAACATCACCGACGGACAGGCCGATTACGCCCAGGAGATTGTCAAATCTCTGCGTAATCAAGGGCTTAGGGCAGAGGCCGACCTGCGCAATGAGAAGATCACGTATAAAATACGGGAGCATTCGTTGCAAAAGCCGCCTTACCTCCTCGTCGTCGGCGACAAGGAGAAGGCGGC
Source organism: Ramlibacter agri (assembly GCF_012927085.1). Classification (NCBI taxonomy): domain Bacteria; kingdom Pseudomonadati; phylum Pseudomonadota; class Betaproteobacteria; order Burkholderiales; family Comamonadaceae; genus Ramlibacter; species Ramlibacter agri. The sequence goes on along the minus strand of NZ_JABBFX010000002.1, from coordinate 238,164 downwards.
GGGTGCCGTCGCAGTGCGCGCCCGGGGGAACAAGGACCTCGGCGTGATGCCCCTTGAGCAGTTTGCCAAGCTGCTCGCCGAGGACATCGCGGGCAAGCGCTGAAGGCGGCTCGTTTCATTTTTGAACAGGACTGAAGACCATCGCTACTGAATTTCGTGACCGCCGCCAGCGCGAGGAACGCAAGCACCGCCTGAACCGGGAAATCATGGCCCCGGAGGTCCGCCTCAGCGGGCCGAACAACGAGCCCCTGGGGATCGTGCCCATCCAGGAAGCCCTGCGGATGGCGGGTGAGCTGGACGTAGACCTGGTTGAAATTGCCGCTACTGCGAGCCCGCCCGTGTGCCGGCTCGTGGACTATGGCAAGTTCAAGTACGTGGAGCAGAAGAAGGCGGCCGAAGCGAAGTCCAAGCAGAAGGTCATCGAGGTCAAGGAAATCAAGTTCCGGCCGGGCACGGATGACGGCGACTACAACATCAAGTTGCGCAACATCCGCCGCTTCCTGGAGGAAGGCGACAAGTGCAAGATCACGCTGCGCTTCCGCGGCCGCGAGATCACGCACCAGGAAATCGGCATGGCGCTGCTGCAGCGCCTGCGGGACGACCTCGCCGACACCATCGTCGTCGAGCAGTTCCCCAAGCTGGAAGGCCGGCAGATGATCATGATGATCGCGCCGGGCAAGAGGAAGACGGTCGCCAAGCCGGCGGAAGCTGCCGCCGCTCCGGCGACGACGGCTTAAGGTTTCAAAGCCATCACGGTCTGATCACCGCGATGGCGGTGAAGGGGAAGCTTTCGGGCTTCCCACAAGTGGGGAGTCTTCGACTCGCCACTAAAAGTGGCTCGGGGCCATCAAGGCGCGGGAGTTTCCCGCGACGCCTCACGAGCACAAAAGTAGAAGGAGCATTTCGATGCCCAAGATGAAGACCAAGAGCGGCGCGAAGAAGCGTTTCCGCGTTCGTCCCGGTGGGACGGTCAAGCGCGGCCAGGCTTTCAAGCGCCACATCCTGACCAAGAAGACCACCAAGAACAAGCGTCACCTGCGCGGTGCCGTGGCCGTCCACGAGACGAACATGGGCCACATGGCGCAGATGCTGCCGTTCGCCGGCCTGTAAACCACCAAGACTAGGAGAACACACATGCCTCGCGTCAAACGTGGTGTAACGGCTCGCGCCCGTCACAAGAAGGTCCTCGCCCTCGCCAAGGGCTTCCGCGGCCGCCGCGGCAACGTCTTCCGCATCGCCAAAGAAGCGGTGATGAAGGCGGGGCAGTATGCCTACCGCGACCGTCGCGCCAAGAAGCGCGTCTTCCGCCAGCTGTGGATCGCCCGTATCAACGCCGCCGCGCGTTCGAACGGCCTGACCTACAGCCAGTTCGCCAACGGGATCCGCAAGGCCGGTATCGAGATCGACCGCAAGGTCCTGGCCGATATCGCCTATCACGACCCCGCGGCGTTTGCCGGCATCGTGGAGCAAGTCAAGGCCAAGCTGGCTGCTTGAGTTCACGACCAGGGCGCCGCCGCAAGGCGGCGCCTGCCGTCACAACAAGGCATTCCAGGGGCCAGGGCTTGCAAGCGCTGGTCCCTTTTTCGTTTTCCCATGAGCACTGAACTCGAAGCCATCGTCGCGAGCGCCCGCGCAGCCTTTGCCCAGGCCGCGGCCCCGGCCGAACTCGAAAACGCCAAGGCGCAGTACGTCGGCAAGTCCGGCCGCATCACCGAGCTGATGAAGGGCCTGGCCGCGCTGTCCGTCGAGGAAAAGAAGTCCCGCGGCGCGGCGATCAACCAGGCCAAGCAGGCGATCGAGGCCGCGCTGAACGAGCGCCGCCAGGCGCTGGCCGACGCCGAACTGGAAGCGCAGCTGAAGGCGGAGGCGCTGGACGTCTCGCTGCCGGGCCGTGTGCGCGAGCCGGGCGGGCTGCACCCCGTGTCGCTGACGCTGGAGCGCATCGAGCAGATCTTCGCCAGCATGGGCTTCGACGTGGCCGACGGCCCCGAAGTCGAAAGCGATTGGCACAGCTTCACGTCCCTGAACAACCCGCCCAACCACCCGGCGCGATCGATGCAGGACACCTTCTACGTCGACATCAACGGCGACGACGGCATCCCGTACAACCTGCGGCCGCACACCAGCCCGATGCAGGTGCGCTATGCCCACCAGCACATCAAGCGCTACGCTTCAGGCGTGAAGCGCGGCGAGCCCATGCCCGAGATCCGCGTCATCGCCCCGGGTCGCACCTATCGCGTGGACAGCGACGCCACCCACTCGCCGATGTTCCACCAGTGCGAAGGCCTGTGGCTGGGCGAGAACGTCAGCTTCAAGGACCTGAAGGTCGTCTTCACCGACTTCTGCCGCACCTTCTTCGAGAGCGACGACCTGGCGCTGCGCTTCCGCCCCAGCTTCTTCCCGTTCACGGAGCCGTCCGCCGAGATCGACATCCAGTTCCAGAGCGGCCCGCTGGCCGGCCGCTGGCTGGAAGTGGCCGGCTCCGGCCAGGTGCACCCGAACGTGGTGCGCAACATGGGGCTGGACCCCGAAAAGCACATCGGCTTCGCCTTCGGCATGGGCCCGGACCGCCTGACCATGCTGCGCTACGGCGTGAACGACCTGCGCCTGTTCTTCGACGGCGACATCCGTTTCCTGCGCCAGTTCCGCTGATCCCTCCATTCGACGAGAAGACATGCAATTCCCCGAGTCCTGGCTGCGCGCGTACTGCAACCCGCCGCTGTCCACGCAAGCAATCGCCGACGTCCTGACCATGGGCGGGCTGGAGGTGGAAGACCTGCACCCCGTCGCGCCGCCTTTCAGCCAGGTGGTGGTGGGCGAGATCAAGGAAGCCGTGCAGCACCCCAACGCCGACCGCCTGCGCGTGTGCCAGGTCGATGTGGGGCAGGGCGCGCTGCTGAACATCGTCTGCGGCGCGCCCAACGCGCGCCCCGGCATCCGCGTGCCGGTCGCCCTGGTGGGCGCCGAACTGCCCCCGGGCGAGGACGGCAAGCCGTTCGCCATCAAGCTGGGCAAGCTGCGCGGCGTCGAGAGCCAGGGCATGCTGTGCTCGGCCCGCGAGCTGAAGCTGAATGACGATCACGGCGGCCTGCTGGAGCTGGCCGCTGACGCGCCGATCGGCAAGAACATCCGCGCGGTGCTCAATTTGGACGACCACGTCTTCACCTTGAAGCTCACGCCCAACCTGGCGCATGCGCTGTCGGTGTACGGCGTGGCGCGCGAGCTGTCGGCGCTGACCGGCGCGCCGCTGCAGGTGCCGAGCTTCCCGCCCGTGCAGCCTGCCAACGACGCCAAGCTGGCCGTCAAGGTGAGCGCGCCCGACCTCTGCGGAAGATTCAGCGGCCGGGTGGTCCGCAACGTGAACACCAAGGCGAAGACGCCGCAGTGGATGGTGGAACGCCTGGCCGGCTGCGGCCAGCGCAGCGTCACCGCGCTGGTGGACATCTCCAACTACGTGATGTTCGAGTTCGGCCGGCCGACGCACATCTTCGACTTCGACAAGATCCACGGCGGCCTGGACGTGCGTTGGGGCCGCAAGGGCGAGCAGCTGAAGCTCCTGAACGGCAACACGATCGAGGTGGACGAGAAGGTGGGCGTGATCGCCGACGCCAGGGAAGTCGAGTCGCTGGCCGGCATCATGGGTGGCGACGCCACGGCCGTCAGCGACGACACGCGGAACGTCTACGTCGAGGCCGCCTTCTGGTGGCCGGAAGCGGTGCAGGGGCGCTCCCGCCGCTACAACTTCTCCACCGACGCCGGCCACCGCTTCGAGCGCGGCGTGGACCCGAGCCTGACGGTGGAGCACATCGAGTACATCACGCGCCTGGTCCAGGACATCTGCGGCGGCGAGGCCGGCCCGATGGACGACCAGGTGCTGAAGCAGCCGGAGCGCAAGCCGGTGCAGATGCGCGTGGCGCGCGCGGCCAAGGTGATCGGCATGCCCATCACCGAAGCCCAGTGCGTGGACGCCTTCGCGCGCCTGCAACTGCCCGCCAAGGTGGACAACGGCGTCGTCACCGTGACGCCGCCGGCGTACCGCTTCGATCTTTCCATCGAGGAAGACCTGATCGAGGAGGTGGTGCGCATCGTCGGCTTCCAGAACCTGCCGACCACGCCGCCGCTGGCGCCGATCACGGCCAAGCTGCCGCCGGAGTCGCGCCGCAGCCGCTTCGCGGTGCGCCGGCTGCTGGCCGCGCTGGGCTACCAGGAGACCATCAACTTCTCCTTCGTCGAGGAGAAGTGGGAAAAGGACCTGGCCGGCAACCAGGATCCGATCCAGCTGCTGAACCCGATCGCCAGCCAGATGAGCGTGATGCGCTCGTCGCTCGTCGGCTCGCTGCTGCAGGTGCTGAAGTTCAACCTGGACCGCAAGGCGGAGCGCGTGCGCGTGTTCGAGATCGGCCGCGTGTTCGTGCGCGACGCTTCCGTCCAGACCACCGACAGCACCGTGCGCGGCGTGCACCAGCCGATGCGCGTGGCGGGCCTGGCCTACGGCGACCCGTCCGGGCTGCAGTGGGGCAGCAAGGCGGGCCAGGTCGACTTCTACGACATGAAGGGCGACGTGCAGGCGCTGCTGTCGCCGCTGCAGGCGGAGTTCGTGGCGGCGGCGCATCCGGCCATGCACCCGGGCCGCTGCGCGGCGATCCGCGTGGGCGGCAAGGACGTCGGCTTCGTCGGTGAACTGCACCCGCGCTGGCGCCAGCAATGGGAGCTGCCGCACACGCCGCTGCTGTTCGAGCTGGACCTCGACGCCGTGACGGCGCGCAAGGTCGCGGTTTTCGAGTCCGTGCCCAAGTTCCAGCCGGCCGAGCGCGACATCGCCGTGATCGTGGGCGAGCAGGTGACGCATGGCGCCCTGATGGACGCCATCCACGGCGCCGCCACCAGCGGCTTGCTGCGCGATGCGTTGCTGTTCGACGTCTACAAGCCGAAGGAAGCCCAGGGCGGCCTGCAGCCGGGCGAGAAAAGCCTGGCCGTGCGCTTGACGCTCGCGCGCAGCGACGCGACACTGACCGATGAGGAGATCGAGTCGGCCGTGCGGGCGGTGGTGGACCGCATTGCCACGCAGCTGGGCGGCCGTCTCAGGGGGTGAGCCGTGGCCGACCTGACAACAACAAGCCCGCAGAAGGAAGAGGATCCCATGGAGTTTGCCGTCGAGAGCCTGGAAACGCCCGCGTTGACCAAGGCCCAGCTGGCGGAGCTGTTGTTCGAGCAGATCGGGCTGAACAAGCGCGAGTCGAAGGACATGATCGATGCCTTCTTCGACCTCATCGCGGCCAGCCTGGTCGACGGCCAGGACGTCAAGATCTCGGGCTTCGGCAACTTCCAGATCCGCACCAAGGCGCCGCGGCCGGGCCGCAACCCGCGCACCGGCGAGGCGATCCCCATCGAAGCGCGGCGCGTGGTGACCTTCCACGCCAGCCACAAGCTCAAGGAACAGATCCAGGGGATCTCGGCCGCCGCTGCGGCCGATGAGCGTTGAGCGGGCTTTTCGCCCAACCCAAAAAGCAACGCGCTTGTTACAGCCGCATGCGGCTCGCTTTGCATTGGCGACCGCTTAGAGTAACCTAGGAGCTTTCTCTCCTAGTAGATTGATTTCAATGGAGAAATCCCTCCCGGCAATCCCGGCCAAGCGCTACTTCACCATCGGTGAGGTCAGCGAGCTGTGTGGCGTCAAGCCCCACGTGCTACGGTATTGGGAGCAGGAGTTCACGCAGCTGCGGCCCATGAAGCGGCGCGGCAACCGGCGCTATTACCAGCACCACGAGGTGCTGATGATCCGCCGCATCCGCGACCTGCTGTACGACCAGGGTTTCACGATCAGCGGCGCGCGCAACAAGTTGCAGGAAATCGTGCAGGGCGAGCGCGACAAGCGCCGCGCCGGCGAGGTCATGCTCGATGGCGTCGACGTGATCGAAGTCGAGGACTCGCAGCTCGATAGCAGCTTCGGCGACTCCGTGCTGCTGGAAGAAGTCGAACGCGACGCCATGTCACAGAAGCTGGAATTCGTGCGGCGCGAGCTGTTCGAGATCCGCGACCTGCTCGGATCGACCCACTGAACACGGCATAATCGAGGGCTTCGGCGTGTAGCGCAGCCTGGTAGCGCACTTGCATGGGGTGCAAGGGGTCGCGAGTTCGAATCCCGCCACGCCGACCAAAAACGAGAAAGCCCGGTACCTGTGAAGGTCCGGGCTTTTTTCCTGGCCTGGCGGCCTCAGCCTCCGGCCACGCGTCGCGCCAGATGCGCCAGCGCCTCTTCGACCTGGTCGACCAGGACCAGGCAAAGATCGCCCGGCTCCAGCCGCGCCAGCGCCGCATCGATGGCGATGAACTCGCCGCGGATCTCCTCCACGTGCCTGGTGCGGCTCGCGCCCTGCAGCCCCTCGCGCAAGAGCGCCATCACCTCGCCATCGCCGCGCCCGCGCTGGGCGGCGTCCTGGTACAGCAGCACGTCGTCGAAGGCGGCGCCCAGGATGACCGTCTGGTCGCGGATGTCCTGGTCGCGCCGGTCGCCGGCGCCGCTGATCACCACCGAGCGCCGCCTGGCCGGCATCGCGTCCACGGCCGCCACCAGCGCACGCATCGCGTCGGGGTTGTGGCCATAGTCGGCGATGACGGTCGCGCCCTTGTAGTCCATCACGTTGAAGCGGCCCGGCGCGTTGTGCGCGTCGTTGACGAAGCTGGCCAGGCCGCCACGGATGGCGTCCCACTTGAGGCCCGCGCCCCAGGCCGCGGCCACCGCGGCCATCACGTTCTCGACCTGGAAGGCTATCGTGCCGTTGCGCGTGATCGGCACGTCGGCCAGCGGCACGTGTTCGCGGTAGTTGCCTTCGGCGGCCACCACCGAGCCGCCATCCAGCGCGGAATCGACATAGACCGTGCGCCCGCCCATCGCGCGATGCTCGGTCATGGCGCCGTGGTGGCGGTCCGCGGCGAAGTAGATCACCTTGCCCGGGCAGGTGTCGGCCATGGCGGCGACGATGGGGTCGGCCGCGTTCAGCACGGCATAGCCTTCCTTGGGCGTCACGTTCTGCACGATCACGCGCTTGAGCACCGCCAGGTCCTCGACGGTCGTGATGTAGTTGAGCCCGAGGTGGTCGCCTTCGCCCACGTTGGTGACCACCGCCACCCGGCAGTGGTCGAAGCCCAGGCCTTCGCGCAGGATGCCGCCGCGCGCCGTCTCGAACACCGCCGCTTCGACGTCGGGATGCATCAGCACGCTGCGCGCGCTCTTCGGGCCGCTGCAGTCGCCGGAATCGATCTGGCGGCCGTCGACGTAGACGCCGTCGGTGTTGGTCATGCCCACCACCAGTCCGCTGCTGGCGAACAGGTGGGCGATCAGGCGCGCCGTCGTCGTCTTGCCGTTGGTGCCGGTGACCGCGACCACCGGGATGCGGCCGTCCTCGCCGGGCTCGTACAGGTGGTTGACGATGGCCTCGCCGACGTTGCGCGGCTTGCCGTAGGAGGGCGACAGGTGCATGCGCAGCCCCGGCGCGGCGTTCACCTCGACGATGCCGCCGCTCTGTTCTTCCAGCGGCTTCAGCACGCTTTCGCACACCATGTCGACGCCGCACACGTGCAGGCCCACCATCTGCGCCGCGGCGATCGCGCGTTCGGCCACTTCGGGATGGACCTCGTCGGTCACGTCGGTGGCGGTGCCGCCGGTGGACAGGTTCGCGTTGTTGCGCATCAGCACGCGCTGGCCGCGCGCCGGCACGCTGCGGGTCGTGAGGCCCTGCCCGGCGAGCAGCGCGATGGCGATGTCGTCGATGCGGATCTTGGTCAGCGAGGTCGCATGGCCGTCGCCGCGGCGCGGATCGGCATTGACCTTGGCCACGAGTTCGGCCACGGTCAGCTCGCCGTCGCCCAGCACCAGCGGCGGCTCGCGCCGCGCGGCGGCGACCAGCTGGTCGCCGACCACCAGCAGGCGGTAGTCGCTGCCGGGCAGGTAGCGTTCCACCATCACTTCGCCGACCTTCAGCGCGGACTTGTAGGCCTGCTCTATGGCCTCGCAGGTGGTGACGTTGACGGTGATGCCCTTGCCCTGGTTGCCGTCGCGGGGCTTCACCACCACCGGCAGGCCCACCTCGAGCGCGGCGGCCCAGGCGTCGGCCTCGTCGGCCACCGGCCGGCCGAGGGGCACCGGCACGCCGGCGGCGTGCAGCAGCTGCTTGGTCAGGTCCTTGTCCTGCGCGATCGACTCCGACACGGCGCTGGTCTGGTCGACCTCGGCGGCCCAGATGCGGCGCTGGTGCTTGCCCCAGCCGAACTGCACCAGGCTGCCGTCGGTGAGGCGCCGCCACGGGATGCCGCGCGCCGCCGCGGCCTGCACGATCGAGCCGGTGCTGGGACCCAGGCGCACGTCCTCGTCGGCCTCGCGCAAGCGGGCGACCGCGGCATCGGCGTCAAAGCTGGCGTCGGCATCCATCGTGGCCGCGATCAGCTGTTGCGCGAGCTCGAAAGCCAGGCGGCCGACCGCTTCCTCGCTGTATTCGACGACGACCTGGTAGATGCCGGGCTCGACCGTCGCAAAGGTGCGGCTGAAGGAAACCGGGCAGCCGGCTTCCTCCTGCAGCGAGAGCGCGGCGGTCTCGAGCACGCGCGCCAGGGACACCGGGCCGGTGAGGCGAAACAGGCCCAGGCCCGGGAAGAGGGTGCGCAGCCGGGCCTCGAAGCCGGGGCGGTCGGTCACCGCGATCTCGCTGGCCTCGCACGAGACGACGGCCTCGATGGCCGTGTGCCGGCTCCACAGGTTGGGCCCGCGCAGCGCGCGGATGCGGGAGATTTCCATGGTCAGGCGGCCTGCGGGGAGGGGGCGTTGTGGGCGTCGAAGGTCTCGATGCCGGCGAGGATCAGGTCGGGCGCGATGCCCAGCGCCCAGGCGGCGGCGATCACCACGAGCAGCGTTTCGGCGGCGAGGCCGCCGCGCGCCAGGCGCGCCAGCGGGGCGAGCCGCGTCTCGGCGCCGCCGGTGGCCAGCACCGGGCGGCCGTCGCGCAGGAAGACGGCGCGGCCGCCGCGCGCGCCGTTGCCGCGGTGCGCGACGAGCGCGGGCGCCTGCGGATCGGCCGCGTAGAGGATCACCTCGCCGTCGCAGAAGGCGCCGAGCGCGGCGACGCGCGCATCGGCCGCGTTCAGCACCGCGACGCCGTTGTCCAGCACCACGTCGACCTGGGTGCGCAGCACCTTGGCCAACTGCTCGGGGGACTGCACGTCGAACTCGGCCAGCGCTTCGATGCCGTCGAAGTCGGTGACCACGCCCACCGTGCAGCGGTCGTAGGGCAGGCCGTCGCGCAGGATGGTGCGGGCGTCGTTCTCGAACACCGCGGCCTGGACGTTGCGGTTGACCAGGAGCCGATGCGACACGTCCCAGCGCCGCGCATCGCCGGCCGACAGGCAGCGGCGGTCGAGGTAAAGGCCGTCGGCGCAGGCGACGCCCACGCGCCGGCCCAGCAGGTGGCCGAGCCAGGCGACCCGCCGCGCGATGCGGGCGGTGTCGCGCGTGCCGGTGATGCCGACGACGGGGATGCGGCCGGGATGCTCCTGGCCGTTGTCCGCCGGGAACAGCGAATCGACGATGTCCCGCCCCACGGGGCGCGGCGTGCCGATCGCCGGCTTCAGGTGCGCGAGCAGGCCCGGACCGGCATTGACTTCGACGATGGCGCCGCCTTGTTCGTGCAGCGGGCGGCTGATGTCCTGCGCCACCAGGTCGACGCCGGCAATGTCCAGGCCGACGATGCGGGCGGCCAGGGCGACCACGTGCTTCACCTCGGGGTGGACCTGGTCGGTGCAGTCGATGGCGACGTTGCCATTGCGCTGGATCAGCACCTTCCGGCCGGCTTCGGGAACCGCGTCGGGCGTGAGGCCCTGCCGGGCCAGGTCGCCCAGGATGGCGTCATCTTCTTCGAGCACCAGGCGGTTCAGCGGGTGGTCCTCGGTGAGGCCGCGGCGCGGGTCGGTATTGATCTGCGCGTCGACCAGCTGGCGCACGCTGGACCGGCCGTCGCCGTTGACCCAGGCCGTCTCGCCACGCGCGGCGGCCACCACCTTGCCACCCAGCACCAGCAGCCGGTGCTCGTCGCCGGCGATATGGCGTTCGACCAGCACCTCGCTGCCATGGCGGGCGGCGACTTCGAAGGCCGCTTCGACGTCCGCCTGCGTGCGCAGGTCCAGCATGACGCCGCGGCCATGGTTGCCGTCGCTGGGCTTGACGACCACCGGCAGGCCGATGTCCTGCGCGGCCTCCCAGGCCTCGGCCGGCGTCCCGGCGGCCCGGCCTTCCGGCACCGGCACGCCGCAGCCGGCGATCAGGCGCTTGGTGAGGTCCTTGTCGCGGGCGATGCCCTGGGCGATGGCGCTGGTGCGGTCGGTCTCGGCGGTCCAGATACGGCGCTGGCGGGCCCCGTGGCCCAGCTGCACCAGGTTGCCGTCGTTCAGGCGGATGTGCGGGATGCCCCGGTCGGTCGCCGCCGCCACGATGGCGGCGGTGCTGGGGCCGAGGTAGGAGTCGTCGACCTGCTCGCGCACCGCGGCGACCGCGGCCGCGACGTCGAAAGGCTCTTCATTGATTGCCGCCATCAGCAGCCGGTGGCCTTGCGCCAGGGCGCTGCGGGCGACCTTCTCGTCGCGGGCGCGGAACACCATGCGGTAGACGCCGTTCTGCGAGGTGCTGCGCGTCTGGCCGAAGCCGGTGGGCATGCCGGCCAGGTTCAGCAGCTCGATCACCACGTGCTCCAGCACGTGGCCGGACCAGGTGCCTTCCTGCAGGCGCTGCAGGAAGCCGCCGCGCTCGCCGACGCCGCAGTGGTGCTCGATCAGCGCCGGCAGCATGGCCGTCAGGCGGTCGGCGAACCCGGGCAGCAGGTTCGACGGCCAGTCCTCCAGCTCGCCGAGGTCCAGCCAGACCTCCAGCACGGGCCGGTAGGTCCACAGATTGGGGCCGCGCAGGTAGTTGATGCGCAGCAGGCGGATGTCGTTCTTCCTGCTCATGGATGGGCGCCCTGACAAGGTGGGAGGGTCTCCGGCCGGCTTAGGCGAAAATCCGCGTCCCAGCCAGGGCACATGGCCCAGTATTTCCAAACCACTGTCGAATGCAATCTACTTCTCCAGTCGCAACAGTACCGGGCTTGCTCCCGGACTGGCGCATGACGCTCGCCAAAAGGCTAGCCAGCCGCGAGAACGTTCTGGCGACGCTTGAGGTTGACATCGGCCCCGCGATGAATTTTACGTTTGGCGGCCTGGCGTTGACCGAGCGCCGCCTGCTGGCCTGGGGCGAGGGCGGCTGGTCGGAATGGCCGGTGGCCGCCGGCCTGCAACTGCGCCACGCCGACCACGCCGGGGTCGGGACGCTGGAACTGCTGGACGCCCAGGGCCGGCTGGCCCTGTGGCACTTCACTTTGGCCCAGCAGGGCGCGATGCTGGCCTTCGTCGCCCGCTTCGAGCGCCTGCTGTCCGGCGAGCCCGCCGTGGTGGAGGAAGCCGGCGAGGAAGAGGAGGCCGAGGAGGACACCCAGCCGCCTTCCACCTGGGTGCTGCTGCGGCTGGGCCGCTTCGCGCGCCCCTATCGCAAGCAGCTGGCGATCGGCTTCGGGCTGACGCTCGCCTCCACTGCCGCAACCCTGGTGCCGCCTTACCTGACCATCCCGCTGATGGACAAGGTGCTGATCCCCTTCCAGAACGGGCAGCGCATCGACCCGGGCTACGTGATGCTGCTGCTGGCCGGCCTCCTAGGGTCGGCGCTGCTGGCCTGGAGCCTGGGCTGGGCGCGCACCTGGCTGCTGGCCCTGGTGTCCGAACGCATCGCCGCCGACCTGCGCACCACGGCCTTCGAGCACCTGCTGCAACTGTCGCTGGACTACTTCGGCGGCAAGCGCACCGGCGACCTGGTCTCGCGCATCGGGTCGGAAACGGACCGGATCTCGGTCTTCCTGTCGCTGCACGCCCTGGACTTCGCCACCGACGTGCTGATGTTCGCGATGACGGCGGCGATCCTGTTCTCGATCAATCCCTGGCTGGCGCTGGTGACCTTGCTGCCGCTGCCCTTCATCGCCTGGATGATCCACGCCGTGCGCGACCGCCTGCGCACCGGCTTCGAGAAGATCGACCGGGTCTGGGGCGACGTGACCAGCGTGCTGGCCGACACCATCCCCGGCATTCGGGTGGTCAAGGCCTTCGCGCAGGAGCGGCGCGAGGCGCAGCGCTTCCGCGAGGCCAACCAGGCCAACCTGGCCGTCAACGACAAATTGAACAAGACCTGGAGCCTGTTCTCGCCGACGGTGTCGCTGCTGACCGACGTGGGCCTGCTGGTGGTCTGGGCCTTCGGCATCTGGCTGGTGAGCCGCAGCCAGATCACGGTCGGTGTGCTGACCGCGTTCATTGCCTATATCGGGCGCTTCTACACGCGGCTGGATTCGATGAGCCGCATCGTCTCGGTGACGCAGAAGGCGGCCTCCGGCGCCAAGCGCATCTTCGACATCCTCGACCACGTGTCCAACGTGCCGGAGCCGGCGCAGCCGGTGAAGATCGAGACGCTGGCGGGCGCCATCGAGATGCAGGGCCTCGGCTTCCGCTACGGCAACCGCAGCGTGATCCGCAGCCTGGACCTGACGATCCGCCCGGGCGAGATGATCGGCCTGGTCGGCCACAGCGGCTCGGGCAAGAGCACGCTGGTCAACCTGATCTGCCGCTTCTACGACGTCAGCGAGGGCGCGATCCAGGTCGACGGCACCGACATCCGCCGCTTCGGCGTGGCGGATTACCGGCGCCACATCGGCCTGGTGCTGCAGGAACCCTTCCTGTTCTTCGGCACCATCGCCGAGAACATCGCCTATGGCCGGCCGGACGCCACCCGGGCCGAAATCGTGGCCGCGGCACGCGCCGCGCACGCGCACGAATTCATCCTGCGCCTGCCCCTGGGTTACGACTCGATGGTGGGCGAACGCGGGCAGGGCCTGTCCGGCGGCGAGCGCCAGCGCATCTCGATCGCGCGCGCGCTGCTGATCGACCCGCGCATCCTGATCCTCGACGAGGCAACGTCCAGCGTCGACACCGAAACCGAGAAGGAAATCCAGAAGGCGCTGGACAACCTGGTGCAGGGGCGGACCACGATCGCCATCGCGCACCGGCTCTCGACGCTGCGCAAGGCCGACCGGCTGGTGGTGATGGACCGTGGCCGGGTGGTCGAGGTCGGCCCGCACGACGAGCTGATCGCGAAGCAGGGCGCCTACTGGCGGCTCTACGAGGCGCAGGCGCGCCAGGTCGACGAAGAAGACAACGGCGACGACGCGCGGCTGCCGGCGCCGGCGCACGCGGCCCATCCGGCGGGGCAATGACGATGTTCCAACTCCAACGCAATGCCTTCGGCCGCCTGGTGCTGACCTTGCCCGATGGTTCGGTGCACGAGAGCGTCGTGCCAGTCCGGGCCTTTCCGCTGGCCGCGCCCGAGGAGGGCGTATCGATGGTCAGCATCGACGGGCGCGAGCTCGCCTGGGTGCCGCACCTGGACGCGCTGCAGCCGCAGACCCGCGCGCTGATCGAAGAGGAACTCGCCGGCCGCGAGTTCGTGCCGACGGTGCAGCGCATCGAGTCGGTGTCCAGTTTCTCGACGCCCAGCACGTGGAGCGTGGTGACCGACCGTGGGCCGACCCGCTTCGTCCTGAAGGGCGAGGAAGACATCCGCCGCCTGGGCGAAGGCGCGCTCCTGATCGCCAGTTCCGAGGGCATCAACTTCCGCATCGCCGACCGGCGAGGGCTGGATCGCCACTCGCGCACGCTGCTCGAACGCTTTCTTTAAAGAGGCCTCCAGAACCACGCTATAATCGAGGGCTTCGGCGTGTAGCGCAGCCTGGTAGCGCACTTGCATGGGGTGCAAGGGGTCGCGAGTTCGAATCCCGCCACGCCGACCAACGACACGAAAGCCCGGTTCCTGCAAAGGTCCCGGGCTTTTTTTCGTCAGGCCCCGCCGACGTGAGAAAAACGACGGCGTAGCAAGCACTTAGCTTGGATGGTGGGGTACCGGTCATAAGCGCCGGGGTACGGCGCGGCCGCGGCTACTGTGGTCTCGAGTGGTCCTCAGATTGCGACAGCTTTGCGACAAGCGCAGAGTCGCTGGAATGTGCGGGCCAGGTTCGCAGCAACACGCATTTTTGAGCGGCCCCTCGTGGCGCCCGAGGAGCCATGCGTTCCGACGCCGTCCCGCAGCTGGGGAGGCTTGCCGCAAGGCCGGGACGGGGGCTCCCCGTTCAGGAGCGACAAGCCCCAGGAATAAACGCTTTGTCGCGTCCGCGGCCATTTAGCCGAGCCAGGTGTGCGGTTCGTCAGCTCGGCAGTAGGATACGAGCCCATGACCAGCAGCACACCCATTTCCATGTCCGGCGTCATATCGCTGGACACAAAGCAGACGGAATTGCTGACGACGCTCGGGCTCGAAGTCCCAACCATGATGACTCGCGAGCACTTCGTGCAGCTACTGGCGCGGGCCGACCAAATTGCGGACAGCTTCTCCATGGACCTCGTGGCTCGCATCACGCGCGCAGAGCTGGCAAAACTGAGGGCTAGTTTCGGAGCGGGGTAGGACCCCGCGACCGTCAACTCGGGCGACGGCAGGTATCGTCGCGTGTTGTGCCCGGCGCGCACGGCTTGTCCGCCCCTCGGCATCCAAGCGTCCGGACAGGCATTACAGTGATGCCATGAACGAACAACAGTTCGAAAGACTAGGTGACGTAGTCATATGGGGATGCGCTGCAATCGGCGCCATCTGCTTCATCGCCTCCCTGGTGGCAATGTGTCTGATGAAGTGACGCAGCCATTGAACACGCCGGGTGCCAACATCGCGCCCATGAACTTGGACAAGGTACTTTTCACTCTCGACGCTGAGAAGTTCGAGCAGTTCGCGGCGTTGCTCAACGCGCCGCCCGCGCCGAACGCCGCCCTGGCGCGCCTGCTGGCCGTGCAAGCGCCCTGGGTCTCAGACAATTAATGGGTCCCCAAGGGCTTGGCGTCAGACGGCCTGTCCGATGCAGTAGCGGAATGGACTTGAAACAGGTTCTCTGGCGCCTCCTTGGGCCACAACTCCCCAATCTCACTACGTTGGTAGCGGTTCGCGATGCAAAGGCCGGCATGACGACGCGCACTAACTTTGCCGACTTCTGAACGTGCCACGAGTCCCTTGAGGGGACTTGGTGTCATGGTCGCACTGCGCGACGGATGCGGCGGCGGACTATTTCCATCTGCACCCGTGCACGTGCAATGGCGGCGGCGTACGAAGCCTCACCTTCACTTCGTACTCTCGTCCCGTCTTCAAATGTGACCAGAGGGCCCAGCCGCCGCTCCGAGTGCACGGTTAGCTCGCAAGCGAGGATGCGGTTGCATTCGACGTCGTACCGCCTTGGCTCGCGCCACTCCATCCAGGCTCGGTAATGGCGGCTGCGCGGCTTCATGGTTGAAGTATGCCAACAGCCCCCTAACCGGCGTGATGCCAGGCATTCACGATGTCATTGGGGGCAGCTTCAGCAATGGGCGGAGGCCAAGTCTTCGATATGCCAGCAAGGGTCACCCGCTGATGCCGGCGCGGAGTAGCTTGGGGCGCTTCCGTTCAGTACTCCTCAGTGTCGACGCTGGCGATGTTTGCAATGAGCTTGTCGCGGATGGCGTCCAGCTCCAAAGCACGCGTGCGATTCAGAGAACGAGCGACCCCGCGGCGGAGCGGCTCCAGCGCTTCGCGGGCTTGCTCCAGGTCGTCCTGCGTGAGGAAGACCGGCCGTTCGCAGAGGGCGGTCTCGAGCTTCTTGACCAAGGCGCCGATGCGGTCCGCCTGCAGCTTGAGAGCGAGCGCGGTCTCGTTGTCGCCACAGCGAGTCGCTGTGAGTTTCCCAGCGTTCAAGGCCGCGATGCGGTCGACGGCGCAGTTGTACAGCGTGCCCAGGTCGCCTTTGTGAAAGAGGGTCGAGAGAACCATGGCGCCCTTCACCTCGAACGCTGCGGCCAAGGTTTGGTCGGGTCCAGCCGTTGCACCTCCGAGCACAGGGCTTCGGGGTCGGGACTTAGCGCGAAGAACGCGGCCCAGGCAGCGCGGTTGCGAGCCGTCGCTGCCCGCTCGCGAACAGTGGCGTTGTGTTGGCGGATGTACTCGCGCTGTCGGGTGTGCAGGTCGTCGTCAGTCATTCATCATCTCCAGGTGGTCAGGGGTGAGAGACGCCTCGCTTCGGGGGCTTCCGCTGCTTTGGTCACCTCGGGTTGAGGCAAGCAGTGAAGCGTGCTGTTTTATCCGTCAGGGAGACGCCCCGCCGACGCTCCTACTACTGCCGCTCGGGGCCGTAGCCGACCGCCCTTGAAGCGATGCAATCGGTGGCGAGACCGTAGCAGTCGGCCGCTGTCCCGGGCCGTAAGCCAAGATGCTGATGGGTGCGCCCGAAGTTCGCGAGTGCGCCGCTCTGGTAGTCGGCAGCGCGAACCGTCGTGAGGATGCGCTGTCCAACAGGCGACCATGCGGCGAATTGCCCAAAGAAGTCAGCCACGCAGACGGGTCCGCGTGGCACACAGGAGATACCACTGCGGCGCGCTGAGGTGTCAAAAAGCACGTCTTCCAGACTGCCTACGCGAGCGGAGCCCGCGGGGAGCGTCTCGGTATAAGAAGTTATACGTGGACCTCACAATTATCAGGTCGCTGTTTAACTTCCGCGTCGGGGCACTAGATGGTTACCGCGACTGCATTCAGCAGCAGGATGACAGCGTGCGAGTCCGCGAGGCTACCGCTCCGGGCGCAGAACCGGGCGCTACCCAGCCAAGACGATGTCCACGAACTTTAGGTCGCCGCGGCGAGTCCTGACAGCCTTGACGAGTACGGTCTTGTTGACCATCGGGCCGATAACATCGTCGACGGCCTGAGACAAACCTTTCACCATCACCTGCCCGTTGTCGGCGTCGACCTTTAACCAGTCGCCGTCCAAGTCGAGCGCGCGGAGTACCCCGCTGAACTCCTGCATCTGCTCGCCGGCGGACTCGTCCGCCTTCGCGGACTCAGCCTTAATGGCAAAGTCGAGCTTTGGGCGAGTTGACTCATCGAGCACCACAGCGACGTCTTCGCGCTCCCTCGAGGAGATGGCCACCGACTCGCTGCTGTTGGGTGGCGGCGTGAGATTTCGGATGAGCTTGCGAAACGTACCGCGATAGCCCTCATCCGGCACGAGTTCTTTGCTCGCCTCGCCAGTCGCGTCATTGGCGATGGTTGTGACCACGTCCAAGAATCTTCTGGCGATGTCGGCAGCTTCCAGCTTCTCTGCGTCGAACATGTCCAGCTGGCCATTGACCTTCACGGCGACCGAGAACTGGAAGCTGCCCGGCGCTTCCTGTACTAGCCAAGGCTCGAACGAGCTCGTGATGTCATTTGTCGGCGGTCCGTGCCGGCGCAGCGGCTTGCCGTTGCTCCATTCGACCACGCGGAAGAAGATGGATTGCAGCGTCTTGACTCTGTCGACGATTAGGTCCAGCGGAGCTGCACCTCTAAGCACGCTGCCGCCCTTGACTGCGACCGTGACGGAGCCAGGCAGGAACTCTCCAGTGAGGCGCTTTCGGTCCCGCTCCGAGTAGAGGGTCTGCACGAGGTCGTCGAGTTGCTCTCGGGCTGGCGGTGCCAAGTCAGGGTTGGCAAGACAGCGGTATGCCAGCATCGAGGCGCGCTGCACATCTTTGCCCTTGTACCAAAGAGAGACCGCGCTAACGGCGGCAATGCCGAACGTTCGTGCCTTCGATGGGTCGAGCTGGGCCAAGGCATCCTCTTCCGCTGCAGCAGCCTGGCAGAACAGCTTCTCGGCCTCCTCAACGTTACCCTGCGCCGGGCGGCATGCGCCCGAGCGGCAAGCGCCTCGCTTGTTTTGTGGAGCGCGAGCCAATCCATCGCTATGCGCGCTCCACCAAGATAAGCTTGGTCTTGAATCCGACGACCGCTGCGATGGCGGGCTCAGCGCCGGTGCCCCTACGGGTCTGCTCCCGCTTCTCCTTCAGTCGCTGGCGCACTTCCCCCGGCGTCCCGTCGGTACCTGAGACTTCGAGGCGAAACGCACTTTCTAGGTCTTCCGGGCTCGTTCCAGCCGGGGCGACATAGTAGTCGGCGCCAGTCTTTGTTTCGGCTCGGGCGATGCTAACTAGGCCCTCAAGGTCTTCGACTGCGGCAAAGGCCATGACGTATGCGCCATCGCGCTTCGCATCATCGGCGTTGTTGTATGAGCGTCGAAGCTTCTCATCGACGGGGGCCCATTTGACTTCGTAGACGACAGTCTCACCTTTAGACGTCACCTCAAAGTCGACGGGCGGATTATGGTGCACCTGTAAGCGAACCTTCGCCGCATTGGCATAACCTTGCAGCTGGTGCGGGTCGATGTCGTGGCGTTCGGATAAGTCTTCGAAACGGAGGTTCTTAGGCATGGCGCTGCGGTCTTGCTGGTCTTCGATGCAGCGCCCCTAAGGGCCTGCTTTTTATCGCGGCACTTTACCGACGGATGCCGAGGCTGTCACTCGATTCCGCAGCAGCAGGCAACCACCGCTCTGACGGCCGCGGCTAGTCGACAAGTTCATTCCTCCAACCGAGCTAGCGCCTGTCGCTTCCCAAGAGCGCGCACCTTCGCCAGGCTCTCAAGCTGCGCTGCCCTCGGGCGCGTGCCACCTTGCTCCCACTTGTATATGGACTGGCCCGAGACGCCGGCGAGCTTGCCGTATTCGGCCGCAGACAGGCCAAGCTTCTTACGGTGCGCCGCCAGCCTGGCGGCGCTAAAGCGTCGACGAGGACCTTCTACATCTCCATCTTCCTGGTCTTGCGCCTTCGCGCTCGCCCGAGAAGCCATCTTCAGCTGCTTCTGAAGGGCTGCGATTTCGCGCTTGAGAGCCGCAATGGAACTGCGGTGCAGTGCGCTCGCCCGCTTCAGAGGTTCGATTTCTGCGCGCAGTTCTTTGCGTGCTACGCGGGCAATTTCGTCTTTTAAGACGGATGCTACGTTTGGCATCCAGCGATTGTGCCGCAGGTCTTGGGAACTGAGCAGGCGGCGCTCAATTGAGGGGCGAGCCGTGAACGCACGTGTGCGTTGACGCAAGGGGCGCTCACGGGGGCCCTGCCATTCGCGCGCCCGGCTCGGCCCGATGACTGAGAAACTCTCGTCCGCCGCCTAATCTCGAAGGGCTGTTGTACAAACAACCCATGCCTCTGTACCACGCCACCACAAGAACATTTGCGGCAGGAGAAATCGTTGCCAGCTCTGGCGCAAATGCGTTTTACCCGGACGTTGGCCCGCTGCTTGACGCCGCCCGGCCTCCAGGATTTCCGGCTCGTAAGGACTGCGTTTTTGCCGCGGACACAGTGGATGCCGCAACCGCTTTCGCATA
Organism: Ramlibacter agri; assembly: GCF_012927085.1. Lineage (NCBI taxonomy): Bacteria > Pseudomonadati > Pseudomonadota > Betaproteobacteria > Burkholderiales > Comamonadaceae > Ramlibacter > Ramlibacter agri. The sequence goes on along the minus strand of NZ_JABBFX010000002.1, from coordinate 218,793 downwards.
TGGGCAAGGTACGCCGCGGGCACAAGTGAAGGTCTACGAGGTGGATTTTGTGTCTTCGACTCACAGGGGGCCCATGGCCATCGTGCATGCGATACGCAAGAAACTAGAAGCGAGGGTCGCGCCTGACGCCCTCATCAAGGAGTACTGGGGCAGCACTCGAGCTTGGTCGTTCTGGGAGACTCTAGGCGCCTCGTTCCGGGTCGTTGTACCCGTCTCAACAGCAACACAGGGCGCGGTCACCTTGTTCGGCCTCGGTTACGACAGCGACGTGAATCAGGCGAGCACGCTGGACTCGTGGCTGGCTCAAGCGCGACTGATGTTCGTGCACACAATTAAGTGCCGGGGTTCTGACGGGCGTGTGCGGAACTTCGTGTATGAGCCGAAGTTGCCAGGGTTAGATGTGCCGAAGCGCTGGGACATTGTGGTGCGGTCGCAGGTTCAAAGCGCTGCGGAGGAGGTGTTCGAGCTTCAGCTTACGGAATTCTCGCCCGGAGTACTCACCGTGACCATGGTGCACCACCATGAAGCGCCACACCTCAAGGCCATGGGAATCCCAGAGGGCCTGCTTCCCCACGTTCGAGGCCACCTTGGCAAGCGGATTGAGTCGAGTCCGAGTGCAGGCGCTGCCGGCGTCTTTAGAACTCAACGCGCGACCAAGATGTGGAAGCGGCTAGAGTCCCTCGGGCTTGCCCGTTACGATGTCGGCCGAGACGTCTATCAGCTGGCGTGAGAGGCGGGACCGGCGCGGCGATGCCGCCGATTCCTCGCTATGCCGAATACCCGTGGGCGGTGTCCGTCGTGAACGCGAGCCCGCTGAAGCTCTTTGACGACCGGTATCTCATGGCGTCCAACGAGATGAACCTGCTGAACACGCTGCTCCTAGCGAACAGTGACGGGGTGGTATGACCACACCGGCTTCAGCAACCGTTGCAGCAGCTCAAGGCCCCCCCTTCCGCCTCGACTGCTCATCCCGGTTGTCGACCCAGGCATCTCTCGTTGCAGCATTTGGCTGCTCCGTGCTGGCGCTCCGCGAGTTCGTGGCTGACCCCAGTCTTGGCATCGCGTACGAACGAGACTGGGAAGAGCTGCCACCTTTCGACCGATGGCTCTTTCAGCAGGCATGTGCTCGGCTCGGGCGGCCCGCGCTGCCCAAGGAACTCTGCTGGTTCCACGGCACGCGCGTTCCGCCAACGTCGGACTTCTCGGAGGGCATTCTCCCGTTGGGCGCATGGCTGCCGCGGCTCCAGGCGGCCGTCGACGCCACGCTGGACGATGTGAACATGAAGCGCGAAGCGGCGGCGGCCTTTGCGCGCAAGGGCGGCTTCGGCATGCACTTCGGCATGAAGGTGAAGGACTCGCTGCACTGGGGTCCGTACGCCATCCTGGTCCGCGAGGTGGCGGACTATGCGAGGACCCTGGGCCAGCACGACTACCTCGGCATGCCTGAAATCATCGAGGACTTGTGCGAAGACGTTCGGTTGGCCTCGGGACTGGAGCTGCTCCCCGTGTTGGAGCAGCGCTGGAAGCCGGCCGTCGTGAAGTTCACCGCTCCCGCAGGAGATTCCGCCGGCTATGCGGTTGCAGTCGCGCTTTGCTACTTGCGCGAAGTGGCGCTGCAAGGCCGGCCTGGGCACGGCGCCGTGTGGTGCTTCGATGGCGGGAACACGCCCGTTCCCGCAGACCGCATCGTTGCGGTCGAATGGGTCTGAGAGCCCGGTCAGTCCCCGTCGGCGGCGTCGGGCTCATAAACCTGTGGCTTCTCGTCCAGCAGCACCACGCCTTGGCCAGGCCGATAAATCACCACCGTGTCTACGTCCAGCGACGGCGCCTTGCTGCCGCCGTATCCGCCAACCGTTCCTCGGTAGACAAACTGCCGCGCGTAGAGGACCTGGCCCGCATCGAGCAGGTACTTGTCCAGCAGCGTCTTGCGCAAGAAGAGGGCTGAACGGTTGTCCTTGCGGACGTCGAAAGCGGCGAGTTCGCCGTGTTCGTCCAACCATCCCGAATGCTGGTCCCAGTGCAACTGAAGACCGTCGATGAGCGCCTTCGTCGGGACGTCCAAGCTTTCGGCTCTTCCCTTCCAGGAATAGTCGGAATCCCACTCGTTGCCCCTGGCAAGAGTCATGAGGCTGTGCACCATTTCACCGTCCCGCATGCTCACCTCACCGTACTCGAGGCAGTACTCACAGGCCGCTTCTCTTGGGTACTCCGCGAAGTAGGCTCGGTACGAGCTTGGCGCGTTCTGGTATAGCTCCTGCTCAATCACTTCGCGATTCGCGTCAAAGCTTGGCGCCGCCGGCGCGAACACCGTCCAAAAATCCATCGTGATGCGCCGGTAGGGAACGTTGTCGTCGTCCTGCAGAAGCTTCTCATCTGACTCCGCAGAAAGCGAAAGGGCGAACCACTCCGTGCCGTCGGTGCCTGTGCGAATCAGGCACTCCTCGTGAGGAGTGAGGTCCTGTCGGTCGAGCCACTTTCGGTCATCTCCATCCCGGGGGAACGCGTAGTCTGGTGATGGGAGCAGGTCATCCGGATAGGCAGGGCGCGGCCGGATGTCACGAACATCCGTGATGTCCGCCTTTCGCAGGCGCAGGGCGTACTTCAGTGCTCCCGGGTCAGGCGCCTCCCCGCCCAAGTCCTTGCGCGGCGCGAGGTTGTCGCTCAAGAGCGCGACGAGCCTGTGAAGCGCAATCCAGGAGTACTTCTTCCCTATGCGCTCCGCGTAGCCGGGGCGGCCGCGCTCTTGGCCGTGCCGACGCGCCATCGTACTGTCGTAAGCCAAGCAGGCGTTCGATGCACCTGGGAAGCCGAGGCGCTGAATCTCAACCATCATCCAGAAGGCAAGTTCCTTCTCTCCGATGCCCGCCGCCTTCAAGTCGAAGCGCCGGACCTCGGACTTGACCTCGTATTGCCAGAAGTCCGGCTGCATGGTCCCCGGAATGAAGTCCATGTTCGCGACCACGGCGCCGTGCACCAGCAAAGCCTTTGCCTGTGCCTCTGTGGGCCAGCTGGCCGGCAGAGTGGTACGGGTCGGGAATGCTGCGAGCCGGACCAGCGTCGGGCCTGCGAGATTGGCCCTCCCGATGGCTTCTGCCAGCAGGTTGATGTTGTCTCTGATGACTTGATTTCCCCGGTCGTAGCCTGGCGACAAGAGCGCATCGAGTGCGCTAGCGAATTGACCTCTGGCTGTGGGCCGCGCCAGGAGGCATGCGCAGTAGATGGCGCTGCTGACGCTCTCCAAGATGTACTCGTCGTCGCAGTCGTCAAAGTGGCGAGCCACGTGGGCAGCCAGGTCAGTGTCTGCTCCGAGAAGCCGGGCCAGTCCTTTAGTGCTCTGGTCACGGACTCTGCGGTCTGGGCTCGAGGTCAGCCAGCCAACGGCAACGCCGGCCAATCGGCGGCTTTCCACCGGCCAAGCGGACAGATTGGACCTGAGTCCAGCCTCGACGAGCGAACTAACGACGCCAGAATCGTCGTAGGACTCGTCAAGTGCGTTCCACAGGAAACCCTCGCGCGTCGGTGCGGCTTGCCTTCTCAGCGTCGTGTCGAGCCAACTGGCGTTCAGCAGGTGGTCCGGAACAAGGCTGACCTTCAGCGATGTCTCAAGGACCTTCGGCCACGACGGCGTTCCGAGGGCGTCCCCGAACGCCGCCTCGGCATCAATCCCGATGGAGGACTTCGTACGCCAGACGATGCCCTGGATGAACGCCGGGTAGGTGCGGTCCTTGGGAAGCCCAAGCTGCGTCAGCTCGATGTTTGCCGCCTCAGGCAACACGTATGCCGACGCCTCCAATAGGCCATCGTCACAGGCCGCGAGCTGCGAAGCGAGGCTCGTCACATCCAAGGCGCCCGATGCCGAAGCGACCTGCACCAGCTGCAGGCAGCGCAGCACATCGCCGTATCGCTGGTAGCCGAAGCGCACCAGGTAGTCGTCGCCAGCAGCCTGCGTGACAATGAGGAGGCCTTCCTTGTGCAGCTCCTGCAAGAAGCTGGCGGCAGTTGCCTCACCCTGAAGCACGGGGTCTACGGCCCGACAGGCTTCTACCCACGTGATGCCGCTCGCGGCGGACATGGACTGGGCGAGGGCGAGCAATGCCTTGCGAACGATGTTGCCAGGGGAGGCCAACGGCAGGCGGCCGCGCACACGTTGCTCGCACAGCTCCAGGTAGCCTTCAAAGAGGCCGAGAAACCCAGGCAGGGTGAGGTCGAGAGACCTCACGCCTTGAGCCTGGAGCGTCCGGCAGGCGAGGTGCAGGAAGAGGGGATTGGCGGTCTCTTCTGAGAAGAGCGGTGTGATTTCCGCGTCAAGGCCGTATGAGGCGGCGAAATCTTGCAGCGCCTCGAACTCCCGGCCTCGGAAGCCCGGGTGTTTGAAGGCGTAGCCGGGGAATCGGCTGTCGACGACCACGTCCTTGTAGGTGTCGCGGGTGGAGACGCATACCTTGATACCGGGATAGGCTCGCACTTGGCTGAGGAACTCCGGCAGCCGGTCCTTCCACTTGCCCCCCATGGGTCCTTCGTTCAGTGCGTCGATGAACACCACGACCGGGTAACCCTGGGCGGTGGCGGCGGCGTCGAGGCACTCGAACAGTTCACCCCGGCCGACGTTTGAGCCGAACCCCAGCTTGGAGCGAATGACTTCCCAAGGAGTTGGGCCGTCGAAGTCGTCTCCAAACAGCACGAGGGAGTACGCGCCCATCGCAAAGCGCCGCTCGGCGGCGCTGACAATTGCGTGGGTCTTGCCAATGCCGGCGGGGCCGACGAGCAGAAGGGACTGGGCGCGAGTCGCCTGAATGGCCGGACTATCGAGCGCTTGCCGCAGCTCGGCGATGGCTTTCTGGGCATCCCGGGACCTGTCTAAGTTCGCTGCCGGGAAGTCGAGCTGGTATGAGGCATGCCACTGCCGAAACCCCGGCGTGTCTTTGTCTGCGCCGTGCTTCGCGCAGAACTCCGCGTAGTGCATAGCCTCAGCAGCCTCCATGAGAGGCTGGAGCGCGTTCGCGGATGCAAGGAGCTTCGCAGGCGCATCGGCTGGTGCGTTGCCAATCACCAGCTCGCGAAGGCCGGCGCGCACCCGCGCCACGTGCTCAGTTGCTCGTGACTGCTCGTCGGGGTTTAGAACCGTGACGACTTCGCCCAGGCCGCCGGCGAGATAGCTGAAGGCAGCCCTCAGAGACTTCAGCTGCGGCAGGACCCATGCTTGAACGTCTCCGGTGCCGCCGAAGAAGTCTAACGCCAAGTGCGCTGCGGTGTTGACGTCCAGGGTCTCCGTGTACCGCGGACCGGCGAAGGCTTGGGCAGCCGCGAGGCAAGAACGAATCGTGCCGTCGGTGAGTGTGGAGTCGTCGAACCAGTACCTTCTGAGCCCGCCGTGGTGGTCCAGTGAGAGCAGCTGGCCTCTGCACTTCGTAGCACCGATAAGTTCGATTTGCAGGGGTTTACCTGCCTTGAAAGCTGCAGCTTCCTGTGCCTGCTTCCAGTGTTCGAACTTCTCGGTTTCGCTTTTGCCAAGCTTCCCGGCTGCCTTCCGGCCAGTCAGGTCGAAGGGCACGTAGATGGAGTAACTGCGCAGTTCCGGGTAGTTCTGGAGGGCCGTTTTCAGCGAGTCCTTGATTTGGCCGAACTCACCGTCCCCGAGCTTGAAAAAGTACTTGGCCTGGACGCCATGCACAGCCCCCGAGAGCTCCTTGAAGTAGGCTTCCACCCCCCCATCGCCTCCGTCGCCGCGCAAGCTGGTGAACTCGCTGCCAGCTACGGCAGGGAAGGTGCGCTGAAACAGCAACGTTGCAAGGGCTTCAAACGAGTCGTGTTGACTTTTCGGTGTCGCGCGGATGTTCTTGAAATTGATAGTCGACATGGCCAGAACCGCTGGTGATTGCGCCTAGGGTAACGGATGGGCTTTAGTATCCAGTCCGGCCAGCAAGTGGGAAGCACGGCGGGGCGGCCAGCGTCCTGTCGCCAGCACGTCGCCGTGGAGCGGCAGGTGCGCTTCGCCTGAGGGCACCGCCGCCAGCCTGAGTCAGGAAGTCGCGTGTTTCGCCCCCAGCGCACGTCGCGCAGCGCGGCATCCAATTTGCTTGTCAGCCGCCCTTGGAAAAGGCTAACTTCTTGTCACCAATGGATTTTTGGCCATCTGCTGGATGACCCGGAAATTCAGAAAGTAATGGCCACCTTACGGTGGCCATCGAATCAATCCTTGCGGTCCTTCAGTCGGTCCAGTCGACCAACATCGCCTGAGTCGCGGTCTGGGCGCTCGCCGGGACAGAGGTCGCCACTTCGTGTGCGGTCGGCGTCATCGCTTTCGTCTTGCTCGCAGCCGCGACCTCTGTCGGTGAGCCCACGGCCGTCGCCGGCAAAGGCTTCGAAATCTTCGCCGCTTCGAACGCAATAATCAGCAGCGTTCCCGTCGGCTTGCCCTCGCGGGAGAGATAGAAATCTGTTTTCAAGCGGCCGGTGACCTTGACGAAGTCGCCCTTCGCGAGGTGCGGGTCGGCGTCTTTCATGACCCGGCACGTATAGAAGGTGGCCGGCTCCCGCTCGAGCGCGCGATGGCTCTCAGCCAGGCGGAACTCGAAATATCCCTTGCCGCTGGCCTTCGACTCTTTCCGGACCGGGTCAGTCGCGACGTTTCCAAAAACTTGCATGCATGTCCTATAGGTTCACGATGGGATGAGCCCCATCACCACCGTGTAGCTACGAGCGTCAAGATGTCTGCGAACACCTAGACATCGAGCACGCAAGCCCACTGGAACCCGGAGTTTTCGAACCGCTGACCTCTCGCATTCATCGCGGAGCGTGTTCCCCGCGGGTATCCCAGCGGATTCGCCACCACGCGGCAGCCATTCACTGTGTAGTCGAAGCTATCGTGGACGTGCCCGTGCAGCCAGAGCGAGGCACCACTGAGCAGCGGCGACAAGTCGCTCACAAAGGCCGCATTCAAAGGGTCTGATGCGTACCGCGGGTGGACTGACGCGGGGTGCGGGCCATGATGGGAGATGACGACCGTGCGCCCGTCATACGGGGTGGCCAGCTCCTGTTCCAGCCAGGCGCGAGACTCGCAGTGCTGGGCGAGCGCGTTCGCCGGCGTGAACAGGCCGCGGCCATGCCGGATGCGGCCGTGGTCCGCCAGGCGGCGGCCGGCAAGGTCCATCGCCTGAGACTGGTGCACGTTTGGCGACAGGTTGTAGTCAGTCCAGAGGGTCGTGCCCAGAAATCGAGTTCCACCGAAGTCGGCCACGCTGTTGTCCAGAAAACGCACCGAGGTACCGCTAGCCGCATCAGCCAGGAGCGTCCGCAACTCTTGCAGGTCAAATCCATAGAACTCGTGGTTGCCAGCCACATAGAGGACTGGGACGGGCCACTCCCTGAAGACCTCGATGGCCTGAAGTCCAGTCCCGATGTCACCGGCCAGCACCAGGACATCAGCGTCACGCGCCGGCGCGATGACGGCTTCTTCGGGACGGGTGGAGACTAAGAACTCCAAGTGCAAGTCGCTCGCTAACTGAATGCGCATGATGAGGTCCGAATAGTCACCCATTTTGTTGGTCGGCCCTGAAAAGCCGGCACTACCCGGACCATTTACCGCCTGTTCTATCGGTTTCTGTTCTTCAGCCTCCAGTGTTTCCGGGTGCTCTCGCTGGGCGTAGCAGCGGGGAGGTGCAAGCTGGCCAAGGCGCCATGGTTGTCGGCCGGCGATACGGCAGCAGCCCGTCCGAGAACCAACCAACGATGGGTTCGCCTGCGGCTTCGACGCGCAGCTTTGGTAGCCAGGTGGGCAGGGCCTGGACGATGACGTGTCCCATCCTTCTGTCGACAGCGTGTGAGCGCCCGTCCGCGAGCTTCTCTTCCACGCCTCGCCAGACCTCGAACACGCCTTCTTCGGACTCACGGACATGGACTCGGTCGCCGACCAGGACCTTGCCGTTCTGCTCCGCTCCGATGCGCCGGAGTACCGCCAACGCGCGAAGCCGGATGCGGTCCGTCTTGCAGAACACGACGACGCGCCGCAGAACTTCACCACCAGGCAGCGTACGACCGATACTGACGGCCAGCGCGGAGAGAGCGGCTTCGCGGTTGGCACCCCGCTTGCTGATGTCGGCCTCAAAAAAAGTTACCCCGTCGGCTTCGTACGAAATCGCGTCTGGGCGAAGGCTTTGCCGCACGGTTTTCCCGCCGCGCGTCCATGTCACAGAAACCAACCCCTGGACCATCGGCTGGCCCGCAGTCGTGCCCTTGTTCAGCGAGCGCAATACTTCGCTCTCTGTTTGCGCCCGCAGGCCTCTCGCTTCGCAGGCGATGACCAGGAACTGCAGCCATAGCCGGTGCTCCGGATTTCTCATGTCGGACACGCGACGCACGGAGGAGGAGGCGTCAATGCCCGCTTCCTGGAGTGATGCCGCTCCCGGCGCGGTCAGGCCACACACCGACTGAAATCTATCCGTCCTATAGCGCCTAAGAAGCTTGGCTTTCACCATCCCGCGCACCGCTCGCTGTGCCGCCGTGAGGGCAGCTTTGTAAGGCCTCTCCGGGAAGCAGCCTGCGGCTACATCAATCGTCCGGATGACGCGAAAGCGGTTTGCCATCATAAGCGCGCGCCTCCAAATGGCGTCGCGCAGCCGCAGCGTAGCAACGGTGTCCGACAGCCCGCGTCGGACTTTCGCTCGAGCTACGGCGCCGACCGCGCGAGTCTTTCTATCTTCGGTCGACAACGTGTGGCGCGGCGTCTCGCCCACCGTGTCGACCGACGATGTGCCGTGGTTGGCATGGGCAGCGTGTGCAGTGGGTGCTTCATGCTCGTCTCGCTGGTGCATGGGTGTGTGTGTCGCAGTGTGCTTCGGCATGGGTAACAGCGGCATCTCGACCAGTGCAATGCGTCCGAGGTACTGCCTATTGAGGATTCGTCGTTGACCCGTGTAGCCACGAGCTTTTCAGCGCGGTGTCACCTTACCCAAAGAGCCTGCACACCACGCGGTTGCCATCCATCGGTGGTGCTCTCGCTGGCTGGACGCACGGCCGCCGAAGGGCCTGGGGCATGCGTTCTTTCCCCTTCGTCAGCCTCGCCGCCCGAGGGGGCGGCGTCATCCACGTTTTCGTCGCGACGTCCCACAAATACAGGCGTACTGTCGGCCGGCTTCGCCGGTGCGAACCGCCGCCGCCCCCGAACGACTTTTCTAGGGCCACCGTTCTTTCAGGGCGGCTTGCGCAACTGTTCTTTCTGCATGCCGCTCCTTCGCGGCTGCCCGTGGTTCGTGACCAAGATGTTCATCGCACGAACCGCGGGTCCCGGCCGCAGGCAGACTGCTACCGCAGTCCCGACCTTCGATGTCTGCATGCGCTGGGTGCGGCGGCGGTTCGCACCGCCTCGCCGACCCGGTCGCGTCATCTGTCTCCTCGCGGTCGAACTCACGAGGCCAGTGTCTCCGCATGCACGCTGCATGTTGTGCACCATCGCCCGCTGCTGAACGCAGCGCCGTCCTCCTGCTGGATTCGCCAATGGACAACCGGACGCTGCCATCGGGCAGGGCGATGATTGAATCTGTGGGTTCAACGGCGAGGGTGTTCCACGCCTTCCGTTCAGCGGACGTTCCTACAGGTGCGCGCGCTCTGTCGCACTCGTGCCCGCAAGGTCATGAGCCCGGCGTCCCTGAACGAGAAGCAGGAATCCCATCTACTCCTTCCGCATAAGCGTGGAGGAAGTTGATGCCGCCAAATTTCCCCTCGACGGGAATGCCCTTGTAGATGATGGCCAGCTGTTCTCGCGCGGGGGCAATTTCGCCCGGGTTGTCCAATTGCCGAACGAGTTCGCGGTAGTTTTCGTATGCGTACAGGTCCGCGGCTTGCAGTGGAAAAACGCATCGCGGCTTAGCAAAGCTGAGGGAACCGACCCCCGTCCATTTTCCCTGCTGGAAGACTTGGTGAATGGACGCGGCGTAGTCTTGGTACTGGTCCTGTCTTGCGAAGACAAACGCGACATGGTTACCGCCGCCGTACCTCTCCGACACCTGGTGAGCCTGTAGCACTGCCATTGCAAGGCAGAAGTGATATTTCGATGGGTAGTAAGCCTTCATGACGTGTGAGGCCGCATAGTCCCAATCGTCGCGATACACCGCCGCGCTCACTGCGACCAGCGACTCCTTGACGACTAGCTTGGCAAGGTCCAGCGACAAGGCTTTACGCGCATCGCGCGACATGCGGCTGAATTCGCCATCGCCGACCTCGCACTGAACGGCATGGAAGCACGTGATGCCGTCCCTCGCTAGCCGTTTCTTCCATCCGTACTCCAGGCGTGCCCACGTCAGAGAGTCTCCAACCAGTCCCGCGACAGTCGTAACGCGCGCTTCTTGACCATGGGTCCCGCTTTCATCGAAGTAGGCCACCAGCATCGGGAATCTCCGGTTTCCCTCGAAGGCAACGAATCTACACGAGCGCTCGTCGCCTGGCGCAGGGGAACCTCCGAAGGTTAGTGCGGGTGCTTCTCGGTCGCATCGCACCGTTTCGCTCGCCATGCCGGGTGAAAGGCCTCTATCGGTGTGCCGCGACCGCATTTTCCGGGACGGGTAGGCGGCTTGGGGTGGCTCGCCTCTCTCTGCAAAGCAGTGGCTCCGAGCGCATGCGAGTGCGGTTTGCGTCGGTGGAGCTACGGCCAGTCGACTGCACGCGCTGCCGCGTCCCTCGACCTTCAAAGACGCTCCATGCGCTGTGTTCGGGGGGCGTCGCGCCGGCCCGCTCGCCCGGTCGCGGCAGCTATGACATCGTTGTCGCACTTAGGGCGGTCCGCTCTGTGCGCTCTTACGCTAGCCGCAGCAGGTCGGGAAGCTTCGCATCGCTCGCTATACAGGACGCGCCATTTCCGGCGTACCTCCTAGGACATCGCGATGATTCAAACACACGAACAAGGCCATGCAAGGCAGGCCCTCTCAGACGACGAGCGCCGACTCTTCTACACGGCGTCCATACTGACCCCCGAAGAGGTGGCGGAAAGGACGGAGCAGTATCCTGAAAAGGTCCGGTGCGTGGTTACCGGCAACTGGTTTCTCTGCGGCGACCTGTCCGAGCAGATGTTTGACCTGGTGAAGGCGGACTGGCCGGGTGACCTGTCGATTCGAGTGACGGCCTTTGCTTCACCGATTGGCGTTTACTACGGGGTTCTGTCCCACCAGGCCAAAGGGCACGCCCATCGCTTCGTGCTTCCGCTGTACGAGCCGAGCGCCGGCGAGCTGCTGAAGGCTATTCAGCAGACTCCGTTGATGTTCATGCTCGGGCGTGACGAAGAGGTGGAGGCGATGGTGCTTCCGTGCCCGCTGCCCACGCGTGACTTCGCACCGCTTCTCGCTCTGTGCAGCCAACCGGCGAGGGAGCAGCTGCGAGATGCGGTCGCGGAACTTCCGAATGTCATCAGCGTGTTGAAAGAGCCGGCCCAGGTGCCGACTGCTATCCACGGGCGCGAGGTCACCCACGTCGATGTGTCGGTGTTGCTGCCGACGCAGTCACTGAAGACCGTTCTGGGCCTCGCCAAAGGTCCGGAGCAATGACAGCACCGAACGCCGCGGCAGCGTTTGCCGTGAGAGGTTCCCTCTACGGTGTGTTCGACAGAAAGACGGGCGAAGTGCTGGTGGTAATCGAGGCACGGGACGCCCGTCAGGCGATTGAACGTGCCAACTGGGTCGCACCGTACTTTGGGTGGAGACATTTCGAGGAAGGCCAGGTGAAGGAGGTCGAAGAATGTCCGGACCGCACACCGACCTTCTTCGAAAACTACTTCGCAGCCCTCGACCGAGGTGATGCAACGTTGCATTGATTTAAGGGCCCGCTCGTGCGGAAAGCTCCTCACTTAGCCTATTGAAGGCTAGGTAGGAACTCCCAAGGGCTACTTCAGAGGGCTTCGTCCGAGAGGACGGGGCCCTTTCTCCATTGCCCAAGCAGTTCCGCGCGCGACGGGCCGTCAACGAGGCCGAGTCGCAACGCCGGTGCTTTGCCGTCCAGGCCGACGACGCACATTCTGCTCTCAGCGGCGCACACCTACACGCGCGCAAGCGCGTGCGCACTTGCCAGAATCCCCGCTACCTGTCAATAGAGACGGATTCGTATTCAGCTTGGGCGAGACAAAACTGACATTCTCTGACAAGAAGAAAGTTCTTCAGGGAGGTTAGCAATGAGTCTAATTAGGAATGCCATCCTCGTGGCGGCTAGCGCCTGCGCTTTGTCTGGGTGTGCGACCACGTCGTGGTTCAACTGGATGTCGGGAGCGCCTGCCGACACCGAGGCGTACATCAAATCCATCCCCCCGGTGAACGTCGCCAACGACTCGGCACAGCCCGATGGCGACGTTCTCGTGCCGAATACTTTAAAGGGGTACACGGGAAGGTATGGCGACCGAAAGGCTAATCACGAGGAGTCGTTGCGTCTCACGCGTGCGCTCGAGCGCATGGTGGCGTTCGACCCCAACGCAGGAGTTCTCTTCCCCGGCTCGCTCGTGCAAGGAAAGAGCCTACCTGACGGGGTGCTGTTTCCGATTACCGTCGTTCGTCGGGAGCAGACCTGCACTGTCACGGGCCTGTCCGGACCCGCGAACACCCGGTATTCCGCGACTTTCGTCCCCACGGCCAGCAACGCAACGGCCGCAATCAGCGAAATCCTCGCGCAGCACTTCAATGCGGACCAACCTGCGCGAGCGACCTACTCGGAGACGAACTTCTACTCTATGGAACAAGCCACTCTGAAGCTCGGCGCCTCCTACGGCTGGCTGACTGGAAAGGTGGACGGCTCTTTCAACACTGCGAACACCAACGCCGTCACGCGCAATATGGTCCGCTTCGTGCAGGCGTATTACACCGTGTCCTGTGAGGCGCCGAGCACTCCGATTGACTTGTTTGCGTGGAACACCGACTATGGCCAGCTGCGGCAGTACATGGGACCGGGCAATCCGCCGGCGTTCGTGAACTCAGTCACCTATGGCCGCGAGCTGTGGATGCTCATCGAGTCCCAGCACTCGGAGGCGGAACTCAACGCCGCCCTCAAAGCAGCGGCGAATTTTGGGGCCGGCCACATGGCAGGCTCTGTGGACAATGTGTCCAAGAAGGTCCTCGACGAGAGCTCCATCCAGGTGCTGGCCATCGGCGGAAGCGGCAAGCACGCGGTCAAGCCCATGACCAACGGAGCAGCGGCGCTCACCGATTACCTGGAATCGGGGGCAAACTTTTCTATCAAATCGCCAGGCTGGCCTATCTCGTACACGGCGATGTACTTGCGGGATAACAGCATCGCGAGGGTCTCAGCGACGACGGACTACGTCATCAAGACGAGCGTAGCGGACCCTGAGCCTGCGCCCCTCACTTCAGCTCGCGTTACGTGGACGACCACAGGGGACGACAAGGACTGGGACACGCAGGCCGTTGTCGATGTCTTTGACAAGGACGGAACTAATGTGGCGCATGTGGCGTGCTGCAGCTCCGACAAGAACAGCGACCATTGGACCGGCGGCGCTCAGACGCGCCAATTAACCCTGCTTCGAGGCGCTGACAACATGTCTCTGCAGCACGGAAACTTCCGAGCCTATCGGAACCCGCACGGAACCGATGACTGGGATTACCAGGCGACAGTGGAGCTATTCTTCGCCGACGGCACGTCAAAGACGTACTCGAACGGTGGTCGCAATACCGTCGGGCAAAGCTGGTAGCGGCGGTTAGCCGTAGAACCCTCCCTGGAAAACGAAATAGCGCCTCGCGGACAAGCCGCGCCTAAACTGTTGAAGGTTTCGGTATCGGAAGATGTCCGTGAGTCCCTTAACCGCGCGCTTTCGGCGGGCGAGGGCGTGCACGACCCCGTCGTGCGCACGCGGGTGCAGGCGCAGCTGCACGCGGTGGGCTGCCGCCGCCCGCGGAGGTCCTGGACGCGTTCGAAGGCGCACCGTCTACCTGATGTCGGACATCGACGGAATTCTTCACGAGCAAGGTGCGGCGCGCATAGACGACCAAGACAAGCTGGTTCGTGAGGGGCTCTTCAAATGGGGGCCTCACTTGCGGCAGGTACCAGGACGTCCGCGTGGTTCTGCACTCAAGCTGGGCACGCCTGTTTGGGCGGCTGCAATATCTGGAGCCCCTGCTGCCTCCCACCCGTTCGCCGGGCTGGTGGACACCACGGACGTCAACGAGCACCGCCGTGGTAACGCCGTTCAGGCGTGTCTCGACGCACACCCGCCGGATGTTGGTGCGTACGTCGTGCTCGACGACCGGAAAGAGGGTTTCGGCTCACATGTTCCGCTTGTACTGAGCGACTCTAAGCGTGGGTACTCATACGAGCCAGAGGTGGGCGCGAGTTGCGAGGTGCGGCCGTTGCAGCCAGAGCGCGCGGCCGGCGATAAGGAGAAGAGCAGGGCATCGACATTCATCTCGCGTACCAAGAATGCAGCCTTTTGCGTGAATGCGGGAACCAGGCATCTAGGGCGCCTCGGTTCGTGTAGTGACGTCGTAACGTGCCCCAATCTTCTCGTCAGTTTCCTGGCGCACACGTACAGGTTGGCTTCATAAATCCGTTGATGTTTCCGGGCCCATCCCCGCACGACGGGCCTGTGCAAACCCCGTGCTGGCCGACTGGGCACGATGGTGATTCGCAACCCCAATACGTGTTCTGAATTGGCCCATTCGGGCCGTTGCACGCATAAGAACCTGAGGGTACTGAGCACTGGCGTCCCAACGGCGGGGCAGGGGAATCACAGTGACACTCAGCGTCGCCCCATATCCCTTGACCGCGGCAGGAGCAGACCGCACGGGGCCCAGGTTGACCTGGGGCCGGACACGTGATGCTCGCATAGTGTGGCCCGAAAACGCCGCAGTCTATGTTCTTCGAGTCAGCAACAGCGAGCAGCGGCATTGCAAACAGGATTGCTGCCGCGCGCAGAAAGCCGCTACTCATACTCCCATGCCGTGTGCCCTTGTGTCGTGCCCACAAGTACACGTGACGCTATTCCACCCCTGCGTAAAATCTTTGCAGGCACACTGCGAGCACGGGTACTTCTGCTCTGCCTCTACCGGGTCCACGTTGACAGACGACTGTGTTACTCGCATCACTTGCGCGAGGCTTCTCTCGCCAATCAGGTCCTCTGTGGTTTCCATAGTGACTCCTGTTGTGTTCGAGGGAACCGTCTCGTGGGGAATTTATCCGCATAGCGGATAAAGCGCAATGGTTAGCTCGTACCCAGCAGTGCCATACCGTGTTTTGAAGCTTGCGCGTTGCAGAGCGGGCCTGCTTCTCTCATCCAGAATGGGGAAGAGCATCTACACGGCAACCCTACTCAGCTCCGATGAGATTTCGGCAAGGACGGAGTACTTCGCAGCCCTCGACCGAGGTGACGCAACGTTGCATTGATTCAAGGGCCCGCTCGTGCGGGCCGTTTTCTCGCGCCGTGCCACTCGTGACTAGACAAAGCATCACTGGAGACACGAATGCACATCAAAAAGCGCGGCAACAACGCCCTCTTGTATCGGTCCACCTGGGTACGCAAAGGCGCCGAGGAAAATGACCACGGTTTTTCTCGCCAGGTGTACGTAGCGTCCTTGCCCCTGCAGGCAACCGAAATCCCTTCGGACACCGACGCGAAGCTCACGCCCCTCGAGCGCGAGTTCGTTGAACAGCGGGTGGTCGGGCCCGCGCGTCAGGGGCTGGCGCGCTGCCAGGCCGATGCGCAGAAGCGCGCTCGTGACCCGCTCTGGCGCTTGGAAGAAGGTCTGCGCTTGGTGCGGGAAGCGTCAGCACTGAGCGCCCAAGGAGCGGTACCTGCAGCACGCGTTCGCGAGCTTCACGCCGCTGTTGCCTCCATCCAGTTCATCGGGGCATCGTCACAACCCGCGGAGCGCGACCCGCTCGAGGCCGCTGTGGAGAGCTTGCGCAATGCGGCGCGGGCCGTCGCGAACGGGCACTACGGGCCGGCGCCAGAGGAGGGCGTGCGCAAGAGTCCCATCTACGTCCGGTGGCTCGAAATCTCCGAGCAGGTTGACGGGAGCGCCCCGGACGGCCTGCTGCGCCAGCTGCAGGCGAGGGGATGGGTGAAGGCAAAGGCGCGCTAGCCACGTCCTGTTGAATGGACGGTGCCTATAAGCAGTGCATGCGCCTGCATGTGCAACTGAGGACAAATTTTGATGAAGAACGTGAACGCCCAACTGGCGGCGCAGGTGTCGCCCGTACATCCCAACACGAACGAGTCGGCAGAACAGCGGGTGAGGCGCCTATACGCCCACCAAGGTGGCCCGCTGATTGGCTGGCTGCTCGACGAGGCGCGTCGGCGCGGCATCGAACTCCAGCAAATGGCTGCCGAACTCGGCGTCACCTATGGGTACGTCCATCAGCTGCGCACCGGCATCCGAAAAACCAGTTCCATTTCGAAGGACTTCGCAACCGCCTGTGGGGCGTTTTTGGGGGCTCCCACGTGCGTTGTGTTGCTCCTGGCCGGCTTCCTGACCATGCGGGACTTCGCGGTCCGGGCGCTCTCCGAGGAGGAAGTCATCGAGAAGGCCGTTCGGCAGATGCTGGACGACTCGCACGTGCGCAGCTTCCTCGCCGTGGACGTCGCCTCGCTTCCCCTGGACGCGAAGCGTGCCCTGGTCGCCATGTACGCCGAGGTCACCGGCACTGACATGTTCGAGTGGCGCGAGCTTCCGAACATGCTGCGTTGGTTGCAGCGGGCTGCGCTGGTGCATGACGAGAACGAGGCGTGCGTCATCCGAGGTGAACGGGACGTGCTGGACCGAGGTGAATGAAGAGAGTCGCTGTCTGATTGGAAGGGGTGTCGCCTGCAGGGCGGCGCCTCTTTTTCTTTGGCTTAGTCCCACGAGCATTGGTCATCGAGCCACCCGGCTGGCCGTTCAGGACGATGAAGCCGACGCGGCTGTTGGGGATAGCGCACCATGCCAGCGAAGCGAATCAGCGCTGCGATGAAAAGGACCCCCATCACGATGTTCACGGAGTAAATAGTGCGAAGTGACTCTTGCGTGAACTACGCGCGATTGCGTCGAGCCCGAATCACGCGCTGGGTACCGACCGGGGTCTATTGGTGCGTGTGCAACGCCTCGCGCCAGCTTGTCGGTGAACTGCCCATTGAATAGGCATATTTATGCCCGCGATTTAAGCATGGCCGCGCGAATTGAAGAAATTCGTTATGTGTGCTCTAATTTGCATACCGAAACATGAACGGGGGCGACGTGGCGGGTGATGCAAAGTGGTTGGCAATGCGCAAGCGGTCTTCCGCTGCCGCCAAGATATTCGACGTTCTTTTACGCTACGAGGTCAATGTGAAGACCGTCAGGCTCAAGAAACTCCAAAACAGGGCGGTTCTGAGCGAGGCGGAAGTACGCGACGTCATGAAGGAACTCGAGCCGGCCCTCGGGAAAGTCGTTCGGGCCTCCGCGAACGCGCCTGCGCGATTCGAATTCAGCACCAGCTTTCTGGACAAGATTCCCGGCCCGTTGGCTGGCGAGTCGTCCACGAGTTCTCACCTGGCAGTTGCGGCGAAGGGCTCGCGCCTATTCAGTGAGTTCGTCTGTAAGTTGGCCGGCGGCCGGGAAGCCCGCCTGCAGCTGCCTGAGCATGCGAGTGCAGATGACTTTCGCAAGCTTCAACGCTTCATCAGCAAACAGGTGGGTGACGAGGCGTAGTCACGCTCGACATCATGTCGCGCCAAGCGTTTTCGCTGTACGGTCAGCGCGAGCGGCACGCCCAGAGCGACGGTCTGGAGGGATTCATCGCCGAGGGCGGGTTCGCTTACCAGGATGACTCTCACGACAGCAATACGGTTGCTCGGTTTCTGGCTGTGCTTTTGAACTTCGATGCGGGTCCCCACCCCGTGTCATTCGTCCAGGAGCTAGCCGCTTCCATGAAGAACGTGCTGGAGCATTGCTTCTGCGTCCCCTGGCCCGACGTGCATCGGGAGTCTAAGCGGCTTCTGGAAGGGTTCGCGCCGGCGGTCGTGAACGTGGTGGTGCGCCTTCCTGCCAGGAGCCGCTTGGAACCAGATGCGCTGCGCACAGTGAACTCCACCCTCGCTGCCCTGGTTGGTTCAGGCGGGCACCGCCCGGGCGTGGTCGTGGGCATTTGCGCGAATCCGCACGAGTGGGTTGAGCTGACCCAGTTGCGCCACTTCGTCGCGGCGGACCTTCCGTATCTCGAGCGGGATACCTGCGCGCTTTTCAAGACCGTGGCCTCCATGATGGCCCCCGTGGCCATCGTCGAGTGGGACGAAGAGGACTTGGCACAGGGTCTGGGGGACGCACACACACCCGCTCGCTTGGCGCATGCCGTGTGGGAGCAAGAGGCGGAGCAGCTTCGCTTTCTCTCGACTGAGGATGGCCTCCGCGCGTCGGAAGCTCCAAGCGTCTTCGTGAGCGCGTTTTTGCCGGACGCATCCATCAACACGACCAAGAAGCTGATGGACGCGTATCGCAAGCAGGCTGGCCAAGGCCGCGCCTGTTTCAGTGTGACCTCCGGGTTTTTCCGCCAGGTTCACTGGCTCGCGCACGACTCGTCGCATGTCGTCACAATCTGTCGGCAAGCCGCAAACCCGTGAGAGTTGCCGCGCCTTACTACAGAGGAGTTCATGAAAATAGACGCTTTGTATCGTTGGCCCTCCAAGTCGAAACTCGTTTTCAGCAATAAGCGCGGGCGCGTGTACCTGGCTTCAAGGGACCGCCGATTGGACTTGGCAGACTCGCTCATGTGGGACGCGCAGCCAACGCGCACCCTGTACATGAGCCTGAGCACCGAAGCTCCCGCATGGCGGCGGTGGACGGACGAGAACCTGAAACTGATTGAGGCGCGCGTGCGCTACTCTCTGGGATTCGATGGGTACTGGGTGTCTCTCAAGAGGCTCACTGAGCCCGGAACTCGACCCCCACTTTGCACGCGCCCGTTTCAGTGGCGCCTGCAGATTCGCACACCGGCGTAGCCCAGCTGAGTGCTTGGCACACCGGACTTGCGGGGTCATATGCTTGCATTGGCATTTTCGCGGTGCTGCTGACTCCTAGCGCCGATGTCGTCCGCGCGGCAACCCCGAGGGGCTTGCTTCCATGAGCCCTCTCAGCCGCTCGAATCTCTTGCGGGCGGCGCTCCTCAAGAGGGCTCCTCCGCAGAAGCAGGAGCGGCTTGAATCGCTCGATGTTAGAGCAGGTCGGTCAGCTTCCGCGCATCCGTGATGGCGTCTCGAACACCGGACGCCGGCGAGTCCTTCAGCGGAAGGCGGACGTGCACCACGCGCAGCGCCCGCAGTCCAATCCGGACGGGGACCACACCCTCCCAGAAGCGCCCGCTGCGCCGTCCGGTGGGGAAGCATGTCCAGTCCTTGTCAGGGATGACCATGCCGCATCCTACGTCAGCTGCCGGCCGGGTCAAAGGCGTATCGGCACCTAAAGGCTGGCCGGTTCTCCAGACCGGCCGCGTCACGTTGGCCATGTGTTGGTACAGCGTGGACCTCCTTCCCCCCAAGAGTGAGCTTCACCTTTGAACCGCGGAAGCGGCTTCGGCGTGGGTACCTGCAGCAGGGCGCCGCCATGTTGCGGCTGCGCGCCCTGGCCTGCCTTGCCCGGGTGCGCGTGCCCGGCGCTCGCTCGACGGCTTGGCTCGCCGGTCTGCGCCGCTTGCGGCGCCCTGGCCGGCTGTCGGCTGTTCCGGCCCTGAGCTTACCGCCGGAGGCTTTCCAACCTCAGTCCGGCCTGGGACCTCACGGCCGGGTAGCCGAGAGCTCCATCGACTTCTTGCGCGCTAGCGCGTGGCGAAGCACTGCCGGTTCATACGGACCGCGTCCCGGTCAAGCGGGCTGCCACCGCGTTGATACGTCCTTGTCCCCGTTTGCGTACGCTCCTCGTCGAATCAATGCGCGGTGGGTACCACTTCCGGGCATCGACCCAGCTACTCAGGTCCCAGGTTGTTGATTTGCCTGGGAAAAATCGCCATGGGTAGGTGGGTAGATGTTTCGGGGACTTTCGAGCGCGTGCAATTGTTCAACAACCATTCTCCATTCCCTCTCAAACCAGCTCTCCATTTACCCTAACGAACAAAAATGCAAGGTATATCAAGGACTTGGTTAGTGGGTAGAACATGGGTAGATGGCGGGTAGAAGGATGGATGAGCGCTCTGGAACGGAAGCACCCCGCGTAGGCGGAGTACTTTCCCAACCTCGCTCGTTCATGGCACGGTCGGCTCGCCGAGGAGCTCCCGTACTTGGCTAAAGTAGCAAGAGTCGCGCCGCGGGCATACGCGCCAGACGCGCGCCCCGCCCGCCGAAACCGACTCGGCACCCGTCAGGCGTCGCAGCGCGGCGCCGGCCTCGGTGACGTTGCGCTTCTCCTTGGGCAGGCCGAACAGCAGGAGCGCCTGCGTCGCTGTAATCTTCACCAGCTCGCGTGGGTGAGAGAGCCCAGGAAGCGCCTTTTCCACGGGTGCAAAGTCAAACGTTTCTTCCAGTAGCTCACCCACGGCTGTCGTGGCTTCGAAGCCCTTGTTCACCTCGCCCAAACGCTCGTTCTCCTGCTTTGTCAGCCACCACTGCTCGCCGGCGTCGTACTTGGACTTCATCTCGGCCCACAGCTGCTGCATGTCGATGTTGTGGTGGCCGTCAACGCCGATGACTGGCACCGTCATCCATCGCCGGTTGCCGGTCTCGTCGATGAGGTAGTCGGCCTTGTTGACGCTCGCGCCGCAGATGGTCTGGCGCTTGAGCGTGGAGTCCAGGCGGGCGAACGGGCGGCGCGCGCGGTCGCTGCTGTTGGACAGGAACGCCTTGAGCGAGCCCATCTCAGTCTTGGAGAAGGTCGAGTCGACTTCGCCCAGTTCGACAATCCAGTACGAGTTGAACGCGAAGACGTGGTCTTTGTTGTGCGGGTTCAGTTGAAAGCCCTCTTTTACCGCGCCCATCTCAGCTGGAACCAGGCGCTTGAACCAGGAGGTCTTCCCGGCGTACTGGGCGCCTTGCAGGGTCAGGGCGTTCTCGAATTTGTGCGCCAGGCTCTCGCTGTAGAGGCTAGCCACGCCGGCTAGCAGCCAGCGATTGAGCATTGCGTCGCGATGCGCGGCATATCGGGGCACCACGGCCAGGGTGTCGCACAGCGCTTGAAAGCGAGAGATGCCGTCCCAGGGCGTGCTTTCAATCCACTGGCGCACTGGGTGAAACGAGTTTTCTTCGGACAGCAACGTGAGCGTGTCGTTCAGGCGGCTGCCCCCGAAGTTCATCCCGTTGATGACGCACAGGTTTTCGATGAACGTGAGTGTGTTGTTGTCAGCGTTGTCGATGGACCAGGAGTGCTCCGGGACGGAGAACACGCGGCAGCGGCTCATCTCGTTATACGCACAGCTGACCCCATAGGCGTTTAGGAGGTGGCGCAGGTTCTCCACCGTTGGCATCAGGCCCGTGACGACTTCATTTCCATCCTTGTCCGTCTTCGCCTTCTTGTGCGGGAAGCTTCGGGTCGGCAGCGGTTTGTCGAAAGCTGGAAGGGGTGTGGGCGGTGTGGGCGGTGTGGGCGGTGTGGGCGTGGCCGCCGGCACGAGTCTGACGGCCGGCGCAGTCGCCAGCGCAACTCGCCGCGCCTCAAAGCGTTCGGTGAGCTCGGGGTTCATGCACGCAAGGACGGCCTCTTCATGCTCAAGTAGAGCCTGCAAAGATGGGGCGGCGTCGATGAGGTCGAGCAGTAGGGCTTCCATTACGCCGCCTCCGCAAGCTGCATCTCGGCAATGTAGGTGGTCATGGCGGTCACGCCAGCGTCTTTGCGGGTGAGTTGCAGGGCTCGTTGGCGGTCGTTTGGCTTGAGCGCCGCAGCCAAGGCGGCCGTGGACATGGACTCATAACCCCGCAGGGGAACAGAAGACATGGAAACCTCGTAGCTGCGGGTTCATTCCGCATCACGACGTGTAGGAACAGAGTGTTTAAACCTGCATGGCTAAAACCGGAGTCGCTACACGACTCATCACATCGCAACGAGACCTGCTATGACCGAACACGACGAACTCCACTCTGCGTACCTGTCCACCAAGGACCTTGCGGCTCGCCTGAAGGTGACGCTCGGAACGCTCGCAAACTGGCGCGTCCAGAGGATGGGCCCTAGCTTCATCAAACCTCGCGGTCACGTCCTGTACCCGGTGGGGTCTGTGATGGCTTGGGAGCAGAAGCACCGCACTGAAACCGAAGCCTGATTCACACCCCTTAGAAGAGCGGATACGAGCGTTGCCAGACAGCATCGAAAGAACGCGTTTTCCAGATTCGTAAAGATAGAAAGATTCCAGTGGAGCGTCATTGCAAGGCAACATTGTTCAAAGAAACCAGTGATTCAAAGAATGGAGAATAAATGAAAGCGTGGGTTGTGGCCTCCTCGGCTAGCAAGGGCGGCGTTGGAAAAACGAGCGTCGCGGTCGCTGTCGCGGCCTGCCTCTCGCGCCACCTGAAAGTGGTGGTGGCTGACAGCGACCCCCAGGGCACAGCGAGCCTCTGGTCCGCCGCCGGCAAGCTGCCGTTTCCAGTGGTGCCGGTGGCCAGCGAGGCGGACATCCGCGCGCTCGCCGCGCAATATCAGCTCGTGGTTGTCGACTGTCCCCCGCAGGTCGACGCTCCTGTGATGACGGCCGCCTTGGCGTGCGCTGACCTGGCCCTCGTGCCACTTGCGCCGGAACCCGCAGACCTGTGGGCTACGACGCTCCTCCTGCAGCGGTGTGCAACCGACTTCCCGCAGTTGCGCAAGCTTGTGGTCCTGAACCGGGTGCCCTCAGGCACGGCGCTGGCACGGGACGTCCTGGCATCCATCGAGAACGCTGGGTGGCCTCTTGCCAAGTCGCGGCTCGGTCAGCGCATTGCGTACAAGGAGACCATGGCTGTCGGCGGCACGTTGGACGACCTGAAGGGCCCCGGCGCGGCCAAGGCGCGCCAGGAGGTCCAGGACTTGGCACTCGAAGTTATGACGACACTCTCGAGTCTATGAACGGAAGACTCTAATGACCAAGAAATTCGACACTATCGGCGAGCAACTGGCACTGGCCAGTGCCACCGCCATCGAGAAGATGGCCAGCCGTTCGAAGACCCCCGGCAAGCCGGCCGGCGAACCGCTGGTCCCGCTAAATTTTCGCGTCCGCAGGAGTGCGCATAAAAGGCTGAAGGCCTGCGCTCTGGCGTGGGACATGTCCATGACGGACCTGCTCGAGTCTTTCATCGAGTCACTGCCAAGCGCCATGGGCGAGGCCCCGCCGGCGAACGTCACATGGACAAAGCCGAATTCGTAAAGATTCAAAGAAAGATTGCGAGAGCCCCGTGCGCATATGGCTTGGCCGTTATACAAAGTCGCCCATGAATCCTGACGAACTGCCCGACGACGTCCGGAAGTCCCTTGACCGCGCGCTTTCGGCGGGCGAGGAGGTGCACGAGCCCGTCGTGCGCACGCGGGTACAGGCGCTGATGGATGCGCTGGACCTGCCGCTCCCCCAAGAGGTCCTGCACGAGTTCGAAGGCCGGACCGTCTACCTGCTGTTGGACATCGACGGCGTGGTGCATGAGCAGGGCGCCAGCCGCATCGACGACCACGGCAAGCTTGTGGGAGAGGGCCTGTTCAAGTGGTGGCCCCAACTCCGCCAAGTCCTTGAGGAGCATTCCGACGTGCGCGTAGTGCTGCACTCCTCGTGGGTACGTCTGTTCGGGCCGCTTCGGTATCTGGAGCCTTTACTGCCGCCGGACCTGTTCGCCCGGGTGGTGGACACCACGGACGTCGACGAGCATCGCCGCGGCCACGCCGTTCAGGCGTGGCTCGACGCGCATCCGCTGGATGTTGGAGCGTACGTCGTGCTCGATGACCAGGAAGAGGGGTTCGGCTCACACGTACCGCTGGTGCTGTGTGACCCTAAGCGCGGCCTTTCCGACCCGGCAAAGGTGGAGGAGCTGCGCGCTGCGCTTGTTGCAGCCAAAAGGAAAGCCGCCCAGAGAAAGTGAGCGTGCGTGCCGATGGCGGGGGAGATTTGCTCCCGCCATTTATCTGGCCTCAGCTCAGCTCCGAGCAGGTCGGCGTCTGCCGTCGGAATCGACGGACCGGTAGCCGCCGGGAGCGCGCCCGACGCTAGGGAAATCCAGCATGGCCCCGCTGGGGCGCGGCCTATACTCAGCGTTTCGCTAGCGTTCCGCTCGCGTAATACTTACAGGTGCACATGGCGACTGCAAAGTCCGAAGTGGTCAGCGTCCGCGTCGAGCCACACATCAAGGCGGCACTCCAGACTGCAGCGGAGCGCGAGTTGCGCAGCCTGGCCAACATGATTGAAGTGATGGTCGTCGCGTACTGCAGGGAGAACGACGTGCCGCTTGAGGGCGTCCCTGCGGAAACGTTGGCGGGGACCAAACCGAGGAAGCAGTGACCGAGTCTCGCGAAGTGCTTCTCTCGAAATTGGGCTTCCGTTTCGGCACGAATGGTCCTCACGCGGCGAGGACCATGATGGTCGACGACCTGACGGTCCTGCTGGCCGAAGTTCATCCCGATTCCGCACGCGCTGCGTACGCGGAGGCGGTGGTGGAACGAAACGTATTGGGAAAACCGACCCGAAAGGCTCGGGAGCTGGCCTTGCGCCACCTTTCCACACTTTACGGGCTGGACCCTCGCGTGCCGCTTTTCCGGGCGTTGCGCCGCCTGTGGGCGTTAGGCGAGGCCGGACAGCCGTTTCTGGCCTTGCTGGTCGCTCTCGCAAGGGACCCGCTTCTTCGGGGAACGCAGGACTTCATCCTAGCCAAAGACCCTGGGGCCCCCGTCCTCCGCACCGACCTGGAAACTGAACTCGCCAAGGCGCAACCCGAGAGGTTCAGTGCCGCATCCTTGAAGTCGTTTGCGCAGAACGTCAATGGCACATGGACTTCCGCCGGCTTCTTGCAAGGGCGAATCCGAAAGGTGCGCAGCAGTCCCGTTCTCACCCCCGCGGTCGTCGCGCTCTGTTTGTTCTTGGCCCACTTGGAGGGGCTGTCGGGGCAACGCCTGTTTTCTTCGTCATGGGCGAAGCTCCTGCCCGGCAGTTCAGTGGAGTGGGAGGCGCTTGCCACGACGGCATCGCATCAAGGCGTCCTAGTGTTCTTGAATGCCGCGGGGGTGAAGGAAGTTCGGTTCCCAGATTTCCTCACCGAAGAAGAAGAAACCATTCGACAGGAGGCGGCGCGTGTCGTCTAAGCTCACCAAACTGCTCGCTGCCTACCGCCAGCACATGACCGTTCCATGGCAGGCTGGCTTGGCCGCTATCCAGCGCGTCATCTTCGCTGTGTACGACAAGACGGACGAGTTGCGTCTGCGCGCAATGGTGGACGAGTTTGCGGTGGCTACGCAGGACGCCAAAAAGAAATGGCTGCTGCTAGACCTCACCAATTCGTTTCCCGAGTGGATGGCTGCCCAGGAATTTCGGGACGCGTACTTCGAGTCGCCCGAGGACCTGGCGGGTTATCCCACCGGTGAACTGACCGGCTTCGTGGCCGACACGGTGCAGAAGCTCAATGCGCGCATCCAGTCGGAGGCAGATGCCGACACGGTGGTCGCCATTCTTGGTGTCGGTACGTTGTTCGGATTGGCGCGAGTCTCTTCGATGGTCGAGGGAATCAAGGAGAGCGTGGCCGGACGACTTCTCGTGTTCTTCCCAGGGGAATACCACCCGGAAAACCACACGTACCGGCTGCTGGATGCGCGCGACGGCTGGAACTACCTCGCAGTACCGCTGCTGGCCAAGAACTGAACGCTGCCCTGCCCGAAGAACAACCAGGAGGAAAAACAATGTTGAACAGGGACATCTACGTTACGCCCCCGAAGGAAAACCGGCTGGCCAACAACGGCGTCGCCGAAGTGTCGGAGGACCACTCTGCGGCCGCACAGGCCATCCTGCGCTACGAGCTGGAGACGTTCGTCTGTGATGGTCAGTATGAAAAGGGGCTGGAAACCATCCTGGACAAGTTCCTGCTGAATCTCGATGCGGGCGCCGAACAGCCCGGTGTCTGGATTTCAGGCTTTTATGGCAGCGGCAAGTCGCATCTGGCCAAGATGCTGCGGACGCTTTGGACCGACTATCAGTTCACCGATGGTGCCACGGCCCGCAGCTTGGCGAAAATACCTGAAGGCGTTTTCGAGCACCTGAAGGAACTCAGTACGCAGGGGAAACGATACGGCGCGTTGCATGCCGCGGCAGGCAAGCTTGGCGCAGGGGCCGGCGACAAGGTGCGACTGGCATTGCTTGGAATCGTCTTCAAGTCGAAAGGCCTCCCCGAGCAATACAACCAGGCGCAGTTCGCCCTCTGGATGCAGCGGGAGGGCCTGCTGCCTGTCGTTGAAGCCGCCTTGCACGCCGCAGGCCGCTCACTCGCGCAAGAGCTGCCGCACATGTACGTGTCCAGCCACTTGGCAAAGGCGTTGCTCAAAGCTCGCCCTGAGCTGGCCCACACCGAGGCTGACGCACGGAAGCTGCTGAAAGAGCAGTTTCCCCAGGTGACCGACGTCACCAGCGACCAGATGACCAGCGCCATTGCCGACGCACTCTCAGTGGACGGCAAGTTCCCGCTCACGCTGGTGGTCCTGGACGAAGTGCAACAGTTCATCGGAAGCGACGCCGACAAGGCGTTCCAAGTCCAGGAAATCACAGAAACGCTTTCGAAGCACTTCAACGGGAAGCTCCTGTTCGTTGGGACCGGGCAATCCGCGCTGACAGGCACGCCCACTCTCGCCAAGTTGACTGGACGTTTCCCTGTGCAGGTCATGCTCGGAGACTGGGACGTCGAGAACGTCACCCGGCAAATCATCCTGGCAAAAAAGCCGACGGCCCAGCCCGAAGTCGAACAGGTTTGGCGCTCGAACCTGGGCGAAATCTCCCGTCATCTGCGCGGCACCAAGCTGGAGCATGTGACCGAGGACGAAGGCGTCATGACCTCAGACTACCCGCTCCTGCCGGTGCGCCGGCGGTTCTGGGAACGGGTCCTTCGAACCATCGACACCACCGGCACTGTCTCCCAGTTGCGCAGCCAGCTGCGTGTGGTTCACGAGGCAGTGCTTGCAACAGCCAGTGCGCCATTGGGGCATGTCGTATCGGGCGATTTCCTGTACGACCAAATTGCGGCGAACCTGGTTTCCACTGCGCAGTTGCCTAAGGAGGTGTTCGAGAACGTCCAGCGGTTCGCGGCGGGCGACGCAGAAGGTCAGCTGAAGGCTAAGCTGCTCAAGCTGATTTTTCTAATCAACAAGCTGCCCGCCGATGCTGCGCTCGACATCGGGCTGAAGGCGACCGACGACACGTTGGCCGACCTGCTGGTAACCGAACTTTCAGCCGGCTCGGTGGAATTGCGCAAGCGGCTTCCTGCTTTGCTGAGTGAGCTGCAGAACAAAGACCGTCTGGTCATGGCGATGACCGGTGGCAGTGGCACTGAGTACCGGTTGCAGACGCGCGAATCCAGCGCTTGGTATGACGAGTTCCGAGCACAGGAGGCGGAATTCAATGCCGCGCCTCAACGCGTAGAGCAAAAGCGCGCCGAGCTGCTCAAGGTGCGGTTCGGTGACGTGCTGAAGAAGGTGCGAGTCGTGCAGGGCAAGGACAACGTGGAGCGGCGCCTCTCCCCCGTCTACGATGACGTGCTGCCCAAGGACAACGACAAGAATCTGTACCTCTGGATTCAGGACGGCTGGCAGGCGGAAGAAAAGTCCGTCATTGCCGAGGCGAAGGCGAAGCCCGCGGACAACCCCACGTTGTTCGCTTTCATGCCTGCTCAATACAAGACTGAGCTCACCAACGCGATTGTGGCGTCAGAGGCCGCGCGTATCACGCTGCAGTTGAAGGGAAACCCTTCCACGGAGGAAGGACGGGACGCGCAGCGTTCTATGGAGAGTCGGCAAAACAATGCGAACAGGGACCTTGGCGAGTTGCTGGACCAGCTATTCGCCGGGGTTCGGGTCTTCCAAGCGGGGGGGCAAGAGGTTCAGGATGGCAGTGACTTGGCGGACCGAGTCAACCGCGCCGCCAAGGCATCGGCGATTCGCTTGTATAGCCAATTCGATGTGGCCGACCACCACATGTGGAGCAAGGTGCTCGATGAAGCGCGCAAGGGAAACCTCGAGGCGCTCAAGGCGGTGGGGCACAGCCAGGAGGCAGACAAGCATCCGGTGTGTCAGAAGTTGTTGGCGTATATCGGCCCTGGAAAGAAGGGAGCCGAGATTCGTGACCAGTTCGAGGCGCCACCTTACGGCTGGCCGCGCGACGCTATCGACGGCGCGCTTTACGCATTGCTGGCCGCAGGCCACATCAAAGCAACCGATGCGGCATCCAAACCGTTGGACGCCAAGAGCATGGAGCGTGCAAAGCTGACCCAGGCCAGCTTCCAGCGTGAAAGCGTCAACATCACGCCACCGCAGCTTATCAAGATTCGCTCGCTGTTCAGCGCCGTCGGGGTACCCTGTCAGCCCAAGGAGGAGCTTGCGAAGCTGCCTATGCTGCTCGCGAAGTTGCGCGAGCAGGCCTCGAGTGCAGGCGGGCCAGCACCGGCGCCGGAGCTGCCAAAACTCCCGGCAATTGAGGCCGTCGAAGTGCAGACCGGCAATGGCCAACTGTTGGAGCTGTATACCCGTCATGAGGAGTTGCTCGCTGCCTCGAAGTCCTGGGCTAAGACCGCCGAGGACATTGGCAAGCGCCTGCCCGTTTGGCGCAAGCTGAAAGAGCTACTTCGCCATGCCAAGGCCTTGGGTCCCTATGCGACGCTGAAGGCGGAGGTCGATGCCATAGAAGCGCAGCGCAGTCTGCTGGCGGAGCCCGACCCCGTTCGGCCGTTGTTCGATAAGACCGTCGACCTGCTCCGACAGGCCTTGAAGGCCAAGCTCGATGCATTTCAGCAGACCTTTGAGCGAGAGCGGAGTCAGCTCGAAGCGGGCTCTGACTGGAGCAAGTTGACGGACGTTCAACGTGAAGAACTGACGGAAAAGCACCACCTTACGCCTCCTGGCGCCCTGCCTCTTGGAGCACCAGAGCAACTGCAGGACGCGCTGGACGATTGCGACCTGGAACACTGGGTTTCCAGAATCCAAGCGCTCCCCAGCCGGTTCGAAGCGGCCCGTCATGCGGCCGCCCAACTCCTGAAGCCGAATGTCGTCTACGTCACGCTCCCAAAGCGGACGCTGAACGATGAAGCTGAGCTTAAAGGCTGGTTGAGTGAGGTAGAGGCGCTTCTTCACACGAAGCTGCAACAAGGACCAGTGGCGCTTTAGCGGACAGGAGGAGACCGGGTTCGCGAAAACGTCCTCGGTTTATGTGAGTAAGAAACGCACAAGTATGGCCCACAGCATCAATAACCAGCCGCTGCCAAAGCCGCTGCGCGCGCAACTAGAAATCACCGTCAAGGCGGCACGCGACGTGGCAGAAAAGGGCGCGCGCGCCACACTCGACCAGCTCGCGGTCGCAGAAGCGAAGGCACCCGACTACCTGACCGAAGAATTCAAGGGACTACGCCGCCGACTGCGAGCTCATGCTCGTGCTTTGGGCGATGCGAAGGCCAAGGACGACACGCATGGTGTGCGGCATCTGATTTGGGAAGTCGCATACGAGCATTGGCACCGCATGCTGTTTGCGCGTTTCTTGGCCGAGAACGGCCTTCTCATGTGGGAGCCCGGTGCGCCAGTGTCGCTGGAGGACTGCCGCGAAATGGTGGACGAGCACCCCGATATAGCTTTGGGCGCGAAGAGCCACTGGGAATTGGCCGGTATGCTGGCCGCCAGAATGCTGCCTCAGGTGTTCAAACCGCGGAGCCCGGTTTTCGAGCTCTCCTTCGCGCCTGAGCACCAGCGTGAGTTGGAGCGCCTGCTCGCTGGCCTGCCAAGCGATGTCTTCATGGCGAGCGACAGCCTGGGTTGGGTCTACCAGTTTTGGCAGTCGAAGCGGAAGGACGAGGTCAATGCCTCCGAAGTGAAGATTGGCGCGGACGAACTACCAGCGGTCACGCAGCTCTTCACCGAGCCGTACATGGTGGACTTCCTGCTTCACAACTCACTTGGCGCATGGTGGGTCACGCGTCACGCTGGGAAACCTTGCCCTGTGCCGCTGCCATACCTGCGGACCTTGCAAGATGGTACGCCTGCAGCCGGACAGTTCGAAGGGTGGCCCAACCAGCTAAGGGATTTCAAGCTGCTGGACCCCTGCTGCGGGTCGGGCCACTTCCTGGTGGCGGCCTTCCTGATGCTAGTGCCCATGCGCATGGCAGCCGAGGGCCTAAGCGCTATGGAAGCTGTGGACGCAGTGTTGGATGAGAACATGCACGGTCTTGAGCTGGATGCTCGCTGCGTGGAAATCGCTGTTTTCGCATTGGCCCTGGCGGCGTGGCGCTTTCCGGACGAGACCGGGAATCCGCTCGGAGTACGCGCTGACATGCCGGCACCCAAGGTGGCTTGCTGCGGCCTGAAAGTTGCCGCGAAGCCGGAGGACTGGATGGCGCTTGTGCCGGATGACACCGCCAACGCCACTTATCTGCGGCAGGAGCTGCGGCTACTGCACGCCAGCTTCGCGCAAGCACCGCTTCTGGGCAGCCTGTTGGACCCTGCGCGCAGCCTAAAGAACGACTTGGCTACATCGAGCTTCGAGACCCTTCGGGAGTTGTTGGAGCGTGCATTGGCCACTGAACGGCCGGCAACTCTTTGGGGCCAATCTAGCGAACTGCAGGACGACTCCTGGGACCTGGCTCTTACCGCACGCGGCCTCCTGGACGCCGCCCGGCTCCTTGACACAAGGTACCACCTGGTAGTGACGAATGTCCCTTATCTTGGGAGAGGTCAGCAGTGTGACTTGCTTCGCGACTACTGCGATAGCCACTATCCTGAGGCAAAGAACGACCTCGCTAATGTGTTCCTAGAGCGCTGCTTGGAGCTCACCTGTGAACCCGATGGAAACGTCGGTACCGGCGTGGTTCAAATCGTGATGCCGCAGAACTGGTTATTTCTTGCGAGCTACAAGAAACAGCGTCAATCCTTGCTGAGACGCGTTCAATGGAATCTTCTGGCCAGATTGGGGCCGGGTGCATTTGAGACTATCAGTGGTGAGGTGGTCCAAGCCATCCTCCTAACTCAAACACGCACTCCCGCGGAAGAATCTTTCCACCTTCGTGGGGTCGACGCGAGCACGCGGAAAGGCGCCCAAGAGAAAGCGAAACTGCTCCTGAACGGCCAACTTTCGTGTGTGAGTCAGCGAGGACAGCTGTCCAATCCCGACGCAGTAGTCGCGCTCGAGTCAATTGCTGCGGCTGCGATGCTGAGCGATTACGCGACAAGCGTCGAGGGCCTATCAACAGGGGATGGGGACCGGTTCGTTCAAGCCTTCTGGGAGAACCACCACATCGACCAACGAGTATGGGCTCCGTTCGCTGGCTCTCCTGATTCCACCACCACCTATGGCGGCATGTCCAATGTGCTCCGTTGGGAGCAGGGGAACGGTGCCTTGGCCAATTTCGAAGGCGCTCGTGTTCAGGGGCACAGTGCTTGGAACAGGCGCGGAGTATTGGTCGGACAAATGAAATCTCTTCCTAGGTGCCTTTACCTCGGGGACATCCATGAAAAGATAACAGCAGCCATTGTCCCTCGTCACGAAGACCATTTGCCTGCTGTTTGGGCCTATTGTTCGGACCCGGTGTACGAAGCGGCGATTCGAAAGGTTAACCAAAAGCTCAGTGTTGCAACTGGTACTCTCGTGAGAGTGCCATTCGACTTGGCGCATTGGCAACAGATAGCCGCGACCCGCTACCCGGACGGTCTTCCGGAGCCGTACTCCGACGACCCGGTTGAATGGCTGTTCCACGGCCATCCTCAGCCCTCGACAGACCCACTTCAGGTGGCAGTGGCCCGGCTCGCGGGTTACCGCTGGCCGGCCGAGTCGGACCGTCCAATGAAGCTGGCCGCTTCTGCTCGCAGCTGGATTGCACGCAGCGAGCTGCTTCGCGAGCACGCGGACGATGACGGCATACTATGTCTGCCTTCGGTACGTGGCGAGCCGCCGGCGCACGAGCGATTGCTGAAACTGTTGATTGCTGCTTGGGAGAGTGCAAAACCCGGCAGTTGGAAGCCTGGCGTGCTTGACAAACTGCTCACCGCCGCGGACTGCACCACCATAAGCCTCGATGTTTGGCTACGCGACAAGTTCTTCGAGCAGCACGTCAAGCGCTTTCACCACCGGCCGTTCATCTGGCACGTGTGGGACGGGCTCAAAGACGGGTTTGCGGCGCTGGTGAACTACCATAAGCTGGATGTCAAGAACCTAGAGCGCCTCCTCCACACGTACCTGGGAGACTGGATTCGCCAGCAGGAGGCCGGCATCCGCGGCGGCATCGACGGCTCCCATACCCGCCTAGCCGCCGCTCAAGACCTGAAGCGCCGCTTGGAGCTCATTCTCGAAGGCGAACCACCCTATGACATCTTTGTGCGTTGGAAGTCCCTGGCAGAACAGCCCGTTGGGTGGAATCCGGACCTCAACGATGGCGTGCGGCTGAACATTCGGCCGTTCATGACAGCGGAGGTACTGCGCCATAACAAGAAGCCCAAGCTGAACATCACTTGGGACAAGGACCGCGGAAAAGACGGTGAGAGCGCGCCGTGGTTCAAGGTGTTCAAGGGCGAGCGTGTGAACCACCATCCCCTCACGTTAAAGGAGAAGCGGAAGGCAAGGGGAATCGTATGACCGGGTTCCGTATCGCGGCCACTGTACCGCGCAGCTACGACGTTGGTGCCTTCGGGTTCTTGGAGAATTTCTCGTAATGGAGATTCGCCTAAT
The DNA here is from genome assembly GCF_012927085.1 of Ramlibacter agri. Lineage (NCBI taxonomy): Bacteria > Pseudomonadati > Pseudomonadota > Betaproteobacteria > Burkholderiales > Comamonadaceae > Ramlibacter > Ramlibacter agri. Next base: position 186,039 of record NZ_JABBFX010000002.1, on the reverse strand, counting down.
CGAATCTGCAGGAGTTCCCGCCTCCGAAATCGCGGCGCACCAGCGCATTCAGAAGGCGTACGATGCCACCGCCTTCACGAAGGGGAGGCGAGGCTATGCGTCCTTCAAGCTTGCCCGCGGTGGCCCTGGCGCGGGTGATGACGATTACGACCTCGTACTCGTCACCCATAAGACGAAGCCCCCGGCCACATTCTTCGACGCTTGTTCGTTTCTCGCGTATTCAGACGTCGATTTTGGAACGGCGACCTCACCGTGAAGAGCTGAGCTCAGTGGCACCACCTCAGGAGAAACCATGTTTGAAACGGTGACGCAGAAGGAATTGCGCGCCCAGATGGAGCAGCACCTGTTGATGGTGGAGGAAGTCCTCGGGGGACTGGACCAGTTCGTCCAAGGACTGGAGCGGCGCATCGCACGAATAGAACAGGGCTTGGGACTTGAGGCGGAAGGCATCTCGGCATCGGGTTGGGTCGCTGACCTGCAGCGCATGAAGGCGGAACTCGCAAAGTTGCGCAAGTCCTAGAGGTTAAATGGAGCACATACCGTCCACGCGCCTCAGTCACCTCGCAAGTAAATACGCGGCGAATGGTGACCTGCCGCCCGGAGAGGCGTTTCAACGAGCATTCAGCCGGTTCCTGAAAACTCATCGCGAGTCTCTCTTAGACGTCGCAGTTGCGGCGGCCTCTGTTGAGATTGGAGACGGCGCTCGCCCTGAAGATGTCGACCCATTGCTACTGCGGGCGATTCACGACACGAATCCCTCGCTGACGGAGGCTCGCCTGTTCGCTCTGGACGGCGATGCCCTGCAAGGTGCAGTGAATACCGCCAAGGGCAAGTACTTCGAGTACCTAGTCGTCGAGAAACTGAATCAGGGGGAGCGCGTCGGGCCGTTGCTGTTGGAGGCAGGGCAGAAGGCCGTGCTCGCCGATTCAATGACCCAGCCGGGATGGGACCTGCGAATTGTGGATGACCATGGCGACGTCTTGGAGTATTTGCAGCTGAAGGCGACCGACAGCGTGGGCTACATCCAGTCGGCGTTGGAACGCTATCCAGACATCCAGATTTTGGCGACCGACGAAGTGGCGCATAGCGGCTTGGTTTTGGACAGTGGCGTATCTGACCACGACCTGCGGGCATATGTGACGGATGCCGTGGATGCCGCCGATGCTTCGCTGACCGAGTCCTTCTTGGACCATTTCCATCCGCTGCTGCCTTTAGCTGCCATGGCCTTGTATGAGGGCTACAGACTTGCAGTGGGCGCCCAGTCTATGGACTCATTCAAGATGGCTTTGGCCAGGCGCAGCCAGCGAACGGTCACCACGCAACTCATAGGTGCGACGGTCTATGCATTGGGGGGCGGATACTTGTCCATCCCTGTCGCATTTGCGGGGGGCCTCGTGTTCGACAGGACAATCAACCAGGCAAGCATGGCGGCGTCCTACCGCTCGCATCGCGACAAGTTGCTGGCGTTGCTGCTCCTTCAAGAAGAACGGGAAATGTCGGGGAGCATTTGATGGGATTCTTTTCGAGCCTGTTCAACGCCATCGGGACAGTTCTTGGCGTGGTAGTGAAGACGGTCGCGGAGGTCGTCACGGGTATTCGCAAGAGCTTTGAAGACTACCGAGAGCGAGGAGGTGCTACAGGAGCTCTTGCCGCTCAGGAAGCCGAGCGCAAGAAGGACCGGCTGCGCGAGGTCAATGAAGAAATCATGGACCTGCGTAACCGGCGAATGAGCCGGGGCGACCTATCAGACCAAGAGCGGCGTCGTTGGGCGTTCCTTCGAGAGGAGCGGGAAGAACTACTTGGCAAGGTTAACCAAGCCAAGGAGGTCAAGGCGGCGGAGAAGATTCTCGATTCCGAGGCTTTGATTGAGAGAGTCGAGGTGGACCTGGATACCACGCACGTCCTCCAGTACAACGCGTTTGCGGACATCCTGGGCAAGAAGTGCACCTGTGGGCGTCACATGAAGCTGCAATGGAGGCGCGACCTGGGCGTCGCGGGCCCCGGTGACTTCTACTGGGGCTGCACGGGTTGGTATGTGCAGCAGGGAGATGGCCGGGCGTGCAATCGCACCGAGCCATTGCAGCGGGAGGACTATGCTCTCATGACCGACACCTCGGCGCCGGAGTTCACGATGACATCTGAGGAGTTCGGTGAACTCCTTACGAATCCGGGGACGGAGAAAATCATTGCGACCCGGGTGGATGACCTCCGCTCGGACCTCGCCGGACGCCGTAAAGGAGTCGAGCTTGCCACTTGTCCGGTGCACGGTGAGCACATGGTGCTGCGGAAGAAGGCCAACCCAATGGGCTTGCTGGATGCTTACTTCCTGGCATGCCCACACTGGCGGCCAAATGACGGAGGGTGTTCCTTCATTGAGAAATTGAAGTCAGGGTCACAGCTAGCGGCGTTGCTGAAATCAGAAACGGGCAGGGGGGTTCTGTGATGCACCGCTGGATGGAGGAAGCAGAAGCATGACAAAGAAAATCACCGGCGCGGAATTTCCGCTCGCCAAAATCTTCAGCTCGGACTTCGACTATGTCATCCCGAGCTATCAGCGCCCTTATGCCTGGACGCCGGTGCAGGCGGGAGAGTTGTTCTCGGACCTCTATGACTTCTATTGCAAGGAGGACAAGGAGGACACGTATTTCCTGGGAAGCATTGTTCTCATCAAGGAGGAGGGCAAGCCTCACGCGGAGGTCATCGACGGCCAGCAGCGCCTGACCACGCTGACCATCCTCCTTGCGGCATTGACGCACCGCGCTGCCGGGTCGATTCGAGATGCCTTCCACCGCTATCTGTGCGAACCAGGCAATGTGCTTGAAGGTCTGCCCCAGAAACCGAGACTGTCCTTGCGGGAGCGGGACCGCGAATTCTTCAAGGAGTATGTGCAAGACGTTGCATTGGGCGAACTGCTGGGGCTCGATGCGGCGCAGCTGGATACCGAGTCCCAGCGCAATATCCAGGCAAATGCTCGACTCTTCCTCCAGCGACTGGAGGCAGTTTTCGGGAACGACTCTCAAGCAGCCACTCAATTCGGACAATTCCTGGTGCAGCGTTGCTTCCTGGTGGCGGTGTCCACGCCCAGCCAGCAGTCGGCCTTTCGGGTGTTTTCCGTCCTCAACAGCCGGGGGCTGGACCTGCTGCCTACCGACATCATCAAGTCGGATGTCATTGGCAAGGTCAAGCCGGAGCTACGGGACGAATACAACGAGACTTGGGAAGAACTGGAGGTCGAGACTGGTCGCGACGGGTTTGCGGAGGTCTTCGGCCACATCCGCATGATTTACGCGAAGGACAAAGCTCGCAGGGCGTTGCTCGAGGAGTTCCGGGAACGCGTCATCGACAAAGTGTCTTCCGCTGAGACCCTGGTCACCGAGGTCATCGAGCCCTACACGCAGGCGTACTTGGTCGCCAAGTACGCCCAGTTTGTCTCCACCGCCAATGCGGCAGACGTCAATGACCTCCTACATTGGTTGAACCGCATTGACAATTCCGACTGGCTGCCCAGCGCCATGAGGTTTTTGGCGCAACACGGGTCGAACGCTGCGTATGTGCACTGGTTCATCAAGCGCCTGGAGCGGCTGGCAGCATTCATGCACATCTGCGCGTACGACGTGAACGGGCGCATTGAGCGCTATGCCCGGGTGCTGAACGCGCTGGAGAAGCCCCACGCCATGGCACAGCCAGTCACGGCGGTCGACCTGACGGAAGCCGAGAAGAAGAGTTTTCTCAAGCAGCTCGACGGCGAGGTCTACTCGATGACCGCACGTCGACGCAATTACCTCATCCTGAGGCTAGATTCGTTCCTCGCAGACGGCGCAGCAAGCTACGACCCGGCGGTGCTGACCATAGAACACGTTCTCCCGCAAACCGTGGCGAAAGGCTCGCAGTGGGAGACGCTGTGGCCCGACTTCCTCCAGCAGTTGCATTGGGTGCATCGGTTGGCGAACCTGGTGCCGCTAAACCAGCGCCGCAACTCGCAGGCTCAGAACCATGACTTCGACCGGAAGAAGAAGGCCTATTTCATGGGTAAGCAGGGTGTGTCCTCATACGTGCTCACCACGCAGGTTCTGAACACGGCGACGTGGACGCCTGAGGTTGTCGAAAAGCGTCAACGGGAGCTGCTTGACGTGCTGGCTACCTCCTGGGAGCTGAAGTGAGCCCGGTCCAGCGAACTCCGTCTGCTTCGACGACCATCGGCGAAGCGTTGGCAGTGGCCCTCCTTTCAGCTGCGAAGGGAAATTCGCATACAGCCGCACCTGCGGCTGCCATTCTCTGGCCCGATAAGGACCGCAATTGGCAAGCGGCGTTGCCCGTGGTCAAAAAGTTGCTCCCTAGCCTGTGCGTGCTCGGCCCCTACGAGCCTGAGCAGCGCAGCGGCCCTGCCATTTGGCTCAAGGCTGCCGTCGCCAGGGTGCTAAGCGACGCACAGTTCGATGGTGTGCCAGTCGTCTACCTTCCGGGCGTTAGCCGCGCCGAACTGCGTGCGATTGAGAGCTGCCCGCGTGACCTGCAGCCGCTGGCTGAGTTGCAGTATCGAGGAGTGTTCTGGAGCCAATCGAACGCCAAGGATTGGACGCTCAGTGCTTTTCTGGCTTCAAAGAACGGGGGCCTGGGCCTCGATGTGGCGCAGGATAGGGCGACGCAGGAGGCCTTGGGGCAGGCATTGCAGGAGGGCGCGCTGCTGGAGCGCAGAGCGGATGACCTGAAGGGGCGCTCAATCACCGCGGAATGGTTGTTGGACCTTATGGCCCCGAACCCCACGCGCGACCTGCTGCTTTGGATGAACGCTCCCGACGCGGTTCGAAGTCAATGGAGTGCTGTCCGCTGGGACGTGTTCGTGAAGCGCAGCAAGGTGGATTATGGTCTCGACCCGTTGGCGGACGGAGCGCTAGCCGCCGCCGAGCGGCTAGCCCGGGCGGAGGGAAAGTGGGCGGCGGCCTGGGAGCTGTACAGAGACTCGTACACGAGCCTCCCAAACGTGTTCGCGTTGCTCGCCAAAGTTCAGCCCCCGCAGCTCGGGCTTTTCCCCGACCAGCAGCAGCTGGCCGGCTATCCGCAGGCGAACGAGCAGGGCGAGTCCGCACTGCGATATGCACTGTCCGCGTGTGGCGGCATGGACGCCGTGCAAGCTCGCATCGCCGTCATGGCAGCGGAGAAGGAGCATAGTGACCGTCGAGGATGGCTGTGGGCGCGAATGGGTCGGTCGCCGCTCGCATTGGCACTGGCACATCTGTCTCGAGTCGCTGAGCTGAGTTCAGCTGCGCCGGTTGGCCAAACTCCGGCCGAACTGGCCGGCAGCTATCGACAAATGGGCTGGCAGGTAGACGAGGCAGCGATGCACGCGCTTGGTTCCGTGACTGCCAAAACGGACGTGGAAGCCGTAGGAGTCGCACTGCGCGTGCTCTATCTGCCGTGGTTGGAAGAGGCCGCGCGCCGGCTTCAGGAAGCTGTCAAGGGCTCCGGCGGCCTGCCGGCGTTGCCAGCGGATGCAGTCACCTTGGTTCCCGGTACTTGCACCGTTTTCGTAGACGGCTTGAGGTACGACGTGGCGGTGCAACTGCGCGAGCGCCTTTCGTCGATTGGGAGCGTCGAACTGGGCGCCTGCTGGACCAGCCTGCCGTCCGTGACAGCTTCCGGCAAGGCCTGGGCTTCGCCGGTGGCGAGCCATATCTCGGGGACCGCTGAGGACACGGAGTTTGAGCCCCGTGTCGCAGCCGATAACAAACCGCTTTCCGGGCACAACTTCCGCAAGTTGCTGGCGGCGAACGGCATTCAGCCGCTGGACAAGCACGAAACGGGTGACCCGGCGGGCCAAGCGTGGACCGAGGCCGGCGATTTCGACCACTATGGCCACGAGCATGGCGTCCGCTTGGCGCGTGACCTCGGCACGCAGCTGGACCAAGTCGTAGAGCGAGTCGCCGAACTGTGCGAAGCCGGTTGGACGCGAATCCGTGTCGTGACCGACCATGGATGGTTGCTGATGCCTGGTGGCCTTCCAAAGACGGAGCTGCCAAAGCACCAAGCTGAGACCCGCTGGGGGCGCTGCGCGGTGTTGAAGGGTTCGGCACATGGCACGCCGCTGACGTTCGGATGGGATTGGTGCAAAGACGTCCAGGTGGCCTATGCGCCTGGGGTGTCAACTTTCGTGGCAGGGTCTGAGTACGCCCATGGCGGCATCAGCCTGCAGGAATGCCTGGTGCCAGTGCTGCGCTTCGACCGCGCTGCAGCGACTGGGCAGGCGGCGTCTGTCACTATCAAATCCGTGAAGTGGAAAGGGCTTCGCTGCACGGTCGAAGTGGAGGGTGCCTCGCCCGGGCAGCGTGTAGACATTCGGACCAAGGCCGCCCTGCCATCGAGTTCGCTGGCGGCGAGCGCCAAGCCCCTGGAGGCGGGAAAGGGTAGCCTTGCTGTGGCAGACGACGAAAACATGGGTGCGGCGGCTGTAGTGGTCGTACTGAGCGCCGATGGCGAGGTGCTGCAGAAGCAGGCCACCTCCGTAGGAGAGAACTGAATATGCAACTCGACGACCTGGACCGCAAGGCCACGCAGGCCTTTGAAGGCTATGTAGTGCGCAAGGACCTTGTGCGGACCTTCAGCCGCCAGTTCCCGGTACCCACGTATGTCGTGGAGTTCCTGCTCGGCCGCTACTGCGCCACGACCGATGAAGCCGAAATCCAGGAAGGCCTCGACATCGTCCAGCGGCAGCTCGGCTCGCGTACGGTGAAAGCTGGCGAAGAGGAACTGTTCAAGGCCCGGGCGCGGGAGTCGGGTTCCGTGAAAATCATCGACATCATCACGGCCCGTCTGGACTCCAAAACGGACTCTTATGTTGCCACGCTACCGAGCCTGCGTCTGAACGACGTCCGTCTGACGCCGGAGATGGTGAAAGAAAACGAGCGCATGTTGACCGGAGGCTTCTACGCCGAGGTCACGCTCGGATACGACGCTTCCATTGCGCAAGAAAAGGGTGGTCGGCCCTTCGGCGTTGATGCCCTACGTGCCATCCAGCTGTCGAAACGCGAGGTGCTGGAGGTGCTGGCGAAGGGCCGGGAACACTTCACGAGGACTGAATGGCGTGACCTGTTGTTGCGCAGTGTGGGCTTCGAGCCGGCGAGCTTGTCAGACCGAGCCAAAGATGCTCTCTTGCTGCGCATGGTGCCGTTCGTCGAGCGCAACTACAACATGGTGGAGCTGGGCCCGCGAGGGACCGGGAAGTCCCACCTGTTCCAGCAAGTGTCCCCTTACGCCCACCTGATTTCGGGCGGCAAGGCTACCGTGGCTCGGATGTTCGTCAACAACGCCAGCGGGCAACGCGGCCTGGTCTGCCAATACGACGTGGTCTGCTTCGACGAAGTGTCCGGCGTGTCCTTCGACCAGAAGGATGGCGTGAACATCATGAAGGGCTACATGGAGAGCGGTGAGTTCTCCAGAGGCAAGGAGAGCATCCGTGCGGACGGCTCCATCGTGCTGGTGGGCAACTTCGACGTGGACGTGGAGCACCAGCAGCGCATCGGGCATCTCTTCGGGCCGCTGCCGCCCGAAATGCGAGACGACACGGCCTTCATGGACCGCATTCACTGCTTTCTGCCTGGTTGGGATGTTCCGAAGCTCAATCCGAGTCTTTTCACGGACCATTTCGGCTTGGTGAGCGACTTCCTGTCGGAGTGCTTCACGCAGCTTCGCGGCCAGAGCAGGGTGTCTGACTTGCAAGGGCGGGTGTACTGGGGCGGGGGCTTGTCCGGCCGGGACATCAACGGGGTTAACAAGACCGTCAGCGGCCTGCTGAAGCTGCTTTATCCAGGGCAGGACAGCGAAGTGAGCGACGAGGACCTGGAATGGGCCGTGAGGCTGGCGCTGGAGGTGCGTCGCCGGGTGAAGGAGCAGCAAAAGCGAATAGGTGCCGCGGAGTTTCGCAATACCCATTTCAGCTACACGCTTGGCGCGGAGGGCGTTGAGAAATTCGTCTCCACTCCGGAGCTCCAGAGTCAGGGAGGCATCGGAGACGAACCGCTGGAGAGCGGACAGATTTGGACTCTCAGTCCTGGAGGCCAGGACGAGCACCCCGGTCTCTTCCGGCTCGAGGTCACCGAAGGACCAGGTTCAGGGGTCAGGGTCCTGAACAACCCGGTGCCACCGGCGTTCAAGGAGTCCATTCGCTGCGCAGAGCAGAACCTCTATGCAAGGGCGCTGCAGCTGGTCGGCGACCGCGACCCGCGTGCCCACGAATTCTCAGTGCAGTTACGCGGCTTTGATGCTGCGAAGTCTGGTGCCAAGACTGGCGTCGCGGCGCTTGTCGCTTTGTCGAGTGCGCTTTTAAAGAAGTCGGTCCGCGGTGGCCTGGTCATCGTGGGAGAGGTGACCCTGGGTGGAACCATCGAACCAATTCATAACGCAGTGAGCCTGGCTGAACTTGCCGTCGAGAAAGGTGCGAAGTCGCTCTTGCTACCCGTGTCTTGCCGCAAGCAGCTCTTCGAGCTGTCGGACGAGATGGCCACCAAACTGGACATCGAGTTCTACCAGGATGGGCGGGACGCGTTGCTCAAAGCACTGGCTGACTGAGGACTCCCATGCCGAAGAAGTCGGGTGAGGTATCGGGGCAGGAGCCTGCGGGAGCTGCACGAGGCTCCGAGAGCGGAGGGACGAATGGAGCGCTCCTGACAAAGTGCCCCATTTGCAGCTCAATGGTCGCTGACCTCGACAAGCACATGCGCCGCGCCAGGCACGACCCCAACGGGGCGGCAGCCCGCAAGCCGCGACCTGCCCCGCCTCAAGTACCAGTTCACCGCGATGCCTCGGGGTTCGTTTGTCCGTTCTGCGCAGCGTCATGGCCCAACGCGGTGCAGCTGAAATCCCATGTGGCTGGGGTTCACGGGAGGGCCGCGTGCGCGGCGCTCAGGCTCTAGTCGGCTCGGTGCATTTTCGCGACAGGGGCTTGCCAACCCGGCTGAGGCAGGCTACAGTGCTCATCAGTTCAACGGCTTCCTGAATTCAGGAAGTCATCACAAGGCAACGGCCGGATTTCACCGGTTGTTCGCATCTGGGGCCTCAGGCGACTAGCTCGCCCAGAGCTCTGCGACAAGCTCCCCGCTGGGGACTTTCGCGAATCCATTCGCTCTCGTAATCGACCCGAAAGGGCTCTGCGTTCCGCATCGCCGGTTCGCTGAGAAGGCTCCTTAACAACTTGGTTTCCAGAACCGAACGGGCAAGGCGCGTGCAAACGGCCCCTGAAAAGAGCGGCGAAAGCAGCTTCGGTAGCTGAGGGTGGCCCCAGGGCAACCCAGAAAAATAACCGTCTCAGAAAGACAAAAACACTAGCCGCCAGGTCTTGAAGGGCCTGGTGGCGCGAAGCACGTCCGCTCACCTGCGGCGCTTCTCACACTCAAGTCCCGCGTAGTGGGCGAACAAACATAAATGCGCCGAGGCGCAAAGAAAGAAATTCATGATTGCTAACGAAATCAAGACCCTCGAAGCCCTCCTCGCCGACGTGACCGGCAACCTGCTTCTTGGTGATGCCAAGAAGACGTCTGGGTACCTCAAGTCCATCAGCTTGTTGTCTGGCGCTTTGGCTCGTCAGAGCTGGCAGCAGTTTGAGTTGGATGTCATTGACGAAATGCGCGAGGTCTCCGGCCGCAACGCAGAAGACGCGCTCAAGGTCAAGACGCAACTCGCCCAGCGAGAGTTCGACCTGTCGACCCTGGAGGTGAAACTGACAGGCTTTCTCGCCCAAGTGGATTCCGGCTGCTTCGCGACCAAGACGGATGCCGCCAAGTCTCTCCGGGCACTGGCGGACGCTCTCGAACAAGCTGAGTCGCTCCTGTTCCCGGCGCCCGCCACCAAAGAGCAGCTGAAAGCGTACGCAGCCAGCATTGGCGCAACCTTCTCCGAGGCGGGAAGCCTGGATGAACTGTTGGCCGAATTGAAGGGCGAAACGGTCGCCAAACCCGTTCGAAAGGCCACCCAACCGAAGAAGGCTGCCGACCGGCGGCGTTGACCTGCAACAGCGCTCCGGCGGCCACCCTACTGGAGCAATGTCGCCGTTTTCCTAGGGCAAAGACGGCGAGTCTTCCGACTCAGCCCTTCTAACGAGACTTCGCGCTCGCGGCCAGTGGTCGCGATGCGCTCCTGCGCCTGTCAAGAGGCACGAACAAGAAAGAAAACATGACAAAGATGAAATCGCACGAGGCGAAGAAGACCAAGCAAGGCTGCGAGTTGTCGACGGCCGGCCTGGGGCAAGCGGAAGGCAGTCACATTTCTGCGAACAACCCCCCGGCCAGCTCGTACGCGAAACGACGTGCGATGAGGCTAGCCCGAGGCAAACGGTATGGTCTTCGTACGGAGTTTCACCGTGACTGCCAGCTAATCAGGTCAACGCTCTCGCCTTGGCTGCTGAGCTGGAAGGAAGCGTCTGGCCACGCGCCCGACGAGAGCCACATAGACGCTGATGGAAGGATTTGGAGCGCCCAGAGCTGGGGTGGCGATACGGATGTCCAGCTGGTTATCGCCGCGCACGGGCCAAACCTGAATGAACTGCAATGGCTGATTGGCGCCATTGTGGACTGCCATGTCGCAGCAGAAACCATTGCCCCCTTGACATGCTACACAGGGGAGCGGATTGGCTATGAGGAACTGGCACTGGTCGCCGTTGCGCCACGTGCTGCCATGCTCAAGAGAGCAATCAAGACACTGGCGCAGGAGCAAGATACGTATGCGCTGTTCTCCGAGTTCCACCAAGAAACGATAGACAAGTGCCGAGCCGCGCTGGATGGACGTGCACGTCCTCAACGCTTCCTCACCGTCGAGCCGGAGATGCTGTCGACCGACACGATTTGGACATCACCAGATACTTCCGGATTGACGCCGCAAGCCGCGAGAGCTCTGTCGAAATTCCTGACGGTGCCCCGTCAAGCATGAACTCCGCACACAGCATGACTGCGTCTGGGTGCTGGTAGACCACCCGCAATCGCACGTGCGGGCGATTGTCTGCACGTGCCCCACAACAAAGCACTCGGAGCCCGGAGCCGCGGCTGCTGCCCAGTGGAGGATTTTCTTAACTCGATTCGGAAGGCCGCTAAAGCACCTGCCAAATCCGGGAAGGTGCGCGCCCGCCCAAGGAAGTGCGCCGGACGAGATGAGAGAAGAACGTCATTGCCAGGCTGGCGCGATGCGCTCCTGGATGAATGAATATGCCATTTACCGCAAAGAGAATTCCGGCATACGAGCCGGTGATTTCCCCCATCGCGCATGACTACGACAGGCCGGCTCAGGAATGGGAGCGCACGTGCGCTGCCATCGGCGGCTTCAATCCATGCTCGGGGCGCTTAACCAAAATCTGCTGCGTCAATGATGCCTTCATCGGCGAGCACCTTGACCACATCACGGCAGCGGTGGAAAAGGGGCTGGTGAGGCGTTCAACGTTCGCCGAGCAGCTCTTCGCGAGCCAGGCTGACTTCGATGACTTCGTCCGGTTCGTTCGTTCGTATCCTGGGCGAATTCATGACAGATGGCATCAGGCCCTTGCAGCACTAGCTGGCATCGACGCAGCTCACGCGCGCCTCATAAGTACTGAAGACGTGCTGAGGACCTTCGCCGAGGTCTGAGCACATTAGGCCGCTGCCCGTGCGAGCGCTGGCCCTAGCGGCCCCGCGCACGTCGAGCCCAAGTGATACGGCTCGGACGTTCGATGCGGCCCAACGCTTGATTGCGACCGACACCGCCGTTCCAAGCGCGTGGTGTGCGTCCTGCTCGCTTCGTGCGCATGGCGCATGAGCGTGCGCTTTCGTGCTGTCGGCGCCGGCAGCACTTTCCAATAAGTGAACACAACATGAACAATAAACCGACCAACATCAACCTGCATGGCGTTGAGAACGCGAGCGCAGCGTGCTTCAACCTGAACAACGATGGAGCGACTCTGACCATCTACACGTCTCGACCTGATGCGCGCGTCATCTCCGACTTTCGAAGTGGAGAGGCCAAGTTCTCTCTTTTTGAGTACGAAGGCGTTGCCTTCTTCATGAGCAACTTCGGCGCTAACGGCTGGCTAGATGCGCCGTTTCATGCTGCGATGAACCCGCCAGGCACCGCAGGCGTGCCGGATGAGTTTGTGGCGGGGAAGCACCATCTTGCGCTTGCTGTCATCGCCTGCGACGCCCAGTCAGGGGAGCAGTATGGGGCGCGACTGGTGACCCTTTCGAAGGAGTTCTCGGCGTACTTGATTGCCACGGCACATGACCAGCTTGCGGTTCCCATCGGCCGCTCCGAGTACGAGCGCGTCATCAACAAGGCGTATGCAGCGTTTTCGGCTTCGCGGATGGCACGCGAGGCGGTCGTGCGATGCAAAGGAGGCGCACAGGAAGCAGAGGAAAGCCCCTCACTGGGCGGCGACAGGGCGGCGGTCCAGCGCAGTGCCGTGACAGAATTCGTCCACGTGACCTTGGACACGGGGCAAACGTGTGTGCAGCGGACCGAATCAGTTGGAATGGCAGCTCGAGCATTGTTGATGAAACTCATCGTCGAGTCGCGCGAGACGGGCTGGACTGACCTCGAGCTGGGAGACGAAACATATCCACTGCACATTGATGTCAAGGACTCGAACCTGACTTGCCAGTTGTGCATGCAGTTCGAACAAGGACCGGTTCCCGTCGTGACGATGGGTGTTGCACTGGACCCGTCGAGTTCTACTGAGTTTTGGCGCGAGCTGCATGAACTGCCGGGCCACGGACCGCTTCTGTCAGACCCCTCGCGGCCTCCGAGCGCACCTTGGATTGCGGCCGTTCTGAACGAATTCGAGTGCTTGTGGGCCGCTCAGGGCCCCCAGATTCCCCAGTACTTCGAAGTGCTGACATGGGCCGGTGGCTTCGAGCGCTGTATGGCATTTGCATTTGCGGATTTCGCCGCTCTCGAATCATCTGCGTCTTAAGTGGACACGCACCTTGCTGCCCGGGAAAGGCGCAGCCACAACGCCGGCTGGCCGCCTTCCGCCCAGGGACATAAATTCATCCGACACCCGCAAATAAACAAGGTTGCTTCACCTGTGCTCACGAGGAGTACACCAGTGCAGCAAACCGTTCAACGTTGGGTATTGGTCAACGTCCTGTGCGAATACACGGGATACACGGACGACGCCGTTCGCGCAAAGATTCGGCGTGGAGACTGGGCGCACGGGGCCTATTGGAAGAAGGCGCCGGACGGCCGTCTCGTTTTCAACTTGACGCGCATTCAGCAGTGGATGAGCGGCGAGTTGCCTGTTGTATAATGGTTGAGCTGCCGAGGCCCCCGGGAAGCCTGTCGCAAGCCCAGACGCAACGTCTGGATGGCAAATCCGTAATGTACGCAGCGACCCCCTTCAAGAAAGCGTTCGGCAACGCTCGCCCCGACGCTCCTGCGCCGCCTAGCGGCAGGAGCTCGTCATGGCGAAAGCCAAGCGTGCGCCTTCGGAAATCTTGCCGATTGGCGCTACCCATTTCCCCGCAAAGGGGAATGCTGACCCGCAGCCGCTGCCAGCGGGCATCACGATTCGCAGCAAGCGCAGCGTCCAAATCGAATTCATGTGGCAGGGGCGACGGTCCACGGAATCGCTGCCGGGCGCGCCTGATGTCGAGGCGGTGGCGCGCGCGGTTACCAAACGGCAGTCAGTCGTGGACGAAATCGCGCTGGGCGTATTCGACTACGCACGCCACTTTCCAAACAGCAGAAAGGTAAGGCGAGCCGAGGAACGCCAAGCGCGAGCCGAGGCGGCTACCAGCTGCACCATGGGCGAGCTGCTCGAGGAGTGGCTGCAACGGTACGCGCTCGACAACCCGCATAACCGGAACACGCTCGACACCCACAAAGAAGTGGTCGCGTCGCGGCTCGCACCATCGTTGGGATTCCTGGCTCCCAAGGACATCACCGTCGACAAGTACGTTCAATACCGAGCGTCATTGCGCGCCGAAGGCCTTTCCGATTCGCGCATCAGCAACATTCTCACGCCCCTGCGCGGCGCCCTGTCCATGGCGGTGGAACGAGGTCTCATCGCCTCCAGCCCAGCTCACAGCAGCGCCCCGACCAAGCAGAGGCGGTCCAAGAAGGTCGAGCTCAATGACAGGGGAGAGCCGTCGTTTTCCGAGCCGCTGCCGACGACGCTTGACCCGGCTTACCAGCACGCTGCAAAGAGCGCGGACCCGCTCAACGACAGCGAGCGTGCGTCAGTGCTCGCCAAGCTCGTTGGGCAGGTCAGGAACTTGTTTCTGTTTGCGTTCTGGTCCGGGCTGAGGACCGGAGAACTCATTGCACTCAGGTGGTGTGACGTCTCTGCGGACCGCAAGCGCATTCTTGTGCGGCTTTCGTACTCGAAGAGGCACTTCACGACCACCAAGGGCAGGCGCGCGCGCTGGGTCGACCTCACGCCGCCCGCCGTTGCTGCCCTGAACGCCCAGTGGGCATTGACAGGTGACGCGGGGCGATGGGTATTCAACAACCCTCGCACACGTCAGAGATGGCAGAACTCGCAGCGCCTTCGGGTTCACTGGATTCGGGCACTGGAGGCTGCCGGCGTGCGCTATCGCAAACCCTACCAGACTCGCCACACGTACGCCTCGCTGATGGTGTCGGCCGGGGAGTCCCCCGAATGGGTGGCCGAGCAAATGGGACACCTTGATGGGCGACTGGTCGCGCACGTGTACGGCCGTTGGATGGCGCCCGGCAAGGCCGTGCCCGGTCAAGCCGCAGCCGCGGTGTATCAGCAGGAATGGGCGGCCGCCGAAGGCCTGGTCGCCCGTGTCGACGAGGTCGAGTTGGCCGAAGTCGGCGAGCGCGAGGTCGAGGCGGGCGGCCCTGAGGAGGATGACGAGGAGGACTTCTGAAATTGCGACAGAAATGCGACAAATCGCCGGAACGGGCCGCAAACCCGCGCCAATCCTAGAGGCGCATGCGAGTTCGAATCCCGCCACGCCGACCAAGAGTATGAAAGCCCGTACCTGCAAAGGTACGGGCTTTTTGCTTGATGCTGTGGTGTGCATGAGGCAGCGCGTCCACGTTGTCACGGGATGCCGAAGCGCGCGCTTGGCGGTCGGGAGTTGTGCCAGCAAGCAGGCCTTCTCGCATTGGTAGTTTCGAATGGCGCCTGCTATACCAGCGCGGAACTACATGGCGGGGAGGTGACTCCGTGCAACGCGGTGCGATTCGGGTGCGACTCCTGGGATGGTGTGCGGCGCTTCTTGCGGGCGTCGCGCCGGCATCCCTGGGCCAGGCCGCCGAGGCCTGGGTCGTCCAGGAAGGAACCTCCGGCTCCGTGCGCGTGGAGCAGGCGGCGGCCGTGCAAGGCCAGGTCAGCATCCAGCAGTCCGGCAACAACCAGCGCGCGGACGCGCGCCAGTCCGGCGGGCAGGGCAACACCTTGTCCGTGCAGCAGTCCGGCTCATCCAACGTGGCGAACGCCTTGCAGTCCGGCGGCGAAGCGCAGCGGCTCGAAGTCACGCAGCAAGGCAGCGGCAACACCGTCTTCGCCACGCAAACCGGCGTGCCGCACGGCGCGTCGGCCTTGCTTTCGGTGCAGCAAGCGGGCCTCTCGGGCACCGCCACCGCCAGCCAGACCGGCTCCGGCGCGACCGGCGTGGTGCTGCAATCGGCCTCGGCCTCGCTGGCGCGAGCGAGCCTGCAGCAGACCGGTGTCGGCTCCACGGCCCTCATCGAGCAGGGCGTGGATGCGACGGACACGCGGTCGCTCACCATCGCCGCCCGCATCGCCGAAGCGCGCAGCGGCCAGGCCGTGGCCAGCCCCGCGCAGCAGGCCGTCGCCACCATCCTGCAGTTCGGCGGCGCCGGCCTGTCGGCGCTGGTCATGCAATCCGGGGCGGGCGCGAGTGCGACGGTGATGCAGACGGGCGCCTACCTCGAGGCCGAGATCCAGCAAAGCGGCGGCGCGCACAGCGCGTCCCTGTCGCAAACGGGCAGCGGCACGGCCGCGGCGCCGTACCGCGCTTCGATCTACCAGGCCGGCGCGCAGCCGCTGACGGTCAACGTGCAGCAGGTCGTGGGCAGCAGCCCGCGCGTGATCCGGGTCGTGCAGCAATGAACGCGCAGCGCGCCATCGCTGCCTGCTTCGCGGCCGTCGCGGTGCTCTGCGCGCACGGCCAGCTGGTGCGCGAGAACGAGCAGCCGATCGAACGGCACGGCCCCGTGGACCTGGCCGGCGGGCTGGTGCTGGACGCCACCGTCACGGTGCTCGGGCACGAATTCTTCAGCGCCTTCGCCGATGCCTGGCGCGAGCTCGACAGCCTGCAGCGTTACAGCGTCACCGTGCAGGAGTCGCCGACCGCGCGCTTCGGCTCGACGATCCGCATCCAGGCACAGGGGCGCACCGTCTACCAGGCCTTGCTCGGGCCCAACCGGCAGCAGGCGCGCGAGCTCGCGCCGAACCTGGCCGGCGACATCTTCCAGCAGCTGCTGCGCACCGAGGCGGAGCAGGCATTGACACGCGACCTCGACCTCGGACCGGAGGAGCTCCCATGAGACTCGCATTCCGCCTGCTGTCCATCGCGCTCGCCGCCAGCGCGAGCGGCGCGGCGCAGGCCAACCCGCTCGTCTACACGCCGGTGAACCCGACCTTCGGCGGCAGTCCGCTGAACGGGCCCTTCCTGCTCAATCGCGCCGATGCGCAGAACCAGCACAAGGACCCCAATGCGCCGACGGCCGTCAACCCGTTTTCCGCGCAGTCGCAGCTGGACCAGTTCAACAGCGCGCTGCAGCAGGCCATCCTCTCGCGCATTTCGGCGGCGGTCTCCTCCAGCGTCGTCGGAGCGGACGGCAAGCTGATCCCGGGAACGGTGCAGACGCAGAACTTCACCATCTCGATCTCCGACCTGGGCGGCGGCAAGCTGCGCATCGTCACCACGGACAAGCTCTCCGGCAGCAGTACCAGCTTCGAGATCAGCCAATGAGAGCCGCGCGCCTGGTCCTGCCGTTGGCGCTATTGCTGCTGGCGGGCTGCGCCAGCGTGCCGCCGGTGGGAACCACCACGCCGGCCGCGCCGACCCCGCGCAGCGCCGCGGCCCGCGACCTTTCGCGCCTGCCGGCGCCCAAGGGCCGCATCACCGTGGCGGTCTACAACCTGCGCGACCAGACCGGCCAATACAAGCCGGTGCCGGACAGCTCCTTCTCCACCGCCGTCACGCAAGGCGGCGCCGCTTTCCTGATCCGCGCGCTGGCCGACTCCGGCTGGTTCACGCCGGTGGAGCGCGAAGGCCTGCAGAACCTGCTGACCGAGCGGCGCATCGTGCGGTCCATCGAGAGTCCGGCCGACAAGGGCTCGCCGGCCGTGCAACTTCCCTCGCTGACGCCGGCCAGCGTGCTGGTGGAAGGCGGCATCGTGGGCTACGAGACCGACCTGCGCACCGGCGGCGCGGGCGTGGCCTACCTCGGCGTGAGCGCTTCGACCCAGTACCGCACCGACCAGGTCACCGTGATCCTGCGCGCCGTCGACGTGCGCACCGGCGCCGTGCTGGTGAGCGCGTCCACCACGAAGACGGTGCTGTCCTACCAGTTCCAGACCGGCATCTTCAAGTACGTGAGCTTCAAGAAGCTGCTGGAGTTCGAGGCCGGCTTCACGCGCAACGAGCCGATCCAGCTGTGCGTGAGCGAAGCGATCGAAGCCGCGGTGATCCAGCTGATCGGGCGCGGGCTGCAGGCCCGCGTGTGGGCCGGGTCGGCGGACGGCGCGTCCGACGACCCGGTGTTCGCTCCCTACCTATCCACGGCCGGCGAAGAACCGGCTGACGTCCCAGGCAGTTCCCATCAACCTTACGCAGCGAAAGCAGACCTATGAAAACGCACCTTCTTCCAGTCGCGATCGGTGTCCTCGCCCTTGCGGCGGCCGGCGTCGCCCGGGCGGACCATGGCGACATCACGCAGACGGGCACCGGCGACACGGCCAGCATCGACCAGGCCTCCAACGGCGGCTACTTCTACGGCAGCATCAGCCAGACCGGCGGCTCGGGCAACACGGCCACCATCGCGCAGTCGACCGGCGACTCGCCGTCCTATGCCACCGCCTATGTCACCCAGGCCGACACGTCGAACAGCACCGCGTCCGTGACCCAGTCCGGCAACGTCGACGCCACCTATGCCTACGTCACGCAGAACCCCGGCTCGTACCTGCGCAGCTACGTCACGCAGGGCCAGCTGTCGGGATATTCGCGCACCGAGATCTGGCAGGGCGGCAACAACAACGAGCTGCACTCGACCCAGAACGCCGCACACGACGCCCGGCTGTTCCTCAACCAGGGCTCCACGGCGACCTACGTGGGCTATTACTTCGACGGCTACAACTACCAGGGCGTGGACCCGTCGATGGCGACGCCCGACACGGTGAACTCGTACGCGCAGGCCGAACAGACCGGCACCGGCCTGACGGGCTACATCCTGCAGTACGGCGCGAACCAGCAGGCCTACCTGCACCAGGAAGGCAGCTACAACCTCGGCGGCATCCTGCAGACGGGCTCCTCCGACACGGCCTACGTGTCCCAGTACGGCACGAACGGGCAGGCGAGGGTGGCGCAGTACGGCGCGAACCACTACGCGTCGATCTCGCAGTACGGCGTGAACAACGTGGCGAGCATCGTCCAGCACTGATGCGCTTTGCGGTGGACCAAGGTCCAATGGGCCTTGCGTCCACCCGCCGTTACACCGGGAGCCTTCGCTTACGGAGGCTTGGATGACCGCCGAACACGACCGCCTGCAGGATGCCCGCGACCGCGCCGTGCCCTGGAGGAAGTGGGGGCCGTACCTGAGCGAGCGGCAATGGGGCACCGTGCGCGAGGACTACAGCGCCGACGGCAACGCCTGGAACTACTTCAGCCACGACCAGGCGCGCTCGCGCGCCTACCACTGGGGCGAGGACGGCCTGGCCGGCGTGTCCGACGACCAGCAGCTCCTGTGCTTCGCGCTGGCGCTGTGGAACGGCAAGGACCCCATCCTCAAGGAACGCCTGTTCGGCCTCACCAACAGCGAGGGCAACCACGGCGAGGACGTGAAGGAGTACTACTTCTACCTCGACTCGACGCCGACGCACTCGTACATGAAGTACCTGTACAAGTATCCGCAGGCCGAGTACCCGTATGCCGGGCTGGTGCAGACCAATGGCCGGCGCGGCCGCCATGATTTCGAATACGAGCTGCTCGACACCGGCGTGTTCGACGAGGACCGCTACTTCGACGTGTTCGTGGAGTACGCCAAGGGCGGGCCGGAGGACCTGCTGGTGCAGGTGACGGTGGCCAACCGCGGCCCCGAGGCCGCGGAGCTGCACGTGCTGCCCACGCTCTGGTTCCGCAACACCTGGTCCTGGGGCGGCGAGGCCGTGCAGCGGCCGCAGCTGCGCGCCACCGGCCCCGGCACGGTCACCGCGATGCATCCGGACCTGGGCACGCGCGTGCTCGAGTGCGAAGGCGCGCAGGAGCTGCTGTTCACCGAGAACGAGAGCAACGCCGAGCGCCTGTGGGGCACGCCGAGTCGCACGCCCCACGTCAAGGACGCCTTCCACGCCAGCGTGGTGGAAGGCCGCGGCGCCGCCGTGAACCCCGACCGGACCGGCACCAAGGCCGCGGCGCACTACGTCTTCGTCGTCGGCCCGGGCGAGACGCGCACGCTGCGGCTGCGCCTGCACGACGGCGCGCCCGGCGACGCCTTCACGGCGTTCGACGGGGTGCTGCGCACGCGCCAGCAGGAGGCGGACGAGTTCTATGCCACGGTGATCCCGAAGGTGCTGGACGCCGACCAGCGCAACGTGATGCGGCAGGCGCTGGCCGGCATGCTGTGGTCCAAGCAGTTCTACTACTACGACGTCGACCGCTGGCTGGACGAGCGCGGCGCCGACCCCTTCGGCCCCAATGCCGCCAAGGCGCCGCGCAACGGGCAGTGGTCGCACATGATGAACGCCGACGTCATCTCGATGCCGGACAAGTGGGAGTACCCCTGGTACGCAGCCTGGGACCTGGCCTTCCACGTGATCGCGCTGACCCTGGTCGACGAGGAATTCGGCAAGCACCAGCTGGACCTGATGCTGCAGGCGCAGTACCTGCATCCCAGCGGCCAGATTCCCGCCTACGAGTGGAACTTCGGCGACGTGAACCCGCCGGTGCATGCCTGGTCGACGGTCTTCACCTACGGGCTGCTCGCGCACAACAAGGCGCCGGACCTGGACTGGCTGGAGCGCAGCTTCCAGAAGCTGTCGCTCAACTTCGCGTGGTGGGTCAACCGCAAGGACCGCTCCGGCAGCAACGTGTTCGAGGGCGGTTTCCTGGGCCTGGACAACATCGGCGTGTTCGACCGCAGCGCGCCGCTGCCCACCGGCGGCTACCTGGAGCAGGCCGACGGCACCGCCTGGGTGGCGCTGTTCTGCCAGAACATGCTGGAAATGGCTATCACGCTGGCGCTGGAGCGGCCCGCGTACGTGGACATGGCGCTCAAGTACATCCAGCACTTCCTGTTGATCGGCACCTCGATGCTCCACACCGGCCCCGACACCGGCATGTGGGACGAGGAGGACGGCTTCTTCTACGACGTGCTGCGGCTGCCGGACGGCCGCGCCCAACGCCTGAAGGTCCGCTCGATGGTCGGCCTGCTGCCGCTGTGCGCGGTGACGGTCTTCGACGGCCAGCTGCTGGAGCGCTACCCGGACGTCGGCCCGCGGATCAAGCGCTTCATGCTTGCCCGGCCCGAGCTGAGCGAGTTCATCCACGACCCTTCGCAGGTCGGCAAGGAAGGACGGCGGCTGGCCTCGCTGCTGAATCAGGACAAGCTGCGGCGCGTGCTGGCCAAGATGCTGGACGAAAACGAGTTCTTCGGTCCCTTCGGCATCCGCTCGCTCTCGCGCTGGCATGAGCGACATCCCTACGTGCTGAACGTCGGCGGCCAGGAATACCGCGTGGACTACCTGCCCGCCGAGTCCGACAGCGGCATGTTCGGCGGCAACTCCAACTGGCGCGGGCCGGTGTGGCTGCCGGTCAACGGCCTGATCGTGCGGGCCCTGCTGCAGTACTTCCAGTTCTACGGCGACGACTTCCAGGTCGAATGCCCCACCGGCTCCGGCCGCCTGATGAACCTGTACCAGGTGGCGGAGGAGCTGTCGCGGCGCCTCTGCAGCATCTTCCTGCGCGATGCCCAGGGGCAGCGGCCGGTCTACGGCGGCACCCGCAAGTTCCAGGACGACCCGCACTGGCGCGACCTGGTCCTCTTCTACGAATACTTCCACGGCGACAACGGCGCCGGGTTGGGCGCCAGCCACCAGACCGGCTGGACCGGGCTCGTTGCGCGCGCGCTGCACCTGTTCGCGACGTCGACCGCCGAGGAGTTCATGGAACTGGGCAAGGCGGCGGCCGTCGCCGAACTCGAACCGGCGTGAGCCACATGGCCGCTGCCTTCGCCGCATACAATGGCCGTGCATGGCCTCCGTCGTATTCGCCGACCTGGTGGGAAGCACCGGGATCTTCGAGCGGCTCGGGGACGAGACCGCCGGGCGCTTCGTCACCCAGCTGACGACGGCACTCGCGAAGATCTTCGAACAGCACAATGGCCGGGTGGTCAAGCTGCTGGGGGACGGCCTGTTCGTCTTGTTTCCGCAGGAAAGCCAGGCCGTCACGGCCTGCGTCGCCATCCAGGAAAGGCTGGTCGAAAAGCCCGTGCACGCCGGCGGCACCGGCAGCCCCGTGCAGATGCAGATGGGGATCGAATCCGGCGAGGTGGTGGAGATCGAGGGCGACTGCTACGGCGACGCCGTCAACAGCGCCGCCCGCCTCGCGGACCTCGCGGGCGCCGACCAGATCCTCGCCACCCAGCGCGTGCGCGACGCCCTGCCGCAGGACCTGCAGCGCAAGCTGCGCAGCCTCGGCCCCATGTACCTGCGCGGCAAGCAGGACGTGACCGAGGTGTTCCGGGTCGAATGGCAGCCGCAGCGCGACGTCGAAGCCACCGTGATGGGCGTGTCGATGTTCAAGCCGTCCACCGAAGCCTCGCTGGTGATCACGGCCGCCGGCCACAGCATCGAATTGAAGCCGCATGGCGAGCGCCTGACGCTCGGGCGCGGCACCACCGCCAACCTCGCCATCAACGACGGCCGCGTGTCGCGCATCCACGCCACGGTGGAATGGAAGGGCGGGCACTTCATCCTCGGCGACGTCTCGAGCTTCGGCACCTGGGTCTACTTCGGCAACCAGGGCGAGCCGGTGGTGCTGCGGCGCACCGAGTGCTACCTGGTGGGCAGCGGGCAGATCGCCCTGGGCTGCGACCGCCATGCCGATGACGCGCCGCTCGCGAGCTTCGCCGTCACCGTTTAGTGCCGCTTGACCTCTTCATCGCAGGACCCGGGCTGCAAGCCAGCCGCCGCCTGGCCGTGGGCGAGCCGGCCCTGATCCTGGGCCGCGACGCCGACTGCTCCGTCTGCCTGCCCGATCCCGAGCGCAATGTTTCGCGGCGCCACCTGAGTGCGTGGAACGAAGGCGAGGCGCTGCACTTCCTCGTGGTCTCGGTGGTCAACGGCGTCGAGGTCGAGGGCGTGGAAGTGCCGCCGGCCGGCCGCGGCGTGCTGCGGCCCGGCGAGGTGCTGGCGCTGGCCGATTACCGCATCACGGTGCAGCCGGTGGCAGCCGCACCCGCGCCCGAGTCCGATCCCTGGGCCGATTTCGAGAAGGAAGCGGCGCGCCTGGTGGCCTCGGTGGCGATGCCGGCCGCGCCGGCGGAAGACGACCCGTTCGGCGACTGGGGCTTCCAGAGCACCTTCGGCCCGGGCGCCGTCAACGGCGCGCTGGAGGCCGGTGCGCTGGAGCCGGGCGGCGACCTCGAGTCCTTCTTCATCGGGCTGGGCGTGGAGCGCCGGGGCGGCTTCACCCGCGGCGAACTGGAAACCATGGGGCGCCTCACGCGCGCCGCGCTGCGGGGCCTGCTGCAGGCCCAGCGCGCCAGCGGCGGCAACCGCGAAGCCCTGCGTTCGGACGATCGCACCGTGCTGGAGCCGCGCGAAACGAACCCGCTGCGCATGGACACGCCGCTGGAAAGCAAGCTTTGGTACCTGTTCGGCGGCCAGGCCGCGGCCGCCGGCAGCATCCCGGCGGACCGCGCGGTGGGCGAGGTGGTGAACCAGCTGCTGGCCCACCAGGAGGCGCTGGCCGAGGCCGTGCGCCAGACTGTGGCGGCGGTGCTGCAGGACTTCGCGCCCGAGGCGCTGAAGGCGCGGCTGCTCGGCCCCAGCCCGAAACTGTTCGAATCGGCCCGGGCCTGGGACGCTTTTGCCAAGGATTACACGGAAAAGGGCCAGGACCTCGACGGCTGGGTGCGGCAACTGCTCGACCGGCATTTCGCCGAGGCCTATGCGCAGGCGCTGCTTCGGGCGAAACGCCACAGCGAGGGCCCGCCGCGCGGATGACTTCACTGCTGCCGAGCAGGCCCAAGGCTAGAATGTGTTTCATTGTGAACGACGGCGTGTGCTGAAGTGACTCTCAAGAAGCTGGGCCGGTACGAGCTGCTCCGGGTGCTCGGCAAGGGCGCCATGGGAGTCGTCTACGAGGGCCGCGACCCCAACCTCGACCGCCGCGTCGCCATCAAGACCGTCAAGGTGGAAAACCTGTCGGAAGAGGCGGCCGCGGAATACGAGCACCGCTTCCGGACCGAGGCGCGCTCGGCTGCGCGCCTGCAGCACCCCAACATCGTCAGCGTCTACGACTCCGACCGCGACGGCGACGTCGCCTTCCTGGTCATGGAGTACATCCAGGGCGACGACCTGAAGCACCACCTGGACCGGGGGGTTCGTTACTCGCTGGAACAATCGCTCAAGATGATCCGCGACCTGCTCAGCGCGCTCGACTACGCGCACAAGCAGGGCATCGTCCACCGCGACATCAAACCGGCCAACCTGCTGCTGGAGCCGGGCGGGCGGGTCAAGCTCACCGACTTCGGCGTGGCGCGCATCCAGGACTCGGGAGAAGCGACGCGAACCCAGGGCAGCATGGTCGGGACGCTGAAGTACATGGCGCCCGAACAGGTGCAGGGCCAGAAGATCGACGCCCGCGCCGACCTGTTCTCGGTGGGCGTGGTGCTGTACCAGTTGCTGACGGACAAGCGGCCGTTCGACGGCGACAACGACTTTTCCATCATCCACCAGATCATCGGCCACGAGCCGCCGCCGCCCAGCTCCGTCAACGGGCGGTTGCCGGGCGCGCTGGACGCGGTGGTGGCGCGGGCGCTGGCCAAGCAGCGCGAGGACCGCTTTGCCACCGCGCGCGATTTCGCCGTAGCCTTGCAGGCAGCGATCCGGCGCGCCGAGGACCAGACTGTGGTGCCGCCGGCGAACCCGTCGCGGCGCGTGGAGCAGCTCTCGCGGCCGCTCACCACGCCCGGCACGCTGCCGCCCGGCACCGTCCCCGGTGGCATGACGAATCCCAGCACCGGCTCGGGCACCTCCGTCACCCAGGAACTCGAACTGGTTTACTGGAAGGACGTCAAGGACACGACCGATCCCGAGGACCTGCACCTGTTCCTGGAGAAGTTCCCGACCGGGATCTATGCGGACCTGGCGCGCAGGCGCCTGCGCAAGCTGGCGGGCGATGGCACCAACCTCACGCAGCCGGGCGATCCCAAGCTGCTGAGCGGCAACGGCACCAGCACGCTGTTCCCCGACTACGACGCGACCCGCGTGCGGACCGAGCCTTCGCGCCCGTCGACGCCGGGCACGGAGCCGGCCAGGCTGCAGCCGTCCGACTGGGTGGACCAGGAGTACACCCGCACCGAGACCCAGGGCGGCGACACCGGTTTTGCGAAGACGCTGCCCGAGCCCTTCACGCCGAAGGCGCCGGAGCGCTACACGCCGGCGGCCGTGAAGGCGGCCGGTGAAGCGGCGGCAGCCGCGGCGGCTGCGCGCGCGCAGATGTCCGCGCCCGAGCCCACCAAGGGCTCGGCCGACGAACGCGCCGCCAACGACTCGGTGCTGGTGGAATCGACCTTCGAGCCGCCGCCCAAGCGGCGCCGTTCGAAGACGCCGCTGCTGGTTGGCGTCGGTGCGCTGGCCGCGGTCGGCCTCGTGCTGGCGATGACGATGGGGCGCGGCGACCGCAAGGCGGCCGTCGTCGAATCGCAGCCGGCAGCCTCGGCCCCGGTGGCGCAGGCGAACAAGGCGCCCGCCGCGGCGCCGGCCGACGTGCCGCCCGCACCGGTCGTTGCGGCGGCGCCTGTCGCCGCGCCGGCAGCCGCTCCCACGCTCCCGCCGGCCCCGGCCGAAGCCGTGCCTCCGGGCACGCCCACCGCGGCCGAACCGGTGCACAAGCGCAAGGAAGCGTCCAAGCCCAACGCGACGCGGACAGCGAAGAACAACGCGCAGGTCGCGCCCGAGGCGCCGCACTCGGCGAACACGTTGCCGCCGCCGGTGGTGGCGCCGGAGCCGGCCAAGCCGCCGGCAGCGCCGGTCGTGGCCGCCAACAACCCGAACTACCAGGCGGTGGACGCCTGCCGCGACCGCCTGTTCCTGGCCAAGGAAATCTGCCTCGCCGAGCACTGCGACAAGGCCGGAGCACGCAACCATCCGCTGTGCGTGAAGCGGCGCGACGAAGCACGCATGCGCGAGGAAAGCAAGGGCATGCGCGGGCCGCAACAATAAGGCGCGGCAATCGCGCCGCACGCCGGGTGCGCCGCGCGTTAGACGATGTCGAAGTTGTGCACGCCGAACTCCCCGCGTGCCCGATCCCGGAAGAAGTGCTCCAGCGTCTCCTTCACCGTGCGGAAGGCGATCTCCTCCCACGGGATCTCGTGCTCGGCGAACATGCGGGCTTCCAGCGTCTCGAAGCCGGGGTCGAACACCTCGCTCAATAGCCGTGCCCGGTAGAACAGGTGGACCTGGCCCACGCGCGGCACGCTGATCACGGTGAACAGGCCGTCGACCGCGATCTGCGCTCCGGCTTCTTCGGTGGTCTCGCGCACCGCGCCCTGCTCGGTGCTTTCACCCAGCTCCATGAAGCCGGCGGGCAGCGTCCACTTGCCCCAGCGCGGTTCGATGTTGCGCTTGCACAGCAACACCTTGTCGCCGAGGTAGGCCACGGTGCCCACCACGTTCAGGGGATTCTCGTAGTGGATGGTGTCGCACGCCGGGCAGACGGCACGCTCGTGCGTGTCGCCGTCGTCCGGAATGCGGTACACGACCGCGGTGCCGCAGTTGCGGCAATGCTTGATGGGAGTGCGGAACAAGCTGCCAGTTTACCGGCTAGGCGATCTTGACCTTCAGCTCGCCAACGCCGGCCACGCCGCCCACCAGCGTGTCGCCGGCGACCACCGCCGCCACGCCTTCGGGCGTGCCGGAGAAGATCAGGTCGCCGGGCTGCAGTTCCCAGGCGGCCGACAGGTGCTCGATGGTTTCGGCGATGTTCCAGATCAGCTTGCTGACCGTGCTGCGCTGGCGGTCCTGGCCATTGACCTGCAGCCAGATCTCGGCGTTCTCGACGTCGCCGGCCTTGGCCGCTTCGACGATCGGGCCGATGGGCGCGGAGTGGTCGAAGCCCTTGCCGATGCACCAGGGGCGGCCCTGCTTCTTCATCTCGCCCTGCAGGTCGCGGCGCGTCATGTCCAGGCCCACGGCGTAGCCGTAGATGTGGCTCTTGGCGTCGGCGGCCTTGATGTTCTTGCCGCCCTTGCCGATGCAGACCACCAGCTCGATCTCGTGGTGCAGGTCCTTGGTGAGGCTGGGGTATGGCATGGTGCCGGATTCGCCGGTGGGTACGACCAGCGCGGCGTCGGCCGGCTTCAGGAAGAAGAAGGGCGGTTCGCGGCCGGTGAAGCCCATCTCCTTGGCATGCTCCACGTAGTTGCGCCCGACGCAGTAGATGCGGTGGATCGGGAAACGCTCGGCGCGGCCGACCACCGGCACGCTGGCGGCCGGGGCGGGTTGGAAGACGTAGCTCATGACAACCTTTCTTCGGTGTGGATGCCCAGGGCCTGGTGGACCGGGCGATCGGAAAAACTGAACAGCACGCAGCCGGGGCCGGATGCCAGCCGGGCAGTGTGCCACGACGGCACCACGAAATGATCGCGCGGGCCAAAGGCGTAGCGCCATTCCTCCCCGCCGTGCGTGATGAGCACTTCGCCCGAACCTTCGACCACGCTGTAGACCGCGCCATCGGTCTGGCGCCAGGGCTTGCCGCTGAAGCCCTTGGGCAGCTTCTGCAGGAAGGTCGCCATCGTCGGCATCGGCGAGCCGCCGGTCAGCGGATTCACGTAGCGCAGCTTGACGCCATCCCATTCGTCCACCGGAGCCTGCCGCTCCAGCTGCTCCAGTGCTTCGCGGCTGCGCTCGTAGGGATAGCTGAAGATCGGCGAGGTGGCGCCATAAGGCGCCTCGTGCCGCACCGGCGCCATGTTGTGGCCGAAGCGGGAGAAGCTGGTGCCCTCGGGCCGCGCCACCTGCTGCGAGCGGCCCACGCTGTTCTGCGCGAAGCCGGCATCGAAGAAGCGGACCATCGGGATGTCCAGGCCATCGAGCCAGACCACCGGGCCGTCGGCCTCGCTGCCGTGGTCGTGCCAGGTCCACGAAGGCGTGATGATGAAGTCGCCCGGGCGCATCGTCGTGCGCTCGCCGTCCACCGCGGTCCAGGCGCCCGAGCCTTCGACGATGAAGCGCAAGGCGCTTTGCGTGTGGCGATGGCTGGGTGCGATCTCGCCCGGCAGGATCAGCTGCAGGCCGGCGTAAAGCGACTGCGTGGCGGCCGACTGGCCGCGCAGCTTCGGGTTCTCGAGGATCAGGACACGCCGCACGGCTTCTTCCGCCGTGATCGCTGCGCCGGCGCGCAGCAGGAAAGGCCGCACCTCGTCGTACTTCCACAGCGCCGGAATGCAGGGCGTGTTCGGCCGCGGCGGCACCAGGGCATGCAGCACCTCCCACAGCGGCGTGAGGTTGTGCGGGTCCATGTCGCGATACAGCTGCTGGCGCGTGTCCATCGTGTTTCCTCTTACCAGGTCCGACCGAGGTAGGCGCCTTCCTTTTCCAGGCGCTGCTGCAGCTTCGCGACGTCGATGCCGGCCGCGGTCTGCTGGTTGGCGAGCGCCAGGTCGGCGGCGATGCCGGCGGCTTCGCCCATGACGAAGCAGGCGCCGGTGACGCGCGCGGCCGATTGCGCCTCGTGGCTCATCGAAGCGCAGCGGCCCGCGACCCAGACGTTGTCCAGGCCCTGCGGTACGACCATGCGATAGGGCAGCTGGTTGAAGCCGCGGCTGCCCGGCGGGGTCCAGCGGAACTCCACGTCGCCCTTCAGGTGCAGCTCCAGCGGCCAGCCGTTGACGCCGATGGTGTCGTCGAAGTCGGCGCAACCGAGCACGTCGGCTTCGGTCAGTTCGTACAGGCCGGTGATGCGCCGCGTCTCCCGAATGCCCACCTGCGGCGCGATGTCGACGATGTAGGCGCTCTCGAAGCCGGGCACCTCGCGCAGGAAGCCGGCCACTTCGGCGATCTGCCGGCGGCCCAGGATCTCGGCGTCGGTGAGCTCGCGCGCGTCGGTGCCGTCCATGGCGTTGCCTTCGCGGTTGGCGAGCTGCGTGAGGTTGACGCGCCATTCGATGCCGCTCTTCTGCGGCCGCACGATGGGCGTCTTGCGCGGGAACTTGTAGCGGCCCTCGGCTTCGGCCTGCAGCATCAGCTTGGGAATCACTTCCCAGGCCTTGCCGGCACGCTCGGGGTTGATGCCGTTCAGACGGAACATCGTCGACGGGTACAGCATGTTGCCGTGGCCGTCGCCCTTGGCGTAGGGCGCGCCGGCCCAGGCGGCGAGGTCGCCGTCGCCGGAGGCGTCGACGAAGGCGCGCCCCAGCACCGCTTGCCGGCCGGACTTGGTTTCCACCAGCAGGCCGGTGACGCGAGGCCCGTCCATCAGCACGCCGGCGCCGAGCGCGTGGAACAGGATGTCCACGCCCGCCGACAGCATCAGGTCGTCGGCCGCGATCTTGTAGGCCGCGGTGTCGTAGGCCTGGGCCACGGTCTTGCCGAACAGGCCGTGCGGCTGGTTGAGGCCGCCGAGGCGGTCTATGCGCTGCAGCAGCTGGTCGGCCACGCCGTGCACCACCTGGCGGATGTTGCCTTCGACGTTGGCGTGCAGGCCGCAGAAGTTGGTGACGCCGGCGGCGGTGCCCATGCCGCCGAGGAAGCCGTAACGTTCCACCAGCAGGGTCTTGCGGCCGGCGCGGGCCGCGGCAACGGCGGCGGCGATGCCGGCCGGTCCGCCTCCGAGCACGACGACGTCGTACTCGCCATACACCGGCAGCTGCCGGCTGGGTTCAGTGATGTAGGTGTGGGTCATGCGAGATGCTAAGCATACATAGAAATTTGCGGGGGGCAAGCTACACTGGACTGCATGACGAAGAGCTTCGATTTCCGGACCGCGCCCGGCCACCTGATCCGGCGCGCGCACCAGCTGTCGTGGGCGATCTTCATGGAGGAAACCTCCGGCTTCGACGTGACGCCCGTGCAGTTTTCCATCCTCAACGCGCTGCTGGAAGACCCGGGCGAGGACCAGGTCACGCTGGCGCGCAAGGTGGCCTTCGATCCTGCCACCTTCGGCTCGGTGATCGGGCGGCTGGAAGCCCGCGGCTGGGTGCGGCGCGAACCGGACGCGGCCGACCGCCGCCGCAAGCTGCTGTGGGTGACGCCGCTCGGCGCGGAGACGGCGCAGAAGATGCGCCGGCCCGTGGCCAAGGTGCAGCAGCGCATCCTGGACCCGCTCGATGCGGGCGAGCGCGAACAGCTGATGGCGCTGCTCGATCGCCTGGTCGCGGGCCACCAGGAGGAGCCGGCCCCCGACGCCTGACAGCTCAGCACGGGAAAGCCCCATGCCTGCCCATTCGTGTGATCGTATGATGAATTGGCAGCCTGCCGTCCGGAGATGCGCGGGGTGCGCGGCGTAGTTCCAGCCCATGGCCGGAAGTGCCATGGAGCACATCCCACCAAGGAGACAGCATGAGCTCACGCACTGGCATCGCGGCCGCGGTTGCGGCATTCCTTGCGTCTTCGGCCGCCCTGGCGGCCGGCCCCAACGTGGTCTCCGGTCCCGGCGAGAACCCGTCCTGCTTCAAGCCCTGGGACGCCAGCACCAAGTACTTCCAGTGGCCCGCCAAGAAGGGCCCGTACCGCATCGCCCTGGCCAACGGCTTCGTCGGCAACACGTGGCGCATCCAGATGATCAAGATGGCCAAGGCCTACGCGGCCACGCCGGAGATGGCCTCGCAGATCAAGGAGTTCAAGATCGTCTCCACCGGCACCGACGTGGCGGCGCAGATCGCGGCGATCGACAACTTCATCAATTCCGGCTACGACGCCATCGTCACCATCGCGGTGAACCCCACCGCCTTCGCGCCGGTGATCAAGCGCGCCAATGCCAAGGGCGTGGTGCTGGTGCCCTTCGACAACGTCCTGGACAGCAACGAGGTGATGATGGTCAACGAGGACCAGCTCGCCATGGGCCAGCAGTCGGGCGAGTGGGTCGTGAAGAACATCCCGTCCAAGAGCGGCAAGCTGCTGGAAGTGCGCGGCGTGCCGGGCAACTCGGTGGACCGCGACCGCCACCTGGGCTTCCGCAAGGTGGTGGAGGCGCCGGGCAACAAGTTCGAGGTGGTCGAAGTGGTGGGCAACTGGGACGACGGCACGGCGCAGAAGGCCGTGGCCGACGCGGTGGCCGTGCACAAGAGCTTCGACGGCATGTTCGTGCAGGGCGGTTCCACCGGAGCGGTGCGGGCGCTGATCGACGCCAAGCACAAGATGATCCCGGTGGCGGGCGAGGCCGAGAACGGCTTCCGCAAGCTGTGCGCCGAGCGCGCCAAGGAGGGCCTGGTCTGCGCTTCGCTGGGGCAGTCGCCAGGGCTGGTGGCCATCTCGATGAAGGCCGCGGTGACGGCGCTGCAGGGCAAGGTGATGCCGCAGATGATCTCGGTGCCCATCCCGACGGCGACGCACCCGGACTTCAAGGCGGACGTCAACTACTTCCCCAAGCTCACCGACAACTTCTTCACCACCAACGATTTCCCGCCTTGCGGCGTGAACCTCAAGGCCACCGACATCATGTCGAAGGACGAGAAGAACAACTGAGGCGGGCCGGCCCTTGCAACCGGTCCTGCAGCTGGTCGAAGTCTCCAAGCGCTATGGCGGGGTCCGCGCGCTGGAGCGCGCGAGCTTCGCCTGCGACAGCGGGCGCATCCACGCGCTGCTGGGCGAGAACGGCGCCGGCAAGTCGACGCTGATCAAGGTGATGGCCGGCGTGGTGCAGCCGGACGAAGGGCGCCTCGTGCTGCAGGGGCAGGAGCGGCGCTTCGCGCATCCGCAGGATGCGGTGGCGGCGGGCATCGCCACGATCTTCCAGGAGCTTTCGCTGCTGCCGGACCTGAGCGTGGCGGACAACATCTGCATCACCAATGCGCCGCGCCGTTTCGGGCTGATCGATAGACGCGCCCAACGACGCATGGCCGAGGCGGCGCTGGCGCGCGCCGGCGCGGAGGACATCCACCCGCTGGCGCCGGTGGCTACCTTGCCGCTGTCGCGGCGGCAGCTGGTGGAGATCGCCAAGGCGCTGGCGCGCGACCCGCGCATCCTGGTGCTCGATGAAGCGACGTCCGCGCTGGCGGCCGCCGACGTTGCACGGGTGTTCGCGCTGCTGCGGCGCCTGCGTTCCGAGGGCCTGGCCATCGTCTACATCTCGCACCGCATGCACGAGATCGCGGAACTGGCCGACGACTGCTCGGTGTTCCGCAACGGCACGCGCGTCGCGACCTTCGAAGCGGGCACGCGCAGCGATGCGCAGGTGGTGGAGATGATGATCGGCCGCGACATCGCCCATGCCTTCCCGCCCAAGCCCGCGGCACCGCCGGCGGATCTGAAGCCGGCGCTCGAAACGCGAGCGCTGTCGTGGGCCGGACGGCTGCACGCCATCGACCTGGCCGTGCGGCCCGGCGAGATCGTCGGCCTGGGCGGCCTCGACGGGCAGGGCCAGCGTGAATTGTTCCTCGCCCTGTTCGGCGTGTTGCGCGGCGTGGCTGGCGAAGTGCGGGTGGCTGGCGCGCCCGTGCGCGTGCGCGGTCCCCGGCGCGCGAAATCGCGCGAACTGGGCATCGCGCTGGTGCCGGAAGACCGCAAGACCGACGGCCTGCTGCTGCCGATGTCGGTGAACGACAACCTCAGCCTGGCGGCGCTGGACCGCCTGAGCCGCGCCGGCGTGCTGGTCGCCAGCGCGGAGCGGGACGCGGTGGCCGGCATGGTGCGGCGGCTGGGCATCAAGGTGGCGGACGTGGATGACGCCGTCGGCACGCTGTCCGGCGGCAACCAGCAGAAGGTGGTGATCGGCAAGTGGCTGCTGGCCGCGCCGCGCATCCTGCTGCTGAACGATCCCACGCGCGGCATCGACGTCGGCACCAAGCAGGAGATCTATGCGCTGGTGCGCGAGCTGGCGGCGGAAGGTGCGGCAGTGCTGCTGTATTCGACCGACTACGCCGAGCTGATCGGCTGCTGCGACCGCGTCGCGGTGTTCTACGGCGGGCGCATCGTCCGCTGGCTGGAAGGCACAGCACTGACCGAACGTGCGCTCGTGGCCAGCGCGCTCAATCTGGAGGAGGCGGCCGCATGATGCAAGGCGACTGGGGGTGGCGGCTGCGAGAACAGCGCGGCACGCTGGGTGCGGTGGCGCTGTTCACCGCGCTGTTCTCGCTGTACATCGCCAAGCACCCGGTCGGCTGGGACGCCGCCGTGCTGTCGACGGCTGCGAACAAGGGCGTGTTGCTGGCGATCGTGGCCATGGCGCAGACGCTGGCGGTGCTGACCGGTGGCATCGATCTGTCCGCCGGCATGGTGTTCGTGCTGGCCAACTGCCTGGCTTCGCACCTCGTGGTGGGCAGCGGGCTGCACGCCACGCTGGGCGTCGTGGTGGTGCTGGCGGCCGGCGCGCTGTGCGGGCTGGTCAACGGCGTCATCATCGTCTACGGGCGGCTGCAGCCGATCATCACGACCCTGGCGACCGGCATCGTCTACTTCGGGCTGGCGCTGGGCCTGCGGCCGGTGCCCGGCGGCGAGGTGCATGCGGGCCTGGCCGATGCGCTGACCGGGTCCTTGCCCGGCGGCGCACCGGCGATGCTGCTGGTGCTGCTGGTCGTGGTGCTGCTGGTGTGGGTGCCGTTCCGGCGCAGCGTGACGGGCAGGGCGGCGCTGGCGATCGGCTCCTCGGAAACGGCCAGCTACATGTCCGGTGTCGCCATGGGGCGCACGATCCTCGTCACCTACACGCTGGCCGGCTTGCTGTCCGCGATCGGCGGCTTGCTGCTGACCTTCGTCACTTACTCGGGCGAGGCTTCATCGGCCATCGGCGGCGTCTACACGCTCAATTCGATCGCCGCCGTCGTCATCGGCGGCACGGCGCTGGCCGGTGGCAGCGGCAGCGCCATCGGATCGATCTTCGGCGCCTTCGTGTTGCGCACCATCGGTGACCTGCTGTTCGTGTTCGACCTGGAGCCGCTGTGGCAGCCGCTGTTCCAGGGCGTGATCCTGCTGGTGGCCGTGAGCTTCGGCTCGATCGGGCTGCTGCGCGTGGGCAACCGGCTCGCGCTGTTCCGCTGAGGCCCGCATGACCGCCATTGCTCTGAGAGTGCGAGCCTCCCGCCACCTGCCGGTCCTGGCCGGCGCACTGTGCACGCTGGCGCTGCTGCTCGTCGGCAGCCTCTATTCGCGCAACTTCCTCTCGCCGGAATACCTGCTGCTGCAACTGCAGATTGCGTCCTTCCTCGGCATCATCGCCACCGGCGCGATGCTGGTGATCCTGCTGGGCGGCATCGACCTCTCGGTGCCCTGGCTGGTGACCGTGGGCGGCATGATGTCGGCGGCCGCCGCGGGCTGGTGGCAGGGTGCGGGGGCGGCGTTTGCCATTCCCTTCGGCATCTTGTGCGGGGCGGTCTTCGGGCTGGTCAACGGCATCGGCGTGGCCTACCTGCGCGTGCCCTCGATGATCTTCACGCTGGGCATCAACGCGGTGGCGCAGGGGCTGATCGTGGTGCACACCGGTGGCTTCGCGCCGCAGGACCGCGCCACGCCGGTGATGCACCTCATCGCCACCGGCCGCTCTTTCCTGGGGATTCCCAATGCGTTGCTGGTGTGGGCCGTGGTCGGCGCGGCGACGCTGTTCCTGCTGCATCGCACGGCCTTCGGAAGGGCGGTCTATGCGGTGGGCAACCGCGAGCGGGCCGCCTACCTTTCCGGCATCGCCACGCGGCGCGTCACGATGCTGTGCTTCGTGATCGCCGGCGCCTGTTCGGCCGCGGCCGGCGTGTTGCTGACCGGCTATTCGACCAAGGCTTACCAGGCCATGGGCGATGCTTACCAGCTGCCGGCGATCGCCGCGGTGGTGCTGGGCGGCACGCACATCCTGGGCGGCCGTGGTTCCTATCCCGGCACGGTGGTTGGCGTCGTGCTGATCACGCTGCTGCAGTCCATCCTGTCCGTGATGCAGATCCCGGAGATGGGCCGCCAGGTCGCCTACGGCGTGGTGATCATCGCGATGCTGCTGGTGTACGGGCGCGGCCAGCGCCATTCCGCCTGAGGAGGTCCCCATGGCCATCGAACTCTCCGCCAGCTTCGAGGTGCTCGACGAACGCTTCG
Source organism: Ramlibacter agri (assembly GCF_012927085.1). Classification (NCBI taxonomy): domain Bacteria; kingdom Pseudomonadati; phylum Pseudomonadota; class Betaproteobacteria; order Burkholderiales; family Comamonadaceae; genus Ramlibacter; species Ramlibacter agri. The sequence goes on along the minus strand of NZ_JABBFX010000002.1, from coordinate 151,418 downwards.
CGCGCCTGGCCTTCGGCAACGTGCACCTGGAAAAGCTCTTCACCGGCTGCCGCTGGGCCGAAGGACCGGCGTGGTTCGCGGCCGGCCGCTACCTGGTGTGGTCCGACATTCCCAATGACCGCATGCTGCGCTGGGACGAGACCGACGGCTCGGTGTCGGTGTTCCGGCAGCCGGCGATGAACACCAACGGGCACACGGTGGACCAGCAGGGCCGGCTGGTGTCCTGCGAGCACCGGGGCCGCTGCGTGTCGCGCACCGGGCACGATGGCAAGCGGGTCGTGCTGGCCGACCGCTTCGAGGGCAAGCGCTTCAATTCGCCGAACGATCTGGTGGTGAAGTCGGATGGCAGCATCTGGTTCTCCGACCCCAGCTACGGCATCGACAGCGACTATGAAGGCGACGCCGCGCCCAGTGAGCTGGGCGAGTGCTGCGTCTACCGCATCGACGGCGATTCCGGCGCGGTGAGCCGGGTGGCGAGCGGCTTCGTGCAGCCCAATGGCCTGGCCTTCTCGCCGGACGAACAGTGGCTGTACGTGGCCGACACCGGCGCGACGCACGTGGCGAACGGGCCGCGGCACATCCGCCGCTTCCGGGTGCAGGAGGGCGGACGCACGGTGGCGGGTGGGGAGCTGTGGGCGGAGTGCACGGCCGGCCTGTTCGACGGCTTCCGCGTCGACGTCGACGGCCGCGTGTGGACCAGCGCAGGCGATGGCGTGCACTGCTACGCGCCGGACGGCGCGCTGATCGGGAAGGTGAGGGTGCCGGAGACCGTGGCGAACGTCTGCTTCGGCGGGCCGAAGCTGAACCGCCTGTTCATCTGCGCGACGACGTCGCTCTACTCGGTGTTCCTGAACACCCGGGGACTCAGGACTTCGCCACCAGCGTGAAGTGTTCCACCTGCGGCGGCTGCGCGAAGAAGGGGCCCACGATGGCGCGCCAGTCGGCGAAGGCGGGGCTCTGGCGGAAGTCCACGGTGTGGTTCTCCAGCGTCTCCCAGAAGATCTGCAGGATGTAGCGCTCGGGCGACTCGACGCCCTTGTTCACCTTGAAGCCCTGGAAGCCCTTGGCCTTGGCGATGACGGTGCGCACGCCGCGCTCGATGGCTTCGTCGAAAGCGGCCTGCTGGCCGGGCTGGATGCGGATGTCGGCAAGTTCGAGAATCATGGCCGGCATCATGCCAGAGCGTTCTTGAGCTGCTGCGCGCACAGCCGCACCGCATCGTTCGCTTCGTCCAGCACCCGACCCATCAAGAGGAAGCCGTGGACCTGGCGCTCGAAGTTGACCAGCGTCGCGCGGGTGCCGGCGGCCGACAGCGCGTGCGCGTATTGCAGGCCCTCGTCGCGCAGCGGGTCGTAGCCGGCGGTGAGCACGAAGGCGGGCGGCAGGTTCGCGTGGCTCGCGGCGAGCAGCGGGGAGGCGCGCCAATCGAGATCGTGCTCGGCATCCACGAGGTAGTGGTCGTGGTAGTAGTCCATGCTGTCCTTCGTCAGCAGGTAGCCCTGGCCGTTGGTGGTGTGCGAGGGCCAGCCACGGCGCTGGTCGGTCGCGGGGTAGATCAAGAGCTGGAAGGCGAGGGGCAGGTCGCCCGCAGCGCGCGCGGCCAGCGCCACCGCGGCAGCCAGGTTGCCGCCGGCGCTGTCGCCGCCGACCGCGATGCGCTTCGGGTCGATGTTCAACGCGGCGGCGTTCTGCCGCACCCAGCGCGTGGCGGCGAACGCGTCGTCGAAGGCGGCGGGGAAGCGGTGCTCGGGCGCCAGCCGGTAGTCCACCGCGATGACGGCGCAGCCGGACAGGTTGCTCAGCTCGCGGCAAAGGACATCGTGGGTCGTGAGGTCGCCGATCACCCAGCCGCCGCCGTGGAAGTACATCAGGACGCCGAGCACGTCGCTGGCCGCGCTGCCGGCAGGCCGGTAGCTGCGCAGCGGGATCGGCCCGGCGGGGCCGCGCGCTTCCAGGTCGCGCACCGCGGCCACGGCAGGCGCGTCGGGCTGGGTGAAGGTGCGCCGCTCCAGGTAGTAGGCGCGTGCCTGGGCTGGCGTGAGGCTGTGGGTGGGCGGAACGCCCTTTTCCTCGATCAGTCGCAGCAGCGCCTGGGCCTGGGGATGCAGCATCTTGGTCTCCTGCCGTTGTCGGAAAGATTATCCTTGCAGGATCATGAAGCTGTACAACTACTTCCGCTCCTCCGCTTCGTTCCGGGTGCGCATCGCGCTCGCGCTCAAGGGCCTGTCCTATGACTACCTGCCCGTGCACCTGGTGAAGGGCGAGCACAAGCAGGAGTCGTACGCCGCCATCGCGCCATCGCGCCTGGTGCCGACCTTGGAGCTGGACGACGGCCGCCACCTGTCGCAGTCGATGGCCATCATCGAATACCTGGACGAGATGCACCCGCAGCCGCGCCTGCTGCCGCTGGACCCGTTCCGCCGCGCGCAGGTCCGCTCGCTGGCGCAGCTCATCGCCTGCGAGATCCATCCGCTGAACAACCTGCGCGTCCTGAAGTACCTGGTGCGCGACCTGAAGGTGGATGAAGAAGCCAAGAACGCCTGGTACCGGCACTGGGTGCGCGACGGGCTGGAAGCCTTCGAGCGCGAGCTGCAGCAGCTGCCGGCCTCCACCTATTGCTACGGCGACCAGCCCACGCTGGCGGACTGCTGCCTGGTGCCGCAGATCTTCAACGGGCAGCGTTTCAACGTCGACTTCGGTGGGCTCACGCGCACGATGGCTGCCTTCGACGCCTGCATGAAGCACCCGGCCTTCCAGCAGGCGCAGCCCTCCGCCTGCCCCGACAACGAGGCCTGAGTTGCTGATCCCCGACTGGCCCGCGCCACAAGGCGTGCGCGCCGCCTGCAGCACGCGCGTGGGCGGCGTCTCGCTGGCGCCTTATGACACGCTGAACCTCGGTGGCCATGTGGGCGACCGTGAGGAGGCCGTCGCCGAGAACCGTGCGCGCTATGCGCAGGAGTTGCGGGCGAAGCCGGTGTTCCTGAACCAGGTGCACGGGCAGAGCGTGGTGCGGCTGGATGCGCAGACGCCGCACGGCGCCGAGGCCGATGCTTGCTGGACCACCGAGCGCGGCCTCGCCTGCACGATGATGGTGGCCGACTGCCTGCCGGTGCTGCTGGCCGATGCGCGGGGCCGCGTGGTCGGCGCCGCGCATTGCGGCTGGCGCGGGTTGGCGGGCGGCGTGCTGGAAGCGTTGTGGCGCGCGATGGCTTCGCAAGTGCAGAGCGACCCGCAACGCATGCTCGCATGGCTGGGCCCCTGCATCGGACCCGATGCATTCGAAGTGGGACAAGAGGTGCGCAATGCCTTTCTCACGCAGGATGCCGGTGCCGGCGCCTGCTTCCGGCCGCACGCGTCACCGGGCAAGTTGCTGGCGGACCTGCCGGCTCTCGCGCGGCGGCGCTTGCAAGCGCTCGGCATCACGGCCGCGCACGGCAATGACGGCAGCACCGAATGGTGCACCGTCACGAATCCTTCAAGGTTCTTTTCGCACCGGCGCGACCGGGTCAGCGGCCGCTTCGCTGCCAGTGCCTGGCTCGCCTGAGGCGGCCTGAGCTTCGCGCTCGCGCCGCTCGCGCGCCTTGCGGCGTGCCGGCCGTCCCATCAGGTAGGCAACTAAAGCCACAGGTCCCGCGCCATAGAGTAAAAATGTGACGATGGCGCCGAGCAGGCTGCCTCGCGGACCGCTCGCTTCGGCCACCGCCATCATGAGCGCGACGTAGAGCCAGCCGACGATGGTAATCAGCAGTACCACGGCCGCTCCAGTTTCATGTTGCAGTGCAACATTTTTGGTGTGATACTTCGGGTTGACCCGAATAAGACATCAGGAGACATAGGTATGAATTCTGAAGCCAACTGGGCTGCGGCAGCCCAGCAGTTCCAGCAGGAACTCGGCAAGTACTGGGGCCAGGCGCTCCAGACCATGCAGGACGCCGCACCCACGGGCGGCGCCCTTCCCACGCTGCAATTCGCGCCGGAAAAGATGCGCGAGCTGCAGGAAGCCTATGTGCGCGAAGCCAGCGAACTGTGGAACAGCGGCCTGCAGCCGCCGCAGACCAAGGACAAGCGCTTCGGCCACGATGCCTGGGCCCGCAACCCGGTGGCGGGCTTCTCCGCCGCCGTCTATCTCCTGAATGCGCGCACCTTGCTGGGCATGGCCGAAGCGGCTGACGCCGATCCCAAGGTCAAGGCCCGCCTGCGCTTCGCGGTCGAACAGTGGCTGGCGGCTTCGGCGCCCAGCAACTTCCTGGCGCTGAACGCCGAGGCGCAGCAGAAGGCGCTGGAGACCAAGGGCGAGAGCATCGCCCGCGGCGTGCAGAACCTGCTGGCCGACCTGCAGCAAGGCTACGTTTCCATGACGGACGAAAGCGCCTTCGAGGTGGGCCGCAACGTGGCCACCACCGAGGGCGCCGTGGTGTTCGAGAACGAGCTGTTCCAGCTGGTCGAATACAAACCCCTTACCAAGCAGGTGTACGAGAAGCCCTTTCTCTTCGTGCCGCCCTGCATCAACAAGTTCTACATCCTCGACTTGCAGCCGGAGAACTCGCTGATCCGCTACGCGGTGGAGCAGGGCCACCGCACCTTCGTGGTGAGCTGGCGCAATCCCGATGCGACCATCCAGGACAAGACCTGGGACGACTACATCGAGGACGGCGCGCTGAAGGCCATCTCGGTGGTGCAGGACATCGCCGGCGCCAAGCAGATCAACGCGCTGGGATTCTGCGTGGGCGGCACCATCCTGGGGACTTCGCTGGCCGTGCTGGCTGCGCGCGGTGAAAAGCCGGTGGCTTCGGCCACCTTCCTCACCACCTTCCTCGACTTCGAGGACACCGGTGTGCTCGACGTCTTCGTCGACGACGCCTTCGTGCAGTTCCGCGAGATGCAGCTGGGGCAGGGCGGCCTGTTGAAAGGCCAGGAGCTGGCCTCCACCTTCAGTTTCCTGCGACCCAACGACCTGGTATGGAACTACGTGGTGGGCAACTACCTGAAGGGCGAGACGCCGCCGCCCTTCGACCTGCTGTACTGGAACAGCGACTCCACCAACCTGCCCGGGCCCATGTACACCTGGTACCTGCGCAACACCTACCTGGAGAACAACCTGGTCAAGCCGGGCAAGCTCACGGTGGCCGGCGCGCAGGTGGACCTGGGCAAGGTCAACCTTCCCGTGTTCCTGTACGGCTCGCGCGAGGACCACATCGTGCCGGTGACCGGTGCCTACGCTTCGGTGAAGCACCTGCCGGGCAAGAAGAAGTTCGTGATGGGCGCGTCGGGGCACATTGCCGGCGTGATCAACCCGCCGGCCAAGAACAAGCGTTCCTACTGGACCAACGACAAGCTGCCCGATGGCTTCAACGACTGGCTGGCCGGCGCCAAGGAACACGCCGGCAGCTGGTGGCCCGAGTGGTCGGGCTGGCTCAAGTCGCATGCAGGCAAGCAAATTGCTGCGCCCAAGACTTATGGCAAGGGCGCGAAATACAAGGCCATCGAGCCGGCGCCTGGGCGCTACGTGAAAGCCAAGGCCTGAGGTCCGCGCCCACAGAATTCACCTGGAGAGACACATGGAAGACATCGTCATCGTTTCCGCCGTCCGCACGCCGGTCGGCAAGTTCGGCGGCTCGCTCGCCAAGATTCCCGCCACCGAGCTCGGTGCCATCGTGATCAAGGAGGCGCTCGCCCGCGCCAAGGTCGACCCCGCGCAGGTCGGCGAAGTGATCATGGGCCAGGTGCTCGCGGCCGGCGCCGGCCAGAACCCCGCCCGCCAGGCCCTGCTGAAAGCCGGCCTGCCCAAGGAAGTGCCGGGCCTGACCATCAACGCCGTCTGCGGCTCCGGCCTCAAGGCCGTGATGCTGGCCGCGCAGGCCGTGGCCTGGGGCGATGCCGACATCGTGGTCGCCGGCGGCCAGGAGAACATGAGCGCCGCCCCGCACGTCCTGATGGGCTCGCGCGACGGCCAGCGCATGGGCGACTGGAAGATGCAGGACACGATGATCGTCGACGGCCTGTGGGACGTCTACAACCAGTACCACATGGGCGTCACGGCCGAGAACGTGGCCAAGGAACAGAACGTCGACCGCGCCGCGCAGGACGCGCTGGCGCTGGGCAGCCAGCAGAAGGCCGCCGCCGCGCAGGACGCCGGCAAGTTCAAGGACGAGATCATCCCGGTCTCCATCCCGCAGAAGAAGGGCGACCCGGTCGTCTTCGCCGCCGACGAATTCATCAACCGCAAGACCAACGCCGAAGCGCTGGCCGGCCTGAAGCCCGCCTTCGACAAGGCCGGCACCGTGACCGCCGGCAATGCGTCCGGCATCAACGACGGCGCCGCCGCCGTGGTGGTGATGAGCGCGAAGAAGGCCAAGGAACTGGGCCTGAAGCCGCTGGCCACGATTAAGGCCTTCGGCACCAGCGGCCTCGACCCCAAGACCATGGGCATGGGCCCCGTGCCGGCGACCAAGAAGGCGCTGCAGCGCGCCGGCTGGAAGGCGTCCGACGTCGACCTGTTCGAGCTGAACGAAGCCTTCGCCGCCCAGGCCTGTGCCGTCAACAAGGCGCTGGACGTCGACCCGTCCAAGGTCAACGTCAATGGCGGCGCCATCGCCATCGGCCACCCGATCGGCGCGTCCGGCGCCCGCATCCTGGTCACCCTGCTGCACGAGATGCAGCGCCGCGACGCCAAGAAGGGCGTGGCCGCCCTGTGCATCGGCGGCGGCATGGGGGTTTCCCTTGCCGTGGAGCGCGCTTGAGCGCGCAGAATGAAACGAAGGCAACAGGCAGCGAAAGGGGAATGAACATGGCCCAGAAAGTGGCATACGTGACCGGCGGCATGGGTGGCATCGGCACGGCGATCTGCCAGCGCCTCCACAAGGACGGCTTCAAGGTGATCGCCGGCTGCGGCCCGACCCGCGACTTCACCAAGTGGCTGGGCGAGCAGAAGGAGCTTGGCTACACCTTCTACGCCTCGGTGGGCAACGTCGGCGACTGGGACTCCACCGTCGGCGCCTTCGCCAAGACGAAGGCGGAGCACGGCAGCGTCGACGTGCTGGTGAACAACGCGGGCATCACCCGCGACCGCATGTTCATCAAGATGACCCGCGAGGACTGGGACGCGGTGATCGAGACCAACCTGAACTCCATGTTCAACGTCACCAAGCAGGTGGTGGGCGACATGGTCGAAAAGGGCTGGGGCCGCATCATCAACATCTCCTCGGTGAACGGCGAGAAGGGCCAGGCCGGCCAGACCAACTACTCCGCCGCCAAGGCCGGCATGCACGGCTTCACGATGGCGCTGGCGCAGGAAATGGCGACCAAGGGCGTGACGGTCAACACCGTCAGCCCGGGCTACATCGGCACCGAGATGGTCAAGGCGATCCGCCAGGACGTCCTGGACAAGATCGTCGGCACCGTGCCCGTCAAGCGCTTGGGCGAGCCGAGCGAGATCGCGTCGATCATCGCCTGGCTGGCTTCGGACGAGAGCGGCTATTCCACCGGGGCGGACTTCTCCGTCAACGGTGGCCTGCACATGGGTTAAGTCAGGTCTTCGATGATCAGGTGCCGATACTTCTGCCCATAGGAGATCGGCGCGTCCTTCAGCACTTCCATCACGTGCGCCGACTGCCTTGCGGTCGGCGCGTGCACCAGCAGCGCATGATGGCCTTGCCGTGCCAGGTGGCACAGCCGCCGCGCGGTGTCCGCTTCGGTGCCCGCCGAGGGCAGCTGGTCATCGTCGTCGCTGCCATGGCAGCCGTGCAGTTGCCGCAGGAACTCCTCCGGGCGGAGAAGGCTCAGGTCCTCTTCTTCCAGTCCATGCTCGTCGAGCCGGCGGCAGGCCGCGCGCGCGTCCTCCACGGTGGCGAACATCAGCACCATGTAGCCGGTGGGATAGAAGACGCCGCCGAACGTGGTCATGCCCGGCTCGAGGTCGAAGTTGGTCTTCATGCGAACTCCTTAAGCACGGAACCAGCATAGACCTGCGAGGCCCCGCGTGGGGCCCAAAGGATTACTCGACCACGTCTTCGATCACGAGCTTGCGGTATTTCTGGCCGTAGCTGATCGGCGCGTCCTTCAGCAGGTCCTTCGCGCGGTCCGAGTCCGCCGCATGCGGCGCGTGGACCATCAGTGCGTAATGCCCCTGGCGCCCCAGCTCGGCGAAGCGGCGCGCGGTGTCGCCCTCGCTGCCGACGGAGGGCGCCACGCCGTCGTCACCGGTCGCGCCGGCGATGTTGCGCAGCACCTCGCCGGGCGTCAGCAGCATCAAGGCGTCGCCTTCGAAGCCGTCGTCCTCCAGCCGCCGCGCCGCATCGCGCGCGGCCTGCTCGCCAGGGAACATCAGGACCATCCAGCCGGTGGGATAGAACACGCCGGTCATCGTCTTCATGTCGTTGGTGAGCTGGAAAGGCTTCATGCGTTCTCCTTTTCGTCTGCCTGTGCCATTGCAGCGCGGACGGCGCCGCTCGGCTGTAGTCGCCTGCGGTCGGTCCGGGTAGGAGGGTTCCTAGGGGAAGGCCTGAGTGCGGCAGCGCGGTACCGCAATCAATAATCGGAATCAAATTCCATTTTTTGATTTCTTCGGGGAGACGCCATGCCTTCGCGCCGCATCGTCCTGGCCCACCTCGCTGCCGCGGGCTGCGCCATGCCCTCGTTCGCGCAGGACGACAAGTCGCCCGTCAAGCTGCTGGTGGGCGCCTCGGCCGGCACGGACTTCACGGCGCGCGTGATCGCGGAGAAGCTGAAGGACAGCCTCGGCCGCCCGGTCGTGGTGATCAGCAAGCTTGGCGCCGGCCAGCAGGTCGCGCTGGGCGAGCTCAAGCGCTCGGCGCCCGACGGCAGGACGCTGATGCTGGTGACCAGCGCGCCGTTCTCCATCTATCCCCACATCTACCAGAAGCTCGATTACGAGCCGCTGAAGGACTTCACGCCGATCGCCGGCGTCTCGTCCTTCGACGTCGGCATCGCCACCGGTCCCGCGACCGCCGCGCGCGACATGCCGCAGCTGGTGCAGTGGATCCGCAGCAATCCCAAGCTCGCGATCTATGGCTCGGCGCCGGGCACCGGTTCACTGTCGCACTTCGTGGGCATCTCGCTGGGCCTGGCGATCGGGCAGGCGCTGACGCACGTGCCGTACAAGGAAAGCCCCGTCGGCCTGGTCGACGTCTCCACCGGCCGCCTTCCGATGATGATGACCGGCCTGTCGGGGATGATCGAGCTGCACAAGGCCGGCAAGCTGCGCGTCATCGCCTCCTCGGGCAGCCAGCGCTCGCCGCTGTTGCCCGACGTGCCCACCATGACGGAGGCGGGCGTGAAGGTGAACACCACGTCCACGGTCGGCATCTTCGGCCCCGCGGGCATGCCGCCCGAAGTCGTCGCCCCGCTCACCAAGGCCATCATCGCCATCGCCAGCACGCCCGAATACCGGGACAAGCTCGCCATCTACAACGTCTTCCCGAAGCCCGCCACGCCGCAGGAACTGAGCGCCGTGCTGGGCGACGAATACAAGCAGTTCGCCGCGCTGGTCAAGGCGAGCGGCTACACCCCCGAATAAAAGGAGACCGTCCCGTGAGCCTGCATGAACAGTTGGACAAGCAGAAGAGCGAGTCGGAGCAGATGACCCGCGTGGGTCCCGGCACGGCGATGGGCGACCTGATGCGGCGCTACTGGCTGCCCGCGCTGGCATCGAGCGAACTGCAGGCCGATGGCGATCCCGTGCGCCTTCTCCTGCTCGGCGAGAAGCTCATCGCCTTCCGCGACTCGCAAGGGCGCGTGGGCGTGATGGACCACCGCTGCCCGCACCGCTGCGCCTCGCTGTTCTTCGGCCGCAACGAGGCCGACGGCCTGCGCTGCGTGTACCACGGCTGGAAGTTCGACGTCGAAGGCAACTGCCTCGACATGCCCAACGTGCAGAACGGCGCGGCGATGAAGGCCAGGGTGCACGCGAAGGCCTACAAGGCGGCGGAACGCTCCGGCCTCGTGTGGGTCTACATGGGCCCCCAGGACGACGTGCCGCCGCTGCCGCGGATGGAGGCGGCGCTGATCCCCGAAGGCGAGGTCAGCGTGCGCTTCGTGCAGCGCGCCTGCAACTGGCTGCAGGCGCTGGAGGGCGACATCGACACCTCGCATTTCGGCTTCCTGCATGCGGGCCATGCGCAGCCGGAGGATTTCCAGGACGACCACCCGATGCGCCACACCGTGACCAACCGCGCGCCGGAGTACCACGTGGCCGACACGCCCTGGGGCACCAGCTATGGCGCCTACCGCCTGGAAGGGGACGGCCGCATGTCCTGGCGCGTGGCGAACTTCATGTTCCCGTTCTGGACCCAGGCGCCGAACAGCGACTTCCTCACCAACGTCGCCGTGCGCGGCTGGGTGCCGATGGACGACGAGCACACGATGGTGGTGATGCTGTCGTGGAAGAAATCGCCTGGCGCGTACACCGGCATGCCGCTGAAGAACGGCCAGCCCATCCCCGGCTTCGCGCCCGCGGTGGACTACCTGCCCAACACCACGGACTGGCACGGCCGCTGGCGGCCGCGGGCGCGCGCCGGGAACGACTACGAGATCGACCGCGACGCGCAGCGCCGCAACGAGATCTACACCGGCATCCGCATGGTGTTCATGCAGGACCAGGCGGTCACGGAGTCCATGGGACCCATCACGGACCATGCCTTCGAGCACCTGGTGCCCAGCGACCAGATGGTGGTGCGCACCCGCCGCCGCGTGCTGAAGGCGGCGCAGGCGCTGCGCGAGCAGGGCACCTTGCCGCCCGGCGTGCGCGACCCGCAGGTGATGTGGGACGCGCGCAGCGGCTCCTTCCACACGCCGGCCGCCGCGGACTGGCAGCAGGCCTACCGTGAGCAGCTGCAGGCCGCGATTCGCGTGCCTACGGCCGAGCGGGAGCACGTGCCGGGAGCGTGACGGGTTCCGGGGCAGGGTGTGTCTCCGCCGAAACGAATGTGTCGAAATGCGGAGCGCCGTTGCACTTTGACGTGCCGCCCGTGACGCGGTCCTCGCGGCCCGTTCTCTCCCCGTAATTTGCATGGATCGGGCCGCGGCGGCCGGAGGGGCCGCGCAGGCGGCCGTGTTGCATTCTTCGTCCTTAAGGCCTGTTGCGCGATCCGGCGGACGGGAGCATTTTCCCCCCGCTGCCCGCGAGGGATTTGCCAGAAGACGGGACACAGCTGCAGTTGCGACCTGGCAGGGAGTCGGCTCACCTCCGATCGCCAGGAACCGGCAGGCCGCGACGCCATGGTGGTGGCATTGCGGGGTGTGTGAGGAGAAGGCGTCATGCGCGCTTCTGCGAAGGCCTTGGTCGTTTTCCTGGTTTCCAACGCAGCCCGCAGGCGGCGCTCCCGCAGCGCTCCGAGCCGCCTGTTGCTCGCCCTGATGCGGCGCTGCCCGTCCTTCATCTCCGGCTGGATCCGCGCGCACTGGTCGGCCCTGCAGCGATGGCGCGCCGCGCGCAGCCACGACGCGCCGGTGCACATGGAGTTCGAGGCCCTCGAGCCGCGGCTGCTGCTGTCGGCGGACCTGCAGCCCGCCGCGGCTGGCGCCGTGCAATCGCAACTGCAGGCGCAGCCAGTGGCGATCGACCTCACGCTGGCCGCGGCGCCCGCGTCGGTGCAGGTCACCGGTGCCGGCAGCGCAAAGCTCACGCCGCAGGGCAGCGGCTTCACGCTGACGGTCACCGGCACCGATGCCAACAGCACGGTGTTGCTGCTGGGTGGACCGAGCGTGCACCTGACCGGCATCGCCGCGGATTCGCGGGTGGGCCACCTGGTGCTCGCCAACGCCACGCTCAACGGAATCGCCACCTTGCCGGGCGGCGTGGCCGCGATGCAGATCGGGGCGCTGGATGGTGCTTCGCTGCAGGTGGGCGGCAGCGGCAACTTCGCGCTGCTCACGGGCGCGATCCACGCGAGCAGCATCTCCGCGCCGCATGCCGTCGCGACTATCACGGCGGACAGCCTCACCACGGACACGGCGCACCCGGCCAAGCTCGAAGTGGCGGCGCTGGACAAGCTGGCGGTGCACGGCGAGGTCAGCGTGGACCTGCTGGTGAACGGCAGCAGCCCGCTGCGCGACGACCTCGGCGACGTCGCCATCGACGGCGTGGTGACGCGCGGCGTCTGGTCGGTCGATGGCCGCGGGCGGACGATCACGGTCAAGGGCACCGGCGCCGACTGGCGCATGAACCTGGCCGGCACGCTGCACGAGTTCAACACGCAGGGCGACGCCTCCGGCAGCCTGGCGGTGGGCAGCGTGCAGACGCTGCACGTCGGCGGCGACATGAAGAACATGACGGTCTACGTCGGCGCCGACCTCGGCTCCGACGCGGCGCTCGGGGGCACCGGCGATGCCGCCGACCACTTCGCCGCCGGCCGGCTGGCCCACCTGCTGGTGGACGGCCAGATCATCGCCAGCAACATCTACGTCAGCATCGACCCGGTCGACGGCATCTACGGCAACGGCAACGACGTCGACCTGGGCACCGTGGTGCAGCGCGTGCAGGAAGTGACCGTCGGCGGCGCGCAGACGCAGGACGGGATGATCTTCGCGCCGAGCTTCCCGACCCGGATCGACTGGGGGGGCCACGAGCATGCGCCGGAGGACATCCCTGCGGTGCAGGACCGCCACCACGACCACACGCCGCCGCAAGTGACGGCGGCGCTGCGCAGCGACACGGGCGCCTCGGCCTCGGATGGCATCACGCGCGACGCCACCATCGTGCTCACCGTGCGCGATCAGAGCGCGGTGTCCATCCAGGCGCGTTCCGGCACGCAGGCTTTCGAAACCATCCTGCCCGCGGTGCAGCGCGATGGCACCTTCGTCGTCTCGACCACCGTGCTGGCCAAGGTCAACGGCGGCAAGCTGCCCGATGGGCCCTACAGCTTCGAGTTCCGCGCCACCGACATCGCCGGCAACCGCTCGAGCGCCACGGTGCAGTTCACGCTGGACACGACCAAGCCGGACGCGACCCAGCTCCAGCTCGATCCGGCGGGCCACCCCATTTCCGACCTGGTGACGACGGCCGACGTGGTCAAGATCATCGGCGTCACCGAAGCTGGCGTGGCCCTCACGCTGCGCCGCGCCAACGACGGTCCCACGCTGGGCACGACCACCGCTGCGGCCAACGGCAGCTTCAGCTTCAGCGGCGTTGCGCTGCCCACGATCGGCAACAACGGCTTCACGCTGGTGATGACGGACCGCGCGGGCAACAGCCAGAACCGCGACTTCACGATCAAGCGGCAGCCGGCGAACGTGGACCAGACCCCGCCCACGCTCACCGCGGCCCTGCAGACCGATACGGGCAAGTCGGCCAGCGACGGCATCACTCGCGACGCCTCGGTCGCCGGCACCGCCAGCGACAACGTGGCTGTCACCAGGCTTGAAGCGGTGCTCGATCCGGGCAGCTCGCCGGTCTTCACGAACGTCACCACCAAGCTGCAGTCCAACGGCAGCTTCGTGCTCGATGCCGCGCAGCTGGACACGCTAGCCGGCGGCTACCTGGGCGACGGCGCGCACACGCTGCGAGTGCGCGCCTCCGACGCGGCCGGCAATGCGACGACGCGCGACGTCACTTTCACGCTGGATCGCACGGCCCCAGCCGCGGCGACGCTGGATCTTGCGGCCGCGTCCGACTCCGGCACCCAGGGCGACCACATCACCAGCGCATCCAGCGTCACCTTGAACGGCAGCGCCGAAGGCGGCGCGGCGCTGGCCTTGCTGCGGGGCGCGACCAGCCTGGGCACCACCACGGCGGCCAGCAACGGCAGCTTCAGCTTTGCCAGCGTGCAGCTCGCAGCCGGCAGCAACACCTTGACGGTCGTCGCGACCGACGCCGCGGGCAACAGCACTTCGCACGACTTCAGCTTCATTCGCGACAACGCCGCGCCTACGCTCGCGGCAGCCTTGCAGGCCGATACCGGCAGCTCCGCCAGCGATGGCCTCACGCGCAATCCGGCGGTCGCGGGCAGCGCCACCGACGCCTTGAGCGGTGTCGCCCGCCTCGAAGCGGTTCTCGATCCTGGCGGCACGCCGGTTTTCACCAACCTCACGGGCAAGCTGCAGGCCAATGGCAGCTTCGTGCTCGATGCGGCGCAGATGGACGTGCTGGCCGGCGGCCACATGGCCGACGGTGCGCACTTGCTGCGGCTGCGGGCCACCGATGGCGCCGGCAACACCACGTCCCTCGACGTGAGCTTCACCCTGGACCGCGCCGCGCCGTCCATGGCGAACTTCGACCTGGCGCCGGGCTCCGACACTGGCGCGGTGGGCGACCAGATCACCAGTTCCGCGAGCGCGAACCTCCTGGGCAGCACCGAAGCCGGTGCGGCGGTGGCCCTGATGCAGGGCACGGCCAGCCTGGCCACGACCACGGCGGCCGGCAACGGCAGCTTCAGCTTCCTCGGCGTGCCGCTGGCGGTGGGCAGCAACACCTTCACGGTGCAGGCGACCGATGCCGCCGGCAACAGCAGCTCGCAGGACTTCACGTTCAAGCGTGACAGCAGCACGCCGGCCTTGAGCGCGGCGTTGCAGAACGACAGCGGCGCGTCGGCCAGCGCCACCATCACGAGCCATCCGGAGCTGGCCGGCAGCGTCAGCGACGTGCTGGGCGTGGTGAAGCTCGAAGCGGTGCTCGACCCGGGCGGGACGCCGGTGTTCACCGAAGTCACGGGCAAGCTGCAGCCGGATGGCAGCTTCGTGCTGGCCGCCTCCGACGTTGGCGTGTCCACCCTCGCCGACGGGACGCACACCTGGCGCGTGCGGGCCAGCGATGCGGCCGGCAACAGCAGCAGCGTCGACGTGCCGTTCACGCTGGACACCACGGCGCCCGCGACGATCACGCTGCAGCTGGCTCCCGGCTTCGACAGCGGCACGGCCGGCGACGGCGTCACGAACGCCGCAACGGCGACGCTGCAAGGCAATACCGAAGCCGGCGCGCAGGTGACCCTGTCGCAGCTGGGCTCGGCGCTCGGCACGGCCACGGCGGCCGGTGACGGCAGCTTCAGCTTCGCCGGCGTGGCGCTGGCCGCGGGCGCCAATGCCTTCCACGTGTCCGCTGTCGACGCGGCGGGCAACGCCCGCAACCAGGACTTCAGCTTCACCCGCGACAGCACACCGCCGGTGCTGACCGCGCAACTGCAGAACGACACGGGCACATCGACCACGGACGGCATCACCAGCGATCCGACCCTGGTGGGCAGCGCCACCGACAACCTGCCGCTGGTCAAGCTGGAAGGCGCGGTCGACCCGGCCGGGCCGCCGGTGTTCTTCGACGTCACCAGCATCCTGCAGCCGGATGGCAGCTTCCTGCTGCGGCCGCAGGACCTGGTGCCCGGCCTCGCGGACGGCATCCACCACGTGATCGGCCGCGCCACCGACAGCGCCGGCAACCAGACCACGGCGCAAGTGGACGTGGTGCTGGACCGAGCAGCACCGGTCATCGCCAGCTTCGACCTCGCGCCGGCATCGGACACCGGCACGGCGGGCGACCACGTCACCAGCACCGCCACCGTTACGCTGCAAGGCAGCACCGAGGCCGGCGCGCAACTCACGCTGAAGCAGGGCAACACGGTGCTCGGCACCGCGACGGCCGCGAACGACGGCAGCTTCAGCTTCGCCGGCGTCTCGCTGGCGCAGGGCGACAACGCCTTCACCTTGCTGGCCACCGACGTCGCCGGCAACCAGGCCAGCCAGGACGCGACCTTCACGCGCCAGAGCGCCGACCAGAACGCGCCGACGCTTGCCGCCGCCCTGCAGACGGACACCGGCCGCTCAGCCAGCGACGCGATCACGAGCGACGCCACCATTGCCGGCAACGCGGCCGACGATGTCGGCGTGGCGGTGCTGCAGGCCGTGCTCGACCCGGGTAGCAGCCCGGTGTTCACCGACATCCTCTCGTTGCGGCAGGCGGACGGCAGCTTCGTGCTGACGCGGGCCTTCCTGGACGGGCTGGCCGGCGGCACGCTGGCGGACGGCACCCACACGCTGCGCGTCCGCGCGGCCGACGCGGCCGGCAACGCCACCTTGCGCGACGTCACCTTCACCTTGGACACGTCCGCGCCGACGCTCACCATCGGCATCGCGACGGCCGATGCCTTGCCGGGCACCAGCGACCAGACTGCCGCGGCCATCGTGCAATTGAGCGGCCTCACGGAAGCCGGCGCAACCGTGAGCCTCGCCTCGCAAAGCCTGGGCGTGGCGGCCGGTGGCGGCGGCGTCGTCGTCATGCCGGGCGTGAACCTGGCCCTGGGCGACAACCAGCTGCAGTTCACGGTGACCGATGCGGCCGGCAACACGGCCCAGGTACCGCGCACCTTGACGCGGGTGGCGCAGACCGGCACCGACGCCGTGCTCACCTGGGACGACATCGCGCTGCGCGCGATCCAGCTGGACGTCACCGACCCGCCGATCGCCACGCGCCTGCTGGCCATGGAAAGCCTGGCGGTGTACGACACGCTGGCGGCCATCGAGGGCACGCCGGCCTACATGGTGCAATTGAGCGTGAGCGGACCGGTGTCCGCCGATGCGGCCGTGGCGGTCGCCGCGCACCGCATCCTCAGCCTGCAATACCCCGCGCAGCAGGCGATCTTCGACCAGGCGCTGGTGAGCAGCCTGGCCGCGGTGCCCGATGGCGCCGCCAAGGACACGGGCATCGCGCTGGGCCTTTCGGTCGCCAATGCCATCTACCAGTTGCGCCTGAACGACGGCTTCAATGTCGACGCCGTCTTCACCGGCAGCACCGATGTCGGCAAGTGGCGGCCGGTCGGGCCGATGTTCGGCACCGCCCAGGATCCGCAGTGGGCCACCGTCACGCCCTTCGCGATGACTTCGCCCGACGAACTGCGGCGCGGGCCGCCGCCGGCGCTGGATACCGCCGCGTATGCGGACGCCGTCAACGAGATCAAGAGCCTGGGCGACGCCAACAGCACCACGCGCACCGCCGACCAGACGCAGCAGGCGCAGTTCTGGGCCGACGGCCTCGGCAGCTTCACGCCGCCCGGACACTGGAACCAGATCGCCAGCCAGATCGCCGCGGACCGCGGCAACAGCCTGAGCGCCAACGCGCGGCTGTTCGCGGAGCTGAACGTGGCGCTGGCCGATTCGGCCATCGCCTGCTGGGACACCAAGTACACCTACGACTCCTGGCGGCCCGAGACGGCCATCCAGCTGGCCGATACCGACGGCAACCCCGACACCACCGCCGATGCCGGCTGGCGGCCGCTGCTGCTGACGCCGCCGCACCCCGAGTACGTGTCCGGCCACTCCACCTTCAGCGCCGCGGCGGCCAGCATCCTGGCCGACACCTTCGGCGACAACACCAGCTTCACGACGACCAGCGCCACGCTGCCGGGCGTCACGCGCAGCTTCACCAGTTTCACGCAGGCCGCCGAAGAGGCGGGCCGCAGCCGCATCTACGGCGGCATCCACTTCGAGTTCAGCAACCAGGCCGGCCAGGCGCTGGGCCGCGACGTTGCCGCCGTGGTGCTGCAGCGATTCGCGCTGTCGCAGGACACGCAGGCGCCGACCGTGGTGATGGACGCCAGCGCGCCGGCGGTGTCGCACAACCTCACGCTGACCGGCCAGGTGCTGGACAACCTGTCCGGCGTGGCCGCGGCGCAGTTCCGCGTCGACAACGGCGCGCTGCAAGACCTGGCGCTGGACACCAACAACCGCTTCACCATCACTACCGCGCTGGCGGTGGACGGCAGCGCCGACGGCAGCCACACCATCACGCTGATCGCGCGCGATGCCGCCGGCAACATCAGCGCCGGCTTCACCCGCGGCTTCGTGCTGGACACGCAGGCGCCGGTGGTCACGCTGACCAGCATCACGGATGGCGCTTCGCTGGTGGGTGGCATGCGCCTGACCGGCGCCGCCGATGCCGGCATCTCGGGCCTGACCCTGCTGCAATACAGCTTCGACGGCGGCCCGGCGCGCAGCATGGTGTTCAACAGCAGCACCGGCAGCTTCGACGCGCCGCTGGACTTCAGCAAGGTCAGCGTCGGTGACCACCAGCTCGCCATCACCGCGCAGGACGGCGCGGGCAACCAGGCGAGCCTGCAGAGATCGGTGCACGTTGACACGCTGGCGCCTTTCCTCATCACCGGCATCACGCCGGTCGACGGCAGCCAGGACATCGGCGTGACGCAGCGGCCGCAAGTGGTGTTCTCGCGCGCCGTCAATACGGCGACGCTGGACGCCAACTCCTTCTATGCGACCGACCCGGCCGGCAACAAGCTGGCCGCGACCATCGTGCCGGCGCTGGACGGCAGCTTCGCCTGGCTGTTCTTCACGGATCCGATGCCGGGCGGCACCCTCGTCACGCTGCACGTGGAAGGCTCGCGCATCCGCGCCGCCGCCGACGGCAGCTTCCTCGACGCGGATGCCAACGGGACGGCCGGCGGCACGCGCACCATCAGCTTCACCACGGTGAGCACGACGCCGGTGGCAGGCACCAAGCTGGTCGGCAAGGTGGTGGACCCGGGCCAGGACCTGCAGCCCATGACCTTCGACGACATCCGGCGCGGGCCCGACGGCATCATCCACACCGCCGACGACGTGTTCCTGCACCCGATCGCGCATGCCAAGGTGTACATCCTCGGGCGCGAGGACCAGTTCGTCTTCACCGATGCCAACGGCAACTTCGAGCTGGACGACGTGCCCGCCGGCACGGTGAAGGTGGCCGTCGACGGCCGCACCGCGACCAACCCGCCCAGCGGCTACTTCTTCCCCGAGATGGTGATGGACGCCGAGCTGAAGGCCGGTATCACCAACACCGTCATGGAAAGCATGGGCTCGCAGCAGGAGCGGCTGGCCAACGCCGGCCGCGTGGAGGTCTACCTGCCGCGCGTGCCGAGCGACGTGCTGCAGCCGGTCAGCGACACGCAACCCACCACCATCACTGTCGACAACCCGCAGGCCGCTTCGCAGCTGACCAACGAGCAGCGCGCGCGGCTGACGCTGACGATCAACCCGGGCAGCGCCGTCGACGCGCAGGGCAACCCGGTGGCGAACGTGCAGATCGGCATCTCCACCGTGCCGCCGGAACTGGTGATGGACATGCTGCCGCCGGGCGTGCTGCAGCACACCTTCGACATCACGATCCAGGCGCCGGGCGTCGCCACCTTCACCGACCCGGTGAAGATCACCTTCCCGAACGTGTTCAATGCGGCGCCGGGCACCAAGCTGGACATCCTGAGCTTCGACCACACCACCGGCAAGCTGGTGATCAACGGCACGGGCACGGTGTCGGCCGATGGCCTGACCGTGGTGTCCGACGACGACTCCGGCGTGCGCGCGCCGGGCTGGCACGGCATGGCGCCACCCGGGCCGACCGGCCGCAAGGACAACCCGAAGCGGCCCAACCCAGGGCCACCGCCGCCGCCACCGCCGAACCCGCCCAGCCCGCCGCCGCCACCGCCGCCGCCGATCCAGACGGTGGTCGTGCCGCCGCTGATCCCCGGGCCGATCATCATCACGCCGCCGGCCCCGCCACCGACGACGACCGTGCCGCCGCCCTGGGTGCACGTGAACCCGCCCGGCTCCATCGTGGTGGTGCCCGGTTCGCCGAACGCGCCGGACTTCAACATCGAGGTGCGGCTGCCCGACACCGGCTTCACGCCGGCGCAGAAGCTGGCCATCTTCCAGGCCGCGCATTCCTGGGAACAGGTGATCACCGGCGACATCCCGGCCGACCTCACGCCCGAGGGCGTGGTGGACGACCTGCGTATCCACTTCGCCGTGGGCACCGTCGATGGCGCGGGCCACCAGCTGGCCAGCACGCAGATCCAGGACATCCGCTCCGGCGTGCTGAAGCTGCCGTCGCTGGCGACCATCACACTGGACAGCGCGGACATCGCGACGCTCACGCCCGAACAGCTGTTCAAGGTGCTGCAGCACGAGATCGGCCATGCGCTGGGCTTCGGCGAGCTGTTCGCAGCCGACGGCCTGGTGAATTCCAGCAATGCGGCCGACCCGGAATTCACCGGCGCCCACGCGGTGGCGGCTTATTCCGCGCTCACCGGCACCGCTCAGACCGGCGTGCCGCTGGACAACCGCAGCGGCGCCAACGCCACGCACTGGCGCGAGGCGCTGTTCGGCAACGAGCTGATGACGCCGCTGCTGGACCCGAACGGCCCGTACCCGCTGAGCGCGCTCAGCATCGCGGCGCTGCAGGACCTGGGCTACACGGTCAATCCGGCGGCCGCGGATGCCTTCGCGATGCCGGGAGCATCCTTCGTGTTCCATCCCAATGCCACGGACCCGGTGGGCACCGGCAATGGCGAGCTGCTGGCGCCGTCGCTGCCGGCGCCGGACCCGCACCTGTTCTTCGCCTTCGACTTCGGACCGGCCAGTGCGCCGGTGGCGCCGGGCTTTGCCGGCGTCACGGCCGCGACGACCTACAACGCGACGCTGGGCTATGGCTGGGCGCCGGGCAGCCAGGTGGTGGACAAGCTCACCGGCAACGGCACCCTGGCGCCGCTGACGGCGGACTTCGCCCAGGTGACCGACGGCACCTTCCAGGTGGACCTGCCCAATGGCACTTATGACGTGATCGTCGACATGGGGGACGACGCGGCTGACCACCAGCAGGCCAGCTACACCATCGAAGGCGTGCGGCGCGGCGCCATCACCACCGGCGTCGGCGAGCACACCGGCGTCACGCACCGCGTCGAAGTGGTCGACGGCCAGATGAACATCCACTTCACAGGCATCGGCGCCGGCGCGGCGCTGAACGCCCTGGAGATCCACCAGGTCAGCACCTATGTGACGCCGGTCTCGAACGTCGACTACACAAGCGGCACCTTCTTCCTGGCCATCGAGAACCTCGAGACCGGCTTCGTCATGCGCGACAAGGTGGAGGTCACGGCCGGTTCCGCGCTGTGCATCAACGGCGTGGTGCTGAGCCCCAATACCGCCTACCGCCAGTACGTGTACCAGGTGAACAGCAACACGGTGGGCGTGAGCGAGTTCGTCACGCCGGCCTCGGGCGTCAACTTCGACCTGCCCGAAGTGCCGCTGGGCAACCACATGGCGCCGGACACCGACGGCGACGGCCTGGACGACCTGGCCGAATTCATCGTCGGCACGCGGCCCGACCGCGCGGACACCGACGGCGACGGCATCGGCGACCGCGCCGAACTGCTGCAGGACCTGGATCCGCTGGGCGGGCAGTCGCTGCCCAGTGGGCTGATCGCCAGCCAGCCGGTGCAGGGCAGCGCCGTGGCGCTGGACGTGGTGGACGATCCGGCCGATGCGTCCAAGCTCACGGCCTATCTCGCCACCGGCACGCGCGGCCTCGCGGTGGTCGACGTGTCGCAGTACACCGCGCCCATCGTGCTGGCCGACATCGACCTGCCGGGCAATGCGCAGGACGTGGCGGTCGACGCGCAACGCGGGCGCGCGCTGGTCGCCGCGGGCGACGCCGGCCTGCTGCTGCTGGACGTGTCCAATCGCGCTTCGCCGCAGCTGCTGGACACGATCGCGCTGATCGGCGGTGCGACGCATGTGGAAGTGCGCGACGGCCTCGCCTTCGTCACCCATGGCAACTCGCTGTCGGTGGTGGACATCAACACCGGCGAGGTGCGCCAGACGCTGGCCACGGGCAGTGCCTCCAGCGAGGCGCTGGCGGTGGACGGCAACCGGCTCTTCACGCTCAATGACGGCGGCACGCTGCTGCGCAGCTACACCGTCACCGGCGGCGTGGTGGCCGCGGCGGATTCGCTGGCGCTGCCGTCGGCGGGCCGCAGCCTGTTCGTGGCCGACGGCGTCGCCTGGATCGGCGCCGAGGGCGCCTTCCTGGGCGGCGTGATGACGGCCAACGTGGCCGATGCCGCCAACCTGGCCTTGCTGAGCGGCCCGGACAGCACCTCGATCGGCGGCCGCGCCGTTGCCCTGAACGGCTCCGGCCTGGGCGTGGCGGTGGGCACGCCCGGCGGCGTGTTCGGCGCGAAGGCGCTGGACGTGATCAACACCGGCGATCCGGCGAACACCGGCGCCTTCGTCACGCGCTACCTGCTGCCGGACGCGCCGCAGGACGTGCGCATCGCCGGCGGCATGGCCTACGTGGCGGCCGGCAGCTCCGGGCTGTTCGTCGTCAACTACGCCGGCTTCGACAACCTGGGCGTGGCGCCCACGGTCACCATCTCCGCCGATGCGGTGGATGCCGACCCCGGCACGCCGGGCGTGCAGGTGCTCGAGGGCCGCAGCGTCCGCGTGCTGCCGCAGGTGACGGAGGACGTGCAGATCCGCAACCTGGAACTGCTGGTCAACGGCCAGCCGGTGGCGGCCGACGCGAGCTATCCGTACGAGCTGTTCGCGCAGGCGCCGCTGATCGCCGCCGGCGGCAGCAGCATGACCATCCAGGTGCGGGCCACCGACACCGGCGGCAATGTCGGCCTGTCCAACATCCTCACCCTGGACGTGGTGCCCGACACCTTCCCGCCGCAGCTGGGAACGGTGAGCCTGGTGGAGGGCTCGCGGATCTTCTTCCTGCGCTCGGTGGACATGGCTTTCGACGAGCCGCTGGATACCGCGCGGCTCGACCCGGCCAAGGTGCACCTGGTGCGGGCCGGCGCCGACGGCCAGTTCGATACGGCCGACGACGTGGTCGTGCCGGTGCGGCTGGACACGCGCAACGACGGCCAGACGCTCAGCGCCATCGTCGACGGCATCCTGCCGCCGGGCGACTACCGCTTCACGGTGGACGCGGCCGACATCGCCGACCGCGCCGGCAACCAGCTGGCCGCGAGCATCGTGCGCCACTTCAGCATCCGGCCGGCGAGCGACGTGCATGCGGCCGCCGGCGTGCCGGACATTCCGACCGCGCCCTCGGCCAACCCGGGCCAGCAGATCGCGCTGCAGGTGCCGTTCGACCCGAGCACGGCGCGCATGGACGTGGCCGTGACCGACCAGAACGGCAATACCACCACGCGCACGCTGCAGCCGGTGCGCTTCGATCCGGCGACCAGCGTCGCCTTCTTCACCGTGCCGGTCGACGCGGTCACCGGCGACGCGACGCTGTATTCGCTGGTGGGCAACGTCCGCACCGACTTCCCGGACGGGACCTTCCCGCTGCAGATCCTGCCGGTCATCTCCGACGTGCAGGTGCAATCCCTGTCCGGCGACGGTTCGACGGCCACCTTGTTGATCGCCGGCCTGGGCTTCGTCGAAGCCGGGGGCTCGCAGTACAACTTCGGCACCGTGCAGGTGGTGGACAGCAACGCCAGCACGGGCCCGGACGTGTTCGGCCGCAGCGACCCGGTGCTGGGCTTCGTGCCCACCGGCTTCGTGCAGCTGACCGTGCCGCTGTCCAACGGCGCTTTCGGCCCGATCACGGTCCACACGGCGGGTGGCACGAGCGCGGCCTTCAGCGTCAGCGTGGATGCCATCCAGTCCACGGCGCTGCGCGGCACGCCGGCCGATGGCACGCAAGCCTCGGCCAATCCGGGCCAGGCGATCCTGCTGCATGGCACCGGCCTCACGACCGACACCGACGTCCTGCTCCGCTGGACGGACATCAACGGCAACCCGGTCATGACGAAGCTGTCGCCGACCAATGCGGCGGCCGACGGCACCAGTGCGACCGTGATCCTGCCGCGCGACGCCAACGGCGTGTTCGGGCTGCAGGTGTTCGGCTCTGCTTCGCAGCCCTTGCTGCAGATCGTGCCGGTGCTGGACTCCTATGACGTCAGCGGCACGACCCTGACGGTGTTCGGCGGCGGCCTGGTGGAAGGCGGTAGCAGCTACGCTTTCCCGGGCTCGACCATCGTCGACGCCAGCACCGACAGCAACACCGACGTCTACTACAACAGCGACTTCAGCGCCCAGAACGGCCGGGTGAACTTCAACAACACGGTGCCGAACAGCGGCCTGGGCGGCATGACGGTGACCACCGCTGGCGGAACCTCCGCGCCCCTGAACCTGAACGTCATGCGGGTGTCGGGCACGGTTCTCAATGACGTGGCGCTGGCGAGCAATGGCGATCTCTGGACCAGCGACAACGCCAACCCGACCCACCTGCTGCGCATCGACCCGGCGACCGGGAACGTGCTGCAGTCGATCACCCTGAACGCCACCGACTTCGGCACGCAGTTCAGCTTCAGCCTCAATGGCCTGCAGTTCGTCCCGGCGATGAGCCTGGGCGGCACCGCGGTCCCGGCCGGAAGCCTGCTGGTGTTCAACGGGCAACCGAATCCGGACCGCGTGGTGGCGGTGAACCCGTCTACAGGCGCGACGATCGCCGTCCTGAGCCTGGCGGGCAACTTCGATGCGACGGCGGGCATCTTCGACGCCGCGAGCGGCCACCTGTTCGTCCTGGAGAACAACGGCCCGGGCAACCGGATGCAGGAAGTGGATCCTGCCACCGGCGCGACCATCAATACCTGGACCCTGCCGGTCAACATCCAGAACCACGCCGGCATCGCGATCGACCCGGTGACGGGCAACTTCTGGATCGGCAGCACCAGCACCGGCGGCAGCATCGTCGAAGTGGATCGCACCGGTGCGGAGATCCGCCGTGCCGACCTGAGCACGCAGGGCGTGACCGACAACGAGATCACGGGCCTGGCCTTCGCAGCTGACGGCACGCTGCGCGTGTCCTCGACCGCCGGCGTGATCTACAAGGTGCGCACGGACCTGGATACGGTGGCGGTGAAGACGGCCACGCTCCTGCAAGTGCTGGCTGCCGCCACCAATGGCACGGCCGCCAACGCTGCCCAGGCCGCCGCCAACGTCGGCCAGGTGATCGAACTGGTCGGCACCAACTTCGGCGCGGGGACTCGCGTGCTGTTCGACACGCGCGACAACAGCGGCACGGTGCAGACCATTGCCGTGACCCCGTTGGCGATCAACGGCGATGGCACGCGCATGCAGGTGTTGGTCCCCGACCAGGCAACCACGGGCAACGTGCGCGTGGTCAATGTGGGGACGCGCAACGTCGCCTTCGGCGGGCAGGCCGATTCGGTGTACCGCGACGTCACCGTGACTTTCACGGCGGGCGGTCCGACCGCGACGGTGCGCTTTGCCGACACCGGGCTGGAGGACATCAACAACGAGAGCTGGGGCCTGGACAACGTGCGGCTGGCGCAGGGCGCGACCACGCTCTTCGACGACGACTTCGAAGGAGCCGTTCCCTCGCGCTGGGGCAATGCTCCGGTCGATGCCAGCCAGCGCGCTGCGCTCACCAGGTTCCTGGGCCGCTTCAACAACGGTGGCCAGACCTTGAACCTGGATGGCCTGACCGCAGGCCAGAGCTACACGCTGACCTTCGACCTGATGATCTTCGACAGCTGGGACGGCACCAGCCGCAGCGCCGGCCCGGACGTCGTCGACGTCAGCGTGGATGGCACGAGCAAGTTCCACGAAGCCTTTACCAACAACATCGGCAGCGACCAGGTGCAGACTTTCCGGCAGACGCCGGGCGTGCGGCTGCAGGTCGTGCCGACCTTGACGGCCACCGACGGCCGCCCGGCCGAGGAGAACAGCTTCGCGCTGATCGGCAGCGGATTCATGGAAGGCGCGAGCACGGTGACCATCGGCGGGGTGGCCTTGGCCGATCCGGCGATGAACCTGTCGCCCTTCGATGTCACGGGCGGCCGCAACGACCGGCTGACGCTGGTGGCGCCGCGCACGCTGGACGGGCCGATCCGCATCACCACCGAGGGTGGCTTCGCGCAGATCCCCGCGCCGAGCATCCCGGCGCAGCCACCGAGCCAGTTCACCGGCATCGTGGCCGCCTCCAATGGCGGGCAAGCCACCGACCCCGGCCAGCCGGCGGCGACGACGGGCCAGACCATCGTCCTGCAAGGCCAGGGCTTGACCAACTCCACCCTGGTGCAGTTCCAGGGCGTGGACGACAACGGCGTGGCCGGCACGCTCACGCGCACGGGCAATGCCAGCAATGGCGGCACGCAGCTGTCGATCATCGTGCCGGCGCTGGCGAGGACCGGCGCGGTGACGGTGCTCGGGAGCGGGCAGAGCTTCAACCTGCAGGTGGTGCCCACGCTGCGTGCCGTCAGCGGCACGGTTGCAGCGGGCAACACGCTGCTGGTCGAAGGCACGGGCCTGGTGGGGACCGAACTGGTCGTGACCGTGGGCGGCCAGCCCGCGGGCAGCTTCAGCGTGCGGACCATCGTGGATGGTTTCGCCAACAACCCCGACCAGCAGTTGCTGAGCGTGGTGGTCCCGATCGGCGCCACCGGCAACGACGTCGTCGTCAGCACGGCCGGCGGCACGGCGGACAATCGCCGCGGCATCGCCATCAACGACCTCGGCGTGCTGGCGCAGCCGGCCGATACCGGCGACACGCTGGCCGGCGCGGCCAACGTCGGCCTGCTGCAGGACAGCAAGGCCGCCTTCACAGAGACGCTGGGCGACGGCACGCAGGCCACGAAGGATGTCGACCTCTACAAGCTGGTGCTGGATGCGCACGCGACGATCCGCGTGGGCGTCGCGTCGAACGACATGTCCAGCTTCGTGCGCATCTTCGACGTCAACGGCAACCAGCTGGCCACCCGCAGCTTCGGCACCGGCGATACCAGCCAGCTGGCGTTCACGGTGGACCAGGGCGGCAGCTACTTCGTCGGGGTCAGCGGCAACGGCAACTTCAGCTACGACCCGGCCACCGCGGGCAGCGGCGTGGCGGCCTCGACCGGCACCTACCGCCTGAACCTGGAAGCGCAGCGGGCCGGCTCCGGCCACCTGCTGGCCATCACGGGCGCCGCGGCCAGCGGCGCGGCGGCCAATGCCAGCCTGCCTTCGGCCAACACCGGGCAGACCATCACGCTCAACGGCGCCGGGCTGCTGAACTCCGACCGCGTGGTGTTCACCACGATCGACAGCAACGGCACGCTGGGCGAAGTCCTGGTGACGCCGAATTCCATCGACCTGGGCGCGCAGACGATCACCGTGGTCGTTCCTGACAGTGCCATCACCGGCCGGGTGCGGCTGGAGCGCGAAAGCGCGGGCGTGCTGCTGCAGGTGGTGCCGACGGTGGCCGACGTGGCCATGAGCGCCGGCAGCGCCTACATCGGCGGCAACCTGCAGTTGCGCGGCACCGGCTTTGCCGAAGGCGGCATCACGGTGTCCTTCGGAGCGCAGCAGGTGGTGGACCGCAGCACCGGCACCGGCATCGACGTGTTCGGCAACGGCGCCAACAACAACTTCCTGAACCTGACGGTGCCGGCCACCTCGCCGGTGCTGCCGTCCGGGCCGGTGCGCGTGACGACCGCCGGCGGCACCAGCGCCGTCTTCGGGCTCACCTTCACCGGCATCACCGCGACCGCCGGCTACGGCACGCCAGCCCAGGGCGGCCAGGCCTCCGCCAACCCGGGGCAGACGATCACCATCAACGGCACCGGCCTCGACGCCAGTACCGACGTGGTGTTCCAGACGGTGGACAGCAGCGGCAATCCGGGCGACATCGTGGTCCACCCGACCATCGTCGGCCCGGGCGGCACCAGCGTGCAGGTGGCGGTGCCGGTGGCGGCGGTGACCGGCCAGGTGCGGGTGGTGGGCGATGCCAACGGCAACGACGTCCCGCTGCAGATCCTGCCGGCCATCACCGACGTGCAGGTCGAATCGGTGGCAGGCGACGGCAGCTCGGCGACCGTGCTGATCGCGGGCAGCGGCTTCATCGAGGGCGGCGGCCAGTACCAGTTCGGCAGCCAGGTGGTGCTGGATGGCAGCCTGGGGACCGGTCCCGACGTGTTCGGCCGCAGCGACCCGGTGCTGGGCTTCGTGCCCAATGGCTTCGTCCGCGTCACCGTGCCGCTGTCGAACAGCGTGTTCGGGCCGATCACGACCCGGACCGCCGGCGGCACCAGCGCGGCCTTCACGGTGAGCCTCAGCTCCATCGAAGCGACCGCGGTGCGTGGCACGCCGGCCGATGCCGGCCAGGCCTCGGCCAACCCGGGCCAGGCAATCCTGCTGCATGGCACGGGTTTGACGACCGACACCGACGTGCTGCTGCGCTGGACCGACATCAACGGCAACCCGGTGATGACGAAGCTGTCGCCGACCAACGCTTCTGCCGATGGCACACGAGCAACCTTGATCCTGCCGCGCGATGCCAACGGCGTGTTCGGCCTGCAGGTGTTCGGCTCCACGACGCAACCGCTGCTGCAGATCGTGCCCGTGCTCGATTCGTATGACGTCAGCGGCACGACCCTGACGGTGTTCGGCGGCGGCCTGGTGGAAGGCGGCAGCAGCTACGCTTTCCCGGGCTCGACCATCGTCGACGCCAGCACCGACAGCAACACCGACGTCTACTACAACAGCGACTTCAGCGCCCAGAACGGCCGGGTGAACTTCAACAACACGGTGCCGAACAGCGGCCTGGGTGGCATGACGGTGACCACCGCCGGCGGAACCTCCGCGCCCCTGAACCTGAACGTCATGCGGGTGTCGGGCGGCGTCTTGAACGACGTGGCCGTCGCCCCCAATGGCGACCTCTGGACGACCGACAACGCCAACCCGACCCACCTGCTGCGCATCGATCCGAGCACCGGGAACGTGCTGCAGTCGATCACCCTGAACGGCACCGACTTCGGCACGCAGTTCACTTTCAGCCTGAACGGGCTGCAGTTCGTCCCGGCGATGAGCCTGGGCGGCACCGCGGTCCCGGCCGGCAGCCTGCTGGTGTTCAACGGGCAGCCGAATCCGGACCGGGTGGTGGCAGTGAACCCGTCGACAGGCGCGACGATCGCCGTCCTGAGCCTGGCGGCCAATTTCGATGCGACGGCGGGCATCTTCGACGCCACGAGCGGCCACCTGTTCATCCTGGAGAACAACGGGCCAGGGAACCGGATGCAGGAAGTGAATCCGGCCACTGGCGCGACGATCAACACGCTGACCTTGCCGGTCAACATCCAGAACCACGCCGGCATCGCGATCGACCCGGTGACCGGCAATTTCTGGATCGGCAGCACCAGCACCGGCGGCAGCATCGTCGAAGTGGATCGCACCGGTGCGGAGATCCGCCGTGCCGACCTCAGTACGCAAGGCGTGACCGACAACGAGATCACGGGACTGGCCTTCGCCGCCGACGGCACGCTGCGCGTTTCCTCGACCGCCGGCGTGATCTACAAGGTGCGCACGGACCTGGATACGGTGGCGGTGAAGACGGCCACGCTCCTGCAAGTGCTGGCCGCCGCCACCAATGGCACGGCCGCCAACGCTGCCCAGGCCGCGGCCAACGTCGGCCAGGTCATCGAACTGGTCGGCACCAACTTCGGCGCGGGGACTCGCGTGCTGTTCGATACGCGGGACAACAGCGGCAACGTGCAGACGATCGCGGTCGCGCCGCTGGTCATCAACGGCGACGGCACGCGCATGCAGGTGCTGGTGCCCGACCAGGCGACCACTGCCAACGTGCGGGTGGTCAACGTGGGAACGCGCAACGTCGCCTTCGGCGGGCAGGCCGATTCGGTCTACCGCGACGTCACCGTGACTTTCACGGCGGGCGGCCCGACCGCGACCGTGCGCTTTGCCGACACCGGGCTGGAGGACATCGGCAACGAGAGCTGGGGCCTGGACAACGTGCGGCTGTCGCAGGGCGCGACCACGCTCTTCGACGACGACTTCGAAAGCACCGTGCCCGCGCGCTGGGCCAGCGCACCGGTCGATGGCAGCCAGCGCGCGGCGCTGACCCGGTTCCTGGGCCGCTTCAACAATGGCGGCCAGACGCTGAACCTCGACGGCTTGACGCAAGGCCAGAGCTACACGCTGACTTTCGACCTGATGGTCTTCGACAGCTGGGACGGCACCAGCCGCAACGGCGGCCCGGACACGCTCGACGTGAGTGTGGACGGCACGAGCAAGTTCCGCGAGGCCTTCACCAACAACATCGGCAGCGACCAGGTGCAGACCTTCCGGCAGACGCCGGGCGTGCGGCTGCAGGTCGTGCCGACGCTTGCGGCCACCGATGGCCGACCGGGCGAGGAGAACACCTTCGCGCTGATCGGCAGCGGCTTCATGGAGGGCGCCAGCACGGTGACCATCGGCGGCGTGGCGCTTTCGGACCCGGCGATGAACCTGTCGCCCTTCGACGTCACGGGCGGCCGCAACGACCGCCTGGCGCTGGTGGCGCCGCGCACGCTGGATGGGCCGATCCGCATCACCACCGAAGGCGGCTTCGCGCAGATCCCCGCGCCGAGCATCCTGGCGCAAGCTCCCAGCCAGTTCACCGGCATCGTGGCGCTTGCAAGCAGTGGCCAGCCCACGGATGCGGGCCAACCGTCCGCGACGACCGGCCAGACCATCGTGCTGCAAGGCCAGGGCTTCACCAATTCCACGCTGGTGCAGTTCCAGGGCGTGGACGACAACGGCGTGGCCGGAACGCTCACGCGCACGGGCAACGTCGGCAATGGCGGCACGCAACTTTCGATCATCGTGCCGGCGCTGGCGAAGACCGGCGCGGTGACGGTGCTCGGGAGCGGCCAGAGCATCAACCTGCAGATCGTGCCCACCTTGCGCGCAGCCGCCGGCACCGTGAGTGCAGGCAACACCTTGCTGATCGAAGGCACGGGCCTGGCGGCGACCGACCTGGTCGTCACCGTCGGCGGCCAGACCGCGACGACTTTCAGCGTCAGGACCATCGTCGACGGCAACAGCACCAACCTCGACCAGCAGTTGCTGACGGTCCTGGTGCCGTCCGGCGTCTCGGGCAATGCCATCTCGGTGGCGACCACCGGCGGCTCCAGCACGCTGGCGGCCAAGCTTCTCACCGGCATCACCACGGCCGCCGCGAGCGGCACACCCGCCAACGCGAGCCTGCCATCGGCCAACGCGGGCCAGGCCATCACGCTGACCGGCACCGGCCTGCTGTCGTCGGACCGCGTGGTCTTCATGGCCACCGACAGCAGCGGCAACCTGTTCGAGACGACGGTCACGCCGACCTCCGTCAACGTGCCAGGCCAGACCATCACGGTCACCGTCCCGGACAACGCCGTCACCGGCCGCGTGCGGCTGGAGCGCGACACCAGCGGCATCGTGCTGCAGGTGGTGCCCACGTTGAACGATGCCTTCATGAGCGCAGGCAGCGGCTTCATCGGCAACAACCTGCAGCTGCACGGCAGCGGCTTCGTCGAAGCCGCCACCACCGTCACCATCGGCGGCCACGCGTTCGTGGACCGCAGCGTGAGCTTCGACCTCGACATCTTCGGGTCCGGCGGCAACAACAACTTCATCAACATGACGGTGCCGAGCACCACCCCGGCGCTGCCCACCGGGCCGATCACCGTCACCACCGCCGGTGGCACCAGTGCCGCCTTCGGGCTCACTTTCACCGGCATCTCCGCGAGCGCCACGAGTGGCACGCCCGCCAACCCCGGCCAGGCTTCGGCCAATCCGGGGCAGACGATCACCATCAACGGCAGCGGCCTCGACAGCTCGAGCGACGTGGTGTTCCAGGTCGTCGACGGCAGCGGCAACCGCAGCGACCTGGTCGTTCATCCGACGACGGCAGCGGCCGACGGTTCGAGCGCGACGGTGGTGGTGCCGGTCAATGTGTTGACGGGCAACGTGCGCGTGGTGGGCGATGCGAACGGCAGCGACGTCCTGCTGCAGATCCTGCCCACTGTCACCGACGTGCAGGTGGAATCGGTCGCGGGCGACGGCAGCTCCGCCAGCGTGCTGGTGTCCGGCATCGGCTTCGTCGAAGGAGATGGCGCCTACCAGTTCGGCAACCTGGTGCTGCTGGATGCCAGCGTCAACACCGGTCCCGACGTGTTCGGGCGCAGCGACCCGACGCTGGGCTTCCTGAACAGCGGCACCGTGCGCTTGACGGTGCCCTTGTCGGACGGCGTCTTCGGCCCGATCACGGTGCGCACGGCCGGCGGCACCAGCGCGGCCTTCACCACCAGCCTCGCTTCCGTCGAGTCCACGGCCACGCGCGGCACGCCGGCCGATGCCGGCCAGGCCTCGGCCAACCCGGGACAGACGGTCGTGCTCCATGGCACCGGACTCAGCACCAACAGCGACGTGCTGCTGCGCTGGACCGACATCAACGGCAACCGCGTGATGCAGCGGCTTTCGCCGGCGACCGCAGCCGCCGACGGCAGCAGCGCCACGCTCGTGATCCCGCGCGATGCCAACGGCGTGTTCGCGCTGCAGCTGTTCGGTTCCACGACGCAGCCGCTGCTGCAGATCGTGCCGGTGCTGGACTCCTTCGACGTGAACGGCACGACCCTGACGCTGTTCGGCGGCGGCCTGGTGGAAGGCGCGGGCAGCTACGCCTTCCCGGGCGCGACGGTGGTCGATGCCAGCACCGACGGCAACATCGACGTCTACTACAACGCCGACTTCAGCGCCCAGAACGGCCGGGTGATCTTCAACAACACGGTGCCGAACAGCGGCCTGGGCAGCGTGTCGGTGACGAACGCCGGCGGCACGTCCGACCCGCTGGCGCTGAACTTCATGCGCGTCACTTCGGGCGTGCTCAATGACGTGGCGGTGTCCGCAGCCGGCGCTCTCTGGACCGCCGACAACGGCAACCCGGGCCACCTGCTGCGCATCGACCGGGCCACGGGCAGCGTGCTGCAGTCCATCACGCTGAACGGCCCGGACTTCGGCACGCAGTTCACGTTCAGCCTCACCGGCCTGCAGTTCACCGGCGCGATGACCCTGGGCAGCACCGCGGTGCCGGCCGGCAGCCTGCTGGTGTTCAACGGCCAGCCGAACCCGGACCGGGTCACCGCCGTGGATCCGGCCACCGGCAACGCGATCGCCAGCCTCAGCCTGGGGGCGAACATCGACGCGACGGCGGGCCTGTACGACGCGACGACGGGCCACCTGTTCCTGCTGGAAAACAACGGGCCCGGCAGCCGGATGCAGGAAGTGGACCCGGTCACGGGCGCCGTCGTGAACACGCGCACCTTGCCGGTGAACATCCAGAACAACGCCGGCATCGCCATCGATCCGGTCACGGGCAACTTCTGGGTGGGCGGCAGCAACAACGCCGGCGTCGTCGTCCTGGTCGACCGCACGGGCGCCGAGGTGCGGCGGGTGAACCTGGCGAGCCAGGGCGTCGACAACAACGAGGTGTCCGGGCTGGCCTTCGACACCGACGGCAAGCTGCTGGTGGCCTCGACGGCCGGCGTGATCTACAAGGTGAGCGTCTGAAGGGAGGTAGGCCATGCGCATCGATGACGCCACCCCCTCGACCGCCGGCCCGGTGCTCGCGCGCTGGTCCGGGCTGCCGGCCGGAGCCACGCCCGAGCAGGCTTGCACCGCCTGGCTCGAACAGTTCGGGCGCGAACAGCCGGCGCCCCTGCGCAGCCTGGTGCTCTTGCGCGACACCGGCCCGGAGCTGCGCCTGGCCGCCGTGCAACCGGCGGGCGCGGCCGTGCAGGACCTGCTGCCGCTGCTGGCCCAGGCGGCGGCTTCACCGCAAGCCGAGCGCCTGCAGACGGCGGCCGGCTGGCTGCTGACGCAACCGCTGCGCGCAGGCGAGGACCTGCGCGGCCTGGCCGCCGCGGAGTTCGCGGATGCGGAGCAGGCGCAGCGCGCCGCGGCGCGCATGGCCTGGGGCGCGGGCTGGCTGCTCGCGCTGCAGTCGGCACGTCCGGCTTCGCAGCAGGCGCTGGCGGAGGCGCGCGGCCTGCTGCAGTCCATGGCCGCCGTCGTCGCCGAAGGCTCCTTCGACGCCGCTTGCCTGAGTCTCGCCAACCGGCTGGCCGCCCGCTGGAAGGCGGATGCCGTGCTGGTCAGCTGGGTCGATGGCCTGCGCGTCCACATCGTGGCGCGCTCCAACGCCTCGCACACCGATGAACGCAGCAACGTCGTCCAGGCGGCCTGCGCCGCGATGGAAGAAGCGCTCGACCTGCGCCAGTCCGTGCAGGGCCACGCAGGCAACGGCTTTCGCTGCGAAGCGGGCAGCCTGCCGGCGCACGCGGCCTATGCCGAGGCCGTGCCCTGCGAAAGCGTGGCGACGGCGCTGCTGTTCCACGAAACGGTGCCGGTCGGCATGGTGCTGCTGCAGCGGCAGGAACCGCTGTCGGACGAGGACCTGGAGACGCTGGACACCCAATGCATGATGCTGGCTCCGCTGCTGGCCCAGCGCCGCGAGGCGGACCGCAGCCTGTGGCAGCACGCCGCCGCGAGCGCCCGGCATGCGCTCGGGCGCGCCGGTGACGATTCGCTTCTGGGCTGGAAGCTGGGCGCCATCGCTGTCGCCACGGCCGTCGTGGTCGCAGCCGTCGTGCCCGTGCCTTTCCGCGTCACCGCCCCCGCGATGGTGGAAGGCGAGGTGCAGCGGGCCATCGTCGCGCCTTTCCAGGGCTTCGTGCAGAACGCGCGCCTGCGGGCCGGCGACACCGTGCGGGCCGGCGAGCTGATCGCGACCCTGGACGACACCGACCTCAAGCTCGATGCCGAGAAGGCGCGCGCCGAACTGGACCTGGCCGAGCGCAAGGAGCGCGAAGCGGTGGCCGGCGGCAAGCGGGTGGAGATGCGGCTGGCGGCGGCGCAGGCCGCGCAGGCGCGGGCGCAGCTCGATCTGGCGCAGGAGAAGCTGGGCCGGGTGCAGTTGCTGGCGCCTTTCGACGGCGTCATCGTGCGCGGCGACCTGTCGCAGCAGCGCGGCTCGCCGGTGGAGCAGGGCAAGGTGCTGTTCGAAGTGGCGCCGCTGACCGCCTGGCGCCTGATCCTGAAGGTGGACGAACGCGACATCGCCTGGGTCGAGCCGCACCGCCAGGGCGAGCTGGCCCTGGCCGGCCTGGCGGGCCAGCACCAGGCCTTCGAAGTGAAGCGCGTGACCTCCATCGCCTCGGCCGAAGGCGGCGTCAACCATTTCCGCGCCGAGGCCGACCTGCGTGACGCCGGCGCCAGCCTGCGCCCGGGCATGGAAGGCGTGGCCAAGATCGAGTGCGGCAGCGCCTCGGCGCTGTGGGTCGCCACGCGGCGGCTCGCGGACTGGGTGCGGCTCACCGCCTGGGAATGGCTGCCATGAGCGCCGCGCTGCTGTCCGGCCACTGGTTCCGCGTCGCCGCGCTGAAGCCGGCGTTGCGGCCGCAGGTGCGCATCCAGCGGCACGTCTACCGCGGCCAGGTCTGGTACCTGCTGCACGACCTGGCCTCGGGCGAGAACTTCCGCCTGAACCCCGCAGGCTATGCCTTCGTGCGGGAGCTGGATGGGAAGCGCAGCCTGCAGCAGCTGTGGGACGCGCTGGTGGCGCGCCGGCAGGAGAACACGCCGACGCAGGCCGAGATCGTGCAGGTGCTGGGGCAGCT
Source organism: Ramlibacter agri (assembly GCF_012927085.1). NCBI lineage: Bacteria > Pseudomonadati > Pseudomonadota > Betaproteobacteria > Burkholderiales > Comamonadaceae > Ramlibacter > Ramlibacter agri. The sequence goes on along the minus strand of NZ_JABBFX010000002.1, from coordinate 116,196 downwards.
CAATGCCGCCGACCTGGTGCAGGTGGACGGCACGCCCGACGTCGCGGAGCTGCTGCAGCGCGGCGGCCGCCGCAAGCGCCGGCAGCGGCTCTCGCGTTGGCTCAATCCGATGTCGATCAAGCTGCCGCTATGGGACCCGGACGCCGCGCTGGCGGCCGCCGCGGCCTGGGTGCCGCGCCTGCCGCCCGCGCTGTGGCTGCTGGCTTCGCTGCTTGGCGGAGCCGTCGCCATCGTGCTGGCCGCCGAGAACTGGAGCGAGCTCACGCGCGACTTCGGCCAGCGGCTGCTGGCCACCAGCAACCTGTGGCTGCTCGCGCTGGTGTTCCCGCTGCTGAAGGCCGTGCACGAACTGGCGCACGGCTTCGCCGTCAAGCGCGGGGGCGGCGAGGTGCACGACATGGGGCTGATGTTCCTGGTCTTCTATCCCGTGCCCTATGTCGATGCCTCGGCGGCGCATGCTTTCCCCGGCAAGTGGCAGCGCGCCTGGGTCTGCGCGGCCGGCATGGTGGCGGAGCTGTGGCTGGCCATGCTGGCCCTGTTCGCCTGGCTGGCCCTGGAGCCGGGACCGCTGCGCGCCGTGGCCTACAACATCGCGGTGCTGGGCAGCGTGACCACGCTGGTGTTCAACGCCAACCCGCTGCTGCGCTACGACGGCTACTACATGCTGGCCGACCTGCTGGAGATCCCGAACCTCGGCGCGCGCTCCACGCGCTATTGGCAGTACCTGGCCACGCGCTACGTGTTCGGTGTCCGCGACGCGAAGCCGTTCCCGGCCACCCGGGGCGAGAAGCGCTGGTTTCTCGTCTATGCGTCGCTGGCCCTGGTCTACCGGCTGGCGGTCACGCTGGCCATCTCCTGGTTCATCGGCCAGCACTACTTCGGGCTGGGCGTGCTGCTCGCGGGCTGGTCGGTGCTGGCCGGCGTGCTGCTGCCGGTGGCCCGCGCGCTGGCCGCGCTGTTCACCGACCCGCGCTTCGTCGCGCGGGCGAGCCGCGTGTGGCTCGTTCTCTCCGGTACGCTGGGCGCGGCGGTGCTGCTGCTGTTCGTGCTGCCGCTGCCGCACCATACGCGGGTGGAGGGCGTGCTGTGGCTGCCGGAGCAGGCCACCGTGCGCGCCGGCGCCGACGGCTTCGTCGAGCGCCTGCAGCCGCCCGGCAGCGCGGTGCAGTCCGGCGACGTGGTGATGGTGATGGCGAACCCGCTGCTGGCCGCGCGCATCGCGCAGCAGCAGGGCCGGGTCGACGAGGTCGCCGCCAAGCTCGATGCGGTCTGGGGCACGCAGCCGGCGCAGGCCACGCAGCTGGGCGAGACACTGGCCCAGGAACGCGCGCAGCTCCAGCGCCTGCAGGACGAAGCGGCGCAGTTGCGGGCGCGTTCGCGCGCGGCGGGTTCGCTGCTGATCGAGCGCGCCGACGACCAGCCTGGCCGCTTCGTCCACAAGGGCGACATCGTGGCGCACGTGCTGGGCGAGTACCGGCCGGTGGTGCGGCTCGTCGTGCAGCAGGCCGACGTCGCCTTCGTGCAGGCGGACGTGCGCTCGGTGGAGGTGCGGCTCCCGCAGCAGCCCGGCGCGCCGATGCAGGCCACCCTGGTGCGCTCGGTGCCCAAGGCCGCGCCCGAGCTGCCCAGCGCGGCGCTGGGGCAGGGCGGTGGCGGCCGGCTGCTGGTGGATCCGCGCGACGAGCGCCAGGTCAAGGCGATGGAGAGCCTGTTCGAGTTCGAAGCGGCGCTGCCCCCCGAGCGGCACCTGCCGCACCTGGGCAGCCGCGCCTACGTGAGCGTCGAACACAGCCCCGAGGCGGTCGGCTGGCGCTGGTGGCGCGCGGGCCGGCGGGCGCTGCTTTCCCAGCTGGGGGTGTGAAGACCATGCAGCTCGCCTGGGCCCATCTTCCCGCCAGCCTCTATGCGGAGCGCAGCGCGCCGCCGCGCGAAGGCGTCGATGCCTGGTTGCACGGCGCCACCGGCGACCTGCCGCTGCGCATCGCGCGTGGCCTGCGCTGGCATCGCGCCATCGCCCGCCGCGCGGGCGCGCTCGAAACCATGGCGCAGGGCTGCAGCGACGCGGAACTGCGCGAGCGCCTGCGCCGCACGGCCCGCGCGAGCTGGGAAGCAGGCGTGGGGCGTGAGCTCGCGCTGGCCCTGGTGCGCGAGGCCGCGGTGCGCAGCCTGGGCCAGCGCGCCTACCCTGCGCAGCTCGCCGGCGCCTCCTGCCTGCTGCAAGGGCAGATGGCGGAAATGCGCACGGGCGAGGGCAAGACGCTCACCGCCGCACTGGCCGCGGCCGTGGCGGCCTGCGCCGGCCAGCCGGTGCACGTGATCACGGTCAACGACTACCTGACGCAGCGCGACGCCGAGGAGCAGGGGCCGCTGTTCGACTTCCTGGGCCTGGGCTGCGGGCACGTCATCAGCGGCATGGAACCGGCCGAGCGCCGGGCGCGGTACGCGAACGCCATCACCTACTGCACCGGCAAGGAATTGGTGTTCGATTACCTGAAGGACCGCGCGGCGCACGGCCCGGGCGTGAGCCAGGCCGACCTGCGCCTGCGCCGCGCGACTGGCGCGGCGGCCCAGCCCACGCTGCTGCGCGGCCTGTTCTTCGGCATCGTCGACGAGGCCGACAGCGTGCTGATCGACGAAGCCCGCACGCCGCTGATCCTGTCGCAGAACGCCGGCGGCATCGCGGATCCGGCCGTGTTGTGCATGGCGCTGGACCTCGCCGGCGAGATGCGGCCGCGCGAGCACTACGAGCTGCATGCGGGCCGGCGCGAACTGCACCTGCTGCCCGCCGGGCGCATGTGGCTGACGGAGCGCTGCGTGCCGCTGGGCGGCGACTGGAACGTGCGCCACGTGCGCGAACACTGGGTGGTGCAGGCGCTGCGGGCGCAGTTCCTGTTCCGGCGCAACGAGCACTACGTGGTCAAGGACGGCAAGGTGCTGATCGTCGATGAGAACACCGGCCGCGCATTGCCGGGCCGCACCTGGGAGCAGGGGCTGCACCAGCTGATCGAGCAGCGCGAAGGCTGCGAGCTGTCGGAGCAGAACCGCACCATCGCCCGCATCACCTACCAGCGTTTCTTCCGCCGCTACCTGCGCCTCGCCGGCATGACCGGCACCGCCAGCGAGGTGCGGCGGGAGCTGTGGCGCGACTATGGCCTGGCCACCGTGGTCGTGCCGCCCAACGCGCCCTGCATCCGCCGCACCTGGCGCGCCGCCTGCCTGCCCGACGAGGAAGCCAAGTGGGCGGCCATCGCACGAAGCGCCGGGGCGCTGGCTGCGCAGGGCCGGGCGGTGCTGGTCGGCACGCGTTCGGTGGCCGCGTCCGAGCGCCTGTCGGAAGTGCTGGCCGAGCGCGGCATAGCGCACGAGGTGCTGAACGCGCTGCAGGACGCGCATGAGGCGCAATTGGTGGCCGCCGCCGGCCAGGCCGGGCGCGTGACAGTGGCCACCAACATGGCCGGCCGCGGCACCGACATCCGCGTGGAGCCTGCGGTGCGCGCGCTCGGCGGCCTGCACGTGATCCTGTCCGAGTTCCATGAATCGCGGCGGGTGGACCGCCAGCTGTTCGGCCGCACGGCGCGCCAGGGCGACCCCGGCACGGCGCAGGCCATCGTCAGCCAGGTAGACCCGATCTTCACGCGGCAGCCGGGCCTGCTGTCCGCCTTGTTGCGAAGGCTGCCGGGCGCGTGGGTGCTGGAGGGCCTGCGGCGGCGGGCGCAGGCGCGCATGGAAGGCCTGCACGAACGCACCAGAAAGGAAGCGGTGAAGCACGATGAGCGACTCGAAGCCAGTCTTTCCTACTCGGGCCGCGCTTGAGCGCGCCGGCCCCGCGGCGCTGCTTGCGCTGGCGGCCGCCGCTGCGCAGGCGGCCGACCCGGTGCAGTGCCTGATCGGGCCCGCGCAGCTGGTGACCTTGCGCAGCTCGGTGCCGGCGCAGATCGTCGCCATGCATGCGGACCGCGGCGCGGCCGTGCAGAAGGGCCAGTTGCTGGTGACATTGGATGCGAGCGTCGAGAAGGCGTCGCTTGCGATCGCCAGGTACCGCGCGGTGATGCTGGGCCAGCAGCGCGCCGCCGAAAGCAAGCTGGTCAACGCGCAGGTCAAGTTCCGCCGGCGCGAGGAACTGCAGCTGCAGAAGTTCGTGTCGGCCCAGGACCGCGACGACGCCGAAGCGGAGATGCGGGTGGCCGAGGCCGACCTGCTGGAAGCCAAGGACAACCGCGAGCTCTCGCGGCTGGACGCGCAGCGGCTGGAGGCCGAGATCGGCCGCAGGATGCTGGCGAGCCCGGTGACCGGCGTGGTCATCGAGCGCCTGCAGAACCCCGGCGAGCTGGCCCAGGTGGGCGAGGGCACCATCGCCATCATCAAGGTGGCCCAGACCGACCCGGCGCGGGTCGAGATGGTGCTGCCGGCGGCGCGTTTCGGCAAGCTGAAGGTGGGGCAGCAGATCCGGATCAAGACCGAGCCGCCTTTCGACAAGAGCTTCCAGGCCGTGGTGAAGGTGGTCGACCCGCTGATCGACGCGGCCAGCGGCACCTTCGGCGTGCGCCTGGAAGCCGCCAACCCGAAGCAGGAAATCCCGCTGGGCGTGAAGTGCTCGGCGGAGCTGTGAGACAACAAGGAGGCCCCGCATGAAGACGAACCTGTTGCGCATGCTCGTTCCCGCCTGCCTGGCCGTGCTCTCCGCCTGCGGCGGCGGGGGCGGCGGCGGCAGCGCGGTCACCAACCAGCCGCCGGTGGCCGCCGCTTCGCTGAAGGGCGAGGCGGTGCTGCAGGCGGTCACCGTCCTGGACAGCAGCGCCAGCTCGGACCCCGAAGGCCAGGCCCTCGCCAAGTCCTGGAACTACGGCGACGGCACCAGCGGCAGTTCGGACAATCACGTCTATGCCAGCGCCGGTACCTTCCACGCGATGCTCACCGTCACCGACCCGGGCGGCGCCACCGCCACCACAGGCGTCGACGTGACGGTCGCCAAATGCAGCGCCGCCGGCACCCAGGCGGCCCAGCTGAGCCCGCTGCAGGCGGTGTGCGTCCAGACTACGCTGGGCGAACTGGTGATCGAGTTGTTCGCCACCGAGTCGCCGCAGACCGTGGCCAACTTCCTGGCCTACGTGGACGCGGGCTTCTACGCCGGGACCTTGTTCGCCCCGGTCACGGACACGCGCATCGACGCCGGCGGCTACACCACCGGGATGCAGCCCAAGGCGGCGAACCGGCCGCCGCCGGCGGCGGAGAACGGCAACGGCCTGCAGAACTGGCAATACACCGTGGCCTTGGCCAACACCGCGGGCGCGGCCTTCTTCGTCAATCTCATCGACAACCACCAGTTCGACGGCGACGTGGTCTTCGGCCAGCTGATCTCCGGCACGGCGACGGCGGAAGCCATCGGCGCGGCAGCCACTTCCACCAAGGGCGGGGTGACGCACGCCCCGAACACGGAAATCCTGATCCGGTCGGCGGTCAAGATGAAGTGAGCCGGCAGCCCGGCTGAACCCCTGAGACAATCGGGGGGATGCAAGAGGCAGTGAACGGGTGGCGCACCAGCGTGGCACCCATGATGGATTGGACGGACAGGCATTGCAGGTATTTCCACCGCCTGCTGAGCCGCCGCACGCGCCTCTATACCGAGATGGTCACCACGGGCGCCTTGCTGCATGGCGACGTGCCGCGCCACCTGGATTTCGACGCCTCCGAGCACCCGGTGGCCCTGCAATTGGGGGGCAGCGAGCCGGCCGACCTGGCGCACTGCGCGAAGCTGGGCGTGGACTGGGGCTACGACGAAATCAACCTCAACTGCGGCTGCCCCAGCGAGCGGGTGCAGCGCGGCGCCTTCGGTGCCTGCCTGATGGCCGAGCCGAAGCTGGTGGCCGACTGTGTCAGGGCCATGGTGGACGCCGTGGACGTGCCCGTGACGGTGAAGCACCGCATCGGCATCGACAAGGTCGAAAGCTACGAATTCGTCCGCGATTTCGTCGGCACGGTGGCCGAGGCCGGCTGCGAGGTCTTCATCGTCCATGCCCGCAACGCCTGGCTGAAGGGCCTGTCGCCCAAGGAAAACCGCGAGATCCCGCCGCTGCGCTACGAGCTGGTGCACCGGCTGAAGCGGGAATTTCCGGCGCTGACGATCGCCACCAACGGCGGCATCGCCACCGATGCCCTGGTGCACGAGCAGCTGACGGAGCTCGATGGCGTGATGATCGGCCGCGAGGCCTACCACCACCCCTGGTGGCTGGCGCGCTGGGACGAGCTGTTCTACGGCGAGCCGGCGTCCGGCCTGCGGCGCGAGCACGTGGAGGAGGCGATGGTCGCCTACATGGAGCGCGAGCACGCGAAGCGCGGCACGCCCTGGCATTCGATCGCCCGCCACATGATGGGCCTGTACAACGGCCTGCCGGGCGCGCGCCGCTGGCGGCAGGTGTGGAGCGACCATCGCATGAAGTCCGAGCCGCCGCGCCGCGTGATGCACCTGGCGCACGAAGGCCAGGCGCTGGCTGCCGCGGCGACCGAGTTCCGGGCGGCCTGATCCAGATCAAGGTTCCCGCGCCGGTCCAGGGGCCGGCGCTTGCCTTCCTTGGCCCATATGCTTTAAACTTAAAATATCGAAGCCTGGAGGATTCGGATGAATATCGTCTGCATCGGTGGCGGCCCGGCGGGCCTCTACTTCGCCCTGCTCATGAAGAAGCAGGATCCCTCCCACCGCATCCGCGTGATCGAGCGCAACAAGCCCTACGACACCTTCGGCTGGGGCGTGGTGTTTTCCGACCAGACCCTGGGCAACCTGCAGGCGGCGGACCCCGAGACGGCCAGCGAGATCCTGGGCGCCTTCAACCACTGGGACGACATCGAGGTCAACATCCGCGGCCACAAGATGGTCTCCGGCGGCCACGGCTTCTGCGGCATCGGCCGCAAGCGCCTGCTCAATATCCTGCAGCGCCGCTGCGAGGAACTGGGCGTCGAGCTGGTGTTCGAGACCGACGTGCAGGGCGACCAGGACTACCCCGACGCCGACCTCATCATCGCCAGCGACGGCTTGAACAGCCGCATCCGCACCAAGTACGCCGCCAGCTACCAGCCCGACATCGACGTGCGCAAGTGCCGCTTCGTCTGGCTGGGCACGCACAAGAAGTTCGACGCCTTCACCTTCGCTTTCGAGGAGACGCCCTTCGGCTGGTTCCAGGCCCACGCCTACCAGTTCGACGGCGACACCTCCACCTTCATCGTCGAGGCTCCCGAGGACGTCTGGCTGCAGGCCGGCATCGACAAGATGGAGAAGGAAGAATCCATCGCCTTCTGCGAGAAGCTGTTCGCGAAGTACCTCGATGGCAACCGCCTGATGTCCAACGCCTCGCACCTGCGCGGCTCGGCGCAGTGGATCAAGTTCCCGCGCGTGGTCTGCAAGACCTGGGTGCACGACAACGGCCGCGCGCCGGTGGTGCTGATGGGCGATGCCGCCCACACCGCGCACTTCTCGGTCGGCTCCGGCACCAAGCTGGCGCTGGAGGATTCGATCGAGCTGGCCCGCTGCATCGGCCGCAACCCCGGCAACCTGCAGCAGGCGCTGGGCGACTACGAGGCCGTGCGCAGCGTCGAAGTGCTGAAGATCCAGAACGCCGCGCGCAACTCCACCGAGTGGTTCGAGAACGTCAAGCGCTACGTCAATCTGCCGCCGGAGCAGTTCGCCTATTCGGTGCTGACGCGCAGCCAGCGCATCAGCCACGAGAACCTGCGCCTGCGCGACAAGGGCTACGTGGAGAAGTACGAGGACTGGATCGCGCAGCAGGCCGGTGCCCACCGCACGTCGAACCAGCAGCCCATCCCGCCGATGTTCACGCCCTTCAAGCTGCGTGGCGTCACCCTGAAGAACCGCATCGTCGTCTCGCCGATGGCGCAGTACTCCTGCGTGGACGGCCTGCCGGCCGACTACCACCTGGTGCACCTGGGCGCGCGCGCCATGGGCGGCGCCGGCATGGTGGTGGCGGAAATGACCTGCCCGAGCCCGGATGCCCGCATCACCCCCGGCTGCCCGGGCCTGTGGAGCACCGGGCAGCGTGACGGCTGGAAGCGCATCGTCGACTTCGTCCACACGAACACCGACGCCAAGATCGCCATGCAGCTGGGCCATGCCGGCGCCAAGGGCTCGACGCGCGTGCCCTGGGAAGGCGAGGACCAGCCGCTGGAAAGCGGCAACTGGCCGCTGATCTCCGCTTCGCCGCTGCAGTACATCGACGGCGTCAGCGACTGGTCGCGCGCCATGAGCCGCGCCGACATGGACCGCGTGCAGGAAGACTTCGTGCGCGCCACCCGCTACAGCGCAGAAGCCGGCTTCGACTGGCTGGAGCTGCACTGCGCCCACGGCTACCTGCTGTCCTCCTTCATCTCGCCGCTGACCAACCAGCGCACCGACGACTACGGCGGCTCCCTGGAGAACCGTCTGCGCTACCCGCTGGAAGTGTTCCGCGCCATGCGCGCCGTGTGGCCGGCCGACAAGCCGATGTCGGTGCGGATCTCGGCGCACGACTGGGTCGAAGGCGGCATCACGCCGGACGACGCCGTGGAGATTGCGCGCCACTTCAAGGCGGCCGGCGCCGACATGGTCGACTGCTCCTCGGGCCAGGTGAGCAAGAAGCAGAAGCCGGTGTATGGCCGCATGTACCAGACGCCGTTCTCCGACCGCGTCCGCAACGAAGCCGGCATCGCCACGATGGCCGTGGGGGCGATCTCGGAAGCGGACCACGTCAACAGCATCATTGCGGCCGGCCGCGCCGACCTGTGCGCCGTGGCCCGCCCGCACCTGGCCAACCCCGCGTGGGCGCTGCTGGAAGCTGCGAAGATCGGCTACCACGACGTGCCGTGGCCGCGCCAGTACCTGTCCGGCAAGCAGCAGCTGGAACGCAACCTGGAGCGCGAACGCGCCATGGCCCAACAACAGGAGACGAAGAATGAACGCTTCAACTGACCGCGTCGACCCCGCGCTGGTCGCAGGCAACCGCAGGCAGCTGGCGGGCTACCGCGCCGAGCATTTCCTCTGGGAGGTGAAGGAAGGCGTGGGGACCATCACGCTGAACCGCCCGGACCGCAAGAACCCGCTGACCTTCGATTCGTACGCGGAACTGCGCGACCTGTTCGGCCAGCTGAAATACGCGACCGACGTCCACGCGGTGGTGGTCACTGGCGCCGGCGGCAACTTCTGCTCCGGCGGTGACGTGCACGAGATCATCGGCCCGTTGGTGAAGCTGCAGGCGCCCGAGCTGCTGATGTTCACGCGCATGACGGGCGACCTGGTGAAGACCATGCGCGCCTGCCCGCAGCCCATCATCTCCGCCATCGACGGTGTCTGCGCCGGTGCCGGCGCCATCGTCGCCATGGCATCGGACCTGCGCCTGGGCACGGCCCGCAGCAAGACAGCCTTCCTGTTCAACCGCGTCGGCCTGGCCGGCTGCGACATGGGCGCCTGCGCGATGTTGCCGCGGATCATCGGCCAGGGCCGCGCGAGCGAGCTGCTGTACACCGGCCGTTCGCTGGGCGGCGAGGAGGGCGAGCGCTGGGGCTTCTTCAATCGCCTGTGCACGCCCGAGGCGCTGCTCGAGGAAGCGCAGAAGCTGGCGAGCCAGCTCTGCGAAGGTCCCACCTTCGCCAACGGCATCACCAAGACCATGCTGCACCAGGAATGGGCCATGACCCTCGAGCAGGCGATCGAGTCCGAGGCGCAGGCCCAGGCGCTGTGCATGCTCACGCAGGACTTCACGCGCGCCTACGAGGCCTTCGTGGCGAAGCAGAAGCCGAAGTTCGAGGGCAACTGACATGCGCGAACTTCAGCACCTCGACTGGCCCTTCTTCGAAGAGAGCCACGGCATCCTCGCCGCCGAACTGGACAACTGGGCGCGCGAACACGTCGCGCACATCCACGGCCCCGACGTCGACGAAGCCTGCCGCACGCTGGTGCGCAAGCTGGGTGATGCCGGCTGGCTGCGCAGCGCCATCGGCGGCGCCTGGGGCGAGCAGGAAACCATCGACACGCGCGCCATCTGCCTGATCCGCGAGACGCTCGCGTATCACAACGGCCTGGCCGACTTCGCCTTTGCCATGCAGGGCCTGGGCTCGGGCGCGATCAGCCTGCAAGGCACGCCGGCACAGAAGGAGAAGTACCTGTCCAAGGTGGCGCGCGGCGAGGCGATCGCAGCCTTCGCGCTCTCGGAGCCGGATGCCGGTTCCGACGTCGCCAGCATGCAATGCGCCGCCCACATCGAGGGCGACCACGCCGTCCTGAACGGCGAAAAGACCTGGATCTCCAACGGCGGCATCGCCGATTTCTATGTGGTGTTCTGCCGCACCGGCGAGGCGCCGGGCGCGCGCGGCATATCGGCCTTCATCGTCGATGCCGGCACCCCGGGCTTCGAGATCGCCGAGCGCATCGAGGTGATCGCGCCGCACCCGCTGGCCCGCCTGAAGTTCACCGATTGCCGCGTACCGCTGACGCAGCGCGTGGGCGCGGCCGGTGAAGGCTTCAAGGTGGCGATGCGCACGCTGGACGTGTTCCGCACCTCCGTGGCCGCCGCCGCGCTGGGCTTTGCCCGCCGCGCGCTGGACGAAGCCCTGCAGCGCGCGACCACGCGCAAGATGTTCAACCAGACGCTGTCCGACTTCCAGATCACGCAGTCCAAGCTGGCGCAGATGGCGACCACCATCGACAGCGCCGCGCTGCTGGTCTACCGCGCCGCCTGGCTGCGCGACCAGGGCAGCATCGTGACGAAGGAGGCGGCCATGGCCAAGATGGCCGCCACCGAAGGCGCGCAGCAGGTCATCGACGCCGCCGTGCAGATGTTCGGCGGCCTGGGCGTCAGGAGCGGGGAGCCGGTGGAACAGCTGTACCGGGAAATCCGCAGCCTGCGCATCTACGAAGGCGCCACCGAGGTGCAGCAGCTGATCATCGCGCGCGAATTGCTGAAGGAACTGAAGCCATGACTCAATACACGAAGCCGCAGGCCGTCCTGCCGGAAGGCTGGGCGCGTCCCAAGGGCTACGCCAACGGCGTGGTGGCGCAGGGCCGCCAGCTGTTCATCGCGGGCATGATCGGCTGGGACGCCGACCAGCGCTTCCACACCGACGATTTCGGCGGCCAGGCGCGCCAGGCGCTGCAGAACGTCGCCGACGTGCTGAAGGCCGCGGGCGGAAAGGGTGAGAATATCGTCCGGATGACCTGGTACGTGACGGACAAGCGCGAATACCTGGCTGCCGGCCGCGAGGTGGGGCAGGCGTTCCGCGAGATCATCGGCAGCTACACCATCGCGATGACGGCGGTGGAGGTGAAGGCGTTGATCGAGGACCGCGCCAAGGTCGAAATCGAATGCACTGCGGTGCTTCCCGACTGATTCACTGATTTCCGGAGTTGCCATGGCCGCCAAAGCTTCCTTCCACTGGGACGATCCCCTGCTGCTGGACCAGCAGATCAGCGACGACGAGCGCGCCGTGCGCGACGCCGCGCGCGCCTATTGCCAGGAGAAGCTGGCGCCGCGCGTGCTGGAGGCCTTCCGCAACGAGCAGACCGACACCGGCATCTTCCGCGAGATGGGCGCGCTGGGTCTGCTGGGGCCGACCATCCCCGAGCAGTACGGCGGCGCCGGCCTCAACTACGTCTGCTACGGCCTGGTGGCGCGTGAAGTGGAGCGCGTGGACTCGGGCTATCGCTCGATGATGTCCGTGCAGTCCTCGCTGGTGATGGTGCCGATCAACGAATTCGGCAACGAGCAGACGAAGCAGAAGTACCTGCCCAAGCTGGCCACCGGCGAGTGGATCGGCTGCTTCGGCCTGACCGAGCCGAACCACGGTTCGGACCCGGGCAGCATGATCACGCGCGCCCGCAAGGTCGACGGCGGCTACAAGCTGACCGGCAGCAAGATGTGGATCACCAACTCGCCGGTTGCCGACGTTTTCGTGGTCTGGGCCAAGGACGACGAAGGCGCCATCCGCGGCTTCGTGCTGGAAAAGGGCTGGAAAGGCCTGTCCGCGCCCAAGATCCAGGGCAAGGTGGGCCTGCGCGCTTCCATCACCGGCGAGATCGTGATGGACGAGGTGTTCTGTCCTGAAGAGAACGCCTTCCCCGAGGTCCGCGGCCTCAAGGGGCCTTTCACCTGCCTGAACTCTGCGCGCTACGGCATCGCCTGGGGCGCGCTGGGCGCGGCCGAGGACTGCTGGCACCGCGCGCGCCAGTACGTGCTGGATCGCAAGCAGTTCGGCAAGCCGCTGGCCGCCAACCAGTTGATCCAGAAGAAGCTGGCCGACATGCAGACCGAGATCACGCTGGGCCTGCAAGGCTGCCTGCGCCTGGGCCGCATGAAGGACGAAGGCACGGCGGCGGTGGAGATCACCTCCATCATGAAGCGCAACTCCTGCGGCAAGGCGTTGGACATCGCCCGCGTGGCGCGCGACATGATGGGCGGCAACGGCATCAGCGACGAATTCGGCGTGGCCCGCCACCTGGTGAACCTGGAAGTGGTGAACACCTACGAAGGCACGCACGACATCCATGCGCTGATCCTGGGCCGGGCGCAGACCGGGATCGCGGCGTTCTGAGCCTCGCTCGTCATTCCCGCGAAGGCGGGAACCCAGGGCATCCCAGCATCGTCGCGATGCTGGAGGCCACTGCGCAAGAGTTTCCTGCGCGGGAGGCCGTCGTCTTCGGCGGCACGCGTTGGACCTACGCGCAATTGCGGCGCGTGGTAGCCGGGTTCTCGACGCAGCTGGGTCACCAAGGTGGCCGCATCGCCACCCTCCTGCCAAACTGTCTTTTGGCCTGCGCAGCGCCGTACGCGGTGGCGGCGGCCGGCGCGCAGCTCGTTCCGCTGAATCCGCTGTACACAGCGCGCGAGCTGGAATACATGCTGCGCGATGCAGCGCCGCGCATCCTGATCGTCGACGATGCGCTGGTCGAGCGCGTCGAAGGCCTTTGGGACGGATGTGCGCTGCTGCGCGTCTCCCAATTGGCTGCCTGCTTCGAAACCTGGCTGGCCGAAGAGGGCACGCTCGAACTCCCCGACGCCGACAGCGACGGCCTGCTGCAATACACCGGCGGCTCTTCCGGCCTCCCCAAGGGCGTGATCCTCACGCATCGCGCGCTTGCCACCAACATCGCCCAGCGCGAAAGCCTGCTGCCGGTTGCGCGCGGCTGCGAACGCGTGCTGTGCGTGATGCCGCTGTTCCATTCCTACGCGATGGCCATGGGCCTGTTCCTGTGCGGCTATTCGGGCAGCACGCTGGTGGTGCAGCCCGGCTACCACCCGCAGCGGGTGCTGGATGCGATCCGCGACGAGGGCATCACCATCTTTCCCGGCAGTCCCACCATCTTCACCGGGCTGATGCAGCACGAGGCCTTTGCAGGGACGGACTGGTCGCGCGTGCACACCTGCTACTCCGGCTCGGCGGCGCTTTCGAGCGAGACGCTGGAACGCTGGCAAGCAGCGACTGGCGCACCCATCTACGAAGGCTACGGCCAGACCGAGGCCGGCCCGGTGCTGAGCTTCAACCCGCAACGCGGGCCGGTGAAAGTCGGCTCGGTGGGCATTGCGGTCGCCGACACCGAGATCGAAGTCGTGGACCTGGATGAGGGCACGCGCGCACTGCCGGCCGGCGAGCGCGGCGAGATCCGCGCCCGCGGCCCGCAGGTGATGCGCGGCTACCTGAACCTGCCGCAGGAGACGGCGGAGTCCTTGCGCGACGGCTGGCTCTATACCGGCGACATCGGCGAGTTCGACGCGGACGGCTACCTGTACATCCGCGATCGCAAGAAGGACCTGGTCATCGTCGGCGGCTACAACGTCTATCCGCGCGAGGTGGAAGAGGTGCTGTTCACGCACCCGGACATCGTGGAGGCCGCGGTGGTGGGCCAGCCCGATGCCTACCGCGGCGAGGTGCTGCGGGCCTTCGTCGTGCTGCGCGCCGGAGCCGCTTTCGACGAAGAGGCGCTGCGCGAATACTGTGCGGCGCGGCTGGCCAGGTACAAGCTGCCGGCGCGCATCGAGGCGCTGGAAGCGATGCCCAGGACCAGCGTCAACAAGACCGACAAGAAGGTGCTGAAGGCGCGCGTGCGCGCCTGATGTCGCGTGCGAGACGCCGACTCGCGGTGAGGGCTTTCGCCGCGGGAGTACCCTTGGGCCCATGCAGCCTTCCGCATCGACGCCGCGTCCCGAAACGCGGCACTGGCCTTTCTGGCCGCCGGGTCAGTCCCGGCACCTGACGCTCCCGCAGACGCACCTGTTCTACAACGCCGAGGTCGCGGCCACCCGCTTCCCCGACAAGCCCTTCATCGTCTTCTACGACAACGTCCTCACGTTCGCGGAGTTCCGCGCGCAGGCCGAACGCATTGCCGGCTTCCTGCAGCAGGACTGCGGCGTGCAGCCCGGTGACCGCGTGCTGCTGGACATGCAGAACAGCCCGCAATGGGTGCTGGCCTACTACGGCATCCTGCGCGCCGACGCGGTGGTGGTGCCGGTGAACCCGATGAACAAGACGGAGGAATTGCGCCACTACATGGAGGACGCGGGTGCCAAGGTGGCCTTCGTCGCGCAGGACCTGCTGCCGCAGATGCAGCCGCTGGTGGGCGCGGACGGCCTGCGGCGCGTGATCGTCGCGACCTATGGCGACCATCTCCAGGCAGCCACGAGCCTGAAGGTGCCGGACTTCGTCGCCGCACCGCGCCTGCCGCTGCAAGGCGAGGGCCTGGTCGCCTGGACGGACATGCTCGCCGCCGCCTGCGTGCCCGGGCCCATGCGCGCCGGCCCGGACGACCTGGCCGTCATGCCCTACACCTCCGGCACCACCGGCCAGCCCAAGGGCTGCATGCACACGCACCGCAGCGTGATGACGACCGCGGTGCAGGGCGTCCAGTGGTTCAGCCGCACGCAGGACTGGGTGGCCTTGTCCGTGCTGCCTTTCTTCCACGTCACCGGTATGGCCGGCGGCATGAACGGCCCACTCTATGCCGGCGGCACGATGGTGTTGTTGCCTCGCTGGGACCGCGACGCCGCGGCGGAGTGCATCCAACGCTACAAAGTGACGACCTGGCAGGCGATCACGACCATGGTGATCGACATGGTCTCCAACCCGCGCATCACCGAGTACGACCTGGGCAGCCTGATCGGCATTCGCGGCGGTGGCGCCGCGATGCCGGAGGCGGTGGCCGCGCGGCTGAAGTCGCTGACCGGTCTGGACTTCGTCGAAGGCTACGGCATGTCGGAGACGCTGGCCGCCACGCACCTGAACCCGACGCAGCAGCCCAAGCCGCAATGCCTGGGCATCCCGATGTACGACGTCGATTCGCGCTTGATCGATCCGGAGACCTTGGGTGCGGTGCCTCCGGGCGAGCCGGGGGAGATCGTCGTGCACGGGCCGCAGGTGATGCAGGGCTACTGGCGCAATGCCGAAGCGACGCAGCAGGCCTTCGTCGAGATCGAGGGCAAGCGTTTCCTGCGCACCGGCGACCTGGCGCGGGTCGACGAGCAGGGCTACTTCTTCATGACGGACCGCCTGAAGCGGATGGTCAACGCCAGCGGCTTCAAGGTCTGGCCGGCGGAGGTGGAGGCGATGATGCACCACCACCCCGCGATCCAGGAAGCTTGCGTCATCGGTGCGCGCGACCCGCGTCGCGGCGAAACGGTGAAGGCGCTGGTGGTGCTGCGCGCCGGGCTGGAGAAGCAGCCGACGCCGCAGGACATCACGGACTGGTGCCACGAACACATGGCGGCCTACAAGGTGCCGCGCATCGTGGAGTTCGTGGCGGCGCTCCCGCGCGGTGGCAGCGGCAAGGTGCTGTGGCGGGAGTTGCAGGAGAAGGAAAACGCGAAGTGACAAGGGGCGGCATGCGCCGCCCCCAAATCGTCACTTGCCCAGGTCGCTCAGCTTCACTTCCTTGATCTTGCCGCCTTCGACCACCGCCACGCGGATGTCGCCGCGGGTGCCGCCGTTGGCATCGATGCCGTCGTAGCTGGCCAGGTTCTGCGCCGCGGGCAGCTTCTGGATGGCTTCGCCCAGCTTGGCGCGGATGGCGGAGGCGTCGCTGGTCGTGCCGGCCAGCTGCATCGCCAGCGCGGCGACGCGCATGGCGGTGTAGTTCAGCGTGGCTTCGGATCCGGGCTCGCGCTCGGGGTACTTCTTCATCCAGCGGGCCACCCAGGCCTTCACCGGCGCGGAGTTGTCCTCCATCACCGGCAGCACGCCGACCGCGCCTTCCAGCGCCTGGTAGCTGCCCACGACCGGTTTCATCTCGTTGAGCTTGGCCTGGTCCATGACGATGAAGCCGCCCTTGAAGCCCAGGTCGCGCGCCTGCTTGGCGACCAGGCCGGTGGGCTCGGAGGCGCCGCCGATGAACAGCACGTCCGGCTTGGCGGCCAGGGCCTTGCTCACGCCGCTGTAGAAGTCGGTGGAGCGGTTGTAGCTCATGGGGTTGTCGGCCACGATCTTGCCGCCGGCGGCTTCCCAGGCCGGCTTCACCATGGCGGTCCACTCCTTGGCGTACTCGTGGTCCGCTCCGGCGATGGCCAGGTTCTTGCCGTAGCGCTTCATCGTGTAGGCCACGAAGGGCTTCACGTAGGCCGAGAAGTCCGGCGGGATGCGCATCGTGTTCTTGTTGCCCGTCGCCGTGATCTTGGGCACGCTGGTGTACGACAGCAGCAGCGCGTTCAGGCGGTCGTTGCTGGTCTGGATGGCGAAGCCGCCACCGGAATGCGGGCACATCACCACCGGCGTCTTCGACTCCTGCACCAGGCGCTGGAAGTTGATGGCCGTCTCGCTGGGGTTGTACTTGTCGTCCAGCGCGACCACCTCAAAAGTGACCTTCTTGCCGCCGACCTGGAAGTTCTCCGCGTTCAGTTCGTCCACGGCGAACTTCATGCCGTCCAGCGTGTTCTTGCCGTACTGCGCGGCGCCGCCGGACAGCGGGCCCGAATAGCCGATCTTCACGACCTCTTGTGCGCCTGCGGGCAGCATGGCCGCCAGGCCGGCGAGGCCCAGGGCGGCGGTCGCGACGCGTTGTCTCATCGTCATTGGCTTGTTCTCCTTGGTGGTAAATCTTCAGGCGCCGATGTAGGCCTTGCGGACGGCGTCGTTGTTCATCAGGGTCTCGGGGCTGCCTTCCAGCACGATGCGGCCGCGCTCGATGACGTAGGCACGGTGCGCGATCTTCAGCGCCGCATGCGCGTTCTGTTCGGCCAGCAGCACCGTGGTGCCGGCGGCGTTGATCTTCTTCAGCACGTCGAAGACCTGCTTGACGACCAGCGGCGCCAGGCCCAGCGAGGGTTCGTCCAGCATCAGCACGCGCGGGCGGCCCATCAGCGCGCGGCCGATGGCCACCATCTGCTGCTGGCCACCGGACAGCGAACCGGCCGGGTCGTTCTTCTTCTGCGCGAGGATCGGGAACAGCTCCAGCACCTCGTCCAGCCGCTGGCGGTTGCCGGTGCCATCGCGGCGGTGCACGTAGGAACCCAGCATCAGGTTCTTCTGCACCGACATCTGCGGGAACAGCTTGCGGCCTTCCGGGCACTGCACCAGCCCGCGCGCCACGATCTGCGCCGGCCGCGCGCCGGCGATCTCCTGGCCTTCCAGGCGGATGCTGCCGGCCGCCGGCTTGTGCAGGCCGCTGGCGGTGAGGAAGATGGAACTCTTGCCGGCGCCATTAGCGCCGAGCAGCACCACCAGTTCACCGGCCTTCGCGTGCAGCCGGATGCCGTCCAGCGCGCGGAAGCTGCCGTAGGAAAGCGACACGCCCTCAAGCTGCAGCATGTTCGCTTCCCAGGTAAGCGTCGATCACCGCGGGGTTCGCGCGCACCTCGGCCGGCGTGCCTTCCGCGATCTTCTCGCCGTAGCTCAGGACCAGGATGCGGTCGGCCAGGCTCATGATCATGTCCATCTTGTGCTCGATCAGGCACACGGTGAGGCCGTGGGCCACCATCTTGCGGATCAGGTCCGCCAAGCCCACGGTTTCCTCGGGGTTCACGCCGCCGGCCGGTTCGTCCAGCAGCAGCAGCTTGGGTTCGGTGGCCAGGGCCAGCGCGAAGGCGGTGCGCTTGCGCTCTTCCTGCGAGATGTCGCCGGCCAGCCGGTTCTCGATGTGCGCGAGGCCGACGAAGTCCAGCGCCTGCCGCGCTTTCTCGCGGCAGGTGCGCTCTTCCTCCTTCAGGCGCTTGGTGCCGAGCAGCACGTCCCACAGGCCGGAGCGCGTGCGCAGGCGGTGGCCCACGATCAGGTTGTCCAGCACCGTGGCGGCATCGAACAGCGTGGTGGCCTGGAAGGTGCGCGCCACGCCGAGACGGGCGACCTGGTCGGTGCGCAGCCGCGTGATGTCCTGGCCTTCGAAGACGATGCTGCCTTCGCTGGCCGGGTGCACGCCGCTGATCAGGTTGAAGAAGGTCGTCTTGCCGGCACCGTTGGGGCCGATGATGGCGTTGACCTTGCCGCGTTCAATCGTGGTGCTGACGGCGTTGACGGCGACGTTGCCGCCGAAGCGCTTGGTGAGGCTGCGGATCTCAAGCACCGGGCGCCTCCGTGGCGGGCAGGGTGGCTGGTGCGACCGGCCGTACGGCCGCGGCGGCGCGGCGCGCGCGCCAGGCCATCCAGCTGCCGGCGATGCCATGCGGGAAGAAGATGACCAGCGCGATCAGCAGCGGCCCGAAGATGACGAAGCGATACTCCTGCAGGAACTGCATCATCTGCGTGAGCCAGGGCACGGCGATGGAGCCAAGCAGCGGGCCGAACACCGTGCCCAGCCCGCCCACCAGCATGTACATGGTCATGTCGAAGGTGTTCTGCGCGCCGGCCACGTCGGGCCCGACGAAGCGGACGAAGGCGGCATACAGCGCGCCGGCCCAGCCCGCATAGAGCACCGAGACGATGAAGGCGAGCAGCTTGGTGCGCATCAGCGGGATGCCCAGCGCTTCGGCCAGGTCGTCGCCGTTGCGGATGGCGATGAAGGTGCGGCCCAGCAGCGAGTGGGTGATGCGCTTCATCACCCACGCACCCAGCACCAGGAAGGCGAACATCAGGTAGTACATCTGCGCCGGCGTCTCGAACTTCAGCGGGCCGATCGGCGACGGACCCGGAATGCCCATCAGGCCGACCGCGCCGTGCGTGAGCGACTCCCACTTCTCCAGCACCAGGAACAGGATCACGCCCACGCACATGGTGAAGATCGAGAAGTAGTGGCCCTTCAGCCGCAGCGACAGCCAGCCAAGCGGCAGGCCGATGGCCGCTGTCACGGCGCCGGCGGCCACGAAGGCGATCCAGAAAGGCACGTGGTAGTCCACCGTCAGGATGCCCAGCGTGTAGGCGCCGATCGCCATGAAGCCCGCGTGGGCCATGTTGAACTGGCCCGTGTAGCCGGTGATGAGGTTCAGGCCCAGCGTCGCGATGGCGAAGATGTAGGCCGTGCTCATGACGGTGAGCCGGTAGTCGTTGCCCGCGAACAGCGGGAACAGCGCGCCCAGCGCCGCCAGCAGGGCCCAGCCGGAGCGGCCCTCGATCCACTTCAGCATCAGCGCGCCCCTTGCACGAACAGGCCTTGCGGCCGCAGCGACAGGATCACCACCAGCAGCGCGAAGGCGATGATGTCCTTGTAGTCGGTCGAGATGTAGAAGGCGCCGAAGGATTCGGCGAAGCCGATGATCAGCCCGCCCAGGATGGCGCCGGGCACGCTGCCCATGCCGCCCAGGATGATGATGACGAAGGCCTTGGTGATCACCAGGTTGCCCATCGCGGGATAGACCAGGTTGATCGGCGCGTACAGCGTGGCCGCGACGGCCGCGAGCATGCCCGAGATGGCGAAGGTCATGATCGCGACGCGGTCCGGGTCGATGCCCACCAGCGCCGCGCCTTCGCGGTTCTGCGCCATGGCGATGATGGTGGAGCCGGTGACGGTGCGCGTCAGGAACAGGTGCAGCGCCAGCATCAGCGTGAAGGCCGCCACGATGATCAGCAGGCGCTGTGCCGGCAGGGCGAGGCCGCCGAACTCCAGGATGCCGGAGTAGGGCGTGGCCATGCGCTGGAACTCCGCGCCCCACAGCGCCTGCGCGCCCGATTCCAGGAACAGCAGCAGGCCGATGGCCGCGATCATCGGGTGCAGTCCGCTCGCCTTGCGCAGCGGATGGAAGACGAGCCGCTCCGAGATGGCGGCAACGACCGCGACCACGATCGCGGCGCCGACCATGGCGACCCAGTAGTTGGCGCCCCAGCCGCCCATCAACTTGATGGCGATGAAGGCGCCCACCATGTAGAAGGCGCCGTGGGCGAAGTTGGGCACCTGGAGGATGCCGTAGACCAGCGTGAGGCCGAGGGCCACCAGGCTGTAGATGCCGCCCAGGGTGAGGGCGTTGAGGAATTGTTGAAGTACGACGTCCATGCTTGGCGCGTGCACTTTATGCGGCGCAGCAGCACAAGCACTTACGGGAAAACCCCGCGACAGTCCCATGCGTGACAAGGCACGCGGGATCTGCTTCAGCCTTTCCTACTCGTCTTCGTCGCCGGCGGCCGCTTCCTGCGCGAGGTCCGCATGCAGCTCGATCATCTGCTTGAGCGTTTTCTTCAGCTCGTTGGAGCGCGCCAGGCCGAAGGGCTCCAGCACGCGGTGCTCGTGCTCCTTCGCCAGCGCGATCAGCCCCGTCACGAGCTTGTCGCCCGAGGGCGTGATCGCGATCAGCGTCATGCGCCGGTCGCTTTCGTGCGCGATGCGCTTGACGTAGCCGCGGCCTTCCATGCGGTCGACCACGCGCGTCAGGGTCGGCTGCTTCAGCACGGTCAGCCGCGCCAGCGCGCCGATGCTCATGGGTTCCGCGCCCTCCAGGCTGGCCATCACGCGCCAATCCGACACCGTGCAGCCCTTGGCCGTGACGATGCGATGGAACTCGCCCGAGATGAGGTGGCTGGCCTGCGCCAGCAGGGCCGGCAGGTAGTCGTCGACGAAGGTGGGCCCGTTGCCCTTGCCCGGCTTGTTCATGGACGCATTCTCGTTTCTCCCGAGCCGCTCAGTGCTTGACAGCTGAATATATGAAAAGTAATGTACATGCGCAACGCGGAGAACACCGAGATGAAGATCGCCATCCTGGGCGGCGGCCACGGCTGCTATGCCGCTGCCGCCGACTTGTCCGAAGCCGGCCATGAAGTGCGCCTGTGGCGCCGCGATGCGGAGGCGCTGCGCCCCGTCATCGAGACCGGCAGCATCGTCCTGAAGGACGCCGACGGGCCGCGCGCCGTGAAGATCGCGCGCGCCACGGCCGACATCGGCGCCGCGCTGGATGGCGCGCAGCTGGTGGTGATTCCTTCGCCGGCGATCGCGCAGGAAGACATCGCGCGGGCCATGGCGCCGCACCTGCAGGACGGCCAGGTGGTGTTCCTGCCGCCGGGTACCTTCGGCAGTTTCGTCATGAGCCGCATCGTGCGCCGCGCCGGCAACCAGGCCGACGTGGCCTGGGCCGAGACCGGCACCTTGCCTTATCTCGCCCGCAAGCACGGCGAGCGCGAAGTCAACGTCACCATCCGCGCCGTGCGCCTGCCGACCGGCGTCTACCCGGCGCGCCGCACCGAGCATGCGCTGAAGGTGATCCGCGAGGCCTACCCCAGCGCGCACGCTTGCGGCGACGCGCTGTCCGGTGCGCTGATGAACGCCGGCCCCATCATCCACCCGCCGCTGATCGTGATGAACGCGGCGCCCTTGCAGCACTTCGAGCGCTGGGACATCCACAACGAAGGCACGCAACCCGCCGTGCGCGCGGTGACGGACCGCCTGGACCTGGAGCGCATCGCCGTGCGCGAGGCACTGGGCTACGGCGCGCCGCATTACCCGCTGGCCGACCACTACAACAATGACCAGTGGATGTACGGCGACGCCCACAAGAAGCTGGTGAAGTCGGGCGACTGGCGCGAGCACATCGAACTGCAGACGCACCGCTACGTGACCGAGGACACCGAGCTGGGCCTGGCCTTCCTCGCTTCGGTGGCGCGCTGGGTGGGCGCCGACGCGCCCATTGCCCACGGCCTGCTGGCCATTGCCGGCGGCTGGCAAGGGCGCGACCTGCGCCAGGGCCCGCGCACGCTGGAAGGCCTGGGGCTGGACCAGCTGTCCAAGGAAGCGATGCAGCAGCTGCTGCACGAAGGCGAATGATGAGCCCCGCACGGCCGCCCGAAGGGGCTCGCACCGCAGTGCGTAGCACGGAGGTGCTCCTGTGACCGCACGCTTTGTCGCGGTCGGCGCCGGCCGCATGGGCCGCGGCATCGCGATCAGCTTTGCTTACGCCGGCCATCGCATCGCGCTGGTCGACTTGCGCCAGCGCACGCCCGAGGCGTGGCAGAAGCTGCGCGAGGAAGCGATGGCCGAGGTCCGCGGCGCGCTGCAGGGGCTGGCAAAGTTGGGGGCTCTTGCCGAAGCACGGATTCCCGAGATCGCTGCGCGCGTGGAGATGGTCGATGCCGCAGGCGCGCCCTCGGCGCTTGCGGCGGCCGAACTGGTGTTCGAAGGTGTGCCGGAGACGATGGAAGCGAAGCGTGAGGCCTTCGCCTTCATCAACAAGCATTGCCGCTCCGATGCGATCCTGACCTCCACCACCAGCAGCATCCTGGTGACGCAGCTGGCGGAGATCGTCGAGCGGCCCGAGCGCTTCCTCAACATGCACTGGCTCAACCCGGCCTACGTGATCCCGGTGGTGGAGCTGAGCACGCACCCGGGCACCAGCGCCGAGGTGCTGGCGCGCACGCGTGCGCTGATGGAGGGCATAGGCAAGCTGCCGGTGGTATGCGGCGCCGCGCCGGGCTACATCGTGCCGCGCCTGCAGGCGCTGGTCATGAACGAAGCCGCGCGCATGGTGGAAGAGGGCGTGGCGACGGCGGAGGAGATCGACAAGGCCACGCGCTACGGCATGGGCCTGCGCTTCGCCGCGCTGGGCGTGGTGGAGTTCATCGACTTCGGCGGCTGCGACATCCTGCACCACGCCAGCCGCGAGATGGCGGGCAGCATCGACCCGCATCGCTACCAGGCACCGGCCATCGTCGGCCGCATGATGGAAGAAGGCCGTCTGGGCCTGAAGACCGGCAGCGGCTTCTACGACTACGAGGGGCGCGATGTGGGCGCTTATCGCCTGGACGTGCTCTCGCGCACCTTGGGCATGCTGCGGCATGCGGGCTTGTGGAAGCCGCCCGCGGACGGGACGCTGTCGTGAAGGTTCACCGCGCCTATGCGGACCTGCCGCACGGGCAGGTGCACTATGCGGAGTGCGGCGCGAGGGACGCGCCGCCCGTGCTGTTGCTGCACCAGACGCCGCGCAGCTGGGCGGAGTACCGCGAGGTGCTGCCGCGGCTGGGGGCGCGTTATCGTGCGATCGCGATGGACACCGCGGGCTTCGGTGAGTCGGATCCGCCGGAGGGGCCAGAGTGCATCGAGGCATGGGCTTCGGTTGCTGCGCAGTTCCTGGATGCGCTGGGGATTGCATCGGCGCATGTCGTCGGTCACCACACGGGTGGCGTGATCGCGGTCGAACTGGCGGCGCGGCATTCCGCGCGCGTACGCTCGCTGGTGCTGTCGTCGACGCCGTACACCAGCGCTTCCTTCCGCGAGGCGCGCGCCGAAAGGCCGCCTATCGATGCGGTGCAGGAGAGCCCGGATGGCGCGCACCTGCGGGCGCTGTGGGGCAAGCGGCAAGGCTTTTATCCGCCGGGTCGGCCGGACTTGCTGCAGGCTTTCGTGCTGGATGCGCTGAAGGTGCGCGGCGATGTGGAGGGCGGGCATCGTGCCGTCGCTTCGTATCGCATGGAGGACCGCATCGTGGATGTGAGGCAGCCGGTGCTGGTGATCCGGGCTGGCGCGGATCCGTTTGCGGCGCCGCATGCGAAGGAGTGGATGGAGTTGTTGCCGCAGGCGCAACTGGCCGACATTCCTGGAGGCATGGTGCCTTTGCCGGACCAGTTGCCACAGGAGTTCGCGCGAGAGGTTCTCCGGTTTCTGGACGCGCTCCCTTCATAGGGTGCGCAGCTCCGCTGCGCACCTGGCACCACCTCGCGCGGTGCGCAGCGAAGCTGCGAACCCTACACGTCGCGTCGCTGGCCGATCAGGAGCAGCAGTGTGTCCTTCAGCGCGCTCGCGCGACGCGCGCCAACGGTCGCCAGCACGCGCTCCTCATGCTCCCGCGCCAGCGGCACCAGCTTCTCCGTCAACTCCAAGCCGCGCTGCGTGATGCTCACCAGCGTGATGCGCCGGTCCCCATCGTGGGGCACGCGCTGCACGTGGCCGGTGGCCTCCATGCGATCGAGCAGGCGCGTCACCGTGGGCTGTTTCATCACGACCACTTGCGCCAGCCGCCCGATGCTGGTGGGCTCGCCGCTGGCCAGCGTCGCCAGCACCCGCCACTCCGAAGGCGCGAGCCCGTGCTGCGCCGCGACGGCGTGGAATTCACTGGAAAGCAGCTCATGCGCCTGCGCCAGCAGCGCCGGCAAATAGGCGTCGACGAACTGCGTCGCCGCACCGGGACGGGGCGCAGTCCCCGGGTATTCCCTAGGCATAGAAACTGCATGACTTTTCATATGTTCCAGCTTAAACTAATCCGCAATCGAGTGCGAGCCACGCACCGGACCACGGAGACAACGGAGCCCTGAATGGCCGAGAGATCGTTCGTCGAGGAAGTCAAGAAGCTGCGCCTGGGCGCGGGCGAAACGTTCCGCGGTGAAGGCATCCTTGCCGTCACCAAGGCGCTGCTCGAATCGGGCGTCGCCTACGTCGCGGGTTACCAGGGCGCGCCCATCTCGCACCTGATGGACGTGCTGGCCGACGCGCAGGACATCCTTGCCGAGAACGGCATCCGCTTCGAGAACAGCGCGAGCGAAGCCACTGCCGCTGCCACGCTCGCCGCGTCCGTCAACTACCCGCTGCGCGGCGCCGTCACCTTCAAGGCGACCGTAGGCACCAACGTCGCTTCGGATGCGCTGGCCAACCTGGCCTCGGGCGGCGTCACCGGCGGCGCGCTGATCGTGGTGGGCGAGGACTACGGCGAGGGCTCCTCGATCATGCAGGAGCGCAGCCACGCCTTCGCGATGAAGTCGCAGATCTGGCTGCTGGACCCGCGGCCCAACCTGCCTTCCATCGTGCAGGCGGTGAAGGAAGGCTTCGAGCTGTCCGAAGCGAGCAAGACGCCCGTGATGCTGCAGTTGCGCATCCGCGCCTGCCACGTGCACGGCGAGTTCACGGCCGCTGACAACAAGCGTTCGAGCTTCACCATCGGCGAAGCGCTGGACAACCCGCGGCGCGACACCGGGCGCATCGTGCTGCCGCCGGCGAGTTTCGTGCACGAGCAGGAGAAGGTGCGCGAGCGCTGGCCCGCCGCCGTCCAATTCATCGAGGAGCGCGGCCTCAACGAATTCTTCGCCGATGGCACCGACGACATCGGCCTCATCGTGCAGGGCGGCAACTACAACACTGCGCTGCGCGTGCTGGAGCGCCTGGGCCTGGCCGATGTGTACGGCAACAGCCGCGTCCCGCTCTACTGCATGAACGTCGCCTATCCGGTGGTGGACAGCGAAGTGCTGCGCTTCTGCCGCGGCAAGCGCGCCGTGTTGATGGTGGAAGAGGGCCAGCCCAACTTCGTCGAGCAGAACGTCGCGGCGATCCTGCGCAAGGCCGGTGTCGATACGCAGTTGCACGGCAAGGACATGCTGCCCGTGGCCGGTGAGTACACCGCTGCCGAAACCCTGAAGGGCGTGCGCGCCTTCCTGGAGCTGTATGGCCGCCTGCAGCCGCTGCCCGCGCCGGTGAAGCCGCCCAAGGTCATCCCGCTGAAGCCGCTGGCGGAAAGCGTGGAAGCGCGCCCGCCCGGCTTCTGCACCGGCTGCCCCGAGCGGCCGATCTTCACCGCGATGAAGCTGGTGGAGCGCGAGCTGGGCCCGCACCACGTCAGCGCCGACATCGGCTGCCACCTGTTCTCGATCCTGCCGCCTTTCAACATCGGCAACACCACGATGGGCTACGGCCTGGGCAGCGCCGGAGCGGCCGCGCTCAACCCGAATGGCGGCGAACACAAGCGCGCCATCAGCGTGATGGGCGACGGCGGCTTCTGGCACAACGGCCTCACCAGCGGCATCGCCAACTCGGTGTTCAACCGCAGCGACAACCTGACCATCGTCGTCGACAACAGCTACACCTCCGCCACCGGCGGCCAGGACATCCTGTCGTCCGCGGCGGAGAACAAGACGCGCAGCACCGGCCACGCCATCGAGCAGGCCGTGCGCGGCGTCGGCGTGAAGTGGGTGAAGACGATGCGCCGCACCTACGACGTGAAGGGTATGCGCGACGCCCTGCGCGAAGCATTGACCACCAAGGAGAAGGGTCCCAAGGTGCTGGTGGCCCAGTCCGAGTGCATGCTGAACAAGCAGCGGCGCGAAAAGCCGCTGGCCCGCAAGGCCGCCGCCGAAGGCAGGAAAGTGGTGCGCGAGCGCTTCGGTGTCGACTCCGACACCTGCACCGGCGACCACTCGTGCATCCGGCTCTCCGGCTGCCCCTCGCTGTCGATCAAGCCCAACCCGGACCCGCTGCGCACCGACCCGGTGGCAACGGTCATGGACTCCTGCGTCGGCTGCGGCTTGTGCGGCGAGGTCTCGCATGCCGCCGTGCTGTGCCCGTCCTTCTACAAGGCGCAGATCACCACCAACCCGAGCGGCTGGGACAAACTGTGCGAGCGCGTGCGCTCCACCGTCATCGGCGCGCTGCAGCGCCGCGCCGCCCGCAAGAGCGAGCGCTACGCCTTCTGAGAACCGCATGAACGCCAAGCAGCCGATCAAGATCGCGATCCTCGCCATGGGCGGCGAAGGGGGCGGGGTGCTGGCCGACTGGATCGTCGACCTCGGCGAAGCCAACGGCTACATCGCGCAGACAACCTCGGTGCCGGGCGTGGCGCAGCGCACCGGCGCCACCATCTACTACGTGGAGTTGTTCCCGGCCGAACAGGCGCGTGCCGACGGCGGCCGCCCCATCCTGGCGCTGATGCCGCTGCCGGGTGACGTCGACGTGGTGCTGTGCTCCGAGCTGATGGAAGCCGGCCGCGCCGTGCAGCGCGGGCTGGTGACGCCGGACCGCACGACCCTGGTCTCTTCCACGCACCGCGTCTATGCGATCGCCGAGAAGATCGCCATGGGCGACGGCCGCGCCGACCACAACAACCTGCTCGCGCACGCCGAAGGCGCGGCGCGCCGCTTCGTGCGCTTCGACATGGCGCAGGTGGCCGAAGACAACGGCAGCGTGATCAGCGCCGTGCTGTTCGGCGCGGTGGCCGGGACCGGCGTGCTGCCTTTCAGCCGTGCGCAGTTCGAATCGACCATCGAGCGTGGCGGCGTCGGCGTCAAGGCCAGCCTGAAGGCTTTCGGCGCCGGCTTCGCGCAGGCCAATGCGCCTGCCGAGACCGAGCAGCCGCAGGCCGCCGCGCTGCGCCCGGCCGGCACGGCGCGCGACCCGCAGGTGCGCGCGCTGCTCGCTCGCATCGAGAAGGATTTCCCGGTCGCCGCGCAACCGGTGCTGGTGGAAGGCGCGCGCCGCCTGGTCGACTACCAGGACCCGGCGTATGCGCAGCTGTACCTGGATCGCCTGGCGCGCATCCAGCAGCTCCCCGGCGGTGACCTGCAGTTGCTGACCGAGACCGCGCGCCATCTCGCGCTTTGGATGTCCTACGAGGACACCGTACGGGTGGCGGAACTGAAGACGCGCGCCGGCCGCTTCGACCGCGTGCGCAGCGAGGTGCGCGTGCAGCAGGACCAGCTGCTCGCCATCAACGAATTCATGCACCCGCGGCTGCAGGAGATCTGCGACACCTTGCCGGCCGGCCTGGGCCGCTGGCTGCTGCGCTCCGGTTTGCCCCGCCGCGTCGTCGAACACTTCACGAAGGAAGGCCGCGTTGTTGCCACCAGCTCGCTGGGTGGCTTCCTGCTGTTGTACACGCTGGCCGGCATGAAGGGATGGCGGCGCGCCAGCCTACGCTACCAGGCCGAGAACGGCCGCATCGAGGACTGGCTGGAACGCATTGTGGCCGCCAGCGCGCTCAACCCGCAACTGGCAACGGAAGTGGCCCAGTGCCAGCGCCTGGTCAAGGGCTACGGCGACACGCACGAGCGCGGCCTGCGCAACTACGAGACGCTGATGGATGCCGTGCGCCGCGCTGGTGCGCGGCTGGCACCGGCCACCTTGCGCGAGCTGCGCGACGCCGCGCTGGCCGACGAGGCCGGCAAGAAACTGCAGGGCGCGCTGCAGCGCCTGGCCCTGGACGCGCCGCTGCAGCAGGCAGCCTGAACCCGTTCGAACAAGGAGCGAGCTTCGATGACGACTTCGCGCTACCGCGGCAACCCCGAGGCCCTGCGCTCGCTGGTGCAGCCGGACCGGGTGCACCGCGACCTGTACATCAGCCAGGAAGTGTTCGAGCTGGAGCAGGAACACTTCTTCGCCAACACCTGGAACTACATCGGCCACGACAGCCAGGTGCCCAATGCGGGCGACTACGTCACCAACGACATCGCCGGCCGGCCGCTGATCGTCGTGCGGCACCAGGACGGCAGCGTCAAGGTGTTGATGAACCGCTGCGCCCACAAGGGCTCGCGGCTGGTCAGCGCGCCTGCCGGCAACACCGGCAAGTTCTTCCGCTGCCCCTACCACGCCTGGTCCTTCGACACCGACGGCGCGCTGCGCGCCATCCCGCTGAAGCTGGGCTACGAAGGCACGGAGATGGCGCACACCGAAGCGGGCCAAGGCATCGTCGCGGTGAAGAACGTGCGCATCTACCGCGGCTTCATCTTCGTCAAGCTCAATGACGCGGGGCCGGGCTTCGAGGAATACTTCGGCGACTCGCTGAGCTCCATCGACAACATGGCCGACCGCTCGCCCACCGGCGAGCTCGAGATCGCCGGCGGCGTGCTGCGCTTCACGCACCAGTGCAACTGGAAGATGTTCGTCGAGAACCTCAACGACACCATGCATCCCATGGTGGCGCACGAGTCCTCGGCCGGCACCGCCAAGAAGATGTGGTCCGGCAAGCCGGCCGATGCGCCCAAGCCGATGGCCATCGAGCAGTTCGTGCCCTTCATGTCCGACTACAAGTTCTTCGAGGACATGGGCGTGCGGGTGTTCGACAACGGGCACAGCTTCTCCGGCGTCAACTTCTCCATCCACAGCAAGTACTCGGGGATCCCGGCCTACGAGCAGGCCATGAACGCGGCCTACGGTGAGGAGAAGGCGCACCAGATCCTGGGCCTGACCCGCCACAACACGGTGTACTACCCGAACCTCACGATCAAGGGCGTGATCCAGGCGATCCGCGTGGTCAAGCCGGTGTCGGCCGACAAGTGCGTGGTGGAGAGCTGGACCTTCCGGCTGAAGGGCGCGCCGGCCGAACTGCTGCAGCGGACCACCATGTACAGCCGCCTGATCAACTCGCCCTTCTCGGTGGTGGGCCACGACGACCTGCAGGCCTACCGCGGCATCCAGGCCGGCCTGTATGGCAGCGGCAACGAGTGGGTCAGCCTGCACCGCAACTTCAACGAAGCGGAGATCGGCAAGCGCGAGGTGACCACCAACGGCACCAGCGAGATCTCCATGCGCAACCAGTACCGCGCCTGGGCGAAGTACATGACGCTGACGATGGGGGGCGAGCAATGACTGAACCGACCCGCCAGGACCTGATCGACTTCGTGGTGCGTGAGTCCCGTTTGCTGGACGAGCGCAAGTACGAGGAATGGAACGCGCTCTTCACCGACGACGCCTTCTACTGGGTGCCGCTGGTGCCGGACCAGGAAGACGGCATCAACCACACCTCGCACATGTACGAGGACAAGCTGCTGCGCGAACTGCGCATCGAGCGCCTGAAGAGCCCGCGCGCCTTCTCGCAGCAGCCGCCCAGCCGCTGCCACCACCTGCTGCAGACGCCGACAGTCGAAAGTTTCGATGCGGCGTCCAACAACTACGTCGTGCGCACCGAGTTCCACTACACCGAGTCGCAAGGCGACGAACTGCAGTTCTACGTGGGCCACTTCCTGCACCACATGACCGTGCAGGACGGCGCGCTGCGCATGACGCTCAAGCGCGTGAACCTCCTCAACCCCGACGCCGCGTTGCCGGCCGTGCAGCTGTTCATCTGAGCATGACGACGGTCCACCAGCGCTTCGCCGCCACCGCCGCCCGCGCGCCGGCCAGCGAATTCCTGTTCCTCGATGCGGTGACGGCGCAGGTTTACGGCATTCCCGCGGCTCCCGTGTCGTGGGGCGACGCGGCCGCCGAAGTGGAACGGCTGCGCCAGCTCTATGCAGCGGCCGGCTATGGCCACGGCCATCGCGTCGGCCTGCTGCTGGAAAACCGGCCGGCCTTCCTGTTTCACTGGTTCGCGCTGAACGCTCTGGGCGTGAGCGTGGTGCCGGTCAACGCGGAGATGCGTTCGGCCGAACTCGAGTACCTGATCGGGCACAGCGAAATCGTGCTGGCCGTGAGCCTGCCGCAGCGTATCGCCGACCTGAAGGCCGCGGCGAAGGCCGCCGGCGTCCGCATGGCGGCCTGGGATCCGGCTGCCGAGGCCGCGCCGCGCGCTGCTTCGACGCTGGCGCCGCAAGACGGCGAGCCAGGCCTGGGAAGCGAATGCGCGTTGCTCTACACGTCTGGAACGACCGGACGTCCGAAGGGCTGCCGCCTCTCCAACGAATACTTCCTGCGCGCCGGTGACTGGTACGCGGGCCTGGACGGCGTCTGCTCGGTGCGGCCGGACCAGGAGCGCATCATCACGCCGCTGCCGCTGAACCACGTGAACGCGATGGCCTTCTCCACGATGGTGGTGGTGACGGCCGGCGGCTGCCTCGTGCAGCTCGATCGCTTCCATCCCAAGAGCTGGTGGCAGAGCGTGCGCGACAGCGGGGCCACGATCATCCACTACCTGGGCGTGATGCCCGCGATGCTGCTGTCGGCGCCTGCCGTCGCCAGCGATCGCGGGCACCAGGTGCGCTGGGGCTTCGGCGCCGGCGTCGACAAGAAGAACCACGCGGTGTTCGAAGAGCGCTTCGGCTTCCCGCTGGTGGAAGCCTGGGCCATGACGGAGACCGGCGCGGCCGCCTGCATCATGGCCAACCACGAGCCGCGCCACGTGGGCAGCAGCTGCTTCGGCGCGCCCGAGCCCTTCGTCGAACTGCGCTTGGTGGATGAAGAAGGCCGCGAAGTGGCCGATGGCACGCCCGGAGAACTGCTGGTGCGCTCCAGCGGCAGCGACCCGCGCCGCTACTTCTTCTCGGAATACCTGAAGGACGCCGACGCCACGGCCGAAGCCTGGCAGGACGGCTGGTTCCATACCGGCGACATGGTGAAGCGCGGCGCCGGCGGCGTGCTGCACTTCATCGACCGCAAGAAGAACGTCATCCGTCGCAGCGGCGAGAATATCTCCGCGGTGGAGGTCGAGAGCGTGCTGAACCAGCATCCGGCGGTGAAGTCCTCTGCGGTGGCTGCGACGCCTGACGAAGTGCGTGGCGATGAAGTGCTGGCCTGCATCATCGCGCGCGACCCGGTTCCGGAAGCCCAGAGAGCCGAAATCGCCGCCAGCATCGTGCAGCACGCGCTGGCGCAGCTGGCCTACTACAAGGCGCCTGGCTACGTGGCCTTCGTCGACGAAGTTCCGCTCACGCCCTCGCAGAAGATCCAGCGCGGGCAGCTGCGCGAGCTGGCGCGGTCCTTGCCTGGGATGGGCCTGTGCATCGATACGCGCACCATGAAGAAGAGGCAAGGCTGATGGCACGCCGTATGTCCTATGAAGGCGTGGCGGTCGCGGTCCCGGTGACCGTGCCCTACGTCCGCTACTCCACCCACAACGCGCACTGGTTCATCGGCCAGGCGCTGCAGCAGCTGGTCCTGCAGTCCGGCATTGCCAAGGAGCAGATCGACGGGCTCACCATCAGCAGCTTCTCGCTGTCGCCGGACACGGCAGTCGGCGTGACGCAGCACATGGGCGTCTCGCCGCGCTGGCTGGACCACATTCCCACCGGCGGTGCGTCCGGCGTGATGTCGCTGCGGCGTGCGGCGCGGGCCGTGCAGGCAGGCGACGCCGACATCGTGGCCTGCGTGTCCGCCGACACCAACCACGTGGACTCGTTCCGCCAGACGCTGGGCTCCTTCAGCAACTTCGCGCGCGACGCGTCCTATCCCTACGGCTCGGGCGGCCCGAACTCGATCTTCGCCATGATCACGGCGAACTACATGCGCACCTATGGCGCGCGGCGCGAGGACTTCGGCCGCATCGCGGTGGACCAGCGCACCAATGCGCTGCGCAACCCGAACGCGCTGTTCAAGAAGCCGCTGACCCTGGACGAGTACATGGGCGCGCGGGTGATCTCCGACCCGATCCACTTGTTCGATTGCGTCATGCCTTGCGCCGGCGCCGAGGCCTTCCTCGTCATGCGCGAGGAGAAGGCGCGCGAGCTGGGCCTGAAGCACGTGCTGCTGCGTGGCGCCATCGAGCGGCACAACGCCTTCGCCGAGGACCCGATCATGGTGCAGGGCGGCTGGCGCATGGACCGCGACGACCTCTACGCGCAGGCCGCGGCCAAGCCGGCCGACGTGGACTTCGTGCAGACCTACGACGACTACCCGGTCATCGTGATGATCCAGTTCGAGGACCTGGGCTTCTGCGCCAAGGGCGAAGGACCGGATTTCGTGCGCTCGCACGACACCAGCTTCGCCGGCAACTTCCCCAACAACACCAGCGGCGGCCAGCTCTCGGTGGGCCAGGCCGGCGCGGCCGGCGGCTTCCTCGGCATGACCGAGACCATCCGGCAATTGACCGGTGAAGCCGGTGACCGCGCGGTGAAGGACGCGAAGCTGGGGCTCGTCACCGGCTTCGGCATGGTTACCTACGACCGCTGCCTGTGCACGGGCGCCGTGCTGCTCGGGAGTTCCCAATGACGATGCCCTTGATGAAGCCGAAGCGCAAGAACCCGGTCCTGCGCACGCGGCAGATGAACCTGCCGCCCTGGGCGCGCGGCCGCGTGGCCCTGGGCATGACGGCCGCCGCCGCCGAAGGGCGCTTCGAGCTGCAGTGCTGCAAGGACTGCGGCGCGCTGCAATACCCGCCGCGCGAGGCCTGCCACAAGTGCCTGTCGCCGCGGCTGCAATGGAAGGCGCAGGGCGGGGAGGGCACCTTGCTCTCCACGACGACCCTGCACCACAGCAACGACCTGTTCTTCCGCGAGCGCCTGCCCTGGCGCATGGGGCTGGTGCACCTGGATGCCGGCCCGTCGCTGGTCGTGCACCTGCACGGCGAGGTGGGCGAAGCGCCCACGCGGGTGAAGGTGGGCGCGCGGCTGGACCGGGCCGGCCAGGCCGTGCTGATCGGATTCCCCGAGACCGGGAGTGAACACATGGCGGACGACAAGATGCTGCGAGAAATGACGAGCGACCCCAAGTTCCGCAAGGTGCTGGTGACCGACGGCAAGACCGCCGTGGGCCAAGCCCTCGTGCAGGCGCTGGTGAAGGCCGGCGCGGACATCGTCTGGGTCGGCCACGCCGAACCCTGGAAGAAGCTGCCTGGCTTCGACGACATCACCCAGTTCAAGGAAGTGACCCTGGTGCCGCTGGACCTGACCAACGGCCGCTCGGTGACGGAGCTGGCCGGCGAGATCGGCGGCAAGGTCGATATCGTGATCAACAACGCCGAAGTGCATCGCAGCTTCGGCATCGGCAACCGCCGCGGCACCGATGTGGCCAAGGCGGAGATGGACATCAACTACTTCGGCTTGCTGCGCCTGGCGCAGGAGTTCGGCCCCGCGCTGCGCGGGCGCTCGGCCGACGGCGTGACGCATGCGGCGGCCTGGGTGAACCTGCTGTCGATTTACGCGCTGTCCAACTATCCGCCGCACGGCACCTTCTCGGCTTCGAAGGCGGCGGCCTTGTCGATCTCGCAATGCCTGCGCGCCGAGATGCGGCCGGCCGGCATCCGTGTCATCAACGTGTTCCCGGGGCCCATCGACGACGAATGGAACCAGAACCTGCCGCCGCCCAAGGTGGCCCCCAGCGCGCTGGCCGCGAGCATCGTCAAGGCGCTGAAGGACGGCATCGAGGACGTCTACCCCGGCGACGTCGCGCAGGAATGGCTGGAGCGCTGGCGCGACAACCCCAAAGTGCTGGAGCGTGAACTGGCGGCGGGAGGCAACTGACATGAGCAACGTTCTCGCCAACGTCGCCCTGGCGCTCGCCACCGGCCGGATCAAGGTGGTGGACCTGACGCAAACGCTGACGCCCGACTTCCCGCAGATCGCGCTGCCGCCCGAGATGGGCCAGTGCTGGCCCTTCCGCATCGAGGAGGTCTCGCACTACGACGAGCGCGGCCCGGGCTGGTACTGGAACAACTTCTCCTGCGGCGAGCACACCGGCACGCACTTCGACGCGCCCATCCACTGGATCTCGGGCAAGGACCTGCCGAACAACTCGGTGGACACGATTGCCCCGCAGAACTTCGTGGCGCCGGCCTTCGTCATCGATTGCTCGGAGCAAGTGAAGAAGGATCCGGACTACCTGCTGACCGTTGCCGACATCGAGAACTTCGAGAAGGCCCATGGCCGCATCACCCCCGGCGCCTGGGTGCTGATGCGCACCGACTGGTCCAAGCGCAGCGACCCCGAGGCCTACCAGAACTTCGACGAGACCGGCCAGCACACGCCCGGCCCCAGCTCGGAAGCGGTGCAGTTCCTGGTCGAACAGCGC
The DNA here is from genome assembly GCF_012927085.1 of Ramlibacter agri. Lineage (NCBI taxonomy): Bacteria > Pseudomonadati > Pseudomonadota > Betaproteobacteria > Burkholderiales > Comamonadaceae > Ramlibacter > Ramlibacter agri. The sequence goes on along the minus strand of NZ_JABBFX010000002.1, from coordinate 81,479 downwards.
CAGGTGCTGGGCTTCGGTTCCGAAGCCATCGGCACCGACGCAGGGCAGGGCTATCACCTGCGTCCGCCTTACCCCTGCCACTACTTCATGCACGGCGCCGGCAAGTACGGCCTGCAGTGCCTGGCCAATCTCGACCTGCTGCCGCCCACCGGCGCCATCCTGATCTGCCCGCCGCTGAAGATCCAGAAGGGCAGCGGCAGCCCCTTGCGCGTGCTGGCGCTGGTGGAGGACCAACAATGAATCCCAACAAGATCGTCGCCGTCACCGGCGGCAGTGCCGGCATCGGCAAGGCCATCTGCGAGTCGCTGCTGGCCGACGGCTACGAAGTCATTTCGCTGGCTCGCCGCAAGAGCGACATCGCCCACCCGAAGATGCACGACGTCGAGGTGGACCTGATGGACCGCGCCGCCACAGGCGAAGCGGTGAAGGACATGGCGAAGCGCTTCGAGGTGACCACCATCGTGCACAACGCCGGCGTGATCCGCCCCGCGCTGCTTCCCGAGGTGGAACTGACCGACCTCGACGCCCTGGTCAACCTGCACCTGGGCGCCGCCGTGCAGCTGGTGCAGGCCTGCCTGCCCACGATGAAGGAGCGCAAGTTCGGCCGGATCCTGCTGATGTCCTCGCGCGCCGCGCTGGGCGCACAGACGCGTACCAGCTATTCCGCCACCAAGGCCGGCATGCTGGGCATGGCGCGCACCTGGGCGCTGGAACTGGCGCCGCACGGCATCACTGTGAACGTGGTGGCGCCCGGCCCGGTGCATACCGAAATGTTCTACGACGTCATCCCCGCCGGCAGCGAGCGCGAGCAGAAGCTGGCGGCTTCCATCCCCGTGGGCCGCATCGGCGAGGCGTCCGACGTGGCGCGGGCCGTGTCCTTCTTCATCCATCCCGACGCCGGCTTCATCACCGGCCAGTCGCTCTATGTGTGCGGGGGCGCCAGCCTCGGCAGCATTTCACTCTAAGAACCAGGAGACAAGATGAGAAAGCTCAAGACCCTCGCCGCCGCCATCATGGGCGCCGGCCTCGCGCTGAACGCGCTGGCCGCGGACCTCAAGGTGGGCTTCATCACCTCGCTGTCCGGGCCGGTGTCCTCGCTGGGCATCCCCTACGCCAAGGGCATCCAGGCCGGCGTCGCCTACAAGTCCGTCATCAACGGCCACAAGGTGCAGATGTTCCAGCTGGACGACGCTTCGGACCCAGCCACCGCCGCCCGCAATGCGCGCAAGCTGATCGAGGAGGACAAGGTCGACGTCGTGATCGGCACCGCCGGTTCGCCTGGCGCCCTGGCCATCGCCGCCGTCGCGCGCGAGACCAGGACGCCGCTGATCTCCATTGCCAACGCCAACCTGCCGGGTGATGACGGCGCCTGGATGGTCACGCTGCCGCAGCCCGCGCCGCTGATGATCAATGCGGTCGTCGAGCGCATGAAGCAGAACGGCGTGAAGACGGTGGGCTACATCGGCTTTTCCGACGCGTGGGGCGACCTGGTGTACGACGCGCTGGTGCCTGCCGCCAAGGCCGCCGGGATCCAGGTGGTGACCAACGAGCGCTTCGCCCGCGCCGACACCTCCGTCACCGGCCAGGTGCTGAAGATCGTTGCCGCCAAGCCGGATGCCGTGCTCACCGGCACCTCCGGCACGCCGGGCGCGCTGCCTTACCGCGCGCTCGCCGAGCGCGGCTGGAAGGGCCAGATCTACGGCACCCACGCCCTGATCAACCCCGACTTCGTGCGCGTGGGCGGCTCCTCGGTGGAAGGCCTGCTGGCGCCCACCGGCCCGGTGATCGTCGCCGAGCAGCTGCCGGAATCCAACCCGATCCGCAAGGTGTCCATGGAATTCCGTGACGCCTACAAGAAGGCGAACGGCGCGGTGCCCACCGATGCCTTCTCCGCCTATTCCTTCGACGCCTGGCTGCTGTTCGCCGACGCCGCGCAGCGTGCCATGGCCACCAAGGCTGAACCAGGCACGCCGCAGTTCCGCGTGGCGCTGCGTGATGCCATCGTCAGCACCAAGGAGCTGGTGGGCACGCACGGCGTCTACAACTTCAAGCCGAACGACCGTTACGGTTCCGACGAGCGTTCGCGCGTGATGGTGAAACTCGAAAAGGGTGAATGGAAGCTGGTGCAGTGATGACCATGAAGAAGACTTTGATTGCCCTGGTGGCCGGCGCCGTGCTTGCCGCGCCCGTGCTGGCTGCCGACCTGAAGGTCGGTTTCATCACCTCGCTGTCGGGGCCGGCGTCCGCGCTGGGCATCCCTTACAACAAGGGCATCCAGGCCGCGGAGGCTTACAAGGGCACCATCGCCGGCCACAAGGTGCAGCTGATCGTGCTGGACGACGGCTCCGACCCCGCCGCCGCTGCCCGCAATGCGCGCAAGCTGGTGAACGAGGACAAGGTCGACGTGCTGATCGGGACCTCCGGCGTGCCGGGCGCGATGGCCATCGCCGCCGTCGCCCGTGAGACGAAGACGCCGCTGATCTCGCCGACGCCAGTGAGCGTGCCGCCCGATGACGGCGGCTGGACGGTGACGACCTCGCAGTCCTTCCCGCTGATGGTCTCGGCCGCGGTGGACAAGATGAAGGCGAACGGCGTGAAGACGGTGGCCTTCATCGGCTTCTCCGACGCGCTGGGCGACCAGACCCTGCATGCGCTGGAGCAGTCGGCGGGGCCGGCCGGCATCAAGATCGTCGCCAGCGAGCGCTATGGCCGCGCCGATTCGTCCGTCGCCGGCCAGGTGCTGAAGATCATCGCGGCGCATCCCGATGCGGTGTTCGCCGGCAACTCCGGCACGCCCGGCGCGCTGCCTTTCCTGAGCCTGGCGGAGCGCGGCTACAAGGGCGGGCTCTATGGCACGCACGGCCTCGTGACGGCGGATTTCGTGCGCGTGGTCAGCAAGGCCGGCAACGGCGTGTACGCGCCCAGCGGCCCGGTGATGGTGGCCGACCAGCTGCCGGAGAGCAACCCGAACCGCAAGGTGGCGCTGGAGTTCCGCGAGGCCTACAAGAAGAAGCACGGCGAGCTGCCGGCCGACGCCTTCTCCGGCTACACCTTCGACGCCTGGCTCGTGTTCGCGGATGCGGCCACGCGCGTGGGCAACAAGGCAGAGCCGGGCACGGCGGAATACCGCCAGGCGCTGCACGACGCGATCGGCCAGACCCACGAACTGGTGGGCACGCACGGCGTCTTCAACTTCAAGCCGGGTTCGCCGGATGGACTGGACCGCCGCGCCGCCGTGATGATCCGGCTGGACAACGGCCAGTGGAAGCTGGCCCAGTAAGGCAGGCAGGAAGATGGCGCTGACCCGCAAGGACATCCAGGCCCTGGTGCAGGACGACCGCGTGCACCGCGACCTGTACGTGAGCCAGGAGCTGTTTGCCCTGGAGCAGCGCCATTTCTTTGCCAACACCTGGCAGTTCGTCGGCCATGCGAGCCAGGTGCCGGCGGCCGGCGACTACTTCAGCGTCGAAATCGCCAGCCAGCCGCTGCTGATGGTGCGGCAGGCCGACGGCGGCATCCGGGTCCTCCACAACCGCTGCGCCCACAAGGGCATGCCGCTCTCTACGGACGCCTGCGGCAACACCGGCAAGTTCTGGCGCTGCCCTTACCACGCCTGGACCTACAAGCTCGATGGCACGCCGCTGGCCTTCCCGATGAAGAAGGGCTACGAAGGCACCCGCATGCCCGAGAGCGAGGCCGGCCAGGGCATGGGCGCGGTGAAGGACGTGGAGGTCTACCGCGACTTCGTGTTCTGCAAGTTCAGCGAGGGCGGGCCGGACTTCCGCTCCTTCTTCGGCGGCGTGCTGGCCGCCATCGACAACCTGGTCGACCGCTCGCCCACCGGCAAGCTGCGGGTGGAAGGCGGCATCCTCCGGAACGTCATCCACTGCAACTGGAAGATGTACCTGGAGAACATCAACGACACCGTGCACCCGCAGTCGGCGCACGAGTCCGCGACCCAGGCCGCCAACCTGCTGTGGCAAGGCAAGCCGGCCGACGAACCCAAGCCGATGGCGATGGAGCAGATCCTGCCGTTCGGCGCCGGCTACGACTTCTTCGACAGGATGGGTGGCCGCGTCTATCCCAACGGCCACAGCATGCTGGGGGTGAACTTCAGCATCCATTCCGGCTACGCGCAGGTGCCGGAATACGAGGCCGCGCTGCAGGCCGCCCATGGCGCGGAGCGCACGGCGGAGATCCTGCAGCGTTCGCCGCAGAACAGCGTGTTCTTCCCGAGTCTCGCCGTCAAGAGCTCGCCGCAGGCGATCCGAGTCATCCGTCCGCTGGCGGCCGACCGCACGCTGGTGGAAGCCTGGAGCTTCCGCGTCGACGGCGCGCCGGACCTGCTGTTCGAACGCTCCATGACCTACAACCGGCTGGTGTTCTCGCCGATGTCGGTGGTGGCGCACGACGACGTCCACCTGTTCGAGAGCATCCAGCAAGGCCTGCAGTCGGACCACAACGAGTGGGTCAGCCTGCATCGTGACTTCGACGCTTCCGAGCTGGAAGGCGGCACGCGCGAGGTCAACGGCACCAACGAACTGCTGATGCGCAATCAGTTCCGCGCCTGGGCGCGGTACATGACGGTGGACATGGAATGACACCGCAGGAATTCATTGCTTACGAAGCGAGGCTTCTCGACGAAGCGCGTTACGACGACTGGCTCACCCTGTTCGCCGCCGACGGCCGCTACTGGGTGCCCCTGAAAGGCGCCGCGCAGGCCGAGGGTGAGCCGCACAACGCGCTGGCCGACGAAGACCACCTGCTGCTGTCGCTGCGCGTGCAGCGGCTGAAGAACCCGAAAGCGCATTCGCAGCATCCCAGGAGCCGCAGCCAGCACGTGCTGCAGGTTTCGCAACAGCTGAAGGGCGATGCCTACAGCTGCGAGCTGCACACGCCTTTCCTCTACATCGAGTCCCGCGGCAGCCGGCAACTGCTGCTCGCGGGTTCGGCCACGCACCGCCTCGTGCGGGCGGGCGACGCATGGCGCATCCGCTTGAAGCGGGTCGACCTGCTGGATGCGGGGGAGCCCCTGCCCGCCATCCAGCTCTTTCCCTGAGCCGTAACAACCAGGAGACCACGAACATGAATGCTCTCTCCCGTCGCGCTTTGCTGGCCACGTCCCTTGCCTTCGGCCTTGGCGCCGGCGCCGCGCAGGCCGCCGACCTCAAGGTGGGCCTCAGCGTTTCGCTGTCCGGCCCCAATTCCTCGCTGGGCGTGCCTTACTCCAAGGGCATGCAGGCCGCCGTGGCCTACAAGCCGGAGATCAACGGCCGCAAGGTGCAGCTGATCGTGCTGGACGACAACTCCGACCCGACCACCGCCGGCCGCAACGCCCGCAAGCTGATCGAGGAAGAGAAGGTCGACGTGATCATGGGCACCTCCGGCGTGCCTGCCGCCATCGCGATGGCGCAGGTGGCCGCCGAGACCAGCACGCCCTTCATCGGCCTGACGCCCATCGCGCTGAAGGGCAAGGAGCTCGATTGGACGGTCACCGTCGCCCAGCCCACGCAGCTGATGGTGGACGCGGTGGTGGACCGCATGAAGAAGGCCAACACCAAGACGGTGGCCTACATCGGCTTCTCCGACGCCTGGGGCGACCTGGTGTACGACGCGCTGATGCAGGCCACGCAGAAGGCCGGCATCAAGGTCGTGACCAACGAGCGCTATGCGCGCGCCGACCAGTCCGTCACCGGCCAGGTGCTGAAGATCATCGCCACGCATCCGGATGCGGTGATGACCGGCGGCGCCGGCACGCCGGGCGCGTTGCCCTACATCACGCTGGCCGAACGCGGCTACAAGGGCCCGATCTATGGCCAGCACGGCCTGATCAACGCCGACTTCGTGCGCGTGGGTGGCCAGGCCGCCGCCGGCACGCAGGTGCCCACGGGCCCGATCATCGTGGCGGAGCAGCTGCCGGACGGCTACCCGACCAAGAAGGTCAGCATGGACTTCCGCAACGTGTTCCAGAAGGTGAACAACGCGCCGACGACGGATGCCTTCTCGGCCTATTCGTTCGACGGCTACCTCGTGTTCGCCGATGCCGCCGCCCGCGCGATGGCGGCCACGAAGACGGAGCCCGGCACGCCGGCCTTCCGCGTGGCGCTGCGCGACGCGATCATGACGACCAAGGAGGTGGTGGGCGTGCACGGCGTCTACAACTTCAAGAAGGGCGACCTGTACGGCGTGGACGAGCGCGCCCGCGTCATCGTGAAGCTCGAGAACGGACAGTGGAAGCTGGTACCTTGACATGACCTGGGACGTCGCACTCATCCTCGGCATCGACGGCATGGCCAACGGGTCGGTGTACCTGTTGGCCGGGCTGGGCCTGGTGCTCATTTTTTCGGTCACGCGGGTGGTGTTCGTCCCGTTCGGTGATGTCGCGGCCTTCTCGGCGCTGAGCCTGGCCGCTTTTGAAACGGGCAAGCAGCCGGCCACGATCGGCCTGGTGCTGACCCTGGCGGCGCTGGCGACAATCGCGGAAGTGGTGTCGCTGGTGCGGCGCGGCGAAGCGGCAGGCATTCCCAAGGCCATTCTCGGTTGGGGCGTGCTGCCCGCGCTGCCTTGCGCGCTGGCCTGGCTGGTAGCGGGGCGGCAACTGCCGCACGTGGTCTTCATCCTCGCGGCCATCCTGCTGGTGGTGCCGATCACGCCGCTGGTGGCGCGGCTCGCGCTGCAGCCAATCGCCGATGCGTCGACCTTGGTGCTGCTGATCGCCTCGCTGGCGCTGCACTTCCTGCTGTCCGGCCTGGGCCTGCTGTTCTTCGGGCCGGAAGGCTCGCGCACCGCGCCGCTGGCGGAAGGCTCGCTGTCCATTGGCGGCTTCTCCGTGAGCGGACAGGTGCTGCTGATGGTGGGGGCGGCCATCGTGCTGAGCGGCCTGTTCTTCCTGGCCTTCGAGCGCACCGCGGTCGGCAAGGCGCTGCGCGCCACCGCCGTCAACCGCGTAGGCGCTCGCCTCGTGGGCATCCGGCCGGCACGCACTGCGCTGCTGGCCTACACCTTCGCCTCGGTGCTGGCGGGCTTCATCGGCGTGCTGGTCGCGCCGGCGACCACCATGTACTACGACTCCGGCTTCCTGATCGGCCTGAAGGCCTTCGTGGCCGCCATCATCGGCGGCCTGGTGAGTTACCCGCTGACCGCGCTCGGCGCGCTGGCAGTGGGCATCGTGGAAAGCTTCGGCTCCTTCTGGAGCGGGGCGCTGAAGGATGTGATCGTGTTCAGCCTGCTGATCCCGGTGCTGATGCTGCGTTCCGCGATGACCAAGCATCCTGAAGAAGAAGTCGAGGAGATCGACCAATGAGCCGGCCGCGCCTGATCGTGATCGCCGTCGTCGCCGTGCTGCTGGCGCTCGCGCCGGCGGTGCTGGGCAACTTCGGCGTCAGCCTGCTGAACGACATCGGCATCGGCGCGCTGGTGGCCCTGGGCCTGGTGCTGCTGACGGGTGTCGGCGGCGCCACTTCCTTCGGCCAGGCTGCCTTCGTCGGCATCGCCGCCTATGCGACGGCCTGGCTGACGACCGTGCACCACTACTCGCCGTGGATCGGCCTGTTGTTCGCGCTGTTGCTCACGGGCGTGGCGGCGCTGGCCATCGGCCTGCTGACCCTGCGCCTGGGCGGCCACTTCCTGCCGCTGTCCACCATCGCCTGGGGCCTGTCGATCGCCATGCTGTTCGGCAACATCGAGGCGCTGGGCAGCCACACCGGCATGTCCAAGATCCCGGCGCTGTCGCTGTTCGGCGTCTCGCTGGTGGACCCGCGCGCCATGTACTACCTGATCTGGGTGGTCGTGGGACTGGCGGTGCTGTTTTGCCACAACGTGCTGCAGTCGCGCTCGGGCCGGGCGATCCGCAGCCTGCGCGGTGGCGGCATCCTGCTGGCAAGCGTGGGCGCGGATGCGTTCCGCGTGCGGCTGGCGCTGTTCGTGCTGGCGGCGCTGCTGGCCGGCGTGGCCGGCTGGCTCTATGCGTACACGAACCGCTTCGTCAGCCCGTCGCCCTTCGACGTGCGGGCCAGCATCGAATACCTGCTGATGGCCGTGGCCGGTGGCCTGGGCCAGCTCACCGGCGCGCTGGTCGGCGCAGCGGTCGTGATGGTGATGAAGAACGCGCTGCAGGACCTGCTGCCCCTGTTCACCCAGCGCGGCGGCGAGCTTCAGGCGGTGGGCTTCGCCATCCTGTTCCTGCTGTTGCTGCACTACGCACGCGCCGGCCTGATGGGCTTCGTCGTGCGCTGGACGCATGGCCGCTTCGCGCCCAAGGCTTCGAGTGCTCCGCCCGATGCGCCCGCACTGGCCCACCGGCAACTGCCTGCGCGCGGCACGCGCGTGCTGGCCGTGCGGAATGCGGTCAAGCGCTTTGGCGGCCTGGTCGCGGTCAACGACGTCAGCTTCGACGTGGCTGCCGGCGAGATCGTCGGCCTGATCGGCCCCAACGGCGCCGGCAAGTCCACCATGTTCAACCTGCTCACGGGCACGGCGCCCATGACCAGCGGCGGCGTGGAGTTCCTGGGCGAGGACGTCAGCGGCCTGCCGCAGCGCGTGATCGCCAGGCGCGGCATGGCGCGCACCTTCCAGCACGTGAAGCTGCGCCCGCACATGACCCTGCTCGATAACGTGGCACTGGGCGCGCATGGCCGCACGGGCGCGGGCATGCTGTCCGCCGGCCTGCGCATGGACCGCAAGGAAGAAGCGCAGATCCAGGCCGAGGCCTGGCGCCAGCTCGATCGCATCGGGCTCGCCAGCCGCGCGCACGAACTGGCGGGCAGCTTGCCGCTGGGCACGCAGCGCATCCTGGAGATCGCCCGCGCGCTGGCGGCCGACCCCGTGCTGCTGGTGCTGGACGAGCCCGCCGCCGGCCTGCGCCGCAAGGAGAAACAGGAACTGGGCGAGCTGCTGCGCAAGCTGCGCGCGGAGGGCGTGACCATCCTGATCGTCGAACACGACATGGACTTCGTGATGAAACTGGTGGACCGCCTGGTCGTGATGAACTTCGGCTCCAAGCTGACCGAAGGCGAGCCCGCCTCGGTGCGCGCCAATCCGGACGTGCAGGCCGCCTACCTGGGCGGCGCGGTGGCCGTGCCGGCGCCGCGCGTCGACGAGCCGCGCAAGGCGGTGGCGGGAGCGGGCGCATGAGCGCGGTTCCCATGCTGGAAGTCGAGGACCTGCACGTTTCCTATGGGCAAGTGGATGCGGTGCGCGGCGTCACGCTGACCCTGCAGCCGGGGCAGATCGTCTCGGTGATCGGCCCCAACGGCGCGGGCAAGACCACGCTGCTGGCCGCGGCCATGGGCCTGCTGCCGTCCAAGGGCAAGCTGCGCTTCGAGGGCGAAGACCTGCACGGGCTGGACGTGGAAGCGCGCGTCGAGCGCGGCCTGTGCCTGGTGCCGGAAAAGCGCGAGCTGTTCGGCGAGCTGACGGTGCTGGACAACCTGGTGCTGGGCGGCTTCCCGAAGCGGCTGCGCGGCGCGGCGCTGAAGCGCCGGCTGGACTTCGTCTGCGAGCGTTTCCCGCGCCTGGGCGAGCGGCGCGCGCAACGCGCCGACACGCTCTCGGGCGGTGAGCGCCAGATGCTGGCACTGGGCCGTGCGCTGATGTCCTCGCCGCGCCTGCTGATGCTGGACGAGCCCAGCCTGGGCCTGGCGCCGCTGATCGTGCAGGAGATCCTGGCCTTCGTGCGCGGGCTGCGCGACGAGGGCGTGTCCATCCTGCTGGTGGAGCAGAACGCGCGTGCCGCGCTGGACAGCTCCGACCACGGCTATGTGCTGGAGACGGGCGAGGTGGCGCTGAGTGGCGCGTCCGCCGAGCTCGCCAGCGATCCGCGCGTGCAGGCCACCTACCTGGGCGGCGGCAGCGATGAAGACTGAATGGCTCCTGCCGCCGGCGCAGCGCACCGTGCCGGGGCTGCTGCGCCGGCAGGCGAGCGCTTTCGGTGCGCGGGCCTGCGTGACGATGCCGGGGGCGGAATGGAGCCATGAGGACATGGCAGTGGTTGCTGCGCGGCGTGGCGGTGCCTTGCGTGCGGCCGGCGTGGAGCAGGGCGACCGTGTCGCGGTGATGTGCGGCAACCGGGCGGAGTTCCTGGAGACGGTGCTGGGTTGCGGCTGGATCGGCGCGGCCTCGGTGCCGATCAACAGCGCGTCCATGGGCCCGCAGATCCAGTACCTGCTGGCGGACAGCGGGGCGAAGGTGCTGGTGATCGAGGAGGGCTTCCTCGAGACGCTGGACACCGCCGATCTCGCGGCCACGGCCTTGCAAGCAATCTGGGTCGTGGGCTCCGCGGCCGCCTCGACCCACGGGGAGGTCCGGGTGCTCGAATGGCCGGCGAGCGGAGAGGCGGTCGAAGCAGCGGAAGTCCAAGCCTCCGACACCTTCGCCATCCTCTACACCTCCGGCACGACGGGGCCGTCCAAGGGTGTGCTCTGCCCGCACGCGCAATTCTTCTGGTGGGGCGCCAACTCCGCCGACGTGCTGGGGGTGGGCGAGGACGACGTGCTGTGCACGACCTTGCCGCTGTTCCACATCAACGCGCTCAACACCTTTGCCCAGGCCGCGGTGGCCGGTTGCCGCGTGCACTTCCTGGAAAGGTTCTCGGCATCCGGCTTCTGGCCCGCGATGGCGCGCACCGGCGCGACGGTGGTCTACCTGCTGGGCGCCATGGTGCCCATCCTGCTGGCGCAGGCCGCGGGCGCGCACGAACGCGACCACCGCGTGCGCATCGGCCTCGGCCCCGGCGTGCCGGAGGCGGCCGGCGCCGCCTTCAGCGAGCGCAGCGGCGTGCTGCTGCTGGAAGGCTACGGTTCCACCGAAACCAATTTCGTGATCGCCACTGCGCTCCATTCGCCGCGCCGCGGCGTGATGGGCTGGCTGCGGCCCGGCTTCGACGCTCGCGTCGTCGACGAGGCCGACAACCAGCTGCCGGCTGGCGAAGCCGGCGAACTGGTGCTGCGCGCGGACGAACCCTTCGCCTTCGCCAGCGGCTATTTCGGCAAGCCCGAGAAGACCGTCGAAGCCTGGCGCAACCTCTGGTTCCACACCGGCGACCGCGTGCTGCGCGAGGCCGATGGTGCCTTCCGCTTCGTCGACCGCATCAAGGACGCGATCCGCCGCCGCGGCGAGAACATTTCGTCCTGGGAGGTGGAGCAGGTGCTGATGGCGCATCCGGCGGTCGCGGCCGTCGCCGTCTTCCCTGTGCGCTCGGAACTGGCGGAGGACGAAGTAATGGCCGCGGTGGTGCTGCGCGAAGACGCGCGAACCACGCCGCCCGAACTGGCCGCCTTCTGCGCGACCCGCCTGCCGAAGTTCGCGATCCCGCGCTACGTGGACCTGCTCGCCGAACTGCCCCGCACCGAGAACGGCAAGGTGCAGAAGTACAAGCTGCGCGAGCGCGGCGTCCCGGCGGGCTGCTGGGACCGCAGCGCCGCCTGACCCGGAGACCACCATGACCCAATCGCTGCATGGCCGGCATGCCCTCGTGACCGGCGCCGCGCGCGGCATAGGCGCGGCCATCGCCCGCGCGCTGGCGGAAGAGGGCGCGCGCCTGACCTTGCTCGGGCGCAATCGCGAAGCCTTGGCCGCCCTTGCCAAGGCGTTGCCGGGCGAGGGCCACGGCTTCGTCCTGGCCGACGTCGCCAGCGAGGACCAGGTGCGCGCCGCCTTCCAGCAGGCGCGGGCCGCCCGCGGCCCCATCGCCATCCTGGTGAACAACGCCGGCCAGGCAGAGAGCTCGCCTTTCGGCAAGACCACGCTGGAGCTGTGGCAGCGCATGCTGAACGTCAACCTCACGGGCAGCTTCCTCTGCGCGCAAGCAGCTTTGTCCGACCTGCTGGCATCCGGCCATGGCCGCATCGTCAACATCGCGAGCACCGCGGCGCAGCGGGGCTACGCCTACGTCAGCGCCTATGTGGCGGCCAAGCACGGCGTGCTGGGCCTGACGCGCTCTCTGGCGCTGGAGCTGGCGAAGAAGAACGTGACGGTGAACGCCGTCTGCCCCGGCTACACCGAGACCGACATCCTGCGTGAAAGCATCGCCAACGTGGTGGCCAAGACCGGCCGCAGCGAAGAGCAGGCGCGCGCCGAGTTCGCTTCCGGCAATCCGCAAGGGCGCATCGTGCAGCCGCAGGAAGTGGCGGACGCGGTGCGCTGGCTGTGCGGCGATGGCGCTTCCGCGATCACCGGCCAGGCCATTTCGGTGTCCGGCGGGGAGGTGATGTGAGCGCGTTCTCGGTGCCGCGGCGCATCCGCTTTTCGGACTGCGACCCGGCCGGCATCGTGTTCTATCCGCAGTACTTCGTGATGTTCAACGGGCTGCTGGAGGACTGGGTCGACCACCTCGGCATCGGCTTCGCCAGGCTCGTGATGCAGCGGCGCATCGGCCTGCCCACCGTGCGGCTGGAAGCGGATTTCCGCGCCGTCAGCCGCTTCGGCGACGACGTGAACCTGACCCTGGACGTGGCGAAGCTGGGCACGCGCTCGCTGACCCTGGCGTTGCAATGCGTGGCCGCCGATGGCGAGCTGCGGATGGCGGTGAAGCAGGTCGTGGTAACGACCTCGCTGGAGACGCACAAGGCGATCGAGGTGCCGGAGGATTTCCGCTTGTCATTGCGCGCCACCATGGATCCCGGCTCGAGCCCGGGATGACAAACCCGTAGGCGCCGCGCAGTCAGCGCGTGAAGAAGTTGTCCAGGAAATCCAGCTGCGCCTTCCGCCACGGGCCACCCGCCTCGACGCGATCGCCCAGCGTGAGGTGGTTGTCGTCCGCGGGACGATAGGGGTCCCACTGTGGCACGCCGCTGGTATTCGGATCGCCAGCAGCAGCGAACGCCACCCAGGCCTTGCGCATCACCTGCGACAACGCCTCGTCGACGCCGTCGGACGCGCCGGTGACGGCCACGTTCCCGAACGCATGCGCCACTTCGCCGCCGTGATGCGGTCCGTTCTGCTCGCCAGGCCGGCGGCGGGTGAACAGGTATTTGAACGTGCGCGGCTCCAGCTTCGCCATGCTCTGCGCCAGCAGCCGCGTGCCGTAGTTGAACTGCGTGTCGGCAAACATGGCCGCGACGGCGGGCCGGGCCTCGGCATCGCGGCCAGCCGGCCACAAAGCAGCCGCTTCGGCCTGCGCGCCGGCGAAATTGCGATCCAGCTGCTCGCGGTACGCGGCCAGCGTGTCCGTCGGCCAGGACTGTGTCAGGACGGTGCCTTCGTCGGTGTTGCTGCCGACGATCATCGGCATCGCATGCAGCCGCCCCTGCTGGAACACGGGGCGTTCGTCTTCCGGCAGCAGCCAGCCGTCGCGGATGGGACGCAGCACGCGCGGTGCTGTGAGGGCGCGCACCTTGGGGTTCATCAGCGAGGTCCGGGCCAGCACCTCGGAGGCGGGCAGGGCACGCAGCGCCGCCAGTTCGCCGAGCGCGGCGCCAGCTGCTTCCGCCTGCTGCAGGTCCGCCAGCGGCCGCGCCGCACCCGGGCTGTGCAGGATGGCGCGGTCGAAGGCGCCGCGGGCGCGCGGCGAGGCGAGCAGCAGCGAGATCGAGGCCGAACCGGCCGACACGCCGAACACCGTCACGCGCGACGCATCGCCGCCGAACGCGCCGATGTTCTCGCGCACCCAGGCCAGCGCCGCCAGCTGGTCCAGCAGGCCGTAGTTGCCCGAGACGCCCGCCTCGGACTCGCGCGAAAGGGCAGGATGCGCAAGAAAGCCGAACAGCCCGCTGCGATAGTTGAGCGCCACCACGACCGCGCCTTCCGACGCAAGGCGCGCGCCGTCGCTGCGCAGGTCGGAGCCGCTGCCCGACACGAAGCCGCCGCCATGGATCCAGAACAGCACCGGCAGCCTGGCGTTGGCGTCCAGCGTGGGCGTCCACACGTTCAGGTAAAGGCAGTCCTCGTCCTGCCGCGGCGCGCGCAGTTCGCGGCTGCTCGCCTGCGGGAAATCGGGCCCGAAGGCCAGCGCATCGCGCGTGCCGCTCCAGGGCTGCACGGGCTGCGGCGCCTTCCAGCGCAGCGGCCCCACGGGCGGGGCGGCGTAGGGGATGCCGAGGAAGGCGGCGCCTTCGCCCTGGCGCTGGCCGCGCAGGGCGCCGGCGCGTGTGCGCACGGTCGCGAACGAGTCGGTCATGGGGAATGCTCCGAAATCTGGATCAACGGCGGCCGAGCGAGGGCCCGGGCGGCTCCGCCACCAGGCGGCGCCGCACTTCGGCGGCCAGTTCCAGCAGCTTCTTGCCGTTGCGGTCCATCGCGGCCTGCGTCAGCAGCGCGGACGAACCCTGGGAATTGAAAGCCAGCAGCGTGCGCCCGTCGCTGTGCACGAAGGGCACGGCCACCGAATGCGTGTTGCGCTGGAAGGTGCCGGCCGCGATGACGTAGCCCTGGCGGTCCACCTGCTCCGCGGCGTCGTCCAGCTCCGCCTGCAGCGCGGGCCATTCCTTGCGGTAGTGGTCGCGCAGCTCCTCGTACAGGCGATCGCGTTCCTGCGGCTGCATGGCGGCGATGCAGGCGCGGCCGATCGAGGTGCGGATCAGCGGCACGCGGAAGCCCACGCGCTGGCGCCGGTTCACGTTGGCTTCGCCCAGCGCGTATTCGAGGTAGAGGACGGACAGGCCTTCGTGCACGCCCAGGCCGACGTTGGTCCTGGTCTTCTCGGCCAGGTCTTCCATCAGCGGCCGCGCGATGACGGGCACCGGCATGTTCACGAGGTAGGGATAGGCCAGCCCCACGACGCCGGCGGCCAGCTCGTACTTGCCGAACTCCTCGCGGTAGCGCAGGTAGCCGAGCTGGGTGAGGGTGTAGGTCAGGCGCGAGACCGTGGGCTTGGGCAGCTGCGTCGCCTCGGCGATCTCCACGTTGCCCATCAACCTCTGGTCGAACTGGAAGCAGCGCAGGATGGCGAGCCCGCGCGCCACCGCATTGTTGAAGCGCGGGTCCTCGTCCTCGGTCTTGATCTGGATGCCTTCGGCGTAGTCCGGCAACAGCGGCTTGTCCTTGCGGCTGGGGCGCCCCACTCGTCCTCTCCTGTCCTGCTTGCTTGCCCGCAAGTCTAGCTGCACCTTCAGCTCCAGTCGGCGAAACAGAGTCCCGTACCGGTGCCCGCGGGCGTGCGGTAGGCCGGGATGTAGTCGATGGTGCGCAAGGCCAGGTGTTCGACGGCGCCCGCCATGCAGATCCAGTTGCGGATCTCCGAGCTGCCGGATTCCAGCTGTTCCCGCGGCAGCGCCGCCAGGGCCGCGGCGTCCTTGGCCTGCAGCGCGCGGATCACGCGGCCATCCAGGTCCTCGTCCACCGTGAAGTGGCTCAGGCCGCCGGAGGCGAGCACGCCCACGCGCTTGTCGCCGGGGAGGCGCTCCACCGCCGCGCGAATCGCCTGGCCCAGCTTGTAGCAGCGTCCCGGTGTCGGCTGGTTGGGCGGGAAATAGGTGTTCAGGAAGAAGGGCACGACCGGAATGCCCTGGCCGGCCAGCAGGCGGTTGTGCACGAAGCCGAAGGCGTGGCCCTCGCCATGGCCTTCGACGATGTGGTCCGCGGTGGCGAGGTCGAAGCCTTGCTCCAGCAGGTCGGTGAGCAGGTGGTTGGCCAGCGCGGCGTCGCAGGCGTAGTCGCGCGGCGTCTCGCGCTCGTAGTAGCGCGAGGAGGCATTGCGCGACCACTCCGGCGAATTGGGCCGAGGGTGCATCGGCACGTTGCGGATCGTCGCGCCCCGGTACAGCAGGATCGACGGCATGTTGTCGTCGTGGTAGAGCTCCTTCTGGTCGTCGCCCACGACGATCAGCGTGTCCAGCCGCGCGTTGCGCACCACGGCCACCAGCCTTTCCATGTGCGCCAGCGCCTGCTGCAGCTTGCGCGCGAACACCTCCGGCGTCAGCTGCGCGGGCAGGTCCGCGGGCGCCAGCTTTTCCAGCTGCGCGTAGCTCATCGGCATGCCGGCCTTGTCGCGGTGCGGGCGCAGCCGGTCCAGCTCGATGAAGCGGCCCCAGTCGGAAGCCGGCGCGTTGAGCATGGGAGTGTGCGAGGTACCGATGCCGAGGACGATCTGGGCCATGTTGGTGTTTCCCACTAGGGTGCGCCGGATTGACGCAATTTCAAAAATGGAATTATATTTTGATTTAGATCAAGGACACGCCGCGCGATGCGCGGCGCCGGTGGAAGGAGACATTCCATGCACACCCGCCGTGGAGCCCTGCAAGGGCTCGCCGCCGGCGCCGCCGCCCTCGTGGCGGGCCGCGCCTTCGCCGAGGACGGCGTCCTCACCGTCTTCGTGGGCGCCGCGTCTTCCATGGACTTCACGGCGCGGCTGATCGCCGAGCAGTACCGCGTGACGCTCGGCCGGCCCGCGCTCATGGTGAGCAAGCTGGGCGCCGGCCAGCGCCTGGCGCTGGGCGAGGTGAAGCGCGCCGCGCCCGACGGCCGCAACCTGGTGTTCGCCACCAGCGGGCCGTTCTCGGTCTATCCCTACATCTACAACAAGCTCGATTACGACCCGGTGGCGGACTTCACGCCCATCGCCGGCATCTCCTTCTTCGACGTCGCCATCGCCACGGGGCCCATGACCGGCGTCAAGGACCTGAAGGAGCTGATCGAGTGGCAGCGCAGGCAGAAGGAGCCGGTGTTCGGCTCGGCGCCGGGCAACGGCTCGCTGTCGCACTTCGTCGGCATCTCCACCAACCTCGCCACCGGCCTGCACATGACGCACGTGGCCTACAAGGACAGCGGCGTCGGCATCATCGACCTCGCTTCGGGCCGGCTGCCCATGATGATCACCGGCCTGCAGCCGATGGTGGAGATGCACAAGGCCGGCCGCATCAAGCTGCTCGCCGTCTCGGGCAGCGTGCGCTCGCCGCTGGTGCCCGAGGTGCCGACCTTGCGCGAAGCCGGCGTCGACGTTTCCAGCAGCACCTACACCGGCGTGTTCGGACCGCCGAAGATGGCGCCGGAGCTGGTCGCCAAGCTGCATGACGCGGTCGCGCCCATGCTGTCCAACCCGGTGATCCTCGAGAAGTTCGCGCAGCAGGGCATGACGCCCTGGCCGGCCACGCCGCAGCAACTGGCCGCGCTGCTGGCCGACGAGCGCAAGCGCTTCGAAGCGCTGGTCAAGGCCAGCGGCATGCCGCGCGAAGACGCTTGAAGAAGGAGCCGCCATGACTCGCCGTCGCCTCGTCCTGCGTTCCCTTGCCGCCTCGGCCGCCGCCATCGCCGCGCCGCCGCTGCTGGCCCAGGACGACAAGTCGCCCATCACGCTGCTCGTGGGTGCCGCGTCCTCGATGGATGCCACCGCGCGGCTGATCGCCGACCACCTGCACCAGGTGCTGGGCCGGCCAGTGATCGTGGTCAGCAAGCTGGGCGCGGGCGGGCGGCTCGCACTGGGCGAACTGAAGCGCGCGGCGCCCGATGGCCGCACGCTGATGTTCTCCACCAGCAGCCTGTTCGCGATCTATCCGAACATCTATACCAAGCTCGATTACGACCCGGTGGCCGACTTCACCCCGATCGGCTGCGTCTGCTGGTTCGACGTCGGCGTCGCGACCGGCCCCATGACCGGCGCGGCGGACATGAAGCAGCTGCTCGCGTGGTCGAAAGCGAAAGGCAAGGGCGCGGTCTATGGCGACGCGCCCGGCGCCGGCTCCTCTTCGCACTTCGTCGGCATCGCCACTGCGCTGGCGACCGGCATTCCCTGGGAGGCGGTGCACTACAAGGACAGCGGCGTCGGCGTGATCGACCTCAGTTCCGGCCGGCTGCCTACCCTGATCACCGGCACCAGCCCGCTGGTGGAGATGCACAAGGCGGGGCGCATCAGGATCGTCGCCGTGTCGGGCGAGAAGCGCTCGCCGCTGGTGCCCGAGGTGCCGACCCTGGTGGAGACGGGCATCAACGTCACCATCCAGAACTCCGCCGCGGTCTATGCGCCCGCGAAGATGCCGCGCGAACTGGTGGATCGCCTGTATACGGCGTTGATGCCCATGCTGGGCAAGCCGGAGTTCCAGGAAAAGATGGCCCTGTGGGGCATGACGCCGTACCCCATGAACGGCCTCCAGCTCGCCGCTTCCCTGGCCGACGAGCGCAAGCGCTTCGACGGCCTGGTCAAGGCCAGCGGCTACGTGCCGGAGGCGCTGTGACGCAGCTCCTCCTGGCCACCGCGCGGGCCCTGCTGCGGGCGCGCCTGGCCGCGGAAGACGCGGGGCTGCTGGCCCTGTTGCATCCGCAGGCGCGCTACCAGGCCCTGGGCAAGGAAATGGTGGGCGCTGCCGCCGTGGCGCAGGAACTGCACGCCGGCGGCAACGGCGCGCTGGCGCGGCGGCTGGATTGGCAGGAGCCGGTGCTGGTCGACCGGCAGGTGCGCATCACGGGCGCGCGGCGCGCGGACAGCCGCGACCGCGGTCTGGTGCTGACGCTCGCCTTCGATGGCAACGCCGTGGTCCTGGTGCAGGAACAGCGCCTGCCGGCGCCGCCGGCCGACCCGCTGCCACTGGCGCTGCCGGACGCGCTGCGCAGGCGCGTGGACAACGCGCTCGTCGAGCGCCATCCCATGCTGATGTCGCACGTGGGCGAGGGCGGCCAGCCGGTGCTCAGTTTCCGCGGCTCGCTCCACTGCCATGGCGCCGACCAGCTGTCGCTGTGGGTGCGCAGCGCCGAAGGCGGCTTCGTGCAGGCGATCCGCCGCAATCCGCGCGTCGCCTTCATGTACCGCGACGAAGAAGCCAAGGCCACCTACCAGTTCCAGGGCCGTGCCCGCGTCGTCGACGACCCGCTGGTGCGCCAGCGCGTGTTCGACGCCGCGCCGACGGCGGAACGCGCGCACGACTTCGCGATGCTGGGTGTCGCCGTGCTGGTGGACCTGGATCGCGTCGAAGGCTATGCCGGCCTGGGCCCGCAAGGCCAGGTCGATCCCGTTTTCATGCTCAGGCAATGATGGAGAGACGATGAACCCGAAAGACAGCGAAGACCTCACCCGCGTCGGCCCCGGCACGGTCATGGGCAACTTCATGCGGCAGTACTGGATCCCCTTTGCCCGCTCCAGCGAGCTGGCGCGCGACGGCACGCCCCTGCGCGTGCTGCTGCTCGGGGAGAAGCTGGTCGCCTTCCGTGACAGCCACGGCCGCATCGGCCTGATGGACCACATGTGCCCGCACCGCTGCGCCTCGCTGGTGCTGGGGCGCAACGAGGAGGACGGGCTGCGCTGCATCTACCACGGCTGGAAGTTCGACGTGACCGGCAAGTGCGTGGACATGCCCAGCGTGCCGCCGCACCAGGACTTCAAGGACAAGGTGCACGCCACCGCCTACAAGGTGGTGGACCGCCACGGCATCCTCTGGGCCTACCTGGGCCCGCGCCAGTCCGAGCCGCCGCCGCTGCCCATGTTCGAGGCCACGCTGCTGCCGGAGCAGGACGTCGACACCTACTTCATGATGCGCAGCTGCAACTGGATGCAGGCGCTGGAAGGCGACATCGACACTTCGCACTTCGGCTTCCTGCACGTCGGCCACCTGGACCCCGATGAAGTGCCGGCCGGCCACCCGCTGGAGCACACGGCCGGCGACCGCGCGCCCGAGTACCACGTGCGCGAGACGCCCTGGGGCACGAACTACGGCGCCTACCGCAAGATCAAGCCCGAGACCATCTACTGGCGCTTTGCCAACTACATGTTCCCGTTCTGGACGCAGACGCCGCAGGGCGAGTTCCCGGTCAACATCCAGGCCCGCGCCTGGGTGCCGCTGGACGACACCCACACCATGATGGTGTTCTGGCGCCGCCGCACCGGCGGGCCGCGCTCCAGCGGCGAGCCGCTGAAGAACGGCAAGCCGCTGGCCGGCTCCCGGCCCGCGCCGGATTTCCTGCCGAACGACACCAGCTGGCTGGGGCGCTACCGCGTGAAGGCCGACGAGTCCAACGACTGGCTGATCGACCGCGAGGCGCAGCGGACCAACCGCATCTACTCCGGCATCGACCACATCGGCCTGCAGGATCAGGCGGTCACCGAGAGCATGGGCGGCATCACCAACCACATGCGGGAGCACCTCGGCCCCGGCGACGTGATGATCGCGCGCACGCGCTACCGCGCGCTGAAGGCCGCGCGCGACTTCGCCGCCGGCCAGCCCGCGCCGGGCGCGGACAACGCGGAAATCATGATGGGCGCGCGCAGCGGCTTCTTCGAGCTGCACGAGTCCGTGCCCTGGCAGGACGCCTATGCGCAGAAGATCCAGGCCGCGGACCGTGTACCGGAAGCGCGACACGCGGCCCCGGAAGCCATACCAGCGAAGTAGTAGCTGCGGCCTTGCGTGTTACATAATGGGTCCCAAGGAGGGACCCGCGTGGATGAAGCGCAGGCCAGGCAGGCGGGCAGCAGCCCGCCTCCGAGCCGTTCGTACGCCGACCAGTACGTGCGGGGCTTCGTCGAGGCCCACCGCCAGCGCATCTTCGTCGGGCTGTCGGTGGCCGGCACGCTGCTGCTGGGGCCCTTCGCGATCAACAACTTCTTCCAGGACCGCATCCTGGTCGGCATCGCCACGGTGGCCTTCGTGGCGTGCATCCTGGCCAACGCCTTCTTCATCGCGCGCGGCCGCGCGCCCATCATCTCGCCCACGGTCATCTTCCTGGCCGCCGTCATCGGCCTGGGCGTGCAGATGTACCAGAACGGCCTGATCGGCGTCTTCTGGGTCTATCCGGGCATCCTGCTGTTCCACTTCGTGCTGCCGCGGCGGGCAGCCAACCTGTTCAACGTCACTTTGGTGCTGATGACGGTGCCCCTCACGTGGATGCACCTGGGGCCGCAGATCATGACCCGCGTGGCGGTCACGCTGGTGCTGCTGATCGTCTTCGCCAACATCTTCTCCTTCATCGCCGACGTGCAGCAGGAGAAGGAGGCCGAGCAGCGCGAGCGCCTGGACACGGTGGTGCGCCAGCTGGAGGCGCAGAACAAGGCGTTGCGCGAGGCCTTCCGCATGCGCGACGAGGTGGAGCAGATCGCCCGCCACGACCTGAAGACGCCGCTGGCGAGCATCGCCTCGGTCCCGCGGCTGCTGCGCGAAGGCCGAAGGCTGGACGCCCGCGAAGCGGAGTTGGTGGGCATGGTGGAACGCGCCTCGCTGCGCGTCCTGAGCATGGTGAACCTCTCGCTGGACCTGTACCGGATGGAGGAGGGCACCTACCGCCTGCGCACGCAGGCCGTGGACCTGGCGGCGCTGCTGCGCACGGTGGTGCGCGAGCTGCAGGGCCACGCCGATTCCAAGCACCTGCGGCTGCGGCTGGACCTGCCCTCGGTCCCGGTCTACGCGCAGGGCGAGGAACTGCTTTGCTACTCCATCGTCGCCAACCTGCTGAAGAACGCGCTGGAGGCCTCGCCCGATGGGGCCGAGGTGCGCGTGTCGCTGCACCGCGCCCAGTCGGCCGCGGGCGAGTGCATGCAGCTGTCCATCCCCAACGAAGGCGAGGTGCCGCCGCCGGTGCGCAGCCAGTTCTTCGAGAAGTACGCCACCTACGGCAAGCCGGGCGGCACCGGGCTGGGCGCGTACTCGGCGCGGCTGATGGCGCAGGTGCAGCGCGGCGACCTGGTCATGGTGTCGGGGGCGAGCGGCACCACGCTGGCGCTGCGGCTGCCGCTGTGGCAGGCGGCCGCGCCCGCGCACGACCACGGCACGCCCTCGCGGCCGGCGCCGCTGGCCATCGGCCCGCTGCCGGAGCTGTCGGTGCTGGTGGTGGACGACGACGAATACAACATCATCGTGCTCAAGAGCCTGCTGCCCAGCCCGCCGCTGAAGGTGCGCACGGCGGTCAACGGGCGCGCCGCGCTGCAGTGCGTGCGCGAGGAGCGGCCGGACGTGATCTTCCTGGACGTGGAGATGCCGGTGATGGGCGGCATCGAGGCCTGCGTCCTGATCCGCGCCCTGCAGCGCGAACGCGGCCAGATGCCCAGCACCATCGCCGCCTTCTCCGCCCACGAGGACGACGCCACCCGCCAGCGCTGCCTGGAAGCGGGCTTCGACCTGTACATGGCCAAGCCGGCTTCCCGCGAGGAGGTGGTGGCGGTGCTGCGCGGCGAGGACCCGGCGGAAGCGCCGCACGTGGAGGCGCCGCCGGACGACGACGGCACGGTGCTGGTGGACCCGGAGCTGATGCCGCTGATGCCGGAGTTCCTCACTTCGCGCCGCCACCTGGCGCAGGAGCTGATGGCCGCCGCGGCGCAGGGCGCGCGCGAGACGGTGCGCAGCACCGCGCACAAGCTGGCCGGCAGCCTCGCCATGTACGGCTTCAGCGAGGCGAGCCGCGTGAGCCTGGAGGTCGAGGACGCGGCCGCCGGGGACCTGGCGGAGCTGCGGTCGAAGTGCGAGGAACTGCTGGAGTTGCTGGCGACCGTGCAGCCGGTCGCTCGGGCGATGTAACGCCTTTTACGCCGCCGCTTCCAGCCCGTTGGCAAAATGCTCCTGCATGCGCGCCATGGCCGCGCCGGCATCGCGCCGTTCGATCGCTTCCATCACCGCGGTGTGCTCCGCCAGCGATTCCTCGACGCGGCCGGACTTCAGCAGCGAGTGCTGGCGATTGAGCTTCATCACCTTGCGCAGGTCGCTCACCATCTGGTTGCGCCAGCGGTTGCCGGCGATCTGCAGCAGGCGCATGTGGAAGCGCTCGTTGACCGGGAAGAACTGGTCGCGGTCGCCGACGGCGCCCACCAGTTCCGCATGCAGCGCCTTCAGCTCGTCCAGCTCGCCCGCTGAGGCGTGCCGGGCCACTTCGCCGGCCGCATCGCTTTCCAGCAGCGCCAGCAGGTGGTACACCTCGCGCAGGTCCTGCTCCGAGACCTCGGTGACATAGGCGCCGCGCCGCACCTTCATCGTCACCAGGCCTTCGGCCGCCAGCACCTTGAGGGCTTCGCGCAGGGGCGTGCGGCTGATGCCGTACTCCTCGGCGATCTTCATCTCGTCGATCCAGCTGCCAGGCTCCAGCTCCCGGCGGAAGATGCGTTGGCGCAGGAGTTCCGCCACCTCTTCATAGAGGGCGCGGGGGGCGAGCGAGGCAGCGGACATGAAGGTAATTGTACGTACTCAGGAATTCTTTATCAATAATTATGAATGATGTAAGATGCCGCCCGGACCACAGGACAGCCCATGAACGCCCGTAACCCTGAATTCAAGACCGCCTCGCTCGCCGATTGGGAGCAGGCCGCTGCCAAGTCCGCCCCCGGCGGCAAGACCGAGGCCCTGAACTGGGTGACGCCGGACGGCATCACGGTGAAGCCGCTGTACACGGCGCAGGACCTGGACGGCCTGGCCCACGCCGACACGCTGCCCGGCTTCGCCCCCTTCCTGCGCGGCCCGCAGGCCACCATGTACGCGGCCCGGCCCTGGACGATCCGCCAGTACGCCGGCTTCTCCACCGCCGAAGAATCCAACGCTTTCTACCGCAAGGGCCTGGCCGGCGGCGCGCAGGGCGTCAGCGTGGCTTTCGACCTGGCCACGCACCGCGGCTACGACAGCGACCACCAGCGCGTGGTGGGCGACGTCGGCAAGGCCGGCGTGGCGATCGATTCCGTCGAGGACATGAAGATCCTCTTCGACGGCATCCCGCTGGACAAGGTGTCGGTGTCCATGACCATGAATGGCGCCGTGCTGCCCGTGCTGGCCGGCTACGTGGTGGCGGCGGAGGAGCAGGGCGTGTCGCAGGACAAGCTGTCGGGGACCATCCAGAACGACATCCTCAAGGAGTTCATGGTCCGCAACACCTACATCTATCCGCCCGAGCCTTCGATGCGGATCGTGGGCGACATCATCGAGTACACGGCGCGCAACATGCCGAAGTTCAACTCGATCTCGATCTCCGGCTACCACATGCAGGAAGCCGGCGCGAACCAGGCGCTGGAGCTGGCCTTCACCCTGGCCGACGGCAAGGAATACGTGAAAACGGCCACGGCCAAGGGCCTGAACGTCGACGAGTTCGCCGGCCGCCTGTCCTTCTTCTGGGCGATCGGGATGAACTTCTATCTCGAGGTCGCCAAGATGCGCGCGGCGCGCCTGCTGTGGTGCCGCATCATGCAGGGCTTCGGCGCCAAGAGCCCCAAGAGCCTGATGCTGCGCACGCACTGCCAGACCTCCGGCTGGTCGCTCACCGAGCAGGACCCGTACAACAACGTCGTGCGCACCACCATCGAGGCGATGGCCGCGGTGTTCGGCGGCACGCAGTCGCTGCATACCAACGCGTTGGACGAAGCCATCGCGCTCCCCACCGAATTCAGCGCCCGCGTCGCCCGCAACACGCAGCTGATCATCCAGGAAGAGACCCACATCACCAGCGTGATCGACCCCTGGGCCGGCAGCTACATGATGGAGAAGCTGACCCAGGACATGGCCGACGCCGCCTGGAAGATCATCGAGGAAGTCGAGGCCATGGGCGGCATGACCCAGGCCGTCGACTCCGGCTGGGCCAAGCTGAAGATCGAGGCCGCGGCGGCCGAGAAGCAGGCCCGCATCGACAGCGGCAAGGACGTCATCGTCGGCGTCAACAAGTACAAGCTGGCCAAGGAGGATCCGGTGGAGATCCTGGAAGTGGACAACGTGAAGGTGCGCGAACAGCAGATCGCCCGCCTGCACAAGATCAAGGCCACGCGCGAC
This sequence comes from Ramlibacter agri, assembly GCF_012927085.1. Taxonomy (NCBI): domain Bacteria; kingdom Pseudomonadati; phylum Pseudomonadota; class Betaproteobacteria; order Burkholderiales; family Comamonadaceae; genus Ramlibacter; species Ramlibacter agri. Next base: position 56,895 of record NZ_JABBFX010000002.1, on the reverse strand, counting down.
GGCGCCAAGGTGCAGGCGGCGCTGGAAGCGCTGACCACCGCGGCGCGCACGGGCCAGGGCAACCTGCTGGACCTGGGCATCCAGGCGGTCCGCCTGCGTGCCACGGTCGGCGAAGTCAGCGATGCCCTGGAAAAAGTCTTCGGGCGCCACCGCGCCGATACGCAAAAGGTGACCGGCGTGTACGCAGCAGCCTATGACTCGGCCGAGGGCTGGGACAAGTTGAAGAACGAGATCTCCGCCTTCGCGGAGGAGCAGGGGCGCCGCCCCCGCGTGATGGTCGCCAAGCTGGGCCAGGACGGCCACGACCGCGGCGCCAAGGTGGTGGCCACGGCCTACGCCGACCTGGGCTTCGACGTCGACATGGGGCCGCTGTTCCAGACCCCGGAGGAGTGCGCCCGCCAGGCGATCGAGAACGACGTGCACGCCGTGGGCATCAGCACGCTGGCGGCGGGCCACAAGACCTTGGTGCCGGCGATCATCGCGGAGCTGGAGAAGCAGGGCGCGGACGACATCATCGTGTTCGTCGGCGGCGTGATCCCGCAGCAGGATTACGAGTACCTGTACAACGCCGGCGTCAAGGGCATCTACGGCCCCGGCACGCCGATCCCGGCCAGCGCGAAGGACGTGCTGGAGCAGATCAAGAAAGCGATCGCATAAATTGAGCGCGGTGTCGGTCGAGGCGATCACAGGCACGGACGGCGCGCGTCAGAGACGCGCCATCGCCAAGGCCATCACCCTGCTGGAGTCCACGCGCGGTGACCACCGGGCGCAGGCCGATGCGCTGTTGACGGAACTGCTTCCCCACACGGGCAAGTCTTTCCGTCTCGGCATCAGCGGCGTGCCTGGCGTGGGCAAGAGCACCTTCATCGAAGCGCTGGGCCTGCACCTGATCGCGCAAGGGCATCGTGTCGCCGTGCTGGCGATCGATCCCTCGTCCACCGTCAGCGGCGGCTCCATCCTGGGCGACAAGACGCGCATGGAGCAGCTGTCGGTGCATCCGCAGGCGTATATCCGGCCCAGCCCTTCCAGCGGCACGCTGGGCGGCGTGGCGGCCAAGACGCGCGAGTCGCTGCTGGTGTGCGAAGCCGCCGGCTACGACATCGTCATCGTCGAGACGGTCGGCGTCGGCCAGAGCGAGACGGCGGTGGCCAACATGACGGACATGTTCGTGCTGCTGCAGCTGCCCAATGCCGGCGACGACCTGCAGGCGATCAAGAAGGGCGTGATGGAGCTGGCCGACCTGGTCGTGATCAACAAGGCCGACCTGGACCCGCATGCGGCGACGCGCGCCCAGGCCCAGATCACCAGCGCGCTGCGCATCCTGGGCCAGCACGGGCATCCGGACCATGCGCACCACGACCAGGCGCTGTGGCACGCGCAGGTGCTGCAGTTGTCCGCGCTGAAAGCGCAGGGGCTGGACAAGTTCTGGGACGCGGTGGCGCAGTTCCGCCAGCTGCAGACCGCCAACGGCAAGCTCGAATCGCGCCGCAAGCACCAGGCGCTGGCCTGGATGTGGGAGCGCATCGAAAGCGGCCTGCGCCAGGCCTTCCGGCAGGACCCCGCGGTGCAGCAGCTGCTGCCGCAACTCATTCATCAAGTGGAGCAAGGCCTGGTTGCCGCCTCGACGGCGGCCCGCCAATTGCTCGGCCTACATTCGAACGGAGAGAAAAATGCAAGACATCCTGGAGCAGCTTGAGCGCAAGCGCGCGGCGGCCCGCCTGGGCGGCGGCGAGCGCCGCATCGACGCCCAGCACAAGAAGGGCAAGCTGACCGCGCGCGAGCGGCTCGAGCTGCTGCTCGACGAAGGCACCTTCGAGGAATGGGACATGTTCGTGGAGCACCGCTCCACGGACTTCGGCATGGCCGACAACAAGATCCCGGGCGACGGCGTCGTCACCGGCTACGGCATGATCAATGGCCGCCTGGTGTTCGTCTTCAGCCAGGACTTCACCGTCTTCGGCGGCGCGCTGTCGGAAGCGCATGCCGAGAAGATCTGCAAGGTGATGGACCAGGCCATGAAGGTCGGCGCGCCGGTGATCGGCCTCAACGACTCGGGCGGCGCCCGCATCCAGGAAGGCGTGGCGTCGCTCGGCGGCTATGCCGACGTGTTCCAGCGCAACGTGATGGCTTCGGGCGTGGTGCCGCAGATCTCCATGATCATGGGCCCCTGCGCCGGCGGCGCGGTGTATTCGCCGGCCATGACCGACTTCATCTTCATGGTGAAGGACAGCAGCTACATGTTCGTGACCGGCCCCGAAGTGGTGAAGACGGTGACGCACGAGGAAGTGACGGCCGAGGAACTGGGCGGCGCGTCCACGCACACCTGCAGGAGCGGCGTGGCCGACCTGGCCTTCGAGAACGACGTCGAGGCGCTGATCATGCTGCGCCGGCTGTACAACTACCTGCCGCTGAACAACCGCGAGAAGCCGCCGCTGCGCCCCAGCAACGATCCGGCCGACCGCATGGACTTCTCGCTCGACACGCTGGTGCCGGACAACGCGAACAAGCCCTACGACATGAAGGAGCTGATCACCAAGACGGTGGACGACGGCGACTTCTTCGAGCTGCAGCCGGACTACGCCAAGAACATCGTCATCGGCTTCGCCCGCATGGAAGGCCAGACGGTGGGCATCGTCGCCAACAACCCGCTGGTGCTGGCGGGCTGCCTGGACATCAAGAGCTCCATCAAAGCGGCGCGCTTCGTGCGCTTCTGCGATGCCTTCAACATCCCGGTCGTGACCTTCGTCGACGTGCCCGGTTTCATGCCCGGCACCTCGCAGGAATACGGCGGCATCATCAAGCACGGCGCCAAGCTGCTGTACGCCTACGCCGAGTGCACCGTGCCGAAGATCACCGTCATCACGCGCAAGGCCTACGGCGGCGCCTATGACGTGATGAGCTCCAAGCACCTGCGCGGCGACGTCAACTTCGCCTGGCCGAACGCCGAAATCGCGGTGATGGGCGCCAAGGGCGCGGTGGAGATCATCTTCCGCGAAGACAAGAACGACCCGGCCAAGCTGGCCGCGCGCGAGGCCGAATACAAGGCGCGCTTCGCGAACCCGTTTGTCGCGGGCGCCCGCGGCTTCATCGACGACGTGATCCTGCCGCACGAAACCCGCAAGCGCATCTGCCGCTCGCTGGTGATGCTGCGCGACAAGAAGCTCGAGAACCCGTGGCGCAAGCACGGGAACATCCCTCTCTGAACAGCCGAAGACGGACTGCCGGACGCAAAAGTCGCAAAAGTACGCAAAGGACGCAAAAGGAAATTCCAAATGAATGAACTTGCATGTTTCCCTTTTGCGTCCTTTGCGAAACCTTTGCGCCCTTTGCGCTCGGAAGTCCGCCTTTAAAGGACAGCACATGTTCACCAAGATCCTCATTGCCAATCGCGGCGAAATTGCCTGCCGCGTGATCCAGACCGCCCGCAAGATGGGCATCAAGACCGTTGCCGTCTATTCGGACGCCGACCGCGACGCGCGCCACGTGGCGCTGGCTGACGAGGCCGTGTTCCTCGGCCCGGCACCCAGCCGCGAGAGCTACCTGGTCGCCGACAAGATCATCGCGGCCTGCAAGCAGACCGGCGCGCAGGCCGTGCACCCGGGCTATGGCTTCCTGTCCGAGAACGAAGGCTTTGCCAAGCGGGTGGAAGAGGAAGGCATCACCTTCATCGGACCCAAGCACTATTCCATCGCGGCCATGGGCGACAAGATCGCCTCCAAGAAGCTGGCGAAGGAAGCCAGGGTCAACACCATCCCCGGCTACAACGACGCCATCGAGACCGCGGAGCAGGCGGTGTCCATCGCCAAGGACATCGGCTACCCGGTGATGATCAAGGCCTCCGCCGGCGGCGGCGGCAAGGGCCTGCGCGTGGCCTTCAACGACCAGGAAGCCTTCGAGGGCTTCACCTCCTGCCGCAACGAGGCCCGCAACAGCTTCGGCGACGACCGGGTCTTCATCGAGAAGTTCGTCGAGGAGCCGCGCCACATCGAGATCCAGGTGCTGGGCGATTCGCAGGGCAGCGTGATCTACCTGAACGAGCGCGAGTGCTCCATCCAGCGCCGCCACCAGAAGGTGATCGAGGAGGCGCCGTCGCCCTTCATCAGCGAAGCCACCCGCAAGGCCATGGGCGAGCAGGCCGTGGCGCTGGCCAAGGCGGTGAAGTACCAGAGCGCCGGCACGGTGGAATTCGTGGTCGGCAAGGACCAGAGCTTCTACTTCCTGGAGATGAACACCCGCCTGCAGGTGGAGCACCCGGTCACCGAATGCATCACCGGCCTGGACCTGGTGGAGCTGATGATCCGCGTGGCGGCCGGCGAGCCGCTTCCGCTGAAGCAGCAGGACGTCAAGCGCAACGGCTGGGCGATCGAATGCCGCATCAACGCGGAAGATCCCTTCCGCAACTTCCTGCCTTCGACCGGCCGGCTGGTGCGCTTCCAGCCGCCCAAGCCCAGCATGTGGGCGAGCGACACCGAGCACCTGTTCGGCGTGCGCGTGGACACCGGCGTAGGCGAGGGCGGCGAGATCCCGATGTTCTACGACTCGATGATCGCCAAGCTGATCGTGCACGGCAAGGACCGCAAGGACGCGATCGCCAGGATGCGCGAAGCGCTGAACGGCTTCGTGATCCGCGGCATCTCGAGCAACATCCCCTTCCAGGCCGCGCTGCTGGCGCACCCGGACTTCCAGGCCGGCGACTTCAACACCGGCTTCATCGCGCAGCACTACGCCGGCGGCTTCAAGGCCGAGGACGTGCCGCACGCCGACCCGGACTTCCTGGTGGCGCTGGCTGCCTACGCCAACCGCCGCGCCCTGCAGCGTTCGGCCGGCATCCAGGGCCAGCTGCGCGGGCACGAGTTCAAGGTGGGCGAGGACTACGTCGTCGTCAAGCTCGATGACGAAGGCAGGCACGCGCAGCAGGCGGCCAAGGTGTCCGACTACGAGGTGCAGTCCGGCTCCAGCGTGGTGGAGACCAACGGCAAGCGCTACGCCATCTGCAGCAACTGGCACCTGGGCGGCGCCCGCATCCGCGGCACCGCGGACGGCAAGGCCTTCACCGCGCAGGTGGAGCGCGGCGCCGGCAAGAACCCGCTGGCCATCCGCATCGTCCACAACGGCTCGCGCCTGGACGCAATGGTGCTGACCCCGCGCACGGCCGAACTGCATGCGCTGATGCCTTTCAAGGCGCCGCCGGACATGAGCAAGTTCCTGCTCTCGCCGATGCCGGGCCTGCTGGTGCAGGTGGCCGTGCAACCGGGCCAGAAGGTGCAGGCCGGCGAGCGCCTGGCCGTCATCGAGGCCATGAAGATGGAGAACGTGCTGTTCGCCTCGGCGGACGGCGTGGTTGCCAAGGTGATGGCGGGCACGGGCGAATCGCTGGCGGTGGACCAGCCGATCGTGGAGTTCGAATGATGGCCACGCGTCCGTTCAAGGTGCTGGGCATCCAGCAGATCGCCATCGGCGGGCCCGACAAGCTGAAACTGCAGAAGCTCTGGGTCGACCTGTTCGGCCTGGAGGTCACGGGCACTTTCAGGAGCGAGCGCGAGAACGTCGACGAGGACATCTGCGCGCTGGGCACCGGGCCGTTCAAGGTCGAAGTGGACCTGATGCAGCCGCTGGACCCGGAGAAGAAGCCGGCGGTGCACGCCACGCCGCTGAACCACGTCGGCCTGTGGATCGACGACCTGCCGAAGGCGGTGGAATGGCTCTCGGCCAACGGCCTGCGCTTCGCGCCGGGCGGCATCCGCCGCGGCGCGGCCGGTTTCGACATCTGCTTCGTCCATCCCAAGGGCAACGAGGAGTTCCCGGTGGGCGGCGAGGGCGTGCTGATCGAACTGGTGCAGGCGCCGCCGGAAGTGGTGCAGGCCTTCGCGGCCCTGGCCGGCCAACCGGGCTCAAGCCCGACGAACTGACGTCCGCACGCGACAGGCGGCGCCCTGCGTCCGCCAGGCGCGGCATTTTGTCCTTCCGGGTTAAGGCAGCCACCGGGGACAATGACGGCTGAGCTATCCATGGACAAGGCCCCGCCGCCCCTTCTCGCTGCTGTCGCCGTCGCGACCGCAACCGCTTCCGAGGCTGTCCTGCGCTGCCAGGCCGCCCTGCTGGCGCGGCCGCGCCTGGCCGAGGCCGCCACCGCGCTGGCGGTGGAACTGGCTGAAATCCTGAAATGCCGGCGCGTCAGCGTCGCCCTGCTCGAAGGCGAGCGGCTGCGCATCGCCGGCAGCTCGCAGGCCAACGCGCTCGATACCCGCCACGATGCCGCGGCCGCCGTGCTGGCGGCCATGCACGAGGCGCTGGACCAGGGCCAGAGCGTTCCCTGGCCGCCGCTGGCCACGCATCCGCCGGTGTCGCTGGCGCAGCGCGAACTGGCCGCGGGCGGCAGCGCCTGCAGCATCCCGCTGGTGGCCGACCGCAAGCGCGCCGGAGCGCTGGCGCTGGAGCGCGATGGCGATCCTTTCACTCCCGGCGAATTGGCGCTGGCGGAAGACGTGGCGAGCTTCGCTGCGCCGCTGCTCGCGCTGCAGCAGCTGGCGGCCTCGCCCTGGCACAAGCGCAGCGCGCGCTGGCTGCGCGAGCGCCTGGCCACGCCTTCGCGCAAGCGCAGCGCCTGGGCCGCGGGCCTGGTTGCAGTCGCCGTGCTGCTGGCCGTCCCCTTTCCCTGGCGGGTGAGCGCGCCGGCGCGGCTGGAAGGCTCGGTGCAGCGCGCCGTGGCCGCCGCCACCGACGGTTTCCTGCAGCAGGCCAACGTGCGTCCCGGCGACCTGGTGAAGGCCGGCCAGGTGCTGGCGCAGCTTTCCTCGCAGGACCTGGAGCTGGAACGCAAGCGGCGCGAAAGCGAGCTGCGCCAGAACGAGAACGCCTATCGCGCCGCCGAGGCCCGCAGCGACCGCACGCAGATGGTGATCAACCAGGCCAAGGCGGCGGAGACGCAGGCGATGCTGTCGCTGGCCGAAACGCAGCTGGAACGCAGCCAGCTGGTGGCGCCCTTCGACGGCGTCGTGATCAAGGGCGACCTGTCGCAGAACCTGGGCGCCCCGGTGCAGAAGGGCGAGGTGCTGATGGTGCTTTCGCCCAGCGCCAGCTTCCGCCTGATCGTGGAGGTGGACGAGGCCGACATCGCCGCCGTCCAGCCTGGCCAGCAAGGCCAGCTGGCGCTGGCGGCGCGGCCGGAACAGCCGATCCGCTTCGTCACGCGCCGCATCGTGCCGGTGGCGACCGCCGCCGATGGCCGCAACTACTTCGAGGTGGAAGGCACGCCGCTGGACGCGCAGACGGACCTGCGACCGGGCCTGAGCGGCGTGGCGAAGATCGAGGTCGGCCAGCAGTCGCTGGGCTGGCTGCTGTTCCACCGCGCCGCCGCCTGGCTGCGGCTGGCGGTCTGGACCGTCGCTCTCTAGATGACGCAGCCGCTGGTCAGCGGGTCCTGGTACCGGGTCGCGCCGCTCAAGCCCAGTCTCGCCGCGGGCATCCGCATCGTGCGGCAGGTGGTGCGCGACCAGGTCTGGCACGTGCTGGTCGAACCGGGCTCGGGCCGGCAATTGCGCCTGAATCCCGCGGCCTACGCCTTTGCCGGACGATGTGACGGTCGCAGCACTGTCGGCGAGCTGTGGCAGGCCTTGCTGGAAAGCCTGGGCGACCAGGCGCCGACGCAGGACGAGGTGCTGCGGCTGCTGGCGCAGCTCTCGCGCGCCGGCATGCTGCAGTTCGACAGCGCGCCCAACCTCTCACTGCTGTTCGCCCGCCGCAACGAGGACGAGGAGCGCAGCCGCCGCGCCTTCATCAACCCGCTGGCGCTGCGCACGCGCCTGTTCGACCCGACCCGGCTGCTGGATGCGCTGCTGCCTTTCGTCATGCGTTTCGCACGCTGGCCACTGGCGCTGGCGTGGATCGCCGCCGTGCTGCTCGGCGCGCTGGCAGCGGCCGTGAACTTCCCGGTGCTCAAGGCCGATGCGCTGCGCGTGATGGCGACGCCTTCGAGCTGGGGCATCGCCTGGCTGGCTTACCCGATCGTCAAGGCGCTGCACGAACTGGGGCACGCCCTGGCGGTGCGGCGCTTCGGCGGCGCCGTGCGCGAAGTGGGCGTGTCGCTGATGTTCCTGACGCCCGCGCCCTATGTGGATGCCAGCGCCGCCAACGCCTTTCCCAGCGCGCGCCAGCGCGCCATCGTCAGCGCCGCCGGCATCGCGGTGGAACTGGCGCTGGCCGCGCTGGCCCTGTTCGCCTGGACCTGGCTGGCGCCGGGCCTGGCGCGCGACGCGGCCTTGGTGGTGGTCTTGATCTGCTCGGTCTCCACGCTCCTTTTCAACGCCAACCCGCTGCTGCGGCTGGATGGCTACCACCTGCTGGCCGACCTGCTGCAGCTGCCCAACCTGGCGCTGCGCAGCCAGGCCTGGTGGGCGACGCAGTGGCGGCGCTTGCTGGGCGCCGGTGACGCGCTGCCGCCCGGCACGCTGTCGGCGGGTGAGGGCAAGTGGCTGGCGCTGTATGCCCCGGCCTCGCTGCTGTATCGCATCGGCCTGCTGGCCGGGCTGGTGTTCTGGATCGGCCGCCAGTCCTGGCTGCTCGGATGGGTGGCGGCGCTGGCCTTCGTGGCGCTGGCGGTGGCGGGCGTGTTGCGCGGGTTGCTGCGCTCGGCGTCGAGCGCGCCCGACCTGCGCGCGCGCCGGCGCGGACTGCTGGCTGCGGGCAGCTTCGCGGTGGCGGTGTTCGTGCTGGCCTTCGTGGTGCCGGCGCCGAGCAGCGTGGTCGCACGCGGCGTCGTCTGGCCGCCGGAGCGGGCGCAGCTGCGGCCGGAGGCGGCGGGCTTCGTCGAAAGCGCTTCGGTGCGCGATGGCAGCGCGGTGGAGCCCGGGCAGGTGGTGCTCTCGCTGTCGGACCCGGCGCTGGTGGCCGTTCGCGACAAGGCGGCCGGCGAGCAGCCTGGCCTCTACGCGCAGCAATACCAGGCGCTGCTGCAGGACCCTTCCAAGGCCGCGGACCTCAATGCGCAGATCGAGCGCAACCAGGCGGAGCTGGCGCGGGCCGAGCAGCAGCTGGCCAACCTGGAGCTGCGCTCGCAGGCCGGTGGCCGCGCCGTCTGGCCGCGCGAAGGCGACCTGCCGGGTCGCTACGCGAAGCGCGGCGAGATGCTGGGCTACGTGCTGCAGCCCGGCGCCGCGCAGGTGCGCCTGGTGCTGCGCGACGAGGACTTGCTGCGCGTGCGCGGTCGCGTGCAATCGATCGAGGTGCGGCTGGCCGAAGCGCCCGGTGAAGTGCACGCGGCAAAGCTCCAGAGCGAGACTCCGGCCGCGACCCGCCAGCTTCCCAGCGCGGCGCTGGGCGACCGCGAGGGCGGCCCGGTGGCGATCGACCCGGCCGACAAGGACGGCCTGCGCAGCCAGCAGCCGGTCTTCCTGTGGGATGTGGCCGTGCCGGGCATCGCCGGCGAGCGCATCGGCAGCCGCGCTTGGGTCAAGCTGCAGCTGCCGCCCGAGCCGCTGGGCCTGCAGGCCGTGCGGGTCCTGCGCCAGATGCTGGTGCGGCAGTTCAGCCCCACCGGTCAGGCATGACGGCCGCAGCGCTCGCCTGGCCCGCGCCCGGGGTCCTGTGGGGCGAATACCCGCAGCAGGAGGCCAAGAAGCCCGGCGAGTCGCGCAGCCGGCGCCGCCTGAGCCGCCGCGCCCTCGAACGCTTCGCCGACACCGTGGCCGCCGCGCTGCCGCCCGACCACGGCGGGCTGACGCAGCGCCTGGCGGCACTCCCCGCGCTCGCGCGCGACCCGCAGGCCTGGATGGTGGAAGCGATGGTGCTGGCGGCAACGGCGCTGACCCAGGAACTGGGCTACCCGCCACATCGCCAGCAGCTGCTGGCAGCGCGCGTGCTGCTGGACGAACGCCTCGCGGAAATGAACACGGGCGAGGGCAAGACCGCCGCCATCGCGCTGGCCGCGGCGGTCGCCGCGCTGAGCCGCACGCCGGTACACGTGGTCACCGCCAACGACTATCTCGCGCAGCGCGATGCCGAGCGGCTGCAGCGCTTCTACTGGCGCCTCGGCCTGCGCGTGGCTTTCGTGACGCAGCCGATGGAAGCGGCGCGCCGCCGCCAGGCCTATGGCGCCGACGTCACCTACTGCACGGCCAAGGAACTGGCCTTCGACTACCTGCGTGACAGCCTGGGCCGGGCCGCCGGCCTGGCGCCGCTGGAGCAACGCGCCCGCCGCCTGGCCGGTGCGCAGGGCGCGGGCGAGGCTCCGGTATTGCGCGGCCTGTGCATGGCGATCCTCGACGAAGCGGACACGGTGCTGGTCGACGAGGCCCGCATGCCGCTGGTGCTGGCCCAGGCCGAAGGCTCCGAGGTCGAAGCGGCCTTCTACGCGGGCGCGCTGCGCACCGCGCAGCAGCTCGCGCCCGGCACCGACTACGAGCGCCGCAACGACGGCCGCCGCTTCGAACTGACCGCCGCCGGCCGCCAGCGCCTGGCGCCGTGGCCGCTCGCGGCGCACGCGCTGTTCGGCCACCGCGCGCATCGCGAAGCGGCGGTCGAACTCGCCCTGGTGGCCTTGCTGGTGCTGCGGCCCGAGCACGAGTACATCGTGCGCGATGGCGAGGTCACCCTCATCGACGAGACCACCGGCCGTCCCGCGGCCGGCCGCGCCTGGTCGGGCGGCTTGCACCAGCTGGTGGAGCTGAAGGAAGGCGTGGCCGCCACCCGGCGCAACGGCACGCTCACGCAGATCACCTTCCAGCGCTTCTTCCCGCGCTACCTGCGGCTGGCGGGCGCCAGCGGCACGCTGCGCGAAGCGCGCGGCGAATTGCGCCAGGTCTACGGCCTGGACCTGGTGGTGATCCCGCCGCGCGTGCCTTCGCGCCTGAAGCAGCTGCCGCTGGAGTTGTGGCCGGACAGCCCGCAGCTGTGGGAACGCGTGGCCGACGAGGCCGCGCGGGTGGCGGGCACGGGCCGCGCCGTCCTGATCGGCACCGAGAGCGTGGCGCAATCGGAGACGCTGTCCGAAGTGCTCGGGCGGCACGGGCTCGCACACCGTGTGCTGAACGCGCGCCAGGACCGCGACGAGGCCGAATTGATTGCGGCGGCAGGCGGCCATGGCCGGATCACGGTCGCCACCAGCATGGCGGGCCGCGGCACGGACATCGTCTGCGACGCGCTGGTGCTGGCCCGCGGCGGGCTGCACGTCATCCTCTGCCAACTGAACGCATCCGCGCGCATCGACCGCCAGTTCGTCGGCCGGGCGGGGCGCCAGGGCCAGCCCGGGAGCGTGCAGCGGCTGCTGGCGGCGGATTTCCCGCTGCTGGTGCGCTGGTGGCCGGCCCGCTGGCTGCGCTGGCTGGCGCACGCCGGGCGGCCGCGGGCGTTGGCAAACGTCACGCTTTGGCTCGCCCAGCGGCGCGAGTCCTTTACCCATCGTTACGATCGTGTGAAACTCAGCCATGTCGCGGCCTCCGAGGACCGCGACCTGACGTTCAGCCGACAGGTGCTGCATGAATAAACAAAGTCGTTGGGGCCTGGTTGCGTCGTTGTTGATCCCGCTGGGCCTCCAGGCTGCCCAGCCCCTGGGTTGCCTGATCGAGCCGTACCGGGTGTCCGAAGTGGGCAGCCCGGTCATCGGCGTGATCGAAACCACCCTGGCCGAGCGCGGTGCGCGCGTGACGGCCGGCCAGCCGCTGGCCACCTTGCGCGCCGACGTCGAACGCTCGTCGGTCGCCGTCGCCGCCAGCAAGGCCCAGGCCGTCGGCGAGCTGCAGGCGGCGGAGGCCAACGCGGTGCTGGCCCGCCAGAAGCTGGCGCGCGCCAAGGACCTGGCCGACCAGCAGTTCATCTCCAGCCAGGCGCTGGAACAGGCGCGGGCCGAGGCGGACGTCGCCGAGAACCGCCTCGCGCAGGCGCGCGAGCAGCGCACGGTGCTGATGCGCGAGCACGACCTGGCGCAGGCGCAGCTGGGCCTGCGCACGATCCGCAGCCCGATCACCGGGGTCATCGTCGACCGCTATCTCTCGGCCGGCGAGCGGGTGGAGGAGAAGCCGATCTTCCGCGTCGCCATGGTCAACCCGCTGCGGGTGGAAGTGGTGCTGCCGGCTTCCTTCTACAGCGCCGTGCGCGAAGGCCAGAGCTTCACCGTCACCCCCGATTTCCCTGGCACCGCGCCGCGCGTGGCCAAGGTGGCGCTGGTCGACAAGGTGATCGACGGCGCGAGCAACACCTTCCGCGTGCGGCTGGAGCTGCCCAACCCCAACCTGGAATTGCCGGCCGGCCTGCGCTGCAAGGCCGACATGGGCGCCGCCGTCGAGGCGCCGGCGCCAATCAAGCCGGTGCCGCGGCCCGGCGGGCGTGCCACCAACGACGCCTCCTTGCTGTTGCAGATGGCGCCGGTGCTGGTGAAGTCGCCCAGCCTGAGGCCCTGAAGGGAGCGGGCCGTGATGCGCTGGCTCCGCCGCCTCCGTGAGGGCCGGGCCATGCGTCCGGTGCCGGTGGCGGAGCCCATGGAGCCGCGGCTGCTGTACTCCGCCGACATCGCGGCCGGCCTGGCGCTGGCGGCGAACGCCGGCAGCGCCAGCGAGGTGCGCACGCTGGACACGAGCGGCGAATACGCTTCCTCCACCGCGTCGAACGCGGACGTCCTCGCGGCCTACGCCGCCCTGGGGCTCACTTTCGAAGCGAACGAAGGGCAGGCCGCGCCTGGCGTCGATTTCGTCGCCAACGGCAGCGGCTACGGCATCGAGCTCTCGAACGGCAACGCGCAGCTCTCGCTGGTGACCGACAGCGGGACGCAGTCGGTGACGCTGACCCTGGACGGCGCCCGTGCCGATGCCAGCGCGCAGGGCGAGCAGCAGCTGGACACCCGCAGCAACGTCATCGTCGGCAGCGACTCCTCGCAGTGGCACACCGACATCGCCAACTATGGCGCCGTCGTGTACCACCAGGTCTACGAAGGCGTCGACCTGCGCTACTACGGCACGCAGCGCCAGCTGGAATACGACTTCGTGGTGGCGGCCGGCGCCGATGCCAGCGCGATCAGCCTGCGCTTCGACGGTGCCAGCCAGGTGTCGGTGGCCGACAACGGCGACCTGGTGCTGCAGGTGGCCGGCGGCAGCCAGGAGGTGCGCTTCCGCGCGCCGGTGAGCTACCAGCGCAACGACGACGGCAGCCTGCAGGCGGTGGCGAGCCGCTACGAGCTGCGCGACGACGGCAGCATCGGCTTCGTGCTGGGCGACTACGACCACGCGCGCCAGCTGGTGATCGACCCGGTGCTGGACTACGCCACCTACTTCGGCAGCGGCAACGTGGACAGCGCCACGGGCATCGCCGTCGATGCGGCCGGCAACGTGTACATCACCGGCCGCACCGCCGGCAGCGACGGGCCTCTCGGCAACGCCATCGGCAGCAGCGCGGGCAACGGCGACATCTTCGTCGCCAAGCTGAGCGCCAACCTTTCGAGCATGGTCTACGGCACCCGCATCGGCGGCAGCGGCGACGAGCAGGGCAACGCGATTGCCGTCGACGCCAGCGGCAACGCCGCCGTGACGGGCTGGACCAAGTCCGGCAACCTGCCGCTGGTGAACGCCGACGACAGCACGCTGGCCGGCACGCAGGACGCCTTCGTGCTGAAGCTCAATGCCGCCGGCAACGCGCTGGTGTTCAGCACCTACTTCGGCGGCAACGGCGCCACCGATTCCGGCAACGGCGTCGGCTTCGACGGCAGCGGCAACGTGTATGCGACGGGCGAGGCCTCGGACAACGGCCTGCTGTCGCCGGTGCTGACCTTGCTGTTCGGCACTTCCGACAACGCCTTCGTCAACAAGTACAGCGCCAGCGGCACCGCTGTCTACCAGCAGTTGCTGGGTGGCAGCAGCAACGACCTCGGCACCGGCCTGGCGGTAGGCACGGGCGGCGACGTCTACGTGGTGGGCAACACGCAGTCGGGCAACATGGGCATGACGGGCGGGCAGCAGACCGCGCTGTCCGGCTCCAGCGACGGCTTCCTGGCGCACCTGGACGCCAGCGGCAACACGCTTTACTCCACCTACGTCGGCAGCACCGACAACGACTCGCTGGCGGCAGTGGCCATCGACGGCAGCGGCAAGGCCTACGTGGTGGGCGAGACGCGGGTGCGCTCGTCGATCGTGTTCACCACGACGACCGGCGCCTACATGACGGGCGGCCTGGGCAACAACCACGACACCGGCTTCCTGCGCGTCTACGACACCAACCTCACCGGCGCGTCCTCGCTGCTGTATTCCAGCTACATCGGCGGCTCCAACGTGGACACGCCGACCGGCGTGGCGTACTCGCGCGGCAGGGTGGTGATCGTCGGCCAGGCCGGGTCCACCAGCGATTTCCCGCTCACTTCCGACGCCGCGCAGAGTACGAACCCGGGCTCGGCGATGTTCCTGCTCGTGCTGAACCCCGCCGGCGGCGGCACGAGCGACCTGAAGTACGGCACCTTCTACGGCTCGGGCATCACCGCCGGCGGTGTCGCGATCTACGGCAATGAGGCTTACGTCGCGGGCGCGATCACCACCACCGGCTATGCCACCGGCGGCAGCTTCCAGACCGGGCGCAACGGCAGCAGCGACGCCTTCGTCGCCGCCTTCACGGTGCTGGACAACCAGGCGCCGGTGCTGTCCGGGGTCGTGCAGCCGGCGGCCATCGACGAGGACAGCCGCGGCAACGGTTTCCTGGTGTCTTCGCTGATCGCCGGCATGGTCACCGATGCCGACACCGGCGCGGTGCAGGGCATCGCGCTGGTCGCTGCCAACACCACGCATGGCAGCTACGAGTATTCGCTGGATGGCGGCACGACCTGGACCGGCGTCGGCGCCGTTTCCGGCAGCAGCGCGCTGCTGCTCGCGGCCGACAGCCTGACGCGGCTGCGCTTCGTCCCGGACGCCGACTGGAACGGCAGCGTCACGGGCGCGCTGACGCTGCGCGCGTGGGACCGCACCTCGGGGATGGCCGGCGCCAAGGTGAACATCGCGGTCACCGGCGGCACCAGCGCCTTCAGCGCCGCCACCGCCACCGTCACGGCGGCGGTGAACCCCGTCAACGACCCGCCCGTGCGCACCGGCGGCACGGTGGCCAACCTGACGATCGCCGAGGATTCGTCGGCTGCCAACCTGGGCTTTGGCGGCCTGCAGTACGGCCCCGGAGGCGGCTCCGACGAGAGCGCGCAGGTCCTCACCTACACGGTCACGGCGGTGCCGTCCTCGGCCCTGGGAGACATCGTGCTGGCCAATGGCAGCACGGTGGTGACCGCAGGCAGCGTCTACACGCTCAACGAGCTCAAGAGCATGAAGTTCCGGCCGGCTGCCAATGCGAATGGCGGGCCGGCCACCTTCTCGTGGACGGTCACCGACGATGGCGGGGGCAGCGACACCCTGGCGGAGTCGCTGACGATCACCGTCACGCCGGTCAACGACGCGCCGGTGGCCAACGACGACACGCTGGCGGCGACCGAGGACACGCCCGTCACTTTCGCCGCGGCCCAGCTGCTGGCCAACGACACCGACGCCGAGGGCGATGCGCTCAGCGTCTACAGCGTGAGCAGCGTCAGCGGCGGCACCGTGGTGCTCAATGCCGACGGCACGGTCACCTTCACGCCGGGCGCCAACTTCAACGGCGTGGCCACCTTCAAGTACAAGTCCAGCGACGGCACCGACAAGTCGCAGCAGGCGACGGTGAGCGTCAACGTGGCGGCCGTCAACGACGCGCCCGTGCGCACCGCCGGCGCCGCGAACAACGTGAACGTCACCGAGGGCTCCGGGCTCACTTCGCTGGGCCTGGCCGGCCTGGCCTACGCGCCGGGCGGCGGTAGCGACGAAGCCGGGCAGACCCTCAGCTACACCGTGACCAGCGTGCCCGCGGGCGGCGTGGGTCGCATCGTGCTCGCTGACGGCACCACTACGGTGGTGGCAGGCAACAGCTACACGCTGGCGCAGATCCAGGGCATGCAGTTCCTGGCGGCGTCCGTCTCCAGCGGCAGTGGCACCTTCAGCTTCGCGGTGAAGGACAGCGGCGGCACGGCGAACGGCGGCGTCGACACGCTGGCGCAATCGCTGGCAGTGACGATCACGAACCAGGCGCCGGCGCTGGACGGCGTCAACGCCATGGGCATGCTGGAGGACGCGAGCGCGAACAGCGGCATGCTGGTGGCGGACCTGGTCAGCGGCCACGCCAGCGATCCGCTGAACATGCGGGGCGTGGCGATCACCGGAGCGAGCGACCCGCACGGCAGCTGGCAATACAGCCTGGACAGCGGCGCCACGTGGACCACGATCAGCGGCGTGAGCGACAGCCAGGCGCTGCTGCTGGGTGCGGATGCCAGCACGCGCCTGCGCTTCGTGGCGCAAGCGGACTGGAACGGTACGGCCGGCGGCCTGACGCTGCGCGCATGGGACCAGAGCACGGGCACGGCAGGCACGCTGGCCGACACCACGGCCAACGGCGGCAGCACCGCATTCAGCACGCAGGTGCAGGCCGCGGCGATCACGGTTCTGCCGGTCAACGACGCCCCTGAGCTCACGGCCGGCACCGTGGCCAACATCACGGCGCGCGCCGGCACGATGACCAGCCTGGGACTGGGCGGCCTCGCCTACGGTCCCGGCGGTGGCGCCGACGAAGCGGGCCAGGCCCTGACCTACACCGTGACGACCGTACCGCCCATCGCGCTGGGCACGCTGTTCCTGGCCGATGGCACGACGGTGGTGGGAGCGGGCTCCAGCTACACATTGGCGCAGCTGCAGGGCATGCAGTTCAAGCCCTTCACCGGCGTCAGCAGCGGCAGCGCGACCTTCGCCTTCACGGTCAAGGACAGCGGCGGCACGGCCAACGGCGGCGTCGACACGCTGGCGCAGTCGTTGACGATCACCGTCGCCAACCAGGCGCCCGCGCTGAATGGCGCGAACGCCATGCCGGTGCTGCTGGAGGACCCGGCCAGCAACCTGGGCATGGCGATCACCGACCTCGTGAGCGGCCAGGTCGACGACCCGGGCGGCAGCCACGGCATCGCGGTGATTTCCGCCTCCAGCGCCAACGGCACCTGGCAGTACAGCCGCGACGGGGGCGCCACCTGGCAGGACTTCAGCGGGGTGGGCATGACCACCGCCACGCTGCTGGCGGCCGATGGCCAGGCCCGGATCCGCTTCGTGCCGAATGCCGACTGGAACGGCAGCGCCGGCGGTCTCGTCTTCCGGGCCTGGGACGGCAGCGCCGGCACGGCCGGTGACACGATCGGCGACACCACGGTGGTGGGCGGCAGCAGCCCCTACAGCACTGAAACCGCCGAAGCGACGATCACGGTGCTGGCGGTCAACGATGCGCCCGTGCGCACCGGCGGCACGGTCGCGGACCTGGCCGTGTCCGAGGACAGCGGCTGCACGAGCCTGGGCCTGGGCAGCATTGCCTATGCGCCTGGCGGCGGCGCCGACGAAGCGTCCCAGGCCCTCAGCTACAGCGTGAGCAGCTTGCCGCCAGCGTCGCTAGGCCAGGTCACCCTGGCCGACGGCACGGTCGTGACTGCTGGCGGCTACACGCTGGCGCAGATCCAGGGCATGCGCTTCCTGGCGACTGCGAACGCGAATGGCGTCGCGACTTTTGTCTTCCAGGTGAAGGACAACGGTGGTGGCACCGACACGCTGGTGCAAAGCCTGCAGATCACGGTGGGCGCGGTCAACGACGCGCCGGTGCGCACTGCCGGCAGCGTGCCCGACCTGACGGTGGCCGAGGACAGCGGCGGCACGAGTCTGGGTTTGGCCGGCCTGGTTTACGGACCCGGAGGCGGTGCGGACGAAGCCGGGCAGACACTGACCTACATCGTGACGGCAGTGCCCACGGCGAGCCTGGGCCAGGTCACGCTGGCAGACGGCACGGTCGTGGGCACCGGCAGCTATACGCTGGCGCAGCTCCAGGGCATGCGCTTCGTGACGGCGGCCAACGCCAACGGCACGGGCACCTTTTCGTTCCTGGTCGACGACAACGGTGGCGGCACCGAGACATTGGCGCAGAGCCTGCAGATCGATGTGACGCCGGTGAACGATGCGCCGGTGCTGGCGGCGGGTGCGGTCGGCAACCTGAGCGTGGTCGAAGGCGCCGGCGCGACTTCGCTGGGCCTGGGCGGCGTGAGCTACGGGCCCGGCGGCGGCGCGGACGAAGCGGGGCAGACCCTCAGCTACACGGTCACCGCGGTGCCGGCGAGCGGCGTGGGTCGCATCGTGCTGGCCGATGGCACCACCACGGTGGTGGCGGGCAACAGCTACACGCTGGCGCAGATCCAGGGCATGCAGTTCCTGGGGGCGTCCATCTCCAGCGGCAGCGGCACCTTCAGCTTCGCGGTGAAGGACAGCGGCGGCACGGCCAATGGCGGGGTCGACACGCTGGCGCAGTCGTTGATGGTCAGCATCGTCAACCAGGCGCCGACGCTGGACGGCGTCAACGCGATGGCGCTGCTGGAGGACCCGGTCAGCAACGACGGCATGCGGGTGGCGGACCTGGTCAACGGCCACATCAGCGATCCCTTGAACGGGCGCGGCGTGGCGATCACCGGTGCGAGCGACCCGCACGGCAGCTGGCAATACAGCGTGGACAACGGCAGCACGTGGACCACGATCAGCGGCGTGAGCGACAGCCAGGCCTTGCTGCTGGGTGCGGACGCCAGCACGCGCCTGCGCTTCGTGCCGCAGGCGGACTTCAACGGCACGGCAGGCGGCCTGACGCTGCGCGCATGGGACCAGAGCACCGGCACGGCGGGCACGCTGGCCGACACCACGGCCAACGGTGGCAGCACCGCCTTCAGCGCCCAGGTGCAGACGGCCGTGGTCGACGTCGCGCCGGTCAACGACGCGCCCGTGCTCACTGCCGGCAGCGTCACCGACCTGATGGTGGACGAAGTCTCGACCACCGGGCTGGGCCTGGCCGGCGTGAGCTACGGGCCCGGCGGTGGTGGCTACGAAACCAGCCAGACGCTGACCTATACCGTGAACGTGGTGCCGGCCGCGGGCTTCGGCCGGATCGAGCTGGCCGACGGCACGCTGGTGGCGGCGGCCAGCAGCTACACGCTGGCGGAGCTGCAGGGCATGCGCTTCGTCGCGGCTGTCGGCGTGACCAGCGGCAGCGCCAGCTTCTCCTTCACCGTGCGGGACGACGGCGGCGTGCTGGATGGCGGCGCCGACACGCTGGCGCAAAGCCTGGCCATCCGCATCCAGAACAAGGCGCCGCAACTGTCGGGTGCGAATGCGCTGCCGGATGTGGCGGAGGACGCCACGAGCAACGCCGGCATGCGCGTCGCCGACCTGGTGGCCGGGCAGATCGCGGATCCCTCGAACGCCTATGGCATCGCAGTGATTTCCGCGAGCAATGCCAACGGCCGCTGGGAATACAGCCGCGACGACGGCACGAACTGGCAGGCCTTCAGCGGCGTGGGCGCAGCGACGGCGACGCTGCTGGCCGCGGATGGCCAGAACCGCATCCGCTTCGTCGCCGACGCGGACTGGAACGGCAGCGCCGGCGGCCTTGTGTTCCGCGCCTGGGACGGCAGCGGCGGCACGGCCGGCGCGCAGATCGGCGATGCGACGCTGGCCGGCGGCTCCAGCCCCTACAGCGCGCAGACGGCGGAAGCGCAGGTCGCGGTCCTGCCGGTGAACGACGCACCGGTGCGCACGGGCGCAAGCCCGGCCGACCTGGTGGTCGGCGAGGACAGCGGCAGCACGAGCCTGGGGTTGGGCGGCATCGCCTATGGCCCCGGCGGCGGCGCGGACGAGGCCTCGCAGACGCTCACGTATTCGATCACTGCCTTGCCGTCTTCGCTGGGGCAGGTGACGCTGGCCGACGGCACGGTGGTGGGCCTCGGCAGCTACACGCTGGCGCAGGTGCAGGGCATGCGCTTCGTCACGGCGGCCGATGCCAACGGGACGGGCACCCTCAGCTTCGCGGTGAAGGACAACGGCGGCGGCAACGATATGCTGGCGCAGAGCCTGCTGGTCACGGTCACCGCGGTGAACGATCCGCCGGTGCTTGTTGCTGGCGGCGTTTCGAATCTCACCCTGGCGGAAGACAGCGGCTCGACCAGTCTGGGCCTGGGCGCCGTGGCTTATGGTCCCGGCGGCGGCGCGGACGAAGCGGGGCAGGTCCTCACCTATGCTGTCACGGCCCTGCCGGCCTCGAGCCTGGGGCAGATGATGCTGGCCGACGGCACGGCGGTCACGGCGGGCCCCTACACGCTGGCGCAGATCCAGGGCATGCGGTTCGTCACCGCGGCCGACGCCAACGGCTCGGGCGCCTTCAGTTTCGCAGTGAAGGACAACGGCGGCGGGACGGACACCTTGGTGCAGAGCCTGCTGATCACGGTGACGCCGGTGAACGATGCGCCGGTGCGCACGGCGGGCAGTGTCTCGAACCTCACGGTGGCCGAGGACAGCGGGTCGACCAGCCTGGGGTTGGGTGGAGTGGCCTATGGCACGGGCGGCGGTGCCGACGAAGCGACCCAGACGTTGACGTACAGCGTCACCGCCTTGCCGTTATCGACCCTCGGCCAAGTCACGCTGGCTGACGGCACACTCGTGACGACCGGCAGCTATACGCTGGCGCAGATCCAGGGCATGCGCTTCGTCACCGCGGCCGATGCGAACGGCACCGGAACCTTCAGCTTCGCAGTGAAGGACAACGGTGGTGGCACCGACACGCTGGCGCAGAGCCTGTTGATCACTGTGACGCCGGTGAACGATGCGCCGGTGCGCACGGCAGGCAGCGTTGCGGACCTGACGGTCGGAGGAGACAGCGGCAGTACGAGCCTGGGCCTCGCGGGCCTTGCCTACGGCCCCGGTGGTGGCAGCGACGAAGCGGCGCAGACGCTGACTTACGCCGTGACCGCGTTGCCGGCTTCCACGCTCGGCCAGATCACGCTCTCGGACGGTACGGTTGTGACCACGGGAAGCTACACACTGGCGCAGCTCCAGGGCATGCGCTTCGTGACCGCTGCCGACGCGAACGGCGCGGGCACTTTCGGCTTCCAGGTTCAGGACAACGGCGGCGGCACCGACACGCTGGCGCAAAGCCTGTTGATCAACGTGACGCCGGTGAACGACGCGCCAGTGCGTACTGCGGGCAGCGTTGCGGACCTGACGGTTGCAGAAGACAGCGGCAGCACGGGCCTGGGCCTCGCGGGTCTCGCCTACGGGCCCGGCGGTGGCGCCGATGAAGCCGCGCAGACGCTGACGTACACAGTGACCGTGCTGCCGCCTTCGACGCTCGGTCAGGTCACGCTGGCCGATGGCGCGCTGGTCACGGCGGGAAGCTACTCGCTGGCGCAACTCCAGGGCATGCGCTTCGTCACGGCGGCCAACGGGAACGGTTCGGGGACTTTCAGTTTCCAGGTGCAAGACAATGGCGGCGGCAGCGACACGCTGGCGGAAAATCTGTTGATCAACGTGACGCCGGTGAACGATTCTCCGGTGCGCACGGCAGGCAACCTTGCGGACCTGACGGTTGCAGAAGACAGCGGCAGCACGAGCCTGGGTCTCGGAGCCCTGGGCTACGGCCCGGGCGGCGGCGCCGACGAGGCCGCGCAGACGCTCACGTACAGCGTGACGGCGCTGCCGCCGTCGACGCTGGGCCAAGTCACCCTGGCTGACGGCACGCTCGTGACGGCCGGCAGCTACTCGCTGGCGCAGCTCCAGGGCATGCGCTTCCTCACGGCGGCCGACGCGAACGGCAGCGGCACCTTCAGTTTCCAGGTCCAGGACAACGGTGGCGGCAGCGACACGCTGGTGCAAAGCCTGTTGATCAACGTGACGCCGGTGAACGACGCGCCGGTGCACACCGCGGGTAACGTTGCCGATCTC
Source organism: Ramlibacter agri (assembly GCF_012927085.1). NCBI lineage: Bacteria > Pseudomonadati > Pseudomonadota > Betaproteobacteria > Burkholderiales > Comamonadaceae > Ramlibacter > Ramlibacter agri. The sequence goes on along the minus strand of NZ_JABBFX010000002.1, from coordinate 35,074 downwards.
ACAGTGGCCGAGGACAGCGGCTCGACGAGCCTGGGCCTCGGCGGCCTCGCTTACGGCCCCGGCGGCGGCACCGACGAGGCCGGGCAGGTCCTCACCTATGCCGTCACGTCCTTGCCGGCTTCGAGCCTCGGGCAGGTCACGCTGGCCGATGGCACCGTGGTGACGGCCGGCAACTACACGCAGGCGCAGCTCCAGGGCATGCGCTTCGTCACCGCCGCCAACGCGAACGGGGCGGGCACTTTCAGTTTCCAGGTGCAGGACAACGGCGGCGGCACTGACACGCTGGCCCAGAGCCTGCAGATCACGGTCACGCCTGTCAACGATCCTCCCGTGCGAGCCGCCGGCACCGTCTCGGACCTGACGGTGGCCGAGGACAGCGGGTCGACCAGCCTGGGCCTGGGTGGAGTCGCCTTTGGCACCGGTGGTGGCGCCGACGAAGCGAGCCAGGCGCTCGCGTACAGCGTTACCGTCTTGCCGCCTTCGACGCTCGGCCAGATCACGCTGGCCGACGGCACGCTCGTGACGACCGGCAGCTTCACGCTCGCCCAGATCCAGGGCATGCGCTTCGTCACGGCGGCCAACGCGAACGGCTCGGGGTCTTTCAGCTTCCAGGTGCAGGACGACGGCGGCGGCAACGACTCGCTGGCCCAAAGCATGCGCATCACCGTGACGCCGGTGAACGATGCGCCCACGCGTAGGGCCGGCAGCGTTGCGGATCTCACGGTGGCCGAAGACAGCGGCACCACGAGCCTGGGTCTCGGAGCCCTGGGCTATGGCCCGGGCGGCGGCGCCGACGAGGCCGCGCAGACGCTCACATACAGCGTGACGGCGCTGCCGCCGTCGACGCTGGGACAGATCACATTGGTGGATGGCACGATCGTGACGACCGGCAGCTACACGCTCGCCCAGATCCAGGGCATGCGTTTCAGCACCGCGGCCGACGCGAACGGGACGGGCAGCTTCAGCTTCGCCGTGAAGGACAACGGCGGCGGCACCGATACGCTGGTGCAGAGCCTGCAGATCACGGTGACGACCGTGAACGATGCGCCGGAACGGACTGCTGGGGCCGTTGCCGATCTCACGGTGGCCGAAGACAGCGGCTCGACGGGCCTGGGCCTGGGCGCCGTGACTTATGGCCCCGGCGGCGGCGCGGACGAAGCCGTACAGGTCCTGACCTACACCGTGACGGCCTTGCCGGCTGCGAGCCTGGGGCAGGTCACGCTGGCCGATGGCACCGTTGTGACGACCGGCAGTTACACGCTGGCGCAGCTCCAGGGCATGCGATTCGTGACCGCTGCCAATGCGAACGGTTCGGGCACTTTCAGTTTCCAGGTGCAGGACAACGGCGGCGGGACCGACACGCTGGTCCAAAGCCTGTTGGTCAACGTGACGCCAGTGAACGATGCGCCGGTGCGCACTGCGGGAAGCGTCGCGGACCTGACGGTGGCCGAAGACAGTGGTGCCACGAGCCTGGGCCTGGGCGCCGTGACTTATGGTGCCGGCGGCGGGGCGGACGAAGCAGGCCAGACGCTTACGTACAGCGTGACGACACTGCCGCCGTCGACGCTGGGCCAGGTCACCTTGGCTGATGGCACGCTCGTGACGACCGGCAGCTACACGCTCGCCCAGATCCAGGGCATGCGTTTCAATACCGCGGCAGATGCCAACGGCACGGGCACGTTCGGCTTCCAGGTGCAGGACAACGGCGGCGGCACCGACACGTTGGCCCAGAGCCTGCAGATCACGGTCATGCCTGTCAACGATGCGCCGGTGCGAACCGCCGGCACCGTCTCGGACCTCACGGTGGCCGAGGACAGCGGGTCGACCGACCTGGGCCTGGGTGGAGTCGCCTACGGCACCGGTGGTGGTGTCGACGAAGCGGCGCAGACGCTCACGTACAGCGTCAGCGCCTTGCCGGCTTCGAGCCTAGGCCAGGTCACGCTGGCGGATGGAACGACCGTCACGGCAGGCAGCTACACGCTCGCCCAGATCCAGGGCATGCGCTTCGTCACGGCGGCCAACGCGAACGGCTCGGGGACTTTCAGTTTCCAGGTGCAGGACAACGGCGGCGGGACCGACACGCTGGTCCAAAGCCTGTTGATCAACGTAACGCCAGTGAACGATGCGCCGGTGCGAACCGCCGGCAATGTGTCGGACCTGGCTGTCGCAGAAGACAGTGGCAGCACGGGCCTGGGCCTGGCGGGCCTGGCCTACGGCCCTGGCGGCGGCGCCGATGAAGCCGCGCAGACGCTGACGTACACAGTGACCGTGCTGCCGCCTTCGACGCTCGGGCAGGTCACGCTGGCCGATGGCACGCTCGTGACGACCGGCGGCTACTCGCTGGCGCAATTCCAGGGCATGCGCTTCGTGACCGCGGCCGACGCGAACGGCACGGGGACATTCAGCTTCCAGGTGCAGGATGATGGCGGCGGTACCGACACGCTGGCGCAAAGCCTGTTGATCAATGTGACGGCGGTGAATGATGCTCCGGTCCGTACCTCGGGCAGCGTTGCGGACCTCACGATCGCAGAAGACAGCGGAAGCGCGAGTCTGGGCCTCGGAACCCTGGGCTACGGTCCGGGTGGCGGTGCCGACGAGGCCGCGCAGACGCTCACATACAGCGTGACGGGGCTGCCGCCGTCGACGCTGGGACGGGTCACCTTGGCCGATGGCACGATCGTCACGACCGGCAGTTACACGCTGGCGCAGATCCAGGGCATGCGCTTCAACACCGCCGCCAACGCGAACGGTTCGGGCACTTTCAGCTTCCAGGTGCAGGACAACGGCGGTGGCAGCGACACGCTGGCGCAAAGCCTGTTGATCAACGTGACGCCGGTGAACGACGCGCCGGTGCGCACCGCGGGCAGCGCTGCGGACCTGACGGTCGCCGAGGACAGCGGCTCGACGGCCTTGGGCCTGACGGGCATTGCGTATGGTCCCGGCGGCGGTGCCGACGAAGCCGCGCAGACGCTCACGTACAGGGTCACCGCCTTGCCGCCTTCGACCCTGGGTCGGATCACGCTGGCCGATGGCACGCTCGTGACGGCCGGCAGCTACACGCTGGCGCAGATCCAGGGCATGCGGTTCAACACGACGGCGAACGCGAACGGCACCGGCACATTCAGCTTCGCAATCAAGGACGACGGCGGTGGCAGCGACACGCTGGCGCAGAGCCTGCAGATCACCGTCACGCCCGTCAACGACTCTCCCACTACCACCGCCGTCGGCTTGCCGCCGATCGCGGAGGACAGCGGCCCCGTCACCGTCAGCGCCGCGCAGTTGCTGGCCCACGCCGCCGACGTGGATGGCGATGCGCTCACCGTCCTCAACCTGTCCGCCAGTTCCGGCACGCTCGTCGACAACCGCGACGGCACCTGGACCTTCACGCCGGACCGCGACTTCAACGGCACGGTCGTCTTCGGCTACGACATCGGCGACGGCACGGCCACCATTCGCGGCAGCGCCTCGCTGGGCGTCACGCCGGTGCCCGACGCGCCCGTCGCCCGCGACGACAGCGTGGCCGCCACCGAGGACACGCCGGCCACGTACGGCGCCGCGCAGTTCCTGGCCAACGACAGCGATGCCGACAACGACCCGCTCGCCATCCAGGGCGTCACCAGCGGCCACGGCGGCGTCGCGGTTCTGAACGCTGATGGCAGCATCACCTTCACGCCGGAGCGCGACTTCAACGGCACCGCCTGGTTCACCTACCAGGTCGGCGACGGTACTGGCCTGTCCGCCTCGGCGACGGTGTCCGTGCAGGTGGCGCCCGTGAACGACGCGCCGGTGATCACCGGGGCCAGCCGCGACCCGATCGCCGTCTCGGTGCTGGAAAACACGAAGGCCGTCCTCACCGTGCAGGCCAGCGACGTCGACCAGCCGGTGCAGACGCTGGTGTTCTCCATCGGCGGCGGCGCAGGTGCGGGCCTGTTCGTCGTCGATGCGCAGACCGGCGCGCTGTCCTTCCGCGATGCCCCGGTGCAGGCCAGTCCGCTGGATGCGGGCCACGACAACATCTACGACGTGGTGGTGCAGGTGAGCGACGGTTCGCTCAGCGCGTCGCAGGCCTTCAGCGTCTCCGTCGGCGCGCAGGCGCCCGCACCGGCGCCAGCTCCCGCCCCGGCCCCTGCACCTGCACCTGCACCTGCACCTGCACCTGCACCTGCACCTGCACCTGCACCTGCACCTGCACCTGCACCTGCACCGGCTCCCGTGGACGGCATCACGCCCGCGCCCGCGCCAGCGCCCGCTGCGGCGGCGCCCGCACCGGCGCCTGCTCCCGCCACGCCCGGGCGCAGCACTGAAGCGCCGGCTGCAGCTCCGACGGCAGCCGCGCCGGCTCCGGCCGCCGCGCCGGGCCGGAACGTCGCCGCGGCCATCGCCGACCTCCTGGTCGCCGCGCCCAGCCCGCTGGGCGCGAACGCACCTGCCCCGGCGGCGGAGACGACTTCGCTGCTCGCCACGGGCAGCGCGGAAGCGGGCGTGCCTGCCTTCCGCGCCGTGGTGGTGGATCGCCAGAGCGGCGTGGAGCTGATCGCGCTGCAGTCCACCGACCTCAACCTGAAAGGCTTCGGCTTGTCGGCCAGCGGCGGCGGCCACACGGTGGACGAATTGCAGCGCACGCTGCGCTCCGCCGGCTTCACCGAGAGCCTGGATCGCCTGCGCGAAAGCACGCGCGACGGCCTGCAGCTGGAGCAGTCGGTGACGATCTCGGTGGCCGGCGTGTCGCTGGGCCTGTCGCTGGTGTACGTGCTGTGGCTGATCCGCGGCGGCGTGCTGATGGGAAGCTACCTCTCGGCGCTGCCTGCCTGGCGCATCCTCGACCCGCTGCCCGTGCTGGCGCGCTCCGACGAGGAATCCGAGGAAGACGACGAAGAACTGGCCGCGGGGCCCAGCCCTGGCCGCAATGCCCTGCGGGGATTCGAATGAAGCTGCTGAACACCCGCACCTACATCACCCTGGGCCTCGTGTCGCTGGTCAGCACCGCCTTGCTGGCCGCGTCCTTCCTGGGCCTGGTGCCGGACCGCAATGCCGCGGTCCGCGAGGGCCGCGTGGCCCTGGCCGAATCCCTGGCCGCGGCCAGCACCGCCATCCTGAGCAGCAGCGACCCGCGGCCAGTGGAGGACGTGCTGCGCTTCGTGCAGAAGCGCAATCCCGCGCTGCGCTCCATCGGCCTGCGCTCGCGCGAGGGCCGGCTCGTCATCGCGATCGGCGAGCACGCGCGCCAGTGGAAGGCGATGGACAGCGAGGAGGCCGGCGACTCGCAGATCCAGGTGAACCTGCTCGCCAGCGGCGAGCCCTGGGGCCAGCTGGAGCTGCGCTTCGAGCCGCTCACGCACCCCGGCCTGCTGGGCGTCGTGCATACGCCACTCGTGCTGCTGCTCGCTTTCTGCGCCGTGCTGTGCTTCATCGGCTTCCAGGTCTATCTCTCGCGCGTGCTGCGCCACCTCGACCCGGCCAAGGCCATCCCGGGCCGGGTGCGCTCCGCGCTCGATTCGCTGGCCGGCGGCCTGCTGGTGCTGGACCCCAAGCAGCAGGTGGTGCTGGCCAACGAAGCCTTCACGCGGCTGCTGGGACGCAGCAACGAGCAGCTGCTCGGTCGCTCCGTCGCGGACATCCCGTGGCTCGATGACGCGGGCCAGCCGCTGGCGCCTTCGGCCTTCCCGTGGACGGCGGCACTGGTCGACGCCAACGTGCAGCGCGACGCGCACCTGCGGCTGCGGGGCAGCGACGGCCGCGACCGCAGCTTCATCGTCAACTGCTCGCCGGTGCTGGGCGCCGGCGCCCGCCCGGGCGGTGTCCTGATCAGCCTCGAGGACGTGACCCTGCTCGAGGAAAGCCGCGTCGCGCTGCGTGGCGCACGGGACGAGGCCGAGGCCGCCAACCGCGCCAAGAGCGAGTTCCTGGCCAACATGAGCCACGAGATCCGCACCCCGATGAACGCCATCCTGGGCTTCACCGAACTGCTGCGGCGCGGCTTCGGCAAGAGCGAGCGCGAGTCTTCGCACTACCTGGACACCATCCATCACAGCGGCAAGCATTTGCTGGGGCTGATCAACGACATCCTCGACCTGTCCAAGGTGGAGGCCGGCCAGCTGCAGGTGGAGAAGATCGCCTGCGAGCCGCACGCGCTGGTGCAGGGCGCGCTGGCGGAGCTGGGTTTGAAGGCACAGGAGAAGGGCATCAAGCTGTCGCTGCGGCTGCTGACCGCCTTGCCCGAGCGCGTGCAGTCCGACCCCGCGCGCCTGCGCCAGGTGGTGCTGAACCTCCTGAGCAACGCGGTGAAGTTCACCGACAAGGGCGGGGTGGAGGTGGTGCTGTCCTGCAGCGGCTCGACCTACGCGATGGAGGTCAACGACACCGGCATGGGCATCGCCCTGGACAAGCTGGAGACGATGTTCGATCCCTTCACGCAGGCCGATGCATCCATCAGCCGCCGCTTCGGCGGCACCGGCCTGGGCCTGGCCATCAGCCGCCGGCTCGCGCGCGCGCTGGGCGGGGACATCGTGGCCACCAGCCAGCCGGGCGTGGGCACCAGCATGCTTTTCACCTTCGACGCCGGTGCGCTGCAAGGCGTGCCGCTGCTCGATGCCGCGCAGCTGGATGCGCGCTCGCAGGCAAGCCAGCCCGCCATGCGCCGCCGCTGGAAGATCCCGCCGGCCTGCGTACTGGTCGTCGACGACGGTCCCGAGAACCGCGAGCTGATCTCGCTGGTGCTGTCGGAGCACGGCCTGTGGGTGGAGGAGGCCGAGCACGGCGAGGCCGCGCTGGACAAGATGGCGCTGATGTCGGTGGACCTGGTGCTGATGGACATGCAGATGCCGGTGATGGACGGCTACGAAGCCACCCGCGAGCTGCGCCGGCGCGGCAGCGAGGTGCCGGTGGTGGCGCTGACCGCGCATGCGATGAAGGGTTATGAGGAGGAGGTGCTGGCGGCCGGCTGCACCGCCTACCTGACCAAGCCGGTGGACATCGACGTGCTGCTGCAGCGCGTGGCGCAGCTGCTGGGCGGCCATGCGCTGGACCAGGAAGCCGCGGCGCCGGTGCCCTCGGTCTTCGGCGAGCTGCCGGCGTCCGGCGAGGACCCGGTGGGCCCGGTGCGTTCGCGCTTTGCCGACAACCCCAAGCTGGCGCCCATCGTGCGCAAGTTCGCCGCCCGCCTGAAGGAGCAGCTGGGGCAGGCCAGCCAGGCGCTGGCCGGAGGTGACCTGCCGGAGGTGGAGCGGCTCGCCCACTGGCTGGCCGGCGCCGCCGGCACGGTGGGCTACGACGCCTTCACCAAGCCGGCCCGGGAGCTGGAAGCCGCCGCCAAGGCAGGCGATGCCGCGGCCGTTGAGGCGGTGCTGCAACGGATCGCCAATCTCGAGGAACGGATCGAGCTGCCGGAGGTGGCCGCCGCCTGATCGCGGGGCACAATTGGTTGCAATGACGACTTTTGAATCCACTCGTCCGACCGGCCCGCGTAGCGGGATGGACAGCGATGCGCCGACGGTGTTCGCTCCGGGTGAGGAAAAGCTCACGGAGCAGGCCCTCCGTGCGCTGTCGCCGCAGGAAATGATCTGGCGCCACCGCTCGGTGGCGGGGCTGGCCGAAGCCCTGATCATGATGGTGGACGACGAGCTGCTGAACATCGAGATGACCCAGGCCTTCCTCACCGAGGCCGGCTACAAGCACTTCGTCCACACCGACGACCCGCAGCTGGCCATCGCCATGCTGCGCAAGGAACACCCGGGCGTGCTGCTGCTGGACTTGAGCATGCCCAAGGTGAGCGGGCACGAGATCCTGGCCGAAATGCGCGAGGATCCGGTGCTGCGCCACGTGCCCGTCATCGTGCTGACCAGCAGCACCGACCCGCAGGTGAAGCTGCGCGCGCTGGCAGCCGGCGCGATGGACTTCCTGTCCAAGCCGGTGGACCCGAGCGAACTGGGCCTGCGCATCCGCAACACGCTGGCCGCCAGTGCCTACCGCGAGTACCTGGGCCAGCACGACGCGCTGACCGGCCTGCCGAACAAGCTGAGCTACCGGAAGGACGCGGCCATGATCCTGGGCGAGGGCCGCGCCGAAGGTAATTCGGGCGCCTTCCTGCACGTGGGTGTCGACGGCCTGGGCCGCATCAACGACGCGCTCGGGCGCGTGGTGGGCGACCAGCTGCTGCAGCGCATCGCCAAGCGTCTGGCCAGCTGCGTGCAGACCGAAGCCAACGGCGAGCTCAGCTCCGAGAACCGCGACCCCAAGCTGTACCGCTTCGACGGCGACGAGTTCGCGATCCTGGTGCCCTACATGGACGGTGTGCACAGCGCCGCCGCCTTCATCACGCGCCTGCTGGAGGACTCCACGGTGAGCTTCCAGCGTCCCGGCGCGCCGGAAGTCTTCGTCACCTGCAGCGTGGGCGTGTCGGTGTTCCCCACCGATGGCGGCGACGCCGACGTGCTGATGCGCAATGCCGGCCTGGCGCTGCGCCATGCCAAGCAGGCCGGCCCGCACCGCTACGAATTCTTCTCGCCGCGCTTCAACGAGCAGGCCCTGAGCCGGCTGGACCTGGCGGCGGAACTGCGCCATGCGCTGGCGCGCGACCAGGTCGAACTGCTGTTCGAGCCGCGCGTGGACATCGCCGCCGGCCGCCTGGTGGGCGCGCAGGCCAACCTGCGCTGGAAGCATCCCTCGGGCCGCATCGTCGAAGGCGACGAGCTGATGGACCTGGCCGGCACCTCCGAGATGGACGTGGCCCTCACCGAGTGGATGCTGGAGCAGGTGAACAAGCACACCCGCAACTGGAAGACGCTGGGCCTGCAGACCGTGCCGGTCGGCATCAAGGCCTCGCTGGCCCACATCCAGCTGCGCGACCTGATGCTGCTGGTGAACGCGGCGCTGACCGCCGGCATGGACCCGCGCCAGATCTCGCTGGAGCTGCAGCGCGTGCCGGAAGAGGGCGTGCCTGCGCGCGACGCCACGGCGCTGGGTGCGCTGCGCAAGCGCGGCATGCGGCTGGCCCTGGACCGCTTCGGCGCCTCGGCCTCGGTGGCGCAACTGCGCCGCCTGGGCTTCGACGAACTGAAGGTCGACACCAGCTTCATGCGGGACCTGGAGAAGGACCCCACGGTGCAGGCGATGCTGCTGGGCATAGGCGACCTCGCGCGGCGCGTGAAGCTGAACTGCGTGGCCACCGGCGTGGACAGCGCGCTGCAGGTCGCCTTCCTGCGCAAGAACGGCTGGGACCAGGCGCAGGGCCGCTTCTTCGGCGACTCGCTCGATGGCAACAATTTCGCGGCGCGCTGGCTGCCCCGCGTCGGCAAGCCGATGCGCGTGGCGGGCGCGGACGGCGCCCCGCATTCCGGCTGATAGAGGGCTTACCCGGAGAAGCAGGGGTCGGGCGACCGGCGTAGACTGGCCCGCGGCACAGCTCACAGTGCCGCCAGAGTCAGGAGGCCCCGTTGCAGCCGACGAACACCGCCGATCCCGCGTATTTCCACAAGGTCGTGGATTGCCAGTGGGCTTGTCCGGCGCACACCCCCGTCCCCGAATACATCCGCATGATCGCGCAGGGCCGCTACAGCGACGCCTACATGGTCAACTGGGTGTCCAACGTGTTCCCGGGCATCCTCGGCCGCACTTGCGACCGGCCCTGCGAACCGGCCTGCCGGCGCGGACGGGTGGAGAAGAGCAACACGGGTGACCCGGAGCCGGTCGCCATCTGCCGCCTCAAGCGCGTCGCGGCGGACCTGAAGGACGACATCCGCGGCCGGCTGCCACCGCGCGGCGCGCCCAATGGAAGGCGGGTAGCCTGCATCGGCGCGGGCCCCGCTTCGCTGACGGTCGCCCGCGACCTTGCGCCCCTTGGCTACCAGGTGACGGTGTTCGATGCCGAAGCGAAGGCTGGCGGCTTCATGCGCACGCAGGTGCCGCGCTTCCGGCTGCCGGAGGAAGTGATCGACGAGGAATGCGGCTACATCCTCGGCCTCGGCGTCGAATTCATTGCCGGCCAGCGCATAGCTTCGATGAAGGAGCTGCTGGCGCAAGGCTACGACGCCGTCTTCGTGGGCTGCGGCGCGCCGCGCGGGCGCGACCTCGAGCTGCCCGGGCGGCTCGAGTCGGCGTCGCACATCCACATCGGCATCGACTGGCTGGCTTCCGTGTCCTTCGGACATGTCAGCAGCGTGGGACGCCGCGTCATCGTGCTGGGCGGCGGCAATACGGCGATGGACTGCTGCCGCTCGGCGCGCCGCCTGGGCGGCACCGACGTCAAGGTGATCGTGCGCAGCGGCTTCGAAGAGATGAAGGCCTCGCCCTGGGAGAAGGAAGATGCCATGCACGAGGGCATCCCCATCCTGAACTACCACGTGCCGAAGACCTTCGTGCACGAGAACGGGAAGCTCACCGGCATGACCTTCGCGCTCGTGCGGGCCGAGTACGACAACACCGGCCGGCGCAACCTGGTGCCGACCGGCGAACCCGATGTCTTCTTCCCCTGCGACGACGTCCTGATCGCGGTGGGCCAGGAGAACTCCTTCCCCTGGATCGAGCGCGATTGCGGCATTGCCTTCGACAAGTGGGGCCTGCCGGTGCTGGAGCCGGCCACTTTCCGCTCCACCGTGCCCAATGTCTTTTTCGGCGGCGACGCCGCGCTGGGGCCGAAGAACATCATCACCGCCGTGGCGCATGGCCATGAGGCGGCCATCTCGATCGACCGCCTGCTGAACGGCGAGCCGCCGGGCCAGCGGCCGCCGCCCACCGTGAACCTGATGTCGCAGAAGATGGGCATCCACGAGTGGAGCTACGACAACGACACCTCGCTGGACGCGCGCTTCAAGGTGCCGTGGGCCAAGGCGGAAAAGGCGCTGGCCAGCATCCGGGTGGAAGTGGAGCTGGGCTTCGACGCCGCCACCGCCTTCCGCGAGGCGCAGCGCTGCCTGAACTGCGACGTGCAGACGGTCTTCAACCAGGACACCTGCATCGAGTGCGACGCCTGCGTCGACATCTGTCCCATGGACTGCATCACCTTCACCGGGGACGGCGACGAGAAGGACCTGCGGCAGCGGCTGAAGGCGCCGGCGCTGAACCTCGCGCAGGACCTCTATGTTTCCGGCGAGCTGAAGACCGGCCGCGTGATGGTGAAGGACGAGGACGTCTGCCTGCACTGCGGCCTGTGCGCCGAGCGGTGCCCCACCGGCGCCTGGGACATGCAGAAGTTCCTGTTCCAGTCGGCGCTGGCGGGAAGGCGCGTCGAACGGCAGCCGGAACCGGAGGCGCTGGCATGAACCGGATCGAAGCGGTCAACGATTTCGTCGTCAAGTTCGCCAACGTCAACGGCTCGGGCTCGGCCTCGGCCAACGAGCTGTTCGCCAAGGCCATCCTGCGCATGGGCGTGCCGGTGAGCCCGCGCAACATCTTCCCCAGCAACATCCAGGGCCTGCCCACCTGGTACGAGGTGCGCGTCAGCGAGAAGGGCTGGCTGGGGCGGCGCGGCGGCGTCGACATGATGGTGGCGATGAACCCGCAGACCTGGGACGCCGACGTGGCGGAACTGTCGCCGGGCGGCTACCTGTTCTACGACAACACGCGGCCGCTGCCGCCGGCCAAGTTCCGGCAGGACATCCACGTGATCGGCATGCCGCTCACCGAGATCTGCAACGCGGTCTACGCTGATCCGCGCCAGCGCCAGCTGTTCAAGAACATCGTCTACGTCGGCGCGCTGTCGGTGCTGCTGGAGATCGACCCCGCGGTCATCGAGAAGCTGTTCGGCGAGCAGTACCGCGGCAAGGAAAAGCTGCTGGCCTCCAACGTGCAGGCATTGCAGCTGGGGCGCGAGTTCGCGCAGGAGCACCTGCAGTGGCCACTGGGCATCCGCGTGAAGAAGGCGGACCAGGTGGGCGACCAGATCTTCGTCGACGGCAACAGCGCCGCGGCGCTGGGCTGCGTCTACGGCGGCGCCACGGTGGCGGCCTGGTATCCGATCACGCCGTCGTCCTCCGTCGCCGAGGCCTTCCAGCGCTTCTGCGGCCGCTATCGCGTGGACCCGGACACCGGCCAGCACCGCTACGCCATCGTGCAGGCCGAGGACGAGATCGCCTCCATCGGCATGGTGGTGGGAGCCGGGTGGAACGGAGCACGCGCATTCACGGCCACCTCGGGGCCGGGCGTGTCGCTGATGACGGAGTTCATCGGCCTCGCGTACTTCGCCGAGATCCCGGTGACCATCATCAACGTGCAGCGCGGCGGCCCGTCCACCGGCATGCCGACGCGCACGCAACAGGCCGACATCCTGTCCTGCGCCTACGCCTCGCACGGCGACACCAAGCACGTGCTGCTGTTCCCGGAAGACCCGCACGAGTGCTTCGACCATGCGGCGCAGGCACTGGACCTTGCCGATCGGCTGCAGACACCGGTGTTCTTGATGACCGACCTGGACATCGGCATGAACCAGCGCCTGTGCCGGCCCTTCGCGTGGAAGGAAGGCCAGGCCTACGACCGCGGCAAGGTGATGACGGCGGAGGAACTGGAGGCCGGCAAGGACTTCGGCCGCTACAAGGACGTGGATGGCGACGGCGTCCCCTGGCGCACGCTGCCGGGGACGCACCCCACCAAGGGCTCCTACTTCACCCGCGGGACCACGCGCGACCCGTATGCCCGCTACTCGGAGCGCGGGCCGGACTACGTCTACAACATGGAGCGGCTGCTGCGCAAGTTCGAGACGGCCGCCACGCTGGTGCCGCCGCCGGTGCTGCGGCGCGCCGAGCGCGAAACGCCGTACGGCGTGCTGTATTTTGGCTCCACCAGCCCCGCGATGCAGGAAGCGCTGGAGGTGCTGGCGGCGCAAGGTGTCGCGCTCGACGCGCTGCGCCTGCGCGCCTTCCCCTTCACGACTGCGGTGCGCGAGTTCATAGCCCGCCACGAGAAGGTGTTCGTGGTGGAGCAGAACCGCGACGCGCAGATGCGCAACCTGCTGATGAACGAGCTGGACATCGCGCCGCAGAAGCTGGTGAAGGTGCTGCACTACGACGGCACGCCGATCACGGCCCGCTTCATCACCGACGCCATCACCGCCCACGTGCAGGCCGCCCGGGAGACCGCATGACGTACATCGCCAAGCCGAAGCTGCATCACCCGACCCTGGAGACCAACAAGGTCGGGTACACGCGGCGCGACTACGAGGGGAAGATCTCCACGCTGTGCGCCGGCTGCGGCCACGACTCCATCTCGGCGGCCATCATCCAGGCCTGCTGGGAACTGGACATCGAGCCGCATCGCGTCGCCAAGCTGAGCGGCATCGGCTGCAGCAGCAAGACGCCCGACTACTTCCTCGGCGCCTCCCACGGCTTCAATACCGTGCACGGCCGCATGCCATCGGTGCTGACCGGCGCCAACCTCGCCAACCGCGAGCTGTTGTACCTGGGCGTTTCCGGCGATGGCGACTCGGCTTCGATCGGTCTCGGCCAGTTCGCGCATGCGATGCGGCGTGGCGTCAACATGGCCTACATCGTCGAGAACAACGGCGTCTACGGCCTGACCAAGGGCCAGTTCTCGGCCACGGCCGACAGCGGCAGCAAGAGCAAGAAGGGCGTCGTCAACAGCGACAGCCCCGTGGACCTGGTGGGCATGGCGCTGCAGCTGGGCGCGAGCTATGTCGCGCGCGGTTTCTCCGGCAACAAGGCGCAACTGGTGCCGCTGATCAAGGGCGCGATGACGCACGGCGGCGCCGCCTTCATCGACGTCATCAGCCCCTGCGTGGCCTTCAACAACCATCCGGGCAGCACCAAGAGCTACGACTACATCCGCGAGCACAACGAGGCGGTCAGCCGCATCGACTTCATCTCGCCACGCGAGGAGATCACGGCTGAGATGGAGCCGGGGCAGGTGGTCGACGTGCGCCAGCACGACGGCACCTTGCTGCGCCTGCGCAGCCTGCATGCCGGCTACGATCCCACCGACCGCTTCGCCGCGATGGCCTACATGCAGTCGCACCAGGCGCGCGGCGAGATCCTGACCGGGCTGCTCTACGTGGACCCTGTCGCGACCGATCTGCACATGGCCTTGAACACGACCGCTCGTCCGCTGAACGAGCTGGAAGCGGAGGACCTCTGTCCAGGGACGGCCGCTTTGGAGAAAATCAACGCTGCACTACGCTAACGAGATCGTCGTTGAACCGGCAGGGAGGCCGCCAGAACCCTCGAGGAGGGAAGCACCATGGCCGAGCGCACCGTATTCCAGTCCGTTCCCAAGAAGCACGTCCTGAGCGTCGGCCCGCAGGCCAGCGTGTACGAAGCCGCCTGTGCGATGACGCGCGTCAACTGCGGCAGCATCCTGGTGATGGAACCGCCGGACAAGCTGCTGGGCATCCTCACCGAGCGGGACCTGATGACCCGCGTGCTGGCGCGGGCGCTGGACCCGAAGAAGACGCTGGTGACCGAGGTGATGACGCCGCATCCGATCTGCGTGCCGCCCGAGACCAAGGTGTCGGACGCGGTGCTGACGATGCTCGAGCGCGGCTTCCGGCACCTGCCCATCGTCGGGCCGGGCCACAAGATCCTGGGCGTGTTCTCCATCCGCGACGCGCTGCCGCGCGAGATCGGCAACGCGCTGAGCCAGGCGGAATTCCACGAGCAGGTGAACGACGCCTTGGGCTAACCGCGCTTCGCGCGCGCGCGGGCCAGCGCGGCTTCGATCACCGAACGCTTGCGCGCCAGCTCCTCGCCTTCCGCGCCTTTCGTGTGCGCGGGCAGGTCGGCCAGCTTGGCTTCGGCCTTGCGCTCCAGGCGCTCGCTGTTTTCCGCCTCGGCGCGATGCTGGCGGAACACGTGGAACTCGTAGCGCTGCAAGGCTTCCTGCGCCTGGCCCGCTGACCAGGCGTCCCAGCCGCTGCGTTCGCCGGTCACGTTCTCGAGCGAAATGCAATCGACGGGGCAGACCGGCACGCACAGCTCGCAGCCGGTGCACCAGGGCTCGATCACCGTGTGCATGCGCTTGTTGCTGCCCAGGATGGCGTCCGTGGGGCAGGCGTCCAGGCATAGCGTGCAGCCGATGCACCAGTTCTCGTCGATGACCGCCAGCGTGCGCGGCCCTTCCGCGCCGTTGTCGGGGTTCAGGGGCAGGGCGGGGCGGCCGGTGAGCGCGGCCAGGCGGGCCACGCCTTCCGTGCCGCCCGGCGGGCACTGGTTGATCTGCGCTTCGCCATCCGCGATGGCCTGGGCGTAGCCGGCGCAATCAGGGTAGCCGCAGCGCGTGCACTGCGTCTGCGGCAGGGCGGCGTGCAGGCGCGCCGCCTGCGCGTTCATCGCTTGGCGGCGCGTGCCGTCTTCGTGCTCGCGCGCGCGCTGGCGCCGGTCTTGCGGGCTGCGGCCGTCGCGACGCGGCGCTTGCCGGCGGCCGCGGGTGTGTTGAACTGGGCGATGAAGTCGCGCACTTGCGGGTACACCACGTCGCGCCAGCGGCGGCCGCTGAAGATGCCGTAGTGGCCCGCGCCCTTCACCTCGATGTGCTTCTGGCGCGACTTCGGCACGCCGGTGCAGAGGCCGTGCGCGGCCTCGGTCTGGCCCGAGCCCGAGATGTCGTCCAGCTCGCCTTCGACGGTGAGGTGGGCGGTGGTGGTGATGTCCTCCGGCCGCACGCGCTCCAGTTCGCCCTCGGCGCTGAGCACGTCCCAGTTGCCGTTGACCAGGCTGAACTCCTGGAACACCGTGCGAATGGTCTCCAGGTAGTAGTCGGCGTCCATGTCCAGCACCGCGTTGTACTCGTCGTAGAAATGGCGGTGCGCTTCGGCCGACGCATCGTCACCGGCGATCAGGTGCTTGAAGTAGTCGTAGTGGCTGGACAGGTGGCGGTCGGGGTTCATCGCCACGAAGCCCGAGTGCTGCAGGAAGCCGGGGTAGACGCGGCGGCCGGCGCCCGGGAAGCTGGTCGGAACGCGGTAGATCACGTTGTTCTCGAACCATTCGTAGCTCTTGTTCATCGCCAGGTTGTTCACCGCGGTCGGCGACTTGCGGGCGTCGATGGGGCCGCCCATCATCGTCATGGTCAGCGGGGTGGGCTCGCCGCGGCTGGCCATCAGCGACACCGCGGCCAGCACCGGCACGGTGGGCTGGCAGACGCTGATGACGTGGCAGTTGCCGTATTCGCGCTGGACGTGGCGGATGAATTCCTGCACGTAGTTGACGTAGTCGTCCAGGTGGAACTCGCCGTCTTCCAGCGGCACCATGCGCGCGTTCTTCCAGTCGGTGATGTAGACCTTGTGGTCATGCAGCATCGAGCGGACGGTGTCACGCAGCAGCGTGGCATAGTGGCCCGACAGCGGCGCCACCACCAGCACGGCCGGCTGCTCCTTCAGCTTCTTCAGCGTGGCCGGGTCGTCGGTGAAGCGCTTGAAGCGGCGCAGCTCGCAGAAGGGCTTGTCGACCTCGACGATCTCGTGGACGACGACGTCGTGGTCGTCCACGCTCAGCGTGCTGATGTTGAAGGCCGGCTTCTCGTAGTCCTTGCCCAGCCGATAGAGCAGGTCGTAGCCGGCGGACAGGCGCTGCGCGAAGGGATGCTGGCCGAAAGGCGACAGCGGGTTGCTATACAGCTTGGATGCCGCCTGCGCGAAGTCCGCAAAGGGCTCCATGAGCGAGCGATGGGCTTCGTAGATTTGGTAGAGCATTGGTATTCGCTGTTGTTGCAGTGCAATATAGCAGCCGGGTGCAAAGCGTGTTCAGGTAGAACTACGGATGAGCAGACGTGCTTGAAGAGTACATGGAAGTCTGGATGAAGAGAAGAAACGTGGTTGCCATCGGGGCCGCCCTGGCAGGCGTCGGCCTGCTGCCCGAACTGGCGCAGGCCGCCAGCGCGCTGAAGTCGAGCCCGCGCATGCCAGTATTGTTCGTGGGTCATGGCAGCCCGATGAATGCCATCACGGACAACGAATTCCGCCGCAGCTGGCAGGCGCTGGGCGCCGAATTCGGCAAGGCCTACCCCCGTCCGCAGCTCATTCTGTGCATTTCTGCACACTGGATCACGCCCGGCAGCTGGCGCCTGACCGGCATGGCGCAGCCGCGGACGATCCACGACTTCGGCGGCTTCCCCCAGGAGCTGTTCGACCAGCAGTACCCGGCGCCGGGCGCTCCGGCCACCGCCCGCGAGATCGCCTCGGGGACGCAGCCGCGGCTGGCGCTGGACGACCACGAGTGGGGCTACGACCACGGCACCTGGTCGGTGCTGAAGCCCATGTTCCCGAAGGCTGACATCCCAGTGCTGCAGCTGAGCCTCGACTATGCGCGCCCGCCGCAGGAGCACTTCGCCCTGGGCGAGCAGCTGCGCGGGCTGCGGGAGAAGGGTGTGCTGATCGTCGGCAGCGGCAACGTCGTGCACAACCTGCGCGCCACGCGCCGTGACGCGAACGCCATGCAGGCCTACGACTGGGCCTACGAGTTCGACCGCTGGGCGGGCGGCGTGATGGCCAAGGGCGCACTGAAAGAGCTGTCGGAGTTCCAGAAGCTCGGCCAGGTCGCGCAGCTGGCGCATCCCACTTACGACCACTACCTGCCCCTCCTGCACGCCGCCGGGGCGGCGCTGCCGGGGGAGAAGGTGCGGTTCTTCAATGACCGCTACCAGAGCGCATCGCTGGCGATGCGGTCGGTGGTGTGGGGCGGGGCTTAGGGCGGGGTGATCACGGAGTGATGTTCAGCGTGACCGGCCAGTAGGCGATGATTTCCTCGGCCCCCTTCATGTAAGAGACCTTGACTCTCGCGGTGTAGATCCCTGGTGGCAGGCATGTCTGCTCGCTGCTGCCAGTCGGGTAGCCACACGGGATCGCGTATCCGACGCTGTCGCTCCACCAGCGATGCACGAAGGGGTGGCCGGCTGCCTCCGGCGGATTCGAGAGATATTCGACTCCCGGCGCTCGCCCGCCAGAGCTGATGCCCTCGTTGTAAGTCTCCACGCGAAGTTGACGCTCGGAAGCGCTGCCCGCGGGGACTGTAAAGGTCACGGCTGCCGGATAGAACACGTAGTCGACCGCTGGATTCGGTGTGACGGTGTAGGTGACCGTGATGAACTGCCGCTGCGACGCGAAAAGTCGTGGCTGAGCCGTTGGGACCAAGGCTGTGACAGCGATGACCTCCTGATAGTTGCCCGGCGGCGCGGGCAGCAGCTGGAAAGTGACCCGGCCCTTGTCTGGTGCGGTGTCCGCCGTAACCAGTTGCATTTCGTGTGGGGGCACCAGGGATTGGTAGATCAGGTTCGGATAGGCGCTCCATTCGGAACGGTTCACCGGGAGGCTTGCCTCGACGGACTGCAGTGCTGGAAGCTCGCCGAAGGGCACTGTCAAGGAAATCTCTTGCGGGGACAGGGTCAGGCCGGGGAGCACCGTGATGTCATACGGAACCCGCAACGGCGAACCGGCAAGCTCAGTGGCGCAGCGCGGATCAAGACAGGCGTGCAGTTTCAGCTCGCCTTGGAAGTGACCGGACTTGTCCGTCCGCCCCGCGCTGAGGTGGATCAGGGCATTGCTGCCGGGGACGGATTGTGTGCCGAGCTCGACGTACGCGTTGCCGCCGGTGATGAAGTCGGGGTCTTCCACGATGGCGTACAAGGTCTTGCCATTAAGTTGCTGGATGTCGCCCGTGCCTTGCACGTAGACCTTGATATCTTCGGAGCCCTCCATCTGCTCGTACTGCCGCTGGATCGACTTCGGCGACACGAGGGACACGCTTACCGCATCGAAGGTGTTCGCCGCCGGAGTGCCACCGCCGGGCGATGCAGCGCCTCCGCTTGTCTCGCTCCCGCCGCCTCCACCCCCGCCCCCGCCCCCGCCGCAGGTGGCAAGGCACACACAAAAGAGCGCCATCGCGACGACGCGCGCAACTTGCCGAAAGAACGCCATGAATCCCTCCCTGCAGCTGAACCGGATGCTAGGACGGGACCTCCAAGAAAAAAGCGGCCCTGAGGCCGCTCTTTCCTGTGACTTCTTCAGTCAGCGGGTGGTCAGGCCACCACCTTCGCAATCGACTCCGCCACGTAGTCGATGTTCTTGTCGTTCAGCGCCGCCACGCAGATGCGGCCGCTGTCGACGCCATACACGCCGAACTCGTTGCGCAGGCGGACCATCTGGTCCTTGCTGAGGCCGGAGTAGCTGAACATGCCGACCTGCTGGGCGATGAAGCCCATGTCCTGCTTCACGCCGGCGGCCTTCAGCTTGTCGACCAGCGCCACGCGCATGGCCTTGATGCGGGTGCGCATGCCGGCCAGTTCCTTTTCCCACACGGCGCGCAGCTCGGGGGTGTTCAGGATGGTCGCGGCGATCTGGCCGCCATGGGTGGGCGGGTTGCTGTAGTTCGTGCGGATGACGATCTTCAGCTGCGACAGCACGCGGGCCGCTTCGTCCTTGTTGGCGCACAGCACCGACAGGGCGCCCACGCGCTCGCCATAAAGGCTCAGGCTCTTGGAGAAGGAGGTGGAAACGAAGAAGTCCTCGCCGGAAGCGACGAACTTCTGCACGGCCTGGCCGTCTTCCACGATGCCCTGGCCGAAGCCCTGGTAGGCCATGTCCAGGAAAGCGACCAGCTTGCGCGCCTTGACCGCGGCGACCACCTGGTCCCACTGGGCGGACGTCAGGTCGTAGCCGGTCGGGTTGTGGCAGCAGGCGTGCAGCACGACGACCGTGCCGGCCGGCGCCGTGTTCAGCGCGGTCAGCATGCCGTCGAAGTTGATGCCGCGCTTGGCCGCGTCGTAGTACGGATAGGCCTCGACCGTGAAGCCGGCGTTGGTGAACAGGGCGCGGTGGTTTTCCCAGCTCGGGTCGCTGATCAGGACCTTGGCGTCGGGGTTCAGCCGCTTCAGGAAGTCGGCGCCCAGCTTCAGGCCGCCGGTGCCGCCCAGGGCCTGCACGGTGGCCGCGCGGCCGCTCTTGACGGCTTCGCTTTCGGCCCCAAATACGAGGGTCTTCACTGCCGCGTCATAGGCCGCGATGCCGTCGATGGGCAGGTAGCCGCGGGCCGCATGGGCCGCCATCATCTTCTCTTCCGCCTTCTGCACGCAATCCAGCAGGGGCAGCTTGCCGTTCTCGTCGTAGTACACGCCCACGCCGAGGTTGACCTTCTTCGGGTTCGCGTCGGCGTTGTACTGCTCGGTGATACCCAGGATCGGGTCGCGGGGCGCCATTTCGACGGCGTTGAAGAGAGACATGGAGGTCCTTTGGGATGCGGGATGGCAAGGTGGCCGGCCATGCGTTACGCTGGCCGGCTTGCCCGGAATTTTAATCTGACGACCAGGGACAAACCCGCATGAGCGCATTACCGCAGCCGGACCAGGAGGAAAAGAAGGGCGAGTTCGTGAGCTTTCCCGGCTCGCCCTTCGAGCTGTTCCAGCCTTATCCGCCTTCCGGCGACCAGCCGCAGGCCATCGAGAAACTGGTGGAAGGCGTCAACGACGGCGAGGTTTTCCAGACCCTGCTGGGCGTGACGGGCTCCGGCAAGACCTTCACCATGGCCAACGTCATCGCGCGGCTGGGCCGGCCGGCGATCGTGTTCGCCCCCAACAAGACGCTGGCGGCGCAGCTCTATAGCGAATTCCGCGAGTTCTTCCCGAAGAACGCCGTCGAATATTTCGTCAGCTACTACGACTACTACCAGCCGGAAGCCTACGTCCCGCAGCGCGACCTGTTCATCGAGAAGGACAGCTCGATCAACGAGCACATCGAGCAGATGCGGCTGTCGGCGACCAAGAGCGTGCTGGAGCGCCCGGACACGGTGATCGTGGCCACGGTGAGCGCCATCTACGGCATCGGCGCCCCCGAGGACTACACGCAGATGCGCTTCATCCTGCGCACCGGCGACAAGGTCGGCCAGCGGGACGTCATCGGCCAGCTGATTCGCATGCAGTACACCCGCAACGAGCAGGATTTCTCGCGCGGCACATTCCGCGTGCGCGGCGACACCATCGACGTCTTTCCGGCGGAGCACTCCGAGCTGGCGATCCGCATCGAGCTGTTCGACGACGAGGTCGAGACCCTGCAGCTGTTCGACCCTTTGACGGGCCGGATCCGGCAGAAGGTGCCGCGCTTCACGATCTACCCTTCCAGCCACTACGTGACGCCGCGGGACAAGGTGCTGTCCGCCGTCGAAACCATCAAGCTGGAACTGGCCGATCGCCTGAAGTTCTTCGTGGGCGAAGGCAAGCTGGTGGAAGCGCAGCGCCTGGAGCAGCGCACCCGCTTCGACCTGGAGATGCTCAGCGAACTGGGCCACTGCAAGGGCATCGAGAACTACACGCGGCACCTTTCTGGCGCGCCGCCGGGTTCGCCGCCCTCGACCTTGACCGACTACATGCCCAAGAACTCGCTCATGTTCCTGGACGAGAGCCACCAGATGATGGGCCAGCTGGGTGGCATGTACAACGGCGACCGGGCGCGCAAGTTGACGCTGGTCGAATACGGCTTTCGCCTGCCTTCCGCGCTGGACAACCGGCCGCTGAAGCTGGAGGAGTTCGAGACGCGCATGCGCCAGGTGATCTTCGTCTCGGCCACGCCGGCCGACTACGAGAAGCAGCACGCCGGCGATGCCGTCGTGGAACAGCTGGTGCGCCCGACCGGCCTGATCGACCCTCTCGTCGAAGTGCGCCCGGCCACCCACCAGGTCGACGACGTGCTGCAGGAAATCCGCATCCGCTCGGAGAAGAGCGAGCGGGTGCTGGTGACGACGCTGACCAAGCGGATGGCGGAGCAGCTGACCGACTACCTGTCCGAGAACGGCGTCAAGGTGCGCTACCTGCACAGCGACGTCGACACCGTGGAACGGGTGGAAATCATCCGCGACCTGCGCCTGGGCCAGTTCGACGTGCTGGTGGGCATCAACCTGCTGCGCGAGGGACTGGACATTCCCGAGGTGTCGCTGGTCGCCATCCTGGACGCCGACAAGGAAGGCTTCCTGCGCGCCGAGCGATCCCTCATCCAGACCATCGGCCGCGCGGCCCGCAACCTGAACGGCAAGGCCATCCTCTACGCCGACCGGATGACCGAATCGATGAAGAAGGCCATCGGCGAGACCGAACGGCGGCGGGCCAGGCAGATGGCGCACAACGAGGCGCACGGCATCACCCCGCGCAGCATCCGGAAGAAGGTGCGCGACCTGATCGACGGCGTCTACAGCGAGAAGGCGAGCAAGGAGCAGGAAAAGCAGGAACTGCAGCGCGCGCTGGTCGAGGACATGTCCGAGAAGGACATCTCCAAGGAGATCAAGCGGCTGGAAAAGCTGATGCTGGAACACGCCCGCAACCTCGAGTTCGAGAAGGCGGCGCGCGTGCGCGACCAGCTGGCGCTGCTGAAGGAGCAGGCCTTCGGCGCGGCGGGGCACGACCACGTGAAGTAGAAAGTCCGTCGCGGGCGCGCGACTTCGTCCGCCCCGCGCAAGGCTTGAGGAGCCGGCTCCGTTAAAGTGGCCGGCTCTTTTCGTTGAGCAGTACCCATGAGCCAGACCGCCCTGACGATTTCCCAGAAGGACCATTTCCAGGGCAACTTCGGCGAGGTCTATCGCAGCTCCGCGCTCTTCTGGGCCCGCACCGATGCATCGGTGCGCACGACCATCAGCCTCACCAACTACTGGAAGTACAAGAACAACACCGAGGTCGCCGTGCTGCTGAATGCGCGGACCCTGGACGGGCGCCTGGCCGGCCGCACGCGCGTCGACTTCGGCGCTTCCGAGGTGTTCGAGTACAGCCCGCCGGCGGGCTTCGAAGGCTCCATCGAGGTGGAAGCCTTCGCGGCGAAGAACATGCGCATTCCGTATGCCGCCGTCATGGCCGTCTACGAGTGCGCCGATTCCGTCTCGATGGTGCACTCCTACTCGCGCGCCTATTCGCAGCACGAGGTGGAAGACGGCCGCACCATCACGGTCGGCGAGGAAAGCTGCTGGACGCTGCGCGACGACGCGCAGCAGGAATCCTTCGGCGTCTTCCACAACGGGCCGGTGCCGGCCCCTGCCCAGGTGGCGCGCCTGTCGGTGCGCAACGCCACCGGTGAGGAGCGGACCGCCGCGATCCGTCTGCCCGAACTGCGACCCTTCGAGACCGTGGTCGTCGTGCCGGGCGAGCATGTTCCCGCGCTGTCCGCCTTTCTCGCGGGGCAGGCTGGCAATGCGCGCCTCAGCTTCCGGGTGGAGGCTTCCTTCACCCGCATGCTGTGCGCGGTCCGGCGTCGCGACGGAACCCAGTTGCAGGTCACGCACAGCAACTTCGACTACTCGCGCCACCGGACGGACCACGTCGAGGTCAGGGCGCTGAAGGCTTTCATGGCCTTGCCACGCTATGGCGACTCCGCGATCCGGCGCGAGGTGGTGGTCTATCCCGATGCCGACCCGGGCGAGTACAGCGTGGGCAGCGACGAGCAGCCCTTCGTGCCGGGCCGGATCCTGGCGCGCGGCTGCGGTCCGGCCGCCGACGAACTGGTGTTCGCACGCCGCGACGGCGCGCTGCCGACGCGCATCGTGACGGGTATGCGCCTCTATCCCGGCGCTGCCGGCGTCATCCCCGCGGAATGCTCCCTGGGCGTCGTCCACGGGGAACGTCCCCGCAAGCACTTCGCCTGGATGCTCGTGTCGGCGCGCCTGGCGTGCGAGCTGAGCTGGGTCGACTACCGGCAGGTCTATGGCGGCTGCCCGGACGACGCGGAGGTGGTGTTCCACCTCTACACGGCGCGGCGCAAGGAGCCATGGAAGAAGTCGCTGCGGTACGGCGAGCTGCCGGCAGCCGGCCATGCCACGCTGGGCGGCCTCTTCGGGGAGGCGGTGGCTTGCGGCGACGAGTTCGGGTACCTGACGGCCTGGTGTTCCTACGGCGGCCTGCAGTGGTTCTCCGCGCTGCGCAAGAAGGGCGCCATCACCATCGAACACGCGTTCTGAGCGGGAGGCCGGCCAAGCCGGTAAAATTGCGGGTTTTCCCGGAAGACCCGCAGTCCCATGCTTCGCCGCACCTTCGCCGTCGCCTGCCTCGCGCTCGCCACGGCCAGCGCCGCCCTGGCGCAAAGCTATCCCAGCAAGCCCATCCGCCTGATCGTGCCCTTCCCGCCCGGCGGCGGCACCGACCAGCTCTCGCGCCTGATTTCGGCCAAGCTGGCCGAGTCGGAGAAGTGGAACGTCATTGCCGACAACCGCGCCGGCGCGGGCGGCACCCTGGGCATCGCGGAAACGGTGAAGCAGCCGCCGACCGGCTATGACCTCGTCATGGGCCAGAAGGACAACCTGGTCGTCGCGCCCTGGCTGTACAAGAACGTCGGCTTCGACACGACCAAGGACCTGGTCGCCGTTGCCCACGTGGCCTACACGCCGGTCGTGATCGTCGTGCGCGCCGATTCCAAGTTCAAGACGCTGAAGGACGTCGTCGCCGCCGCCAAGGCCGCGCCGGACACCGTCACCTTCGGCTCGCCCGGCAACGGCACCACCATCCACCTGGCCGGCGAAATCTTCAACAAGGAAGCCGGCATCAAGCTGCGCCACGTGCCCTACAAGGGCTCCAACCCGGCGCTGGTCGACGTGCTGGCCGGCAACGTGGACATGCTCGTCTCGTCCGTGCCTTCGGCGCTGCAGCAGATCAAGGCCGGCAAGCTGCGCGCCCTGGCCGTGACCAGCGCCAAGCGCAGCAGCTCGCTGCCCGACACGCCCACCGTCGCCGAGTCCGGCTATCCCGGCATGGACGTCGCCACCTGGTACGGCATCTTCGCGCCGGCCGGCACGCCCAAGGAGGTCGTCGACAAGGTCCACACCGCGGTCAACAAGCTGCTGACGTCGCCGGACGTGGTGAAGGCCATCCACGAGCAGGGCGCCGAGCCGCAGGCCATGACGGAGCAGCAGTTCACCGAGCTGGTGAAGGCCGACTACCGGAAGTGGGAAGGCATCGTGAAGGCTTCCGGCGCGAAGATCGAGTGATGCGCGAGTTTGCGGTCCTCTTCGTGTGCATGGGCAACATCTGCCGCAGCCCCACCGCCGAGGGCGTGTTCCGCCATCTCGTGCGGCAGGCCGGGCTGCAGGACCGCATCCACGCCGATTCGGCCGGCACCATCGACTACCACGTGGGTTCGCCGCCGGACCAGCGCAGCGCGCAGCACGCTGCAACGCGCGGCTACGACCTGTCGGATCTGCGGGCCCGGCAGGTGCAACCGGTGGACTTCGTGCGTTTCGACCTCATATGTGCGATGGACTGGGAGAACCTGCAGACCCTGCAGGAAGACTGTCCTGCGGAACTCCAGCACAAGCTGAGGCGTCTGATGGAATTCGCACCACCTGGTTGGAGCGAAGTCGTCGCCGACCCGTATTACGGCGGCAAGCAGGGCTTCGAATCGGTCCTGGACCACATCGAGGCCGCCTGCGCCGGGCTGTTGGACCACATCCAGGGCGAATTGGCGTCCTGAGCGGGTCTGTTGCACCGCAAAAAAACCTGAGTACCCGAGCGGGGAACTGGGTTTTCGGGTATACTTGACGGAAACAGTCAGGAACCCAAGAGATTTCCAAGAACCGCCGGCGCAGTAGCCGGCCGAGGGCCGGCGCCAAAGAAGCCGGAGCATGGGTGGAGACGGGCCCTGGGCAGCGGGCGCTGCCAGGGTAAGGAAGGCAAGCCAGCATAGAGGAGCTAGCGATGCGTCTCACTACCAAAGGCCGCTTTGCGGTCACCGCGATGATCGATTTGGCACTGCGCCAGAACAATGGCCCAGTCACCTTGGCGGCCATCAGCCAGCGCCAGCAGATCTCGCTTTCCTACCTGGAGCAGTTGTTCGGCAAGCTGCGCCGGCACGAACTCGTCGAGTCCACCCGTGGGCCGGGCGGCGGTTATACGCTGGGCCGCAAGGCGGCGGAAATCACCGTGGCCGACATCATCGTGTCCGTCGACGAACCGATCGACGCCACGCAGTGCGGTGGCAAGGAAAACTGCCAGGGCGACGGCGGCCGCTGCATGACGCACGAGCTGTGGTCCGCGCTGAACCAGCGCATGGTCGAATTCCTCGACTCCATCACGCTGCAGAAGCTGGTGGACGACCAGCTCGCCAAGGGGGTGCAGGTCGAGGACAAGCCCAGCCCCAAGCGCGCGATCTCCAGCGCGCCGGTGGTCAAGCCGATCCGCGTCAACGCGCCGAATTCCGTTTTCGCGCTCGGCAACTCGTTTGCCAAGCAATAAAAAGCACAACGCCAGCTCCAGAGAAACAAGCCAGCAATGGACATGACCCCGCATTTCCCGATCTACATGGACTACGGCGCGACGACGCCGGTCGACCCGCGCGTGGTCGACGCCATGATCCCCTGGCTGCGCGAGCACTTCGGGAACCCCGCTTCGCGCAGCCACGCGTGGGGCTGGGAGGCTGAAGAGGCCGTGGAGAAGGCCCGCCAGCAGGTGGCGGACCTGATCGGCGCCGACCCGCGCGAGATCGTCTGGACCTCGGGCGCCACCGAGTCCAACAACCTCGCGATCAAGGGCGCGGCGCATTTCTACAAGACGCGCGGCAAGCACCTGATCACCGTCAAGACGGAGCACAAGGCGGTGCTGGACACGATGCGCGAGCTCGAGCGCCAGGGCTTCGAGGTGACCTACCTCGACGTGCAGGAAGACGGCATGCTGGACCTGGAGAAGTTCAAGGCGACGCTGCGCCCGGACACCATCCTGGTCTCGGTCATGTTCGTGAACAACGAGATCGGCGTGGTGCAGGACATCCCTGCGATCGGCGCCATCTGCCGCGAGAAGGGCATCATCTTCCACGTCGACGCCGCGCAGGCGACCGGCAAGGTGCAGATCGACATGGCCAAGCTGCCGGTCGACCTGCTGAGCCTGGCTTCGCACAAGACTTACGGCCCCAAGGGCATCGGCGCGCTGTACGTGCGCCGCAAGCCGCGCATCCGCCTGGAAGCGCAGATGCACGGCGGCGGCCACGAGCGCGGCATGCGCAGCGGCACGCTGCCCACCCACCAGATCGTGGGCATGGGCGAGGCCTTCCGCATCGCGAAGGAAGAGATGCAGAAGGACCTGGAGCATGCGCGCCGCATGCAGCAGCGCCTGCTGAACGGCCTGAAGGACATCGAGCAGGTGTTCATCAACGGCAACCTGGAGCATCGCGTCCCGCACAACCTCAATATCAGCTTCAACTTCGTCGAGGGCGAGTCGCTGATCATGGGCATCAAGGGCATCGCGGTTTCTTCGGGCTCGGCCTGCACGTCCGCGTCGCTTGAGCCAAGCTACGTGCTGCGGGCCCTGGGCCGCAGCGACGAGCTGGCGCACAGCTCCCTGCGCATGACCATCGGCCGTTTCACGACCGAGGAAGAGATCGATTACGCGGTGTCCACGATCAAGCAGAACGTGGCCAAGCTGCGTGAGCTGAGCCCGCTTTGGGAGATGTACCAGGACGGCATCGACCTGAGCACCATCCAGTGGACCGCGCACTGAGAACGGATACGGAGTAGAGATATGGCTTATTCGGAAAAAGTCGTCGAACATTACGAGAACCCCCGCAACGTCGGCTCCTTCGAGAAGGGTGACGAGAGCGTCGGCACCGGCATGGTGGGCGCGCCCGCCTGCGGCGACGTTATGAAGCTGCAGATCAAGGTGAACCCCAGCACGGGCGTCATCGAGGACGCGCGCTTCAAGACCTACGGCTGTGGCTCGGCCATCGCCTCCAGTTCGCTCGTCACCGAGTGGGTGAAGGGCAAGACGCTGGACGAAGCCGCGTCCATCAAGAACAGCCAGATCGCGGAAGAACTGGCGCTGCCGCCGGTGAAGATCCACTGCTCGATCCTGGCCGAGGACGCCATCAAGGCGGCCGTCCAGGACTACAAGAAGAAGCACGCAAACTGATGTCCGTGTCGCTCACCGAAGCCGCGGCGCGGCACGTCACCCGCTACTTGTCCAAGCGTGGCAAGGGCGTGGGCGTGCGCCTCGGCGTCAAGACGACCGGCTGCTCGGGCCTGGCCTACAAGCTGGAATACGTCGACGAAGTGGCGCCGGAAGACATCGTGTTCGAGAACCACGGCGTCAAGCTGCTGATCGACCCGAAAAGCCTGGCCTACATCGACGGCACCGAGCTGGATTTCGTGCGCGAAGGCCTCAACGAGGGCTTCAAGTTCAACAACCCGAACGAGCGTGACCGCTGCGGGTGCGGAGAGAGCTTCCGCGTCTGACCCACAAACCGCCTTCGGGCGGTTTGTTCTATCCATGAACCTGAGCTACAGCGACTTCGAACTGTTCGGACTGCCGGAGCAGTTCGCGCAGGATCGCGCGGCCATTGACGCGCGCTGGAAGGAACTGCAGCGCGAAGCCCACCCCGACAAGTTCGCCGCCCAGGGCCAGGCTGCCCAGCGCGTGGCGCTGCAGTGGTCCGTGCGCATCAACGAAGCCTACCAGCGCCTGAAGGACCCGCTGAAGCGCGCGGCCTACCTGTGCGAGCTGCGCGGCGCGCCCATCGACGCCCACCACAATACCGCCATGCCGGCTGACTTCCTGATGGAACAGATGGAATGGCGCGAGGCGCTGGAAGAAGCGCAGGGCGAAGAGGAGCTCGACGCGATCGCGCAGAGCCTGGCCACCAGCCGCAAGCACCTGCTGGAGCGCATTGCGAAGCTGCTGGACGAAGACGGCGACGCGCCGGCGGCCGCGCAGCAGGTCAGAGCCCTCATGTTCCTTGAGCGCTTTGGCGAAGACATCGAAAACCGGCTGGCCCAGCTGGGACAATAACAGGCTCACCATGTCCCTGCTGCAGATTTCCGAACCCGGTGCCTCGCCCGACCCGCACCAGCGCCGCATTGCCGTCGGCATCGACCTCGGCACCACCCATTCGCTGGTCGCCTCGGTGCGCAACGGCGTGGCCGAATGCCTGCCCGATGACGCCGGCCGCGTGATCCTGCCCTCCGTCGTGCGCTACCTGCCGGACAACCGCCGGCAGATCGGCTACGACGCGCAGGCCGCTCACGCCGAAGATCCCGAGAACACGATCGCTTCCGTCAAGCGCTTCATGGGTCGCGGGCTGGCCGATATTGCCAACCGCGAGAAGCTGCCGTACATCTTCATCGACGAGCCCGGCATGGTGATGCTGGACACGCGCGCCGGCCGCAAGTCGCCGGTGGAAGTGAGCGCCGAGATCCTCGCCACCCTGCGCTTCCGCGCCGAAGACACCTTCGACGACGAGCTCTATGGGGCGGTCATCACGGTGCCGGCCTACTTCGACGAAGCGCAGCGCCAGGCGACCAAAGACGCCGCGCAGCTGGCCGGCCTGCACGTGCTGCGCCTGATCAACGAGCCCACCGCCGCCGCCATCGCGTACGGGCTGGACAACGGCAGCGAAGGCCTCTACGCCGTCTACGACCTCGGAGGCGGCACCTTCGACATTTCCGTCCTGCGCCTGGCGCGCGGCGTGTTCGAAGTGGTGTCCACCGGCGGCGATTCCGCGCTGGGCGGTGACGACTACGACCGCGCCCTGGCCGACTGGATGCTGGCCAAGGCCGGCAGGCAGGCCGCGAGCGCGAGCGAGAAGGCCGCCATCAAGGTGCTGGCCCGCGGCGTCAAGGAGCAGTTGTCCACCGAGGACAGCGTGGCCGCGACGGTGCAGGGCATTGCCGTCACCGTGACGCGCACCGATTTCGAAACCGTGACGCGCGAGCTGACTGCGCGCACGATGAGCGCGGTGCGCAAGGCTTTGCGCGACGCGAAGCTGGCCAAGGATGAAGTGCAGGGCGTCGTGCTGGTGGGCGGATCCACCCGCATGCCGCAGGTGCGCGTGGCGGTCGCCGACTTCTTCGGCCGCGAGCCGCTGACCAACCTGAACCCGGACGAAGTGGTGGCGCTGGGCGCCGCCATCCAGGCCAACCAGCTGGCCGGCAACAACCCGCAGGGTGAGCTGCTGCTGCTGGACGTGATTCCGCTGTCGCTGGGCATCGAGACCATGGGTGGCCTCGTGGAGCGCATCGTGCCGCGCAACGAGACGATCCCCACGGCCAAGGCGCAGGACTTCACCACCTTCAAGGACGGCCAGACCGCGATGGCCATCCACGTGGTGCAGGGCGAGCGCGACCTGGTCGCCGACTGCCGCAGCCTGGCGCGCTTCGAGCTGCGCGGCATCCCGCCGATGGCGGCCGGCGCCGCGCGCATCCGCGTCACCTTCACCGTCGATGCCGATGGCCTGCTGAACGTCTCGGCGCGCGAGCAGGGCAGTGGCGTCGAAGCGCAGATCGCGGTCAAGCCGTCCTACGGCCTCTCGGATGCGCAGATCGCGAAGATGCTGCAGGAAAGCTTCACCACAGCCGAAGCCGACATGAAGGCGAGGGCGCTGACGCAGGCCCGCGTGGATGCCGAACGCATGCTGGTCGCGACGCGCAGCGCCATCGAAGCCGATGCCGAGCTGCTGGAAGCCGGCGAACAGCGCCACATCGAGGAGCTGATGGATACGCTGCGCAAGATGGCCGCCGACAGCAGCGACGCCGGCGCGATCGAGGCGGCCGTGCAAGGCCTGGCCAAGGCCACCGAACCCTTCGCCGCGCGCCGCATGAACGAAGGCATCCGCAAGGCCCTGGCGGGCAAGAACCTCGAGGCGCTTTGAGCATGGCCATCATCAAGATCCTTCCCCATCCCGAATACGCGCCCGAGGGCGCGCAGGTCGACGCGCCCGCCGGCACCTCCATCTGCGAGGCCTTGCTGGACAACGGCATCCAGATCGAGCACGCCTGCGACATGAGCTGCGCCTGCACCACCTGCCACGTGATCGTGCGCGAGGGCTTCAGCTCGCTCAACGAGATGGACGAGAGCGAGGAAGACCTGCTGGACCGCGCGTGGGGCCTGGAACCCAATTCGCGCCTGTCCTGCCAGGCCATCGTGGCGCAGAAGGACCTGGTGGTCGAGATCCCGAAGTACTCGATCAACCACGCCAAGGAAAAGCACTGAGCTGCTTGTCATCCCGGCCTTGAGCCGGGATCCGGGCGTTTCGCCGCCGTCCGCGGCGAAATGTTCTATTGACAAGACCTTTTCTCCTTTGGACACTAGCGTGGTGTCCACCGAGTACGCCCCCCGCGGTTTCATCGGCATGCTCACGCCGCAGGCCAACACCGCGGTCGAGCCGGAGAGCGCCATCCTGCTGCCGGCCGGCGTGGGCCTGCTCGCGGGCCGCCTGGTGAGCGCGCGGCCGACGATCGAGGAGCGCCTCGTCGACTACTTCGACACGCTGGATGCATCGGCCGCGCAGTTCGGCAGTGCGCCGCTGGGCGCGCTGGGCTTCGCCTGTACCGGCGCTTCTTACCTGGCGGGCCGGGCGCGCGAAGACGAGGTGTTCGGCCGGCTTTCGCAGCGCCTCGGCTGCACGGTGACCAGCTCCGCGCTGGCCGTGGTCGATGCCTTGCATGCGCTCGATGCGCGCGACATCGCGCTCGTGTCGCCTTACTCCGACTCGCTCACCACGCAAAGCGTGGGCTACTGGGAGTCGCGCGGCTTCGCGGTACGCGCGGTGGCCAAGGTGGCGGCTGCCGCGTCAAGCAACGCGCACCCGATCTACGGCCTGGGCTCGGAAGCGGCGACACAGGCACTGGCCGGCTTGCGCGGGCAGGGCCATGACGCCGTGGTGCTGCTGGGCACCGGCATGCCGACCTTGCGCGCGATCCTCGCGACGCCGCAAATGAATGGCGCGCCGGTGTTCTCCTGCACCCTGGCGCTGGCCTGGCGCTGCACCCGCGCGCTGGAAGGCGCGGACTGCAGCGCGGCGTCCCTGCTGGACTGGATCAGCGGCAGGGGCTGGAAGGAGCGTTTGCAGGCGCGCACCGCGCCTGCGCGCATGGAATCGAATCGCAATTGATGGAGAGTCTTTCCCGTGGATAGCAAGAAACAGGAAGAGGGCGCGAAGCTGCTCGAGCAGATGTTCGCCAAGCGGGGCTACCTGCTGCCCTACCACCGCATGCTCGGCGCGTCGGACCCGCAGCTGCTGTCGACCTACGACACGCTGTACACGCGCCTCACGCTCGACCAGCGCGAGCTGACGATGGTCGAGCGCGAAATCGTCTGGATCGCGCTGATCGCCGCCACCCGCGAGAAGTACGCCTTCTTCCACCTGGAGCGCGGCGTGCAGGCCGGCATGGACAACGAAGCCATCAGCGACTCGGTGGCCATCGCCTCCGCTTGCGAAGGCTTCGATGCCCTGCACTTCGCGCAGGGCGCTTTCGAGAAGTGGACGCCGGAGAGCCGCGCCATGAAGCGCTACGCTGCGATCTTCGACGCCGCGCGCGGCGGGCTGCCGGAGGCAATTGCCGAAGTGGCCGCCGTGGTGTGCTTCGCGTCCTACCGCAACCCGAACGGCATGCGCTTCCACCTGAAGCGTGCCTTCGACAAGGGCGCGAAGCGCGAGCAGATCGCCGAAGGCCTGTCCTACGTGCTGCTGCACCGCGGCGGCCCGACGATGATCGACGCGGTCGGCTGCTGGGAGAAGGCGGCGCCGGAGCTGAAGATCCCCGGGCCGTACTGAGGCTTGTCATGCCGGGCTTGACCCGGCATCCATGCCTAGCGTGCAAGTTACTCGGGCTTGATCCCGAAAGCCTTCACCTGCGATGCCCAGTGCTTCACGTCGCCGGTGAGGAAGGTGGCGAAGCTCTCCGGCGTACCGGCTTCGAAGCTGCTGCCGTCGCCTTCCAGGCGCGCCAGCACCTTGGGTTGCTGCATCGCCTTGTTGATCGCGGCGTTCAGCGCCTTGGTGATGTCGGCCGGCATCTTCGCCGGGCCGAGCACGCCGAACCAGCCATTGTTGGCGACGTAGTTGGGCACGGCATCGGTGATGGGCGGCGCGTCCGGGAAGGCCGAGATGCGCTTCGGGCCGCCGATGGCCAGCGCCCGCAGCTTGCCGCCCTGCACCAGTGGGCGGGCGCCGTTGACCGGCGCGAACATCAGGTCCACGTGCCCGGCCACCACATCCACCAGCGCCGGGTTGGTGCCCTTGAACGGGATCTGGTTGACCGGCACGCCGCTGGCCACCTCGAAGCCGTAGGTGTCCATGTGCAGGGACGAGCCGGTGCCGCCGATGGCGAAGGTGAGGGGCTTGTTGTCCGACCTGGCCTTGGCCAGAACGTCGCCGACGCTGCGGATGGGCGAATCGGTCCGCGTCACCAGCACGCTGGAGACCTTGGCCAGCAGCGCCACCGGCGTGAAGTCGGCGACCGGGTCGTAGGGCAGCTTCTTGAACAGCGACGCGTTCATCGTGTGGCTGGTGAAGGCCACCAGCAGCGTGTGGCCGTCCGCCGGCGCGCGCGCCACTTCCACCGCGGCGATGTTGCCGCCGGCGCCGGGCTTGTTCTCGACGAGCACGGGCTGGCCGAGCGTCTTCGTCATGTCCTCGGCGATCTCGCGCGCGAGCGTGTCGGTGGTGCCGCCGGCACTGGCGCCCACCAGCAGGCGGATCGGCTTGGTCGGGAAGGCGTGCGCACCGGCGGCGGCCAGGGCGAGCGCTGCGGCGAGGATGGCGCGGCGTTGGGGGAAGCGGTTCACTGTTGTCTCCTGGTGTTCTCTGTGGGGCCTCAGTCCTGCTGCGCGGACGCGTCGTAGCGCGCGCCTTCCTGCAGCAGTTCTGGCGTGCCGATGAGGGCGTTGAGCTGGTCGAAATCCAGCATGCGCTCGCGCTCGGGCTGCGTGGTCTGGTGCTGCTTCAGGCTGCCGTAGTAGCGCTGCAGCGTATGCGCCACCGCACGCGCGGTGCCGCCGGGAAAGATGACGATGCGGAAGCCGATGTCGCCCAGCTCGCTGGCCGACTTCACCGGCGTCTTGCCGCCTTCGACCATGTTGGCCAGCAGGGGGATGCGGCCGGCGAAGCGCTCGCAGGCAGCCTTCATCTGCTCCGGCGTGCGCAGCGCTTCGATGAAGAGTGCGTCGACACCGCAGGCCAGGTAGGCCTCGGCGCGGTCCATCGCGGCATCGAAACCTTCGACAGCGATGGCGTCGGTGCGCGCGAGGACCAGCGTGTCCTTCGAGTGGCGGGCGTCGAGCGCCGCGCGCAGCTTGCCGCACATCTCCGCTTTCGACACGACGGTCTTGCCGTCCAGGTGGCCGCAGCGCTTGGGAAAGGTCTGGTCCTCCAACTGGATCATGGCGGCGCCGGCGCGCTCGAAGGCGCGCACCGTGCGCTGCGTGTTCAGCGCGTTGCCGAAGCCGGTGTCCGCGTCGACGATGACCGGCAGCGCCACGCGTTCGGTGATGCGCGCCAGCGTGTCGGCCACCTCGGTGGCCGTGGTCAGGCCGATGTCGGAGCGGCCCAGGCGCGTGTAGGCGATCGAGGCGCCCGAGAGGTACAAGGCCTCGAAGCCGGCCTGTTCCGCCACCAGCGCGGTGAGGGCGTCGTAGATGCCGGGCGCCAGCACGGCGGGCGCGTCCTGCAGCCTTTGCTTGAACTTCTTCACGGATTGCCTCCTTGGGATTGCAGCTTGCGGCGCAACTGGTTCAGCAGGCCGCCGGCCTGGACCATGTCGAGCAGGAAATCGGGGATGGGGTCGCAGGCCAGTTGCCGACCATTTGCGGTTACGACCTGCATCTGCTGCAGGTCGAGCGTGACCTGTTCGCCTTCCTTCAATTGCTCGACTTGCTTGCAGGTGAGCAAAAGCAGTCCGAGGTTGAAGGCGTTGCGGAAGAACAGGCCGCTGAAGCTGGGGGCGATCACCGCGCGCACGCCCAGTTGCACCAGTGCGCCGGCCGCCTGCTCGCGCGAGGAACCGATGCCGAAGTTGGGGCCGGCGGCGATGACGTCGCCTTGCCGCACCATGCGGGCAAACTCCGGTCGCACCGCTTCCAGGCAATGCGGCGCAATGCCGTCGATGCCCAGCTTCATGTAGGCGCCGGGGGCGAGCTGGTCGGTGTCGATGTCGGCGCCCAGGCGCCAGACCTTGTGCTGGTCCTTGTCGCTCATGCCAGCACCTCGCGCGGGTCGGTGATGCGGCCTCGCAGCGCGGAGGCTGCCACCGTGTACGGCGAGGCCAGGTAGACCTGCGCGGTCGCCGAGCCCATGCGGCCCTTGAAGTTGCGCGCGGTGGTCGCCACCACGTTGGCGCCGTCCGGGATGCTGCCGCCGTAGCCGGAGCAGGCACCGCAGGCTGTGGGGAGCAGTTCGGCTCCCGCGTCCAGCAGCACGCCC